>NZ_JAHUTN010000001.1 GCF_019209935.1 Corynebacterium sp. TAE3-ERU16
CCCCGCCCGGGGCGGCGTCGTCTACCCCCCCCCCCCCCCGCGCGGGGGCCGCGGGTGCCCGGGCCCACACCATAACCCCCCCCCCCCCTCCCCCCTTTCCCCGGCTTCACCCCCCCCCCCCCGCCCCCCCCCCCCCCCCCCCCCCCTCCCCCCGCCCCCCCCCGCGGCGCCCCCCCCCCCCCCGGGGGGGGGGGCGGGGCGGGGCCCCCCCCCCCCACGGCCCGGAACCGACGAAGATCTCGAGATTTCGATAGGAGCACTCCACACATGGCGGAGAACACGGAGACAGATTTCCCCACCACCACCGCGGCACCGGTCTCGGTGGCGGCGCTCCTCGAGGCCCACGGCAGTGACCTGTCCTGGCAGCGCGACTTCTACCGCGAGATGCACGCCCACCCCGAGCTCTCCGGGCACGAGAAGGAGACCGCCGAACGCATCGCGGCCCAGCTGACCCGCTTCGACGCGGAGGTGACCACCCACATCGGCGGTTACGGCATCGTCGCCGTCTTCACGAACGGCGAGGGGCCCTGCGTTCTCATGCGCGCGGATTTCGACGGGCTCCCCGTCAAGGAGGAGACCGGTGTCGAGTTCGCCTCGACGGACATCCACACTCAGGACAACGGCTACGTCAGCCCGGTGATGCACGCGTGCGGACACGACATGCACACCACGGCTCTGCTGGGTGCCTGCCAGATCCTCGACGAGCACCGTGACGCGTGGCGCGGTACCTTCATCGCCCTGTTCCAGCCCGCGGAGGAGAACTCCGACGGTGCGATCGCCATGGTCAACGACGGGCTCATGGACATCATCCCCCGTCCCCAGGTGTGCCTGGGACAGCACATAGTCCCCGGTCCGGCCGGAACCGTGATGTCGATGCCCGGTGCGGCCCTGGCCGCCTGCGACACCATCACGGTGACGATCCACGGGCGCAGTGCCCACGGTTCCATGCCCCACAACTCGATCGACCCGACCTTCATCGCGGCGATGGTCGTGGTGCGGCTCCAGGGCATCGTCGGCAGGGAGGTCTCCCCGGAGGATTTCGCCGTGATCACCGTGGGCACGCTGAGTTCCGGGCACTCGAACAACACGATTCCGGACACCGCGACCCTGGTGCTCAACTGCAGGTTCTACGACAACGACGTCAAGCACCGGGTGTACCGGGCAATCGAGCGGGTGGTGCGCGCGGAGTGCACGGCGAGTGGCTGCGAGCGGGAGCCAGAGTTCGCCTACTCGGCGCACGGGGACCTCACCGACAACGATCCGGCCGTGTTCCGGCGGGTCCGGGCGACCTTCGATGCGGTGTTCGGTGAGGATTCCGTCGACGCCCGGCGGTGGACGGCCTCCGAGGACTTCTGCGACATCCCGAACGCGTTCGGGGTCCCCTACCTGTTCTGGACGGTGGGGGTCACCCCCCGCGAGCAGTGGTCCGCGGCGGAGGCGGCGGGCCGGATCAGCCGGGACATCCCGACGAACCACTCCGGCACGTTCCTGCCCGACTACGCTCCCTCGGTGGACGCCTCGACCCGGGCGGCAGCTGCGGCGGTGCTGAGTTACCTGGGCCGCTGACCCGTACCTCGGGCCGATCCGTGGAACGACGACGGCGCCCCACGACCTGTTCCGGATTCACGGGACGAAAGGTCGTGGGGCGCCGTCCGTGTGCGGCGGGTCACACCCACCGCACACCGGGGCCGATCAGGAGTGGTACGTGATCAGGCCGAGTTCCGCGGGACTGACGAGCAGCGGGTGCGAGGGGATCACACGGGCGGTGAAGCCGATGTCCCCGGGGCGGTCGCTGGGCAGGGTGACGGTGTAGCCGTCATCCGTGCGCGCCATGTCGAACACCTCAGGGGTCTCGAGGGTGCCGACCGGAGTGTGGAGGCCCTTGACCAGCTGCACGGTCACGTCATCCGGAGTCAGTCCACCCAGATCGGCGGAGACGGTGAACGTCATCGGTTCACCGGCGAGGAGCCGGCATTCCGACTGCGCGGAAACGCCGTTGACGCTGAGATCGTGCAGATGGACGGCGTTCCAGTTCCCGCGGACACGCTCCATCCAGTCGACGAACGCCGAGGCGTCGCCGTCGTTCTCCATGATGAGGCGCGCGGAGGTGTCGGCCGGACGGTAGTACCCCTCCGTGTAGTCACGGACCATGCGGAAGGAGGTGACCATCGGGGACAGGGTGGTCAGCGAGCGGCGGACCATCTCGAGCCAGCGGCGCGGGATACCCTCGTCGTCGCGGTCGTAGAACAGCGGGGCGATCTCGTATTCGAGCAGATCGTAGAGAGCCTGGGCCTCGAGGTTGTCCCGGTGGTCGAAGTCCTGGGTGTGCACCGTCGGGATCGTCCAGCCGTAGCCCTCCTGCGGCATCTCGTCCCACCAACCGTCGGAGACCGACAGCGTGAGGCAGCCGTTCATGACGGCCTTCATGCCCGAGGTCCCGGAGGCCTCCTGCGGGCGGACCGGGTTGTTCAGCCAGATGTCCGCGCCGGAGATCAGGTAACCGGCGAGTCCGATGTCGTAGTCGGGCAGGAAGATGAACTTGTCCCGCAGACCGGCGTCATCGGCGAACTGGATGACCTGCTGCATGAGCTGCTTGCCACCCTCGTCGTGCGGGTGTGCCTTGCCGGCGATGACGAACTGGACGGGCCGCTCCGGGTTCGTGAGGATCCGGCGCAGCCGCTCCGGGTTGCGGAGCATCAGGGTGAGCCGCTTGTAGGTGGACACACGACGGGCGAAACCGACGGTGAGCACCTCGGGGTCGAGGACGTTTCGGGTCCAGTACAGCTGGGCCTCCTGCTGCCCGCGGATCAGGCACGAGGAGTGGACGGCTTCCCTCGCGACGGCGACGAGATCGTGGCGCAGACCGTTGCGCGCCGCCCACAGCTCATCGTCGCTCACGGCGTCCGGGTGCTCCCAGACGTCGGTGGAGGTGAGGTCGGCGTCCCCGGAGATCTTAGCGATGATCTCCGCCATCTCAGGCTTGACCCAGGTCGGGAGGTGGACGCCGTTGGTCACGGAGCCGATCGGGACCTCGTCACCGTGCCAGCCCGGGTAGAGGGAGGCGAACATGCCTCGGGAGACCTCACCGTGCAACTTCGCCACGCCGTTCGCGTGCTGCGACAGCCGCAGACCGAGGTGCGCCATGTTGAACATTCCCGGGGTGGCTTCCGCGCCGAGTTCCAGCGCGCGACCGATCGGGACTCCCGGGCACAGGTGGCGGGAGGGGTCCTGTCCGTCACCGAGGTAGCGGCGCACGAGGTCGACGGAGAAGCGGTCGATTCCGGCGGGGACGGGGGTGTGGGTGGTGAAGATGTTGGCGGCACGGACCTGGGCGAGGGCGGCGTCGAAGGACTGGCCTTCCTCCATGCGCTCCCGGATCCGCTCGAGGCCGAGGAAACCGGCGTGTCCCTCGTTGAGGTGCGCGACACGGGGGCGGGCGAGTCCACGGACCGCGCAGAAGGCGTTTACGGCACGCACGCCGCCGACACCGAGGACGAGCTCCTGCTTGATCCGGTGCTCACTGTCGCCGCCGTAGAGGCGGTCGGTGACCTCCTGCATGCCGGGCGGGTTGTCGTCGATGTTCGTGTCCAGCAGCAGCAGCGGGATGCGTCCGACGTGGGCGATCCACAGGGCGATGACGATGTCGCGACCGTCGGGGTAGGCGACGGCCACCTTGATCTGCTCGCCGTCGGCGTCAGTGACCCGCTCGATGGGCAGGTCCTCGGGGTTGTGGTACTCGTACCGTTCCTGCTGCCAGCCGTCCGCGGACAGCGACTGGGTGAAGTACCCGAAGGAGTACAGCAGACCGACGCCGATAAGCGGGACTCCGAGGTCGGAGGCGGACTTCATGTGGTCGCCCGCGAGAACGCCGAGTCCGCCCGAGTAGATGGGCAGCGAGGGATGGATGCCGAATTCCATGGAGAAGTACGCCGCCACGGGGTCCGTGGAGGTCGCGGCCACATCGGCCGAGTGGGTCCTCTGGTACCAGAAGTTTCCTTCCAGGTAGTCGTCGAGATCCTCGACCTCGGCCTTCATCCGGTCGATAAAATCCTTGTCGGCGGCGAGTTCCTGCAGACGGGAATTGCTCACCCGGTGCAGCATCATCTTGGGGTTCTCCCCCAGTTCCTCCCAGAGGAGAGGATCGATGGACTCGAAGAGCTCGCGGGTGGAATCCCGCCAGGACCAGCGCAGATTCAGTGCGAGACGACGCAGGGGCAGCAGCGCCGTCGGGGTGTTGTGGGATATATGGACGTTTCCTGAAGAAATCACTCGTTCAACCTTACGTTAGCGTTCGTGTTTCGATGGGTGACCGGGGGCGAGGGTGTACCCGGTGTGCTTTTCCACCCCCTGCTCAACAACGAGAACCCGGCTCGCGGTCTGCGGGCCGGGTTCTCGTTGTTGAGCAGGGATGACTCTCGATCCGTCAGGATCCGGAGCGGGCGTTCTCGCCGAGCAGGTGAACCTGGATCATGTTGGTGTTGCCGCGGATTCCGGGCGGGGTACCCGCGACGACGACCATCATGTCGTCGCGCTTGTACTCGGGCATCGCCAGGAGCGCCTTGTCGACCTCCCGCATCATGCCGTCGGTGTCCTCGACCTGCGGGCAGAGGAAGGTCTCGGCACCCCAGGTCAGCGCGAGCTGCGAGCGGACCGCCGGATCCGGGGTGAACACCAGCAGCGGCAGCTGCGAATGGAGCCGGGCGACCCTCTTCGCGGTGTCACCGGAGGAGGTGAACGCCACGAGGGCCTTCGCGTTGAGCCGCTCGGCGATATCACGGGCGGAGTAGCTGATCACGCCACGCTTGGTGCGCGGAATGTGGCTGAGCGGCGGGACGCTGCCCGCGGACTCCGCGGTCCGCACGATCCGGGCCATGGTGCGCACGGTGTTCTGCGGGTCGCGGCCGACGGAGGTCTCTCCGGAGAGCATGACGGCGTCCGCGCCGTCGAGGACGGCGTTGGCGACGTCGGAGGCCTCCGCGCGGGTCGGGCGGGAGTTCTCGATCATGGAGTCGAGCATCTGGGTGGCCACGATGACGGGCTTGGCGTTCTCGCGGGCGATCTGGATGGCGCGCTTCTGCATGAGCGGCACCTCCTCCAGCGGCACCTCGACGCCGAGGTCACCGCGGGCGACCATGATGGCGTCGAAGGCGAGGATGATCGATTCGAGGGCGTCGATGGCCTCCGGCTTCTCGAGCTTCGCGATGACGGGCACGCGGCGTCCGACCTCGTCCATCACCTCGTGCACGAGCTCGATGTCGGCCGGGGAACGCACGAAGGAGAGCGCGATGAAGTCGACGCCGAGTTTCAGCGCGAACTTGAGGTCCGCGATGTCCTTCTCGGAGAGTGCGGGGACGGAGATGTCCATGCCGGGCAGCGAGACGCCCTTGTTGTTGGACACCTCACCGCCCTCGATGACCTCGCAGACGACGTCGTTTCCGTCGACCTCGACACACACGAGTCCGACCTTGCCGTCATCCACCAGGAGCCGGTCGCCGGGCTGGGCGTCCTTGGCCAGATTCTTGTAGGTGGTGGACACACGGTCGTGGGTGCCGACAACGTCATCGACCGTGATGCGCACGGTTTCGCCGGTGGCCCACATCTGCGGGCCGTCGGCGAAGCGGCCGAGACGGATCTTCGGCCCCTGCAGGTCGGCGAGGATACCGATGGCGCGCCCGGAGGCGTCGGTCGCTTCGCGTACCCACCTGTAGTTCTGTTCATGGTCTGGGTAATCGCCGTGCGAGAAGTTGAGGCGGGCGACATTCATGCCCGCGTCAACCAGGGACTCGATCCCTTCTTTGCTCGCGACGGCAGGTCCGAGGGTGCATACAATCTTGGTTCGTCTATCCACGTCCCCGACTGTAGTCCCCCGTCTCCGGAAACGCCGCCGGTCGAGGCCGGTCGGCCGCCTCCGCCGCACGTCACGGGCTGTCTGTGAAGCCCGACACAGCACTCCCGGAACCCTCACGAAACTCCCCCAACCAGGCACAAACAGACACGTTCGGGCGCAAACAGTCAGGGGTGGCGGGCCGAAAACCGATGTCAGCGATACTGCTCACACCGCTTCACCGGGGCCGAGAATTCACCGTCCCGTCGCTGGTCCGTCAGCTTCCGGCCCGGGTCCCGACACACGGGAGCCGCCGCGACGGTCGCCGACCGTATCGCCCGTACCGGACACGTCGTCGACGGTCCCCTCCGTGCGGGAGCCGTCCCCCCGCGGATCGACGACCTCCGGCTCCTCCCTCTTACCCCGGATCAGGAGCAGGAACAGGACTCCCCCGATGAACAGCAGTGTCGACGTCACCGTGTTCACCCGGAACCCGAGGATGTGGTTCGCCGGGTCAGAGCGCATGAGCTCGACCCAGAACCGTCCCGCCGCGTAGGCGGCGACGTAGAGGGCGAAGACCCGGCCGTGTCCCATCCGGAAGCGCCGGTCGGCCCAGAGCAGCAGCACGACCACCCCGAGGTTCCACAGCAGCTCGTACAGGAACGTCGGGTGCACCACCGTGAGCACCTCCCCCGTGGAGTGCCCGGTGAGCGGCGCGGCGGCACCGGTCTCGTCGACCCTCCGGTAGATCTTGAGCCCCCACGGCACGTCGGTGGGGCGACCGTAGAGTTCCTGGTTGAACCAGTTGCCGAGCCTGCCGATGGCCTGGGCGAGGATGATGCCCGGGGCCGCCGCGTCGGCCAGCGGTGCGAAGGGCAGACCCCTGCGCCGCATCATGATCCAGACGCCGAGCGCGCCGAGGGTGACCGCCCCCATGATGCCCAGGCCCCCGTTGGTCACCATGAACACCTGGAGCGGGTCGCAGTCGGAGCAGAAGTACGAGTCGTAGTCGGTGATGACGTGGTAGAGCCTGCCTCCGATGATCCCGAGGATGACGGAGATGACCGCGGCGTCCATGACGATCTCGGGGTTGCCGCCCCGCGCCGCGTAGCGGACGCGCGTGAGAAAGATGGCGGCGATGATACCGGCGACGATGCACAGCGCGTAGGCCCTGATCGGGAGGAATCCGAGGTGCCAGACACCCTGGGGTGGTGAGGGGATGGAGGCGAGAAGAGTGATGGTCACGAGATGGGAACCTGTCTGCCGGTGCGGTAGCGGTGGCGACGGGGTACCCCCCGGGGTGGGCGGTGTCCCGTCGAACTGACCAGACCAGTGTGCCCCATCACGGCCCGACCACCCAAGAAGGGAGGGGCACACCGTCACCGGTGTGCCCCTCCGACTCCGGGCTGTCACGGTCGGACTACTGTTCCGTGGACTCCTGCCCGGCGTACCCGGGATCCTGGATCTCCGGTGCCTGCTCCGGAATCTGGGGAGCGACCTCCGCGATCTCCGGATCCTGGCCCTCCGGGGTTCCGTCGGGAGCGTCCCCGGGGGTCTCGGCCTCCGGGTTCTCCGGTGCCCGGTCCCCGTTCGACCCTTCCTGCTGGGCGACGAGCTCCTCCACCGTCGCGTTGTTCGGCGGCGGCACCATCCGCACCGCGCGGGTCGAGGCGGTGCCCGACTCCAGCGCGGCGCTGATGAGGGCGTAGAAGCTGTCCTCGGTGGGATTCTCGGCCATCGCCGCCGCGGCGTCCGCCGCCGCGCGGTAGGTCTCGGCGAGCTTCGGACGGTGCCAGACCAGCGGATCGAGGGCGCGGCGCTCCGCGTCCGTCACGTCCTCAGGGATCTTCCATTCGTCGAAGCCGTCCGCGATCCCACCGATCGCATCGGAGATCACGCGGTAGTCGTCGGAACTGATGTCGGGGAGTTCCGTGCCCGGCAGAGGCGGATTCTCCAGCGGCAGAATCTCGATGACCCGACCGAACTCCTCGTTGTCCCGGATGCTTTCACCCTGGGCGAGATTCATGAAGTCGACGTAGGCCGTCACGACCTTGTCCTCGGGCACATCCACGTCGGCGGCGAAGGCACCGCACACCGGCGCAGCGTCGAACTGCTCCCGCTGTTCGCCTTCGAGCCCCTCCGTGAAGGAGAAGAAGCTCTCGACGCCCTCGGCCCCGCCCTCGATCGCCAGCTGGGGGATCTCGGCGTCGGTGGTCAGCTGTTCCTGGATGGTCAGGTCCGGGGTGGTGTCCACGGCGGCGTCGACGAGCCGTTTCGCGGTGGCGTACTGCCCTTCGACGTCCCCCTCGGCGTCATCCTCGACGGCCCGCAGCTTGTCCTGCGCGGAGACGAGATACTCGTGTGTGCCCGCCAGCAGGCGCCCGTTGCCTGCGTCGGTCTGGGCCGCGGCGAGGCTGTAGAAGGCGTTGCACAGTGCACCGATGACGGTGTCGTCCTTCTGCTCTCCGGAGTCCGTGCCGGAGCAGCCGGTCAGAACGAGAGCCGCCGCCGAGAGCGTCGCGACGGAGGTACGGAGCACCGTGGCGCGCCTACGGGGAGATCTGGGGTTTTCGGGTGAGTTGGTCATGGGCTCCAGTGTGACTGTCCCGGGACCCGGCGGCAACTTCAGGTGTGAATCAGGTTCACCACCCGGACGGACAGGCCGGGTGTTGTCCAGCGGTGACGAGTGTGCGGCACATGCCCGCGGGGTCCTCCGCTGTGACGAGTTCCTCACCGATGACGACGGCGTCCGCACCGGATCCCGCGTAGCTCATCAGGTCCCGGGTCGTCCGGACCCCGGACAGCGCCACCCGGATCGTGCCACGGGGCAGCCCCGGTGCGATCTCCGCGAACGCCTCCCGGTTGATCGTCAGCGTCCGCAGGTCCCGGGCGTTGACGCCCACGACCCGGGCGCCGGCCCGGATCGCCCGCGACGCCTCCTCCGGGGTGCGGACCTCGACCATGGCGGTCATCCCGAGCGACTGGACGCGGTCGAGCAATGATTCCAGCCGCGCCTGGTCCAGCGCACTGACCAGCAGAGGAACCATGTCGACGCCGTAGTAGCGGGCCTCGTGGATCTGGTACGGGTCGAGGATGAAGTCGCGGCACATCACCGGAACCGTGACCGCGCTGCGCACCGCACGGACATCCTCCAGGGAGCCGTGGAAACGACGTCGCTCCGTCTGGCACCCGATCAGTCGGGCACCACCCGCCTCGAAGGCGCGCGCGAGTTCCGCCGGCGATTCGATCAGCGCGATCGGCCCTTGGACGGGATTCGCCCGTTTCAGCTCGGCGATGACGCCGCATCCGGGCTGGGTGAGCGCAGCTATCGCGTCCCGCGCCGGTTCCACGTCGCGGGAACGGGCCTTCATCTCCTTGAACGGCACGACGGCCTCACGCGCGGCGACGTCCTCGACGACGCCTGCGATGATCTGGTCGAAAACCGTGGTCATGTCTGATCCGTCCGAGTGCGGTATCCGACGGTCAGCCCGCCGGTGTTCAGGCACAAGGCTAACGGCTTTCCGGGTGTCCGGTGAAATTGCGCCGGCACCGCGCCGCGACGACGTGCCCCCGCATCACCCCTCCGACACGGCACGAGGACACGGAGTCACCGTACGGGGCCACCCCCTGTCCCCTCCCCCCGATCGTCCGTGGGATCCATGTCCGCGTCGAGTGCGTCCCAGAGCACCCTCCCGGAATCCGGTGACTCCTCGAGGTCCCGCTCCAGCCGGGCCTGGCGGGCCCCCGGCGTGACGTACCTGCTGGATGCCGGCTGGGCCACGCCACCGGGACGCAGAACGAGCAGCACTCCCCCGACGAGTGCCAGGGCGCAACCCACGAACGCGACCGTCGGACCGGTGTGGTGGATGTCCAGGCCGGTTACCGTCGCCCAGTCGCTCAACGTCACCGGGGAGGTGGCCTTCTGGGTCGCGGCGCCCGAGGTGAGCAGCATCCGGGCCCGTTCGGGATCCGGTGCACCCGCGAGAAGCGACAACGGTGCCCAGCTGGCCCCGACGGCCGCGAGCGCCGTCAGCGCGCCGATCACCCTGCGCGCGTTCCTCCGTAGCGCGAGGGCTCCGAGGGTGCCGGCGACCAGCACGAGGGCGATCACGGTGACCTGCGAGGCCCACACGGCACCCGGGAGCTGGCGGACCGCATCTCCGGATTTGTCGTCGAATGCCCTGACCGTCACCCAGACCAGCCGCGACGACAGCCACAGCAGTGCCGCACCCGCACCGACCGTGAGCGCCGCGGCCTGCGACAGACGCGGGGTCCTCACAGCAGCTCATCCGCGTCGAAGCAGGTGTGGTCCCCGGTGTGGCACGCCCCGCCGGTCTGCCGGACCGTGAGCAGAACCGTGTCTCCGTCGCAGTCCAGTCGCACGCCCGTGACCTCCTGGACGTGGCCCGAGGTCAGTCCCTTGATCCAGTACTCCCGGCGGGACCGGGAGTAGTAGGTGCCCCGGCGGGTCGCGAGGGTGTAGGCCAACGCATGGGGGTCCATCCACGCGAGCATCAGCACGTCCCCGGTCCCGTCCTCCCGGACGACTGCGGGCAGGAGCCCGGCATCGTTGAGTTTCAGGCGCTCCGCAACGGCCGGATCCAGCTCATACCGCGAGGGATCATCGGTGTGGCCCGTGTCTGCGGTCGGACCGGAGCTCATCGTCGGACCTCGAATCCGGCGTCGGCGAGCGCTTCCTTGACCTCGTCGATGGTGATCTCCCGGAAGTGGAAGATCGTGGCCGCGAGCACCGCGTCGGCACCGGCTGCGACCGCCGGTGGGAAGTGCTCCACGGCACCGGCGCCACCGGAGGCGATCACCGGGACGGTGACCGCCGCGCGGACCGCCTCCAGAAGCTCGAGGTCGAAGCCGTCCCGGGTGCCGTCACCGTCCATGGAATTCAGCAGGATCTCACCCACCCCGAGTTCCTCGCCACGTCGCGCCCACTCGATCGCGTCGATACCCGCGGATCTGGAACCACCGTGGGTGGTCACCTCGAAGCCGGAGGGCTGGGGAGTTCCGCCCTCGGGTACGCGGCGGGCATCGACGGACAGCACGATGCACTGCGCACCGAAGCGTTCGGACAGTTCGCGGAGCAGCTCCGGCCGGGCGATGGCCGAGGTGTTGACGCTGACCTTGTCCGCACCCGCACGCAGCAGCTGGTCGACGTCCTCGACGGAACGCACCCCGCCGCCGACCGTCAGGGGGATGAATACCTGTTCGGCGGTCCTCCGGACGACGTCGAGCATCGTGCCCCGCCCGTCCTTCGACGCGGAGACATCCAGGAACGTCAGCTCATCGGCGCCCTCGGCGTCGTAGCGGGCGGCGAGTTCCACGGGGTCGCCCGCGTCACGCAGGTTGGCGAAGTTGACGCCTTTGACGACGCGGCCGTCCGCCACGTCCAGGCAGGGAATGATACGGACAGCTACGGACAAGTTCCGTCCGCCTCCTTCTCAGATCGGGTGAAGCTATTTCAACGGTCGGTGCCGAGGGTCTCACTGATCGTACCGAGGATGACGTCGTGCACGCCCTTCGCCCCGGCGACCACGCCGAAGGAGTCCGGGCGCCACTCGTTCCCCGCGAGATCGGTCACAACACCCCCGGCGGCACGGACGAGCAGGACGCCCGCGGCGTTGTCCCAGACGTGGGGGCTGAAGGTGACGGTGCCGCCGAATATCCCGGCCGCGGTGAAGGCGAGATCGAGACCGACCGATCCCGTCACCCGGAGCCGGGGGTGCTTCGCACCCAGGCGGTCCAGGAGCTCGTGCCGAGCCCAGGTCGGGAACGAGGAGTGCACCGGAGAGATGATCGAACCGAAACCGATGTGACTCAGCCAGGGATCGCGTTCGGTGACGGGGCGCTGCGGCCGCCCGTTGCACATCAGTGGCGAACCGGTGTAGGCGGTGAAGCGCTGCCCCGTCGCAGGCTGCGAGGTCAGGGCGCAGACGGGCTGTCCGTCGACGAGGAGACTCAGCAGGAACGCGCACATCGGGTTTCCGACGGCGAAGTTGGAGGTTCCGTCGACGGGATCGACGACCCAGACGGCCCCGGCGCCGAGCTCTCCCCCCTCCTCCTCCCCGAACACGGGTATACCGGTGAGCAGCGTGAGCTGGCGGCGAACGATCTCCTCGACGGCGAGGTCGACCTCGGTGGCGATGTCCCCCTCGCCCTTCTCCATGACGCGTGCCTCGCCGAGCGACGTGCGGATCATCCGCTCCGCGTCATCGGCGACGGCCTCAGCCACGGCGAGCAGCCCGCGGGCGTCCAGATCACCGGACACGGTCAGTCGCGCCCGGTCGGAGCATCGGTGGCGGGGGCGACCGCGGCGAGGGCCTCGGGGAGAGTGAAGCGCCCCTCGTAGAGGGCCTTGCCGATTATGACGGAGTCGATTCCCTCGTCCACGTAGGGCATCAGTCCGGTGACATCGGAGAGCTCCGCGATGCCACCGGACGCGGTGACGGGCGCGTCCGTGGCCGCGGCCACGTCCCGCAGGAGGTCGATGTTCGGTCCGGTCAGGGTACCGTCCCTGGAGACGTCGGTGACGACGAACCGGCTGCACCCCGCCTGATCGAAGCGCTCGAGGATCTCCCAGAGATCGCCGCCGTCGGACACCCATCCCCGACCGCGCGTCCGCCACTCGCCGCCGATGAGGCGGACATCGAGACCGATCGCGACGCGGTCACCGTGGGTGCCGATTATCTTCTCCGCCCATTCCGGGTTCTCCAGCGCGGCGGTGCCGATGTTCACGCGGCGGGCTCCGGTCGCGAGCGCCCGTTCGAGTGACGCGTCATCCCGGATGCCACCGGTCAGCTCCACGTCGATGTCGAGTCTGTGCACGACCTCGGCCATCATCTCGTGGTTGGATCCCCGACCGAAGGCGGCGTCGAGGTCGACGAAGTGCAGCCACCGTGCCCCCTGGTCCTGCCAGTTGAGTGCGGCGTCCAGCGGGCTGCCGTAGCTCTTCTCACTGCCCGCCTCCCCCTGGTGCAGGCGGACGGCCTTACCGTCCACGACGTCGACTGCGGGTAGAAGTGTGAGGCTCATGGGGCCAATCCTAGCGATGCCGGGACGGGCGCGACACCCCGTCGGTGGGTCGGTGGTCAGAGTGTGTCGATCCAGTTGCGCAGGAGCTCGGCACCCGCGTCACCGGACTTCTCGGGGTGGAACTGGGTGGCCCACAACGGGCCGTTCTCCACGGCGGCGAGGAAGCGGTCCCCCTCGTGTTGCGCCCAGGTGAGCGTCGGCGGGGTGAGGACGTCATCCTCCGGCATGTCCCAGCTCCGGACCGCGTAGGAGTGGACGAAGTAGAAGCGCTCGTCGGCGATACCGTGGAACATCCGGGAGTCCGCCGGGGCGTCGACGGTGTTCCAGCCCATGTGCGGCAGGATGTTCGCCCGGAGCTTCTCGACCGTTCCCGGCCACTCACCGCAGCCTTCAGCGGTGGTGCCGTGCTCAACACCGCGCTCGAAGAGGATCTGCATCCCGACGCAGATGCCGAGGACCGGGCGCGACCCGGCGAGTCGTTCACCGATGAGCCGGGCGCCGCGGACATCGCGCAGTCCCTGCATGCACGCGGCGAAGGCGCCGACACCTGGGACGAGGAGTCCGTCCGCCGCGAGCACGGTCTCCGGGTCGTTGGTGACGGTCACCTCGGCACCGGCGCGCTCGACCGCGCGGTGCGCGGATCGCAGGTTTCCGGAACCGTAGTCGAGGAGGGCCACGGTGGGGGTCTTGCGGCTGGTCATCTGGTACTCCCGGTGGTGTCGGTATCGGAATCGGTGGTTGGATCGTCGGCTACACGTGACCCCGTGTTCGGTTCATCGGTGTCCGACGTCCCGGACGGTGGCGCCGTCCGTCCGGCATCCCGCGGACTGAGATCCACGGGTGTGACAGAGGACTTCTTCGGGGCCCGCTCCTGTCCGCCCTCGCCGGGCCGGTCCGGGGAGCGGAGTTCCGCCAGTCTCCTGCGCTCCATCTCGCGGGCTTCCGCCCGGGCACGTTCGATGTACTCCTGGGCCTCCCTGCGGGCCCGCTCGACGTGAGCGCGGGCGTCCGCACGGATCTCCCGGACCTGGATCCTGTACTCCCGCTGATCCGACTTCCGCTCGGCCTTCAGGGCGCGTCGCTCGGCGGCCTCCGCGCGGAGTTCGGCGTTGAACTCCTCGCGGCTCATGCCCTCGGGGCGGCGCCGGACATGCGGACGCGGGGTGTTCTTGGCGAGCAGTTCGGCGACGTGCACGGGCTTCATGCCCACCCGGCCGATGGCCCTGGCGCTGCGCACCGCGGTCCGTGCCATCGGGACACGTCGGAGAGTCGCGCGTGTGTTGTTGTACTCCGCGATGCGGTGCCTGCCGATGATCCGGTCCGCGAGCACGACGACGAGACCGAGCACCACCAGACCCGCAGCCGTTCCGAAGGACCCGGAGTAGGCGGCCCGCGCGGCGACGACACCGAGAACCACGGAGCCGAGGCCGGTGCCGGAATCGAAGGCGATGTTCCACATCGCGGACGCCTCGGTGACCTTGGAGCGGGGCAACCGGGCGAACATCATCAGCAGCGCCTCGTTCTGGACGGCGCCGAAACCGGCGCCGAACAGCAGTGCGGAGAGGAGCAGCAGCCACGGGTTGAGCCCCGCGGCGAGAACGAGGGTCGCGAGCGCCAGACCGATGACCCCGGCGACGAGCGACGGAATGACCAGCCGACCGGCCTCGCCACGACGGTCCGCGATGATGCCCGCACCGTACCGGCTGAGCATCTGCGATCCGCCGACGACCGCCAGAACGAGTCCTCCGACCACGGCGCCGTCGGCCGGGTCGAGTTCCTTCACCGCAGCGGGGAGGAAGGAGGAGATGGCGCCGTAGCCCATCGCGATGGTGGAGATGGCGAGCGCCGGGACGGTGATGAGCTTCCAGGTGGCGACTGAGTAGCCGGTCTCCGTGATGGACCCGGTACCGCGCAGGGACTCCCGCTTCTCCGGGGACAGCCTCGGAAGGGACCAGCACAGTGCGGTGGCACCGATTCCGATGACCGAGGAGATGATGTAGACCGCGGTGAATCCGATGGTCTCCGCGAGGTAGAGTCCCGTCGGCAGGAAGAGCATCTGCAGGAGCCCGACGACGAGTCCCAGCGCCCCCGATGCCTTGCCGAGAAATCTCCGGGCCACGAGTTCGGCCATCAGCGCGGACTGGGCGACCGTCAGGGCACCGAACCCGACGCCGCGGACCGCCGAGACCGTGAGCACCGGGATCGCATCGACGGAGAAGACGTACAAGGCGGAAGGCACACACAGCAGGAATGCCGAGACGACCATCACCGGGATGTAGCCGAACCGGCGCAGTGCCTTCGGCGTGAACATCTGGGTGAGCACGGTACCGGCCATGAATACGCCGGTGACCGAACCGGCGAGACTGTCCGACCCTCCCGAGCTGATCACCGCGAGCGGGACCACCGGAAGCATCAGCGACCAGGAAGCGAAGGCGGCGGCGACGGCGATCAGCGTCGTCTTCAGCGCCGGGCTGCTCCACATGTTGTCGAGCTTCTCGAGTTCATCGCGTGACAGCAGCCGCGCCGACGTCTTCACCTATCTAACCCACCTCTCCCAGTAGCCACAGCAGCGCCGCGGCGAACGCCACGGCCGCTGCCAGAGCGCCGATGAATGTCATGACCCGGTTCTCGGCCTGGTAGGCCGCCCAGGTTCCGCCGACCAGGAGGCCGGCGATGAGGAACAGCAGGTAGATGAACCAGTGTGCGGAACCGTCCTGCTGTCCGGCTGCCACTCTAACAAGGTCCGGCATCGGCTACAGCGACCCCTTCGTGGACGGGACTCCCGAGACCCGGGGATCCGGTTCGGTGGCGGCTCTCAGTGCCCGCGCCACGGCCTTGTACTCGGCCTCGGTGATGTGGTGCGGATCCCGCCCGTAGTGGCACCGCACGTGGAGGGCGATCTGCGCGTTGAAGGCGAGCGACTCGAAGAAGTGCCGGTTGATGACGGTGGCGTAGTGTCCGCCGATCACGGCGGTGATCATCTGGTCCGGTTCGCCGTCCATGACGAAGTACGGGCGACCGGAGACGTCCACGATCGCCTCGCACAGGGTCTCGTCCATCGGCAGCTGGCAGGAACCGAAACGCCGGATACCCGACTTGTCCCCCAGTGCCTCCCGGATCGCACCTCCCAACACGATCGCGGTGTCCTCGACGGTGTGGTGTGCATCGACCTCGATGTCCCCGGAGGCGTGGACGGTGAGGTCGAAGCTGCCGTGGGTACCGAATGCGGTGAGCATGTGGTCGAAGAACGGCAGACCGGTGCTGATCTCGCAGTTGCCGGTACCGTCCAGGTCGATCTCCACCGCGATCGTCGACTCGCGGGTGGCGCGTTCAACGCGGGCCCGACGGATGGCGTCGGTACCCTCGGATTCGTTGCCGGTGGTGTGGTTCAGGTCAGCCATGGCTTGTCGTCTCGTTCCTCGTGACTCGGTGACGGGTGCTGGGATGGTTCTACGTGGTGGACGCGCCACCGGGGATGACACCGACTGCGGCCGCGATGTCCCGGGCTGCAGCGATGAAAGCGTCGTTCTCCTCGTCGAGACCGATCGTGGCGCGCAACCGGTGCGGCACGCCCACGTCCCGGATGAGTACACCGGCGTCGAGGAAACGGCGCCAGACCGCCGCCGCGTCCTCGAAGTGCCCGAAGAAGATGAAGTTCGACCTGCTCGGCACGACGTCGTACCCCAGTTCCTCCAGGGCCGCGACGACGCGCTCGCGTTCCGCGGCGATCCGGGCGACCGTCGCCAGGGTGTCACCCGAGTGTTTCAGTGCGACGATCGCCGCGGCCTGCGACAGGGTCGACAGGTGGTACGGCAGGCGCACGAGCATGACCGCGTCGATGAACGCGGGCGCCGCGACGAAATAGCCGAGTCTCCCGCCGGCGAAGTCGAAGGCCTTGCTCATCGTCCGGGACACCACGAGACGGGTGGGGAACTCCCCGATGAGCTCCACGGCGGAGGGACCGTCGTTGAACTCGGCGTAGGCCTCGTCGACGATGACGATGCCCGGTGCGGCCCCGACGATCCGGCGGATGTCGTCGAGGGAGGTCACATCCCCGGTGGGGTTGTTCGGGGTGGTCACGAACACGACATCGGGTCGGAGCCGCTCGATCTCGGCCAGAGCCAGGTCCATGTCGATGCTGAAATCGGCGCCGCGTGCGCAGTGGAGGAACTCGGTGTGCGTGCCCGTGGCGAGGATCGGGTGCATGGAGTAGCTGGGGACGAACCCCAGGGCCGTGCGGCCCGGGCCACCGAAGGCCTGGAGCAGCTGCTGGAGTACCTCGTTGGAGCCGTTGGCCGCCCAGAGATTCTCCCGGGTGACCGGGACACCGGTCTGCTCCGAGATGTATGCGGCGAGGTGGTCCCGCAGTTCGACGCAGTCGCGTTCGGGGTACCTGTTCAGGTCCCCGGCGAGCCTGCGCACCGTGTCCACGAGTTCCTCGACGAGGGCGGCCGACGGCGGATACGGATTCTCGTTGGTGTTCAGCCGGACGGGGACGTCGAGTTGCGGCGCACCGTAGGCGTGTTCGCCGCGCAGGGCCTCCCGGAGCGGAAGATCCTCGAGGGTCGTGTCCGCTGCCAGCGGAGTGGGGGCGTCGGTCATCGGTTGTCCTCGTCGGTTGAGTCGGTGGGCAGGTTCTCGAAGCGGGCGCGGATGGCTTCCCCGTGGGCGGGCAGATCCTCGGCGTCGGCGAGGGCGACGACGGTGTCCGCGACACCCTTCAGGGCGGCCTCGTCGTACTCGATGAGGTGGACGGCCTTGAGGAACGTACGGGTATTCAGTCCGGACGAGTGGCGCGCGGTGCCCGAGGTCGGCAGTACGTGGTTGGAGCCGGCGGAGTAGTCACCGAGCGGGACCGGTGCGTAGGGGCCGACGAAGATGGCGCCGGCGTTCCGGACACGACGGGCGACGGCCGCGGCGTCGTCGGTGTGGATCTCCAGGTGCTCGGCACCGTAGGCGTCGACGACGCGGATACCGGTCTCGAGGTCGTCGACGAGGATGATGCCGGACTGCGGTCCGGTCAGGGCCCGGGCCACCCGTTCGGAGTTCCGGGTCACCCCGTACCGCGCGGCGACCTCGCGGTCGACCGCCTCGGCGAGTTCCCGGGAGTCGGTGACCAGGACGCTGGCGGCCATGACGTCGTGTTCCGCCTGACTGATCAGATCGTACGCGAGGTGGACCGGGTCGGCGGTTCCGTCCGCGAGGATGGCGATCTCAGTCGGCCCGGCCTCCGAGTCGATGCCGACGACGGAGCGGCACAGTCGCTTGGCCGCGGTGACGAAGATGTTTCCGGGGCCGGTGATCATGTCAACCGGCGCGAGGGCTGCGGTCTCCTCGTCACCGTAGGCCAGCAGGGCGACCGCCTGTGCCCCGCCGACGGCCCACACCTCATCCACGCCGAGCAGCGAACAGGCGGCGAGGATGGTGGGGTGCGGCCAGCCGCCGTGTGCCGCCTGGGGTGGCGAGGCGACGACGAGGGTGTCCACGCCGGCTTCCTGCGCGGGGATCACGTTCATGAGGACGCTGGACGGGTAGACGGCGTTCCCTCCGGGGACGTAGAGCCCGACGCGTTCGACGGGGATGAACCTCTCCTCGACGGTCCCCCCGGGGGCGAGCTCCACGGTGTGTCCCTCGGGGACCTGGGCCCGGTGAACCTTCCGGATCCGGTCCATGGACTCCTCCAGGGCTGCGCGGACCTGCGGTTCGAGTGTGTCCACCGCGGCGCGGATGACGTCATCCGGAACCAGGACGCTGTCCGGGGTCACCCCGTCGAACTTCTGTCCGTAGGCGAGCGCCGCGGCGGCACCGTTGTCACGGACATCCGCGACCAGCGGCGCGACGACGTCGAGGACGGAGTCGACGTCCGTCCCCCCTCTGGGCAGGGTCCGCCGCAGATGGCTGCCGGTCGGAGTCTGGCCGGTGAGGTCGGTGAGCGTGAGCATGGGCATTTGCTGCATCATCCCGTCATGTGTCTGCGTTGGTGGTGGCGGTCCCTGCCCCCCGGTACGACGCCGGGAAACGGCGGTGCTGTCTGCGGCCATTGTATTAGGCCCCGGTTCCGGGGATGCCACGGGTGCACCGGACCGGGGCGTGGCCCCCCGGCCACCGCGTATATTGGCGGAGAGGTTCGAAGCCACACGGTGAGGAGTGAAGCAGATCATGGGCGACCGCACCGGGGGACGCACGGGCCCCACGAGAGTCAGTCTCGCTGACGTGTCGGCGGCCGTCAGTGCATGTGACTACCGCTTCCTGTCCGGCAACCAGCGGCTGCTGCTGCCGTGGGAGACGCACAGGGTGCTCGTCTACATCGGCCGCGTCGACGCCCCGGTGCTCATCGCCGAGGGGCACCTACGCGGCACCCTCGATCTCTCCGACATCAACGCCCTGGCGCACACCATCACGGCGTGGAACGCGGAGCGGATCAATCCGACCGCGATGCTGGAGATCACCGACGACGGGGCGGTCTCCGTCCGCTTCCGTACCGCGCTGCCCATCGGGGCGGGAGCCACCGGCGAGCAGCTGCGCACCTTCATCCGGTCCGCGATGCAGGCGACGGAGCTGGCCGCCGATCGGGTACTCACCGAGTTTCCCCAGTTGAAACCGAACGAACGGGCGGACGCCACCGAAGACGGCCTCGACGGGGACGCCCTGCACGGACCGCTCCGGCTCCAGACGACCCCGGAGGACAGCAACCATGACCCGGATGAGGGGACACCGACCGTGACTGAACCGGATGACCCGGACGAGGAACGCGACATCAGCGACGGGGTGAACTCCAACGCTGACGGCGACATCGATCTCCCCGATGCGGATCCACCTTTCCCGGTGGATCTGACCCGACTGGAGTCGACGTTGAAGGACCTCGGGATCCACGGGATGCACAGAGGGGAGAGCTGGCTCGCGACGACGGTCAACAGTGTTCTCGTCGGCCTCCACCTGGACAACGGACCGTCGCTCATCCTCCGTGGTCTCTGGGATCCGAACCTCGATCCGGAACGGGACTTCATGCGCGTGTTCCTCTGCTGCAACACCTGGAACGAGAAGTCCGCACTGACGAAGGCCTACTGCCACACCGATGACGACGGGCTCCAGGTCCGCGTGGAGATGTCGGTCCCGACGGCAGCAGGTCTGACCTCCACCCAGCTCCGGCACACGCTCTCCCTCGGGCTCCGTCGCGTCCTGATCGCGGTCGGATCCATCAGCGAGGATGTCACCGGGGTGTCGGTGGTCGAATGGCCCGAGGACTGACCCGGTGCCCTCCGCCGACCACGGACAGGACCCCACCGGTCGGGTCCCGGATGACCCCTCCGGTCTGTTCCCCGGGAGCCCACCTACCGGCGACCTCAACCGTGGGCTGAGGCTGACGCTCCTCCGGATGTCCGGACCGGCACCTCTCCGGGTGCTGCGCCGCCGGCTACGTTCCGGCCACCGCTGGACCCGGTCACTGACCCTCGACATGGTCGAGGCCGCACTGGGCGGACTCGGGGTGCGGTACTCGACGGTCGCGGACCGGATCATGGTCGCCTGGCCGAGCGTCCGCGGTGAGTTCCTCGTGATCCGCGACAACGGTGGACTGCACCTCGTGTTCCGGGGTCGGCTCCGGGGACGGACCGGGGTGGAGCACCTGCCTGTCCTGCAGGACGCCCTCGCGCTGGGTGAGCAGCGTTCCCTGCCGGTGTGCTTCTACCCGTCCGTCGCCGCGGACGGGACCCTCAGCGTCCGGTTCCACGCGTCACTGTGCGTCGATGCGGGAATCTCCGACGATCAGTTGCGTACGTTTCTGGAGAGATCTCTCACCCTCGTGATCACCGGGTGCCGCGCACTCATCGACGAGATCCCGCCCCTGGCCGGCCCCAGGATCAACCCCCTGGAACTGCTGCGCACCGATGCGGTGGAGGCCACACGGCCGGTGCCCGGGACCGTCATACCCCGGCCGGGGTCGCACCCGGTGGAACCCGGGATACCGGAACCACTCGACATGTACCGCCTCCGGATCATTCTCGAACGGATCCGCGGGGACGCGGAACCCCATCCCAGGTTCCGGGCTCTCATCCTGACGGTCGACGAGGTCGAGGTCCAGGTCACCGTGACCACCGATGCCGCGGGAGTCGCCGGCGGCGATCTCATCGTCATCTCGCGGTGGGAGGTCCCCGTGGAGGGCCCCGCGACCGAGGCGTTCGGGGATGCATCGACGGCGTGTGCTGCGTTCGATCGCCGCTGCCAGGCCGTCAACGCCCGGGCGGCGCTCGTGGACGACGGATCGGACGGCGTCGGGGATCGCGTCGTCGTCTGCGCGGTGGCGGTGTTCCCGGTCGCGGTCGGGGCGACCGACGCACAACTCGAGGCGGCGATCGGGTGCGGAATCACGGGCGTCGTGGAGGCGGTCACCGTGATCCGGGCCGCGCTGTCCGGGCCCCGCTAGGCACTGCCCGGGATCGACGGCGGGCGGTCCCCGCCGTCATCGTCGAACGGGGTCCGTCCCGGCCGGACCAGGACCGCCGCGGACCAGTAGGTCAGCAGCGCGAGGTACGGGGCGATGACCACACCCCAGTGGAGCGTCACCTGGGGAACGAAGGCGTAGTCCTGGCCGATCTGCAGCGCATCCTCGGCGGGAACCGGATGCACGAGATGCGCCACGGCATCGTTGATGCCGACGATGGTGAACGCACCGATGAGCGAGCAGAACGTGACCCACGCGAGCATCCTCGGCCCGAGGAGTTCAGGAGCACGGAAGAACGCGATCAACGCGACGATGATCCCGAGGATCGAGCTGCCGGTGATCATCCCCAGCCACGTGTCGAACTCCTGGGACCCCGGCGTCACCGCGACCACGGCGGCATCCTCCATCACCCGCCCGATGTAGACGGGTCGGAACCACCCGGAGAGGACACCCGCGACCAGAGCCAGAATGAGGGAAAGCGCGAGGATCCCCGCGTAGGATCCGGTGGATCGTTTTACCCGGGGGAGCAGTCGTCGGACCGGCGTCGTCCGGCGCGGTGACGCGGCCCCCGGGTCATGGCCGGGAGGCACGTCGACGGTCTCCGGCGCATCCGGTGGCCCGTCTACGTGATCAGGATGGTTCATGGACGTCCAATCTACGCGGAGACCCCCGTCGTCACCTAGTGTCGGGGACCGGGTGAGGACAGGTCAGCGTCGACCGAGGTACGCGGAGTCGACCCTTCCGTGGCGGGAGCACGAGGCATCCCATCCATCGGGACGAATCTGCACGACCATCCGGCGACCGCAGAGCTGACAGTAACGGGGCGCCTCCAACCCGGCACGCGCAGAGGGGGACAACCGGACCGTCCCCCCGTCGGCCAGGCACTGACCGGTGTTCGGGTGGTACACCGGGGCCGCCCCGGTGATCAGTGCCTCGAGGAGTTCGGTGTTGTCCGCGGTGCGGGCCATGGGTCCAGTTCTCCGGATTCTCTAGCAGGTGGAGTTGAGCGCCTTGATGGGCAGTCGCAGCTTACCCATCATCTCGAGATCCTGCTCCTGGGGGCGTCCGAGGGTGGTGAGGTAGTTGCCGACGATGATCGCGTTGATGCCGCCGAGGAGGCCCTGTTCGGCGCCCAGGTCGCCGAGTGTGAGCTCCCGGCCACCGGCGAAGCGGAGGATCGTCTTCGGCAGCGCGAGACGGAATGCACCGATCGCGCGCAGCGCGTCCTGTGCGGGCATGACCTCGTAGTCGGCGAACGGGGTACCGGGGCGCGGATCGAGGAAGTTCATCGGCACCTCGGTCGGATCGAGTGCCGCCAGATCCTGGGCGAACTCGGCCCGCTGTTCGAGGGACTCCCCCATGCCGAGGATGCCGCCGCAGCACACCTCCATGCCCGCTTCCTTGACCATCCGGAGCGTGTCCCGGCGGGTCTCCCAGGAGTGGGTCGTGACGACCTGGGGGAAGTAGGAACGGGCGGTCTCGAGGTTGTGGTTGTAGCGGTGCACGCCGGCGGCGGCCAGGCGGTCGACCTGTTCCTGGGTCAGGATGCCCACGGACGCCGCCACCTCGATGTCGACCTCGGACTTGATCGCCGCGACGGCCTGCTCCAGCTGGGACAGGAGGCGCTCGTCGGGACCCTTGACGGCGGCGACGATGCAGAACTCCGTCGCCCCGGTCTTCTGGGTCTGCTTCGCGGCCTCGACGAGTGCGGGAATGTCCAGCCACGCGGAACGGACGGGCGATTCGAAGAGACCGGACTGCGAGCAGAAGTGGCAGTCCTCGGGGCACCCGCCGGTCTTCAGGGAGATGATCCCCTCCATCTCCACCTCGTCGCCGCACCACTTCAGCCGGACCTCGTGCGCCAGTTCGAGCAACTCCGGGAGGCGGTCGTCCGGTAGATTCAGTACGGCGAGGGTCTCCTCCTTGTCCAGCCCGACCCCGCCTTCGAGGACCTTTTTCCGGGCGAACGGGAGAATGTCGTCCTGCGCTTTCTCAGACACATCACTGTCGATGGTTGCGTTGGTCATTTGTCGGTCCTCCTGGGGATGGGGCTCCGGGCTCTTTTCCCGGGTACCCTAAAGGTCGTGCTGGTGGTCATTGGAAAACCACGATACCGACTCGATTGAACGCTGTTCAAAAAACAGGGGACGTCAATGACCGGCTAGCCCGATCCGGGGGGAGCTGCACGAAAGCTGCAGAAATGCCCGAAACCCCCGCCCGGGGACCCTGTCGAGGTTCCCGGGCGGGGGTTTCCGGCTCCACTTGTCGTCACCGTTCCACGGTACCGGTGACGGACTCCGATCAGTCGCAGAGCTTCCAGACCCCGTCCTCCTTGAGGAAGCGCATCGTGCCGGTCTCGACCTCGTTGCCCGCGTTGGCGGTCACCGTGGCGGAGGCGGTGTTGCCCTCGACCATGATGTCGGTCACGCTCTGCACCTCGGCCCTGCGACCCTGCAACTCGGGGATCATGTCCATGGGGACATCGGGGATCTGGTTGAGGTCGTACGCCTCGCGGCCACCGTTGGCCTGGAGCACCGAATTGCAGGTGTTGTCGAGGATGCCCCCCAGGTAGCCCCTCAGGGTCGGCGCCCACGCGACCCGACGTGCCAGATCCTCGATGGCCCGGGCCTCTTCAGGGGTCGCCGCCCGGCCACCCTGGACCGGGACGGCGGGCTTCGGGGACGGGAGGTTCGCGGCGGCCGCCGCCACCGCAGCCGCGGCTTCCTGATCCGGTACCGGTGCCGGGGACGGCGCGGAGGTCGTCTCGGACGTCGAGGTCTCCTCCGATGCGGTCGCCGTGGTGCTGCTCGTGGTCGAAGTGGAGGTCTCGGTCGAGGTCAACGTCGAGGTCGACGCGGACGTGGTTGACTTGGCGTCGTCCACGTCATCTCCGTTCGAGCCGCACGACACCACGCTCATGGAGAGCGGGGCGATCAGTGCGGCTGCTGCAATGGTCTTCTTCGCGAGACTGAGACTCGGCACGGGTGTACTCCTGACTAGTTCATTCGGACAGCGCGGCGACCGCGCCCTGATCTGAAGTTTCATGTGGCCTGGCGCCCCAACCCTAACAACCTCGTCCCAGATTCCCCGTTGTTTTTCCTTAAACTTGGGCAATAAACAAACTTGGGCAATAAACCGGGACGGTCCTCGACCGGCCGTCAGATGTGCGCCGTGACGGCACGAACTCCATGGCCCGCAAATCTACTGCACCACGGTCTCCCGATCCAGCACCCACCCGCCCGGCACCGGAAAACACCTCCGGTGACGCCGGGCCGAGTTATCGTGGCGGTGTGCAACTGACCCGTGAGTCCATCATCACCGCCAGCCTCGACATCGCAGACACATACGGGTTGGCGGACATGACCATGCGCCGTGTGGCGCGGCAACTCGGAGTCGCCCCGGGAGCCCTCTACTGGCACTTCCCCAGCAAGCAGGCACTCATAGCGGCCATCGGACGGGCCATCTGTGCTCCGGTCCTCGACGATGCCGCCACTGTCGCCGGCGCCACATGGACGGAGACGACCGTCGCGACGTGCAGCCGCCTCCGGAATGCGCTCCTCGACCACCGCGACGGAGCGGAGATCGTCTCCGCGGCACTGTCCGATCCCGACCTGCGGAACCGGCTCACGGCCGTCTTTTCCGCAGCTCTCGGCGCCGGAGGTGATTTGAGCCCGGTACTCAGGGAGGCCGGCGCCGTGACGCTCCTGCACTTCATCATGGGGGAGACGCTCCACGAGCAGTCGGTCGCGGCCCTCCGGATCGCGGAGGGCGCGGATCCTTCCGCGACGTCCACCACAACCGGGGAAACCACGTTCCGGCGGGGCGTGGCGCTCGTGCTGAAGGGACTTGGCGCTCCGCGGGATATATGATTGCTCACCATGACTAGTTCCACCGCAGACGCCCACCAGGTTTGGCCCGGCGACGCCTACCCGCTCGGCTCCACGTACGACGGAGCCGGCACCAATTTCGCCCTCTTCTCCGACGTCGCGGAAAAGGTCGAGCTCTGCCTGCTCGACGAGGACAACAACGAGACCCGCATCCCGATCGAGGAGGTGGACGCCCACACCTGGCACTGCTACCTCCCCGGGATCCAGCCCGGCCAGCGCTACGGCTACCGGGTCCACGGCCCCTACGATCCCGACAACGGCCACAGGTGTGACCCCAGCAAACTGCTCGTCGACCCCTACGCCAAGGCCTTCGACGGGGAGTTCGACGGCCACCCCTCCCTGTTCTCCTACGACATCAACGATCCCGAGGACCTCACCAAGCGCAACACCGAGGATTCCCTCGGTCACACGATGACCTCCGTCGTCATCAACCCCTTCTTCGACTGGGCCAACGACCGAGCCCCGAAGACCCCGTACCACGAGACCGTCATCTACGAGGCCCACGTCAAGGGAATGACGATGACACACCCGGATGTCCCGGAGAACCTCCGCGGCACCTACGCGGGACTCGCGCACCCGTCGATCATCGAGTACCTGCAGGACCTCGGTGTGACCGCCATCGAGCTGATGCCCGTCCACCAGTTCCTCCAGGACGACCGGCTCCGGGAGCTCGGCCTGCGCAACTACTGGGGATACAACACGTTCGGTTTCCTCGCGCCGCACCAGGATTACGCGGCGGCGACGAAGCCGGGCGGGGCCGTCAGTGAGTTCAAGGGAATGGTCCGGGCGTTCCACGACGCGGGTATCGAGGTCATCCTCGACGTGGTCTACAACCACACCGCCGAGGGCAACCACATGGGGCCGACCATCGTGTTCCGCGGAATCGACAACGCCGCCTACTACCGGCTCGTCGAGGACGACAAGCGGCACTACATGGACTACACGGGCACGGGCAACAGCCTGAATGTCCGGCACCCGCACACCCTGCAGCTGATCATGGATTCCCTGCGCTACTGGGTCACCGAGATGCACGTCGACGGTTTCCGCTTCGACCTCGCCTCGACCCTCGCGCGCGAGCTCCACGACGTGGACCGGCTGTCCGCGTTCTTCGATCTCGTCCAGCAGGATCCGGTTGTCAGCCAGGTCAAACTCATCGCCGAGCCCTGGGACATTGGCGAAGGTGGCTACCAGGTGGGTAACTTCCCGCCGTTGTGGACCGAATGGAACGGCAAGTACCGGGACACCGTGCGTGACTTCTGGCGCGGCGAGCCCGCGACCCTCGGCGAGTTCGCCTCGCGGCTGACCGGTTCCTCGGACCTCTACGCGAACAACGGCCGCCGCCCCACGGCGTCCATCAACTTCGTCACAGCCCACGACGGCTTCACCCTCAACGACCTGGTCAGCTACAACGAGAAGCACAACGACGCCAACGGTGAGGACGGCCGCGACGGAGAGAGCCACAACCGGTCCTGGAACTGCGGCGTGGAAGGCCCGAGCTCCGATCCGGAGGTCAGGCAGCTCCGCGCACAGCAGCGCCGGAACTTCCTCACCACTCTCCTGCTGAGCCAGGGCACGCCGATGATCGCCCACGGCGACGAGATGGGACGCACCCAGGAGGGGAACAACAACGTCTACTGCCAGGACTCCGAGCTGTCCTGGATCGACTGGGACCAGGCGGAGGACAACAAGACGTTGGTGAACTTCACCCGCCGACTGCTGCGGATCCGGGCGAACCACCCCGTGTTCCGGCGCCGTCGCTTCCTCGCGGGGGGACCGCTGGGTGACGATGACGTCCGTCAGCGCGACATCGCCTGGCTCGTTCCCTCCGGCAAGCTGATGACCCAGGCCGACTGGGACTTCACCTTCGGCAAGTCCCTGATGGTCTACCTCAACGGCGACGCCATCGCGGAGCCCGGTGAGCGCGGGGAGCGAATCACCGACGATTCCTTCATCATGTGCTTCAACGCGTACCACGAACCGTTGGAGTTCACGCTCCCGGGGAAGCGCTTCGGCGTGCGCTGGCGTCTGATCGTCGACACGGTCGAGGAGACCGGGTACCCGCTGGAGGAGGAGGTCATCGAGGCCGGAGGGAAGATCACCGTCCCCGCCCGCTCGACGATGATCCTCAAGCAGATGGAGCCCCCGGCGGAGGAACCGGACGAGGAGCCCGGCAACGACCGCAGTGCCCCGGGTTGCGTCCACGGGACCGATGACGAGATGCCGGAGTCGAAGACCCCGGCGGCCGGTCCCCTGCGCACCGGCGCCACCGAGGACGACTACCGCGACCGGACCGGGGACTACATCTGATCCGGACATGAGCCCGACCTGAACCGGCACGACGCCAGCATCGAGAGGTGAACCCGACGTGATCGCAGCCCACGGCAGCACGGTCACCGTCACTCCCCGGAAGGTGACGGTGCACAACGATCCACTGTTGACGGCGCTCCGGGGCCCCGGGCCCGAGATCCCGCTTGACTCGATCACGGGAGTCACGGCCGTGCCAGGTGATCCCGTCACCTGCGGTCGGGTGATCCTGGAGGGGCCGGACACGGAGATCGTGTTCAGCCCGAACCAGACGGCTGAACTGCAGCAGCTCGTCGATGCGCTGGCGGCGGCCCGCGATGGTGGCGCATCGGACGTCGAGATCCCGGGTCTCGATTTCACCGCCCTCCACGTCGACCACGACACCGGCTGGGACACCGTCACCGCCATCGGCGTCGCACGGGTCCGGGACGGGATCGTCGTCGACGGCGCCTCCCGGGAGTTCCCCTGCACCGGCGGAACCGGGTCTACTCCGGTAGACGCGTTCCTCGACCATCTCGGTGATGACGGCGAGATCCTGGTCGCGCACAACGTCTACCGCCAGGTCACCACACTCGCCCGCGTGCTGCGTGCCTCGGGATCCGCCGCTCTGCCGCCCCATCCCCTCGCCTGCACACTCGCACTGGCCCGCCGGGAGCGGCCCGACGACACCGACCACTCACTGGCCGGACTTAGCCGGAGCCTGGGACTTCCCGTACCCGACTCACCGGCGGCCGCGGCGGAGGCCACGGCCAGGTTGTTCGTGCTTCTCAACGGGGACGCCACCACCCGGCACACCGTCGATGAGGTGCTCGCCGGGTCGGGACTCAATCTCGGCCGGATCGACGGTGAACGGGTGTGGCCGGTACTGGACACGGTCTCCGAGGCCCCGGCCCGCCCCGCTCCGGCCGGCGCCGGTGGCGGGAGGAGGAAGTCCCCCCGAACCGTCCCCTGGGCCAAGGTCGCCGTTCCCGACACCGTCCCGGATCCGAACCCCGACGCCGACCCCGATGGCCTGCTCTTCGGACAGAACGTGACCCTGTCGGGCGATTTCGAGCCCTTCGACAAGGGACGGCTCTGGCACGAGATCGCCGACGCCGGGGCGACCATCGGCAAGAACGTGACGAAGAAGACGACCATCCTCGTCTGCGGCGAGTGGGGCAAGCCGACCTCCAAGCAGAAGCGCGCGGAGGAACTCATCGCCAGGGGGCAGGACATCTCGCTGTGGTCCGCCGGGCAGCTCTTCACCACCCTCGGGCTCGATCCCGACGGGGAAGAGGATCTCCAGCCGCCCTTCTGAGGCTCGCGGAACCGGATCGACGGTCGGCCCGGTCAGAGAGGCATGAGAGCCACCACCGGTCCGCACCGCGCGAGCGGCCGCGTTTCGCCGCGGCCGCGGTGGTGCCTGCGGCTGCTGCCCGTCCCGGTCTCCCGGTTCCACCCCGCGGGACCCGTCGGCATCGCCCTGTCGACGGGGTTCGCGGCCGGGCTCTGTTCCGGAGACCGCTTTCTCACGGAGGAGGATCTGCTGCGCTCCGGGGTTCCCGCCGCGGCCGCCTGGGACGCGGCGGCGGCCGGGGCCCTTGATTCCGCACGCTCGGGTGACGGGTTCCGGGTGTACATCCGAAACCGTACGGTGCCGCGGTACCCGGATGATGTGCTCCAGGTGGCGGTCCCCGGGTCGGCCGCGACCGACTGGCTGGCCCACCCGGACACCTTCACCACGATCGACGCCCACCTCGCCACGGTTCTCGGCCGCCGGCCCGTGTGGTTCGCACCACGCGTGGGCGAGTTGTACGCGGGTATCCGGGCCGACGACGGGGTGCGGGCCTGGGTCGAAACGCGGTTCCGGGCGGCCGGCCTCGACGCGATCTGCCCCGATCCCGTCCGCTGGGTGGGGGGTTTCCCCGTCGCGGACACCGGACCGGGTCCGGTCGACCGCTGACCTCCGCACTGTCCCCCGCCCCCTGCCCGATCGCGACACTCACGCCGCACGTGTTCCGCCCGCCGCGCGGGCTACAGTGGTGGACGCACGGGCCCGCCGCCCAACCCGATGACCAACCCAGGAGAATCATGACCCGCCGTCCCATCACCGCCACCTACCGTCTGCAGCTGCGTGGACCCGAGGCCGATCCCTCAGGCAGGGCGTTCGGCTTCGCCGAGGCCGAGGCGGTCGTTCCCTACCTGGCGGAGCTGGGCGTCAGTCACCTCTACCTCTCCCCGATCCTCACCGCACCGGCGGACTCGGCCCACTCCTACGACGTGATCGACCCCACCGAGGTCAATCCGGCCTTCGGAGGCATCGCCGGGCTGCGGAGCCTCGCGGAGACCGCCCGCGAACACGGCCTCGGTATCATCATCGACATCGTCCCGAATCATCTCGGTGTCGATGACCCACGCCAGAACCCCTGGTGGTGGGATGTGCTGAAACTCGGCCGGGACAGTGAGTACGAGAGCTACTTCGACATCGACTGGCACGACGACAACGGCGCCGGCGGAAAGCTGGGGCTGCCGGTCCTCGGTGCGGAGGGTGACGAGGACAAGCTCACCCTCGACGAGATCGACGGCGAACCCGTCCTGCGCTACTACGACAACGTCTTCCCCGTCCGCCCCGGAACCGAGGACGCCGGCGACCCGGTGGCCGTCCACGACGCCCAGAGCTACCGGCTGATGTACTGGAAGTCCGGCATCATCGGCTACCGGCGTTTCTTCTCCGTCAACGGGCTGGCCGGTATCAGGCAGGAAGACCCGGTGGTGTTCGAGCACACCCACCGGGTGCTGTCGCGGCTGATCGCCGAGGACCTCATCGACGGGGTCCGGGTCGATCATCCGGACGGGCTGTCGGATCCCTTCTCCTACCTCGGTCGGCTCCGTGCCCTCATCGGGGACGACCGGTGGCTCGTCGTCGAGAAGATCCTCGGTGTGGATGAGCCCCTCGATCCGCGCCTCGCGGTCGACGGCACGACCGGATACGACGCGCTCCGCGAACTGGACGGTGTGTTCATCTCCCGCGATGCGGAGGACACCCTGTCCATGCTCGCGATGCAGCAGTCGGGTTCCGCCTGGGACGATGCCGCCGTCACCGCCACCGAGCAGGCGCTGAAACGTTCCGTCGCGGCCGACGAGCTCGCCGCCGAGGTGCGCCGACTCGCACGGGCGGTGCGCCGGGACAACTTCTCCACCGCCGGTGACGGGGTCAGTGAGCGGATGCTGACGGACACGATCATCGAACTCGTCGCCGCGATGCCCGTCTACCGGGCCGACTACATCTCGCTGTCCCGTGTCACCGCAACGGTCGTCGCGGAGATGACCCGCCGCTTCCCCTCCAGACGCGACGCACTCGACCTCATCACGGCGGGGCTGCTCGCCGACGGCGAGGCAGCCGTCCGTTTCGCACAGGTCTGTGGTGCCGTGATGGCCAAGGGCGTCGAGGACACGACGTTCTACCGGGCCTGCCGCCTGATCGCCCTCCAGGAGGTGGGGGGCGCGCCGGGTCGGTTCGGTGTCGGCCCCGCCGAGTTCCACCTGCTCCAGCAGGAGCGCAGCGTGCTGTGGCCCCGGACGATGACGACCCTGTCCACCCACGACACCAAGCGCAGCGAGGATGTCCGGGCCCGGATCATCGAGGTCACCGACATCCCGGGTGACTTCGCCGAGATGGTCCGCGAGGTCACGGCGATCACCCCTCCCCCGGACGGCGCCACCGGGCACTTCCTGCTGCAGAACCTCATCGGTGTGTGGCCCGCCGACGGCCAGATGACCGATTCCGTGCGGGAGCGTTTCCACGCCTACGCCACCAAGGCGGTTCGCGAGGCCGGTGTGCACACGACCTGGACCGACGTCGACGAGGGCTTCGAGCAGTCCGTCTCCGACTGGATCGACGCACTCTGCTCCGGCCCCGCTACCGACCGGATCGCCGCGTACGTCGGCCCCGTCGCCGCAGCCGCCGTGCAGATCACGCTGGGGCGGAAGCTCCTGCAGCTCATCGGCCCAGGTGTCCCGGACGTCTACCAGGGCACCGAGTTCGTCGATGATTCCCTGGTCGACCCGGACAACCGGCGTTTCGTCGACTACATGGCACGCAACCAGACTCTCGAGCTGCTTTCGGTGGCCCCGAACCCCGTCGCCGCGGTCTGCGAGTCGGCGATCGCCGCCGGCGTCGCGGTCCCCGCGCACGCCCGTGGCGCCGATCTCGAACTCACCCCGGAGGAGGCCGAGGACACGTACCCGCACCTGCGGGTACGTGCGGACATGGCGAAGCAGGCGGTCGTCCACGCGGCGCTCGGCGTCCGACGGGACGAGCCAGACTCCTTCGTCGGCGGCGACTACCAGGCCGTCTTCGCGGTGGGCCCCGCTGAATCACACGTCGTCGGCATCGCCCGTGGTCCGGAGGAGCGCGACGTCCACGTCATCGCACTCGCGGTCCGACGACCTCTCCGCCTGGCCGCCGAGGGGGGCTGGCAGCACACGACGGTGACCCTGCCGGAGGGAACCTGGACGGAGCGACTTACGGGAAGGACGTTCTCCGGGGTCCAGAAGGCCGCCGACCTGTTCGCTCTCCTCCCCGCGGCTCTGCTCGTCAGGATCGACGAGGAGGGCTGATGGGCGAAAAGAACAGACGGATCTCCGTACTGGGCCAGCGGTACGCCGAATGGGTGCGTGCCCACCCACGGGTCGCGAACGAGTTCCGCGACGTCATCGAGGAGCTTCTCGCGGAAGCCGGCGTCACCTATGACCGGGTATCCGTGCGGGTCAAGGAATGGCGTTCACTGAAGGCGAAGGCCTACAAGACCGACGGGTCGGGAAACCCCGTCTACCCCGACCCGTGGGAGGACATCCACGACATCCTCGGGGTCCGGGTCACCGTCTACCACTCCATGGAGATCCCGCAGGTGATCAGCGTGCTCCGGGAGGCGTTCACCGTCCACCGTTCGGTGGACAAGACCGCGGAGACCCGGGTGTCCGGATCCTTCGGGTACGGCTCCCATCATCTGGTCGTCGGGGTCGAGGGAACCAGCGACGCGGCGGCCGAGCTCGCCGCCTATTCGGGGCTGCGCTTCGAGGTGCAGGTCCGTACCGTGCTGCAGCACGCCTGGGCGGAGTTCGAGCACGACATCAGGTACAAGGGCGGCGGCGTCCCCCTAGACCCCAGGGTCGACCGGGCATTCACGCTGACCGCGGGGCTGATCGAACTAGCCGACCAGCAGTTCGATCTGATCGCCTCGATCCAGGGTGACGCCCCGGCGGAGACCGGCGACGTCGAGTTGTCCGCCGAGACGCTCCCCGGCGTCCTCGCGGTCCTCGTCGGCAACCGGTTCCCCCGCTCCAAGTCCGAGTACTACGTTTGGTTGGAGGAGATCCTCGCGGCCAACGGCATCACCACTGTCGGGGAGCTCAAACGCCTGCTCGATGACGCCGACATCGACGCGGTCCAGCGGTCCATGCGGTACCGGTTCACCCCCGGTCAGGTCCGGATCATCGACGATCTGCTCCTGCGCCGTTTCGGCGGGGAGCACATCGAGAGGACGAAAAAGACCGGTACCCGCGCGGCGAGCCGGGCCGTGCGGCTGAAACAACGGCTTAAGGTGATGGAAGCCGACCACATCGTCGGCTGACACCGGCACCCTCTGCAACGACGACACCGCAGGCCCCTGCGGTATCGGATACCAGGAGTTGATGAATACCATGAGTTCCATCCAGATCTTCCCCGACCTCGCCGACGCCGTCCACGTCTGGGCGCTCTCCGTCGCGGACTTCTTCCGCGGTTTCGGGGTCAACTTCCCGCCCGCGGGCTCCAGCATGTGAGCTGCGGTGTGAAGCGGTCAGGGAGCCCGACCGAGTAACCGGTCCGTCTCCCGCCGTTCGCGTTTGGTGGGACGTCCCGCCCCGCGATCCCGCCGCGGCACCGACGCGAGCACCTCCTTCGGTGGTGGCGGCGGGGAATGATCGATGTAGCAGGTGCGGGCGACGGCGGCACCGACCCGTTTCCGGATCGTCCGCGTCACCTCCACCTCGTGCAGCCGGTGGTTCACCCACACCCGGACGCGGTCTCCGGGCACGATCTGCTGGGCGGGCTTGACCGTCCCACCGTTGACCTTCACGTGACCCGCCTTGCACGCCTGACCGGCGGCCTGGCGGGTCTTCAACAGTCGGACGGCCCAGACCCACGCGTCGACGCGGACCGGACCGGTCTCCTCAACGGAGCGTACGTCGCCGGTCATCGTCATCAGTCGTCCCGGTGGCCCGTGATGGCCTGGATGCGGCGCCAGTTGTAGAAGCCCCCGGCGACCGCGACGACGAGCCCCAGGATCAACCAGAGCCAGCTCGACGCGGCAAGAGCCAGCACGGCGCCACCGAGGACACCGCCGCCGACGCAGAGCACACCCGCCCGGGCGTGTCTACGGACCGCCTGCTTCCGCTGCTCGATCGGATTCCTGGGGTATTTTTCGATGCTCATGGGGAACAAGTCTATCGGGACGGGCCGATCAGGGGAGTTCGATCCACTCCGTTCCCAACCGCTCCGGTTCCACGGTCCCCTGCGTCACTGACGCCAGGGTTGCAGCCAGACCAGCACCACCGCCGGGCTCCACCGCGACGTGTATGGTGGCCCGGGCCCCGTAGTCGGTGCCCGTCACATCGACCCCCCGGTTGCGCAGCTCCGACTCCAGTCGGCCCGCGTCGGCGTGCCCGACGGTGACCGCATACAACTCGCGTCTCGCCCGGGTCACCACCGGAACCCGGCTCAACGCCCCGGAGACGGCGTCCGAGTACGCGCGCACCAGACCGCCGGTACCCAGCTTCACACCGCCGAAATAGCGGACGACGACCACCGCGACATCGAGCAGACCCGAACCGCGCAGCACCTCCAGCATCGGGGCGCCGGCGGTGCCCGACGGTTCCCCGTCGTCGCTGGACCGTTCGACCGGGTTGGCGCCATCGACGTGGTGGATGTAGGCGCTGCAGTGGTGGCGGGCATCCGGGTATCTGCCCCGGACCCCGGCGATGAAGCTGCGGGCCTGCTCCTCATCCGACACCCTGGTGAGCAGGGTGATGAACCTGGATCGCTTGATCTCCAGTTCTGTCGTGGTGACCACGTCGGGCGCGGGAAGGCGGTACATGCACACCATTGTGCCGGAAGCCGCGTCCTCGCCTAGCCTTGGGTGCATGCGAAATTTCTCAGTCTGGGCACCCCACGCCGACGGCCTCCAGCTCATCGTCGATGACAACACACACGCCATGCGGCACACCGACGACGGTTGGTGGGCAACGGATGAGCCCCTGACCCCGGAGCCCGGTATGCGCTACGGGTACCGGGTGCTGAAGGACGGCGAATGGGTGGGTCCGTGGCCGGATCCGCGCTCCGTGGAGCAGCCGGACGGAATCCACGGCCTGTCCCGGGTCCCGGATGACGGCTACCACTGGTCCGATGACGCCTGGACCGGCCGCGATCTCCCCGGGCAGGTCATCTACGAACTCCACGTGGGCACCTTCTCCCCCACCGGCGACTTCGCCGGTGTCGTCGACCGGCTCGACCACCTCGTCGACCTGGGTGTGACCACCATCGAGCTCATGCCGGTGCAGCCCTTCGGCGGCGACCGCAACTGGGGCTACGACGGGGTGCTCTGGCACGCGGTGCACGCCGGATACGGTGGCCCGGACGGCCTGCGGAGACTCGTCGACGCCGCCCACGCCCGGGGTGTCGCCGTCATCCTCGACGTCGTCTACAACCACTTCGGACCCGACGGGAACTACAACGGTTTCTTCGGCCCCTACACCACCGGTGGCTCCACCGGCTGGGGTGACGTGGTCAACCTCAACGGCCCCGACAGCAACGAGGTGCGCCGGTACGTCATCGATGCCGCGCGGGCCTGGTTCGAGGACTTCCACGTCGACGGGCTGCGCCTCGACGCGGTGCAGGCCTACCACGATCCCGGTGCGCTGCACCTGCTGGAGGAGCTGCAGATCATGGCCACCGAGGTCTCCGCCGCGACGGGGATCCCGCGCAGCCTCATCGCGGAATCGGACCAGAACGACCCCCGTCTGGTCGCCGCCCGACAGGCCGGCGGCTACGGTATCGCAGGCCAGTGGGACGACGACATCCATCACGCGCTGCACACCCTCGTCTCCGGGGAACGGCACGCCTACTACGCGGACTTCGGGACCACGGAGGTCCTGGCGAAGACGCTGCGGGAAGTGTTCCTCCACGACGGGACGATGTCGACGTTCCGCGGCAAGCGGCACGGTCGTCCCGTGAACCGGGAATTCACGCCGGCCAGCAGCTTCGTCACCTACACCACCACGCACGACCAGGTGGGCAACCGGGCGACCGGCGACCGCCCGAGCATGCACCTATCCCCCGCCCAGCAGGTGCTCAAGGCGGCGACGATCCTCGCCTCGCCGTACACCCCGATGCTGTTCATGGGCGAGGAATTCGGTGCGACGACCCCGTTCGCCTTCTTCTGCTCCCACACCGACGAGGAACTGAATCGACTCACCGGTGAGGGCCGGAAGCGGGAGTTCACCCGCTGGGGCTGGGACGAGCAGGAGATCCCGGAGCCCTCCGATCCCGCCACGTTCGAGGCCTCGAAGCTGGACTGGGACTTCACCGACGGGCAGCAGAGCATCCTCGGCGCCTACCGCACGCTGCTCCGGTTGCGCCGGGAGCAGCGCCTCGCGCGCCCGTGGCTGTACGACATCGACGTCACCCACGGTGAGCGGTGGGTGGCGGTGGACCGGGGCGACGTCGTGTTCGTCGGCAACTACTCCGACGAGCCCGTCAGGGTCGATTTCGGCGGCGAGCTGATCTACTCGTTCACGGAACCCGAGGTCGGTGCGGACACCACGACGCTGGATCCCTGGGGCTTCGCGCTGATCCGACGCTGACACCCGGGCCACACGCCCGGGTGCCGTTCAGTCCCGGGTGCGCAGGGTCCGGTTCGCCACGATGACGGTCAGGAGCGCCACGAGCGCGGCCACGACGCTGGCGGCGACGACCCCGTGCCGGAACGCCAGGTCCGCCGCGGCGACGAGATCGGTGTCCCCGCCGGCCAGCTGATGGGCGCGCACGAGGGAGTCCCCGGCTCCCTCGGGGAGATCGGTCGTCGCGGCCAGCCGGTGGCCGAACACACCCATCACCGTCGCGCCGAGCACCGCGGTACCGAACGCCCCGCCGAGCTCGTAGCCGGTCTCGGACAGTGAGGCGGCGGCACCGGCGCGCCTGGGGGGCGCGGCGGCGAGTATGTAGTCGTTGCTGACGGGGTCGATCATGCCGCAGCCGACACCGAGGACCGTGAATCCGACGGCGAGCCACGGGCCCGACCCACCGAGGTGCTCGCCCATGCCCAGGGCGTCGGCGGCAAAGATGACACTCGCCACGGCGGCGAGGACCAGCGCGGCGACGAGCAGCGGGCGGGGCGGGATCCGCACCATGAGCCGACCGGTGACGAGCGTCGCGACGACCGAGGCGACGAGCCCCGGGAACATGAGGAGGCCCGCGACGAGCGGCGAGTATCCGAGCACGGTCTGCAGGTACTGGGAGAGGTAGAACAGCACACCGATGTAGAGGAACATCGACACCCCGTTGATGACGACGACCGTCGCGTAGACGCGGTTGCGCAGAAGCCCGACGTCGATCAGCGGTGTCTCCGTGGCCCGGAGATGCCGGACGAGCAGTCGGGCGGAGACGACGCACCCCACCGCGCACGCGATGACCCGGACGTCGATCCCCTCGACGGGCACGACCTTCACAACGTAGACGAGGGTGAACAGCGCGAGAATACTCAGCACGGCACCGGGGCCGTCGAATGCCGCTCCGCTCTTGCCCGCTGACGCCGGGAGTGTCACCAGTCCCCCGATGATGATCACCGCGACGAGTGGCACGTTGATGAGGAACACCGAACCCCAGTGGAAGTGCCCGAGCAGATAGCCTCCCAGCACCGGGCCGACGGCGGCACCCACGGCGTACACCGACACCCACACCGACACGGCCCGTGCCCGTTCCCGGGCATCGGTGAACATCGCCCGGATCAGCGACAACGTCGAAGGCATGAGCGTTGCGCCCGCCGCACCCTGCAGCGCCCTCCCGACGATCAACCATTCGGGGGTCTGGGCGGTGGCGGCGAGCACCGAGGCCGCACCGAACAGTCCCGCTCCGGTGAGCAGCACCCTCCGGCGCCCGACCCGGTCGCCGAGCGTACCCATCGTGATGAGGAGGGAGGCGAGCACGAAGGCGTAGACGTCGATGATCCACAGCAGCTGCGTCGCGGACGGGTCAAGGTCCGCGGCGATCTCCGGCACGGCGAAGTTGAGGACGGTGGTGTCGATGGCCAGGATAGCGATGGCGAAGCAGAGGACGGTGACCCCCCACCAGCGGCGCGGATGGGCCTGAACGGTATCTGTCACGGGGTCTTCCGGGATCGGTACGGGTGTGTCACGTCCATCAGATAACACGATCATTTCCGGCCCCGACAAGCCGTGGAACTGCTACGTCAGGAAATGGTACTCGGGGGTCCCGGGCTGCAGTTGACGGCACCCGATCCGGGACTGCGCCATGCGCTCGAGCAGTGGGTCGAGATCCGTGGCGGAACCGAGCTGGAGACCGACCAGCGCGGTACCGGTCTCCCGGTTGTTGCGCTTCAGGTACTCGAACAGAGTGATGTCGTCGTCGGGCCCGAGGATCTCCTCGAGGAACATGCGCAGTTGGCCGGGTTCCTGCGGGAAGTCGACCAGGAAGTAGTGCTTGAGTCCGCGATGGACGAGGGAGCGCTCCACGATCTCGTTGTAGCGCAGCACATCGTTGTTACCGCCCGAGATGATGCAGACGACGGTGTCACCCGGGCGGCTCCGGAACTCCTTGAGTCCCGCGACGGAGAGCGCCCCGGCGGGTTCCGCGACGATGCCCTCGTTCTGGTAGAGACCGAGCATCTCTGTGCACACGGCACCTTCACTGACACTCATCATGTGCACCCGGGACCGGTTCCGGTCGATCACCCGGTAGTTCAGATCGCCGACCCGCTTGACCGCCGCACCATCGACGAAGGGATCGATCGACTCGAGTGCAACGGGGGCGTCTGCGGCGAGCGCGGCCTGCATGGAGGCCGCGCCGGCTGGTTCCACGCCGACGACGGCTGTCCGGGGGGCCATGTCCGCGAGGTAGCTCGTGACACCGGCGATGAGACCACCACCCCCGACGGGTATGAAGATGGTGTCGGCCGTCTTACCCAGTGACGTCAGCTGGGCGAGGATCTCAGCGGCCACGGTTCCCTGACCGATGATTGTGTCCCTCGCGTCGAAGGGTTCCACGACGGTTGCCCCGGTCTCCGCTGCGGCGGCACGCGCGGCCGCGGATGCCTCATCGAAGTTGCGGCCGGTCACGACGACCTCGATGCGGTCGCCGCCGTGGACGCGGATCCGGTCGAGTTTCTGTTTCGGGGTCTGGTCGGGGACGAAGATCCGGCCGTCGATCCCGAGGGTCCGGCAGACGTACGCCACCCCCTGTGCGTGATTTCCGGCGGATGCGGCGACGATCCCGGCGGCACGCTGCTCGGGGGTGAGTTGCGCCACATTATTGTAGGCACCCCGGATCTTGTACGAACGGACGTCCTGCAGGTCCTCCCGCTTGAGATAAACCTCTGCACCGGATTCCTCACTCAACCTGGGGCAGTACTGGAGCGGGGTCGGGGCGATCACCGTGGAAATCCGCGCCTGCGCCATCTGGATGTCCGCCGCGTGGATCGGCAGTGGGGCCATTGCTGCGGAGTCGGATGAGACGGTGTCTGTGCGGTGATCGGTCATAGGCGTTGATTGTAGTGCGCCCTGCACCATCTCCGTATCTCCGGGTCCCGGGCACCGGAACGGGTCCCGTGGTTTTTCCGGACCTCTGTCGGCCCGCCCGATGCCTTCCGTGCACCACAGTGGTGGGTGGCACCCCGACCCGGCCACGGTCGATGTCACGCGGGGCATCCTGGGCGGCACGACGTACCCCGGGGTGGTGGTCGTCCATCTTCCCGTCCGGGGTCTGACCCGAACCAGCTGTACAGGTGTGACGACCGCAGCGGCGGCCACCAGCACGAGGAACCGGACCATGACGCCCCAGCCCCATCCGACGTGGTGTGCCCCACAACGCCCCGGCGCATGATCCCGCTGATGAACCGACCCGACAGCACCGGGGCGACGGGTGTTCCGCGTCCGTCGCGGGACAGCGGCGGTTCAGCTGTCGACGGTCCCGTGATCGACGGTCACGGAGTGTCCGCTTCCCGGGTCACCCGTGGACGGTGACGGATCCAGGGAACCGCCGACGGAAAGCAGAACCAGGGCCGCGATCCAGATCGGTCCCCACCGTCGGTGGACAGGTTCGGGTTCTCTCGGCTCCACTCGGCCGAGCAGGAGTCGGTCGGTTTCGGTCAGATACCGGTCGAGTTCCCGGTCCCTGCGGGCTCGCTCGCAGGCTTTCTTGTCCTGTTCTTCGTACCACAGCCACATGGCACCCGGCAGCGCGATACCTGCGGAGAAGAAGATCGAGGACAGAACGTCCACTACACCGGAATCACCGAACGACGACAGCAGGCCACACAAACCGAGGCCCACGGCGGTCCAGGAGAAAACGGCTTTTCTGTTGGACCGGGGTGGTCGTCGGAGCGCCTGTGTCTGATTGTCGGCCACGGTAAAACCCTTCTCCACCGATTCGATCCTCTCTTGCGGATCACTCGCCCCCATTTAATTCCGCCCGTACCGAATTTACAAATGAGGATGGGCGGGTGCACAAACACCCCGGGAAGACGGTTCTCCCACCGTCACCGCGCCCGGCGCACCGACGTGCAGGGTTTTCAGTGCGCGACGGCGGCACCGTCAGCCGAATCCGCGTCTCCACTCCCCCGGTTCAGGGCCCAGGTCTCGGATTCGCGGAGCGTCGCCCACAGTTGGGCGTAGGTCCCACCTGCCGCCAACAGCTCCCGGTGGGTTCCCCGCTGGACGCACTGACCGCCCTCGAGGACAACGATGTCATCAGCCCTGACGATGGTGGACAGTCGGTGTGTGACGATGATCGCCGTCCGTTCCCGGCACAGCTCGTCGAGAGCACGAAGGACGGCAGCTTCACTCACCGGGTCGAGGGAGGCCGTCGCCTCATCGAGCAGGACGACGGGCGCGTCACTGACGACAGCCCGCGCGATGGAAAGTCGTTGACGCTGCCCACCGGACAGTCCCGCACCGTCTTCCCCGAGGACAGTGTCGTACCCGTCATCGAGTGAGGTGATGAACCGGTGGGCCTGCGCGGTGCGGGCGGCGGCGATGATCTGGTCCCGCGAGGCCCCCGGGTTGCCGACCGCTATATTGTCCGCAACGGTTCCCGGGAACAGATGGATGTCCTGGAACACCTGGGTGATCGTCTTGCACCGGGTGGCTGTGTCCATGTCCCTGACATCGACGCCACCGATCAGGACCACGCCTTCCCCTGGATCGTCCCCTCTGTCGATCAGGGACAGCAGAGTCGATTTGCCACTACCTGAGCGTCCGACGAGGGCGGTGGTCGATCCCGGGGCAACACGGAAGCTCACCTCCCGGAGAGCCGGGACACCGTCTCCGTAGGTGTAGCTCACCCCGGAGAGTTCTACACCGTTGTCGGAGGGCTGCCGGGGTTTCCGGGGTGCGGGGAGCGGCGGGAGCCGCAGAACGTCCACCGCCCGCCTGATCGCAGCCTGGGTGAGTTGCCAGGACTCACCGGCGGCCAGCACCCCGTGCACCGGCTGGTAGACGCCGACCGCGAGTGTCGCCACCACTGCGACAACGACACGGGTGTCGGTCACCTCCCCGTGGGTCAGCCGCCAACCACCGACCGCGAGGATCAGGGGAAGACCGGTCTGGACGACGAACCCGGCGGCACCGGAGGGCACGACCAATCGGTGCACCATTTTCACGGAAACCTCACGAAAGGCATTCACCGCACGGCTGTAGTATGACAAGCTCCGCTGTTCACCCGAGTAGAGCCACAGCGCCGGTGCCGAGGCCACGAGATCAATCATCGCCGCAGCCGCATGAGCTTGTTTTCCCTGTCGCTCATCACCGAGCTCCGCGAGCCGCCTTCCGCTCACCGCCATGACGGGCCAGACGGCGACGATCGGAGCGGCGAGCGCCAGTCCGAGAACCGGGTCGTGGAATAACACGACGACGATCACCGCCAGCGGAAAGCCGAGCACCTGCCCGGCGCGGGGTAGCGCATCGGAGAGGAACTCCTCGACGGTCTGGGTGTCACTCGTCACCAGGGCGGAGATGTCCGCACGCGTACGACCGCCGAGTGAAGTCTGTGGGAGGGTCACGAGATGGTTGAGTAGTGCGATCCGCAGTTCGGCGACCACCTCGTAGGCCGCAAGCCACGACAATCGTGCGGCGAGCCACCCCATGACCAGTTGCCCGGACAATGAGAGAATCGACAGCACCGCGACCTGCGTCACGTGATCACGATGCACGATCCCACCGGTGGTGAGAACCATGATGACTGTGACCGCCGCATAGAACCCGAGGGCCAGGAACAGCGACTGCGCGATTCGGGCTGCAACTCCACCGAGCACCCGCCACCTGGCGCCGCCGGCGTACCTCCAGAGAATCGCCGCCCCGCTCACAGCTGATCCTCCCGGTGCATACCCGTGCCGTGGTCCGGAGGTGTCGTTCCGGCGCGCCCGGCGGCGGCATCGGCCGGAACGGTGTGTGCGCCCCACAGGACGGCGTATCTACCGCCACGCGCGATGAGTTCATCGTGGGTGCCCTGTTCCGCGACGGTGCCCCCGTCGAGGACGATGATGTTGTCCGCGTGGCGGATCGTGTGTAGCCGGTGTGCGACGACGATGACGGTACGCCCACGGGTGAGCTCGTTCAGACCACGGTGCACGGCGGCCTCGTTGTCCGGGTCGGTGGCCGCCGACGCCTCATCCAGAAGGAGTACGGGCCGGTCGGCGAGCAGTGCGCGGGCGACGGCGATGCGTTGGCGTTGTCCCCCGGACAGCCCGGCACCTGATTCACCGAGTACGGTCTCCAACCCCTCCGGCAGGTCTTCCACGAATCCGTCGACGGCGGCAGCGTGTGCCACCGCGGCGATGGTGGCGTCGTCGGCATCGGGCCGGGCGAGGCAGATGTTGTCGCGGATGGAACCGGCGATGAGGTACGGCTTCTGGAACACCGCCGCGACATGGCGGGACAGTTCGCCGGGTTCCATCTCGTCGACTGCGCGGCCACCTAGTCGGATCTTTCCGGAATCCGGGGCGTGGAAGCCCGCTATCAGCTCGATGACCGTCGATTTTCCGGCTCCGGAGTCACCGACGATGGCGGTGACCGAACCTGCGGGAACGCGGAATGAGAGGTTGTGGAGCACCTCCGATCCGGGTTCGTGGGAGAAGGACACCGAATCGAAGTCGACGGAGACCGGCCGGAGGTCTCCCGGTACCCGGGTTCGGGCCCCTGTGCCGCGGTGGCTGCCGGTGTCCGGGACGGCGGCGAATTCGGTTTCTATGGCGGTCGCACCGGCAGCGAGCATCGGCAGCGCGACCATGCGATGGAAGACTGTGACGAGTGGGACCGGGTAGGCCGGTCCGATGACGACGAACAGCAGAAACCCGGAGACGGTGAGGTCGCCGGTGTACAACAGCCACGTGCCCACCGGGGTGATGACCAGGACGGTGGATGCCACGAGGCTCGAGAACGGGGATCCCCACCTGACGAAGGCGGCACCCCACCGGGACTGCAGCCGGGCATTTTCACGGACTGTGTCTGCGGTCCGGCGGTGTTCCGCCCCGGTCCTGTTGAATACCCTGATGACGGGTAGTGCGGTCAGCAGGTCCAGCACCGCGGCCTCCATCGCGGTTCTCGCCTCGAGCCACCGACCCATGCGGTGTCCGTTGCCGCGGATCGCCCGCAACATCGTCGCGAAGGCCACGGGTACGAGAGCCACCGCGGCCACGGTCATCCGCCAGTCGACGGTGAACAGCCACACGGTCACACTGATCCACACTGTCACGGCCGCAGCAGTCTCCGGAATGACGTGGGCGATGAACAACTCCATTTTCTCGCAGCTGTCCAGCGCGAGGGTTTTGGCCGTCGAGGAGTGCCTCCGTCGGAGCTCACCGACCGGACGCCTCACCCACGCTCCGCCCAGGGCGAGTCTGATTTCGGCGATCGTGTGGAACGCCACCAGGTGCGCCAGAGCTGTCGCAGCGGAATAGGCCACCGCCCGCCCCAGGACCCCGACCCCGCACAGCACCACGTGGCGCCACACGGTCGACGGGTCCCCGTCACCGTCGACGATGACGACCACGACCCGCCAGATCGCCCACACCGACAGCAGTTCACCGAATCCGGCGGCTATCCCCAGCGCAACCGCGCCGAGGAGCTGATCGGTACGTCCGCCGAGGTACCGGGCGAGAAGCAGGGGCGCGGCCCAGAAGTCGAGTCCACCCTGTCGTCGCCGCCGGGGGGACCTATCTTTCTCGATACTCATGACGTCACGCTCTTTTCGTGTGCTCCATGTCGTTCTTCGTGTGTCCCCGTGGCGATGGCAACCGGCGCCGGGCCTCCCGGCCGGACGCCGCTACTCCGGTTGCCCCGAACGCCAACCACGGATTGGCTGATGGTTTTGCGAAAACCTAGTTGAAAATCCCTGCCACCAACTAATGGTAATGTATTCCATCAACGCCCGTCATGAGATCACCCCGACCATGACCAAGCCTCGCCTGAGCTGGGCGTGCCGTGTGTCCCCGTCCGCCACGGAGCCGGAAAACACCCGGTCACGGAGCCGGGGCCACCTGCATTCCTCCGTCTCTCCGTCACACTCTTCGATTTCAGGAGTCCCCGATGAACACACCGTCCCGTACCCGTCTCTCCACGGACGACCACACCGAGGTCGCGGTCGTCGGGGCCGGGGCCGCCGGACTCGAAGCCGCGCTGGTGCTGGGTCGGCAACGTCGACGCGTCCTTCTCATCGACTCAGGTGACTACCGCAACGCCCGCTCCACCGGAGCACACATGTTGCTCGGACTCGACGGCACCCCACCGACGGAGATCCGTGACCGAGCGCTCGCCGACATCGCCGACCTGGACACCGTCATCTACCTCCGTTCGACCGTCACAGCGGCGCACCTCGACGCGGAAGACGGCGGGGGTCGCACGGAGCCCACGGTGTCGCTGGCGCTCTCCGACGGCCGACGGGTCACCGCACGACGCCTCATCATCGCGACCGGCCAACGGGACGTCACCCGGGACGCCGACGGCGCCCCCCTGATCAATGGCCTCGACCGGGGGCACGGTATCTGGACCAGCCACTGCCCCTACTGCCACGGATGGGAGAACAGGGACAGGGACATACTGGTGGTACCGGTTCCGGGAGTCCCGGTCGCCCGGACCGTCTACCAGGCCCTGTACCTGCGGGACCGGGTATCTGACCGTGTCCGGATCATTATCGACGCCGCGGAAGTGTCGGACGTATTCCGAGGGGCGTTGACGGATGCCGGGGTGAGCCTCATCGATGACACCGTCAGCACGATGAGTGGCGACCCGGATGCGGTGAGCGTGCGAACGACGGGTGGGCGCATCATCCGCGCCGACACGATTTTCGCCACACCACCGACGACAGCCGGATCCCCGCTCGGGGAAATGCTGGGACTGCAGATGCAGGGACCGTGCATCCTCACCGATGCCCGTCAACGGTCCTCGGTCCCACAGGTGTTCGCCGCAGGTGACGGCGCTGTGCGCCGGGGCGAACCCGAGCCGATGACCTTCGTCACCCAGGCGGCCGCACAGGGACAGCTCGCGGCGATCTGGGCCGACCAGGACCTGTTCCTCGCCAGACCCGGTATCCCGGCTCCTTCCGCCCTCACCGAGACATCTCCCACCCTCCCGACATCCCCCGGCATCCTCCACGGATCCACCGAATGACCGCACCTCCCACGACCCGATCCCACAAGGAGAACCACGTGCACAGACGTACCTTCCTCAAGTATCTCGCCACAGCAACGGCGACCGCCACAACCGGTTTCTGGCTCGCCGGATGCTCGGACAACGGCGACAACGCCAACGGTGGTGATCCGGCGGATTCCGGTGCAACCGGTGAAGCTGTCCTGAAGACCCTGCGGGTCGCCGCGACAGGTGGCCCCGGTGAAGAAGTCGACCCGAGCAAGGCACTGCAGACCGCGACCTGGGCCGCGATCTACGCGGTGTTCGAGCCTCTGGTGATCCACACGGAATCCGACGCGCGGTACCAGCTCGCCGACACCGTCGAGTCGAACGATGACGCCACCGAGTGGACCGTGACAATCCGCGAAGGCGCGACCTTCTCCGACGGCAGCCCCGTCACCGCAGGTGACGTGATGAAATCCGTGGCATTCACCACCCGAGACCCGATGCAGTCGGCGATCGTCGCGGACATCGACACAGAAGCCTCCACGATCGTCGATGACCGGACGGTCACACTCAGACTGGACCGCCCGCGCGCTGACTTCATCGAGTCGGTGCTCGGGATGACAAGCCTCGTGTTCAAGGACGGCGACCCCGGCACCGGTATCGGTTCCGGTCCGTATGTTCTCGGCGCCGGGGATTCCGCGCAGGGATGGACACTCGACGCCAACCCACACTTCCCCGCCGACAGACGGGTGTCGGAGACCCTCGAGATACAGGTCATCACGGATCCGGCGGCACGCACCCGGGCCCTCGAGTCCGGTGCCGTGGACATGGCCCTGAACCTTCCTCCCACCGCGGCACGCACACTCGACGAAGGCATGGTCTGGATACCCGGTCCATACGATTCGCGTCCGCTCGTGATCGTGCTCAACACCCGGGTGGCACCCTTCGACGACCCCGAGGTTCGGCGTGCCGTGAAGATCGCGATCGACCGTGAGGAACTCGTCGCGCAGGCACTCGACGGCGCCGGTGAGCCGGGCGCCGACGTTCCGGGACTGGGATTCGCGGACTACCCGGAGAAACTCACCCCGCCGAAGCGGGACGTCGGGAAAGCCGCCGCCATATTCGCGGAGAAGGGCATCAGTGAGCTGACGCTGTTCACCGCGGACCTGGTTCCCGGTATGAACGACGGAGCCGATCTCATCGCCCGTCAGCTCGGGGACGCCGGTGTGACCGTCACCGTCGACAAACGTGATCCCGTCTCCTACTACGCCGACGTACCTGCGCTGCAGGAGCTCCCCATGTTCGCGAGCTACCTCGTCAACCGTTCCGTCCTCGCATCCCTCACGTTCATCACCGGCTCCCGGGCGGTGTTCAACCTGTCCGGTTTCGGGACCGACGGAGAGTGGGATGAGAAACTCTCGGCGACACTCGCGGAGACCGACGAGTCGGAGCGCCAGCGGATGCTGACGACCCTGGCCACAACAGTCAGTCGGGAAGGCGGCGACCTCATCTGGGCGTTCGCCAACTCCGTCAACGGTCTCGGGGAGGGGGTCCCGCCCGTGCCGGTGTCCTACTCAGTTCCCGTATTCACGGCGTGATCCGGCGACCACCCACTGCGGTACGCACCGTGGTCCGATTCGCCGCCGTGGTTCTGTGTTCCGGGTCGGTCGTCTTCCTGATCATGGTGTGGCTACCGGGAGATGCGGCGACGGTCGCGGTGCACACACCGGACCCCGAACGGATCGCGGAATTACGCGCACAGATGGGAATCGACCGACCAGCACTCCACCGGCTGCTTTCCTGGTGGGGCGGACTGCTGCACGGAGACGGTGGGACACTCCACGGGTCCGGGCGCTCAGTGTGGTCGGCGATCGAAATCCCCGTCCGCAACTCGGCGATTCTCGTGGCGTTCGCCTGGCCGCTGCTCGTCATCCTGGGATGCACCCTGGGCATCGTTGCGGGGACAGCGGCCGGATCAGCCAGGGACACGGGGCTGTCCACGGGTGCACAGGCGACACTCGCGGTACCCGAGTTCGCCACCACGACCCTTCTCCTCGTCATCTTTTCGGGCATCCTGCATCTCGTCCCTGCCGTATCGCTGGTGCCACCGGGCGGGACCCCGTTGGACAGACCCGAGGGACTGTTCGTGCCGGCACTGGGTATCGCCGTCACCGGCGGCGCCTGGCTGCAGCGCATGGTCCGCGCTGCGATCGCCGACGCGCACGTGCTCCCCCACGTCGCCGCGGCACGGCTCTCCGGTATGCACCCACTCGCGGTGTTGGTGCGGCACACGCTGCCCGCGGCGTCCGCACCGGTGGCCCAAGCCTGCGCGGCGACCGTTCCGTACGCGGTGACGGGGACCGTCGTGGTGGAGAACGTGGTCGGATTCCCGGGAATCGGAACGCTGGTGGCGAACCTCATAGCGAACCGGGAGACCGAAGCCACGGCAACCGTGACGGTGCTCGTCGCGGTGATCACGATGATCGCTTTCCTGGTCGCGGAACGGAAGATCACGGATGTGGGGTCACCATGAGATCACCGGTGCCGTACGGTTCTCGCGGAGCTGACCGCCGGACCACCACGGTGATGTTCTCCGTGCTCCTGCTGGCGGTGTGGACGGGTGCGGTGCTCACCGCGCTCGCCGGTCCTCTGATTGCCCCTGTTCTCGGGCTTCCTGATCCCGCGGAGCCCGTCGCCCGCCCCTTCACCACCCCGGGACCGGGGCATCCGTTGGGTACCGACCGGGTGGGCAGAGATGTCCTCGCACGACTCTGCATGGGCAATACGGTCCTGGTGATACCCCCCGCCCTGGCTGCCGCTGCGTCGACCATCTCCGGCACCGCGGTCGGGCTGACGGCCGCTCTGTGCCCCCGGCTGAGACCCTGGATCAGATTCCTGACGGACACGCTGCTCGTCATCCCGCCGATGATCATGCTCCTGGCGGTCATCTCGGCGAACGGAGCCGGACTTCCCGGTGTCACCCTCATGGCCGTGATTCTCTCTCTTCCCCTGTCCTCGCGGTATCTGGAAGCTGCGGCGAGACCCGTCGTCTCATCCGGGTATGTCGAAGTCCGGCGAGCCACCGGGGTACCGTTTCCCGTGGTCGTCATCGGTGACGTCCTCCCCGCGATGCGTCGCGCCCTGTTCGCCGATCTCGGCATCCGTTATGTGGGCGTGGTGTTCCTGACGGCGACCGCGGCATTCCTCGGTGCGACGGTCGGTACCGGCACCCGAACCTGGGCTTCGATGGTTCCGGAGGCCTTGACCGGGCTGGCGTTGAACCCGTGGGCGGCGGCGGCCCCGGTCCTGCTGATCATCGCTCTCACCGCCCCACCGGCGATCCTGATCGACATCGTCACGGGAGGTGGACGCTGATGGACATCATCGTTTCCGGGCTGACTGTCAGCGCACGGGCAGGCACGGTGCTCGACGGGGTGGACCTCCGGATGGACGCAGGGGAAATCACGGCGCTGCTCGGTGGATCAGGGACCGGGAAGACAACACTCGCCCACGCACTTCTCGGGCACATACCCCGGGGGCTGACCGTGACAGCCGGTGACATCTCCTGTGGCGGCACGAATCCCCTGAAACTGTCCGGACGCAATCGACGGGCTTTCCTGCGACGTGCCGCTTACGTCGACCAGGACCCGGGGGCGGCACTGCCTCCCACGATGTCCGTCCGCGACATCATCAGCCAACGACGTGCATCGGGAGCCGGAAGCGCCCGCCCGGGAGATGACCGGATCCGCGAACTGCTGTCCGACATGGGGCTCGGCGACACCGCGGAGATCCTCGACCGGACACCCGGCCAGCTGTCGGGTGGACAACGGCGCCGGGTGGGGGTGGCCGCGGGAATAGTCTCCGGACCGGAGCTGCTCATCGTCGATGAACCCACCGCCGGCGTCGACAAGGCCTCCGTCGCCGCCGTCATCGACACCATCCGGAGGGCCATCGTCCGCACCGGAGCCACGTCACTGATCATCACCCACGACACCGAGGTGGCCGCGGCACTGGCGGACCGCACGGTGCATCTCGAACGGGGCATCATCCGCGTCGGGCCAGCATCTCCAGCCATCACATCCACCAGAGACCTGCCGCATCTGATGGATCAGACAGCCACGGCCACTGATTCCCCGACGACCATCCACGGTGGTCTCCGCGCCACCGGCCTCTCCGTCGGGTGGGCGGGAGGGCCGGTGACCGTCCCCGTCGATTTCACCGCACCGCACGGATGTCTCACCGTCATCTCCGGCCCGTCAGGATCCGGGAAATCGACGCTGTTGCGCACGCTGCTCGGTCTGCTCCCTCCCCGGACCGGATCCCTGGACCTCGACGGCACACCGCTCGCTCCCGTGTTGAGGCGACGACCACGATCGGTTCGGAGGTGTTTCGCCTGGATACCGCAGGAGGCGGAACTCGCCCTGAATCCCTCTGTGCCGGTCGCCCGGGCACTTCGTGTCACCGGGGCACCACGCGCGGAGATCGACGCTGTCCTCGCCATGCTCGACCTCGGAGACGTCGATGTCGCACGGGTGAAACCCGGTGACCTGTCGGGAGGCATGAGACAGCGGGTCTGCGTGGCGGCGGCGCTGCTCGCCCGGCCGGACGTCCTCGTGGCCGACGAGCCGACGTCAGCTCTCGACGGTGCGAGCGCCGAGCTGGTTCTCACCGCGCTGCGCCGCTGCAGTGAGCGGGGCGCCTGCGTGGTCGCGGCCAGCCACGATCCCGAGCTGCTGGGCCTCGCCGATCGGGTGGTGTGCGTGGCTCCGGCGACCGTGTCCCACGGACCATCGCCAGCTAACCCAGGATCCCCGGCCCCATCGTGGCCTTCAGGTCACCCATGAGGTTGCCGTCCCGGTTGACCCGCAGATGCTCCCCCAGGATCATCACCGTCGATTCATCGCCGTCGACCAGATTGAGGTACACGTCCGAGTCGCCCTTGTTCGCCATGAGCACCTGCTTGAGTTTCGCGATGGTGGGCATGGTGCACTGGTCGGTGCGGAGCGTGAGCCTCAGGGGAAGCCCGGCGCCGTTGCCCGGCCCGAGATCCGGGGTCTTCAGGTCGTCGCAGAACAGGCTGGTGCGGTCATCCCTGATCGAGATGTGGGCCTTGGCGAGGATTATGTTGTCCTCCACGATCTGGGGCGCGACCAGTGCGTAGACCTTGTTGAACACGAGCAGCTCCACGGAGGCCCCGTTGTGGTCCTCCACGGTGACGATCGCCCACGGGGAACCGTCCTTCTTGGAGAAACGTCGGTCGACGGCGGAGATGATCCCGCCGATCTTGACCTCGGCCTTGTTCTTCAGTTCCCCGGCGAGGATCGTCGTGATCGGGGTGTCGGTCTGTGCGGCCAGTGCCTGCTCGAATCCGTCGAGCGGATGCCCGGATACGTAGAGACCCAGCATCTCGCGTTCGAGGGCGAGCTCGTGCTTGCGCTCCCACTTCTCGTCCGGAACCTGCACCGCGAACGCGTTGGCGAGGGTCTCGTCCTCTCCTCCGAGGCCTGCGAAGAGATCGAACTGACCCTTGTCCGCCGCTTTCTTCGTGGTGATGACGGAGTCCACGGCCTCTTCGTGGATCAGCATCAGCCCCTTGCGGGGATGCCCGAGGGAGTCGAAGGCGCCGGCCTTGATGAGGGACTCGGTGACCCGCTTGGAGCAGGGGCCCGTTTCGATCTTGTCCAGGTAGTCGGAGAAGTTGGCGAACGTACCCTTCTCCCTGCGGGTCTTCACGATGGACTCGACGACGTCGGCGCCGACGTTGCGGACCGCTCCGAGTCCGAAGCGGATGTCATCGCCCACTGACTGGAAGGTCAGCTGGGACTCGTTGACGTCCGGGGACAGCACGCGGATTCCGAGGTGCCGGCAGTCGGAGAGGTAGATCGCGGACTTGTCCTTGTTGTCCGCGACGGAGGTCAGGAGGGCCGCCATGTACTCGGCGGTGTAGTTCGCCTTGAGGTAGCCCGTCCAGAAGCTGACCAATCCGTAGCCGGCGGCGTGCGACTTGTTGAACGCGTACGCGGCGAACGGTTCGATGGTGTCCCAGAGCTTCTTGATCGCCTCGTCCGAGTAGCCGTTGGAGCGCATGCCGGCCTGGAAGTTCACGAACTCCTTGGCGAGCACCTCGGGCTTCTTCTTGCCCATGGCCTTCCGGAATCCGTCGGCCTGGCCGGCGGTGTAGTTCGCCAGTTTCTGGGAGATACGCATGATCTGCTCCTGGTACACGATCAGACCGTAGGTGTCCTCCAGGATCTCCCTGAGCGGCTCCTCCAGCTCCGGGTGGATCGGGGTGATCGGCTGGCGACCGTTCTTCCGGTCCGCGTAGTCCCAGTGCGCGTTCATTCCCATCGGACCCGGGCGGTAGAGCGCGAGAGCGGCGACGATGTCGTCGAAGCCGGTGGGCTCCATCCGTTTCAGCAGCTCGCGCATGCCGCCGGAGTCGAGCTGGAACACCCCGAGGGTGTCACCCCGGGCGAGCAGCTTGTAGGTCTCCTCGTCGTCCGTGGTCAGTGCCTCGAGGTCGATGTCGATGCCCCGGTTGGCCTTGATGTTCTCGATGCAGTCGCCTATGACGGTGAGGTTGCGCAGGCCCAGGAAGTCCATCTTCAGCAGCCCGATGGCCTCGCAGGATGGATAGGGCCAGCCGGTGATGATCGCGCCGTCCTGGGCGCGTTTCCACATCGGTATGCAGTCGAGCAGCGGTACGCTCGCCATGATCACGGCGCAGGCGTGGACGCCGGCCTGGCGGATGACGCCCTCGAGACCGCGGGCCGTGTCGTAGATGGCGCGCACGTCGGGGTCGTTCTCGATGAGGGTGCGCACCTCCTGCGCCTCTCCGTAGCGCTCGTGCGAGGGATCCATGATCCCGGACAGCGGGATGTCCTTGGCCTGCTGCGCCGGTGGCAGGGCCTTGGTGATGCGGTCGGCGATCTGGTAGCCGGGCTGGCCGAACTGCACGCGTGCGGAGTCCTTCAGCGCCTGCTTGGTCTTCACCGTTCCGAAGGTGATCACCTGGGCCACCTTGTCCTCGCCCCACTTGTCCGCCGCGTAGCGGATCATCTCGCCCCGGCGGCGGTCGTCGAAGTCGATGTCGATGTCGGGGGCGGAGGGGCGTTCCGGGTTCAGGAACCTCTCGAAGAGCAGGTCGTGCTCGATGGGGTCGATGTTGGTGATCGTGAGGGCGTAGGCGACGAGCGATCCGGCCGCGGAACCACGGCCCGGGCCGACCCGGATCCCGACGGAGCGGGCGTGCTTGATCAGCTCCGCGACGATGAGGAAGTAGGAGGGGTAGCCCTTGCCGTCGATGACGTCGATCTCGTACGTCGCGCGGTCGAGATAGGCCTGCGGCACCTGACCACCGTCGAACCGTTCCTTCAGCCCCTCCATCACCTCGTGGGTGAGCCAGGAGGTGGGGGTGTATCCGTCGGGGACGGTGGCGATGGGCATGCGGTCGTGGGTGTGCGGCGTCCAGAGTTCGCTGTAGTCCTGGACGCGCTCCGCGATGAGCAGGGTGTTGTCACAGGCCCCCGGGACGGTGTCATCCCACATGGAGCGCATCTCCGCGGCGGACTTGATGTAGTAGCCGTCGCCGCCGAACTTGAACCGGTCCTCGTCGTGCAGGGTCTTGCCGGTCTGCACGCAGAGCATGGCCTCGTGGGCCTTGGCCTGGTCCTTGACGACGTAGTGGCAGTCGTTGGTCACCAACGGCGGCAGGTCGAGGCGCTTGCCGATCTCCAGCAGTTCGCGGCGCACACGGGTCTCGATGTCGATCCCGTGGTCCATCAGCTCGAGGAAGTAGTTGTCCCGGCCGTAGATGTCCTGCCACATCGCCGCGGCCTCGAGCGCCTGGTCGAACTGCCCCAGGCGCAGACGGGTCTGGACGTCTCCGGAGGGACAACCTGTGGTGGCGATGATGCCGGTGGCGTTCTCGGCGATGAGATCGGCGTCCATACGGGGCCACTTGCCGAGCTGTCCCTCGTAGGACGCCATCGACGACAGATAGAAGAGGTTGCGCAGCCCGGTGGCGTTCTCCGCGATCATCGTCTGGTGCAGATACGCACCGGAGGCCGAAACGTCGTCGGATTTCTGGTGGGGCTCACCCCAGCGGATGCGCTGCTTGTTGAACCGGGATTCGGGGGCGAGATACGCCTCGATACCGATGATCGGTTTGATGCCGGCGTCGGTCATGGCGTGGTAGAACGCATCCGAGCCGAACATGTTGCCGTGGTCGGTCATGCCGACCGCGGGCATCTTCTGTCGGGCGACCTCCTCGGCGAGCAGGTCCACCTTGGCCATGCCGTCGAGCATGGAGTATTCCGTGTGGTTGTGCAGGTGGACGAAGGAGGAACCGCTCATGGGCGCTTAGTCTATCCGCCGGACGGACCCCCGGCGAGGGCCCCAGGTCACGGCCCCACCCCGTGGGTGACAACGGTGTCGTTCGCGTATCCGTGGAACGCCTGTGGGTCACCGGGGCCGACACGGGTAGTGTGTTCCGAATGATATTCGGGGTTCTCGCCTACCTGCTCTGGGGTTCCTTCGCCGCCTACTTCCCGCTGCTGAAACCCGCCTCGCCGCTGGAGATCCTGGCGCACCGCATCGTGTGGACCGCGCTCGTGATGTTCCTCGTCCTCGGCGTGACCCGCGGCATCCCGGTCCTGCGCCGGGCGGACCGCAGGACCTGGGGGACGATCGCCGGCGCGGCGGTGCTCATCGCGTTGAACTGGCTGGTCTACGTAATCGCGGTCAACACCGGGCACGTCTCGGAGGCGGCTCTCGGCTACTTCATCAATCCTCTCGTCAGTGTCGCGATGGGCATGATCTTCCTGAAGGAACGGCTGCGCCCGGCGCAGAAGGTCTCGGTGGCGATCGCGGTCGTCGCGGTGCTCATCCTCACGGTCGTCGGCGGTGAGCCGCCGCTGCTCGGGCTGACACTCGCCGTGACCTTCGGCGCCTACGGTCTGCTCAAGAAGCGGGTCGGTGTCCCGGCGACGGCCTCCCTCGCCGGGGAGACCCTCGTGCTCCTCCCCCTCGCGGTCGGGTACCTCGTTTTCCTCGGTGTCCGCGGTGGGGGCACCTTCACCGGATACGGCACGGGCCACACGCTGATGCTGATGAGCACCGGGATCGTGACCGCCGTTCCGTTGCTGTTGTTCGGGATGGCCGCCAGCCGCATCCCGCTGGCGACGATCGGCATGCTCCAGTACATGACGCCGTCGATCCAGATGCTGTGGGCGGTGCTCATCGTCGATGAGACGCTCTCCCCCGTGCGGTGGGTGGGTTTCTGCATCATCTGGGTCTCGGTGGCGATCTACCTCGGTGACCTCGTGGCGCAGCAGCGGTCCAGGCGTCGCGCGGCTCCCGCAGTGGAGGATGTCACTCCGGTCTGACCACCGGCTGAACCCCGATCCGGCCCCACGCAGCATCCGGGGGCAGCACCTCGACCGCGAGCACCTCCGGTTCCCCGGCGAGGACACGGAGCGCGGTCCCGTCGTCCCAGACGACCACGCCACGCAACCGCCGGTCCGGCAGAGTGCCGCCGTCGCCGAGGGAGTGTCCGATGAGGTTCAGGGTGCGGTCGAACACCTCTTCCCGCCCTTCCGCACCGGTGGGTTCGGGCAGCGCCACGGGGACCGCACCATCCAGGACGAGCGCGTTGACCCGCCCGATGTCGGCCTGCTCCAGGACCCGTGCCGCATCCGCGGCGGGCTGCGGTTCCCGGAACGTCACGAGAGCGAAGCCCTCGTCATCATCCGGGGCCGTCGCGAGACTGTCTGCGGCCCGGACCCGGTAGTCCTCCAGCGACTCACCGTGGTCCCGGCCGAGGACATCCCCGTTGACGGGCATCGGTTTCGCCACCCGGTCCGAGGTGGACAGCCAGGCGACGGCACCGACGAGTGCGGCGATGCTGACCACCGCGACGCCCGTCCGGATCCGGTCCACGTCCATGCTCATGCCAGTTCCCCCGTTCCCGTGTCCTATGCCTGCCGCAGGATGTCCAGCGCCTGCTGCAGGTCATCCGGGTACGGCGAGACGATCTCCATCGCCCGACCATCGGCCGGGTGGGTGAAGCCGAGGGAGACGGCGTGCAGCCACTGGCGGTCGAGGCCTAGCCGTCTGCTGAGGTTCGGGTCCGAGCCGTACATCGGGTCGCCGCAACAGGGATGGTGCAGCGCGGAGAAGTGGACCCGGATCTGGTGGGTGCGGCCGGTCTCGAGGTGGACGTCGAGGAGCGAGGCCTCACGGAACGCCTCGATCGTCGAGTAGTGGGTCACCGAGTGCTTGCCGTCGCTCCGCACGCAGAACCGCCAGCCCGCCGAAGGATGCCTGCCGATGGGCGCCTCGATGGTGCCCGTCGACGGATCGGGGTGGCCCTGCACGAGCGCGTGGTAGGTCTTGGTCACGGTACGGTCCCGGAACGCACGCTTGAGGTGGGTGTAGGCCCGCTCGCTGGCGGCGACGACCATGACACCGGAGGTACCGACGTCGAGACGCTGCACGATGCCCTTGCGTTCCGGTGGGCCCGAGGTGGAGATCCGGAAACCGGCGGCGGCGAGTCCGCCCACCACGGTCGGCCCCTCCCAACCGACGGTCGGGTGCGCGGCGACACCGACGGGCTTGTTCACGGCGATGACGTCATCGTCGGAGTAGAGGATGTCCATGCCCTCGACGAGTTCCTCCCGGGGAAGCAGGGGGCGCTCGGACTCTGGCAGCGTGACATCCAGCCAGTCCCCGGCGGTCAACCGGTCGGATTTCCCGACCGCACGCCCACCGACGAGTACGTCACCGGCCGCGGCCAGATCGGCGACCGTGGTGCGGGACAGTCCGAGGAGCTTCGCCAGTCCGGCGTCGACGCGCATACCGGCGAGACCGTCGGGGACGGGGAGTTGGCGGGAGGGGCGGGTCATGCGGTCACCTCCGTGGCCCGCGACCCGGTGCGGGCGTCCAGCAGCGCGGACAGGAGGAACACGACGACCCCGACGGTGATGCAGGAGTCCGCCACGTTGAACACCGCGAAGTCCCCCACCGAGATGAAGTCGACGACATGCCCGACGAAGAATCCGGGATCCCGGAACAGCCGGTCGGTGAGGTTGCCGGCCGCACCGCCGGCGACGAGTGCGAGTCCGAGGGCCGCGAGCCGCCCGTCCACGCGGGGCGAGTTCCAGAGGATCCCCACGACGAAGATCAGCTGGATGGCGGTGAAGACCCACGTGAACGAGGTCCCGAAGGAGAATGCGGCCCCGGGATTGAACACCAAGTGGAACCGGAACCAGTCGCCGATGAGTGGCACGGCCTCGCCGGGTTCCATCCCGGCGAGGATCAGTGCCTTGGAGAGTTGGTCCACGGCAGCGGCGACGACGATCACCACGATCGTGAACACCAGATAACCCCTGTTTCGCCTCACCTTGTCAGTCGCCTTGTCAGTCACGATGACCATCTTCCCCCAAAACCGCCGCAAAACCCACTCGATCGCCCACCGTCCCGGGGCGCGGTACCGTTGGCGGGGTGAGACTCTCCCCAAGCAAGACTAAACGCCGTATCCGCACGTTCTGCGTCGCCGCCGCGACGGCGACCGCACTCGTCGCCTGCTCCGGCGGCAGCGACGGCCCGGATCCGGAGACGCAGTCGGGCGGCCGGACAAACGGAGACACCGTCCGTATCGACCTCGACCCGCCCCGCGTCACCCTCCTCGATCCGGGATCCGCCCAGCAGGTCCTCTCCTACGGGGTCCCGGACGCGGACGCTCCGAGGCAGGAACTCCCGGTGAGGTTCGGCGGTGGCTTCACCACGCTCGTCGACTCCGGTACCGGAACGCAACCCCACCCTCCCGCGGAACCGGACGGTCTCCCCGTACTCAACGTCGACGCGCAGGCCACGGTGCGTTCGGTGGACGGCGAGAAGGTCACGGCGGGTGAGACGGGTGCGACCCGCCGGGTCACGGTGATCGCGGGGGCGCCCCGGTTCACCGGTGAAGCGACGACGCTGGGTTCCGGGGAGGACCCCGACATCGACTGGGACGCCGAACTCGCGGGAGCCGACGGTTTCACCGTGAGTTACGCGACGACCCCGTCGGGCAAGCCGGTCACGATGTCCCTGCACGCCCCGGATTCGGCATCGGACATCGGGCGCGCGGGGATGGAGTCCAGGTTGGGCAATCTCGTAACCCTCGCGGTGGTGTTCCCCGACGAGCCGGTGGGCCCGGGCGCACGGTGGACCGTCGAGAGCCGGATCACCGGCTCGACCACCATGCTGCAGACGGTGACCTACACGCTCACCGAGCTCGACGGCCGGAGCGTGGGACTGGATGTCGAGGTGGATCAGCGCCCCAGCATCGGTGCGCTGTCCCTCGACGCGCTGGCACCGCAGGGGGACTCCGATGGCGCCGCCGGCGAGTTGCGCGTCGAGAGCGCGGAGACCTCCTCCGCCGGGCACCTGGAACTCGATCTCGACGATCCGCTGCCGCGCTCCGGTGGCGTCGCCTTCACCACCCGGATCATCTACACCGGGGACGGGTCCGAAGTCCGGGTGGTCCAGGACAGCCACTCCGCGATCCACTTCGACTGAGCCCGGACACGCACCGCGCCCGGTCCCCCTTCCTCCGAAGGTGGGACCGGGCGCGGTGCGTGTCGCCGCCGGTGTGGCGGCGACACTGATCGACTACTGGGCCGGGGCTTCTCCGGCCGGTGCCTCAGCCGGAGCCTCGGCGGGTGCGGCCGGGTCGAGCGGGGGCACCTCTTCGGAGCCGGTCTCGAGGCACATCGGCGGAACCTGCTCCGGGGGGACGGTGTTGGTGATGAGGGTGCACGCCCAGCTCTGGGAGAGCTGCCACGTACCGTCGACATAGACGAACTCGACGTTCTCGGCGACCTGGCTCGGCCGGTCCGGGAGGGTGAAGTTCACGGTGGCGAGGACGGTACCGTTCTCGTATCCCGGGAGGACCGGGGGAACCACCTGGAAGTCGGCGCCCGACTCCTGCTTGGAACGGGTCATCGTCTCGAACAGTTCGGGGGCGTTCTCCCCTCCCTGGACGGTGCGGATCTTGTCCTCGACGGAGGCTGCGGGATCGGTCGCCGTTGCGAGAATGGCGTTGAGTTCCTCGGCGGTCGGCTGCTCCGTGGTCCCTGCAGCGGCGGAAGTCGGTGCCGCGCTGGAGGATGCGGGACCGGACGTGCTGTCCGCTGCTTCGTCGCCGGAACATGCGGCGAGCGACAGTGCCGCGACCACCGCTGCTGCGGGGGCCAGATGCTTGAGAGTTTTCACGTTGTCTCCTCATGGGGTAGGTCGCCCGGTACCTCGTCCAGTGTCCACGGTCGGACGCGTCGGGGTCGACGGTCATGACTGCGCCAGTCGTTTCTGCGCGCGCGGCGGATTCCGTGGCGGGCGTACGCGACACTGATCCTAACAGTGTGGCTGATGTAAACAGAAGTTACGCAAGTGGCAGTGGTTACGGGGTATCATCACCCACCAATGGACTCCGCCGATTTCGTCCTCCGGATGTGGCAGTCTTGTTCCCATGAACGAGCAGCACGAAAACCCAGGTTCCCCCGACAGTTCCCCGAAGAGGATCGTGGTGATCACGACCGGCGGGACGATCGCGTGCACCACCGACCCGGACGGGGTTCTGCTCCCCACGGTGGCGGGATCCGAGCTCCTCGCACCGGTCGCCGCCCGGTTCGAGGCCTCGGACGTGGCGTTCGACGTCCGTGAGCTCAACCGGTTGGACTCCTCCTCGATGACCTTCGCCGACATCGACGAGATCCGGCGCGCTGTGGAGGATGCGCTGGCCGATCCGGAGATCGCCGGCGTCGTGGTCACCCACGGCACGGACTCGATGGAGGAGACCGCGGTCGCCCTCGACACGTTCCACGCGGACGACCGGCCGGTCGTGCTCACCGGGGCACAACTCCCCCACGACCATCCGGATTCGGACGGCCCGCTGAATCTGCTGGACGCGGTCAACGTCGTCACCTCCCCGACCGCCCGCGGGATCGGGGTCCTCATCGTGTTCGGCCGGGCGGTTCTCCCCGCACGCGGTGCGGTGAAGTGGCACACCACCGATGAGCTCGCGTTCGCCACGAACGCGCCCGAGGAACCCACCCGGGCGGACGTGGTTCCGGCGGTGGATCTCGCGGACGTGGTCGTCCACATCATCCACGCCTACCCCGGTGCACCGCGGGAGCTCGTCGACTCCGCCCGCTCCGCGGGTGCGGACGGCCTCGTCATCGAGGCGATGGGGTCGGGGAACATAGGGACGGGACTCGCCGCCGCGGTGGGCGACGCGCTGCGCGACGGACTTCCCGTCGTGATCAGCACCCGGGTTCCCCGCGGAGAGGTCCGCGGAAGCTACGGCGGCGCGGGCGGCGGGGCAACGTTGAATTCCCTCGGCGCGGTCGGCTCAACCTACTTCCGTTCCGCACAGGCGAGGGTCCTGCTCGCGATCGCGATCGCCTCCGGACGCCATCCGGCGACCCTGTTCTGATCCGACCCCGGCCGGTCACCGCTTCAACGGGATCCCCTGCGCGTCCGTGGAGATCGACCCGGTCAACAGCTTGATCAGGTCGACGAACTTCCAGATGACGGACGGAATCAGGAGGAAGAACCCGAATCCGAAGGTGATCAGGAAGATCAGGAAGGCGCCGCCGTACAACGCGAGCTGTACGATCCCGGTCTGTTTCTGCCCGATGTAGAAGTTGTGGATGCCGAGCTCCCCGAAGAACAGGCAGAGCAGGACAGCCACCACCCAGGATTTCTGCTCCACACCGAACTGGTTGTACCCCATGGTCCGGGCCCCGTACCCGGGGTTCGGCGGTTCGTACGCGCTGATCTGTCCGCCGTACGCCGGATCCCGCGGGTCCGCGGTCTGCGCCTGCGCGTCGTACGGCGAATACCCCCCGTCGTACGACGATGGTGTCTCCACGGGATCCGCGGCCGACGGGGAGGAGTCGGACGCCGCGGCGTCCCATCCCCCGGACAGCTGGTCGTATCCCGACGCCTGCGGACCATACCCGGCGGCCCACCAGTCCCCCGACTGCGACGTGTCCCCGGCACCCGGATCCGAGGTGTGGGAATCCTCCCACCCCAGTGGGGTGTGTGCGTTCGACTCTACCGCGCCCTCCGCGGAGGATCCTTCGCCGGAAGGCTGCCCGTATTCGGGTCGGGACGGGTCTTTGCCAGTCATCGGATCTCCTCATGTGCGCGTTGCCTCGGGCTCCACCGGTCGGATCACGGTCCACCCGGCCGAGTATGCGGAAAACTCTACTTCATTTCCACAGCAGGTGAGTCACAACCCTGCAGCAGCCGGGCTTCGCGGCCGGGACTCTTCCCGTCCCGGGGCTCCCGGTGGTGCGTCACACTCCGCATCGCCCGGGAGTCGCCTGACATTCCCATCCCCTCCCCCTCCCCGGAGATGGGACTGCGGCCGTCATCCATCGACGCCTTCGTCGTCCGGGGCCGCGAACCAGTCATCCCAGTCCAGGGAGTCGAGCGGGTCCGCCGCGCGGAGACGTGGATCGTTCTCGTCGAAGTTCCGGGTCCTGCCCCGTTCGGTGGTCCGGGTCTCGAAGCGGACCGAGACGATCCCGTGGCCCGCCCCCTGCACCCAGCCGTGCCCGTACTCGGGGTGGTGGACGTCCTGGGTCGCCTTCCACCGCGATTCGGGGGCGGGTTCCGTCACGGTCAACACCGGTGACTCATTGGCGGAACCGCGCACGCCGACCTCGTAGTCGGCGTCCGGTTCGGGAACCGTGATCCGCTGGTCGAGCTCCGGGAAGAGGACGTTCTGGCGGGCGTGTTCGAGCCCGGAGAAACTCACCCCGACCAACCGGACCGGGCCGACCTCGTTCGGGTAGCGGGCCAGGTTGTGGGCCACGGCCACGAGGGTGGCCTTCTCGTCGGTCGTGTACGGCAGGGACTGCGAGCGGGACTCCGTACGGAAGTCGGCCATCTTCAGTTTCACGGTGACCGTCCGGGCGCCACGTCCGTCGGCGAGGAGTCGACGGTGGGCACCCGCGGCAGCCCGGTCGATGGCGTCGTCCACCTCCGCGACCGTGGTCAGGTCCTTCGGGTAGGTGCGCTCCGAGGAGATCTGTTTCGCGACGGCGCGGGGGGCCACCGGCCGGTCGTCATGGCCGCGCGCGAGACGCCACAGGGCGACCCCCGCCGTTGACCCGAGGCTTATCCGGACCTCGGCCTCGGTCATCGCGGCGAAGTCCGCGATGGTGTCCACCCCGAGCTGATGGAGTTTGGCTTCGGCGACCGGCCCGATCCCCCACAGCTTCCGGACGGGCAGCGGATCGAGCATCTCGCGCTGTCTCTCGACGGGGATGACGTAGACGCCGTCGGGTTTCGCCTCCCCCGAGCCGATCTTCGCGTACTGCTTGCCGGAGCCCGCACCGATCGAGCACGGGAGCCCGGTCTCGGCCTTCACCTCCGCGCGGAGGTTCTCCGCCCAGTCCCGGACCTCGTCCGGGGTCGCACCCACCAGGTCCGGCGGTTCCATGAATGCCTCGTCGATGGAGAGCTGCTCGATGGTCCCCGCGTGCCTCCGGATCACCTCGAACACCCGTCGTGAGGCGGCCGAATAGACCTTTCCGCGCGGCGTGATCACCACCGCCCCGAAACCGACGAGTTTCTTCGCCTGGTGCATGGGCATCGCGGAGTGCGCCCCGAAGGCGCGCGCCTGGTAGGACGCACCGGCCACGACCCCCCGCCCCGAGACACCACCGACCAGTACGGGACGGCCCCGGAGCGTGGGACGGGTCAGCTGTTCGACGGAGGCGTAGAACGCATCCATGTCGACGTGCAGCACCCACCGTTGCATGGGGGCCAGCGTATCGCGAAACGAACATGTGGGCGAATGACCGGCCGGGCCCATCTGCCGTCCGGCGGTCCGGAACGGGCCGGGCACCCGGGGAAATGACCCCGGGTGCCCGGCTTTTCGTGGGGTGGGTGTATCAGGCCTTCGCCACCACCGCGGTGACCCCGGAGATGATGTCGTGCACGTCGCCGGTGAGATCCCCGGTGCGGACCTCGAAACCGGTGGCGAGAACCTCCCCGGCGATGAGCTCGCGGTGACGCTCCGCCCACTCCAGCTTGTCTGCGGGGACCGAGAGCTCGACGGTGATCCGGTCGGAGACCTCGAAACCGCTGGACTTGCGGGCGTCCTGCAGGCCACGGACGATGTCCGCCGCCCAGCCCTCGGCCTCGAGCTCCGGGGTGACCGTCAGATCGAGGACGACCAGACCCTCGGCTCCGTCGACCTGGGCGGTGGACTCCGGGTCGGCGGCCTTGAGGCGCTCGGTGTACTCGTTGGCCTTCAGCTCGACGCCGTCCGCGACGACGGTGTCCCCTTCCCGGGTGTAGTGACCGGACTTCACCGCCTTGATCACGCGCTGGACGTCCTTCCCGAGACGCGGTCCGGCCTCGCGGGCGTTGACGACGACCTCGAAGCGGCCGACCGAATCGACGTCGTCGGTGAGGGTGACCTCCTTGACGTTGACCTCGTCACGCAGGATGGAGGTGAACGGTGCGAGCAGTTTGGACTCCGGCATCGCCACCGTGAGCCTCGGCAACGGCAGCCGGTTGCGCAGCTTGTGGGACTTGCGCACGGAGCTCGCCGCGGAGCACACTCCCCGGATCTGATCCATGGCGCGGACGAGGTCCTCGTCGACGGGGAAGTCGTCGGGGTCCGGGTAGTCGGTGAGGTGGACGGAGCGGCCTCCGGTGAGACCCCGCCAGATGACCTCGGTGACCATGGGGAGCAGCGGGGCAGCGACGCGGGTCAGTGTCTCGAGCACGGTGTAGAGGGTGTTGAACGCCTCGGGGTGCTCGGTGTCACCGGCCCAGAACCGCTCCCTGGACCGGCGCACGTACCAGTTGGTGAGGGCGTCACAGAACCAGCGGACCTCGTCGCAGGCGCGGGCGATGTCCGTACCGTCGAGGGCGTCCCGGACGTTCGTGACGAGGTTGTGCAGCTTGGCCAGGATGTACCGGTCGAGGACGTTGTCGGAGCCGGTGGACCACTCCGCGGGCTTCGAGGAGTACAGCTGCAGGAAGCTGTAGGCGTTCCACATCGGCAGCAGCGCCTGCCGGACGCCCTCGCGGATGCCCTGCTCGGTGACGATGAGGTTGCCGCCACGCAGGATCGGCGAGCTCATCAGGAACCAGCGCATCGCGTCGGATCCGTCACGGTCGAAGACCTCGTTGACGTTCGGGTAGTTGCCTTTCGACTTGCTCATCTTCAGTCCGTCATCGCCGAGCACGATGCCGTGGGCGACGCACTTCCGGAAGGCGGGCTTGTCGAACAGCGCGGTGGACAGGACGTGCATGGTGTAGAACCAGCCGCGGGTCTGTCCCGAGTACTCGACGATGAAGTCCGCCGGCCAGTGGGTCTCCACCCAGTCCTTGTTCTCGAAGGGGTAGTGCTTCTGCGCGAAGCTCATGGAACCGGACTCGAACCAGCAGTCCAGCACCTCGGGAACGCGGCGCATGGTGGACTTCCCCGTGGGGTCGTCGGGGTTCGGGCGGGTGAGTTCGTCGATGTGCGGGCGATGCAGGGACTCGGGTCGACGACCGAAGTCGCGTTCGAGTTCGTCGAGTGAGCCGTACACGTCGATGCGGGGGTACTCCTCGGAGTCGGACACCCACACGGGGATCGGGGAGCCCCAGTAGCGGTTGCGGGAGATGTTCCAGTCGCGCGCGCCCTCGAGCCACTTGCCGAACTGTCCGTCCCGGATGTGGGACGGCATCCACTCGATCTCCTCGCGGTTCAGCTCGACCATCCGGTCGCGGAACTTGGTGACCGCGACGAACCAGCTCGGCAGCGCCATGTAGATCAGCGGCTCGCCGGAGCGCCAGGAGTGCGGGTAGGAGTGCTCGATGGTCTGGTGCCGCAGGACCCTGCCCCGGGCCTTGAGATCCCGGATGATGTCCTTGTTCGCGTCGAAGACGAGCATGCCCTCGTAGTCGGGCACCTGGGCGGTGAACTTACCGTCCAGGTCAACCGGGACGACGACCTCGACGTCATTGGCCTGGCAGATCATCATGTCGTCCTCACCGAAGGCGGGGGCCTGGTGGACGATTCCGGTGCCGTCCTCGGTGGTGACGTACTCCGCCTCGAGGATCCGGAATCCGTTCTCCACGGGGAAGAACGTGAAGATGGGCTCGTAGGTGAAGCCCACCAGGTCCGAGCCCGGGAAGGTCGCCAGCACCTCATGGTCCTCGCCGAGTTCCTTGGCGTACGCGCCGACGAGGGCCTGGGCGAGGAGGATCTTCCGGCCGGCGAAGTCGGCGTGGCCCGACTCGCCGATCCTGGCCAGTACGTAGTCGACGCCGGGGTTGACGGCCAGCGCCGCGTTGGAGGGCAGCGTCCAGGGGGTGGTCGTCCATGCGATCGCCGCGGCGTCGGCGAGCTCGGGGTGCTCGGCCAGCGTCTTCTCCGCGGCCGATCCCTCGAGTGCACCGGTGAGCGGCATCGTGATCGTCAGGGTCGGGTCCTGCCGCATCTTGTAGGAGTCGTCGAGACGGGTCTCCTGGTTGGACAGGGGCGTGTGCTCGGCCCAGGAATACGGCAGAACACGGAAGCCCTGGTAGATCAAGCCCTTGTCGTAGAGCTCCTTGAACGCCCACATGACGGACTCCATGAAGTCCGAGTCCATGGTCTTGTATCCGTTGTCGAAGTCCACCCACCTAGCCTGCCGGGTGACGTAGTCCTTCCACTCCTCGGTGTAGCGCAGGACGGAGGAGGCGCAGTACTCGTTGAACTTCTCGAGTCCCATGGACTCGATCTCGCCCTTGTCCTTGATGCCGAGCTGCTTCTCGGCCTCGAGCTCAGCGGGCAGGCCGTGGCAGTCCCAGCCGAAGACCCGTTCGACGCGCTTCCCGCGCATCGTCTGGAACCGGGGGACGATGTCCTTGACGTAGCCGGTGAGCAGGTGTCCGTAGTGCGGGAGGCCGTTGGCGAAGGGCGGTCCGTCGTAGAAGACGTACTCGGGCGCACCGTCCCGCTGGTCGATGGACTGACGGAAGGTTCCATCGGCACGCCAGAAGTCGAGCACCGACTTCTCCATGTCGGGGAAACGGGTGGAGCCTCCGGTGAGATCCACCTTCGGGTAGACACCGCCAACTGGGTTATTCATGGGCGTTCAACGCTCCTTGCGTTCGAGGACAATCAATTAAAAGGTGCTCATCGTGTGCGGGGACGCCCCGGATCAACCGGCACGCGGTACCACCCTGCTTGGGCACCTTCGGGGTGCCCCACTTGATTGTCTTCGAGAAGGTCTGTCACGGTCCCACCCGTCCGGCTCTACTGGGACCCACGGTGCCGTGACCGCGGGATCTGTTCTTCCGGATGGCTCCCCGGTGATGGCCGGATCGCTGCCTGGCGTGATCCCGGGTGAGGGGAACACAGCGTGGGGACAGTATAACGCACTAGGTCCGCCGATCAATCCTCCGGCGGGTCCCGCCGTCGTCGGCGTTTGATCACGATGTCCGCGACGAGGAATCCCAGTCCCACCGCGGCGTCGACGATGAGCAGCCAGGAGTAGACGTCCGACCCTGACTGGACGGTCATCACGAGGAGCCCGAACCCGATCAGGGCGGTGATGAGGGCGGCGATCAGCATGGTTTTCCTTCTCGACGGGGTGGACGGGCAAGCGAAAGACGACAGCCCTCCCCCGAGCGTTCATCGTCCGGGAGAGACCTGTCGTCTGGGTGAAACGCGTGGTGGGCTACTGGGCCTTGCCCTCGTTGTCGCCACCGTTGGGGGCCGCGAAGCCACGGCTCGACAGCTCCTCGAGCTGGCTCTCGAGGAAGGTCTTCATGCGGGTACGGTACTCCCGCTCGAAGGTCCGGAGCTCGGCGATGCGGGCCTCCAGGACGGACTGCTTGTTCTTCACCGTGGCCATGATCTCGGTGTGCTTCCGCTCGGCGTCGGACTGCAGCGCGTCGGCCTTGTCCTTGGCCTGCTTGAGCTGTGCCTCGGCCTGTGCGTTGGCGTCGGAGACCATGGACTCGGAGGTCCGCTTCGCCTCCGCGACCATGGTGTCGGCCTTCTTCGTCGCCTCGCTCACGAGCGATTCCGCGCGGGAGTTGGCCTGGCTGACCTTCTGCTCGGCCTCGGCGTTGGCCTTCGAGAGCTTCTCGGAGGCCTGCTTCTCGGCGTTGGCGACCAGTGCCTTCGACTTCTGCGTCGCCGCGGAGAGTTCCTTCTCGGCGGCGGCGTGCGCCTCGTCGAGCATGGACTTCGACTCGGTCCGGGCGTCCGCCTGGATGCGGTCGGCGACCTCCTGTGCGAGCCCGAGGACCCGGGCAGCCTGCACCTGACTGTCGGCGCTGGAAGCGGCGGGGGCGGCTGCGGGAGCAGCGGAAGAAGCCTTGGCGGCCTTGTCGGCCTCAGCCCGGGCGTCCGCGGCGGCCTTGCGCGCCTGCTCCGCTTCGCTACGGGCCTTCTTGGTGGCTTCGTTCGCTTCAGAGAGCTTGCGCTCGTACTCCGCCCGGAGTTCGTTCTCGATCTTCGAACGGAGCGCGTTCTCATCCACGCCGGCAGAGCCGGAACCGGCCTGCTTCAGTTCGTTGTTCGCTTCCTCGACCCGCTGCTGCAGGTCTTCCTTCTCGTCGATCAGACGACCGAGGGTGTCTTCGACCATGTCGAGGAACTGGTCGACCTCGTCCTCGTTGTAGCCACGCTTTCCGATCGGCGGTTTGCTGAAAGCGACATTGTGCACGTCGGCTGGAGTCAGCGGCATGGACGGTTCCCTTCGCTCGTTGGTGGACCCTGGTGAAACTTCGTTGTATCGGGCCCCTGGTGCCCACAGTGGTCATCTGCGGTTCATTGACTGACCCGATATTACTTCTAATTATCGCGAAAGTGTACCTGGACACTTCACCGTGTCGGAATCTCCCGGGAATCTCTCCCTGCGGGAATTACCCCGACACGGAATTCCCGTGACGGTCAGCTCAGCATCAGCCGGAGAGCCAACGCCGCCAACCAGAGGATGAGGAAGAGGACGATGATCGACATGTCGAGAGCGACATTTCCCATGCGGAGGGGAGGGACCACCCGGCGCAGTGCCTTGACCGGCGGATCGGTCAGGACGAACAGGGGTTCGGCGACATAGGCGAACCAGCTCGGTGGCCGGAAATTCCGGGAGAACGAGTGAATCATCTCGACGATGATCCGCAGCACGAGAATGTAGCTGTAGATCCGGAGAAGCAGCAGAAGAATCAGGATGATTGAGTTCACCGGTCCGAGCCTATCGGATCAGGGGCCGGACACGCGACACCCCCGCATCCGGCCGGGTTCACCGGGACTACGGGGGTGCATCGGCCGCGGAAGGCACCGGGCCCCGACGGGATGTGCCGATCGGGGGGAACGGGGATCAGCGGAGACCCGCGGCGTCCTCGAGCTCGGCGATCGAGACCTCGACATCGTCGGGGATCAGCGCGAAGGTCAGCGGGGAGAGCTTGCGCATCTCCCCGCGGAGCGCGAAGACGAGTCCGGCCGCGAAGTCGATGACGCGCCGCGCCTCGTCACGGTCCATCGCATTCAGGTCGATCACCACGGCGTCGCCGGCGCGGAAGGGCTCGCCCACCCGGGTGCACTGCTTGAAGCTGACGAGGCGGACGGGGACGATGGTCGGGGCGTAGGACCTGGGTTCGTAGCTGGTCCGGGCCGCCGTGTAGCCGTAACCGCGACCGGTTCCCCGGTTCGCGGGAGCGTAGCCGTCCCCGGGGGTGGCGGTGTCATCGTAGTCGACTTCGTCACGGTAGTACGCCGCATCGTGCGGCCCCTCCTCGTAGGGCGCCAGTCCGAAGAACTCCTTGAACTTCTTGACACTCGACATGTACTTTCCTTTGCTTCTCAAGGGACGCCGGTTGGCACGTCCTCCGGGTGATCTCCCACTGCGGTTTGTCCCCACCCTATCCACGGGGCCCGAGAATGGCGGTACCGACACGCACGATTGTCGAACCCGCCGCGACGGCTTCGGCGAGATCCCCGGACATACCCGCGGACAGCTCCATCGGCCGCTTCGCCCCGGCGGCGAGACGGTCCCGGAGGTCCGAGGCCGAGGCGAACACCTCGGCGGGCTCACTTCCCAGCGGTGGTACGCACATGACCCCGGAGAGCACCAGGTTCGGGCATCCCGACAGTGCGTCGAGGAGCTCGGGGACCCCGGATTCGGGTACTCCCCCACGGGTCGGGTCTCCGTCGAAGCTCAACTGGACGAGTACGGGCAGCGGCGCGTCGCGGCGTTGGCCGCGGTCGATCGCCAGTGCCGTGCCGCGTTCGAGGGCGCGGGCCAGCCGCACGCTGTCGAGTGAGTGGACCGCGGCGGCGACCCGGCAGGCGGCGTTGGCCTTGTTGGTCTGTATCTGTCCGATGAGGTGGACGGCCACGTCCGGAAACCGGGTGGCCTTCTCCACGGCGTCCTGGACCCGGTTCTCCCCCACGGCATCGACGCCGAGGCCGCGCAGGATCCCGACATCGGAGGCCGGGTGGAACTTCGTCACCGGCAGCAGCCGTATCTCCTCCGGATCACGCCCGGAGTCACGGGCGGCCGAGCGGATCGCCGCGCGGACCGCGCCGAGCCGGTGCGCCAGGTCTTCAGCACGCGTCACCGGTCCTCCTCCGGCATCCAGATGACACCGGCCTGACGACCGGTCGTCCCCTCCCTGCGGTGGGAGAAGAACGCACGGTCGGCGACCGTGCACCGGAGATCGGCGTCGATGCGGGTGACGCCGAGTTCCTCCAGTTGGCGGGAGATGCCGATCCTCAGGTCCGCCCCCCAGGTGCCCTTCGCCGTACGTGTGCGGATCCCGGGGAGCCTCGATTCGAGGTCCGCCAGCATCGGTTCCGGCAGTTCGTAGTTCACGCCGCTCGCGGCGGCCCCCATCCACACGTGGAGGTGTCCGGGCCGTGCGCCGAGCTCGGTCATGCGTTGGACGGTCCGTGGGACGATCCCGTTGCGTGCACCGATCCTTCCGGCGTGGACCGCGGCGATGACCCCCGCATCATGGTCGCTGATGAGCAGCGGGACACAGTCGGCGGTGAGGACCGCGAGGGCGAGGCCCCGGACCGTGGTCACCAGTGCGTCAGTGGCGGGCACCGGCTCCTCCCACGGTCCACGCACGACCGTGACGGTCGGGGTGTGCAGCTGCTCCATCCAGACGATCCGGTCGGGCGGCAGCCCGATGGATCGGGCGAGACGCTCCCGGTTGGCGGTCACGGCCGCGGGGTCGTCACCGACATGGTCGGCGAGGTTGAAGGACGCGAACGCCCCCCTCGAGGCGCCACCGGTGCGGGTCGTGAAGACCTTGCGCACCGGGCGCCGCGCGATGTCGGTGCCGGGGCCGTCGGGATTCTGATCCATGCTCCGGACCCGTCAGCGGAGGAAGTCCGGCACGTCCAGATCGTCGACGTCGTCGATCTCGTCGCGGCGACCCCGCGAGCTGGTGAACATGCCGTGTCCTGGACGGTCCGACGCGGCACGCTCGGAACCGAGCCGGTGCCGGGCGGAGTCCGCCCGCTGGTCGTAGTTGGAGCTCTCGACGTGGTCGGCCGACTCGCGGTCCACGGGGCGTTCCTCGTCTCGGTCGTCACCGCCGAACAGTGACTGGCTGCGGCTCGGCTCCGGGGCCGGGGCGGGCGGGGTCTGGGCGGCGCGGGACGGGGTCGCGGCCTGCCCGTTCTTCTCCGCGGAGGCCTGGTCGAAGTCGAACCCCGCGGCGATGACGGTGACACGGACCTCGTCGCCGAGATTGTCGTCGATGATGGTTCCCCAGATGATGTTGGCGTCCTCGTCCGCCTTCTCCTCGACGAGCGCGGCGGCCTCGTTGACCTCCTGGAGGCCCAGGTCGGAACCACCGGCGAAGCTCAGCAGAACGCCCTGGGCACCTTCCATCGTGGACTCGAGGAGCGGGGAGTTGATGGCCTGCTCCGTGGCCTCGACCGCGCGGTTGTCCCCGCTGGCGGAGCCGATGCCCATGAGTGCGGAACCGGCGTCGGCCATGACGGAGCGGACGTCCGCGAAGTCGACGTTGACCACACCGGGCGTGGTGATGAGGTTGGTGATGCCCTGGACGCCGTTGTGCAGGACCTCATCGGCCGTGCGGAACGCCTCCATCATGGACAGGTTGAGGTCGCCGAGCTGCAGCAGCCGGTCGTTCGGGATGACGATGAGGGTGTCACAGACGGCACGCAGGGCCTCGATCCCCTCCATGGCCTGCTTGGTGCGGCGACGCCCCTCGAAACGGAACGGGCGGGTGACCACACCGACGGTCAGCGCGCCGGCCTTCTTCGCGATGTTGGCCACCACGGGGGCGGCTCCGGTGCCGGTTCCACCGCCCTCACCCGCGGTGACGAAGACCATGTCGGCGCCCTTCAGGCAGTCCTCGATCTCGGATTTGTGGTCCTCGGCGGAGGTGCGTCCGACATCGGGGTTCGCGCCCGCCCCGAGCCCCCGGGTGGCTTCGCGTCCGATGTCGAGCTTGACGTCCGCCTCGGAGAACATCAGTGCCTGCGAGTCGGTGTTGACGGCGATGAACTCGACGCCCTTGAGCCCCTCCTCGATCATGCGGTTGACGGCGTTGACGCCGCCACCGCCGACACCGACGACTTTGATGACGGCGAGGAAGTTTTTCGGTGAGGTCATGGTCTTAGGCACTCGCCTTTCAGATTGTTGGAACAGTTGGAGAAGGCCACACAGTTGGGGGACCGTGCGTACGGGGGTTGTCGACTTCCATAATGTGCGAAAGACGCCCGGATGTGGCGGACATCTGCGCGGCGTGTCGGTACCCTAAACCTCAACTTCACAGTTTCTGACGTGGGGAAACGACGGCTTCCCGTCCGCTACTGCCGCACGGTGACCTGCACCGGATCGGACACGTTGTAGACCCGACCCTCCCGGCTCAGCGCGGCGGACGCCGCCCGCGACTTGTCGTGGTTGTCCTCGGGGGCACCCCAGTAGATCTCGCGGCCGTCGAGGAGAATGAGCGTGATCTCGTACGGTCCGGGAACCCGGATCCGGGCCACCTGTTCCCGCAGCGGCCCGTCGAGGCTCCCGACGACGGCGGCGGCGCCGGCGAACAGCTCGCGGTCGTCCTCGCGGGTGTCGGTGATCTCCACCGCGCCGGCGGGTGGGGCCCCGATGATGAACGGGACCCCCGAGGCGTCGATCAGGTGATCCCCGTCGGATCGCGTCGCGTACAGCACGGCGGTCCTCTCGGTGACCTCGACCGACACGGTGCCGGGAAGGTGACGCTCGACGTGGGCCCGCTCGATCCACGGCAGTGCGGCGACGTTCCGGGCCGCCCGCCCGGCGTCGACCCGCACCATGTTCGCCCCCGGAACCACACCCGTGGCGCTGACGATGTCCTCCTCGGCCGTCTGCTCTGCGCCGGTGACGATGATCTCCCCGACCTTCACCACCGGAACGAACCAGAACAGCAGCCCGAGGCAGATGGTGAGTGCCAGGCCGCCGCCGATCCAGGAGAGCCGTCCCCTCACTGTTCCAGCTCCGCGAGGATCTCGTCGGCGAGCACCGTGACGCTGCCGGCCCCCATGGTGAGCACGATGTCGCCGGGGCCGGCGAGTTCCGCGACCACGGCGGGAACCCGGTTGAACTCCGGCACGTAGACGCAGCGCTCCGTCCGGACCAGGTCGGCGATGATCCGTCCGTCGACCCCCTCGACGGGTTTCTCCCTGGCGCCGAAGATGTCGAGGACCACGACGCGGTCCGCCAGGGACAACGCGGCCGCGAACTCCCCGGCGAACTCAACGGTGCGGGAGTACAGGTGGGGCTGGAACACGACGACGATCCGCCCCTCCCCGGACTCACTGTCGAGCTTCCCCCGCGTCGCACGGAGCACCGCGGTGACCTCCGTCGGGTGGTGCGCGTAGTCGTCGTAGACCCGGACACCGGCATGGGCACCGTCCGAACCGGCCGGGACCTCACCCTTGAGCTCGAACCTGCGGCGCACCCCGGTGAAGCCGGAGAGTCCCACGGCGAGCTTGTCGGCGTCGGCGCCGAGGAGTGTGCCCGCGAGCAGGGCTGCGGTGGCGTTGAGTACCATGTGCGCCCCGGGGGTGTGCATGTTGACGCTCAGCGACCGTCCCCCGACCGAGATGGTCGCCCTCGATCCGAAGGACTCGGTGACGATCCCGGTGATCTCCGCACCGCACTCGACATCCGGATGTGCCGCGGCCGCCGCGGTGGTCCCGTAGCCGCGGACACGGATACCGGAGGCCGCGCACCGCTCGCCGAGGGCCGCGGCGTGTTCGTCGTCGAGACACACCACCAGGGTTCCATCGGGGGTCAGCCTGCCGGCGAAGTCGTCGAACACCCGGAAGTAGGCCTCGGGGGTGCCGAAGTAGTCCAGGTGGTCGGGCTCGATGTTGGTGACCACGGCCACGGTCGGCTCGTAGCGGAGGAGCGACGCGTCGGATTCGTCGGCTTCGGCCACGAAGATGTCCCCGGTCCCGTGGTGGGCGTTCGTCCCGGCCTTGTTGAGTTGGCCGCCGATGGCGAAACTCGGGTCGCAGCCGGCGGACTGGAGCGCGACGACGGCCATCGACGTCGTGGACGTCTTGCCGTGGGTTCCGGCTAGCAGCAGCTGCCGGTGGTCGGCCATCAGTTCCGCGAGCAGATCGGACCTGCGGATCACCTCGATGCCGGCGGCCCGCGCTCCGGCGAGCTCCGGATTGTCCTCCGGGATCGCCGCGAAGGAGGTGACGACCACGGTCGGAGGCTCGTCGAACAGCGCCAGGTTTCCGGCGTCGTGGCCGATCGCGATCCTTGCCCCCATCGCGCGCAACGCGAGGACGATGCGGGAATCCTTCACATCGGATCCGGACACCTGCATGCCACGGGAGAGCAGGATGCGGGCGACCCCGGACATCCCGGCTCCCCCGATGCCGATCAGATGGACACGGGAAAGATCAGTCATCGTCTACCTCGTTGTTCTTGGGTCGGGAAGGTCAGTTCGTGTGGGCGGCGGCGGCCACGAGATCCGCTATCTTCTCCGCCGCCTGCCCGAGGCCGCTGCCCCGGGTCGCCGCCGCCAGGCGTGCGAGTGAGTCCTCGTCGCCGAGGATGGCCGTGACCCGGTCGGCGAGGATGTCACCGGTGAGGTCGGAGTCACGGATGAGCTCCGCTCCCCCGGCGTCGATGACGGGCCGGGCGTTGAGTTCCTGCTCCCCGTTTCCGTGCGGGAGGGGTACGTAGATCGCCGGCAGACCGGAGGCGGTGACCTCCGCGACGGTCATCGCCCCCGCCCTGCACACGACGAGATCGGCGACCGCGAGGGCGAGATCCATGGCCTCGATGTACGGCAGTGCGTGCCAGCCCTCGCAGGTGTCGGGCGCGGGGTTCTTCCGGCCGTGGGCGTGGAGGATCTGGTGACCCGCCCCGGTGATCGCCGGCGCGGCCCCGGCGAGTGCCCTGTTGATGGACGCGGATCCCTGCGATCCGCCGGTGACGAGGAGGGTTCTCTTCTCCGGGTCGAGGCCGAACCTGGCGACGGCCTGCGCCCGCCGTGCGGCTTGTCCGGATTCGCTGAGTTCCGCACCGGCCAGTCCCGGCCGGATGGGAACACCAACGACCTCCCCGCGCAGTCCAGAGTCGACGACGGCGTTGAGGCCGGTACCACCGCACCACACCCCGAGCTTGTTCGCCAGTCCGGCGCGGGCGTTGGCCTCGTGCACGAAGAACGGTATCCCGAGCCTCCGGGCGGCGAGATAGGCCGGCGCCGACACGTATCCCCCGAAACCGATGAGTACGTCCGCGTCCACCTCGCGGAGGATGTCGACGGTCTGGCCGACGGCGCGGCGCACCCGCAGGGGCAGCCGGAGCAGGTCCATCCCCGGCTTCCGGGGCACGGGCACGGGGTCGATGAGCGCGAGCTCGTACCCGCGTGCCGGAACGAGCTCGCGCTCCAGTCCGCGGGCGGTCCCCAGTGCGGTGACGCAGGCGTCGTGGCGGGTCCGCAGGGCGTCGGCGACGGCGAGTGCCGGTTCGATGTGACCGGCGGTCCCGCCGCCGGCGACGACGACGGACAGGGGGGTGTTCATGTGTGATCAGCCTCTTCTGCGGGTCTGGTGACGGTCGGCGGGGCGGGAGGGGTCCCCGGTGCGGGGTCTGCGTCGCGGGGTCGCTCCGCCAGTGACGCTACCACCGGCCGGTGCGGAGGAACGGGGTGCCGGTCGACCACCCGCGGGGGCCGGTGAACCGGGGCGCGTACGTCGGGTCACCGGTTCAGCCGACCGGCGGGTCGGACGGATCTGCCGTGCCACCGACGATCCCCGTGACCCGGCCGGGTCCGGTTCCCGGAGCCGGAGGAACCTGTCGATCGCGGGGCGCCCGTAGGACTGCATCGTCGACACCGCCTCAGGTTCGTGACGGGCCGCGCTGGCGAGCAGGCCCATGGAGCCCACGGTGATGATGGCGGAGCTGCCTCCGGAGGAGATCATCGGCAGCTGGATGCCGGTCACGGGCAGCAGTCCGACGACGTATCCGATGTTGACGAACGCCTGGGAGACGACGCCCGCGGTGAGGGTGGCCGCGAGCAGTTTCAGGAAGGGATCGGCCGACCGCATCGCGCAGCGTAGGCCGACGATGCCCAGGGCGCCGAACAGCAGGATGACGATGGTGCCGCCCACGAGCCCCGTCTCCTCGCCGATGATCGCGAAGATGAAATCGTTCTTCGCCTCGGGAAGGTAGAACCACTTCGCACGGGACTGACCGGGCCCGACACCGCTGGTCCCTCCCTCCGCGAGGGAGAGGAAGCCCTGGTAGGACTGGAACGCCTTACCCCGGACATCGTCGAAGTTACCCAGGAGTGCGTCGCGGTACACCTCGATCCGGTGGGTCCGGTAGCTGCCTTCACCGTTGCCGCGGAGCGTGGAGAAGAGCGCCGTGCCGAGGGCGAGAAGCCCGAAGCCACCCCCGATACCGATGATGAAACGGCCGGGGATTCCCGCGAAGATGAGGACGAGGCCTGCGACGGAGAGGCAGACGGCGGCCATGCCGAAGTCGGGTTGCCGGAGAATGAGGCCCACGATCAGGACGGTCACCGCGCTGTAGTGCATGAAGGGGTTGTTCAGCCAGTGCCGGACGGGCCCGCGGTCGCTCAGGTGGTGGGCGCCCCACACCGCGAGCGTGACCTTGGCGAGCTCCGAGGGCTGGAAGGTGAAGGGGCCGAGGGAAAGCCAGGAACGGGCACCCGATTCGACGAGTCCGGTACCGATGCCGGGTATGAGTACCGCGACGAGTAGCACGACGGTGACGACGAGGAGGGGCGTGGCGAACCGTCGGATCAACGTCGGCCGCATCCAGAGCGTGAGCCACAGGACCATGTATCCGAGGCCGAGGAAGATGATGTGCCGCACGCCCTGGGTCCAGACCCCGCTGTCGAGTGCGGACCACGTGGTGGATGACGACAGGACCATCACCGCGCCGACCGCGGTGATCAGGACGACGACGGAGAGGATCACGAAGTAGTCGAAGAACGGGCGCGAGAGATAGTCACGGTAGCGGGCACGGAACCGGTCGGGTGCCGACTGTCTGCGTGGCGTGGTGTCCTGGGTCATGGTCTTCCGGCCTCTCTTCGGGTCATTCGGTCAGTTCCCGGGCGACCCGGGCGAAACAGTCGCCGCGGTGCCCCATGCCGCGGTACATGTCGAGGGATGCCGCGGCCGGGGCGAGGAGGACGACGTCGCCCTCCTCGGCGATGTCGACGGCGAGGGCCACAAGTCGGGTCATCGCCTCCTCCGGGTCCGTGGAGTCGGTGCTGTGGATGACCGCGTGTGGGGCGTGGTCCCGGACAGCGCGGGCGAGGATGTCCCGGTCGGCTCCGAGAAGCAGCACCGCCTTCAGGCGCGGGGCGTGCCGCGCGACGAGGTCATCGACGTCGGCTCCCTTGAGTTGTCCGCCGGCGATCCAGATGACCGAGTCGTGACCGGTCAGCGCCGCATCGGCGGCGTGCGGGTTGGTGGCCTTGGAGTTGTCGATGTAGTCGATGCCGGCATGTCTGTGCACCACCTGTCCCCGGTGGCCGGAGACCTCGAATGTCGCGAGGGCCTCCCGGATGGCCGACGGCGCCAACCCCTGCGAACGTGCGAGCGCGGCGGCGGCCAGCGCGTCGAGGATGCCGGCCGGACCGGCCGGTGAGATCCCGTCGGCCGGGGCGAGGACGAGATCATCCCCGAAGGCGTTGTCGACCAGCTGGCCGTCGACCACACCGAGCTGTCCACGGGCCGGTGCCCCGAGGGTGAATCCGATGGTTTCCGTTCCCGTGCCGCCCCGTCCGGATGCCCGGGAGACGACCTCGGCGTCGTCGGCACCGATCACGGCGTAACGTCCACGCAGGGCACGGAGTTTCGCGTCCGCGTAACCGTCGAAGGATCCGTGCCAGTCGATGTGGTCCTCGGCGAGGTTGAGCAGGGCTCCGGCGTCCGGGGTGAGGGTCGGTGCCCAGTGGAGCTGGAAGCTGGAGAGCTCGGCGACGAGCACGTCGATGCGGGGCTCCGCGGTGAGTGCGTCGCCGACCGCGACCCCGATGTTCCCCACCGCGGCGGCGGTGTCCGTCCCCCGGGACATCATCGCCGCGCACATCGCGGTCGTGGTGGTCTTGCCGTTGGTGCCGGTGATGACGAGCCAGGTCCTGGGCTCACCGAAATATCCCGCCCGGTCGAGGCGCCACGCGAGTTCGACGTCGCCGATCACCTCGACGCCGGTGTCGGCGGCCCGCCGGAGGATCGGGGTGTCGGGACGCCAGCCGGGCGAGGTGACGACCATGCGGTAGTCCCCGATCCCGGCGAGAGCGGCCGCGACGTCGGTGGTTTTGCCCCCGGTGGCCTCCGCGACGCGGAGACGGGCTGTCTCGTCGTCGTCGGCGACGGTGACGCTGGCCCCGAGATCACACAGCATACGGGCGCATCCGGCGCCGGACACGCCGGCGCCGGTGACGAGGATGGGACCGTCGAGACGGATCATGGTCTACACCCCCGCCGTCGTGAGCCACTCGCCGTAGAACAGGGCGATGCCGGCCATGCACGCCATCGCGGTGAGCAGCCAGAACCGGATGACGACCGTGGTCTCGGCCCAGCCGCCGTTCTCGAAGTGGTGGTGGAAGGGGGCCATCCGGAAGAACCGTGTCCCCCGGGTCCGGAACACCACGACCTGGATCACGACGGAGGCCGCCTCGATGACGAAGAGCGCCCCGATCACGATCATGAGCAGTTCGGTCCGGGAAACGACGGAGATCGCGGCGACGAGTCCACCGAGTGCGAGGGATCCGGTGTCCCCCATGAAGATCTTGGCCGGTGCGGCGTTCCACCAGAGGAACCCGAGGCACGCCCCGAGGCCCGCCGACGCGAGGATGGCGAGATCCAGCGGATCACGGACCGAGTAGCAGCCGGGTTCGACGGAGACGGAGCAGGAGTTCCGGAACTGCCAGAAGGTGACCAGGGTATAGGCGCCCATGACCATCGCGGTCGTACCTGCGGCCAGGCCGTCGAGGCCGTCGGTGAGGTTCACCGCGTTCGACCACGCGGAGATCAGGATGAACATGAACGCGAGGAACAGGACGAGGCCGACGGCACCTCCCCCGAGCGCGATGTTGAAGGTGTCGATGTCCCGGATGAAGCTCAGGTTGGTCGTGCCCGGGGTGAGCCCGTCCCGGTTGGCGAACTGGAGCACGAGCCAACCGAAGACGAGGGCGAGCGCCAGCTGACCGGTGAGTTTGGCCTTCTTGTTCAGCCCGAGGTTCCGGCCCTTGGCGAGTTTGATGTAGTCGTCCGCGAACCCGAGCAGGCCCATGCCGAGGGTCAGTCCGAGAACCAGGAGCCCGGAGACGGTGAACCCCCCGAAGCCGCGGGCGATCCCGACGAGGGAGGTGATGACGTAGGCGACGACGATCCCGGCGATGATGGCGACGCCGCCCATGGTCGGGGTGCCGCGCTTGCGCATGTGGGACGCGGGACCGTCCTCACGGATCTGCTGTCCGAGGCCCTCATCGCTGAACCAGCGGATGAGTACCGGGGTGAGGAAGATCGCGACGAGGAAGGCGATGGCTCCGCTGATGATTATCTGGGTCACTGTTCTGGATCCTGCTCCTCTAGAGATTCCGGTACCGGTAGGGCGAGCAACGCATCGGCCACCCGCCAGAGCTGCTCGGAGGATGAGGCTTTGACGAGCACCACGTCCTCCGGTTCGAGCGCCGGCTGCACGAAGTTGATCGCCGCATCGACGGAGTCGGCGGTCGAGACCCGGGTGCCCGCGGCTTCCGCCGCCTGCGCCAGCGAGTGGGTGTTGACGCCGGTACCGACCACGACGAGTCGGGGGATCCCGCTCTCTCCGAGAAGGGCACCGATCTCCGCGTGCCGGTCGGCGGAGTCGGGCCCGAGCTCGTTCATCTGGCCGAGCACGGCCCACGCGGTGCCGCCGCTCGCGGCCGCACTGTGCGCGAGTGTCCTGATCCCGGCGGCCATCGAATCCGGGTTGGCGTTGTACGAGTCGTTGATGACGGTGACTCCGTCGCCTCTCCGGGTGACCTCCATCCGCCGTCCCGACACGGGCTCGTGCGCGGAGATCGCGGCACAGACCACGTGGGGGTCGAGGCCGACCCCCACGGCCGCGGCCGCCGCCGCGAGCGCGTTGGCTACCTGGTGGTCCCCGACGAGATTCAGGGACACCCGCTCCGAGAGTCCGCCGGGCCCCTCGAGGGTGAAGCTCGCGCGGCACACGTCGTCGAGCTCGATTCCGGTGGCGCGGTAGTCGGCGTTCGGGTCACCGGCGGCGCTGAACGTGACCACCCGGGCGCGGGTCCGTCCGGCCATCGCGGCGACGAGGGGATCATCCGCGTTGAGCACGGCCACCCCTCCGTCGGCGGCGGCCGGGAGAACCTCGACCAGTTCGCCCTTGGCACGGGCGATGGTGTCGCGGTCCCCGAACTCGCCTATGTGCGCGGTTCCGACGTTGAGGACGACTCCGACGACCGGAGGCGCGATGGCGGCGAGCTCCGCGATGTGCCCGACTCCGCGGGCGGAGAGCTCCGCCACCAGGTAGTCGGTGTCGGTGGAGCACCGCAACGCCGTGTACGGGTGGCCGATCTCGTTGTTGAAGGATCCGGGGGGTGCCACGACTTCCCCGTCCTCGCGGAGCACCGAGGCGATGAGGTCCTTGACCGTGGTCTTTCCCGCGGAGCCGGTCACCCCGACGACGCGCATGCCGTGGCCCGTCGCGACGTCGACGTTGTGCCGGGCGAGCCTGCCGAGGGCGGCGATCACCGCGGCGCCGTGGCCGGCCGGGTCGTGCTCGTAGGCGGCGGCGTTGCTGTCCGGTACGGGGACCTCCGGGACGATGATCGCCGGAGCGCCGGTCTCCCGGGCGGCCAGAGCCACCGCAGCGCCGGCATCAACCGCGCCGACGGCGTAGTCGTGCCCGTCCACCTGGGCGCCGGGCAGGCAGACGAACAGTCCGCCGGGCCCGATCCGGCGCGAGTCGAACTCGACCGCACCGGTGACGATGGCGTCCGGGTCGGCTCCATCGGCGAGATAACCGCCGGTCACGCCGACGATGTCACTGACGGACATCCGGATCATGGCTGTTCCTCCGTTTCCGTTTTCGCGCTCAGCCGGTCGTCGATCGCGCGGGTCAGGCACTCCGCGTCATCGAACGGGTGCCGGACGTCGCCGACCAGTTGGCCGGTCTCGTGGCCCTTTCCGGCGATGATGACGGCGTCTCCGGTACGGGCCCAGTCGACTGCCGTCCGGATCGCCTCCTCCCGGGAACCGATCTCCCGGATGTCCGCCACCCGCTTCTTCTTGCCGACGCTCTTTCGCTCACGGACGGCTTCCCGGGCTCCGCGGAGTACCGCGGCCCGGATCTCGCCGGGGTCCTCGCTCCGGGGATTGTCATCGGTGATGATCACGAGGTCCGCGGCGCGTGCCGCCGCCGATCCCATCAGCGGTCGCTTCGCCGAGTCCCGGTCACCGCCGGCGCCGATGACGACACCGACCCTTCCATCAGTCTGGCTACGGAGCGTCTTCAGCACGGCGGACACGGCCGCCGGTTTGTGCGCGTAGTCGACGACCGCGAGAAAGTCCTGTCCGCGGTCGATGTTCTGCATCCGCCCGGGGACCACCACCTCACGGAGCCCACCGGCGATGGTCTTCGGGTCTTCGCCCGCGGTGACCGCCATGGTGAGCGCGAGCGCGGCGTTCGCCACGTTGAAGCCACCGGGAAGAGGTATCTCGCAGGTGACGTCGATGCCGTTGATGCTCACATCGAATCGTTGTGTCCCGGTGGCACCGATCTCCGGCGCACCGACCGTCACCGAGGCGGGACGGGGACCCGTGGAGACGGTTATCGCCGCGGGACCGGCGAGTCGCGACAGCTTCTGTCCGAAGTCGTCGTCGACGCAGATGACCGACCGCTTCGCACGGATCGGGGAGCCCGGACGGAAGAACCGCGCCTTGGTCGCGAAATACTCCTCCATCGTGTCGTGGAAGTCGAGGTGATCCTGGGAGAGGTTCGTGAAACCGGCGACGTCGAACTCGGTCCCGACGATCCGACCGAGGGCGATGGCGTGCGAGGAGACCTCCATGACCACGTGGGTGACACCCTTCGCCCGCATGCGGGCGAGGACCTCCTGCAGAACCGTCGCCTCGGGGGTCGTCAGCTGGGTCGGAACGGCCTCACCGTTGATCCGGGTGCCGTTCGTGCCGATCACCCCGACACTGTGCCCCGCCGCGAGGAGCGCGGCCTCGAGGAGGTAGCTGGTCGTCGTCTTCCCCGATGTACCGGTCACGCCGAACACCGTCATGTCGCGCGAGGGGTGTCCGTGGACGGCGGAAGCCACCGCCCCCAGAACCGCCCGCACATCATCGACGACGATGACGGGGCGCTTCTCGTGCCTGTCGTTCAGTATCTTCTCGCCTTCCGCGTCCGTGAGGATCGCTGATGCGGACGAGTCACGGGCGAATCTCGCGCCGTGGGTGCGGGTGCCGGGAACCGCGGCGAACAGTCCACCCTCCGGCAGCTCCTGGGCGTTGATCCCGATCGTGCCGATGCTCACCGAGGTGTCGGCGCCCTGGCTCAGGTTGCCGCCACTCAACTCGGCGATGGTATCCAGTGTGATGGCCACGATTCTGGCACACTCCTTATTGCTTTCGGATCGGTACTGCCTCGGTTACGGGGCGGAACGTGATTGTATCTGTGGTCCCGGGTGGACGGGAGTCCCGGGCCGGTGACCGGGTGATGCCCCACCCGAACCTGATCACTGTGCCTGGAGGATGAGGCCCCCCTCCCGCGGCGGCGACAACGGTACGTTGTCGCGATTCAGCAACCACGCGGCGATGTCGTGGAAGAGCGGAGCGGCGGACTGCCCACCCTCTCCGTGGACACCCCGCTCCGGATCGTCCAGCATGAGCGCGATGACGAACCGGGGATCGTCCGCGGGCGCGATACCGGCGAAGGTGATCCAGTAGTCGGAGTTCGAGTAGCAGTTGCAGTCGGGGTTGACCTGCTGGGCGGTGCCCGTCTTGCCGGCGATCTGGTATCCCTCGATCGCCGCCTGCGGCCCCGTACCCTGCTGCACACCCGACGGATCCCGCTGGGTGACGGCCTGGAACATGCCCCGGACGGTACGCGCGGTCTCCGGGCTGACGACCCGGATCCGCTCCGGTTCCGGCTGCTCGATGACCTCACCGTCGGGGGTGGTGACCGACCGGATGATCCGCGGCTGGATCCGCTCGCCGTCGTTGGCCACGGCCTGGTAGACACCGGCCATCTGCAGCAGGGTCAGCGACATGCCCTGTCCGATCGGCAGATTGGCGAACGTTCCGCCGGACCACTGCGACCGGTCGAGGAGCAGTCCAGGGGATTCCCCGGGTAGTTCGATGCCCGTGTACCGGCCGACGCCGAATCTGTCGAGCATCTCGGCGAACCGGTCCTGACCGACGCGGTCCGCCAGCATCAGGGTGCCGACGTTGGAGGACTTCCCGAAGACACCGGTGGTGGTGAATGGGACCACTCCGTGCGGCCAGGCGTCCTTTACGGTCACCCCCGCCATGTCGATCGATCCGGGCACCTGGAGGACCTCGTCAGGGGTCGTCACACCGTCCTCTATCGCGGCGGAGGCGGTGATGATCTTCGCGACCGATCCGGGTTCGAACGGAGCCTGCACCGCGGGATTGCCGAAGAACCTGCCCTTTGACAGCTGTCGCTCGATGTCACCGGTGGGATCGATCGTGTCCGTGTTGGCCATCGCCAGGACTTCACCGGTGGTCGAATCCAGGACCACGGCTGAGGCGGATTTCGCGAGGGAGTTCTGCTTGGCCTGTTCCAACTGCTGCTGCACGTAGGTCTGCAGGTCCAGATCGAGGGTCAGCTCTATGTCCGATCCGTGGACGACGGGCACCTGGTCCCGGAGGGTTCCCGGAATGATCTGACCGTTGGTGGACACATCCTCGGTCGACTTGCCGTTGATTCCGGACAGCACGCCGTCGGACGAGGCCTCCAGGCCGAACTGTCCCTCCCCGTCGATCGAGATCTTGCCGATCACGTTCTCCGCGATGGCTCCGTTGGGGTACTGCCTGATGTCCTGACGGTCCGCCGCGACACCCGGGAAACGTTCCGCGATCTCGACCGCCACATCGGGATCGACGTTGCGGACGAGAACGGTGTAGGAGTTGTCGGCCTTCAGCTTCCGGAGGATCTCCTCGGGCTTGACCTTCTGCGCGGACGCGCCCGATGCCCGGACCATCTGGGGAATGACGTTCGCCATCTCATCCAGTACATCCTCGACCGGCGGGAACTTCTCGATCTGTTCAGGATCGCCCGAATCGACGGCCATATCATGCCGTTCCTGGATCTCCCTGCGGAGAACGAGTGGAGCGACGGTCAGTGAACGTGCCTGCATGGTGTACGCGAGCTGCGCACCGTCCCGGTCGGTGACCGTGCCACGGCGCGCGAAGTCGGTGTACTCCCGGGTGCGCTGGTTCTGGGCCTGGGCCGCGAGCTCCGGTCCCCAGACGAGTTGGACGCAGGCCAGACGGAGAGTCAGCAGAACGACACCGACGATGACGAGCGTGCGGACGATCCGCATCCGGCGGTGCATCTGTTCCGGGTCGGTTGAAGGCGTCGGGGTGGAGCGGGTGGGCCCACCACCCGGAGGCGTGGACGCCGGTACCGCCGACCGGACGGATTCACCGGGCCGTGGGTTCCGGGGCATCGGCCTGCGGTTCACCCTCCCACGGTCCCGGGGGGTCACCTTCCGCTCCCGCCCGTCCGGTCGGAGCGGACATTGGGTGTGTAGGGCGCGATAGCGGGGACCTGACTGTTCGCCCCCACCACCGGTTCAGCCTGATCGGGTACCTGACCGGGCACCGGAATCCCGCCCTGCGGCAGGGGCTGGACCTGTTCCGCCACCGCGTCGGTCTCGGCCGGATCGCTGCTCGCCGGACGCGGGAGCACCCGCGAGCCGTTGACGTCGATGATCGGACGGACCGCTGCGGGATCCGCGGCGCGGACCTCATCGACCGCGCCGTCAGGTCCGACGGAGAGCACACCCGGCTGGTCGGGGACGACCATGCCGAGCTCCGCTGCACGGCGGGCGATCTCGGCGGCCGACCTCGCGGACTGACTGTCCCGGTTCAGCGTCTCCAGCTGGTTGCCCAGCATGCTGTCGGTCCGGGACAGCTCGTGGAGCCGGAACGTCTGCTGCGTGGTGACCCCGGAGAGGTACATGGTGAGCATGACGCCGGTGAGAAGGGTGGCGACGAGGGCGGCCGCGAACCGGACCCGTACGGGATCTGCCTTGGGTGCGACGATCCGACGTCCACGGACCGACACGACCTGTCGGGATCCGGGGGCCCGTTGGAACCGGCGCCGCTGCGGCGCCGGACGGGTGGGCGACTGTCTCGTCGGACGTGTACGCGGAGCGGGGTGGAGATCGACGATCGGAGCCCCGGACGTGGCGGTCCGTGTCGCTCCACGCCGGGAGCCCTCCGGCTGTCCCGGTGCGCGGACGGGTGCGGGACGGCGTGTGCGGACGTCCGGTGCGGCGGCGTAGCTCGGTTCGGGGGTCGCCCGGAGGCGTGCTGTGGTGCTCATCGGGTTTCTCCGTTCGACTGGGCTATCCGTTCCACGGCACGTACCCGCACCGGTGCAGCCCTGGGATTGTCTTCGATCTCGTTTTGCGGGGCTTTCTCGGCGCCCCGTGTCACCAACCGGAACTCCGGGGCCGTTCCGGGTAGGTCAACCGGCAACCCCTTCGGCGTCCTCGACGTGGTGATCTCCGCGAGTGCCTTCTTGACGATGCGGTCCTCGAGTGACTGGTAGGCCATGAATACCGCCCGCCCACCGACACGCAGTTTTCCGGTGATGGCAGGCACCATCGCGGCGACCGAGTCGAGCTCACCGTTGACTTCAACGCGCAGGGCCTGGAAGGTTCTCTTGGCCGGATGCCCCCCTGTGCGCCGGGCCGCGGCCGGAATGGTGGAGTAGAGCAGTTCCACCAGCCGCCCGGAGGTCGTGAAGGGTTCCTTCTCCCGCTCACGGAGAACCGCGGAGGCGATCTTCCCGGCGAAGCGCTCGTCACCGTAGGTCTTCAGCACGTGCGCGAGCTCACCGTGTCCGTAGGTGTTGAGAATGTCCGCGGCCGTGATACCCGTGGTCGGGTCCATCCGCATGTCGAGCGGCGCATCCTGCGAGTAGGCGAAACCCCGCTCCGCCTGATCCAGCTGCATGGAGGAGACACCGAGGTCGAACAGGGCGCCCGAGACGCCGTGTTCCCTGACGATTGAGCAGGGCGCACTGTCGTCGGTCCCGACGGCGGAGACGAATCGGTCGAACCGCGTGTGGAGACCGCGGAAACGGTCCCCGAAGGGTTTCAGTCGCTCACTCGCCTGCTCCAGGGCCAGCGGGTCCCGGTCGAGTCCGATGACCCGCACCCGGGGAAAGACCGTCAGGAGGTACTCGCTGTGCCCGCCGGCACCGAGCGTTCCGTCGATGATCACCGCATCGTCTCCGGCGCCGGTGACGGCCGGACGGAGTAGTTCCGCGACCCGTTCCCGCAGGACGGGGACGTGGCCGTGGGTGCCGTTTCCGGTCATCGTCATCGCCCCTCCTGTCCTGGTCGATCGTGCAGGGCTCCGTGCCCGGGAATTGCTGTCGTTGTCTTCGAGGGGGTGAATACAGGGCCCTGTCCGGGGCGCCTATCTGATGTCGGGGAAGTACACCAGAGCGACACTCCGGACAGAGTCCGTGCACGCACTCCACTCGATTCAGTTGTGGTGTCCACGACCCGTACCCACGGTCAGAGAAGACCGCTGAGATCCGGGTCGGCGGCAGACGAGAACATCTCCTCGGTCTGCTTCTGGTACTCGTCCCAGGACTCGGCGTCCCAGATCTCGAGGGACTCGACCGCGCCGATGACCACACACTCCCTGGTTAGCCCCGCGTATTCGCGGTGCGCCGGAGAAAGCGTGATCCGGCCGTGACCGTCAGGCCGCTGCTCGACCGCGCTGGCTGCGAGGTTGCGGATGAAGGCACGGGCCCTCGGGTTGGTGCGCGAGATCTCGGCGGCACGACGGGTGCGCGCCTCGAACTCCTCCTTGGGGAACACCGCCAGAGAGTGGTCCTGCCCCATGGAAACGACGAGACCTCCGGCCAGTTCCTCACGGAACTTCGCCGGAAGGGTCAACCTCCCCTTGTCATCGAGCTTCGGCGTATAGGTGCCGAGGAACATGATCGGCACCGCCTTTCGCCCGCGTGTCACTGAAGGGAGATCAATCCGTCTCGGGTGGTCCAACCGGGACACGTGTCCCCGGATCTCCCACCACCAAGCACCACACTACCCCACTTTCTCCCACCCACAACACCTCACGACCCGAATTCCCCCGCCCGGAGAGCGATAAAACCGGTTTGAACAGGTCGTTTGCGCGAATTTTCGAGGTGGGGGACATTCACCAATCCACCCCATCAACTACCCCGGAAATGGCAGATCGACACTCCCGCCCCTCGAACCACAACAGCTACACAATTCACAGACACGGTTTTGACCTGCACTTATGCCGACATCTCCACCACAGCCCCCGACGGTGGGGAAAAGTGGGGAAAGATGGTGGGAGAAAGTGGGGGACACCGGGAGGCACTGTGGACGGGTCGCCGAAGCACCCCGGACAGACAAGGAAGGGCCCCACCGGCTGCCGCCGGTGGGGCCCTTCCTCAGCTATCAGTCCGGGATCCCGCCCCCTGGTCCCCCTAATCCTCGAAGCGTCTGCGGAACCGTTCCTCCATGGCGGATCCGAGACCGGAACCACCGGATCCCCCCGGACGCATCCGGCGCGATGACCCCCCGGTTCGGCCGAGATCCAGTTCGCCCGAACCGTCACCGCCGTTGAGCATCCAGACCCCGGCCCCGAACATGACGAGGAAACCGAGCACGCTCAGCGCGACGAACCAGAGGCTCTGCAGGCTGAAGGCGACTCCCCCGATGAGAAGAAGCAGGCCCACCGCGCCGATGGCCATACCCCGTAGGGAGACGGTGGGACGGCGGGGTTCGCCGGAGACACCAGCGCCGAGCCCCGCCCCGAACTTGGGGTCCGCCATAAGAGACTCTTCGATCTCTCGGAACATCCTCTGTTCCTGCTCAGAAAGCGACATGGTGATCCTCCCGGGATGTGGCGCCAGACTTCTGTGTCGTGCTGTCATCAACAACAACGTCCAGATTATCCGGAAAGTTCCCGCTGTGTCGCCGCCGTGGGCCGATCTTTCCGCGCTCCCCCCACGGGACCGGACCACACCGCCGTCAGGCCGCCGAAGGCAGGATCCCCTCCCGACGTTCCGCGGCATCGATGAACCGGTCCACATCGTTCAGGAAGGTCTCGACGCTGTCCGCGTCCGGACATCCCCCCGCACACATCGCACGGTCCCGCAGACACGAGTAGCCGGACATCCGGGCCGCCCACCGTGCACCGTCGGCGTCGAGCAGAGCGAGTTGATCCCAGGCACTGGTGGGCAGGCGACGCCTACGGGAGACCGGGCTCCCGGCGACCAGAGCCCCGGCCGTCCGCAGGGCCGCCCGGTACCCCTCCTCCACCGCCGCATCGTGGGCTCCCGAAGCCTGCAGGGCACGCGCCTCCGCGAGCAGGACCACCGCACGACGGAGGTACTCGGCCCGACGTCCACCAACCCGGTTGAACCGCGTGGTCGCGGAAATGACGTTCGACATGATCCGATCACCTTCCTCGTGCTCCGCGTCCCGGTTCCGGAACGCCGGCGGCAGCCGCCCTTCAACTACTTCCGCACGATAGAGAACCCGGAGGACACGACCCATCCGGCTTTAGAACACTTGTTCTAAAGCCGGATGGGCTGACGGTATCCCCTCCCGCCGCCGTTCGAGCGTGCCCGGACCGGACGGCACCCCGTGGAAGCACCGACAACCCACCCCGGGTCGTACACCGAACCGGCCGACCTGTGGTTCGATGGATCATGTGAGTACCGTCATCCGAGCCATGACCCCCCTGGAGTTCGTGAACCACTGCCCCGAGCTGGTCGACCTGTACTGGGCCGCGATGGACCTCGACGCCAGGGGCCTCGGCGGCCATTCGCGCCAGAGCCGCGTGCGGCACTGGCGGAGCCTGGTGCACAACCCGGGGTTCCGCGCCATCTGCGCGGTCACCGACGGCAGGATCACCGGCATCGCCTACGGCATGGACGGCGAGCTCCGCAGAAACTGGACCAGGGCGATCGCCGACGGGCTCGCCAGGTCCGGCGGACGGGACCCACGGTGGCCGGAGATCCTCTCCGACTATTTCGAGATCAGTGAGCTCCACGTCCTCCCCGGAATGCAGGGCAGGGGAACCGGAAGGAAACTACTGACGATGCTGCTCGACGGCGTGCCCCAGCGCTGGGCCCTGCTGTCCACCCCGGAGGTACCCGACGAAGCCAACCGCGCCTTCAGCCTCTACCGCACGCTGGGCTTCACCGACGTGATCAGGTACTTCACGTTCTTCTCGGACCCGCGGCTCTTCGCGGTCCTCGCCGCAGAGCTACCCATCCGCGATCGAGCGACCGTCAACCGACCGAAAGGGAGCTAGTCGACGCCGGGGTCCATTCGGGGGCCATTCCCAGGTTGTGCAGGACCTCCTGCGTCGCCCGGGCGTTGTTTAGCGTCATGAAGTGCAGGTCCGGCGCCCCCTCCGCGATGAGACGTTCCGCCATGTTCGTGGTCCACTCGATCCCCACCTCGCGCACGGCCTCGGCGTTGGCCTTCTCGTCCCCGTCCGCGGCCTTCACCATCCGCCGCTCGAGCTCCTTCGGCAACTGCGCGCTGGACAGCTCGATCTGCCGCCGCAGTGACCGCAGCGAGGTGATCGGCATCAGCCCCGGGATCACGGGCTTGGCACCCTGTTCCGGATCGGCGGCGACCAGCCGGTCACGGAGGCGTAGGTAGTGGTCGCAGTCGAGGAACATCTGGGTGATCGAGTATTCGGCGCCGGCCCGCAGCTTGTTCAGGGTGTGGAGGGTGTCCGACTCCTCGGACACCGCACGGTAGTGGCGCTCGGGGAAGGACGCGACACCGATCTGGAAGTGCCTGGTCTCCGGGAGAGCACGCGTCATCTCGATGAGGTCGATGGCGTAGGTGAGACCTCCCGGGGTGGGCTTCCACTCCCCCGTCGGATTCCCGGGCGGATCCCCCCGCAGTGCGAGAAGGTTGGTCAGCCCGACCCCCGCATACGTCCAGAGGATGTCCTCCAGTTCCTCCACCGTGTGGTTGACCAGGGTCAGGTGGACCAGTGTCGGGAGCGGGCGGCGCGCCAGCTGCCGGGCGATCCGGCTGGTCCGCGAGCGGGTGGATCCACCCGCGCCGTAGGTGACCGAGACGAAGGCGGCCCCGAGCGTGTCGAAGGTCTCCACCGCGTGCCACATGCGCTGCTCCGCGGCGTCATCGCGGGGCGGCATGAACTCAACCGAGAACGGGATACGTCCCGAGGTCGAGCGGGCGATCGCTTCGGTGACCGAGGTCTGGTTGACGGCAGGTGTATGTGAGGAAGACATCTCTGGGTATCTTGTTGGTGTGACAGGAACGGTTGCCCAACGAACCTACCTCGAAATAGACCGCTCTGTTCACAGCACGGTCTATCATCCCCCCTCAGAAACCCCCCGAGGATAAGCATGACCAGCGTAGACACCCACCACGAATTGAGCGCCGTCCCGGACCTCGTCCGGGACCATCTCGCCACTTTCTTCACGGCCCGCAGAGACCGGCTAGCGGAGATCGACGATCACGTCGCCGCGGCGACGGATCTCCTCGAGGAGTTCGTCCTCGGCGGCGGGAAACGGATCCGGCCGCTCTTCGCCTGGGTGGGCTGGCTCGGCACGGAATCGCCGACCGAGAACCCCGACGCGGTCCTGGAGGCCGTGAGCTCCCTGGAATTCATCCAGGCCTGCGCGCTGATCCACGACGACATCATCGATTCCTCCGACACCCGGCGCGGGCGGCCGACCGTGCACCGGATCGTCGAGGAACGCCACCGGACCGCCGGGTGGGCTGGCGATTCCGGCCATTTCGGGATATCCACCGCCACGCTGCTCGGGGATCTCGCCCTCGCCTGGTCCGACGAGATGCTGCTCGGCGCGGACCTGCCGCCCGGACGACTCCGCGCGGCCATGGAACCCTGGTGGGCGATGCGGACGGAGGTCATTGCCGGACAGATGCTCGACATCTACGTCGAGTCGTCCCGGGACGAACGCATCGGCGTCGCCGAGAAGATCAACCGCTACAAGTCCGCCGCCTACACCATCGAACGTCCGCTCCACCTCGGAGCCGCCCTCGGCGGAGCGTCCCCCGAACTCATCTCCGCGTACCGCGGCTTCGGCCACAAGATCGGTATCGCGTTCCAGCTGCGGGATGACCTGCTGGGGGTGTTCGGGAACCCGGAGATCACCGGAAAACCCGCGGGAGACGATCTCCGGGAGGGCAAGAGGACTGTCCTCGTCGCGGAGGCCCTGCGACACCTCGACGCCCGCGACCCGGAGGGCGCCGAACACCTGCGCCGCGGTATCGGCACGGTGACGTCTCCCACGGAGATCGCCGCGCTCACCGAGCTCATCCGGTCCACGGGTGCTCCGGAGCAGGTCGAGAACCGGATAAGTGAGCTGACGGTGGCGGGACTCGCCGAGCTGGACAGGGTGGAGATCACACCCGCGGTCCGGGCGATGCTCCACGATCTCGCGGTCCGATCCACTGCACGGCGAATGTGACGTCGTGACCATTCATCCGCTCCGCACCCTGGAAAGCCTCTCCGCGCGTCACCCCGACGCCCGACCGGCCGGGACCCTGGCTGCCGTGATCATCACACTCGCCTCCTTCGGCGGCGGCGCGATCCGCTACCGGGGTGGCGTCCTCGACTCGATCGGGCTGTCCTTCCTCTCCTACGGTCACGGCGCCGCGATCTCGAACGTCGCGATGTGGCTCGGTCTCGCCCTGATGACACTCGCCTGGGTCCTCCTGGGTCGCGGGGTCCTGGCCGGGAGGGTCAGCGACCGGGCCGTCATCCGCACGCTCGTCTGGTGGGTCTCTCCACTCATTCTCGCCGCCCCGATCCTCTCCAGGGACGTCTACTCCTACCTGATGCAGGGGGCGATGGTCAGGGACGGATTCGACCCCTATTCGCAGGGCGCCGCGGTCAACCCCGGGCCGATGCTGCTCGAGGTTTCCCATGACTGGCGCAACACCACGACCCCGTACGGTCCGCTGCACCTGTGGCTGGGTGACGGGGTGACCACCGTCGCGGGCGACAGTGTCACCCTGGGCGTATTCCTCTACAAACTCATCTCACTCATCGGATTCTGGGGAATCGTCTGGTGCGTGCCCCGCATCGCGGCGCGGATCAACGGCGATGCCGCCGTCGCCCTGTGGTTGGGGGTAGCGAATCCGGTGACGGTGCTCCACCTCATCGGAGGCATGCACAACGAGTCCGTGATGGTCGCGCTGGTGTCACTGGGGATCCTCCTGGCCCTGGATGGACGGTTCACCGCCGCGATGGCACTCGTCGCCGTGTCCGTCGCATTCAAGGCGACCGCGGTCATCGCGCTACCGTTCCTGGTCTGGATGATGCACCGCCACCTCCGGAGACGGGGCCTGCCCCTGGGCTCGGTGGGCGCATTCATCGCCGCCGGCTTCTGGGCGGTCGCCACGACCCTCGTCGTGGTCAGCGCCTGCACCTGGTTGTCCGGTGCGGGATGGGGCTGGATAGCCCAGTTGTCCGGAAACTCGAAGGTGATCAACCCGCTGGCGCTTCCGTCGCTGTTCGCGGGGATCGTGACCCCGGTTCTCGGGCTGGCCGGGGCCGAGGTCAGCTACAACGCGGTACTCGCGGTCATGCGCGAGATCGGGATGGTCGGCATGCTCTTCGGCCTGGCTGTCGCGTGGTGGGTCTTCCGCGGCGATGACCGGAGGAACATCATGGGGATCGCCGCGGCCTACACCGTCGTCGTCACCCTCAATGCGGTCACGCTCCCCTGGTACTACGTCAGCCTCGTGGTGCTCCTCGGGACGTTCGGACCTCCCCGGCGGATCGTCGGGATCACGGTGTGGTGCTCCGTCGTCGTGGCGATGTCATTCACCGGGAGCGGGAACCACCAGATGTACAACGTCGCGTGGATGGGAGTACTGGCGATCGCCGCCTGGTACCTCACCCGGTGGCTGATGTCGGACGCTCACACCGCGGAGCACCGCACCGCCGACGACGCCGGCGCGGTCTCCCGTCCCGTCAGAGACCCGCGGCCTGCGCCCGGCGCATGACCTCCCGGGCGAGGTGCCCGTGGAGGCCGTCCACGGGGCGCCCGGGAAGGGACTCGTCCGGGGTGAACAACCAGTCGAGGATCTCCCGGTCGTCGTAGCCGCCGTCGGACAGGAGCGCGATCGCCCCGGGAACGAAGCGGTTGACGCGGCCCCCCTCGTCGAGGAACACGGCGGGGATCATCCGGCGTCCGTCCACGGAGACGGCGATGAGCTTGCGCTCCCCCAGGAGATCATGGACGCGGGTGACCACGACCCCCATCCTCTCGGCGGCTTCCGGGATACTCAGCAGAGGTTCATCGGCGGGCAGGACTTCACGGGATTCTGGGTAACTCACACCACACAATCTAGCGCGTCGGGGACACCGGTGACGGCGTGGGTGCGGGCGGGGTCTGCCGCAGCGTCGCGGACGAACGGCCTTCTCTCCGCCCGTAGACGGGATCCGCCAGCTGGAACCGGGGGCCGGTATCGTCCATACTGGGGCCATGACACAGCTGGACATCGGCGACGTTCTCGAGGGCCGCTACCGGGTCGACACCCCGATCGCCCGAGGTGGCATGTCCACCGTCTACCGGTGTGTGGATCTGCGGCTCGGACGGAGCGTGGCCGCGAAGGTGATGGACGAGCGCTACGCCGGCGACCCGGTGTTCCGGAACCGCTTCCGGAGGGAAGCACGTTCCATGGCACAGCTGTCCGATCCGTGTCTCGTCAACGTCTACGACACCAGCGCCGACGGCGGCCACGTGTTCCTCATCATGGAACTCATCACCGGGGGGACTCTCCGCGAACTCCTCGCCGAACGAGGTCCCATGCCGCCGCACGCGGCGACCGCGGTGATGCGCAGTGCACTGACCGGACTGTCGGTGGCGCACAAGGCCGGTATGGTGCACCGGGACATCAAACCGGACAACATCCTCATCAACGCCGACGGCCAGGTGAAACTCGCCGATTTCGGCCTGGTCCGGGCCGCCGCGGCCTCCCCCGCCGCGAGTGACAGGATCATCGGAACGGCGAGCTATCTCTCCCCGGAGCAGGTGGAGAACGCCGGAACAGGCCCCGCCAGCGACGTCTATTCCGCGGGCATCGTCCTGTTCGAGTTGTTGACCGGACGCACCCCTTTCACCGGGGAGGACGACACGGCCCGGGCCTACGCGCGTCTCACCGAGGATGTCCCGCCGCCGAGCAGCTGGATCGACGGCGTTCCACCGCTGTTCGACGAACTTGTCGCCACGGCCACCGCCCGCGACCCCGGGGACCGGTTCGCGGACGCCGGCGAATTCCTCGAGGCACTGGAGGACGTCGCGGCTGAACTCGGGCTCGCCGCCTTCCGGGTTCCCGCCCCGCGGAACTCCGCGGCACACCGCGCGACCGGTTTCGTCGACATGCCCACGGACATGCTCACCGGAGCCATCCCGGCTCCCGGTGATCCGCAATCCACCGTGACCACCGGGCCATCCGACTCCGGTACGGAGACGACCCGGTTCCCGGAACAGGAGTCCGGGACGGAGGAGACCCGCATGCTCCCGGTCACCCCGGGGACGCCCACCGGAGCGGATGAGACCACCGTGCTTCCGGAGCAGGACGGTCTCCACGCCGCGGTCCCCCTTCCGCCGACCGAGCCCCCTGCCACGAACCGGGTACCCGCGCCGGAGGAACCGCACTACGGTGGCGGGAACCCGGATCACCTCGATGACGTCTCCTTCAGACCCGCTGTGACCAGTGGATCGAAGCTCGGGCTCATCACCTGGCTGGCGGTTGTCGCCGTCGTGACCGTGATGATCGCCGTGGGTGCGTGGTGGTACGGTTCCGGCCGGTACGGCGAGGTCCCGCAGGTCCTCGGGATGGATCCGGCGACGGCGACGGCCACGGTCACCGAAGCCGGATTCGAGCCCGTGTCCCGCAGCGTCTACGACGACACCGTCCCTTTCGATCAGGTGGTCGGAACCGACCCCCCGGGCGATCAACGGGTTCCCCGGGGTGAGCCGGTCTCGGTCCTGATCTCGCTGGGTGCGCCCACGGTACCGGTACTCCCCACCGATCGCGATCCCGGGCGGTTCAGAGCCGCGCTCAGCGAGCGGACCCTCAGATGGAAGGACGGCGAATCCGTCTACTCCGATGATGTGCCGGCCGGAGCCGTGGTCAGCACCGAGCCCCCGTCGGGAGCGACCGTGCCGGTCGACGGAGCGGTCACGGTCCACCTCAGCAGGGGGCCGGCTCCGGTGAAGATCCCCAAGGTCACCGGAATGTCAGGGGACGAGGCACGTGCCGCCCTGGAGCGGGCCGGATTCACGGTGTCCGCCACGGATGAACGGTTCGACCCTGAGGTCGACGCGGGAGACGCCGTCACGACGGACCCGCCCGCGGGGAAGACCCTGAAACGTGGGTCCGACGTGACCCTCATCGTCTCCAACGCGCTGACCGTGCCCGACATCGTCGGGATGGCCGAAGACGAGGCTCTCGGCGAGCTCTCCGACGCGGGACTCTCGGTGGGCGAGACCGCCCGCTCCGATCTGGTGGGCGCAACCGCCAACGCGGTCATGGACGTCTCCCCGAAACCTGGCGTGCGGGTGGACCCCGCGGACCCCAGGGTGAATCTCCTGGTCGCCAGGAAGGTCAACGTTCCGTTCGTGATCGGCAAGCGCGCGGACGAGGCCCGTAAGCTGCTGGAGGAAGCGGGGTTGCCGTACACGGGACTCGAAGGAACCTCGGACGGGGCCCGCGTCGTGACCCAGTCCCCGGCCGGGAACCGGGATGTCTCCCCCGGTACGACGGTGAAGGTCAGGACGGTCGGGTAGCGACGGAGGGGTTCCCCTCTCCGTGCCCGTCGATCGACCACAGACAGAGACGGAGGGCCCCGGCGGTTTCCCGCCCGGGGCCCTCCGTCTCTGTCGATTCAGCCGGGGAATGCTACTGGTTGCGGAGCATCTCCGCGACGAGGAACGCCAGTTCCAGCGATTGCTGGGTATTCAGGCGCGGGTCGCAGGCGGACTCGTAGCGGCCCGGGAGGTCGATGTCCGTGATGTCCTCGGCGCCACCGAGGCACTCGGTGACGTTCTCACCGGTGAGCTCGATGTGGATGCCACCGGGGTGGGTACCCAGTTCCCGGTGCACCTCGAAGAACCCCTGGACCTCGTCGATGACGTGGTCGAAGTGGCGGGTCTTGTAGCCGTTCGATGAGGTCGTGGTGTTCCCGTGCATGGGATCGCACTGCCAGATGACACGGTGACCGGACTCCTCGACGGCGCGGACGATGTCCGGCAGCACGGTGCGGACCTTGTCGTGGCCCATGCGGGCGACCAGGGTGAGGCGACCGGGCTCGCGGTCGGGATCGATGCGCTCGGCGTAGGCGACGGCCTCCTCCGGGGTGCAGCCGGGACCGATCTTCAGGCCGATCGGGTTCGCGATCAGAGCGGCGAAGTTGACGTGGAAATCGTCGATTCCGCGGGTCCGTTCGCCGATCCACAGCTGATGCGCGGAGAGATCATAGAGCTCGGTCTGCCCGTTCTCGTCCTCCGCCAGTCGCAGCATCGCGCGCTCGTAGTCGACGAGCAGTGCCTCGTGGGAGCAGTAGATGTTCGCTGAATGCAGGTTCTGGTCGTTGACACCGCAGGCGGCCATGAACTTGAGGCCCGCCTCGATCTCCCGACCGAGCTGCTCGTAGCGGGCACCGGCCGGCGAGTTCGCGACGAACTCGCGGTTCCACTCGTGCAGCTTGTGCAGGTCAGCGGTGCCGGATGCGGCGAGTGCGCGGACGAGGTTCAGTGCGGCGGACGCGTTGGCGTAGGCACGGATCATGCGGGCCGGGTCGTGGCGACGTGCCTCCGGGGTGGCCTCGACGGCGTTGACGATGTCGCCGCGGTAGTTCGGCAGCCCGTTCTCGTCGAGATCGGAGGACCGGGGCTTGGCGTACTGGCCGGCGATCCTGGCCATCTTGACCACCGGGGTGGAGGCGCCGTAGGTCAGGACGACGGCCATCTGCAGCAGGGTCTTGACGTTGGCGCGGATGTGCGGCTCGGTGTTCGATTCGAACGTCTCCGCGCAGTCACCTCCCTGCAGGAGAAAAGCCTTGCCCAGTGCAACGTCGGCGAGCTGCTTCTTCAGCCTGCGGATCTCGGGCGCGACAACGACGGGGGGAACGGATTCCAGGATCTTGCGAACATTGTCGGCCTGGCGTTGATCCCAGGTCGGCTGCTGTTTCGCGTCCCTCGCGACAACGCTGTCGAAGCGCTGCCGGATGCCGTCAGGCAACGGGGGCAGATCGGGAAGTTCATCTACTGGGAGGTCTACTGTCCAACTCACGCTACATTCATACCATGCACGCAGCACCCACCGTGCCTTAGCCCCCTGAAAGTACCCGCATCCGCCCGGCGCGACGGTGCCTCAGTACGCGGAGCGCACCCGGTTCCGATCGTCCATCGGGAGATGACGTTTGCACAGCCGGAACTTGTCCAGGTTGTGCCGGGCGTCGACGAGGGCGTCATGGTTCCCCTCGGGAAGGGCCGGAAGTGTGGGCCGTCCGGCGGCCTCCCAGTACTGGCGCAGTTCATGGGTGAATCGGGGCAGCGAGCGGGGCAGCGCCCTCATGTCCCCGAACAGCTGCGCCAGGACCACGTGGTCGTAGGCGCCCACCCACGCCCACAGCTCCGGTGTCCCCGGCCCCCCGGTGAGAAACTCCTCCACCTCATCCCTGATGGTGGCCAGGTTCCGCCACACCGGGGAGCTGATGTTCGGCAGCTGCGACAGCACGTGGCGCTTCACCCAGTCGTTCGCGCGCCGTGGATCGAATTCGGTCGACACCGCGTAGTACTCGCGGCCGTCCTCCGCGACGATCCCGATGGAGACCAGTTCTATGGTGCGACCGTCCTCGATGAATTCGGTGTCGTAGAAGAAACGCACGGAAGAGCACCTCACTGTTCGTCGATGGTCCGGTCGGATCGGCGGCGGCGCCCGGACCGCAGCACCACCCGACCCAGACTATCGGGCTGCACCGTTCCGCCGACGGGCCGGGGCGGATAGAATCCCGGGTCATGTCTGATTCCGACCCCGGCACCGCCTCCGGCCACAGGTTCGAAACGGTACCTGTCGTTCTCCGGGCCACCGCACTTCTCGCGGTAATCGTCTCGATGATCCCGATGGTGTTCAACCTGTCCCGCCCGGACAACGGGCGACTGCTCCGCTACCACATAGACTTCGACGTCTACCGGAGCGGCGGGCGCGCGCTGATCGACGGCGTTCCGCTCTACACCGTGTCGTTTCCGGTCGGCGGCATAGAACTGCCCTTCACCTATCCGCCGATCGCGGCCATCTTCTTCGCGCCCACCGCACTCGTGGACAGGGATCTCGGTGCCGCCCTGCTGAATGTCGTGGGCGTCGCCGCCCTGTGGTGGTGTCTCGTCGTCGTCCTCGACCGGCTCCGCCCGAACTGGGACCCGGCGACGGGGAGAACGGTGTCACTCGTGCTCCTCGCGTTCCTGCTGCGCCTCGAACCGGTAACGGAGACGCTCAACTTCGCGCAGGTCAACATACTCCTGATGGCCGCCGTCATCTTCGATGTCCTGTCCCGGCGAACCCGGATTCCCCGGGGCACCCTCATCGGCCTGGCTGCGGCGATCAAACTGACCCCCGCGGTGTTCGGCCTCTACTTCCTGGTACGGCGGGAATGGCGTTCCGCCGGGGTCTGTGCGCTCTCCGGAGTGGGATTCACCGCTCTCGCGTGGTTGATCACCCCGGCCGACTCCGCCGAGTACTGGCTGCACACCCTGTCCGACCCCGACCGGATCGGGCAGCTGTCCTACAGTGGCAACCAGTCGATCCGCGGAGTTCTCGCACGCATCGTCGGCGAGGGACTCCAGGTGCCGCTCTGGTTCCTCGCCGTCCTCGCCGTCCTCGCCGCGGTGATCGTGGCCATGCGCCGGGCGGTGGCGCACGGCGCTTTCCTCGGTGCGCTCCTGCTGAATGCGGCGGTGGCGCTTCTGTGTTCCCCGGTGTCGTGGACCCACCACTGGGTGTGGATCGCCCCGGTGATCGTGGTCCTCGGGGGCCGCGCCCTGGACCTGCGGGGCACCCGCGCGGGCGCGTTGGCCTTCTGGCTGGCGGCGTCCTTCTTCACCGCGGCGGTCGTCGCCCCGCACTGGACCCTCCCCTACCGGGGTGCCGAGGAGGACTGGTCACCGGTGGCCCTTCTCGTCGGCGGGACCTACGTCCTCCTTGCGGTGATCCTGATCGGCGCGGCCACGGTCGCCCCGGAGGTCCTCGGGGGCGGCCCGGGTCGGCTCGGATCAACCCCCGCCCGACTGCCCGCGTGGCCGGGTGCGGTGCTGGCGGCCGTCGTCGCCGTCATCTCCTCGGGAGCTGTCGGCGGGACCACTCCGGGGGTCGTCCCGAACGACGTCAGCCAGGAGTCGGCGTCGGTGATCGAGGAGGTGCTCGCGGCCGGCGGCGGAGGGGACGCATCCTCGTGGTCGGGACTCGCCGTCGTCGTGGTTCTGGCACTGCTCGGGCTTCTCGTGGTCGTGCCCGTGACGGGGTGGCGCGTGATCGGGTTCGCCGCTCCGGTCATCATGCTGGCACTGCCCGTCCGGCTCGGCCTCTGCGCCGCCCCCCTGACACTCCTGGCGGTGGGACTGCTCACCGTGGACGCCTTCGCACCCAGGATCGGGAGACTCCCGCGCGGGGTGCTGTCCGGGGTGGCGGTGGGACTGTCCGGGTGGCCGGTGCTCGCCCTCGGTGCGGTGGCGCTCCAGGGTGGTCGACGTGCCGTGGCGACGGTGCTGGCGTCGGGGGCCGTGGTCCTGGTCGCGGTGTGGCCTGTCGCCGGTCCGCTTCCCGGTTTGACGGGTCTGCCGCTCGATTCCGCCCTGAACGCCTCCCCGGCCGGACTCTTCGCCCGGGTCACGGGGAGCGCCAGCCCGCTGGTGACGGTGATTCCGACGGTGGTCGCCGCGGTGTTCCTGGCCTGGACCCTGTACAGGTTGCGGAACTCCGGCGCCACGACGGCAGAGCGGGCGGCCGTGTGGCTGACCGTGCCGCTGCTGGTCCTGCCCATGGTCCCGGTGCAGCGGTGGGCCCTCGCCGTACCACTGATCGTGGTGCTGCTGATGAGGGTGCGGTCCGGGAGCGACAGCGGGGACGCCCGGATCACCGGGGCGGCTGCATTCGGTGCCTGGTTGCTGGTGTCGTTCTGGCCGCCCACCGCGCTCGAGTCATCCCTGCCCGGGTACACCGGGGGCGGGAATCCGTTGACCGAGCTCCTCGCCCTGACGCCGGTGCTCTACCTCGTGGTCACTCTGATTCTGCTGTCCCGCGGACCCCGGCGGGTCACGGGAGGATAGCGAACACCCTGGCCGGGAACCCGGTCCCGTCCTTCGGCTTCGCCCAGGTCGCGACGACGAGGGCACCGGTCTCGGGGAGCTGGTCGAGGTTGGTGAGCAGTTCGATCTGCCACCGGTCCTGCTGGAGCAGGAACAGTTCGGTCGGGAGTGCTCCCCCACTGACCACGACTCCGGGGTCGGTGTCCGTGGTCTCGTGGCCGATGGCGGTGATGCCGCGTTCCTCCAGGAGGAACCGGACGACCTCGATGTTCCAGGCCGGGTAGTGGAACACGCCGTCGGCGTCGGCGTTGAACATGGCGTCGGCGTCGGGCCAGCGTTTCGACCAGCCGGTCCGCAGCGCGACGAATCCGCCCTCGGGGATGCGGCCGTTACGTTCCTCCCACGCGAGGACGTCGTCGACGGTCGGGGTGTAGTCCGGGTCTCCGGCGACCTGTTCCGTGACGTCGAGGACGGCCAGCGGGAGGATCATCTCGTTGACGGGAAGCTCATCGAGGGTGCGCGCGCCGTTGACGAAGTGGATCGGGGGGTCGACGTGGGTGCCCCACTGGCCGACGAAGCGGTACTCGTCGACCGTGAATCCGTGATCGGTGACGGTGAACAGTCTGGTGCGCTCCTCATCGGGTAGCGCGGAGAACTTCGGTTGTCCGGCATGGAACGCGTGCGTGAGATCCACGTAGCGGTGTCCGTTGCGGAGCCGGGTGGCGAGTTCCCAGAGTGAATTGTTGTCGGTCATGGTGTGTCCTCGGAAAAGGGGGTTCGGGAAAGGGAGACCCCGCGGTCGTCGTGCGTGTCGACGGCCGCGGGGGTCTGTTCGGGTGGGTACCGCCCGTGTGTCAGACGGCGGAGCGGGCGTTCTTCGCCGCGGCGACGAGAACCTCGATGCTCGCGGTCGTCTCGGGCCAGGCGCGGGTCTTCAGACCACAGTCCGGGTTGACCCAGAGCTGGCGGGGATCGACGGAGTCGAGAGCGGCGGCGAGCAGCTCGTCGACCTCGCCCCGGTCGGGGACGCGCGGTGAGTGGATGTCCCAGACGCCGGGGCCGACACCGGCGTGGAAACCGGAGTCCTTCAGCGCGGAGAGCACCTGCATGCCGTTGCGGGCGGCCTCGATGGAGGTGACGTCGGCGTTGAGATCACTGACCGTACCGATGAGCTCGTTGAACTCCGAGTAGCACATGTGGGTGTGGATCTGGATGTCGGCGGCGACACCGGAGGTCGCGAGCCGGAAGGATCCGACGGCCCAACGGAGGTAGTCGGCCTGCTGCTCGGCCTTCAGCGGGAGGAGCTCGCGGATGGCGGGCTCGTCGACCTGGATGATCTTCGCGCCGGCGTCGACGAGGTCGTCGATCTCGTCGCGCAGTGCGAGGGCGACCTGGTCGGCGGTCTCACCGAGCGGCTGGTCGTCGCGGACGAAGGACCAGGCGAGCATGGTGACCGGGCCGGTCAGCATGCCCTTGACGGGCTTGTCGGTGAGGTCCTGCGCGACGCGGAACCAATCGACGGTCATCGCGGTCGGGCGGGTGACGTCGCCGAAGAGGATCGGCGGGCGGACGCAGCGGGAACCGTAGGACTGGACCCACGCGAGATCGGTGGAGTGGTAGCCCTCGAGCTGCTCGGAGAAGTACTGCACCATGTCGTTGCGCTCGGGCTCACCGTGGACCAGGACGTCGAGCCCCAGTTCCTCCTGGCGGCGGATGACGTCGGCGATCTCGTTCTTCATCGCCTGCGTGTACTGCTCGTCGGTGAGCTCGCCCTTCTTGTGGGCCGCGCGGGCGCGCCGGATCTCGGTCGTCTGGGGGAAGGAACCGATGGTGGTGGTGGGCAGCGGCGGCAGGCCGAGTGCCTCGCGCTGGGCGGCGACACGGGTGTCGTAGTCGTCGCGGTCGCGGTCGGCGTCCGTGACGGCCGCGGTACGGGAGCGCAGCTGCTCGTTGTGGGTGCGGGCGGATCCCCGGCGTGAGGCGACGGCCTTGGCGGACTCCTCGACCGTCGCGCGGTCGGCATCGTCGTCCGCACCGGTCAGGGTGCGGGCGAGAAGTGCGACCTCGGCGGCCTTCTCCGCGCCGAAGGCGAGCCAGGAACGCAGCTCGGCATCGTCGTCGAGGGAGGTCTCCTGGGCGAGGGAGTAGGGGACGTGCAGAAGCGAACTCGAGGTGGACACGGCGACGGGGCCGCGGGCCTTCAGGGCCTTCAGGGTGTTCAGCGCGGCACTGAGGTCCGTGCGCCAGATGTTGCGGCCGTCGACGACTCCGGCGACGAGCAGTTCCTCGCCCTTCCAGGACGGGAGGAGCTCCGCGTCCGGGGTGGCGGTGGCGCCGGAGCGACGCTCGTCGGTGCGACCGGTGACGAGGTCGATGCCGATGGCTGCGACCCCGGTTCCGGTGAGGGTGCGGACGGCGACATCGCCGTCACCGAAGTAGGTCTGGACCAGCAGCTCGGGCGCGCCGGGGGCGGCGGCCGCGGCGGCGGCGAGACGCTCGTACGCGGCGCGGGTGCGGGCGAGCAGTTCCGCACGGCGGGCGGCATCGCCTGCGATGTCGGTGACCAGCCAGGGCTCGTCGAACTGGATCCAGGAGACGCCCGCCTCGGCGAGGTGACCGATGAGGGTGACGTAAGCCTCGGTGACCGTGTCCAGGTGGTCCAGCGCGTCGGAACCGTCCGTGGTGCGCGCGAGCGCCAGGTAGGTCAGCGGACCGACGACCACGGGACGGACCGGGAAGCCGCCCGCGGCCAGTTCCTTCACGTCGGCGACGAACGCCGTGTCGTCGAGTTCGAACCGGGTGTCCGCGGTCAGTTCGGGGACGATGTAGTGGTAGTTGGTGTCGAACCACTTGGTCATGGCCGACGCGGGAAGCTCGGCGGTTCCGCGCGCCGCGGCGAAGTAGCGGTCGATGTAGGCCGGCAGATCGTCGCCGTCACCGGTGCTCTCGTGGTCCGCGATGTCGCGGACCCGGGCGGGGAGCACTCCGAGCAGCGCCGAGGTGTCGAGGATCTGGTCGTAGAAGCTGCGTCCGATGGTGGGGACGGAGTCGAGACCGGCGTCGACGAGATCCGCAGCGGAGTTGCGGGCCAGAACACGGGCGGTCTCCGCGAGAGCGGTGCCTGTCGAGGAGTCGCGCCAGTAGGTTTCCAGTGCCTTCTTCAGCTCGCGCTTCGGTCCGATGCGGGGCACACCTGCGACGGTGGCGGTAATCGAGTTGCTCATGATGGGTGGAGGGTCCTTTGTGTTCGTCTTGAACAGATCGGTTTTGACCGCCGGAGCGGCCCGTGATGGCCTGCGGCCGTGGAAACAAGCCAATACTAGACCGCTTTGTCTGTCAAGTGGGACCGCTCCCACGCCCGTCCCGGGCCACGCCGGAAAGACCGGGGCGGTTCATCACGTGGCGGCCGCAAAATGCCGTTCAACAGCACAGACGATCACCTGACGGCGTTCCACGGCACGCGCCCGTCGGAGATCACCCTCTCCCCACGATGCCCACCCCCGGAAAACACGCGCTCCACCTCACCGCCGCGCCATTCGACGGACCGGTCTGTCTAACCCGTAGCCGTACCACGACCTCCTCCACCCCGGTGCTGGTGGAGACCCGTCATGCCTGCGTACCATGGGCAACATGAACGAAGCCCCCACCGGTGTCCGTCCCCACCTCCGTACAGTCCTCTCCGTACTCGGAGTGGTTCTGCTCACCATCGCCACCGTCGTGCTGGTGGCCGCCAGTACCGCCGGGTCATCCCGGGGCCAGGCGGACCCGAATCCGCCGTCCACGACGATGGTCGGCTCAACGGAAGCCGCGCCGACGCCGTCGACCTCCCCGGCCACGTCCGACCCGATCACTTCAGAGAGCACGACGCAGGTTCCTCCGGCGGCCCCCGAACCCGCTGATACGGCGGCCGGGGAGCCTGTCGCTCCGCAGCCTCCCGCAGCGCAGATCGCCTCTCCTGCGGCCGTCGTCGGTGGGCCGGGTCTCGGGGCGAACGGGGTGTTCCGGATGACCGGTCCCGCACCTGTAGACGGTGCCGATTACGGCCCGATGGCCTACGTTCTGCCACTGAACCCACCGGGCCCGCAGAACAGCATGGTGCGGTGGGTCGACGGCATGGGGGTCTCACCCGGTGCGGCGGAACGGGGCACCGTCTACGTCCTCGGACATGCCTGGGCACAGCAGTGGCTCGTATTCAACGGTTTCTCCGAACTGGCCACGCGGTCGGTCGACCTCGGTGCCCCACCCCAGCAGGTACCGGCCTACGGTGGTGGAACCGTGCGACGCTGGGCGACGCCGGTCCTCAACGGTTCCCGGATCACCATGTCCGATTCCGGAGGGCGAAAGCGTGAGTGGACGGTGGACAACACCTGGCTCGTCCCGAAGTCGGACGCCATCAACGACATAGAGCTCAATTCCACGGATATCCCCGGACGCATCATCCTCATCGCCTGCTCCGTGGGCGACGGACGCGATCTGGACTACAACGTGATCGTGTCCGGGCACCTGGTCTGACACCCGCGCCGTTGATCAACGGCACAGGGCGTCGATGTACCGCCCGGCTACGCCTTTCGGACGACCGATGACTTGAGCTGCATGGCTCCGAATCCCTCGATCCTGCAGTCGATGTCGTGGTCGCCGACACCATCCACCAACCGGATTCCCTTGACCTTCGTCCCGGCTTTGATCGGCTGAGCGGAACCCTTCACCTTCATCGTCTTGATGACTGTGACGGTGTCCCCGTCGTGCAACGGGTTGCCGACGGAATCGACGATCACCGTGTCCCCGCCGCCGGCCGGATCCGGGGTCTCCTCGCCGGGTGCCCACTCGTGGGCGCATTCGGGACAGATGATCAGGGCGTCCAGCGGATAGGTGTACTCACAGGCGCATTCGGGGCACGGGGGTGTTGTGGTGTCGGTCATGATGTCCATCCAACCACGTCACACCGCAACCTCCCCCATCACCGTCTCCGCGTCAGCCCACCTCCGGACCCCGGTGATGCCGGGGCAGCGGCTCACGGCCGCTCACCCGTGTGCTCCACACACGGGCGGCGTCACCGGACAGGGCGAGCAGCAGCACGATGTTCGCTCCGACCGCCGTCGCCGCGCCCAACCCGTTGAATTGATCACCGGCGAGCTCGATGATCGCGCCGTCGACGAGGAGATTGAACAGAGCGAAACCGAGAAGACAGATTCTCGCACCGCCGCTTCCCCTCCAGGTGCGCCACGCGCAGTAGAGGAGCCCCAGGTAACTGATCCCGCGGAGAACCTCCAGCGCGACACCCGGTCCCGTCCCGGCCTCTCCGATGAACTGTTCCAGCGTCTGGACGTCAACGATGATGTCGGCGACGACGCCGACGAGAGCGAGCAGCACTCCGGCGATGACGGAAGATGGTCGTTTCACCCCCGAATCCGGCGCGTACCGGGCCGGCAGATCGGGATCGGCACTCGCGGCGGCGCCAGCCGCGGGGTCCCGGATGTCGGGGTATCCGCGCGCGGCCCGGACCACCGCAGGTGGAAGGTCACCGTAATCCGTGGCCGAGGCACAACCTGTCAGATCGATGACCGGGAGATCTCCGTCCGTGTGCACCTCGTCACCGCCACCGTTGCGGGAGTGGTAACCGGTGGAGAATTTCTCGATCACCCGGTGCCGGATCCCGGGATCGGCGCCCTCCAGGGAACTCACGATGTGATCACGTTCGACGTCGATGTCGGCGTCGATCTTGTGGGTGATCTGCAGAGTGAACAGGGAGAGCCCCACAGCTCGGTCGTACGTACCGGCGGCCACCCACTGCGCCCGGATGCCACCTGGCAGGTACCAGCCGTCGGGGCAACGCCAGAACCGCACGTGGTGCCGTTGTGATGCGTTGCCGTCGACCTCCTGCTGATAGGCGAGGCACTGCTTCCTCCCGAACACCAGGAGTGGACTCACCGGCGCCTGCGGGTAGCTCTTCCGGAGCAGTGCCGAGCGGATGATCCCGAGTGAACTGCGCAGCGTGACGTCGTCGGCGAGAATCCACCCCGCCTTCGTCATGGCCCGGTGAATCTCCCGGGCGGTCCCGTCCAGGGCGAGATTGATCGGATCCCCCAGCAGGCCGTCGGAGGTACGCGCTCGACCGATGAAGTAGTCCGGTACGTAGATCGCGGTCAGGAGGCTGTGGATGCGCGGAAGCACCAGGTATGCGACGACCCCCCAGAACGGGAGCAGCAGCACGAGGTGGAGTATCCGGGTACTGAACGATGCACGGAAGATGTCGACCGCCAGCATGACGGCTGCGAGTGTGGCGACGATGAAGAAGAAGACGTCCACGGCACGGCCGGGATGAGTCGCCCAAGCGGGTCCGGTGTGGATCTTCCGGGGATATGGCCTCTCCCGAGTACCGTCCACCGTGTTCACCGTACCCGGTTGTAGACGGGTTCGATGCCCTCGGGATACCCGTGTCCTGCAGCCAGCGACTGCTTGACGTCCGCGGCATAGCAGTCGACGTATTCGTTGCCGGTCATCTCCACGAGAACCTCGATGATTCTGTCGGTCAGGGCTCTCGCTGCTTCGTAGCTGTCCTTGTCGAGTCCCCGGGAGGTGATGAACTCCATCGGGTCGATGGGCGAACCGATGTGCATACCGACTTTCGCGGGCCGGGGTATCCAGGTCCCGATCGGGTTCGCCCGCCGTGTGCCGAACATGGCTACGGGTATCACGGGTGCTCCGGTGGCCAGGGCCATCCGGGCGACGCCCGTCTTCCCCCGGTAGATCCGCCCGTCCGGCGACCGCGTGCCCTCCGGGTAGATTCCCAGGATCTTTCCCTCGCGGACGAGTTTGATGCCGGTCTCGATGGCCGAGCGTGCCGCGTTACCCGAACTCCGGTCTATCGGAACCTGACCGACGGAGAGGAAGAAGGCACGCTGCAGCTTCCCGACGATTCCCCTGCCGGTGAAGTACTCCTGTTTGGCGAGGAAGGTCACCCGCCTGGGGATGAGCAGCGGAAGGAAGAACGAGTCCATGACCGTCTGGTGGTTGGAGGCCATGATGGCGCCTCCCTCGGCGGGGACGTTCTCGACGCCCCGGACCTCGGGGCGGTTGTAGAGCCGCAGGAACGGCCCGATCACCACCTGCTTGAACAGCCAGTACCACTTGATCTTCATGGCGTCATACGCTCCTTCAACGAGATGACTCGAAACCTGTACGGCGACCGTTGCGGCCGATGTCCGCATGCGACGGGTGTCTCCCGAAGCCCACCGGGCTCAGCAGCCACCGCTACGGGCGAGATCCGCCACGCCGATCATACCTGCGTCGGCACCCAACTCCGCGGTGGCCAGGCGTGCCACCGGACGGTGTCCGGCTCCGACGATGGATTCCTCGAACCGCAGGCGCGCCTCCTCGAGCCAGAGATCCGAGTCGGTGGAAACGCCTCCACCGATCACTATCAACTCCGGATCGAGGATGTCCGCGACGATGCTCAGACCCTGCCCCAACCAGCCTGTGTAGTCGGCCACCGCGGCTGTCGCGACCGGATCTCCCCCCCTGGCGGCAGCCATGATGGCGCGCCCGGTGAGTTCGCCGCCACCGTTCTCCCGGTAGGCGGCCGACAGTCCGTATGTACCGTCGGCACCCCGGTCGATGATCTCTCTGGCGGTCTCGACGAGTGCGGTGCCCGAACAGTAGCGTTCGAGGCAACCGGATTTACCGCAGGAACACGGTCGTCCGTCCCGGACGACCGTCAGGTGTCCGAACTCGGGGGCCGTTCCGTAGGCGCCACGGTAGAGCCTGCCGTCGATCATGAGCGCACCACCGATCCCGGTGCCCACCGCGAACAGGGTCCACACCCGCGCCCCCCGTGCCGCCCCGAAGCGGTACTCCCCCCATGCCGCGGCGTTCGCGTCGTGCTCGAGGGTCACCGGAATACCGAGCTGCTCCTGCAGCGTGTCTCGGACCGGTGCGTCCCGCCACGGCAGGTGCGGTGCGAAACGGACCGTGGTGCAGTCGGGATCGAGGAATCCCGCCACCGCGAGACCGACGGCACCCACCTCGTACCGACGGCCGTGGTGGGCGACGATCTCCGCCACCGCGGATTCGAGTTCATCCGCGGTGGCCGGTGTGGGCACCTGGGCGGAGTCGATGATGCGGCCCGTGGCGTCCACCGCAGCACCCCGGAGGTTGGTCCCACCGATATCGAAACCGACGGTGACCGAACCCGATGGGAGTGGCATGTGCGCACCTTGCTTCTTTGACGTCCTGATCAACAACCTGGCCATTATATCGGGAGGTAACCGAAACTCCCCACTTGCGGCCCGACGCCCGGGCCACTAAATCGATGCAGTTCCGGACAGCACGTTCCGCAGACGCCCGCCCATGATGTCCCATGTCCAGTTCCCGAGGACGTGTCTCCTCCCCGCTTCAGCCATCCGTTCCCTCAGTCGGTCGTCGTCCAGCAACCGGATCAACGAATCCGCCAGAGCGGCCGTGTCACGCCCTCCGACGACGATCCCGGTCTCCGGTGTCACCGTCTCGGGCGCCCCGCCGGAATCACCCGCGATGACCGGCACGCCACTCGCCTGGGCCTCGAGGTACACGATCCCGAGACCTTCCACATCGAGACCACCGCCCCGGGTCCTGCACGGCATGGCGAAGACGTCCGCTGCGGCGAGAAGCCGTCGCATGGCGGAGAAGTCGAGTTTTCCGGTCAACCGGACGTTGTCCGCGATGGCTTCCGGGATCATCGAGGCGAGCCTGCGGCGGTAGCTCCCCTCCCCGACGATGAGCAGCCGCGCGTCAGGGTGCCGCGACACCACCGCCGGCATCGCACGGATGAGCTGGTCCTGCCCTTTTCGCGGGACAAGGCGGGAGATGCAGACGATCAGCGGCGCCGCCGGGGGAATCCCGAACAAGCGTCTCGTCTCCATTCGCTCCGCCGCCGGGGCGGGCCGGAACAGCGTCGTGTCCACTCCGGAGGGCAGCGGGCTGAAGGTGACGTCCTCTCCGAAGGCGCTCCGGAACCTCCCCAGGGTGTAGTCGGAGATGTAGGTGATGTGGTCGCAGCCCGCGCCGATCCTGCGGAGAGCGGATCTGGCCCCCGGGAGCATCGACCACCCGACCTCGTGTCCGTGGGTCGAGGCCACGATCCGCCGCGCACCGGCACGCCGTGCAGAAGGCGCCATCAGCGCGAGCGGCGCCGCAGCACCGAACCACACGGTCTCTATGCCCTCCTCCCGGATGATCCGTTCCATCTCACGGGACGTCGCCGGGGTGGGCAGCATGACCCTGCGGTCCCACCGGTACACCCGGTACCGGACCCCGGCATCGTGCTCCGCTGCGGCGACCCGGTCCTGGGTCGAGGCGAAGACGACCGTTTCCCCGGGGTCCAGGGTGTCGACGTAGTCCCTGAGGTAGGACTGTATGCCTCCGAGGGTGGGCGGGAAATCGTTGGTGACGAGGAGCGTCCGGGTCATCGACAGGGTCGCCCGCGGTCAGTAGCGGCGCGCGCCGACGAAAGGCATGGAGTCCATCGGGACCACCTGGACCGGGATCCCGTAATCCGAGGCGTGGATGACCATGCCGTCGCCGGCGTAGATACCGACGTGTGTCGCCCCCGGGTAGTACCCGATGACGTCACCCGGCTGCAGCTGGTCCCGGCTCACCGGAACACCCCCGGCCATCTGTGCCTGGGAGGTCCTCGGGAGATGCTTGCCCTGCTGGGCGTACGCCCAGACGACCAGACCCGAGCAGTCGAAGGCGTTGGGGCCGGTGGCTCCCCAGACATAGGGGGCGCCGATCTTGGTCATGGCCTGCTCGAGCGCCGACATACCGGAAGGATTCAGCCCCATGATTCCGTCCAGCGAGTGATCGACGGGGCCGTTCTTGTTGATCCACGCGAGCTTCTCCGCCGCGGACATGCTCTCGACCCGTTCACGGATCTCGGAGGTTCGGCGATCCAGCTCCGTGCGCTCCTCCTCGAGTTTCTCCCTGCGTACACGGAGGTCGCCCGCCTGGAACTCCGCCTGAGCCTGGGCCCGCGACACCGCACCACGGGCCTCTCCGGCACGGGCCCGGGCCTCCTCCAGAACCCGCACGGAATCGGAGTACCGACGGGAAAGCGCATTCATGTACGCGGACCGGTCGATGGCCTCCTGGGGCCCCGTGGCATCGATGAGCATGGTCAACGGATCGACGGTCACTCCACGGTAGCGGGACTGGGCGATCCGGTCGACCTCGGCACGAGCATCGTCCACCGCATGATCGGCCGAGTCGACCTGCTCCCGGGCCTCCGCCGCGCGCTTCGCGAGCTCCTCGAGTTCCCGTTCCCGGTCGATCAGCTGTTCCTCCAGCGCCTTGACCTCCTCCGTGTGAGCCTCGGCCTCATGGGAGAGGCGATCGAGCTCATCGATCAGGGAACCGAGGTCACCGGACTCCGGTGAAGCCACCCGGGTCTCCACCGGATCCGCTGTCGCCGGCGAGATCGACGAGAGGGATACACCGACAACGGCGATGCCTGCGAGCACCGGACGGAGACGACGGGACCTGGGGAGCTGCACGGAAAGACTCACCTTCGGGGAGAACGAACTGGAGGGTGCAGATCTCCTCGGAGCGCTGCACCCCTTGACTATAGAACGCGGAACGGCATCCGGTAAACGGGCGATCCGCTGATCCGGCCGGAAAAACCGGAGGTTGTGACGGTTGTTTCTGATGTTCCGGGAACTGACGGAACTGAGGCCGCCATCCGGGTTTACCGGAGGACGGCCTCAGAAGATGGCGACCGAAGATCAGTAGCGGACCGCCGAGTGGAACGGCATGTAGTCCAGGGAGGTCTCGGACAGCGGGGTCCCGGACTGGATGGCGTGGATGACCGTGCCATGACCGGAGTAGATCCCGACGTGGGAGGCACCCGAGTAGAACGCGACGATGTCGCCGGCCTGCAGGTTGTTGTAGGAGACCGGGGTTCCTCCGGCGGCCTGCGCGTAGGACGTGCGGGGGATGCTCTTACCGACCTGAGCGTAGGCCCAGGAGGTCAGGCCGGAGCAGTCGAAGGCGTTCGGACCGGTTGCACCCCAGACGTAGGGGGAACCGATCTTGGAACGGGCTGCGTCGACGACCTGCTGACCCTGGCTCGCCGGCTGAGCGACGGGTGCCGCGGCGATGGCCGAGTAATCGGCTTGGGCGGCCTGTCCCGCGAGCGAGGGAACCCACTCGGTGATACCCGGGACCGACGCGATGTTGGGGATGTTCTCCAGTCCCGCGACCTCGAACGTGATGTCGGTGTTGGGAACGTGAACCTGTGCGGCCTGTGCCGGGCCCGCCAGAGCGGCGGTGGCACCAAAAGTCACGACGGATGCAATTGCTGTGCGCTGGACCGTCTTGTTGCTACGGCGGCTGTGCTTACCCACGAATGAATCTCCAAATCTTCCAGTGTTGTCTACCTGCCGGGTTAGCTGTCGGGTTCGGAAGCGGAAGGCTCCTACCCCACTCCACGGACGCCACGTGTGACGGCGGCCGTTCTAGTGCGGGACTCACCCCAGAAAGCTCGGTTGTCGGGTCCCCGGCTCGCGGTCCCGGTCGCGGACGGTGGTTCCGTCTCCGACCGAGGGTGCGAAAAGGCGCATTTTTCGGTTCTCATTGGCGGTGCTCCCGGGAAGTTCCCGTCGCCTGCCGCAATGTCTCGATCAGATTACGAAACGGATAACAACATGTCCACTCGAACCCCGGTGCAAGGGTCGTTATCCGTCCGTTATCGTTTCTACATTATTTCTGAACCGATCCACATCGCGGAGAACCCACCAATCTCCTTCATGGCAACCGCCACCCAGAAATCATTCTGACCTGCACATTCCCCAGCCCCCGCAAATCTCGGAAGATCGCCCGACCTGCAGGGGCGGGCGAACGGGGATCTGCCACCGACCATAAACGTGTTCCTCGTCACATTTTGCCGAACTAGGCCGAATACTGCAGAAACGGACAGGATCAGAAGCCGGTACCGTATTCTCGTGCGCATCACCCGTCACATGCGTATCCGGTCCCCTTTGGTCTCCCGGCCCCGGGCGACGGCACACGCGGCAACGGCTGCGCGGATCGCCCGGAGAGTGACACCCCGGTACGGGATCGCGCCGGAAAGCCGCCTGCGGTGTGCGGGGATCCCGCATCAACCGGAATCGAGGGCGGGAAGCCTCTGTGCGGGACGCCGGGCCCGGATTCAGGTCCGGGGAACCAATCGTGTCGTCCGGAGACCCCACGACTCTCCGGATCTCTCTTCACGGTCGACCGCCCACCGCACCCCGCGGCCGTTCGAACTGGCCTGCACACCTATATATAGGTGTGCAACCAGCCCCACTGGCATCTCGCCCGACGAGCGGAGGTAGCCGGAGAATCGCCCTTGAATGCGCGGTACCCCGCTTCCCCGACCGTTTTTCGGTCGGCGAAGCGGGGTACGGAGCGCGGGGTCTGAGGACCGCCGTCAGTTGTCGAAACCGCGGGCCCTGTCCTCTGCACGGATCGAATCCTGCAGACGACGGAACATCTCGGTTTCCTCGTGGTGGTTGGCTTCCTCGATCTCCCGGGCCTTCGCCGCGAGCTCCTCGGGATCCGCCTTGAAGAATCCGCCTCGGCCGGGCTGTCCGCCGTAGCCGAGCTCGTTCATCTGCTTCGGGACCTTCGCGCCGGCGTACTCGAGCGGGATCGGGTGACCGTGCTCGTCGACCGGGCCGAGCGGCTGATGGACCTCGACGAATGCACCGTTCGGCATCTGGTTGATGACGCCGGTCTCGATACCGTGCTCCAGAACCTCACGGTCCGAACGCTGGAGGCCGATGCAGAGACGGTAGGTGAGGAAGTAGGCCAGAGGCGGAAGGACGACCAGACCGATTCGACCGATCCACGTCATCGCATTCAACGAGATGTGGAAGTGGAGGGCGAAGAGGTCGTTACCGCCGGACAGCGTCAGGAGGAAGTAGAACACCATGGCCATGACACCGATCGAGGTACGGACCGGAACGTCGCGGGGACGCTGCAGGAGGTTGTGGTGTGCGTCGTCGCCGGTGATCTTCTTCTCGATGAACGGGTAGGTGAACAGCAGTGCCACGAGTATGCCGAGCATGATCGCCACCCAGAAGACCGCGGGGATGGTGTGGTTACCGAAGTAGAGCTCCCAGGCCGGCATGACACGCGCAGCGCCGTCCGTCCACAGCATGTAGATGTCGGGCTGCGAACCGGCGGAAACCTGCGAGGGGTTGTACGGACCGAGGTTCCAGATCGCGTTGATCTGGGTGACACCGGCGAGCAGCGCGAGCAGGCCGAAGGTGATGAGACCGAAGGCGACGGACTTGACCGCGAACACCGGCAGGATCCGGACGCCGACGACATTGTTCTCCGCACGACCCGGTCCGGGGAACTGGGTGTGCTTCTGGAACCAGACCAGTGCGAGGTGCGCGGCGATCAGCGCGAGGAGGATGCCCGGGATGAGCAGAACGTGCGCGATGTAGAAGCGGTCGAGCATCAGATCGGACGGGAAGTCGCCACCGAAGATCAGCCAGTGCATCCAGGTACCGATGACCGGCAGCGAGATCACGATGGCGGACATGATCCGCAGACCCACGCCGGAGAGCAGGTCATCCGGGAGGGAGTATCCGAAGAAGCCCTCGGCCACCGAGAGCAGCAGCAGGATGCAGCCGATGATCCAGTTCGCCTCGCGGGGACGGCGGAACGCACCGGTGAAGAAGATGCGCATCATGTGGACCATGATGGAGACGGCGAACATCAGGGCGGCCCAGTGGTGCAGCTGCCGGATGAACAGCCCGCCCCGGACCTCGAAGGAGATATTCAGCGCGGTCTCGTAGGCGCGGGACATCTCCATGCCGCGGAGCGGCGCGTAGGTGCCGTCGTAGATCACCTTGGTGATCGAGGGATCGAAGAAGAGCGTGAGGTAGATACCCGACATCAGCAGGATCACGAAGCTGTACAGCGCGATCTCACCGAGAAGGAAGGACCAGTGCGTCGGGAAGACCTTGTTGATCTGGGTGCGCATGACACCCGAGATCGTCAGCCTTGAATCGAGGTTGTCGGCTACTTGGGCCATTTTCTTGTTACTCATGAGCGACGCTCCCAGAAGGCCGGACCAACCGGCTCGATGAAGTTGCCAGCCGCGACGAGGTAGCCCTCGTCGTCGACGGTGATCGGCAGCTGAGGCAGTGCGCGGGCGGCGGGGCCGAACACCGGCTTACCGTACTGCAGAGCGTCGAACTGCGACTGGTGGCACGGACAGAGAATGCGGTTGGTCTGCTGCTCGTACAGCGAGGTGGGACAACCGATGTGGGTACAGATCTTGGAGTACGCGTAGTAGTCACCGTAGTGGAAGGCCTCCTGGCCAGCCCGCTGAACGGCGCGGGCCGCGTCCGCGCTACGGAGCCGGATGAGCATGACCGGGTTGCGGGGACCGTGGATCGAGTGCATCTGCTCCTCGTACACGTCCAACTGCGGATCGTAGGAATCACCGTCGTTCACGTAGTGCACGGGCAGCGGGTAGACCGTCTCCATGCCGCCGGCCTGCATGTCCTCGGGGCGCATGCGCACCAGGCGGGTGACACCCTGCGTGGTCATGTGACCGTCGTGCTCTTCGGCGATCGCACCGGTGTCGCGGCCGAGGTAGAGCTTCTCACCGTGATCGAAGAGGGTCCAACCCGAGGTCCACAGGGTTCCATCGCCCTGGATCCCGAGCGGGCCCTTCTTCCACGGGTTCTTGATCATCCCGCCGAGCGGAACGAACATGGCGATACCGGCGAGAACGGCGCTGCCGCCCATGATCCCCATGAGAACCTTCCGGCGGCCGAGTGTCGAGGTCTCCCACGAGTCGTTCAGCAGAGCGACGATCGTCTTACGGTCGACCTCATCGGAGGGACCGTCGTGACGTCGCTGCACCGCGACCTCCTCGGGAATGAAACGTTTGACGAACTCAACCGCCCCGAACCCGAGGGAGAGCACGGAGAGTCCCAGGGTCAGACCGACCAGCGGTGTGTAGAGCGAGTAGGTCCACAGCCCCTCCTGACCGAGGTACTTGTATTCCCACGGCCAGGCGATGTAGATGACGATGCACGCGAGCGCCATGATGCCGCCGAGGGCGAACCAGAAGCCGACCGTGCGCACCGCACGCTTCTCGGCGGGGTCGTTGTCGAGAGGGAACCGTTCCTTGCGGTACGCGACGGTGACGTCGTCGAGTTCGGTACCCAGACGCGCGAGCTCCTCGTTGGACATCGCGTTGAGTTCCTGGGACGTGTACTTTTTGTCGGTATTGCTCATGAGCGCGATCCAATCCACAGAGCGGCGGCGACGAGAACCACGATGCCGAACAGCCACATCAGGAGACCTTCAGCGACCGGTCCGACACCGCCGAGACCGTAACCACCCTGGTCGGGGGTTTCCTTGACGGACTTCAGGAAGGCGATGATGTCCTTCTTCTCGTCCGGAGAGAGCTGCCGGTCCGAGAACTTCGGCATGTTCTGGGGTCCGGTGAGCATGGCCTGGTAGATCTCCTGCTCGTTCGCGGGCGCCAGCGGGGGCGCGAACTTACCGGATGACAGCGCACCGCCCTTGCCGGTGAAGTTGTGGCACGATGCGCAGTTCAGGCGGAAGAGCTCGGAACCCCTGGCGACGTCCGCCGGGTCGATGTTCCCGTCGTAGTGTTCGCCCCGGAGACTCTCGAGGGCGACGGAGCCGTTCGCGTTCCGGACGATCCCGGGGCCACCGCCGTTCGCGTTGACGTACGCCGCGAGGGCGAGGGTCTGCTCCTCGTTGTACCGGGCGGGCTTCCGCTCTGCCTGGGAGTTGTTCGACATCATCGGCATCCGGCCACTGTGAACCTGGAAGTAGACGGCGCCTTCACCGACACCGATCAGTGAGGGACCGCGGTCCTTCACACCCTGGAGGTTGGCTCCGTGGCAGGTGATGCAGGCGGTGTCGTAGATGTCCTTGCCCTCCTGGATCAGGGCCTGTTCATCCTTGGCCGCGGTGGCGGTCTGAACATCGGGTGTCAGAGCGCCGGCCAGGAGGCCGGTACCGGTCAGACCGACGGTCAGTGCGACTGCACCGGCCACGGTGCGCCGGACCTTGCGGCGATTCTTGACCTTCTTGGCCGAGTCCGCTGCCGGAGCAGCGTTCCCGGTGGTCTGTGGGTTGGTTTCCATCATTTTCCTTATTACGTGTGCTCGGAAAGTGAAGGGCTGTAGGCCTGTGCGCGGATACCCGGGGGCGAGTCCGTGATCGCGTCGGCAGCTACGGCCTACTTAATGAAGTAAATGGTGATGAACAGCGCGATCCAGACGACGTCGACGAAGTGCCAGTAGTACGACACCACCATCGCAGCGGTTGCCTGGGCGGGCGTGAACTTGGACTTGCTCACGCGGATGAGAACCACCACGAAGGCGAGGACACCGGCGAGAACGTGGGCCGCGTGGAAGCCGGTCGTGATGTAGAAGACCGAACCGTACACGCTGCTCTGGATGGTCATGCCCTCGTGCACCGCGTGCGTGTACTCGTACATCTGACCACCGAGGAATGTCAGACCCATGAGTGTCGAGATCGTGTACCAGATCCGAAGGCTGAATACGTCACCCCTTTCAGCGGCGAAGACGCCCCACTGCGCGGTGAACGATGACGCCACCAGAATGGTGGTGAACACCAACGCGTACGGGACGTTGAGAAAGCTGGTCCAGTGGTCCCAGCTCTCCCCCTGGCCGTTGGCGCGCGACACGAAGTACATCGCGAACAGGCCAGCGAAGAACATCAATTCCTGCGACAGGAACACAATGGTGCCGACACTGACCATGTTGGGTCGGTTCAGTGCCGCAACACGTTGCGTTGCTGCCATTCCTGGGTTTCCTACTGCGCTCGTCACGTGAACCAGTATGGTCGGTTTTCAGGTTCAAGTCACCTCACGCCCCCCGGCACATTTAGCTCGATACCAAAAGGCGCAGGTGTCACCGGCACCGCCTTAAATTTTCAGAAATTTTCCCGATCCCGTGGAACTTTAGGAACCTTTCATCCGACGCACGGTTTCCGCAGGTAGTGGGGTCGACCCCCCGAAACGGCTCCCCCACGGTGTGCCGATCACAGATATCTCCGGGCACCCCCGACCACGTTCCACCCGATTGTCTCGAGAATCAACTGTGTGCCTTCTCACATTTTGGCGGCCCCCCGAATGCACCGTCTACAACTTTAGTTTGACCCCCGATAACCTGGCTTTTTGAGGCTCAGCACCGGCACGACCGGCCTTGGGGAGCAGCTTCGGCAACGACGGGGGCCACTTCGGTGAGCCGGAGCTGTTTCAGCTGACGCACTCAGTCATCCCCCCCGTACCGGAGCCCCCGTCCCCGCCCGGAAACCGGCTCAGTGTACGCACCACCGGACACCCGCGGTAACGGCGGGAGACGACCGACAAGGCGGCCTCCCGCCGCCGGACCGAGCGAATACGTACCATTCCGATGCTCCACTGTTCTCAGGAAACCCCGATCCGGAGGCCGGAACGGACCGCTGCACCCACCGGTACCCACCCAAAAAGGTGGTGCCCCATCCGAATGACGGATGGAGCACCACCTTCCCCGGAAGGCTGGGGAGGAAACTGCTTCGTCAGTGCTTCTCGCGCGGAATTCCGTACTGGAGATTGAGCAGGGTCGCGAAGAGGATCAGCAGCACGGCGCCGATGGCGATGAGCCAGTAGGCCATGAAGACGATCCCGTAACCGAGCACGGCGATCGCGCAGGTCATCGCGAACGGCCAGATCGATGACGGGCTGAAGAACCCGAGCATTCCGGATCCGTCCTCGACCTCGGCCTCCTCCCAGTCCTGCGGGAGGATGTCCATCCGACGCTCGGTGAAGTGGAAGTAGGCGCCGAGCATCAGCGCGAGACCCGCGGAAAGTGCGAGCCCGGTGGCGCCGGCCCACTCAAGTCCCCGGATGTTTCCGGAGTCGTTGAGGTGCATGGTGGTCACGATGTAGATGATGGCCATGACCGCCATGAATACGGTGATCCCGTAGAAGATCTTGGAGGCATTCCTCATTGTTGGTCAGCTCCCTTACAGTGCGGTCTTGTTGAGGTCGACGGTGTTGCTTCCGGGGCTGACGGAGCGGGTGTCCGTGCGGCCGGGAAGGAACGGGCTGGTGCTGGTGGCGTAGGGAGCCTCACCGATGGCCTTGAGCGCCTCCGAGTTCGGGGCGTCCGGATTGTCCATCCGGTACCTGAGGTACTCGGTGAACCGCTCCGGGGAAACGACCCGGATCTCCAGGTTCATCATCGCGTGGTAGGTACCGCACATCTCGGCACAGCGTCCGACGAAGGCGCCCTCTTTCTCGATCGCCGCCACCTGGAAACGACGCTCGGAGAGGTTGGCCTCCGGATGCGGGAATGCGTCACGCTTGAACAGGAACTCGGGGATCCAGAAGGAGTGCACGACGTCCGCGGAGGCGAGGTCGAACTCGATGGCCGTCTGCGAGGGCAGAACCAGCACCGGGACCTCCTCGGTGGAACCGATCGTCTCGATTTTGTTGAAGTGGAGGTAGCTGAGGTCCGAGGCGGGCTTGCCGTGGATCGGACCGGCCTCGGTGGCGTGGTGCGCCTCCCCTTCGGCACCACGGGTGGTGTCGAATCCCTCATGCTGCTCGGCGGCAGCCTGGCGCTCCCGATCGGTGCCGTCGTACAGGCTTCCCGTCGGCGAGAGCTCCGGTGCGACCTCGCCGTAGCCGAACTTCCAGTTCCACTGGAACGCGGTGACGTCGACGGTGACCTTCGGATCCTTGTCCAGGGCGGTGACCTTGTCCTGGGTCTGGACGGTGAAGAAGAAGATGGTCAGCACGATCAGGATGGGCATGACCGTGAGCACGAGCTCGACGGGGACGTTGTACCCGACCTGCTTCGGGAACTCACCCTTGCCCTGCTTCTCGGCACGCTTCGCGGAGAACACGAAGAGCGAGTAGAGCATCAGACCCCACATCACGGCGCCGATGATCCAGGCCGCGACCCAGATCCAGACCCAGAAGTTCCCCATGGCCGTCGCTTCGGGAGTGATACCCTCCGGCCACCCGAAACGGAGGAGATGACCGATGGTGCCGCCGGGTGCCGCGACATCACAGCCGGTCAGGGCAAGGCTGCCCGCACCGATGGTGCCGGCGAGCATCGCCTTGCGCCTGAAGCCACGCTTGTTTCGCTGTTCCACGTGTGTCTGCCTTCCTGTCCACACTAAAGATGTAAGGACGTTAACGCCCTTCCTAACTTCGCAGACTATCGCATCCGGCCCGGTAATCCACGCCGTTCGCTGTCGCTGCACCTGCGCGATCATCACGCGCCTGATAAAACAGTGAGGATTTTACTGCATGCGCCATGGTCAGACCCAACGCGAACCCCTTCGACTGTTAGACAACTCACACCATGTCCATCTTGTGGCTACCCTCAAATGGGCGAATGGATCGACCGAGCGCCCATCGAGTCACATGACGCTTTGGAGTATCACGTTTCCGTCACCCCCACAGTCGGGCTCCGTCCGATGCCCCCGAAATCACCCCCGTTCCCAACGATCAACGGACACGGGCAGGTTCCCGGCCCCTCACAACGACACAGCCGGGCGACTGCCCGAACCACCGCCGTGACGACCCAAGTACAGTGATCCCAATGAGTCCGGTTCCGGCCGGACCGTCCCAAGTACCCGACCCCGACAGGAAGAAGGACACCCGGCAATGTGCGGTCTACTAGGAATGCTCACGTCCGGCGGTGACGCCGCGTCGTACGTGACAGCTGTCGAGCAGGCCCTGCCCTGCATGCGGCACCGCGGCCCGGACGAGGACGGCACCTGGCACGATGATTCGGCGGTCTTCGGCTTCAACCGGCTCTCGATCATCGACATCGCCCACTCCCACCAGCCCATCTCCTGGGGGCCCGAGGGCGAGGCAGACCGGTACACGATGACCTTCAACGGCGAGATCTACAACTATCTGGAACTCCGCGGAGAGCTCGAGGACGCCGGGTACACCTTCTCCACCTCAGGGGACGGCGAGCCCATCTTGGTCGGATTCCACCACTGGGGGGCCGAAGTGGTGGAGCATCTGCGCGGGATGTTCGCGTTCGCGATCTGGGACACGACCGAACGTCAGCTCTTTCTCGCCAGGGATCCGTTCGGGATCAAGCCGCTCTTCTACGCGACCACGGACCGCGGCACGGTGTTCGCGAGCGAGAAGAAGTGCATTCTCGAGATGGGGCCCGCGATCGGGATGGCCCCGGCCCTGGACGACCGCGCCATCGAGCACTATGTCGACCTGCAGTACGTGCCGGAACCGGAGACACTGCACGCCGGGATCCGGCGGCTCGAATCGGGGTGCACCGCGACCGTTTCCCCCGGTGGTGACGTCATCCAGCGTCGGTACTTCCGCCCCCGGTTCCCGGCCCGCCCCGTCACGAAAGGACGCGAGCAGGATCTGTTCGACCGGATCGCCGCGGCTCTCGAGGACTCCGTCGCCAAGCACATGCGCGCCGACGTGACCGTCGGTTCCTTCCTCTCCGGTGGAATCGACTCGACCGCCATCGCCGCCCTGGCGAAGCGCCACAACCCCGACCTCCTGACCTTCACCACGGGCTTCGAACGCGACGGGTACTCCGAGGTCGACGTCGCGGCGGAATCCGCCGAGGCGATCGGTGCGGAGCACATAGTGAAGATCGTCTCCCCGGAGGAGTACGTCGACGCCGTACCGAAGATCATGTGGTACCTCGACGACCCGGTCGCGGATCCGTCGCTGGTCCCCCTCTACTTCGTCGCCGCCGAAGCCAGAAAACACGTCAAGGTGGTCCTCTCCGGCGAAGGCGCGGACGAGTTGTTCGGCGGCTACACCATCTACAAGGAACCGCTGTCGCTGGCACCGTTCAACCTGATCCCGGATCCGCTCAAGAAGGCCCTGGCGATGTTCTCCCGCTCACTTCCCGAGGGAATGAAGGGGAAGTCCCTCCTCGAACGCGGAACAACGCCCATGGAGCAGCGCTACTACGGCAACGCGCGTTCCTTCAACTGGGAACAACTGCAGCGCGTACTTCCCGATGCCCGGCGCGACTGGGATCACACCGACGTGACCGCGCCCATCTATGCCGAATCCGTGGACATGGACCCGGTCGCGCGGATGCAGCACCTCGATCTCTTCACCTGGATGCGCGGTGACATCCTCGTCAAGGCGGACAAGATCACCATGGCCAATTCGCTGGAACTCCGCGTCCCGTTCCTCGACCGGGAGGTGTTCGCCGTCGCCGAGACGATCCCGTACGACCTGAAGATCGCCGAGGGCACCACGAAATACGCCCTGCGCAAAGCCCTCGAGCAGATCGTTCCCCCGCACGTCCTGCACCGGAGGAAGCTCGGTTTTCCCGTCCCGATGCGGCACTGGCTCGCCGGAGAGGAACTCCACGACTGGGCGCTGGCGACGATCAACGAATCGGGCACGGAGCACATCTTCAACATCCCCGCGATCCGCGAGATGCTCGCGGAACACCGCAAGGGCGCATCCGACCACTCGCGCCGCCTGTGGACGGTACTGGCCTTCATGATCTGGCACGGGATCTTCGTCGAGGACCGCATCCATCCGGACATCGAGGACAGGGACTACCCCGTGGAGATCTGACGCCACGGGGCGCCACCACCCCACCGGTACCGTGCTAGTACAGCCACCAGCTGGTCCGGGGGGTGTACGGCACGAACCTGCGCAGCAGGAGACTGATCGTCGCGGTCACCGTGAGACCCGCGGGGACCATGGCGACGGTCATCACCGTCGACATCTCCGTGGCGTCATTGAGCCGGACCGCGGCATAGCCGAGCAACAGCACGGTGAACAGTGCTCCCACGGCGATCTCGTACCACGCACTGCGCACCGTCGGCAGGTGCACGGACGCGAAAAACCGCCAGAGACCGAGGATGAGGTTCCAGAACAGGGCGCACAGCAGCGTTCCGGCGAGCCAGAGTGTCGGCATGATAATTTCCTCCCGGGGGGACACCATCGGGACGATCACCACCACGAGAGCGAGGAACCCCTCGACCCGGGCCAAGTGTGGCCGCCGCCGGGGAGCGGTCGGGGTGACCCCGTCCGCGGACAGGCCCGCAACCGCGAGAGCATCGATCCGCTTCTGTTCTTCGAGTCCATCGAGCCGCTTCCGGAGAGCCGTCATCTTCCGGTTGACCAACTCGAGCAGACGATCCAGTGCGGACATGGCGGTGGAATCCTTCCCGGGAGAGGCGACCCGTACGTGCGGTTCACCAGTGGGCTGCACGCCTGCAGAGCCTAGCGGATCACCCGGGAAATCCACCCCCTCAGCAACCTGCCCACACAGATGAGACGGCCGCTGAACCCCGCCGGTTCAACGGCCGTTCCTCCGTAAGATGCCGCGGCGCTGACGCACCGGGGCGACCTTCGGTCTCAGTTGAAGGAGTCCCCGCAGGCACAGGAACCGGACGCATTCGGATTGTCGATGGTGAATCCCTGGGACTCGATGGTGTCGGCGAAGTCGATCCGTGCACCGTTGAGGTACGGGACACTCATCTTGTCGACGACGAGACGGACACCACCGATGACGTCGACTTTGTCTCCGTCGAGGTCACGGTCGTCGAAGTAGAGCTGGTAGCGCAGTCCGGCGCAGCCACCTGGCTGCACGGCGATGCGCAGGGACAGGTCGTCGCGACCCTCCTGATCGAGCAGTGCCTTGGCCTTGGCTGCCGCAGCGTCAGTGAGGATCACACCGGTGCTTGTCTCGGGTGCGGTCATATCGGTGTCTCTCCTTGATAAGTGGCACCCTGTGACGGGTGACGTAGAACTCGTGTGCACCACCGTACTACTGCGCCGGGGAGTGGTGCACCCGGCGGGTGCCGTCCGCATCACACGACCGGGATTTTCGGTATCGGCACCGCCCTCACGGATTCCGGTTTCCGGGGACACCGACTGCAACGCGCGGGCGTATCCCGGTATTCCCGGTCGACAGGGGCCCCTGTACCCTTGAGTCCGTGAAACTACCCTGGCAGAAATCCTCGAGCACCGACGCCGCCGACGACACGACGCGCTCCGGTCCCACCGGGGCCGGAGCCGCCGACGGGCACGACGCATCCCCGTCCGCTTCCCGGGACGCCTCCCTCCCGAAGGGGTATACCCCGCCCAAGGGACGACCGACGCCGAAGCGCCGGGAGGTCGAACGCGAGAAGGGGATCATCCGGGAACCCGCGGACACCCCGCAGACCTTCCGCCAGATGAGGGAGCGGAAGAAGGCGCTGAAGGCGTCAATGTCGAAAGAGGAGTACAAGGCGTACAAGAAGCGCGAACGCGACGAGCGCGCCGCGCGCAGACACGAGGCGCAGAAGCGGATCGACGCCGGTGACGAACGCTACCTGCAGGACCGGGACAAGGGCGAGGAACGGCGTTTCGCCCGGGACTGGATCGACAGCCGTCGGTTCTTCAACTCCCTGTTCATGCCCGTGGCCCTCATCCTCCTGGTGGTGATGTTCACCTCCCAGTACTATCCCGTGGTCGCCAACGTCCTGACCCTGATCGCGATGGCCGTCATCCTGATGTTCTTCATCGAGGGTGTCCTCATCGGCCGTCGGGTGAACCGGGCCACGCGGGAGCGTTTCCCGGGCAGCACCGCCCCCGGGTTCTCGCTCGGCTTCTACGCGTACTCCCGGTCCACACAGCCCCGGAAGCTGCGCACCCCGAAGCCCCGCGTCAACGTCGGCGACGACATCTAGAGACGGCGTCGCACCCGTGCGCACACTCGTTCTCGGCGGGGCCAGATCAGGGAAGTCGACCCACGCCGAGGGGCTGGTCCCCGCCGACGCCACCGCAGTCACCTACGTCGCGACCGCACGTCCGTGGCCCGGCGACGACGACTTCTCGGAACGGATCCGGGAGCACACCAGCAGGCGCCCCGATCACTGGAACACCGTCGACACCGTCGACGCGGTCGAGGTTCTCGCGGATCCTCCGCCGGGCTGGATCATCGTCGACGACCTCGGGACGTGGTTGACGCACACCATCGACACCGCGCAGGCCTGGGACGGCCCCCGGGGTACCGTCGGTCCCCGGTGCCGGGAGCTGGTCACCGCGGTCGCGCAGTTCCCCGGGAGCTCCGACCTCATCCTCGTCTCCCCTGAAGTGGGCATGGGTGTGATTCCGGAGCATCGCTCGGCACGCCTGTTCCGCGACGAGATCGGGAAACTCAACGGGGACCTCGCCCAGGTCTGCGATGAAACGGTCCTGGTCGTCGCCGGCCTCCCGCTACGCTTGGGATAGCTACCGGCCACCCGACCCGCCGGGAACCCGGGCATCCCAGCCACACTCCCCCACCGGGCCCCACCCGGTCGACACCACCACCAAGGAGAAGGCCTCATGACTGAAACCGATCTGTTCCCGCCCGTGACACCTCCGGACGCCGACGTGCACCGGGCCGCGTTCGACCACCAGCTGACCCTCACCAAGCCCGCAGGTTCCCTCGGCCGCCTCGAGGAGATCGGCGCATGGCTCTCCGCGTGTCAGGGCTGCTGCCCGCCGAACAGGATCACGGACCCGTCCGTCGTCGTCTTCGCCGGCGATCACGGAGTCGCGGCTCACGGCGTCTCCGCGTTCCCCGCGGAGGTGTCACTGCAGATGGCCCACAACATCGGTGAGGTCGGGGGTGCCGGGGTGAACGTCCTGGCCCGGGCTGCGGGAGCACGGGTGCAGGTCGCCGACATCTCCCTCGATCATGACGTCACCGGCCCGGACCGGGTACGCCGCGGCTGCGGAGCGATCAACATCGAGGACGCGATGACACAGGAGGAGACACTCCGCGCGATCGAGGTGGGCAAACGACTCGCCGATCGGGAGGTAGATTCCGGCGCGGACCTTCTCATCGCGGGCGATCTCGGCATCGGCAACACCACTCCGTCAGCCGTCCTGATCGGACTGGCCACCGGAACGGAACCCGTCATCGTCGTCGGTCGGGGCAGCGGCATCGACGACGAGGGCTGGAAGCGGAAGACCGCAGTCGTACGGGACGCGATGTTCCGGGCCCGGGACCTCAAGCACGATCCGGTGGAGGTCCTGCGTACCGTGTCCTCCCCGGACATGACCGCGATGGCGGCGTTTCTCGCACAGGCCGCCGTACGCCGTACACCGGTGCTGCTGGACGGGGTCGTCGTGACCGCCGCCGCCCTGTGGGCCGACCGCCTCGCGCCCGGGGCCGCGGCGTGGTGGATGGCCGGCCACCGCAGCGTCGAGCCGGCGCACAGCATCGCGCTCGCGCACCTCGGCAAGCAACCGATCGTCGAACTCGGCATGCGCCTCGGCGAGGGGTCGGGGGCCGCCGCAGCCCTGCCGCTGGTCCGGGTCGCCGTGGACATCATGCGGGACATGACGACGTTCGAGTCCGCCGGCGTCTCCGGGGCGCACTGACGTTGTCCGGTAAAGCCGTCGAGACGACCGGGGAACACGGTCCGGCGTTCCGCGAGGGTCTGTCCACCGCACTGAGCTGGCTGACCGTCCTCCCGGTCACAGGGGCGACCGTGTTCGACCGCACCACCGGTCGTCGCGCCATGGCGGCGATCCCGGTTCCAGGCCTGTTCCTGGGGGCCGTAGCAGCCGCCATCGCATCGGTGGCCGTGTTCCTGGGCTTCAGCCCGCTACTCACGGCCGTGCTCTGCGTAGTCTCCTGGGAGTTGCTGACGCGGATGATGCACATCGACGGCCTCGCGGATGTCGGCGACGCCCTGGGCTCCTACGCCGCACCGGAGAGGGCCAGGGAGATCATCGCGGACCGCTACACGGGTGCGCTCGGGATGGGCGCCGTCCTCCTCACTTTGGGGATCCAGGTCGCCACGCTCTCAGATCTCCTCGCGTCGCCGTCCACGACCGTCGGAATCCTGGTCGTCGGGGTGGCGCCGGCGCTGGCCAGGATGTCGGCGATGATCGGGTGCAGCCGGCTGTTCCGCCCGTTCTCGACGGGTGGCTTCGGCACGATGATCATCGGGACGGTTCCACTTCGCTGGGTCGGCTTCTGGTGGCTGGCGATCACCGCCGCCACCGGCGGTACCGCAGCGCTTCTCCTGTCCGGTTCCATCGCGGTGTCCGTCACGGTCGGCGTAGCCGCCGGTGGGGCCGGTGGTGTGGGATTCGCGCTGCTGATCGCCCGGCACCTCGACCGCAGACTCGGAGGGCTCAATGGAGACTGCATGGGCGCACTGATCGAGATGGCGACGGCGGTGTGTGCACTGACGGCGCTGATCACCGTCCGGTCCGTACCGGCCCTGTGACGCCCGGACGTTGCGGCTTCCGGTGGCACCGTTCGCAAAACAGAGGGGCGCACACCGTTCCCCGTGCGGAGGAACGGTGTGCGCCCGGAACCCTGTCGCCCGAACGCCGCGCCTCTAGTCGACGAGGGTGTGCAGCCAGCCGTGGGTGTCCTCGATCTCACCCTTCTGAATCCCGGTGAGGATCCCGCGGAGTTTCATCGTGATGTCACCGGAACCGCCGTCGGCGATGTCGAAGTCCCCGTGCCGGCTCTTGACGTGCCCGACCGGGGTGATCACGGCGGCGGTGCCGCAGGCGAAGACCTCCTTGAGCTTGCCGGAGGCCGCATCTTCGCGCCACTGATCCGTGGAGATCCGGAACTCCTCGGTCCGGAAACCCTGGTCCTCGGCGACCTGCAGCAGGGACCGGCGGGTGACACCGGGGAGCAGCGACCCGGAGAGCGCCGGGGTCGCGACGGTCACCTCACCGGGCGCGGTGTCGGGGTCGCCGTCACCGTAGACGAAGAAGAGGTTCATGCCCCCCATCTCCTCCACGTAGGAGTGTTCGATGGCATCGAGCCAGACGACCTGGTCGCAGCCCTTCTCCGCGGCCTGCGCCTGGGCCTTCAGAGAGGCTGCGTAGTTGCCGGCGAACTTCGCCGCGCCGGTGCCACCGGGGCAGGCGCGGACGAAGTCCTCGCAGAGCCACACGGAGACGGGATTGACGCCGCCGCTGAAGTACGCGCCGGCGGGCGAGGCGATGACCGCATAGGTGTAGCTGGTCGAGGGATGCACGCCGAGGGTGCTCTCGGTCGCGATCATGAACGGGCGGAGATAGAGGGCCTCCTCGCTCCCGGCGGCGGGAACCCAGTCACGGTCGATGTCGACCAGCTGGCGGATGGACTCGATGAACACGTCGACGGGAAGCTCCGGCATGGCCATCCGGGCGGCGGACTGCTGCATGCGCTCGCCATTGGCGTCGGGGCGGAAGGTACGGATCGATCCGTCCGCGTGCCGGTAGGCCTTGAGCCCCTCGAAGATCGCCTGACCGTAGTGCAGCACCGAGGTCGAGGGATCGAGGGTCAGGGGGCCGTAGGGCCGGACCCGGGCGTCATGCCAGCCCTTGTCCGCGGTCCACTCGATGGTGACCATGTGGTCGGTGAAGTAGCGGCCGAATCCGGGATCCGCGAGGATCTCGGCACGTCGTTCGGCACTGGTCGGGGTATCGGTCGGGGTCACTTCGAATGTCAGGGAACTCATGGCCCCAAGGTTACACCTCCGTTATCCGGGGTCCTGCGGTGTTCCGCCCCGTTCCTGCGCCTTCCCCGCCGGGCACCCCGGTCCCGGTCGGGCTAGGCTTGTCCCCGAGCCCTAGCGGCACCGGAAACCTGTGTTCCGGTGCATCCGGGCGTTCAGGTACTACCGAGTTATCTCTGGAGGAACATCACTGTGAGTGCCACTTTCACGCTTCCCGCCAGGGGCAGCACCCCTGTCCTCAGCCTCGCGAAGAAGATCTCCGACGGCACCGACGCACTGCTCGTCGCCGTCTTCGAGGGCGAGGAGGGACTTGAGCTCGCGGCCACCGGCCTGTTCGACGATGAGGTCGAGATCGCCGTGTGGCAGCAGCTCGCCGCCGTCGGCGCCACCGGCGCGAAGGAGGAGATCACCAGGGTCCCGGGACTCAAGGCCACGGGTGTCGGCACCGTCGTTGCCGTCGGTCTCGGCGATCCGGACGACCTGAGCGACGATCGCCTCCGCCGGGCCGCGGGTGTCGCCGCCCGAAGCCTCCGGGGATTCAACCGCGTGGCGACGACCATCGGTGTCTTCGGTCTGCGTGCCGCGGTCGAGGGGACAGCTCTCGGCGCCTACGACTACCGGGGGTTGAAGACCGATGAGGTGCCCGAGCGAAAGCGGACCGTCGGCGAGGTGGTGTTCCTCGGTGGCGACAAGAAGGAGTTCGTCGCCGCACAGATCACCGCTGAAGCGGTCATCCTCGCCCGCGACCTCGTCAATACCCCCTCCTCGCACCTCTATCCGGAGTCCTACGCGGAGATCGCCGCGAAGGAGGCCAGGGAGCACGGCGTCAAGGTCGAGATCCTCGATGACAAACGTCTGCTGAAGGACGGATACGGCGGCATCATGGCGGTCGGCCAGGGCTCGAGCCGGAAGCCGCGTCTGCTGCGGCTGACCTGGTCCACCCGGAAAGCCTCGAAGTCTGTGGCACTGGTGGGCAAGGGAATCACCTTCGACACCGGTGGTATCTCCATCAAGCCGTCCTCGAACATGGACCACATGATCTCCGACATGGGCGGATCAGCGGCGGTCATCGCCTCCGTGATCGCCGCCGCCCGCCTGAATCTGCGGGTGAATGTGACTGCCACCGTCCCACTGGCGGAGAACATGCCCGGTGGCGGTTCCTACCGCCCCGGCGACGTGATCACCCACTACGGTGGCACTACCTCCGAAATCCTCAACACGGATGCGGAGGGCCGTCTCATTCTCGCGGATGCCATCGCCCGCGCCTGCGAGGATGACCCGGATTACCTCATCGAGACCGCGACCCTCACCGGCGCACAGCTGGTCGCTCTCGGTGCCCGCACCGCCGGGGTCATGGGCTCCCCGGAGTTCCGGGACCGGGTCGCCTCGCACGGTCGCGCGGTGGGCGAGGACGCCTGGGCGATGCCGATCCCGGAGGATGTGGCCGAAGGCATGGAATCCACCGTGGCCGATCTCCGGAACGTCAACCCCTCCCGGAACGGCGGGATGCTCGGCGCCGCGCACTACCTCAGCACCTTCGTCACCGAGGGCGTGGAGTGGGCGCACATCGATGTCGCCGGTCCGGCGTTCAACACCGACGGGATCTGGGGTTGCACACCGAAGCGTGCGACGGGTGTTCCCGTCCGGACGATCATCGATGCGCTCAGCGGTATCGCGGGCGAATAGTCCGCTGCCCCGGAACGGGAGCACTGACCGGCAGAACTTCAGGGGCCCGACCACGGCGTGGTCGGGCCCCTGAAGTCGGCGCGTGGAGCGGTCGCGCGGTCCGTCAGACTCAGGTGTGCGGGTTCTCCCCCCGTTCGAACCTTGCTCTGCGCTCCTGCTGCTCGCGTCGTTTCCGCAGCAGCCGCTCACGTTCGATTCGCTCACGCATCCGTTGGGGATAGCCCGTCTCCTCGACGTCGTAGATCGGGATGCCCAGCCGTTTCGCGACCACGTCGATGCCGTTGGGACCGCCGATGCTCCGGCGGATGAAGTCTCCGTCCCCGTCCACGAGGACCACCGACATCTCGTTCACCACGGTCTCGGGCTCCACGAACCCCTCGATCAGGGTTCTTCCGCCGACCCATTTCAGGAGGTCCGCGAGATCATCCTCCCGGATCGTGTCCCCGGGGGCCCTCGGAGGCTTCAGCCCCGGTTTTGACTTGCTGCGACCGAATATGTTGAACACAATCAACGATTGTAGGGGGAAAAACCGATTCTCTGCGGCCCGGAGGCCACACCTGACGGGTCGAACCGGTACTCTCAAGTTACTAAGAGCTTTACCCGACACGACGTTTTTTGAGGAGTCTGACACAATGGCGTTCTCTGTAGAGATGCCCGAGCTTGGTGAATCCGTCACCGAGGGCACAATCACCCGCTGGCTCAAAGAAGTCGGTAACACGGTCGAAACCGATGAGCCGTTGTTGGAGGTCTCCACAGACAAGGTCGACACCGAGATCCCGGCCCCGGCCTCCGGCGTCCTGACCAAGATCCTGGCGGAAGAGGATGACACCGTGGATGTTGGCGCGGTGATCGCCGAGATCGGCGATTCCGCAGACGACGCGGATGATTCCGACTCCGAGTCCTCCGATGAGTCCGGGAAGGATGCGGAGAAGAACTCCACCTCCGGCTCGGGTAAGAGCGGCGGTTCCGGCGAGTCCACCGATGTGGAGATGCCCGAACTCGGCGAGTCCGTCACCGAAGGCACCATCACCCGTTGGCTGAAGTCCGTCGGCGACACCGTCGAGGTCGACGAGGCACTCCTCGAGGTCTCCACCGACAAGGTCGACACCGAGGTCCCCTCCCCCGTCGCGGGCACCATCATCGAGATCCTCGCCGAAGAAGACGACACCGTCGACGTCGGTGAGGTCATCGTCCGCATCGGCGACGGCTCCGCCGCATCCGGTGATTCGGATGATCAGGATGAGTCCGGTTCGGATGACGAGGTTCCCTCCGAGGAGGAGATCGAGGCATCCGAGTCCAAGGATGAGGACGACACCGTCGAGGAGGCCGCGGACAACGACTCCGGTTCCGGCGAGTCCACCGATGTGGAGATGCCCGAACTCGGCGAGTCCGTCACCGAAGGCACCATCACCCGTTGGCTGAAGTCCGTCGGCGACACCGTCGAGGTCGACGAGGCACTCCTCGAGGTCTCCACCGACAAGGTCGACACCGAGGTCCCCTCCCCCGTCGCGGGCACCATCATCGAGATCCTCGCCGAAGAAGACGACACCGTCGACGTCGGTGAGGTCATCGTCCGCATCGGCGACGGCTCCGCCGAGCCGTCCGCCAAGAAGGACGAGCCGAAGCAGGAGAAGGCCGCGGAGAAGAAGCCGGAGCCCAAGCAGGAGAAGGCCGCGGAGAAGAAGCCGGAGCCCAAGCAGGAGAAGAAGTCCTCCGGCAACGAGTCCGTTCCCTACGTGACCCCGCTGGTGCGGAAGCTCGCGGACAAGCACGGCGTGGATCTCAACTCCGTCGAGGGCACCGGTGTCGGTGGCCGTATCCGCAAGCAGGATGTTCTGGCTGCCGCGGAAGGCGGGTCCGGTGATTCCGGTGCTCCCCGGGAGAAGGCTTCCCGGGTCTCGACCAAGTCCGTCGATCCGGAGAAGGCGAAGCTGCGTGGCACCACCCAGCGCGTCAACCGGATCCGCGAGATCACCGCGAAGAAGACCCTCGAGTCCCTGCACTCGGCGGCCCAGCTGACGCAGGTGCACGAGGTGGACATGTCCCGTGTCGCAGAGCTGCGCAAGGCGAACAAGGCCGCGTTCCAGTCGGCGCACGGCATCAACCTCACCTACCTCCCGTTCTTCGCGAAGGCGATGGTCGAGGCACTGGTCTCGCACCCGAACGTCAACGCGAGCTACAACGCCGAGACCAAGGAGATGACCTACCACGGGGACGTGAACCTCGGTATCGCCGTGGATACGCCGCGCGGGCTGCTCTCCCCGGTCATCCACAAGGCCCAGGACATGTCGCTGCCCGAGCTGGCCAAGGCGATCGTGGACCTGGCCGAGCGCGCCCGGGACAACAAGCTCAAGCCGAGCGACCTCACCGGTGGCACGTTCACGATCACGAACATCGGCTCCGAGGGCGCACTGACGGATACCCCGATCCTCGTTCCGCCGCAGGCCGCGATGGTCGGAACCGGTGCGATCGTCAAGCGCCCGGTCGTCGTCACGGATGAGGGGGTTGACGCGATCGCCGTCCGGCAGATGGTGTTCCTCCCGATGACGTACGACCACCAGGTCATTGACGGCGCGGACGCCGGTCGCTTCATGACGACGGTCCGGGACCGCCTGGAGACCGGCAACTTCATGGAGGATCTGGAGCTCTAGTCCGACCCATCCTCACCGCCCCACAGTGCGCTTCAGCACCGTGGGGCGGTGGCCATTCACGACCCCGTCACACCCCCATTTTAGGCTAGTCTCAGCGTCGTCCCAGCCGGACAAAAGGTACGGTCACAGACTTTCCCGTCACTTTCAACACCCGAATCTCTCCGGCAAAATCCCGACAAAACTATCGGACAGGGCTTCTATTCTGCATCCCGAATACCTCAACGGTGATACATTTAGCTCCGTGAATATCCTCGCCCCCACGCTCCCCTCCCGCACCGCTCGAGCCGAGCAGATCATCGCGACCGCCCGAGAGATGACGGAATCCGAGGGGTGGGAATCCCTGACCATGCGGGGTCTGGCGGAGCGAATCGGGATCAAGGCACCGTCACTCTACAAGCACACCGCGAACAAGGACGAGCTCCGGGCGATGCTCACGATTGACGCCGTCGAGATCATCGGCAACGTCCTCTGGGCGACGCGCGACGACGACGGGCAGTTTCACCTGTCAGACCTCATGGCCGCGTTCCGGCGGGTGGCGACCGAACAACCCGAGCTCTACCGCCTGGTGGCAACCGGAACCACCCATTGCCTGACCCTCCGTTCGGACCCCTGGCGCCAGCTCCTCGCGGACATGCAGAAATGGGCGGGCACCCCGGTCACCTCGATCGCGGACACGGAACTCGTCGCAATCACACTCTGGTCCTCCGCACACGGTATCGCCAGCATGGAGACGGACGGCCGCTACCCGGATTCCACAGTCGCCGACACCATCTGGGAGACTCTGGTGGCCGCCTTCGGGCCGTACTGCTCCCGACAGCGCACGACGGCGGCAACACCTCCCCGCCCCTGACCCGGGCACCCCGGCGCAGTTGTACTGTTGAATCCACTATGACCGCACCACGCCCCCCATTCACCCCGGCCGATGCACCGATCCGAGATTGCGGAGTCCCGCTCCTCACCAGGGAGCTCGGGGAGGTGGAGTACCTGCGGATGTGGCACGAGCAGGCCGAGATCGCCGCGGCGCGGGCCGCCGGTGACGTCCCCGACCAACTGTTGATGCTGACCCATCCGTCGATCTACACGGCGGGAAAGCGGACCCAACCATCGGACCGCCCGACGAACGGGATCCCCTGCGTCGACGTGGACCGAGGTGGACGGATCACGTGGCACGGCCCGGGACAGCTCATCTGCTACCCGATCATCAAACTCGCCGAACCGATCGATGTCGTCGACTACGTCCGCCGCGTCGAGGAGGCGTTGATCCAGGTCATCCGGCAGGCCGGACTGGCGGAGGCGGGGCGGATCGACGGCCGGTCGGGGGTCTGGCTACCCGCGACCGGCCATCTCCCGGACCGGAAGGTGGCCGCGTTGGGTGTCCGCGTGACACGCGGGGTGACGATGCACGGGCTCGCCCTCAACTGCTGCAACACGCTCGAGTACTACGAGCACATCGTCCCCTGCGGCATATCCGATGCGGGCGTCACCACACTCACAGCGGAGCTCGGGAGAGAGGTGACCCCGGAGGAGATGATCTCCCCGCTGGCTGGGGCACTGGACGACGCCTTTTCCGGCCGACTCACCGTCGCGGACCATTCGCTGGGGAGCGCTCCGGACCCCTGCGCCCCGGCGTGTAGCCCGAATGCGACATCCGGACCATCGGAGCGCTGACGGGACTTTTCACCGTGTCCACTCCCCCGGGTAGGGTGGGGGCCGTGACTGTCGCACCAGAAGGACGAAAGCTGCTCAGGGTCGAGGCCCGCAACGCGCAGACCCCGATCGAGACCAAACCCCGGTGGATCCGCACCACCGCGAAAACCGGTCCCGAATTCAAGGACATGAAGAAGCGGGTCGCGGGTGCCTCCCTCCACACCGTGTGCCAGGAGGCAGGTTGCCCGAACCTGCACGAGTGCTGGGAATCCCGCGAGGCCACGTTCCTCATCGGTGGTTCGCAGTGTTCCCGCAGGTGTGACTTCTGCCAGATCTCGTCCGGCAAACCCGACCCCCTCGACAAAGACGAGCCGCGGCGCGTCGCGGAGTCCATCCGGGAGATGAAACTCAACTACGCGACCATCACCGGTGTCACCCGTGACGATCTCGCCGATGAGGGCGCCTGGCTGTACGCGGAGGTCGTGCGCAAGATCCATGAGCTCAACCCGAACACCGGTGTCGAGAACCTCACCCCGGACTTCTCCGGCAAACCGGATCTGCTCCAGGAGGTCTTCGAGGCCCGGCCAGAGGTGTTCGCCCACAACGTGGAGACGGTCCCCAGGATCTTCAAGCGCATCCGCCCCGCGTTCCGTTACGACCGTTCCCTGGACGTCATCCGGCAGGCCCGCGACTTCGGCCTGGTGACCAAGTCGAACCTGATCCTCGGGATGGGGGAAACCTACGAGGAGATCACGCAGGCGATGCACGACCTGCACGACGCGGGCTGCGACATCCTCACCATCACCCAGTACCTCCGCCCCGGACCGATGTACCACCCGATCGCCCGATGGGTGAAGCCGGAGGAATTCCTGGAGCACGCGGAGGCCGCCAAGGAGATGGGCTTCACCGGGGTCATGTCCGGCCCCCTCGTCCGGTCCTCGTACCGGGCCGGACGGCTGTACGCCCAGACCATCGAGGCCCGGGGTGAGGAACTGCCGGAGAATCTCGCGCATCTCAAGGAGACGACGGAGGGCACCACCGCGCAGGAGGCGTCCAGTCTCCTCGGCAAGTACGGTGCCTCGCAGGACACCCCCGTACAGAGCTTCGCCCCCTTCCAGCGCACCGGCTGCTGAACGCAGGCCCCGACGGGCCACGGGGCCGGTGGTCGGGTTTCGGCCGGCATCGCCTATTGTTGAGGCCATGGCAGACGAGAAGAAGGCGGCCGCGAAGGCCGCGATGAAGGAAGAGAAAGCCGCGAAGCGCGCCCGACGCAAGGAGACGCGCGCCCAACTGTGGCAGGCGTTCAACATGCTGCGGAAGCAGGACAAGAAGTTCCTGCCGCTGGTCCTGCTGGCCATTCTCGGACTCGGCCTCGTCGGCTTCCTCATCGGGCTGCTCTGGGGTGGCGAGTGGTTCATGCTGCCCATCGGGCTCATCTTCGGCGTCCTCGCCGCCCTGTGGATCTTCACCAACCGACTGCAGAAGTCGGTCTACACCCGCGCCGAGGGACAGCCGGGAGCCGCCGGTTGGGCGCTGGAGAACCTGCGGAGCGGTGTCGGAATGGTGTGGAAGACCCACACCGCCGTCGCCGCCACGACACAGATGGACGCCGTGCACCGCGTCGTCGGCGTCTGCGGCATCGTCCTGGTCGGCGAAGGCGAGCAACGCCGGTTGAAGCCGCTGATGGCACAGCAGCGCCGCCGGCTCCAGCGCATCGCCAGCCAGTACCCGGTGTACGAGATCTACGTCGGCGACGGCGAGGACGAGGTCCCGGTGGCGAAACTGCAGCGGGCCATGGTCCGGCTCCCGAGAAACATCAAGAAGGACGAGGTCCACTCGCTGTACGCCCGCCTGGAGGCGATGGACACGCAGCAGGGCACTCCGGGTCTGCCGAAGGGGCCCATCCCGAAGGGCGGTTCCATGTCGGGTCTCAACCGACGTGCCCGTCGCGCCGCCGACCGCAAGAAGAAGTAGCACCTCAACGTAGCTGCCCCCTCCCGGACTCCTCCCGGGAGGGCTTTTCGTTTCCCGGATTTCTGCACCGTTCCCACGACACACCGGAAACCGCCCTCTTTCAGGAGACAGGACCAACAGGTGGCCGATCGCCATTGTCTGAATGCGCCCGATCGGACCCCCTCGGGCACAACCCCAGGAGATCTCTGTTTTCCGGGTATCTCCATTATGTCCGCCCACCTGCACCTTAATGTGATGATTCCCCTAGTGAACCCGTTTGCAAACCGGGCGTGACCGGCGGGATCATGGAGATGTGCAACTACTCGTCGACAATCAGCTCCTGGCCCTCCTCGTCATCATGTCGATCGGTCTGGTCATCGGCCGGCTCCGGATCGGCGGATTCAGTCTCGGTGTCGCCGCAGTCCTCTTCGTCGGCATCGGGTTCTCCACCGCCGAGCCCGAGATCCAGCTCCCTCCGATCGTCTTCATCATCGGGCTCTCCCTGTTCGTGTACACGATCGGACTCGAGGCGGGCCCCGGGTTCTTCCGCTCGCTGCGCACCACCGGTGTCCGCCACAACCTCCTCGGTGCCGGCGCGATCCTGCTGGCCACGCTGACGGCACTCGTCATCATCCCGCTGCTGGGGATCGGCGGCGCCTCCGGAGCCGGCATGTTCACCGGAGCGATGACCAACACGCCCGCCATGGCCGCCGTCGTCGACGCCATCCCGGGACTGGTCAATGATCCCGCCCGGTTGGCCGAGGTCGTCGAACTCCCCGTCGTCGCCTACTCGCTCGCCTACCCCATCGGTGTTCTCGGGGTGATCGTGTCGGTCGCGATCCTGGGCAAGGTGTGGAAGATAGACCACGACGCCGAGGCACGGAAGGCCGGGGTCGCCCCACAGAAGCTCATCACCCGCCGGATCCGCGTCGAGCGGGACGATCTCGCCGAGGTCGTCAATCTCCGGAACGGTCTGCACCTCCAGATCATCGTCTCCCGGATCGAGCACAACGGCAAGCTCTTCCTCCCCGAACCCGGTGACACGGTGGAACCCGGGGACATCCTCTCGATCGTGGGAACGGCCGAGGAGATCGAACGGGCCGCCGCCGAGATAGGTGAGCTCCTCCCGGGAGATCCGACCCACGATGAACGCCTCGATTACCGCCGAATCTTCGTCTCCACCAGTTCAATGGTCGGCATCCCCCTGTCAAAGCTGAATTCCCGTATGCCCGGAATACTGGTCACCCGCGTGCGTCGGGGTGACGTCGACATGGTCGCCACCCCGGACACGGTGCTCCAGCTCGGTGACCGCGTCCGGGTCGTGAGCACCCATGACCGGATCGACCAGGCGACCCGGCTGTTCGGTGACTCCTACAAGCGGCTCTCCGACATCAACCTCCTCCCGCTGCTCGCCGGGATGGCGATCGGTGTCCTCGTCGGCATGATCCCCCTGCCGCTACCCGGTGGCATCACGCTCCGCCTCGGCAGCGCAGGCGGCCCGCTCGTCGTGGCGCTGACGCTCGGAGCTCTCGGCCGCACCGGAAGGATCGTCTGGCAGGTCCCCTACGGCGCGAACCTCGCGCTGCGGCAGTTCGGGATCACACTGTTCCTCGCCGGCATCGGCACCACAGCGGGGGCCGGATTCAAGGCTGCTCTCGGCGACCCCGCGACGCTGAAGATCATCGCCGGTGGTGCCGTCCTGACCTTCGTGCTCTCCCTGTTCACCCTGATCATCGGTCACCGTGTGATGGGGATACCGTTCGGACAGGCCGCCGGTATCGTCGCGGGGCTACAGACGCACCCCGCGATCCTGAGCTACGTCTCCGACCAGACCAGGAACGAGCTGCCCTCAATGGGTTACACCACGGTGTATCCGATGTCGATGATGGTGAAGATCATCGCCGCCCAGGCTGTCCTGTTCACCCTGTTGTGATCCTGTCACGGGTCGTCGACCCGTGACAGGAAGGGCGCGTACCCCGGGTGGGTACGCGCCCTTCCTGTCATCTTCCGGACTCCGTGGTCAGCCGAGAATCACCGCTGTCCCGGTCACCCTGTCGTGGAGGCCGCGGCCGTCGGAGTCGACGAGCACCGGCGGGAAGATGAATACGGTCAGAACGGCCCGGACCAGGGCCCGGACGAATCCGACGCGCTGGTCGGGACGGTCGATCCGCGCCACCCCCATCCTCATCATCGCCTGGCCCGGGGTGCGGGCGAACAGCGTCACAGAGATGACGCTGATGATGAAGAACATCAGCAGCCTGACGGTGGCGGATCCCCCGAGCGCATCCGTCATCGAGGTGACGGTCACGGTGGCGAGCGAGGCCACGACCCAGTCGAGGGCGATCCCGCCGACACGGCGCATGACGCTGGCCAGCGCACCGTAGCCCTTTTCGGGCAGACCGAGTCGCTCACCGGGCCATTTCGCCGGTGCGCGTGGGTCCTCATTCTCCGCGGGAATCTGCGGTCCATCGAGCCAACTGTGTTTGTCGCGTGCCATGTCCCCTAACTTAGCGTCCGCGCGGTGCCCCTGCGCACGGGGCGTGGGTTATGGTCGCGCGACAGATACTGGGTACAGTGGTTGGTATATGTGAACAGTTTCCGACGGGGACCGTCATCCATCGCGCGCCACGACAGCCGCATCGGATTCCGTTCACATCAGAGATCATCCGAGACGATCATGCACCCGGCACCCCGAGACCGGCCCGCTATTAGGAGTCACCGTGGCATTTGAAACCACAGAAGACGTCACCAAGTTCATCGCCGACGAGAACATCGAGTTCGTCGACATCCGATTCACCGACGTTCCCGGAATTGAACAGCACTTCACCATTCCGGCGTCGATGTTCGACGAAGATGCGGTCGAGGAGGGGCTCGCATTCGACGGTTCCTCCATCCGTGGCTTCACCACGATCGACGAATCCGACATGAACCTGCTCCCGGATCTCGCGACGGCGGTGGTGGACCCGTTCCGCAAGGCGAAGACGCTGAACATGAAGTTCTTCGTTCACGACCCCTTCACCCGCGAACCCTTCTCCAGGGACCCGCGCAACGTCGCCCGCAAGGCGGAGGAGTACCTCACCTCCACCGGTATCGCCGACACCTGCTTCTTCGGTGCCGAGGCCGAGTTCTACATCTTCGACAAGGTCTCCTACGCGACCGACACCAACTCCGGCTTCTACCACCTCGACTCCGTCGAGGGCTGGTGGAACCGCGGTGAGGAGGAGAACCTCGACGGCAGCCCGAACCTCGGATACAAGAACCGCATGAAGGGCGGCTACTTCCCCGTCGCCCCGTACGATCACGCACAGGATCTGCGCGACGACATGTGCCGGAACCTGGCGAACTGCGGGTTCTCCCTCGAGCGTGCGCACCACGAGGTCGGCACCGGCGGCCAGCAGGAGATCAACTACAAGTTCAACACCCTGCTGCACGCCGCGGACGACCTGCAGAGTTTCAAGTACATCATCAAGAACACCGCGTTCCAGCAGGGCAAGTCGGTCACCTTCATGCCGAAGCCCATCGCCGGCGACAACGGCTCCGGCATGCACGCCCACCAGTCACTGTGGAAGGACGGCAAGCCGCTGTTCCACGACGAGTCCGGGTACGCCGGGCTGTCGGACATGGCCCGCTACTACATCGGCGGTATCCTGCACCACGCCGGCGCGGTTCTCGCGTTCACAAACCCGACGCTGAACTCCTATCACCGTCTCGTGCCGGGCTTCGAGGCGCCGATCAACCTCGTCTACTCGCAGCGCAACCGTTCCGCCGCCGTACGCATCCCGATCACCGGTTCGAACCCGAAGGCCAAGCGCATCGAGTTCCGCGCACCGGACCCGTCCGGCAACCCCTATCTGGGCTTCGCTGCGATGATGCTCGCCGGTCTCGACGGCATCAAGAACCGCATCGAACCACACGCGCCCGTGGACAAGGACCTCTACGAGCTACCCCCGGAGGAGGCCGCCAGCATCCCGCAGGCACCGACCTCACTCGAGGCCTCCCTGAAGGAGCTGGAGCGCGACCACGACTTCCTCACCGAGGGTGACGTGTTCACCGAGGATCTCATCGACACGTACATCAAGTTCAAGTACGACAACGAGATCACCCCGGTCCGACTGCGTCCCACCCCGCAGGAATTCGAAATGTACTACGACTGCTGATTTGAGTGGCCCCTGACCGTTGCGTTTCCGCCGGTCAGGGGCTACCCATGTAGTCCACATCCCCCACATCCCCGGCTTCTCTCCGGAATGATGCGGGCGAAATGCGGGCCGGAGAGTTGTGCTCTGGCCCGCCTTCTGCGTCTGGCCCCAGCCCCGGACGAGACGGGGAGTGTGGCTCCCGTGGGATCCGGACTCGGACAGTACGGGTGAGCGCCGACTGTCCTCGACGGCGTCCGGGCACCGGTAGCCTGGCGGGCATGGTGACCTACACACACTCGTGGAAGCCGCGGAACCAGGATGCCGTCATCGCCACCGACCGGATGATCGCGGCGATCGACGGGTGCTCCCCCATTTCGTCGGCGGATGGCTCCGGTGAACGGGTCTCCGATTTCGCGGCTAGTTTCGCGGAGGATCTCGCAGCCAGCGTGTCGGATCCGGGCCATGTCCGCGGTCAGATCGCGACGGCCCTGCAGAACACGCAGAAGCGGTGCGGCAACCACGGGGTGACCGCCACTCTGGCGCTCGCCGTCTGGGACGCGGAGAACCTCGCGGTGGCGGTCATCGGCGACAGCCCGGTCGTCGTCGAGCCGACCGGGGAGCACGCCACGGTGATCATCACCGACCCCGCCTATGACGGCCACGAGGATGCAGCTCTCACCCGGGTCAGAGAGGCACTGGACCAAGGCCTGCCTGCTTCCCGGGCGTACACGTCAGCACGACCGCCCCTGGCCGCTGACAGGGCGGCCCGGAACACCCGCGGGGGACGGTGGATCATCTCGGACTTCACGCCCGCGGAAGACATCGCCGCGCGGATCACGGTGCGCACGTTCCCGACTGGATCGGTGTCGCGGGTCTCCGCGTGCACCGACGGTATGAGCCGGATCGTCGAACTACTCGGGGCGCTCACCTACCCGGAGCTCTTCGACCGGGTGCAGGCCGGCGCCGGGGACGAACTGGTCTCGATCATCGATGAACTGGAAAATGACGACCCGGAAGGGGCGAAGTTACCCCGCTTCTCCAGGCGCGACGACATGAGTGCCGCGGTAGGCGTGCCCGGCACGACCTGGTAGATCATCGGACCCGGGAGATGGCCACCGTTGTAACCGGACTTCAGCCTGCGTTCATTCCGCATGTCTCCGAAGACGTGCATTGCGGAGGCCCGTCCCACTGCCGCCGGCGAGCCGACCCTGAACATCCATGACAATGACACCACCCGGATCCACGTGGCACCGCGCGGAGAAACGGATCTCCGGTCTCCGTCAGTCATCTGATGCTGCCAGACATCCCCGACTCATCAGCCACGAATTCAGAGACCGGTCGGCGGTGGTCCGCTTCATTCGAGGGGCTGGCGCCCCTGCACCACCCTCACCTAACCTACGGTGCCGTATCCTGGGGGTGCGCCCGACACGGGCGCACCGACCCACACACCCCAGGTTCAAGGATTGATGACGACATGAACACCCACGAAGCGCATGTCACCCAGCGGATTTCCGGGGAAGAATGCGCCACCCGCGGCATCGACTTCGACTTCACCACCGAGACCCACGACCGGGCCGCCGCACTGAGGGACGCCACCGCAGCGGCCGCCGCCGCCCGGGGTGTCGCACCATCGGAGGTGGCTCTCAAGGTCCACGACGAGACTCCCCTCGACGACTCGGGTTCTGTGGTGGTCCGCGTCTACCGCGATCCGGAGGACGATCACCTGGATCTGCGGAACCTCATGGTTCCCCGCCTCACGAAGGCGCTCGCCGCTGACCGGGATCTGGTCCGCGCACTGCGCGGTGCCACGACCGCCGGGGACGGTGAACTCATCGTCACCATGGCGCTTCCCGATGACCGTCTGTCCGATTGTCTGGCCCAGATCGGCGACGATCAGGCGGTGGCGTTCGGGATGCTCGACAACGGTCGCGTGCGGTGGCGGGTCTTCGCGGACGTGCCCGGCGCGCCCACCGTGGCATCCCTCGATCTGACTGCGGCCCATCCTCTCGGTGAGTTGGTCCGGGTCACGGCCCGGGCCGAGGACGAGCGGGGCATCCTCTCGGTTTCCGACCGCTGAGCGATCCGGGCCACGTACCATCGGGAGAAGGAACCGGGGTACTCACGACGACGTCGAACACCGACAGGCAGGGCGGAACACCATGGCACGGAAGATCATCCTCGACTGCGATCCGGGGCATGATGACGCGGTGGCGCTGATACTCGCGGTCGGCAACCCCGAGATTGATCTGGTCGGGGTGACGACGGTGGGCGGCAACCAGACCCTGGAGAAGGTGACCCGGAATGCACTCGCCGTTCTCCGGGTGGCGGGACATCCGGAGATTCCCGTCCACGCCGGCTGCGGACGCCCACTCGTCCGCGAGGGTGCGGTGGCGGCGCACGTCCACGGTGAATCCGGTCTCGACGGGGTCGACCTGCCCGAGATCACGGGGGACGTCGCGGACGGGCACGCCGTCGACTTCATCATCGACACGGTCATGTCCGCCGAACCGAAAACGATCACGCTGGTCCCCGTCGGGCCACTGACCAACATCGCCCTGGCGGTACGCAAGGAGCCCCGCATCGTGGAGCGTGTCCGTGAGGTGGTCCTGATGGGTGGTGGTTACAGGACCGGCAACTGCACGGCGGTCGCCGAGTTCAACGTGCACACCGACCCGGAGGCCGCACACATAGTGTTCAACGAGGACTGGCCGGTGACGATGGTTGGACTGGATCTCACCCACCAGGCGCTCGCCACCGCGGAGGTCGAGGAGGAACTCCGGGCTCTCGACAGCGACGCGGCCCGTTTTCTGTTGGGGCTGTTCGGCTTCTTCCGTCGGGCGTACAGGGATAACCAGGGCTTCGATGATCCGCCGGTGCACGACCCCTGCGCGGTCGCGTACCTCATCGACCCCGGGGTGATGACGACCCGCACAGCGCCCGTCGACGTGGAGTTGAACGGGTCATTGACCGCCGGCATGACCGTCGCCGATTTCCGGGCACCGGTACCGGAGGGCTGCTCGACCAGGGTCGCGGTCGATCTCGACCACCGGCGGTTCTGGGACCTCGTTATCGCCGCGGTCGCCGCGGTCGGATAGCAGTTCCGGTTTCCCCCGGGCACTCCCCCTCCCGGGTTGTCCGGGATCAGTGATCGACTGCACCACGTCCTATTGTCTTCCCTATGGCTGGCAGCGGAGATGAGACGACCCGGGTGACCAGACGCGCGCTCGTGGTCTGGTTGGCGGCGGTCGCCGTCTACATCACGGCGACGACGGGCCGGACGTCCTTCGGGGTCGCCGGTGTCGCCGCCCTGGAGCATTTCCAGATCGATGCGTCCCGGGTCGCGGTCTTCACCGCGGTGCAGGTCGGCGTCTACTCCCTGGCGCAGATTCCGATGGGGCTCGCGGTCGATCGCTTCGGGCCGCGGCGGATGCTCGTGGTCGGGGCCGTCATCATGGCCGTAGGCCAGATCATCCTCGGGTCCACCGGTTCCTTCACCGTCGCGGTGTCGGCACGGGTGTTGATCGGGGCGGGCGACGCGACGGCGTTTCTCTCAGTGCTCCGGATGCTGCCGAATTGGTTCCCGCTGCGCAGAGCACCGTTGATGATGCAGCTGACCTCCGCCCTCGGCCAGCTGGGGCAGGTGCTGTCCGCGGTCCCGTTCGCCGCGATCCTGTACTCGAGAGGCTGGTCGACGGCGTTCGTCTCCCTCGGGGCGTCCGGTCTGATCGTTGCGGTCGCGGCCTCCCTCGTCATCCGCGATGTCCCGGAACCGACCCGGACCGTGCAGGCGGACACTCCCGTGCATCTCGCGGCGGCGCTGCGTAGCGTCGTCACCCACCCGGCCTGCTGGCAGGGGTTCTTCACCCACTTCACCTGCGTCTTCCCCCAGATAGTGTTCACGCTCATCTGGGGCGTTCCGTTGATGTCCCTGGGGCTCGGTCTGAGCCAGTCGCAGGTCAGCACCGCCCTGGTGGCCAACATGGTGGTCATCATGCTCGCCAGCCCCCTGGCCGGGCTTGTCTCCGGACGTGCGGGGCGGAGCCGGGATTATCTCGTGTTGACCTCCGCGGTGATCCTCTCCGGTATCTGGGTGTGGTTCCTCTCCCACCCCGAACCACGCGGATACATCGCACTGATGGCGGTGAACCTGACGATGGCGCTAGTCAGCCCGGCAGGGAACTTCGCCTTTGACACGGTGCGTGAGCATGTCGACCGACGGGTACTGGCGGCGGGTACGGGGCTGGCGAACATGGGCGGTTTCACCGGGGGAATGATCGCGACACAGGGTATCGGGGTACTGCTCGACATCGCCCACACGGGTGGTGAACCGGACTACGTGTGGTCGGATTTTCAGGTTGCGGGCTGGGCGGCGCTCATCGTGTGGACCGCGGGAATAGGGGGTTTCCTCATGAGCCGCCGTAAGCTGCAGAAACGTCGCGCCCCGGGTCGTTGAACCGCGTCTTCCCGGATGCCGCAGGTGCGTCCGGTCCACGCATCCGGTGAGTGTCCCGGGTGGCACCCCGTTTCCACGCCCGGGAACACGTCAACGGCAATTCCTCTACGGTGGGCAGTACTTTCCGTTCATCGCCGACAAGGAGACATCACATGGAGACCATCTACACCGCAGAAGCACTCGCGACCGGTGGCGGGCGCGACGGCCACGTCCGCACCACCGACGGAATCGTCGACACGGATCTCGCTCTTCCGAGGGCGATGGGTGGTGCGGAGAACGCCCCGAACCCGGAGCTCTTCTTCGCCGCCGGCTACGCCGCCTGCTTCCACGGTGCCCTCCAGCTCGTCGCGGGGAACGAGGGCGCGTCCATCGACGGGTCCTCCGTCGGCTCACGGGTCAGCCTCGGCAAGGACGACGAGGGGTTCGCCCTCGCCGTCGAGATCGAGGTCCACATCCCGGAAATGGATCTCGACTCCGCTCAGAAGCTCGCCGACACCGCGCACACGGTCTGCCCGTACTCCCGGGCGACGAGCGGGAACATCGAGGTCACCGTCACTGCGGTGGAGGACTAGACCCCACGCCGGCCGTCTCCCGGGGCCGCGGAAGGATGGATGTACGTGACATGGGTTCCCTCGGACAGCGCGAATCAACCGACCGGATCATCGTTCTCACGGTGGTGTTCGTCCTGGCCACCGCCGCAGCGACGGTTCTCACCTCCGCGTGGCGTGGTCCCGCGATAGGCTGGGCCACCGCAGCGACGGTCTGGGACCTGATGGTCTGGCGCTCGGTCGGACGACTCGACCCCGCCGGTTCCCGGGAGCATGCCCGAGCCAGAGGTGTCCCCCACAGAGTCCACACGATCCTGCTCAATGCGGCGACCATCGCCGCCACGGTGACCGTGGGTCTGTTGATCTACGACTCGACCCGTGTTCACGGTGACGAGCGGATCCTGTTGTCCCTGTTCGGATTGATCGCGGTGTGTGCCACGTGGACATTCGTCCATCTGCTGTTCATGCTGCAGTATGCCTCTCAGCACTACTCGGATCACGCCGACGGGGACACCGGTCGGGGAATCGACTTCAATCAGCCCGAGGCTCCCCGGTACACGGATTTCGCGTACACCGCCTTCACATTCGGAATGACCTACGCGGCGTCAGACACCTCATTCACGGCACCGGAGATTCGGCGGACCGCACTCGTTCACGCCTTCTATTCCTTCTATTTCGGAACGGCGGTCACTGCGACGACGGTCAATCTCGTCGTCTCCCTGTTCTAGGATCGGTCACGCCGGCAGCCGGTAGACGCCCTCAGGGTCGACGTTCCGGGCCTGCTGCACAACCAGATCGAACCCGTGCGCCGCGACCAGTTCCCTCAATTCACCGAGGTTCCGGTCCACGACTCCACCCCGCCAGACAGTGGTACGTACCTGCACCTCCATACCGGTTCGGAGCGCCGTCTCAGCGACCAGACCGAGCGCTGTGGCGGACCGCTCCGCCACAGCGGAGGTGCAGCCGACGACGGAAGGCAGATCCGCCGGAAGCGCCTTGACGTCCAGCCCGATCCATTCCGGCCGGGTCAGTTCATCGTCCAGGAGCGCCGCGAGTCGTGCCGGTGCGTATCCGCAGGTGTGCAACCCGACCGGAAATCCGCGGCGGTGTGCCTCCCGGATCGCCCCGGGAAGCGCCCGGTGCATGGTGGGTTCTCCACCACTGATGACCAGACCGTCGAGCAGACCGCGGCGGCACTCCATCAACTCCAGCGCCTCCCCGAACTCATGTGAACCGGTGCCCACGTCCTGCAGGGACGGGTTGTGGCAGTAGACGCACCTCCACGGACATCCCTGCGTGAACACCGTCGCGGTGAGACGGCCGGGCCAGTCCGTCGCGGAGAACGGGATGATCCCCGCGACCGGCAACCCTGGCCCCTCCCCCTCCGGCTCCTTGGTCACAGCGCCGGTTCCGCGAAGTACGTCCGCTCGCGGAACTCCCCCTTCTTCCCGGTGTTGAAGCTCGACACCGGGCGGAAGTACCCCATGACACGGGTCCACATCTCGGTTTCCTCCCCGCAGTGCCCACACGTCGGGTGTTCCCCGGACAGGTAGCCGTGGTTCGGACAGATGGAGAAGGTCGGCGTGATGGTGATGTACGGCAGCCGGAACGTCTCCAGCGCCCGCCGCACCAGGGTGGAACAGGCTTCCCCGGAGCTCATCTCAGCCCCCATGTAGAGGTGGAGGACGGTGCCTCCCGTGTACTTGACCTGCAGGTCCTCCTGCTGCGAGAGCGCGGCGAACGGGTCGGGGGTGTGATCGACCGGTAGTTGGGAGGAATTTGTGTAGTACGGTTCGGCGGCTGTTCCGGCGTGGATGATTCCTTCGCCGAACCGCCGGAGGTCCTCCCGTGCGAACCGGTGGGTCGCCCCTTCCGCGGGCGTGGCCTCGAGGTTGTAGAGGTGCCCTGTGGTCTCCTGGGCTTCCACGAGCAGCGCGTTGACGTGATCCAGGAGGCGTGCGACCTGCGCGTGTCCCTGGGGATCGGTGATGTCGTAGGCGTCACCCGTGAAATTCCGGATCATCTCGTTGCACCCGTTGACACCGATGGTCGAGAAGTGGTTGTCAAGGCTCGGCAGCCAACGGCGGGTGTGGGGGTACAGGCCGGCGTCGATGAGCTCCGCGATCTGCTCCCGGCGCCGCTCCAGCGTGTCCACCCCGAGTCCGACCAGGCGATCCACCTCGGCGAGAAGTGCTTCCTCGTCGCCGGCGAACCGGTATCCCAGGCGTGCGCAGTTGAGTGTGACCACGCCTATGGAACCGGTCTGTTCTGCGGACCCGAAGAGTCCGTTGCCACGGGCGAGGAGCTCACGCAGATCCAGTTGGAGCCGACAGCACATGGAGCGGATCTGGCCGGGGTCAAGCTCGGAGTTGATGAAGTTCTGGAAGTAGGGCAGGCCGTAACGCGCGGTCATGTCGAACAGCCGACGGGCGTTGTCGCTGTCCCAGTCGAAGTCGCGGGTGATGTTGTAGGTGGGGATCGGGAACGTGAATACCCGGTCGTCGGCGTCCCCCTCCGCCATCACCTCGATGAAGGCGCGGTTGATCAGATCCATCTCCGCACCGAGTTCACCGTAGGTGAAGTCCATGACCTCTCCGCCGACGAACGGGTGGTCCTCGGCGAGATCTCCGGGGCAGGTCCAGTCGAAGGTGAGGTTGGTGAACGGGGTCTGCATCCCCCACCGGCTAGGAACGTTGAGGTTGAAGACGAACTCCTGCAGGAGTTGCTTCAGCTGCGGGTAGTCGAGACCGTCGATACGCACGAACGGTGCCATGTAGGTGTCGAAGGAACTGAACGCCTGCGCACCGGCCCACTCGTTCTGGAGCGTGCCGAGGAAGTTGACGATCTGTCCGCAGGCCGAGGAGAAGTGCTTCGGCGGTGCGGAGCTCACCGAACCGGGCACTCCCCCGAACCCCTGCTCCAGCAGCTGCCGGAGCGACCATCCCGCGCAGTACCCGGCGAGCATGTCGAGGTCATGGATGTGGATGTCGCCGTCGCGGTGAGCCGCCGCGGCATCGGTGCTGAACACCTCGCTCAGCCAGTAGTTCGCCACCACTTTCCCGGTGGCATTCAGCATCAGCCCGCCCAGGGAGTAGTCCTGGTTGGCGTTCGCGTTCACCCGCCAGTCAGCGCGGGAGAGGTACTCGGTTACGGTGCTCACGGGATCGACCATGTCGGCGGAGTGGCTCACGTGGGGAGGGAGAATTGTGCTCATGCCCGTCACTCTAAGCCTGGAATGACACTGGTGTCATTATTCGAACGCCATTGTGAGAAACACGATATGCGCTCCCGGAATGGATCACAGGCACAATATATGGACCATAGGACCGCTCTCCCGCCCTCGACAGATCCGCGATTGCCCAGCACGCGCGATCGGCGGCTGACCCCATCCGTTGTGGCGGCGGCACCCGGCCGAGCCGACACCGGCGAGGACATCCACCGCCCCAAAGTTCCGGGAACGAGACATCGCTCACGCCTCCGTCCGGTTCCGCACCCCGGGGACAGGGCACAGTCAGTACCAGCTCCATCAGGCCAGCACCCTCCGGTTCCGCACCCCGGGGACAGGGCACACACTTGCCCGATACCCACCCCACGATCCGGGGCCCGGCGACCGGATACACCGGGTCCCTGTCGGGTGTTCCCGTTGTCGACGCGTGCGCCCCGGGACGCCCGATCATCCGTAGGCCGGCCCGACATCGATGACGGAGGGCCGGCTCATCGCCGGTGGCACGTTCCCGTGGGACCGGGACCGCTGGGCAACCGAGGCTGACCTGCGGTCGGAGTCCCTTCTCAGGATCCGGTGACAGTGGTTGTCCAGCCCCCGGTAACTGTCCACCCCGTGACCATCTCGAATCCGACGGCGTACAACCGTCCGGGTCACCTCGTGCCGTCGCCGGCGGTGGTCGGTCTCCCCGATCCAGATCACGATCGCGACCCGCAGCTCCCCGCAGGTGCGTCATCACCGACAACCTGCCGGCCCTCCCATCGCCTGCGGGTTACGGCGTCGTCCAAGACAGCGACGGCCAGGCAGTCCTTCCTGCACGAGTCGATGAATAAGTTCACGATCCGACCCTGAGAACATGTCCTTGACCACACAGAGTCCGCCCCTTCCCCGGGCGGCGTTCTGCCCGGAGATCCCCGTGACCTGCACCTGGTTCGGCGCCCCGGCACGGAACCGGAACTCCGAGAGGTCGTCACGGACGGGCGGCCCGACACGTCGGTGCCTGCCGCAGCCAGGTTCCCCCCGAACACCGTCCGCCCGATGCAAAGCCACCGACTCGATGGTGGTGGTTCCAGACCGCTCACCGGTGTCGATGCGATGCTACCGGAACCACTTGTTCAACGTCACCGGGTGGATTCCGGGGTCCTCGGCGACCTGCTCCGGGCTCACGCCGTCTTCGCGGCTGCGGGTGCCCCGGACCACGTCCCCGCTGAGCTCTCCCGGGTAGGGCTCGGGCATGCTGACATCCTTCCAGCCGGCTCTGTCGGGCTGGCCATCCCAAATGCCACCTGTTCGTGCAGCAGACCCATCGGCGATGGTGCGGATCGAGATGAACATGTTTCCTGAGCGGCTGTTGCGGATCGTTGTCACGGTCCCCTGAGTCCTGTTGCTGGGACACCCCACCGATAACCCGGACCGGGTGGTCGGAGCCAGCATTTTCGTCGCGATAGTGCGGCTGGTCACCACTGTCCCCATCTGACTGAGACGCCGTAGAGAATAAACCTGCCACTGATGGTGCACTGTTCCCCCAGAGGATGTCCCGACGCCTCCTTTCTGGGATGCCCGTTTCCACCCGCCGAATCTCATTTGTGCTGACTGCGAGTTGATTCAGTGGTCTGCACCTTCCCCTGATACGCACGCACCCCAGTCAGGGCTTGTTCGCCTCCCGGACGATGGTCTGATTTCCGGCGACGCAGATCCACTGCCCGTCTTCTCTTTGTCCCGGTCGAGTCGACGAACTTTGAGGACCTGGAGTCCGGCTCCCGGCCCTCCACTGTCCGGTCACTCGACCACATCGAGCAGGCGGCCGGTTACTCGCACAATCAGGCACCCCCGGAGCCTGAGGACGGGATGGCACTGGTGCCGCCCACCCGTCCCATGACGCACTCTCAATCCGGAAGAGCCCCCGAAACCCCATCAGTTTTCGTGGGAACTGTCTCTCGAAAGTCCCAGTGCCCCTCCGAGGAAAACGATGGTGGCAGTCACCACGAACGCGATACCGATGGATGCCGCAATAACGCCTATCACATTCCATTCAGTGGTGCTGTGTAAGACCCGTGACGCGATCAACGCGACCACGATTCCGATCACATTGGTAAACGGAACCGTCTTTTTGTGCATAACCTCACTCTTCTCTATTCGAGAGACAATCTCGGTACTGACACATGAGCAAAAGGAACTCATACAACTGACCCAAGCAGGATATTTGAGAGTGCGTCATGGGCGGAAGGGCCATGGTGGTGACCGCGGTGAGGGGAGGCGATCTCGGGGTGTGAAGATGGAGGTTGTCCACGCCTGTATCCCACACCACCGGGACCTGCCCCGAACGCCACCGCCGGTCTGCCCACTGAGACGGTGTGCCGCACCGTGGAGTTGCGGGACAACGATCACCGATGCCGCGGCCGACGACGACCGGACGCACCCGTTTCTGTGCCCCGCTCACCCTCGACCCGGCATTCCCGGATCACAAGGTCGCGGGCCGGTTGTGTGATCACCTCCAGCGCACGCTCCCCGATTCACCGATTGTCGGACAGCCCACCCGGCACGCACGGTTACCCCGGTCCGCCTGCAGCAACCACGACCGCGGCACGAGGATCATCCGACAGCAGTCACCGCCTCCGGCCGAACCGAGGACCACGACCACCCGCCGGTGCACGAAGTGGATCCTGCAGCGGTTCGGTGGTCGACCGCGCCAGAGTTTTCCACGGTCACAGCAGCACCCGGCGTGGGTTGGACCCCGGTCGACGGCCTCGCAGTCAGCGCCGTGCGGGCCCCGGTCTACGGCGGCGGGCGTCACCTCGAAAGGAGTGCGGACGCCTGGCGTCGATGAGCACAGGTCGAAACACATTCGCGGGGATGACGGCAGCGCGTTCGTCACCATCCCGGTGGGCCTTCACACCGCTGGTCGGCAGGCACCGGGCCGGCCCGGCTGCCGGACATGATCCAGGGCCGCTGCGCGAAGGTCCCGACCGGCTGGTCGGGTGCCCGTGACCGGCAGTTCCGGGACCGGATCAAGGTCGTGACCATTGGCGGGTCCGCCGGCCGCCACACCCCGACCGCCACGGCAGTACCTGCCGCAGCCGCGGTGATGGATCCGTTCCACGTCGTGCACTTCGCCTCCGGGAAGCTGACGCTGCGCCGGCAACGAATCCGGCACGGGACCTGCGGGCACCGAGGGCGCACCGGGGATCTGTTGTACGGGATCCGACGCACGATTCTGGCCCACACCGGATTGTGCACCGGGCGGCGACGAACCCGCCCCGATACCTGCCTTGACCGCCCACGGCCCCACCCCGCGGTTGCAGGTGCTCTACCGCGTCGACCAGCGACTCATCGACACCTGCACCGGTGCTCGGCGCCGGGACGGCGGAATCACCATGGACAAGGCGCTCCGCTCGATCCACCCGGGGTGCGCCCTAGGCTCTTGGCCGGAGCCGCCCGACTCGGATGATCACCGTGGACAAGACGCCACGAGAGCTGGGCCTGTTCCGATGCCGGCACAGGCAACAGCTCCTGCCGAAGCGATCAACGCACACCTCGAACACCTCCGCGGCATCGCCCCGGGCTTTCCGCAACCCAACGACATCCCGCGCCCCTCACCCGCCCCGGGCGACTCCACGACCAGATCAACCCACCCTAAAACCGGAAGAGCCTCTAAACCGCGAGCGACGGAGTCGATGTGGCGAGCCTGCCGATGGCTGCTCAGATCCGAAAGCCGATCACGAAGCCGCGGGCCGTACGACCGGCGCCCCCAATTTCACGGGTGCTGTGGCAGTTGATCCCGCGACCCGCACGGGGATGCATGCGGGTGTGCTACCGGGTGAGCGACTGTGTGATGTGGGCACGGTGACGGGGGACGATCCATTCGGCCCGGCAGGCCGGCGGTGCGCCGTTGAAAGACGGGGATGTCCGCCGGACTGTTTCGGTCAACACGGGCTGGCGCGTTGACCGGTTGATTATGCGGCGGGTGAGCGTCGCGGATCTTCCGGGTGCATGGTGCGGGCGACGCGGCCTAATACGCGTCGGTGCACACCCACGGGGTCAAGGGTGGGATCCCCGCCGGCGGGGCACGTTCCACATCTTCCGGCGCTTCCGCGCGGTGAAACCGCTGCGGGCCGGTGCTGCCGTGTCCATCATGGCGAAGCGGTTGGGGCGTGCAACCACTTCGGTGACTCTGGATATCCACTCCGGTGTGCCGCCGTGCGGTGTCCCCGGTGCCGCTGATACTGCCGCGGGGCTGGCGCGGGATCAATGCGGATCCGGGACCGGTGACGGGCCGGGGTCATGCTGGGTGAGAAGGAACTGAGCTACCTGCCCGGACCTGTTTACCGGCTGGTGCGCCCGAGGTCGGCGAAGAGGTTGAAGTTGAACAGGAACGCCGCGCACGCCTCATCGAGCAGACGCTCGCGGTCGCTCGCTTCGAGAGGCAGGGAATCTAGCGCCGCGCGGTAGCTGTCCTTGTACGGCTTGACCTTCGGGATCCCGGCGAAGCGGTAGAAGGAGAGCACCTCGGGCCCGAGACCGTAGTGGCGCTGCATCATGCGGGCGATGACCTGTCCCCCGGAGAGGTCCCCGAGGTAGCGGACGTAGTGGTGCGCGATCAGCCCGGGGGCGTCGGCGTCATCGGCGATCTCGTTGAGCCTGGCGACGTATGCCTCGGTCGCGGGCAGCGCGGTGACCTTCTCCCTCCAGTCCGTGGTTCCGTGGAGGGCATCGAGGTCGGCCTCGATGGAGGGAACACGCTCGAGCGCGGGATCCACGATGGCTGCGGCGATGGGATCATCTGCGACCGCGCGGGCGGCGTTCTCGAGTGCCCGGTAGAACAACCAGGACTGCTCCTGCAGGGCGATGAAGTCCGCCACCGTGAGCTTGCCCGCCATCAGATCCTGCGTGAAGGTGGAGTACTCCGCTGACTTGTGGGCATCCGCGGTGGATGACTTGAGGGCCTTGGAGAGCGGGAGGAAGTCTGATTCCCGTCGCGACTGGATTGCTGTGGTCATGTCGTTCGCCTTCTCGGTTGTGGAGCGTCGTGCACTCCGACTGTGTCTCTTCTGCGGATCACGTGCGCTGTACCGCGCTCCGTTCGATGGCTCCACTGTAACTAAGGGCACCCTGACCGATCTATAGTACGAATTGTTGATGTCGTATCGAACCTACTAACCCCACCGGCCCTCTACCTCGGGATATCTCCACCGACGGAGGTCCCCAGCTTTTCCGCCGGTGGGCGATGGCCCCGCCGTTCGCACCCCGTCCCACCTCTCGGCTTCGCCCCGCCGGACGACCCCTCGACACCGCCTGTGCGGAACCTGTGAGTTCGCGGCGAGCTGTCCGGCGGAACCCCCGGCGACACGTTTCTGTCAGGTATGCCCGGTTAGCATTTTCTGCGGCACCGAACCGGTGCCGTTCAAGAGAAAGGAACGATGTTGCGTCAAACTCACTGGCAGCACCGCTGGGCGGCACCACTGGCCGTCCTCATCACGGTGGTAGGCCTGGCGAGCCTCTGGGTGTCTTCCCTTCTGTTCGGAAGCAAACAACCCACCTCACCAAATGCAGTGGCCACTTATGGCATTCCGCTCCTTGTCACCGGTCTGCTGTATGTCATCCTCGGTCGGGTCTCCGTGCTCCGGGACGCCACCTTTCGCGTCGCGAACATCCGACGTGGCGGCTATCTGCTGTTCGCCGGAGTGATCCTCAGTTCCGTGTTCTTCATCTTCCCCACTTCCGAAGGAATCATGACACCCTCGGTGGGACCGGTGGTGTTCTTCGTGCTGGGTTGCCTCATGACCGGTATCTGGGAGGAACTCCTGTGCCGGGGACTGATCCAGAACACCCTCGTCGACGCCTTCGGGACCGACCGGCGTCGGACATGGTGGTCGATCGTCGCGTCATCAGCGATTTTCGCCGTGATGCACTTCGTACGCCTCATCACCGATCCGCACCTCGTGGTGACCACGACAACCCAGGTTCTCTACGCGTTCGCGATCGGGCTGCTGCTGGGTGTCATCTACTACTTCACACGTGATCTGGTGACGGTGATTCTGCTCCACGCCGTGTTCAACATGCTGGGCGGTGTCAGTGCGTTGTTCACGAATCCTCCGTCCGGCCCCACTCCCGACATGCCGCTCTTCACAGCGGCGATTCTCCTCGTCATGCTGATGCCCTCCATCTGGGTCGCACGTCGGATGTACGTCCGGGAGACCGCGAAGGAATAACCCGCGTTGGATCCATGCCCCGGGAGCCGGCTCACCGGACCCCGCCCCTGTCCGTCGACCCCGTCCCACCGTTGAGGCGGGGTCTTCGCCCGTTCGCCCGCCGCCGGACCGAGAAACGGTGCTCCGAACGTGGCGTGATCCCCGGCATCGACTGCCGGGACATCGGGGACGGACATCTTCCCTGCTCCCCGGATCTGTGACGGTTCCCCACCGACTGCCACGGTCACTCATGCCCCTCGGACATCGGTGTCGGTTCCGTGCCCCGGGACGCTCGAGTAGCCACGGATATTGCTCAGATGATCAGTCACAGGGAATACACTCCGGTTTTCCCGGACATCCCGCCGATGTCGCTTATGATCCGGCGTGGCTCCACCACCGACATGAATGGCATTCCTGACCGTCTTCTGCGGTGTGCAGGCCCCGATCCACGCCGTCCCGCTCATCTCACTGTCACTCCTGCCCACCAGGGGAACCGTGATGGAGCCGCCTGGCACACGGTCGGGGATGATCTCCGGACACTGCTTCCGGTACCACGACCGCTGCACCAGGGTTGTGGCGGTCACGTCCGTGGGTATTCTGTCGCTCTGTCCCCAGCTGACTGGAACAGACTCCCGAAGTCCATCCGTGCGGGGAAGCGGCGTCCACCGACGATCCCGTCGCTGTGCCACGATGGGCGGACGGATCAGGGGCGCATCGGTGTTTCTCACGGGAGTCGTCGCCGGTGTCCGGATGACCGGCCTCTCACCACGCTCGGGACCTCGCCCCCGGAACATCACCGGTGGATTCTCCCTCCGGTGATGTCCGGAGCGGGGTTTCGCCGGGGTCCCGTGGCGAAATCTGCACCGGCGTCATCTGTGCATCCGCCGTCCTTCCGGATCTGTGTCCCGGATACCCCCGCCGTCCGCGGCTGGAGCCCCGGGTTGCATCCGCATGGCGGATCGGGTTTGATCGTTCCCCACCTCGACCGTGACCGGGTCAACGGTCTGATTCGTTCACCATGACGGATCATTCAGTGGCCCGGGGTCTCCCCAGCGGCCCGGACGTTCCTCCGCCACCTCGCTCCGGGTCGGGCGACCGACGGTGAGAGGCCCTGGTCCGGGCAACCGGGCAGGCCACCCGCCACGGTGACCCCGATGTCGGGGATCCGTGCCCGACCGGGATTCTACGGTTCGAAGGTGGGTTCACCCCAGAACACCTCGTCGACGACCTGCCGGGCCCGGCGGGTGACCTTCAGGTAGTACTCGAGGAACTCCTGGTAGTGGCTCGGGTCCCAGCCCGCGGCTCCGGCGACCTGCGCCAGTTGCGGGCCGGCCGGGGGCAGCTGGTCGGTCCGTTTCCCACGCACGAGGACCAGTGCGTTCCGGGCACGGGTGGCCGTCAGCCACGCGGTCCGGAGCCGTTCCACCTTCACGTCATCGAGGATGTCGTGGGCCTCGATGACGTCGAGGACCTCGAGTGTCGAGGTGTTGTGCAGCTGAGGGACCTCGTGTGAGTGCAGCATCGTGAGGAGCTGGACGGTCCACTCGATGTCCGTGAGGGCCCCGCGGCCGAGCTTGGTGTGGGTCTTGCGGTCCGCACCGCGTGGGAGCCGTTCGTTGTCCACCCTGGCCTTCATCCGGCGGACCTCGCGGACGGTGTCCGCGCTGATGCCCTCCGGTGGGTAGCGGAACCGGTCGATGGTGGTCAGGAACCGCTTCCCGACGTCGGGGTCACCGGCGATGGCGGTGGCACGCAGGAGCGCCTGGATCTCCCAGGTCTCCCCCCACTTCCCGTAGTACCTCTCGTAGGATTCGATGGTGCGGACGATCGCCCCGGAGCGTCCCTCCGGGCGGAGGCCCAGATCTACCTCCAGTGGCGGATCGTCACTCGGCTTCGACAGGCGTCTCCGGAGACGGTCGCAGATACCGATGGACCATTTGACCGCGTCGGAGTCGCTCACCCCGTCCGTCGGTTCGCACACGAACATCACGTCCGCGTCGGATCCGTATCCGAGTTCGGCACCGCCGAGGCGTCCCATTCCGATGACGGCGATCCGCGCGAGGGGTCCGTCGCCGGAGTTGGCGTCGGCCGCGGCCATCTCGACCTGCAATGCAGCTTCCAGGACAGCGTCCCAGACGAGCGACAGACTGCGGCAGACCTCCTTGACGTCCATCATGCCGAGCAGATCGGCGGCGGCCACGCGGGCGAGTTCTGCACGGCGGAGGGAACGGGCGGTCGCGATGGCCTTGTCCGGGTTCGTGTGTCGGCAGGCGGCGCTGACGAGGGACCTGGACACCGTGTCCGGGTTGGTGTCCAGGAGTTTCGGCCCGTTCGCGCCATCCCCCAGCCGTTTGACGGTGTCCGGGGTCGACAGGATCAGATCGGAGACGTAGGGGGAGTTACCGAGAATCCTCATCAGCCGCTGACCGACGATCCCCTCATCCCGCAGCATGCGCAGGAACCACTGCCTGTCGGTGACGGCCTCGGACAGCTTCCGGTAGTTGAGGAGCCCCGCATCCGGATCCGCGGTCGTCGACAGCCACTCCATGAGAGTGGGCAACAGCATCGCCTGGATCTTCGCCCGGCGCGAGCCCCCGGAGGCCAGTGCCTGCAGATGTTCGTAGGCGCGGTCGGGGAACTTGTAACGGAGAGCGGCGAGCTGGAGTTTCGCGGATTCCGCGGAGAGCCTGAGGGTCTCGACGGGCAGATTGACCACGGAGTTGAGCAGCGGCCGGTAGAACAGTTTGGCGTGCAGCGACGAGATCTGGCGGACGACGCGGCGGTGCTCCTCGAGCATGGCCACCGGGAGCGATGTGTGCCCGGATCCACGGATCCCGGAGGTGCGTGCGAGCCAGCGCAGGGCCGCTTCGTCGTCGGGTTCGGGCATGGTGTGCGTGCGTCGCACACGCTGCAGCTGGAGCCTGTGCTCGAGCAGCCGCATGAATTCATATGCGCCGATCAGGGTCTGTCCGTCCTCGCGGCCGATGTAGCCGGCCTCGATGAGGGCACCGAGTGCGTCGACGGTGGAGGTGACCCGGAGTGTCTCGTCGGACCTGCCGTGCACCATCTGCAGCAGTTGCACGGCGAATTCCACGTCCCGGAGTCCACCGCGTCCGAGTTTGAGTTCGCGGTCGCGGAGGTTCTCCGGGACGTTGTCGATCACCCGACGGCGCATCGCCTGGACATCATCGACGAAGCTCTCGCGTCGACTGGCGTCCCAGACCATCGGGTTCAGCGCATCGAGATAGGCGTGGCCGAGTCCCCGGTCACCGGTCATGGGGCGGGCCTTGAGCAGCGCCTGGAACTCCCAGGTGTGGGCCCACCGTTTGTAGTACGCGATGTGGGATTCGAGGGTGCGGACGAGGGCTCCGTGCTTGCCTTCCGGCCGGAGGGCCGCATCGACCTCGAAGAAGGCACGGCAGCCTATGCGGATGAACTCGCCGGCGAGACGGGTCGCGCGGCTGTGCGCCGGTTCGGCGATGAAGATGACGTCGACGTCGGAGATGTAGTTCAGCTCACGGGCACCGCACTTGCCCATCGCCATGACGGAGATGCGGGTGTCGAGGGGTCTGTCGCCGTAGACCCCACCGACGGCGACGGCGAGCGCGGCTGTCAGGGCGGCGTCGGCGAGGTCGGTGAGCAGGCCCGCGACGACCGTGAAGGGGACCTCGGGTTGTCCGACGCGGCGGGGTGATTCGGGGTAGGTTCCCGCGAGGTCGTGGGCGGCGATCCGCATGAGCAGTGTCCGGTAGGTGCGGCGCAGTTCCTGCTCGGCTTCCCTCCCGGTCATCCGCGCCCGGTAGGTGCCCGCCGCGGAGAGGTACTCGTTGGCCGCGTCATCGGATTCCGCGCCGTCGGGGAGATCGAAGACGGCCGGGGTGGCATCGACACAGCCGAGCATCGCCTGCATCATCTCGGCGCGGTCAGGTGCCGGTTTCGCGAGGAGGCACCAGAGACCGGGATTGGCGACGAGGTGGTCACCGAGTGCAGTGGACGCGCCGAGCAGGGAGATCAGCCGCACGCGGAGGGGGATGTCCTCACGCAGTTGCCGGTCGAGTTCGCGGCGGGATGCCCCCATCTCCCCTTTCGGCGTCCCGTCGGCGGCGTCGAGGGCCTCCATCAGCCGGATCAGGGTGTTCAACGCGAGGTCCGGGTCACCTGCGCCGGAGAGCGCCCAGAGGAGGTCGACGGACTCGGGGTTCATCCACCCGAGCCAGTCGAGGTCCCGTGCGGCGGATTTGCCGTTGAGGCTGAGGCCCGCCGGGGTGGGCAGTGTTCTGCGGGTCGATCGGGCGTGTTTCATGCTGGGTCAGGATCCTGACTGGGGGCCTGTCCCTGGCCCCCGGAGACATCGGCGGGTCAGTAGTCGAGGTTGGTGCGCAGCTCCCACTGGGTGATCTGCGCCTGGTATTCGTGCCATTCCCGCCACTTGTTGCGCAGGAAGAACTCGAAGACGTGCTCCCCGAGGGTCTCGGCGACGAGTTCCGACTGCTCCATGAGCCGCAGCGCCTGGTCGAGTGAGGTGGGCAGGTCCTTGTATCCCAGGGCGCGGCGTTCGCGACGGGTCAGTGAGGAGATGTCGTCCTCGGCGGGCTCGCCGAGCTCGTAGCCTTCACGGATGCCCTTGAGCCCGGCCGCCAGAAGCACCGAGTAGGCGAGGTACGGGTTGCACCCGGAATCGAGGTTGCGGACCTCGACGCGTCTGGATTCCACGTTGCCGGGCCGGTAGTTCGGGACGCGGATCAGCGCGGACCGGTTGGACAGACCCCAGGTGGCGGAGGTGGGCGCCTCTGATCCGAAGACGATCCGCTTGTAGGAATTCACCCACTGGTTGGTGACGGCGGAGAGCTCGGGTGCGTGTTCGATGATGCCCGCGATGAAGCTGCGTGCGGTCCGGGAGAGGTTGTAGGGGTCGTCCGGGTCGTGGAAGGCGTTGGTGTCCCCCTCGAAGAGGGACATGTGGGTGTGCATTCCGGAACCGGCGTGGTCGGTGAAGGGTTTCGGCATGAACGTGGCACGCACGTTGTTGAGCAGGGCGACCTGCTTGATCAGGTAGCGGAAGCTCATGATGTTGTCGCTCATCGTGAGCGCATCGGCGTACCGGAGGTCGATCTCCTGCTGCCCCGGGGCGGTCTCGTGGTGGGAGAACTCCACGGAGATGCCCATGTACTCCAGGGCCTCGATCGCGTCGCGGCGGAAGTTCGGGGCGTCGTCGTGCACCGCCTGGTCGAAGTAGCCGCCGTTGTCGGTGGGCACCGGTGGCTGACCGTCGGTGTCGAGGGATTTGACCAGGAAGAACTCGATCTCCGGGTGGATGTTGCACACGAACCCGTCATCGGCTGCGGCGGTCATCTGGCGGCGCAGCACCTGCCGTGGGTCGGCCCACGACGGCTGGCCGTCGGGCATCGTGATGTCACAGAACATCCGCGCCTGCTTGGGGGAACTCTCGTCCCGGTCGAACGGCAGCACCTGGAACGTCGAGGGATCCGGGCGGGCGATGGTGTCCGCCTCACTGACACGGGAGAATCCCTCGATGGCCGAACCGTCGAATCCGATGCCTTCCGCGAACGCGGTCTCGAGCTCGGCGGGCGCGACCGCGACGGACTTCAGGTAGCCGAGAACGTCGGTGAACCAGAGCCGGACGAAGCGGATCTCCCGTTCCTCCACGGTGCGCAGGACGAATTCCTGTTGGCTGTTCATGACATCCAACTGTAGCGGTCGGACTTCCACGGGGCAGGGGTATACTCGCCGACCGCCCGGGGTCTCTGTCGGATCCGGGGCGGAGCACCACCCTAGAACACCGCGAGGAGGACAACCGGTGCCCACGGAATTTCACCCGGTGACCGAAGCACACGAGTCCGGACGTCTCGACGTCGGGGACGGACAGCTGATCCACTACGAGGTCCACGGCAATCCGGGGGGACGCCCCGTGATAGTCGTGCACGGCGGACCGGGAGGGGCGAGTGATCCCGCGGTGTCCCGGTTCTTCGACCCGGACCGTTACCGCGTGATCATGTTCGATCAGCGGGGCTGCGGGCGATCGACACCGCATCTCGCCGATCCGGCCACCGACCTGGACCGTGCCCTGGCGACGAACACCACCGCGCACCTCATCTCGGACATGGAGAAACTGCGTGAGCACCTCGGGGTGTCCGGGTGGCAGGTGTTCGGCGGTTCCTGGGGTTCGACGCTCTCACTGGCCTACGCCCAGGCGCACCCGGACCGGGTCCGGGAACTCGTCCTGCGGGGCGTCTTCCTGCTCCGGCGCAGCGAACTGGACTGGTTCTACAACGGCGGTGCGGATCACCTGTTCCCGGATCTCTGGGAGGGATATCTCGAGCCGGTGCGGCGTGCCCACGGTGGTGACGATGCCGCGGGCCTCGACCTGATCGCGGAGTATCACCGGCTGCTGTCCGATCCGGACCGGGCGACAGCGCTACGGGCGGCCCGAGCCTGGACGACCTGGGAGAAATCGACCTCCGCGCTGGTTGTCCCGGACGATGTCGACGGGAACCTGCCCGACGACTACGCGCTCGCCTTCGCGAGGATCGAGAACCACTACTTCGTCAACGGTGCGTTCATGCGGGAGGGGCAGCTGCTGGAGAAAGCCAACATCGACCGGATCCGGCACATACCGGCTGTGATCGTCCAGGGACGCTACGACGTGGTGTGCCCCGCGCGGAGCGCCTGGGACCTGCACCGGGCCTGGCCGGAGGCGGATCTGACCATCTGCCCGACCTCCGGTCACTCGCAGATGGAGCGGGAGATATCCCGTGCTCTCGTTGCCGCCACGGACCGATTCGCGGACGCCGCGCCGGAGGGCTGCTGATCTGCGCCGCCCCCGCTCCTTCCGCTCCCCTATGCAGGGGAGGTAAAGCTGGTAGAAACGGACACATGTCCACTCGTGAGTTTTTTGAGGTCGAAGCGAAATTCGCCGTCGCCGACGACACGGAGGTCCCGGATCTGACCGGTGTCTCCGGTGTGGAGAGGGTCGCGGATACCGCGGTACACGAACTGTCCGCCGTCTACTACGACACCGGGGACCTGCGGCTCACCCGTTCGAGGATCACCCTGCGCCGCCGGACCGGGGGAACCGACGCCGGGTGGCACGCGAAACTTCCGGGGGACGGCGGCCGCCGGGAGCTCCACCACGATCTGACTGACGATGACGCTGACGCGAACACCGTTCCGGAGCCGCTCATCGATCCGGTGCGGGCGATCGTCCGGGATCTGCCGCTCATCCCGATCGCGCGGGTGGACAACGAGCGTCACGTGTCGACGTTGACGGACGCCGGAGGGACCGTGTGCGCCGAGTTCTGCGACGACCACGTCACCGCGTGGTCGCTTCTCCCCGGCGGGGACAGGACGACCTGGCGGGAATGGGAGATCGAGCTCTCGGACGACTACGCCGGCACCGACGCCGGAGCGGACCTGATCGAATCCGCGACCGAGCTGTTCGGGGCCGCCGGTGCGGAACCCTCCGGGAGCCCGTCGAAGCTGGTCGCAGCGCTCGGGAACTCCATCGATGACGCCCCGCGCCCGCCGGGAGTCGCGGAGCTGGCCCCGGATTCGGCGGAGGCCGGTGTACTCGCGGCACTGGAGCACAACTACCGCAGACTGCTGGACTACGACCCCCGGGTCCGGGTGGACGAGTGGGACTCGGTGCACCAGATGCGCGTCGCCACGCGGGAACTCCGCAGCCATCTCGAGACCTTCGACGGGGTGATGGACGGTGAGAGCTACCGGGGTACCGCACGTGGGCTCCGGGAACTGGCCTCTGTACTCGGCGTCGCCCGCGATGCGGAGGTAGTCGCCGAGCGTTTCCGGGAGCTGACCTCCGACGGGGATGCGGGGGTCATGGCCCCCGAAACGGCGGCCGCTCTCGTCGACTCCGTCCGCGCCGACTACCGCGACGCACACGCCCGGGTGGTGGAGTACCTGAACTCCCCGGACTACCTGCGTCTGCTCGGCGAGCTGGAGGATCTGCTCGCCGATCCACCGTTCCGCGGAGACGTCGGCGCGAAGGGGAGCCGGGGGGCCACGGACCCGACGGCAGAGGTGCTGCTGGATCATCTCGGACGTGCGTACCGGAAGCTTCTCGCCCGCCACGACCACGCGATGTCGGTCTGGGAGGACCCGTCCGTCCCGCTGCGTGAGCGGGAGGAGAACATCCACCGGATCCGGAAGTCGGCGAAGAAGCTGCGCTACTCGGCCGAGGCCGTCGGTGCGGCCACGGGGCTCAGGACGAAGCACCTGTACAAGGCGTGCAGCAGGATGCAGTCCGTCCTCGGTGATTTCCAGGACGCGGTCACCTCGCGCGACGTTCTCCTGGCCAAGGCGGAGCAGGCACGTGCCGAGGGTGGTGCGGACACCTTCATCCACGGCCTTCTGTACCAGCGGGAGATGAGCAACGGCGAGCAGGCTCTGGCCGGGTACCGGAAGACGATGGACAGCGTCGTCGACGCGTATTCGGAGCTGGACAACCAGCGCAGGAAGGCCCGCCGTAGGGCCGAGGGCAAGTCGGGGAAATCGGGTAAATCAGGGAAGAAGGAGGGGAAGAGGAAGCACTGATCCCCTTCCCCTCCCGCAGGTCAGTTGCCCGCGTCCCGCTCCCAGGAGGGGGCCTCGCCCCACGAGTCGTCCTCGCGGTCGAGGGAGTCCGCCTGGCGGTTGCGCTGTCTCGCGATGTCCATGGCGTGCCGGGCCTCCTCCTCGGAGTCGTAGGGGCCCATGCGGCTGGCCCAGCTACCCTGCTTGCCGGCCGACACCTCGCCGGTCTCGGGGTTGTAGTACCACTTCCGGTCCTCGGGGGTCACGGGGTCCATGATCGGTCACTCCTCACATAAGTCCGGCGTAATGCCGGCACGGTTGTCCAGCCCCGGCGGACCGCCGGGAGGGTACGCTGCGCCGGTGACGGGCGACACCCGTCAGCGCGGCGGTGACGTATCCCAAGATTACCGGCGGACCCGCCGTCGGGTGCGGGGCGCACCCACCCCGCCGGTGAACCGCCGGCCGACTACAGTGGGAGTGTCCGTCACCGATCCGAGGAGCCGATTTCTTGACCAACCTGATGTGGCCGATCGCGGACGATTCCGTCCGGAACACCGCGCTCGACGAGCACCGGAGCAGCTACGGGACCGAACCGGGTCTCGTCGCCGCCGCGCCCGCCACCTTCCCGGTGATCGGTGAGCACACCGACTCCTACGGAGGGGTCGTCCTTACCGGTGTCTCCGCCAGGCAGGTCGTCGTCGCGGCGTCCCGCCGAACCGATGACCTGGTCCGGGTTCGGGTGCTGCGTACCGACGCCGACGGCCGAAGTGTACCGGTCACGGGCGAGGTGACGATGACGCAGCTCGCGGCTCACGCGAACCGGCACCAGTCCGAGCAGGACGATCCCGACGCTGGAGCAGCGTGCCCGCCACCGCCGCACGGCGGCGGAGACGGCGGAGACGACTGGGCGAACCGGCTCGGCGGCGTGGCCTGGATGATGATCCACCGGCAGCTGATCAGCCGTGAGACCCCGGGCTTCGACATCACGGTGGTCTCGGACATTCCCCCGCACTGTGGTCTCGGGGGCCGGTCATCCGCGGAAGCGGCGTTCGCACTCGGTCTGGCGGATCTCACGGGCCATCAGCCGGACGCCCCGCTGCGGGCCCGGGTGGCGGAAATCTGCACCCAGGCCGCGACCCTCTTCGGAGCCACTCCCCCGCTGCGGGCCCGGCACACCACGGCGCTCCGGGGCGGCACCGAGAGGAATCTGTCGGTCATCGACTACGCGGACGGCTCCGTCACCCACGCCCCCTCGCCCGTGCCAGGCGGTTACCGCCCCTATCTCGTCACGGTTCCGGGCCGGATCACCGATCCCCCGGACAACCGGATCCCGGAACTCCGTCGACGGGGTGACTTCATCGCGCTCGCCTCGCGGACCTACGGGGTTCCGTCACTCCGGCTGCTGCCCGATTCCGAGGAGCGGGTGATCGACTGGCTGGAGACCGTGCACGAGGTGAGGGGGGCCGGTGCACATCCCCCGGTGGCTGAGGCCTCCGGATGGATGTCCTATCTCACCGCCGAGACCCGGCGGGCGTCCGACTGCGCGGCTCTCCTGCGTTCGCGCCGGACCACCGAGGCACTCGCCCGACTGACCGATTCACAGGTGCAGACCTGCGCCGCGTTCGGACTCGGCTCCGACACGGACGCCCTGGTGCAGTTGTGCCGGAGCCGGGGGGCGGCCGCGGCCAGAGCCGCGCACGCGGGAGCCTCCGGCGCGGTGATCGCCTGGTTCCCGGCCGGAGCGGAGGGGCGGGGTGCCGAAGATGCGGCGCTGCGGCTGGCCGACGACGGTCTGTTGGTCATCCCACTGGCCGGTGGCCGACCGGCGGAGGTCGCTGACGATCCGGACCACTGGAACTGACCGGGCCTCCCGGACGGTCAGGGGACCCAGGAGAAGGAGACCTCACGTCTGGCGGTGTCGACGCCGTCGAGACGGACGGTGACCCGCGTTCCCTGCTCCGGTGTCCCGGTGCAGCGGGCGACCACGGGTGGTTCGGCGATGAATATCCGCGCGCTTCCCGAGGATTCCGACGTCGCGAGGACGACGGCGCTGAAGGTCTCCCCCACCCACGGTTCGAGGACGGTGGCCTCCACGAGGTTGAGGCACGCCCGGTCCACCCCACTGGCCAGCGGGGCCGTCCTGTGCATCGTCTCCACGACGTCGGTGGCACCGTCCTCGGTCCAGTCCGGGATCGGAGTGCCGTTGTGGATCGCGAGGCAGAACTCGGTGGCGTAGCGGTCGACCAGGCGGCGCAGGGGCGCGGTGACGTGGGCGTAGTGGCCTCCGACACCGGCGTGGGTGAACTCCTCGGGAGTCTCTCCGTCCTCCCCGGTGAGGATCTCGTATCCGGCGCCGCGCAGGAGTTTCTGGGCCTCGCGCATGACGGCCATGCCCTTCGGCCCGGTGACGTCGACCCCGTCGAGGAATGTGCCGATCGGGTCGGCGGGGTCGTAGGTGTAGCCGAGGGCGGCGACCTCGGCGGCGAATTCCCAGAGATCGGCGGGGTCCGCCGGTGCGAGGGTGCGGAGAATGCCGATGCCCGCGGAGGCCATCATCCGTCCGGCGATCATCCCGGTGAGCAGCGAGATCTCGGAGTTGTACTCCATCATGGCCAGGCGAGGCTCGACATCGAGCCGGTAACGGCCGTCGGGTTGCCTGCCGACGCTCTGGGCCGGTGTGCTCAGGGAGACCGCCCTGCGGCGCAGCGCCGTCCGGGACCTCAGCTCACCGACGTCCGGGAGCAGCCGGATCGCCGGGTGCAGCGTTCCGTTCTCCATGTCGGCCGTGGTCTCGACGTAGTTGAACCGTGCCCGGCTCCGGACCAGTGCGCGGGTGAGATCATGTCCCGTCACTTCGCCGCGGGCGTCGAGTCGCATGCTCCACAGGACCGCCGGGCGGTCGACCCCGGGCAGGAGGCTCGCGGATCCCTCGGACAGTGCCGGCGGGTGCAGGCGTGCGGGGCCGTCCGGCAGGTAGATGGTCTGTCCCCGGCGCAGTGATTCCGCGGCCACCGATCCGACGGGGTCGACGAACGCGGCGACATCCGCGATCGCGTAGTGCACGAGGTATCCGTCGCCGTCGGGCAGGATGCACACCGCCTGGTCGAGGTCCATGGATCCCTCGGGATCGATGGTGACCAATTCGATGTCCCTCCTGTCGACACGCTGCTCCGCGTACCGGTCTCCGGCGGTGGCGGCCTCCCGGCTGACCTCCCCGTCGAAGTCGCGGACGATCCCGAACTCCTCGGCGATGCCGCTGAAGTCGAGTGCTGCCGCATAGAGTCTCATGGGGTCCGATTCTGGCACATCCGGCGATCATGGATGCGGTCATTCACCACCTGTTCGCGTGACGATAACCGGCAGCAGCTCCGCGCACGCCACCGGATCCGGCAGATCCACCCCGGTGACCTCGCTGATCCGGGCCAGCCGGGTGCGGATGGTGTGCCGGTGCACCCCGAGTGTCTCCGCGCACGCGGTGATCCGGTCGTGGTCGACGAGCCGTTCCGAGGTCTGCGCGGCCCCGGGGATTCACACGTGGTCCCGTGACCGGGGAGGTTTGGGGCGAATGAGCCGACCTGTAAGCCGGATTCTGTACCGCGCCGTGTGACCGGCGCGGTGGCGGTCATCCATCTGGACGCACCATCGCTGGGCGCCTCGAGCGGTTGACCCGCGGACTCGGGCGGGCAGCCCTCGGTCGTCCGCGCAGGCACACCGGTGTCTCCGCGAGGATCCGTCGGTGCGCCCTCTTACCTTGCTCCGGGTGGGGTTTACCTAGCCACCGCAGTCACCTGCGGTGCTGGTGCGCTCTTACCGCACCGTTTCACCCTTACCCCGCGACCCGGTTTCCCGGGATCCGGGGCGGTTTGTTTTCTGTGGCACTGTCCCGCAGGTCACCCTGGGTTGCCGTTGACAACCACCCTGCCACTGTGGAGTCCGGACTTTCCTCGGCACGGTGTCTGCACGGACGGGGTGAACCCGTCCGCCGTTTCACCGGCCGCGACCGCCCGGTCGACTCATTCGCATCCGTCACTGTACCGTGCCCCGGCCCGGTCGCATGAGCCGCCCGTGTCCGGGGAGGATCAGCGCAGGTGGGAGGTCTCGTTGACGAGTCGGACGGTCGTCGGCCCGTCGGCGTAGAACTCGGCGACGGACAGGGACGCGAGATCCAGGTGCATACGGTGGAAGATGCCGGGACCGGCGTCGAGGGCGAGGCGGAGTATGCCCTTGATCGGGGTGACGTGACTGACGACGAGGACGTTCGCTTCGCCGTAGGTGTCCACGATGTGCTTCTTCGCACGCCTGATGCGGCGGTACGCCGCCTGGAGCGACTCCCCGCCGGGTGGCGACACCGAGGTGTCGGTCAGCCATTTCGCGTGCAGCTCCGGGTCCGCCTCCCGGGCCTGCGCGAAGGTCAGGCCGTCCCAGTCGCCGAAGTCGAGCTCGGTGAGATCGTCGAGGATGTCGACGTCGATCCCGAGGGCCGCGGCGCACGTCTCCGCGGTTTCGCGGGTGCGGGCCAACGGTGAGGACACGATGGCGTCGATGCCGCCGCGTGCCGAGAGCATGGCTGCGGCGAGCTCCGCCTGCCGTCTGCCCACGGCGGTGAGTGGCGGGTTGCCCCGTCCGGAGTAGCGGCGCTCCGCGGACATCTCGGTCTGCCCGTGACGGAGCAGGATCATGCGGGTGGGGTGGGTGACCGCGCCGTTCCAGGAGGTGGGCGCCGCGGTACGCGTGGCTGACCTGTTCTTCGCGTCGGGTTCCGCGGGTTCCGCGGTGGGCTCCGGTGTCCCGTCGGCGCGCTCCCCGAGGTCGATCTTCCCGGGTGCCGCACCGTCGGCGCCGGCGTCCATCGCGATGTTCGCCAGTTCGTCGGCCCGGCTGTTCTTCTTCCGTGGGATCCAGGTGTAGTTGATCTTCTCGAACCGGGACGCGAGGTCACGTGCCTCGAGGGCGAGTCTCTTCATGTCGGGGTGCTTGACCTTCCAGCGTCCCGACATCTGTTCGACGACGAGTTTGGAGTCCAGTCGGACCTCGACCCGGGTGGCACCCAGCTCGTGGGCCGCGACCAGTCCGTTGATCAGGCCGCGGTACTCGGCGACGTTGTTGGTCGTCTTCCCCACGAACTCGGAGATCCTGCGGAGGATCCTCTCACCCCGTTCGTCGAGCAGAAGGGTTCCGCTGCCCGCGATTCCGGGGTTGCCGCGGGAACCTCCGTCGGCTTCGATGATCACCTTCACAGCGTGTCCTCCACGTTTCTTCCGGTACCGGGTCAGCTTCGGATCAGCCAGGTGCCGCACTCCGGGCACCGGGGGACGATGTCTTTCGCGGTGGCCCGGATCCGGGAGATCCCGGCGGCGGGCAGAACGAGGTAGCAGGCGGTGCACGAGTTCCCGGTGAACCGGGCTGCCCCCACGCCGAAGGACTCGTACTGTTCGTCGTAGGCGTCGAGGGCCTCAGGGGTCGTCTCGGCGAGCCGGGACCGGAGATGGTCGCGCTTCATCTCGAGGTCGGCACGCGCGGACCGCCGTCCCTGCAGGGCAGCGTCCCGGGCGCGGGTGGCGGCGGCGATCTTCTCCTCGATCTCGTCGAACAGCGCCCCGTCGGAGTCGTGGTTGAGGTCGGTCGCCTCAATCCGGAGGCGCATGTTCTCCCGCTCCTCCGTGATCTTCCGGATACGACGGCGCGTTGACGCGAGATCGTGCTCGAGATCGCGCCGGTCCTCCATGTCGGTGGCGGCACCGAGGCCGTCGAGGTCGGCCTTCTGTCTGCGCTCGAGCTTCGCCAGGTCATGGTCGAGGCGCCCGAGATCACGGCGCAGATCCTCGACACCCATCTTGGACACCGCCGCGCCGTCCCGGAGCTTCGCCCGCTCCGCGATGAGGGCGTCGAGCTCCTTCTGTTCCTCGAGGGTCGGTTCCGCGCGGTCGACGGTGAGTGCCGCGTCGGTGTCGGCGAGCTCGAGGAGGAGACGCTGGTGGTCGGGGGCGAGTTTCACGGTGGTGCTTTCTGTTCTTCGGTCGGTGCGGTGGTTTCACGGGTTTTCACGGTGTCCGCCCGTGATCACGGTACGGGAGAGTTCACGTTACCCTTCATCGCGGGCGTGCCGGGAGATGGTCCACGGATCGGTGCGGATGTCGAGGACACGGGTGTCGACACCGGCCTCGTCGGCGACGAGTTCCGCGGCGCGGGCGCACCAGGGCGATTCGCTCGCCCAGTGCGCGGTGTCGATCACGGCGGGGCCCCCGGCGCGCAGGTGCTCGTCCACGGGGTGGTGCCTGAGATCCGAGGTGAGGAACACGTCGATGTCCCCCATTCCGGCGACCGTGTCGAGGAAACTGTCCCCGGAACCCGAGCACACCGCGATCCTCCGGACCATCCGGTCCGGGTCGCCGGCGGCGCGGACGCCCCATTCGGTGACCGGGAGCCGGTCGGCGACCTGCTGCACGAAGTCGGCGAAGCGCATCGGCTCCGGCAGATCCCCGATCCGCCCGAGGCCCGGCACGGTGTCCGGGTCACCGGCGTCCTCGGTGGCGGTGATGTCGAAGGCGGGTTCCTCGTACGGGTGGGCGGCGCGCAGTGCGGCGGTGATCGCTCCGCGGCGAGACCGGGGTGCCACGAACTCCACGCGGACCTCGTCGACGTGCTCGAGTTCTCCGACGGAGCCGAGTGTCGGGTTCGCCCCGTCGACGGGCCGGAACTGGCCCTGCCCCGGGAACTGGAAGGAGCATTCGCGGTAGTTCCCGATCGCCCCGGCGCCGGCGTCGAACAGCGCCTGCTTCACGGTCTCGACGTCGGGGGCGGGGATGTGGACACCCCACTTGTCTGGACCTGCGCCGTGTTTCGGTGCGACCGCGCGGCCCGGGGTGATGCCGATGGTCTCGGCGAGGGCGTCGTTGACACCGGGACGGGCGGAGTCCGCGTTGGTGTGCGCGGCGAACAGCGCCACTCCCCCGCGGATCAGGGTGTGGAGGACGCGGCCCTTCGGGGTGTCGGCCGCGACGCTGTCCACACCACGCAGGAGGAGCGGGTGGTGGACGATGAGCATGTCGGCGCCGGCGTCGACCGCGGCCCGGGCGACCTCGTCGGTGCAGTCGAGGGCGAACACGACCTTGTCCACGGGGGCGTCGGGGTCACCGCAGATCAGTCCGACGCTGTCCCAGCTCTCCGCGAGGTGCGGCGGGTAGGCGGTGTCCATGATCCGGCGGATCTCGGCGACGGTGCTGGTCATTGTCGTTCTCTTTCCTTGACGTTGTTCGGGGTGTGTCCGGTGACTGCCTCCACCAGTGTCGCAACTTCCGGGGCGCCTCGCACAGCGAGCCGCCAGTGGGTGTTGTCCAGTCCGGGGAAGGTGTCGCAGCGGCGGACGGCGATCCCCCGCCGCGCGAGCGCGACACGGGTCGCCTCCGGATCGTCGACGGGCGGCGTGACGAGGAGGTACGGTGCCCGGGACCTGGTGTGCACCGTGAACCCCGCCCCGAGCAACGCGCTGACCATCTCCGTGCGCTGGCGGGCGACGGCCCGTGTCTCCGCGGCGACGAACCCGGCGCCCTCCTTGAGAGCGGTGCGGATCGCGACCGCCTGGAGCGTCCCCAGTGGCCAGTGGGGCCGTCGGGCGGCGAGTTCGTGAACCAGTTCCGGTGCGGCCAGCAGATAGCCGCACCGTAGCCCGGCGAGGGAGAAGGTCTTGGTGAGGCTGCGCAGCACCACCAGCCCGGGGTGCCGTGCGACCTCGGCGGCGAGGGAACAGCTCTCGTCCGTCAGATCCATGAATGCCTCGTCGACGACGGTGGTCCGCCCTGGCCTGCACCATCCGCGGATCACGGCCGCCGGGTGCAGCACCCCGGTCGGGTTGGTCGGGTTGCCGATGACGACCAGGTCGGCGTCCTCGGGTGGCGTGCGACCGGCCAGGGTGAACGGTGCGTCCAGCACCATGCGCTCCACCCGTGCACCGGCGGCCCGAAGGGCCGCCTCCGGTTCGGTGAATCCGGGATGCACCACGACCGGGTGCCGGGCGCCGAGTCCGGCGATGAGCGAGAATCCCTCGGCGGCACCGGACAGCAGCAGCACGCACCCCGGGTCCACTCCGTGGTGCTCCGCCACGGCGGCCCTCGCGGAGTCGGTGACCGCTGCCGGCGGGTAGGACCCGAGGCCCGGGATCCCGTCCCGCAGCGCGGCGGCCAGCCACTCCGGGGGGCCCGGGGCACGTACGTTCACGGCGAAGTCCACGATCCCGCAGCCGGGATCCACCGCACCGGCGGTCGCGAGATCGCCGTGGTACCGCAGCAGGTCGTCCTCGTTCACACGGACCAGATTACGTTCTGTCACACTGGAGGGCGTGAAAACTCTGCTGATAGACGTGGACGGCACACTCATCGATTCGTACCCGGGGATCCGGGCGAGCTTCCTGCACGCCCTGGACGCCATGGGTCAACCGCGTCCGGGCGAGGAGGTGCTCTCCCGGATAGCCGGTCCCCCGATGGAGCTGACGATGCGTTCCATCGGAATGACCCCGGAGCAGGCACGGGAGGGGGTGCGCATCTACCTCCGGCACTACGGTGAGGGGTCCTGGGCGAACGCGGAGCCTTATCCCGGCATGCGGGAGCTCCTCGCCCGCTGGCGGGAGAAGGGCTACCGGGTCTGCACCGCCACCTCGAAGGGCGAGCACTTCGCCCGGAAATCCCTCGAACGGTACGGGATGTACGATTCCATCGATTTCCTCGGCGCGGCGGAGGAGAACGGTCCGCGCCGTTCCAAGGAGTCGGTCATCGCGTACGTCCTCGACTCCCTGGGCCTGCGGGGGACCGAGTCCGATATCCTCATGATCGGCGACCGCATCCACGATTTCGACGGTGCGGCCACTTTCGGAATCGATGCAGTGGCCTGTGCCTGGGGGTACGGTGACGCCGAGGAACACGCGAAGGCCCGCTGGACCGCGACCAGCACCCGAGACCTGGAGGACATAGTCGATGAGTGGAACGAGCAGAGTTAGGGAACGTACCGAGGACGTGTACGTCGTCTTCGTGTGCACCGGCAACATCTGCCGCTCCCCCATGGCCGAGGTCATCGTGCGCGATGCCGTCGAGGAGGCCGGTCTCACCGACCGGGTCCTCCTCCGGTCCTGCGGAATGGGCGGTTGGCACGTCGGCCAGCCCGCTGATGATCGGGCGTTGGCCGAGCTCAAGGCCGCGGGCCACGATGGCGCGGACCACCGCGCCAGCCAGTTCGGGGACGAGCACCGTGACGCCGATCTGCTCGTCGCCCTCGATTCCGGGCACGTGCGTGCCCTCTGCGGCGCAGGCGTGCCCCGCGAGCGGATCAGGTTGCTACGCGGTTTCGACCCCGCCGCCGGCGAGGTCGACTGCGCCGACCCCTACTACGGCACCTCCGACGATTTCACCGTGGTCCGCGAGCAGATCGACGCCGCCGTTCCCGGACTGATCGACTGGATGCGGGAGACCTGCGCGGACATGTCGGAACGGTGATTTTCGGTAGTCCAGCCACCGGGCACTAGACTGGCCGGTGTGAACGCCGACGCAGCACGCCCCGGAGGATCCAAGGGTCCCCTGTCGCTGCTCCGGGTGTTTCTCACCCCGGGATGGGTCATCACCGCAATCGTGGTGATCATCTTCGCCTACACCGCCTTCACCGTTCTCGCCCCCTGGCAGCTCGGGAAGAACGAGGCCACCAGTGCCCGGAACCAGCGCATCGAGCAGGCCTTCAACACGGACCCGGTCCCCGTCACCACCCTCGTCGGGCGCGACGGGGTGGTCGACCCCGACCTGGAGTGGCGCAGGGTGACCCTCGACGGGCACTACCTGCCGGACTCCGAGGTGCTCCTGAGGCTACGGCCCGTCGATCACCGGCCGGCGGTTCAGGGACTCATCCCCTTCGAGCTGGACGACGGTGGCGTACTCCTGGTCAACCGCGGTTGGCTCCCGGTCGAGGCCGGGCAGATCCCGGAGGTTCCCCCGGCACCCACCCGGGAGGTCACCATCTCGGGATATCTCCGCCGGAACGAGGCGGTCCCCGAGCGTTCCCCCGTCACCGAACAGGACCACACCCAGGTCCACGGGATCTCCACCGAGCAGATCGCCGAGCTCACCGGGGTTCCGCTCGGGCGGGACTACATCCAGCTCTCCGAGGGCTCCCCCGGGGAACTCGATCCCGTCCCGCTGCCGAAACTCGACGCTGGCCCCTACCTCTCGTACGGGGTCCAGTGGATCGCCTTCGGGATCATGGCCCCACTGGGACTCGGCTACTTCATCTGGGCCGAGATCCGGGAACGCCGCCGGGAACGGGAAGAGGAGGCGGCCGCCGTGGCGGCCACCCCGGCACCGGCCGGGAACGCGGACGGACCCGGGGACGATCCTGACGCACCGCGGCATGCCGGCAACGGCACACGGGACGATGAAGAGATCTCGAACGCCGCCCCGCCGCCCGGGCCGCCCCGGGAGCGACTCCGCAGACGCGCCCGCTACGGTTCCGGGCACACCGATCACTACCGCACCATCGCCGAGAAGAATGAAGAGAGGTTCTAGCCGTGGACAACACCATCCAGCCCCTGGTCAGCCGCACCCTGCACCGTGAGGACGGAAGCTCCGTCACCGTGGAGATCGCTGCCCCCGTCAACCGCGGCGAGGATTTCTGGGAGACCCGCTGGCGCATCACCGGGCTGAAGGACGGCGACGTCGAATTCGCATCGGGGGGCGTCGACTCCATGCAGTCACTCCTCGCCGCTCTCGCCATGTCGGGTGACCGCGTGGCCGGGGATTCGTCGCTCAGTTTCCTGGAGGGGCCCGGAACGGGACTGCTGCACTCCGGCAAGCGGGAGGACGGCTTCTACACCGCCGTTCTGCGGATGCCGACGTAGAGCGGTCGACCCAGCCGTCCTCCAGGGGAGCCCCGCAGACGGCTCCGCCCACAGCGCGACAGAACCGCGGCCGTGGCGACGGCGACGCCGGTCGCGATGGCCTGGGTCCTTCCGGACAGCCTGACGGCGTCCCGGATCGCAGCCACGTCCGGTTCCCGGCCCGTGCCGAGGACGGGCCGGTTCTCGACGCCGTGAGCGTAGACGGTGGGCCCCCCGAGACGCACACCCAGTGCGGCCGCCGCGGTCGCCTCCACGATGCCGGCATTGGGGCTCGGGTGGGACCGTGCATCCTCCCGCCAGGCGCGCACGGCGTCTCCGCCCCGCCCGACGGCGTACGCCAGACCCGTGTGCACCAGGGCGGTCACCCGGGCGGGCAACCACGCCAGCACGTCATCCGTTCGTGCGGCCGCCCACCCGAAATTTCCGTAGCGATCGTTCCGGTATCCGACCATCGCATCGAGCGTGTTGACCGCCCGGTGCGCGACCACCGCCGGGGCTCCGCCGACCGCCGCCCACACGAGTGGCGCGATGGCCGCGTCGGAGGTGTTCTCCGCGAGCGACTCAACAGCGGCCCTGGCCATCCCGGCGGCGTCGAGAAGCTCCGGATCACGGGAGCACAGCCACGGCACCAGTGCCCGGGCGGCGGACGTGTCCCCGGATTCGAGGACGTCGCCCATGCGGGTCCCGGTCCGCTCCAGCATCGTGCCACCGAGAGCCGCCCACAGACACACGGCGGTGGTCAACCGCGGCGCGCGGCGCGCCGCTACCGCCGTCGCCGCCACCGGCGGAGCCACCGAAAGCACGAGGTGCAGACAGCCGGCGGCCCTGGAGTCCCGGTAGCAGAGTCCCTCCAGCCGGGCGGCCCAGCTCCCGAACACCGCGACGGGGTGTCCACGGCGGGGATCCGGGATCACCCGGTCGGCGACCACACCGGCGAGAATCCCGACGCTCACTGCGCCTCCCCGCCGTGGAATTCGCCCAGGAACTCGAGAACCGCGTCCCGCGATCGTGCTGCCGCCGCGCCGGATGCGGTCCGGTCGCCGCCGAGTGCCACCGTGGAGCCGTAGGCGGTGGTCGTGTCGGGTACGGGTAGTCCCGCCGGGGTGAACGGCCACCCCACCCCGTGCCCGGCACCCGGGTACACGACGGCGTAGGCGTCGATCCCGGCCTCGGCGGCGCGCCGGGCGAGTGCCCCCGTCATGGTCTCCGAGTCCCACACCGCATCGGCGGTTCCGGCGGTCACCAGCAGCGGACCACGCATCCGCTCGACCGGGATCCGGGCCGCGGACACGGCTTCCTCCCCCGCCTTCCGACGCGCGTCCGCGTAGTAGCCGGCAAGTTCCAGTGGCTTGTGGGCCAGTGCCGGTCGAAGCCTCGACCGGAAGCGCGCGAATGCGGAACCGATTTCCGGGGCGGGCAGATCCACGGCCGGGCCTGCTTCCCCGAGGTACGTCGTGGCAGAGGGGTCCGCGTGCGGATCGTTCGTGCGCACGTCCGTGGGCGAGTGCGCGACGACGGGGCCGACGAGATCCGGTTCCGCCACCGCGAGGAGCAACGCGAGCTCCGCCCCCCGGCCCCTCCCGACCAGTGCGACGTGACCACCTGCGACCAGCCGGTTATCCACGAACGTGCGGAGGGCCGCACGGAGCTCACCCACGTCGACCCCGCCGGACTCCCGGGGGAACCAGTCCCAGGCGACGGTGGACCAGCCACCGTCCGCGAGCTCCGCCGCCGCTGCGGCGGGGACACCGCCCTCGGCGCCGCCGAGCAGCACCACTCCGGGATGCGGTGCACCGTCGTCCGGCACGAAGAAACGCGCCGACCTGACACCCGACACCGGCGGCGCGTCGACCTCGTGGGCGCGGCGGCCGACCGTGCGCGACGCACCGGCGCCGAGGGCCGCATCCGTGCTCCGGACCCGGACATCCAGGCTGACCGCGCCGGACGGCTCCAGCGCGAATCCGTGGCCGGGTGTCGCGTGTTCCGACCGGAGCGTCCACAACGGTCCCAGGCTGTTCGCGGGCCCCCATTCAGCGGCCCCCGGCAGGGATGAACGGGTGTCGACCCGCCCGTCTCCGTCCGCCGTGAACTCGGTCATGGAGGACCAGACGACCCCCGCTGCATCGGTGGCCCGGAGTCCGACCCGCACCACCGCACCCGGTGACACGTCCGAGACGCGGATCGGGAACGGGGCACTGAGACCTGAAACCGGGGGAACATCGAGGAACATATCCGCCATCGTAGCGCTGCTCCGCCACCCTTTTCCCAACCTGTGAAAACAGCCGACAACCTGACCATTTGACGCACGGAAGACAACAGAAGATAGACGGGAGGGCCCACCCGGCCTTCGCCGGACGGGCCCTCCCGTCGTGGTGCGCCCTGACGGGCTCGAACCGCCGACCTGCTGGGTGTAAACCAGCTGCTCTTCCAGCTGAGCTAAAGGCGCGCGCACCGGGTCCACTCGCGAGCGCTCGTGAACACGGTCAACAACGACGGTCACTCTAGCACGAGCGCCGCCGTAACACCGAAGCTAACGCTTCTTGCCGCTCTGCACGAGGCACGAGCCCTGCCATGTCCCGAGACGCTCGGCGGAGGTCTGGACGAGACCCGCGAGCTGCGCGGACTCCGCGATCAGGCCGGGTTCGACGTGGCCCGGCCTACCGGCCCCGGGGGTCAACAGCCAGATCCGACCGTTCTCGGCGATGGGGCGGATCGAATCGACCAGGCCGTCCACCAGATCGCCGTCTTCCTCGCGCCACCACAGCAGAACGATGTCGCAGATTTCGTCGGTGTCTTCCTCGAGAAGGGCCTCCCCGATGACGTCCTCGACCGCTTCACTGATGTCGGTGTCGCAGTCCTCGTCCCAGCCGACCTCCTGAACGATGTGGTCCGGCTCGACCCCGAGAAGCATGGCGTAATCCTGGGCGCTTTCCTTGGCCGCGCCCGGAGCGTCGCTCACTGTGTGTTTCCTCCTAAAATAGATCCGGGAAGGTGCACCGTTGCCCACTCCCGGCCCGTGTGGCCGGGTGCTGGGGTCCGGAGATTACCCGGGTGATGTGATCTCGCTAGTACACGCTACCGGGTTTCTCGTCGCAGTGGTCCATCACCCGGGGTATTTCAGCCAGAATCCACACCGGTGTCGCCCCCGAAACAATTTCCCGGTCGTTGTCCGCCACGCCGTCCCGGCTAAAAGCAGTGCTCGCGGCGGGTGTGTTCCGTGGGGATATCGCCCGGGGCGCCCATACCGCCGTCGGACCCGTATCCTTGTGTACACACGTGCGTTTCCCACTGATCGTGGGAACGGGCACACCTTCCGGAGGAAAACCCCGAACAGGGGCTCCCGAGCCGGGCAGCCCGAACACAGGCACCAGATGATTGATCCACAGGAGGATTCGGTATGTCCCAGAACCAGGACACCACTGCCACGCCACCCGATGACAGCAACTTCGCGCTGATCCGGGACGGTGTCGCGTCGTATCTGAACGACTCGGACCCCGAGGAGACCCGCGAGTGGATGGAGTCGCTGGACGGCCTCCTCGCGGAAGCCACCCCTGATCGGGCACGATTCCTCATGCTCCGGCTCCTGGAGCGCGCCACGGCCAAGCGCGTTCCCCTTCCTCCGCTCACCTCAACCGACTACGTCAACACCATCCCGACGGAGATGGAACCCGAGTTCCCCGGCGACGAGGCCATCGAGCGCCGTTACCGCAAGTGGATGCGCTGGAACGCGGCGATCATGGTGCACCGCGCCCAGCGACCGGGCATCGGTGTGGGCGGACACATCTCCACGTACGCCTCTTCGGCCCCGCTGTACGAGGTCGGCTTCAACTACTTCTTCCGCGGCAAGGACCACCCCGGCGGCGGCGACCAGGTCTTCTTCCAGGGCCACGCCTCCCCCGGCATGTACGCCCGCGCGTTCCTCGAGGGTCGACTCAGCGAGGACGACATGGACGGTTTCCGCCAGGAGGTCTCCCGCCCCCAGGGCGGTATGCCCAGCTACCCGCACCCGCACGGCATGCCCGATTTCTGGGAGTTCCCCACCGTGTCCATGGGTCTCGGTCCGATGGACGCCATCTACCAGGCCCGGTTCAACCGCTACCTGCACAACCGGGGCATCAAGGACACCTCCCAGCAGCACGTGTGGGCGTTCCTCGGTGACGGTGAGATGGATGAGCCGGAATCCCGTGGCCTGATCCAGCTCGCCGCACTGAATAACCTGGACAACCTGACCTTCGTGATCAACTGCAACCTGCAGCGTCTCGACGGACCCGTCCGCGGCAACACCAAGATCATCCAGGAGCTCGAGTCCTTCTTCCGCGGTGCCGGCTGGTCCGTCATCAAGGTCGTGTGGGGCCGCGAATGGGACGAGCTGTTCGAGCGCGACAAGACCGGCGAGCTCGTCCACCTGATGAACACCACCCCCGACGGCGACTTCCAGACGTTCCGCGCGAACGACGGGAAATTCGTCCGCGAGGAGTTCTTCAACCGGACACCGGAGACGAAGAAGCTCGTCGAGGACATGACCGACGAGGAGATCTGGAAGCTGAAGCGCGGTGGCCACGACTACCGCAAGATCTACGCCGCCTACCAGCGCGCGATGGAGACCAGGGACCGCCCGACGGTCATCCTGGCACACACCATCAAGGGCTACGGACTGGGCCACAACTTCGAGGGCCGCAACGCGACCCACCAGATGAAGAAGCTCACCCTCGACGACCTGAAGCTGTTCCGCGACAAGCAGCAGATCCCGATCTCCGACGAGGAGCTCGAAAAGGACCCCTACCTGCCGCCGTACTACCATCCCGGCGAGGATTCCGAGGAGATCCGGTACATGCTGGAGCGCCGGCGCAAGCTCGGCGGCTTCGTGCCCGAACGCCGTTCCTCGTACACGCCGCTCGAGGTCCCGGGCATCGACGCGCTGAAGTCCCTGCGCAAGGGTTCCGGCAAGCAGGAGGTCGCCACCACCATGGCGCTCGTGCGCACCTTCAAGGAACTCATGCGCGACAAGGAACTGCGCCGCCGGTTCGTCCCGATCATCCCGGACGAGGCACGCACCTTCGGCATGGACTCCTGGTTCCCGACCCTGAAGATCTACAACCCGCACGGCCAGAACTACACCCCTGTCGACCACGACCTGATGCTCTCCTACCGGGAGGCCGTCGACGGGCAGATCATGCACGAGGGCATCAACGAGGCCGGTTCCATGGGCGAGTTCATGGCCGCCGGCACCTCGTACGCCACGCACGGCGAACCGATGATCCCGCTCTACATCTTCTACTCGATGTTCGGGTTCCAGCGCACCGGTGACTCTATCTGGGCCGCAGCGGACCAGATGGCCCGTGGCTTCCTCCTCGGTGCGACCGCGGGTCGCACCACACTGACCGGTGAGGGTCTGCAGCACATGGACGGCCACTCGCCGATCCTGGCCTCGACCAACCCCGCCGTCGTCACCTACGACCCGGCGTTCGCGTTCGAGCTCGCGCACCTCATCCGGGAGGGCATCGACCGCATGTACGGCCCGGGTCGCGGTGAGAACGTGATCTACTACCTCACCATCTACAACGAGCCGACCCCGCAGCCGAAGGAGCCGGAGAACCTCGATGTGGAGGGCCTGCACAAGGGCATCTACCTCTACGATCCGGCCGGTGAGGGCGAGGGCCACGAGGCCTCCATCCTCGCCTCCGGCATCGGGATGCAGGCGGCGCTCAAGGCGAAGGGGATCCTGGCCGAGGAGTACGGCGTCCGGTCCAACATCTTCTCCGTCACCTCGTGGAACGAGCTCGCCCGTGACGGCCAGGCCCGCGATCTCGAGCAGCTCCGCCACCCCGCGGAGGAGATCGAGGACCCGTACGTCCAGCGCAAGCTGGCTGACGTCTCCGGCCCGTTCGTCGCGGTCTCAGACTTCGCCACCGCGCTGCCGGAACAGATCCGCAAGTGGGTGCCCGGTGACTACACCACCCTCGGTACCGACGGCTTCGGATTCTCCGACACCCGCCGGGCCGCCCGCCGGTTCTTCAACACCGACGCCGAGTCCGTCGTCGTGGCTGTTCTCGCCGGTCTCGCCCGTGAAGGGAAGATCGACGTCTCCGTGGCGGACAACGCCGCCACGAAGTTCGAGATCACGGATCCGACGGTGGTCTGACCGGATCGTCGACGCTTCTCGCTCACGGGCTGTGCGCCCCGGAAAACTGGTTTCCGGGGCACACAGCCCGTTTCTTCCGTCGACCTACGGTACGTCCCCCGACCGGCCAGCAGGATCGACACGGGGAGACCCCGCTAGTATCGGGACCATGGACTCAACATCTGGCGGGCCGGGAGCAACCGGGGATCCGGGTGGGATCCCGCACCGCCGGTTGCGCGAGGAGACCGAGGCGGACCTGATCGGGGCCGTGGGACGGGGTCAGCTCGATCTCGGGACGTTCAGTGAGTTGTCCGCGGCGGTCTGGGCGGCTGAGACCCCCGACGAGATCCGGGCGACGGTGCAGCGGGTTCCGGCGCCGATCCAGAACCGCGCCGCCGTCTCGGACCCCGACCGGAGAACCATGAACATGGTGCTCGGGGACGTCTCCACCCGGGGCGTCTGGCACCTGCCCCGGGAACTGCGGATCCGTACGCTCATCGGGGATGTGACGCTCGATCTGCGGGAGGCCACGATGGCGTCGGACCACTGCCGGATCACGTTGGTGAGCCTGCTCGGGGACTGCACCCTGATCATCCCGGAGGGGGTGTCTGTGACGGTGACCGCGACGACGGTCCTCGGGGATTTCCGCACCGCAGCTGCGGGCAGGCCCACCGGCCCCGAGATCGAGATCGGGGGGTTCAGTTTCTGCGGTGACCTCACCGTGAAGACCGCGGCTCCGGGGCAGACCTCGGTCACGGGCCTCTGATTCAGCCTTCTCCGGTGATCGTCAGTTCGCGTGCGGAACCGCCGGGCGGGTGGCGAGGATGGCCTCGTCGATGATCGCGTTGACCGCGTCCGGGGCCTCCAGCACCACCATGTGCCCCGCGTCGGGGATGACCCTCAGTTTCGCCCGCGGCCACAGTTCGACGGTGCGCTCCGCCTGCTCTACCGGCGTGACGTTGTCCTTGTCCCCGACGACGACGTAGCCGGGTATCTCGCTCAGGTAGGCGACGGCAGCGAGTTCCTGGTGGCTCTGCAGTTCCGGGAAGAAGCCGATGTACGTCTCGGCCGGGGTCTCCTGGATCTGGTCGGCGTGGAACTCGATGACGTCGTAGTCGGTGTCGTTGCGCTGGAAGATCGTCACCGCCAGAACCGGCGCGAGCATCTCCATCATCTCCTTCCGGATCCGGTCGGATTCCTCGGGGTTCCGGGAGATCACCCCGTGGACCCGGTCCGCGACAGGATTGTCGATGATCTGGGCGATCCCGCCGGAGGCCATCGGCTCCATCGCGGTGGAGACCGTGATCACGGCGGAGATCCGGGCGCGCAGGGCGTCGCCGCAGCGGCGCACGAGGCTCATCAGGATCATTCCCCCCATGGAGTGTCCGACGAGGATGATCCGACCGGTGGGGACCCTCGCGGTGATCACTGCGAGGACGTCATCCGCCGCGCCGTCGATCGTGCACCGTTCGGGGTCGACCTTCCCGGTGGCGCCGTGCCCGCGGAGATCGAGCAGCACGGACCGGATGTCGGGGTGGCTGTGGCGCAGATGATCCACCTGGAAGAACCAGGCTTCCGCGGTCAGTGTGAACCCGTGCACGAAGACGACGGTGGTGTCCGCGTGTTCCGGGCCGACCTCGTAGTAGTGGAGGTCGATCCCGTCGTTGGTCACGATCCCGCGACGGTCGATGTCGGTGAGTCCGGGGCGGATCCCCTCCGTCTGGATGCCGGCTCGGACGGTGCGCAGACCGGAGCGCCCCCACGGGGTGATCCGGTGGGAGATACGGCGCAGTGCGTTGGCCGCGCGGCCGGGATCCAGGACCATGGTGGCCTTCCTGATTGAGGGGTCGACGGTTTCGATCGATCACACAATACCGTCTCGGCGCCCGTTGGTATGACACGGTCACGTGCCGGTAGCCTGGGCAGTGGCACCACCGCCCCGAACCGTCTGATCAACAGCGAAGGACACCGCCCGAGATGTCGCTCACCGAACCCATCACCCATGCCGCCGAACCGGGTACCGGAACACTGACAACCGTCGTGGACGTCATCGGCACCGCCTCGGGGCTCGAGCCGGAGGAGATCTCGGGCGACTCCCGGATCTCGGATCTGGCCATCGACTCACTGTCCCTGGTGGAGATCGCGGTGCGCCTCGAGGATGCCTTCGGCATCCGGATCGTCGACACCGACATGGACCGTTTCGGCACGGTCGCCGATATCGTGGCGCTGGTCGACGAACGCGCCGCGGAGGACAACTCCGGTCAGTAACGGGATTCCCCGTTCCGGTTTCCCGTCGCGGGATTCAGCCCCACCCCGCCGTCCACCGGTCATCCGCTGGATTGCGGTCGAACACGGTCAGTTCGACGTCGAATCCGTGGGTGTCGCCCAGACCGTCCAGGAGCCTGGCCAACCGGAGCAGTTCGTTCCGTGCCCCGCTGAGCGGCTGACTGCAGTCGACTCCGCGCGGAACGGCGCACGAGCGACTCCAGCCGGTGCACCAGTCCGCGGTCAGCGGATCGGTACCGGGCGGGGCCTGGAGGCCCGGAGTCGGCAGGCACACGGCCATGGCGGTCTCCACCACCGGACGGAGGTTCACCGGAAGTCCGGTGATGGTCAGGCGTGCGTGGGTGGTGTTCGTGCGCGCGCCAGCGGCACGGTCCGGTTGTCCGGCGCCGGAACCGTCGCGCAGGGCAGGCGCGGTGGAGCATGTTGATCGCTGTGTCACGGATGTCCTCGCAATGGGCAGCACGGTGAACACCATGCCAGCGTGAGCGGTCGCACGATGTCTCCATCGTTCGTGCGCCCACGCTGGATGGTGCAAGACGAGGTTCGTCTTCCCCAACGGCCTCGGTCTGCGCTCCCCCGCCCCTGTCCGTCTCCCCGGTCACGGTGATCATCGATCAGGTGACGGCGGGCGATAACAGAAAGGTAACGGCGGACTATCCTGACCCAAGTGTCAGGCAACACAGATCACACCGGCAACTCTCGACGACAACTTGATCCCCCCATTTCCTGAACCTCAACCTGAGGATCAGAAGGTGGCCAGCTCCGCCCAGACCGTATCGTTCGTTTCCGACCAGAGCGGCTTCGCCCATTCGCCGAAGTTCCTGTCCGTCAGTACCACCATCGCCCGTTCCGTGGGGCGGTGCACCCAGAGATACGTGCCCGACTGCCCGAAATGCCCCACCGTGTCGGCGGGCATCCCGGCCCCGGTCCAGTGCGGGTCCTTCCGTCCACGGATCTCGAATCCGAGTCCCCACGGACAGGGCTTCTGCATCCCGTACCCGGGAACCACCCCGTCGAGATCGGGGAACTGCACCTGCATGGCGGCGTCAACGGTCTCCGGGTGCAGCAGGGTCGGACTGAGCACCTCCCGGGCGAAGACCGTCAGATCACGGACGGTCGATTCCGCGCCGTGCCCGGCGGATCCGGTCAATCTCGTCCGGTTCATCCCCAGGGGTTCGAAGACACCCTCCCGGAGATACTCGGAGAACTCCATCTCCGCCTCCCCCGCCACCACGTCGGCGAGGATCTCGAAGCCCGCGGAGGAGTAGATGCGCCTGGTACCCGGATCCCGCTCCGGCTCCCGGGAGGCGAATCCCACTCCACCCGCGTGGGAGAGGAGCTGTCGGACCGTCGCCCCGTGGGGACCGACCCCGGAATCAAGGTCGAACACGCCCTCCTCCACCGCGAGAAGGAATCCCCACGCCGACAACAGCTTGGTGACGCTGGCCAGCTGATAGCTTCGTCCGGTGTCCCCCACGGTCGTCAGCTCTCCGCCCGACACGACCGCGGCAGCGGCGTTGTCGACGGGCCAGGAGTCCAGGGAAGCGAGAGCGTTGAGGTCCATGCACGGGATTCTATCGGGTGTCGGGCCGTACCCCGCCCCGGTGCGGAGCCAGGCAGACCGTTGCACCGGCAGGCCCCGGGCGTCGGGCCGGCTCCCACGGCGAACGGCCGATCCGACGGGCACGTGGTGTCCGTCGGATCGGCCGCTTCTTCCCCGGTTCCTGTCGGGGACGGGACCACCGGATTCAGCGCTCGGCGCTGGCCGCCGTACGGTCCGAGGCGAACAGCTCCTCATCGAGGATGCCCTCGCGCTTCGACACGACGGTCGGAACGAGTGCCTGGCCGGTGACGTTGACCGCGGTCCGGCCCATGTCCAGGATCGGATCGACCGCGAGGAGCAGCCCGACACCCTCGAGCGGAAGGCCGAGAGTGGACAGCGTCAGCGTGAGCATGACGATGGCTCCCGTGGTTCCCGCCGTGGCGGCGGAGCCGATGACCGAGACGAAGACGATGAGGAGGTAGTCGGTCAGCTGGAGATCGATGCCGTAGAACTCGGCGACGAAGATCGCCGCGATGGCGGGGTAGATCGAGGCGCAGCCGTCCATCTTCGTCGTGGCACCGAGCGGGACGGCGAAGGAGCCGTAGGCGCGGGGAACTCCGAGTGCACCGACGGCGGTACGCTCCGTGACCGGCATGGTGCCCATCGAGGAACGGGTGGCGAAGCCCAGCGAGGTCGCGGGCCAGACCTTGCGGTAGAACTGCGTGATGGACAGCCCGTTGAACTTCAGCACCAGCGGGTAGATGACGCCGATGACTATGGCCAGTCCGATGTATATCGCGAGCACGAAGCTGCCGAGGGAACCGATGGCCTCCCAGCCGTAGACGGCGACGGCCTTACCGATGAGCGCGGCGGTGCCGATCGGGGCGAGGCGGATGATCCACCAGAGGACCTTCTGCACGATGGCGAGCAGGGAGCGGGCGAAGCCGATCACCGGCTCCGCGTCCTTGCCGACCTTGACCGCGGCGATGCCGAACGCGATCGAGATGAGCAGCAGCTGCAGCACGTTGAAGTTGGGGCTGGCCTCCAGCGCATCTCCGGAGCCGTAGAGACGGACATCGAGCCCGAGGATGTTGCTCGGCACCAGGGACTGGATGAAGGCGGACCAGCTTCCCACGAAGCCGGGATCTGCCGCTGAGGCCACGTCGATGCTGGCACCGCGTCCCGGGTGGATCAGGAGCCCGACGCCGATGCCGACGAGGACTGCGGCGAGCGCCGTGACGGCGAACCACAGCAGGGTCTGCCAGGCGAGGCGGGCTGCATCGGTGACCTGTCGGAGGTTGGCGATCGAGGTCACCACCGCGGTGATGACCAGTGGCGGAATGAGCACCTTGAGCAGGCCGACATAGGCCGAACCGACGGTGGTGAGCGTCGCGGCGAGCCAGTTCCCGCCGCCCAGGGAACGGGAGACGAGACCGAGAATGAGTCCGATGATCAGGCCGTAGATGATCTGGGCGCCGAAACTCGTCAGCGGATTGGACCGCTTCCCGGGCTTCGTCGCCGCGTCGGGATCCCGGACATCGTCAGAGCGGGTCCGGGAACCGGAGATTGATGTAGACACGTCAAATGGTCCTAACTGAAGATGGGTGTGTTGGTTCGGGGGCGCGGGTTCCCTGGCACGCCGGCACGCGGCCTGAGTTCTGTGGCTTCACGGTGTACCGGCGCAGGGCGGCGGGGCCGGTCGCGGTGACGGCTCGCCCGCCACGCTCCACGAGGTGGGTCAGCGACAGTGGCGCGACATCCGCATGCCCGGACAGCAGCCCGTGACCGGGCCGGTCACGGTTCCGGGGGTGATGTTCACGGACTGGCGGAGGCTCATGCCGAAGACCCTACTCCGAACCGATCTGTCCAGTCAATATATACCGATCTGTCTATTTTTGGAAGGGTGCTTCAACCCAGTTCACGACACCTTTCAGTGGCTATCAGTCCGAAAGGTCGGGATCCTCAGCGCCCGAAGCCCGCCATCTCCTGCGCTCCTCGGCGACGCCTTCCGCGTGGCCCTCGCGACGTCCTTCAGCGATACCGTCGCGCTCCCCCCTGCGCTCGGCGCGCTTCAACGCCTTCACCAGCTGCGCCGCCGTCATGTTGACCGGCGCCCACTCCGGATTGGCCGGCAGCACCCAGCCGCGCCAGTAGGCGAGGATCGCGAAGCCGGCGCCGCAGACCGTCGCCGCGATCATGCCCACGCCGTCGTGACCCGCCCAGTTGAAGACGACCATCGTCGTCGCAGCGGTGATGGCCGGGGTGGCGTAGAGCGTGTTCCCACCGAAGATCGACGGGATGTCCCCGCAGGCCACATCCCGGATCATTCCCCCGCCGACCGCCGTCAGCACACCCATGAATACGGCGGAGGCCGCCGGGAGCCCGTAGCTGAGCGCCTTGGTCGACCCGGTGACCGCCCACACCCCGAGGATCACCGCGTCCCCGTGCACCCGGAACAGCTCCCACGCGCGCCCCTTCAGGTGGATGACCATGGCCAGCACACCGCCGGCGACGGCGACACCCATGTACATCGGTTCGGCGATCGCCGCCGGCGGTCCCTGCTGGAGCAGGGCGTCCCGGACCATGCCTCCGCCGAGCGCGGACAGCAGCGCCAGTACGGAGAACCCGATGATGTCGAAGTTCCGTTGCCGGGCTATCGTCCCGCCGATGGCCCCGTTGAGCAGGACGCCGATCAGGTCGAGACTGCGGTAGATCCCCAGGATGGAGGGGTCGACAGTGAGCATGTGCCTTATCCGACCACGAATCCACCCCGCATGTCATCCCACCCACCGGGGGCGGCCCCGCAAACACCCCCGACAACCCGGCACACCCACCTGACACCACGGAACCGCGGGAGCACACATCCGCATCCCGGTGCCCCGGGAAAGCGTGATGTCCCGCTGCGCTCGCAGCGGGACATCACGGTGGGGCCGCCGGGGCTCGAACCCGGGACCAGCGGATTATGAGTCCGCGGCTCTAACCGACTGAGCTACAGCCCCGCGCCGACGCTCGGTGACCGTCGACCGGTTCACAGTATAACCGCGACGCCACCTCCCGGTCACACCGGCGTCACCGACCCCGGGCCAACCACCTGAAAAGATGTCTGAGGTGGCAATTTGCCATCCCCCACGGGCGCCGATATAGTAATTTTTCGTTGCCCGGGGCGCGCTCCGGGACACGATGAAGTCATTCCCCCATAGCTCAATTGGCAGAGCATTCGACTGTTAATCGAAGGGTTACTGGTTCGAGTCCAGTTGGGGGAGCCACAGAGAAGGTCGGACGGTTTCCACCGCCCGGCCTTTCTTCTTTCCACCGCCCGGGCGTCAGTCGGATCCGTCGGTGTCCACGGTGTCCACGAGCGCACGCATGAGTGCCCAGTCCTGGACGGCTACGCCCACGGATTTGAATACGGTGACCCTCGCCGGATCGTGGGACACATCTCCCGCCGCGAGGGCGGAGCCGAGGGTACGCAGATCCCCCGGATCCAGTTCGCCGTTGTCCACCGCCTCTATGATCTCCCCCGCTTCAGCCGTCACGGCCTCGACGTCGTCGACGAACAGTGCCGTGCGTGCGACGTCCGCTCCCGACATCTCCCGCATCTCCGGACGGTAGGACCCGATGAGATTGACGTGCGCTCCGGGTTCGAGGTCCTCGAGTCTGAACAGTTCCTCGGTCGACGGTGTGACACAGCAGATGATGTCGGCGCCGGCGACGGCGGCACGCGGATCGTCGGAGGCGGTGAACCGGACATCCGGGAATTCGCCGGCGACCCGTGCGATGCACGCCTCCGCCGATTCCCGGGTCAGGGCGGCGACGGTGACCGAGCTGATCGCGCGGACGGCGAGCACCGCGCGGATCTGGTCGGGGGCCTGTCCCCCGGCGCCGATGACCGTCAGCGCATCGGCGTCGGGCGCCGCCAGCAGATCCGCCGCGACACCGCTGACAGCCCCGGTGCGCATCGCGGTGGCCTCCGCCGCGTCCGTACCGACGTGCCGTTCGGTGCGCCACTCCTCCCACGTGAGCGTCCCCGACAGCGCCGGACGCCGGCCCGTGAAATTCGCCGACAACGACTTCACCGCGAGCGTCTCACTCGCGATGTGTCGCACCGGCATGACGAGGAAGTTCCCCTCGCCCGGAGCGAAACGCAACGGGATCTCGAACTCACCCCCGTGCAGGCTGATCAGGGCCTCGCGGACCCGGTCGACGACGGTGCCCATGTCGACGGCCACGCGCAGCTGCTCGGCGTCGAACCAGATGGTACGGGACGGTGCCACATGTCCTCCTCGGGGTAGCGGTGGAGGATCGTGTGCCGTGCACCGCCCCGACGCTCCACCGGTCCCCGGGGCACGGAACCGACCCCAGACTAACAACATTCCCCGTCGCGACCGGTGGCAACCCGGAGCCGCCCACCGGCGGTGGTGGGTCGCCTGCTCCGGACCGCTGCCCGTGGTCGACACCTTCGGTAGAGTGAGGACAACGACCCCAGCCCCCCCCCAATCAAGGAGCATCCCCCTCACATGATCCAGTTCGTCGTCGGTGCGGCCGCAGGTTACGTCTTCGGCACGAAGGCCGGCCGAAAGCGCTACCACCAGCTCAAGAAGGGGTACACCATGGCGGTCGAGTCTCCGGTGGCCCGCGCCGCTGTCACCGCGACCCGGAAGGCCGTCGCCAACAAACTCGATCCGGAACCCCGGATGAAGGAGGTCAAGGACCTCCGCAGGGGCACCACGGGGTCCGGTCAGACGATCCTTGAACCCGACGAGGACTGACCCGGGCTTCGGCCGCCCGAAAAAAATCTTTCGAGCCACCGTTCCGCACTGCTGCAAAACAGCGTATTCTCGCTGGTGCAGGATGCGGCCACGGTGGCTCTCTCCTGTGGCGACCCCCACCCGGGGCCGCCGGTACCAGGTGAGAGGGGACGAAAATGACCGCGACAGCGGACCTCTACGGGGACAACGTCGGCGCCACGCTGGCGACCACGGTGTACTCGCGCGCCACGGCGGGTGAACGCTACCGCATACCCGGATGGCACGACGATCAGGCCCGGGAAGTGTGGGAGAGACTGGTCGAGGTCGGACGCGCCGCCGGATCCGACCCCAACGATCTCGTGCTGACCGGTAAATCGAACGTCGCGGGAACCGTGTGGCGGTCGATGGCCATGGACGCACGCGTCCGTCAGTTCGCCGCCGAGCACGAGGATTCGGAGATCCAGGTGGTCACGCTCGGCGTCGGGCTGTGCAACCGCGCCTCCCGTCTCGCGGACCTCGACGCGTCCTGGTTCGGGATCGACAGGACGAAGGTCCTGGAACTCCGGTCCAGGCTGATCCCGGAGGACGACACGCAGCTCATCGACGCCTCCGTCACCGAACCCGGGTGGATCGACGGCATCGACGCCGCGGTACCCGCCGTGTTCGTCGCGGAAGGGTTGCTCATGTACCTGACCCGCGACGATGTCACACAGATTCTCACCGACATCGGGCGGCACATGTCCGCCCCGGCGCGGTTCATCTGCGACGCCCACCACGCGAGCATCATCCGACGTCCGACCAGGTCCCAGATCACCAGACGCACCGGCGCCGTCTACACCTTCGGTATCGAGGACTCCCGCCATCTGGCGGCGCTGGCACCGGGCTGGCGGGCGGTCGGGGACGACGACACGTGCAGCCCGATCGGTGTCGGCATGAAGATCGCGTCCGGGGTGTTCCGGATGCTCCGCGGCGGCGTCCTCTACGGGATCAAGACCATCGAGTTGCCGAACCACTGATGAGGTGAACGGACCGGTGGCGGGATCAGCCGGTCCTGAATGCCCGGTCCAGGAGCTCCCGGCGCGCCTGCTCGAGCGCGACGAGATCGGCGAACATCGAGTTGTACGCCAGCTCGTCATCCGAGGGGCGCATCCGCTGCAGCTGTCCCTTGAGCTGCGCGATCTGGTTTCCGACGCGGACCTCCTGCAGCCTGGACAGCACACTGTCGGTGTACCGGCCCAGTTCCCCGTCCTCGCAGTGGATCGGCTCCACCGCCAGACCGGAGACCAGATGCTGTCCGACCAGATCGTCCATCTCCCCGGCGACCCTCGACAACCAGTCGACGCCGTCGTGGGCGTTGCCGCATCCGCCGGCCTCGCTGATGGCGCGCCGGATCGCCCGGTAGGTGGGATGCGTGAACGCGTCCACGGGCAGACCGTCGAAGTACTCCCCCGCGTACTCCGGGTACTGCAGGGCGAGTTTGAGACTCTCCCGTTCCGGCCAGAGCCGGGGTGTGCGCTGATCCGGTAGCTCGAGCGCCGGCTTGTCGGCGGGTGGCGTCTCCGCGTTGTCGAACCGGCGGGCGCGCCGCGGCTCCTGCTTCTTCTTCGGCCGCCTGGCCTCCGCGCGGACCTGCTCGAGAACCTCGGTCGGATCCGCCCAGCCGACCCATCCGGCGAGTTGTCGGGCGTACTCGTTGCGGAGCGTCTCGTCCCTGATCCCCGCAACGACGGGTACGCCCCGCCGGAGTGCCTGCAGGCGCCCGTCCGCGGAATCGAGCGGGTAATCGGCGATCATCGTCCGGACGACGAACTCGAACATGGGCACCCGCCGGGCGACGAGATCCCGGACCGCGGCATCGCCGCGCTCGAGGCGGAGATCGCACGGGTCCATGCCGTCGGGTGCCACCGAGACGTAGGACTGACCGGTGAACTGCTGATCCCCCTCGAAGGCGCGCATGGCGGCCTTCTGTCCCGCCTCATCCCCGTCGAAGGTGTAGATCAACTCACCGCGGAAGTAGTTGTCGTCCAGCATGAGGCGGCGCAGTATCTGCAGGTGCTCCTCACCGAACGCGGTGCCGCACGCCGCGACGGCCGTCGTCACCCCGGCCGCGTGCATGGCCATGACATCGGTGTACCCCTCGACCACGACGGCCTGGTGCCCGGAGGCGATGGCCTTCTTCGCGTGGTCGAGCCCGAACAGCACCTTCGACTTGTGGTAGAGCAGCGTGTCCGGGGTGTTCATGTACTTGCCCATCTGGTCATCGTCGAAGAGCTTGCGCGCCCCGAAGCCGATGACGTCGCCCGCGAGGTTGCGGATGGGCCAGAGCAGCCGGCGGTGGAACCTGTCGATGGGGCCGCGTTTGCCCATCGTGGTCACACCCGCCGCGGTCAGCTCCTTGACGTCGAAGCCCTTCCGCAGCAGATGCTTCGTCGTCGTGTCCCATCCTCCGGGTGCGTAGCCGCAGCCGAAGCTCCGGGCGTGCTCGGCGGAGAAACCCCGGTCGGTGAGGAACGCGCGGGCGGTCGCGGCCTCCGGGGTCTCGAGCTGTTCCCGGTAGAAGGCGTGGGCGGCCTTGTTCACGGCGACGAGCCGCTGCCTGGTCCCGGGTTCCTCACGGCGTCCGGGACCGCCCCCCTCGTAGTTGATGTGGTAGCCGATCTTCTCGGCACAGATCTCCACGGCCTCCGGGAAGGGGATCTGCTCCATCTTCATCAGGAAGCTGAATACGTCCCCGCCCTCACCGGTGGAGAAACAGTGGAAGTACCCCCGGTTCGGCCGGACGTGGAAAGACGGGGTCTTCTCGTCCTTGAACGGGGAAAGGCCCTTCAAGGAGTCGCTTCCGGCGGGCTTGAGCTGGACGTACTCCCCGATGATCTCCTCGATCGGGGTGCGCTCACGGATCGCCGCGATGTCACTCTCCGGAATACGTCCCTTTGCCATGCCCACCACTGTAGTGCCGGATCGGCGGACCGGAGGACTGACCACGGGCCCTCGTACCACCCGGGTCCCGGTACGCCGCGGTGTTCATGCGATCATGGGGCAATGGACAATCGCCGCCTGCTGGGTGCCGTCGCCGGAGCCGTTCTCGTGCTCGGTGCGGCGTGGTTCGGTATCGATCTGAGCGGAGATCCCACGCCACCTTCGACCCCGACGCGGGAATCCACCCGCGCATCGACGACGCAACCCTCGCCCGCGCGTTCGGGGACCCGGGCACCGTCCGCGGCACGGGAACGGACCTGTCCGCTGGACACCCTTCCGGAGCAGGCAGAACTCGTGGTGGAGGACATCCTCGCGGGTGGCCCGTTCGACCATCCGTCGCACGACGGAAAGCACTTCGGCAACTACGAGCGTCGCCTGCCGCGGGAGAACAACAGCTACTACCGGGAGTACACGGTGGAGACGCCGGGCCTCAGACACCGCGGTGAACGCCGCATCATCACCGGCGGCGGCACCGACCGCGACCCGGACGTCTGGTACTACACGGACGACCACTACGACAGTTTCTGCCTGATCCCGGATGCGGAGGAGAACCGATGACCGCACGGACGGTGACTCTCGGAGCGGCCGCCGCCGCCAACGAGACCACGTGGTTCGCCGCCCTGTTCCATGCCTGCGACGCAGATCCCGAGAGGCCCGTCCCGAAGAATCTCGATGCCCTCGCGGACTTCCTCGGGGAACAGACCGGGCTACGGAAGGTGGTGAGCCCTGATCTGTCGCACTGGGCCCGGGAACGGCGGGTCCTGCTGTGCCGGGTGTTTCTCGGTGCCGGGGTCGATCTGCAGCTGCGCCGCTCCCCCGGTACCGGGGACCACATCTAGGGGTGCCGGGGCTCGCCGCTGATGACGTGATCGGCGTGATTGACGGCCTCGGTCACGAGCCGGACCAGGTGCCCGTCGTCCATCCGGTAGATCACGCGGCGCCCGTCCCTCCTGGTCTGCACCAGGTTTCCGGACCGGAGCTTGGCCAGGTGCTGGGAGACGGCCGTCCGGGAGATTCCCGTGGCCGCCACCAGATCACCGACCGAGTACTCGGCGCCACTGAGCAACCACAGGAGGTGGAGGCGCGTCGGTTCAGCCAGGAGTTTCAGGGTGGCGGCGCCGGTGTCCAGAAGCTCGGCCGATACGGGCGGATCGTGCACCAGGGAGGCGGCGGGATCACGCGGTTTCATCTTCATGATCCCTCACGCTACCGGCCGCCGGGAGCTGAACGCCCTGGACCCCGCGCCGACCGCCAGGAGGGTCATGGCGAGAAGTACCCCTGTGGCCGCGGGCAGTCCGAACCAGACCCCGAGGAATCCCGCCGCCGGATACGTCGCCAGATAGCAGGCGTGGGACAGTGAGAACTGGGCCGCGAATATGTAGCTGTAGCTCTCGGGTTCGACGTTCCGTCGCAGCACCCGGGACATGGGGGTCTGCAGCGCCGACGTCGCGGAACCGAGGACGAGCCAGAGGGCGATGACCGTGAACCAGGCGCCGGCGCCGTCGAGCCGACCGCCGACGGTCAGCAGCAGCATGAGTCCCGCCAGCGTCGCGGCTCCCGCGAGGGCGCCGGCCGTCATCACGGCACGGTCGGACACCAGGGCGAGGATCCGGGGAAGAGCCAGCGCGGTCAGCATCGACCCGAGACCGAATCCGGCGAGGGTGATCGCGAGCGCGGTGTCGCTTCTGTCCATCTCCCCACGGACGATCACGACGGTGTTGATCATGACCGTCGCCATCGGCGCGGCCACCGCGAGGTTGAGCCAGAGCACTCCCCGCAGTTCCGGTTCAGCCGCCATGATCCGGGCCCCACGGAACACCCGGGACAGGAACCCGGACTGCTCCGCCTCCGGATCGGGACGTGCCGGCAGGCGTGTCCCGATCACCAGCGCCGCGGAGACGAGGAAACCGAGCATCGTCCCGATGAACAGGTTGTGGTAGCTCATCACCGCGAGGAACAACGCCGCGACGGCGGGGCTGGTGATCTGCTCGACGTCGTACGCCATCCGGGACAGGGACAGGGCGTTGGTGTACTCGTCCTCGTCGGGGAGCACCTGCGGTATGACCGACTGGAAGGTCGGGGTGAAGGTGGCCGATGCGGCCTGCAGCAGGAAGATCGCGACGTAGAGCTGCCATTCGGAGTGGACGAACGGCAGGCAGACCGCGATGGAGGCGCGGACGAGATCCGCGGTGATCAGGACGGGCTTGACGGGCAGCTTAGCCGCGACCGCCGTGACGGTCGGTGCCCCGATCACGTAGACGAGGATCTTGATGGTCAACGCGGTGCCGAGCACGAGTCCGGCGTCGCCGCCCGCGATGTCGAAGGCGAGGAGCCCGAGGGCGACCGTGAGCAGACCTGTGCCCACCAGTGCTACGACCTGGGCGGTGAAGAGCCTCCGGTAGGTCCGGTGCCGGAGGACACTCAGCAGTGGTGGGGCGGCGGGTGCGGACACTCCGGGCTCGTTTCTGTCGTCGCGGGGGATCCCCGGTCGGGTGGGGCCGGGAATCTGCATACATGTGCACAGGTGCGCACATGTATGCAGATTAGGCTGCCTTCACGGATCTCCGCAACCACGCACTCCCCCGGGCCGGGCGAAAACGTCAGATGTAGTACCCCGCCACTCCGCTGGCCTGTTTCGCGGTGCGTTCGAGTCGGGACTCCGTCATCGAGGCGATCTGGTCGATGATCACCCGGGACCGTGCGGCGTCACTGTCGGCGTCGGCCCACCAGGCCGCGAAGATCGGGTCCAGCGTGCCGGGGGCGCCGAAGGTCAGGTAGTCGTGGACCCGCGCGATCCGCTCCCGCTGCCGGTTCTGCCGCTGCTGGTGGCGGGTCTCCTCCATGACGTAGAGAACTGCGATGGTCTTGAGCATCTGAACCTCCGCGGCGGCGGCCGGTGGGACGACGAGACGCCCGTGCATCCTGCCCAACCGCTCGTCCCCGGTGGCCTCGAGAGTCGCGCCGACGGTGGCCCCCACATACCGGCCGACCAGTTCGCTGGTCAGCGCCTTGAGCGCGACGAGAGACGAGAGTGAACCGTCGTAGTCCGCCGCCGCCGCGACGACGGGGAGCTGGCGGAGGGAATCCGCCGCGGCGATCATCTCCTCCGGGTCGCCGCCGAAGGCCTCGGCCCCCTTCTCCGCGAGTTCCGCGAGCTCGAAGAGATCCCACAGGACCCGCAGGCTGATGCGCCCCGAGCAGATGCCGTCCTCGACGTCGTGCACCGAGTAGGCGACGTCATCGGACCAGTCCATCACCTGCCCCTCGATGGAGGGCCTGGTGTCCAGTGGGTCGTGGCCCTCGCGGATCCAGGCGAGCAGCTCCACCTCCTCGTCGTAGGCGCCGTACTTGCGGCGCGGTGTCCCGTCGGGCGCGATCCGGGGCCACGGGTACTTGCAGGCGGCATCGAGGGAGGCACGTGTCAGGTTGAGACCGTGCGGCGATCCGTCCGGGGCGAGGATCTTCGGTTCCAGGCGCGAGATGATCCGCAGCGTCTGGGCGTTTCCCTCGAAGCCTCCGCAGTCGGCGGCCAGCTCGTCGAGGGCCACCTCACCGTTGTGCCCGTAGGGCGGGTGCCCGATGTCGTGGCAGAGACCGGCGAGATCAGCCAGATCCGGGTTCACGCCGATGCCGGAGGCGATGCCGCGGGCGATCTGGGCCACCTCGAGGGAGTGCGTGAGCCGGGTTCTCGGGGTGTCTCCGTCCCTGGGTCCGACGACCTGGGTCTTGTCGGCCAACCGTCGCAGCGCCGCGGAGTGGAGGACCCGTGCCCGGTCGCGGGCGAACGCACCACGGTTGTCCACCGAGGCCGCACCCATCTGGCTGCCTTTCGGTTGCTCATCGCAGAAGCGCGCCCTGTCTTCGGCGGTGTAGCGGTACTGGGCGGGGCTCTCCACGGTCGGTCGGCGTCTCCTGGTCGGGGGTGTGGTCGGTCGTTGATGCGACGACGCGTTGTGTCTCGGAATGTCTCAGGCTCTGGCGCGGTGTCCGTCGCGGTCGAGGTGACGGTACCGGGTGCTTCTCGACGGTCTCAGTCGACCGGCGGCGGTGCGCAGTGCCCTTTCCAGCATATCGGCCACCCCGGCCGACACGGGTAGGCGACGCAGGTCAGCTACGGCGAGTCCCGCGGATTCGTGGAGCAGTGTCCACGCCCAGTGCTTTCCCGGGAACCGGGTCGGTGTCCCGGCCGCACCGACGGTGTCCACCCCGGGGAACCCGACCTCCCGGGCGATCAACCGGGCACGGGACCTGTGGTTCGGGTCGGTGACGATGATGACCCCACCCGGATCCGGACAGGCGGCCAACGCGGCGGCGAGGGAGCCCCTGGTGTCGTTGCCCTGTTCCACCGCGGTGATCGCCCCGGGGTCGACCCCAGCGCGGCGGAGATGGTCCTCTCCGACCTCGGCTTCCGTGAACCGGTCCCCCGGCAGGTTCCCGCCGACGGTGATGACGCGGAGGGACGGATTGACCCGCCAGAGATCGGCCGCCTGCTCCAACCGGGCCGCGAACTGGGCGCTGGGGCGACCGTCGTACTGGGCTGTTCCCGGGACGATGAGGGTCTGCGCCGACCGCGGATCGGGTGCCGGACGGACGGCCTGCAGGATCACCCGCGCCGGCCAGGTCATCACCACGGCGGCGGCGATCCAGATGGTGGTCACGTACTTCATGGTGTCAGTCTGCCATCCCTCCGCTACAACGTCGCGGTACTCTTGGGCCATGAGTTCCGCAGCACCGTCCCCCCGTCCGCGCCGCGCCGCCCGACCGTCGCACCCACCGCTGTTCCACCGGCTCCCCGTCCGTCTGGCGGGGGCGGGTGCCATCGGGGTGATGGCGCTCCTCGGTACCGGCGCGCCGGCCGCGTGGGCGGATCAGGAGGTCTCCGTCGTCGCGCAGCAGCCGGGGGTGCTGACCTCGACGGTGACCGACAACGCCGGGGTCCTGGATGCCGGGCAGATCGCCGACCTGGAGGCGAGGATCCGGGACTACCAGAAGTCCTCGGCGAAGAAGATCTACATCGTCTTCGAGCGCGACTTCGGCGGCACCGAGGGCTCCGAATGGGCCGAGAGGGAGTTCCGCGCGAATGACGGTGCCAATGTGCTCGTGTACGCGGTGGCGGTGGAGTCCCGGGATTACGGACTGAGCTACGGGAAGGAGTTCTCCTCCTCCGAGGTCGAGCGCATGCGCGACGCGGCGTACGACCACCTGGTGGACTCCGACTTCGCGGGCTCCGCCTTCGCGCTCGTCGACGCGGCCTCCGGTTCCGGCGGCGGGATGTCGGGCACGGGCTGGCTGTTCCTCCTCGGTGGCGGTGGCGCCGCCGCGGCGACGTTCGTCGGCGTGAAGCGCTCCGCGAAGAAGAACTCACGAAAGAAGCGCGCCGCCCTGGTCACCGGTGCCCGGGAACTGCCTCCCGAGCAGTCGGACCGGCTGGAGGACATGCCCCTCGACGTCCTCGAGGAGCTGGCGCAGGAGGAACTCGTGAGCACCGACGAGTCGATCCGGGGGGCCCGTGAGGAGCTCGATCTCGCGGTGGCTGAGTTCGGTGCGGAACGCACGCGTCCGTTCACCCGTGCGATGAACGATTCGACGGGGACGCTGCAGCGGGCCTTCACGATGAAGCGGCGCCTCGATGACGCGGTGCCCGAGGATGCCGGAACCCGCCGGGGGATGCTGATCGACATCATCACCAGCTGCAAGAAGGCCGATCAGACGCTCGCAGCCCGAGCCGACGAGTTCAGTTCCATGCGGAACCTGCTGATCAACGCGGACAGTCGACTGGACGAGCTCACGCAGAGGACCATCGGGCTCCGCACCCGCCTCCCGCAGGCCCGCGGATCCCTCACCCAACTGCACGACCGCTTCGACGCCGGGTGGGTGTCCACGCTGGACGACAACCCGGATCTGGCCGAGGCTCACCTGGAAGAGGCCGAGTCCACCATGGAGCGGGCCCGTGCCCTGGCCGCGAAACCGGCCGGGCAGCAGGGCGGCCTCGTGGACGACATCCGGCACATCGAGTCCGCTCTCCAGCAGGCGGAGAAGCTCCTCGACGGCGTGGAGCACGGGGAGTCGAACATCCGCGCCGCCCGCGCCAATCTCGGTCCCCTCGCCGAGGAGATCCGATCGGAGATCGCCGAGGCCCGGCAGATCATCTCCGCCGCCGAGCGGGACGATCTCCGCGTCGATCACTCGGCGCTCGCCGACATCACCGCACGAGCGGAGCGGGAGACCCCCGAGGCGATGTCCCGGGCCGACAGTGACCCGCTGGGGACCTGGGAGGCGCTGCTCGCCCTCGACGCCGAGCTCGACGACCACCTCGACTCCTTCCGCACCGAGGCCGCCGACGCCGGACGGCGGCGGGAGATGTTCAACAGGGCGATGGGGACCGCGAGCACAACCCTGCAGGCTGCGGAGGACCTCATCTCCACCCGCGGCAGGGTGATCGGGGGGACCGCACGGACCCACCTGGCCGCAGCCAAGCGGCTGCACGCCACGGCGCTCAACGAACGGGACGGGGATCTCCGTGCCGCGACCCGGGCCGCGGGGCAGTGCGTCTCGGCGTCGAATGCGGCGCTCGCCGCCGCGCAGCGGGACATACGTGACTACGAGCGCCGGATGAATCGTCGCAGCGGCGGCGGGAACGGTGCGTTCATCGCGGGCATGGTGCTCAACTCGATCCTCAGCAACGGTGGCCGCGGCGGCGGCTTCGGAGGGGGTTTCGGCGGCGGCGGTTTCGGCGGCGGCGGAGGCGGAAACCTCGGCGGATCCTTCGGCGGCAAGTTCTGACCCCGACCCCGCGGGTCAGATCCTGATATTGCGTTCGGCGGCGTCCACGAGGACGCACGCCCAGGACAGTACGACAGCGTGAGCCTTGGGCAGGTCGGTGTGCCGGGGACCGTCGAACACCTGCAGACCTCCCCGGAGGTCCGGATGCGTCGAGGCGACGATCCCCGTGGGACCGATGATGTCGCGGTCGGTGCGGAGCAGCGAACGACGGCGCAGGGTGTACCGGGTCCCCGCGCAGTAACCGGTCAGCCTGCGGACGGTGAGGCCCTGCTGGGCCACGGTGTAGACATCGCCACCGGACAGCGTCGCCCGACAACGGAAACGGAGTCCGGGGGCGGAACGTTCCACGAGGATCCGGTCTTCCGCGGTGTGAATCACGCCGGCGGACATCATCGCGATGACATCCCCGTGACCGTCCCTCAGGTACCCGTCCGCCCAGACCCAGTGGTCGGGTGACTCGTCGGCGAACAGTCCCGCCTTGTCCTCGTCCCCGGCAGGCATCGTTCCTCCGGTGCTCAATTCAGGAAGAACCAGATGATCAGCGGAGTCAGGATCAGCAGGCTGACCGTGAGCACCACGGTGGAGCTGATCATCTTCGCCTCGAGCGCCATCCGGGACACCCACGCGTTGAACACCGCACGGTCGAGCGGTAGATCCGCGTCGGGCTCCATCTCCACGATGACCTTCCGGACCCCGTGGTTCGCCCCGGAGAACTGGCCCAGTTTCGTGCCGTCGGCGGCCTCGATGACCCAGTCGGTGCGTGCCTCGTTGACGAACACGGCCTCCGCCTCACCGGCGAAGTCGACCGCGATCTTCTTCGCGCGGGCCAGTCGGGGTCTGTCGGGCGTCGCGGTGAACACCCGGCCGTCGGCGAGGGTCGCGCGCAGCGGTCCGGCTTTGGGGGCCGACAACCGCCATTCCTCGCCCTCGACCGTGGCACGGTGATCCTCCACGGGCTCGGTGCCGAACACGGCGACGTCCCGGTCCCCCAGCGCGAGGGACAGCGTCGTGTGCCCGTCGGTCGTTTCCCGTGGTCCCCAGGTCAGGTTCTCCATGGCGGTGTGTCAGCCTTTCTTCCGGTGAACGGGCCCCGGATCCGGGGCCCGGTTTCCCCTGAGGGAGGTTTCAGCAGCCGATCAGTCGTGCGGCGAGGTAGCTCTCCAGCTCGTCGATGGCGACCCGCTCCTGCTCCATCGTGTCACGCTCACGCACGGTGACCGCATTGTCCTCGAGGGTGTCGAAGTCGACCGTGACGCAGAACGGGGTGCCGATCTCGTCCTGGCGGCGGTAGCGACGGCCGATGGCGCCGGAGGTGTCGTACTCGATGTTCCAGTGCTGGCGGAGGGTCTCGGCGACCTTCTCCGCGGTCGGGGTGAGCGTGTCCTTCTTGGACAGCGGCAGTACGGCGACCTTGACCGGCGCGAGGCGGCGGTCGAGCTTCAGCACGACGCGCTTGTCCACCCCGCCCTTCGAGTTCGGGGCCTCATCCTCGTGGTAGGCGTCCACGAGGAACGCCATCATGGAGCGGCCGAGACCGGCCGCGGGCTCGATGACGTAGGGGATCCAGCGCTCGCCGGACTCCTGGTCGAAGAAGGAGAGATCCTCGCCGGAGCCCTTCGCGTGGGTGGACAGGTCGAAGTCGGTGCGGTTGGCCACACCCTCGAGCTCTCCCCACTTGCCGTTGGCGAAGTGGAACGCGTACTCCACGTCGACGGTGCGCTTGGAGTAGTGCGACAGCTTCTCCTGCGGGTGCTCGTAGAGGCGCAGGTTCTCCGGGTCGATACCGAGGTCGACGTACCAGTTGAACCGGTGGTCGATCCAGTACTGGTGCCATTCCTCGTCCTCGCCGGGCTTGACGAAGAACTCCATCTCCATCTGCTCGAACTCGCGGGTCCGGAAGATGAAGTTGCCCGGGGTGATCTCGTTGCGGAAGGACTTGCCGATCTGCGCGATACCGAACGGCGGCTTCATACGGGCCGAGGTCATGACGTTCTTGAAGTTGACGAAGATGCCCTGTGCGGTCTCCGGGCGCAGGTAGTGCAGCCCCTCCTCGTCATCCACGGGGCCGAGGAACGTCTTGAGCATGCCGGAGAACTCGCGGGGCTCGGTCCAGTTGCCGGGCTGCCCCGTCTCGGGGTCGTTGATGTCGGCGAGACCGTTTGCCGGCGGGTGACCGTGCTTCTCCTCGTAGGCCTCCAGCAGGTGGTCGGCGCGGTAGCGCTTGTGGGTGTGGAGTGACTCCACGAGCGGGTCGGTGAACACCTCGAGGTGGCCGGAGGAGACCCAGACCTGACGGGGCAGGATGACCGAGGAATCCAGGCCGACGACGTCGGGACGCGAGGTCACCATGGACCGCCACCACTGCTTCTTGATGTTCTCCTTGAGCTCGACACCGAGCGGACCGTAGTCCCACGCGGAGCGGGTACCGCCGTAGATCTCGCCGCAGGGGTAGACCAGTCCGCGTCGTTTACAGAGGTTCACGACGGTTTCGATGGTGGTTTTCTGTGCCACGATTCTTCAGTACTCCTAAAGGGAAGATGTACGGTTCGTTGATGCTCGGTGACGGCGGCGCCGGGGTTTATCCCGCCCCGGTACGCTCCGTGGATACCGGAGCACACCGGACGAGGGGTCTCCCCCGCCGCACCGGTCCGGGACCAGTCTAACCCGCGGGATCCCGGCCTCAGGTTCGGCCCGGGGTTTTCCCGCGGTCCACTCCCGCGGTCCACCCCGTGGGACGGCGGCGGGCACCGGGTAGCGGATGACGTGGACGCGCTATCATGTGGGAAACAGGCCGTCCCGCCGTCGTACGGTCCGGCAGGGACCCCAAGCCCCCTGGATCAGGGGCGGCTGACCATGCACCCCGCAGGAAGGACTCCGCACATGTCCGGTAATCAGGACTCGACAATTCCGAAGCTGGGTGTCCGAAGCACCCGCCAGCGAGCAGCCGTGGTCGAGGTGCTCCGCGATCTGGACACATTCGCTTCCGCGAAGACGATCCACCGCGAACTCGGTGAACGCAACCACAAGGTCGGCCTGACGACGGTGTACCGGACGCTGCAGTCGCTCGCGGACATCCACGCGGTCGATGTCCTGCACATGGCGACCGGTGAGTCCCTCTACCGGCACTGCGACACCGAGGCGCACCACCACCACCTGGTCTGCACCGAGTGCGGTCACACGATCGAGATCGAGGGCGGACCGGTGGAGAAGTGGGCGCTGGAGGAGTCCCGCCGCAACGACTTCCAGCTCACCGGCCACACCGCCGAGGTGTTCGGCGTGTGCGCCGACTGCCGTGCCGGACGGAGCACCGGCACGGACAACTGACGGGGCCGGGAAACGGCGTCGGTCAGCTCAGACCACGACGCCGATCACGTTGCCGAGGCCGAAGGTGACCGCCGCGGCACCGAGACCGACCCCGAGCTGGACCAGAGCCTTCCGGATGGGCGGCACCCCGGACAGCAGGCCGACGATGGAACCGGTGCACAGCAGGGCGATCCCGACGAGAACGCAGGAGAGCACCGTGGCCGTCAGGGTGGACAGCCCGAAGAAGAACGGCACGCACGGGATCAGGGCGCCGGAGGCGAAGAACAGGAAACTGTGCACCGCGGCGGACGTCCCGGACCCCACGACCTCCGGATCGGTGGGGGCGGCACCGACCGGGACCGTGGAGATCGCCTCCCGTTCCACGGGGCGGTTCGCCCGGATACCGGCGAAGACCGCCGCGGCCTTCGCCCTCGCCTCGTCGCCACTCATGCCGCGCGCACGGTAGACCAGCTCGAGTTCATTGGCGTTCACGTCCAGCTGCGGCAGCTGCGCGGAGGCCATCGGATCGGCGGTCGAGGCCTCGAGGAGGTCCCGCTGCGAGGACACCGAGATGTACTCTCCGGCCGCCATGGACAGTGCCCCGGCGAGCAGGCCCGTCAACCCGGTCATCACGATCACGCCGTTGCTCGTCACGGCCCCCACGACGCCGAGGACGAGCGCGAGATTGCTGACCAGGCCGTCGTTCATCCCGAACACGGCGGCCCGGAAGTTGCCGGAGATCTGTTCCCTTCCCCTCTCCGCGAGCCCGCGCACGACCTCGGCGTGGATGCACTCGTCGGCGGTCATCTGGTCGGTGGCGTCCTCGTCATCCAGGTACGGGGTGCGCTGCTCCGCGGACTGCATGAGGGCGAGGGTGAACACACTGCCGAAGCGACGCGCGAGGAAACCCATAAGCAGGGTGGAGTAGTCCGGGCGCCGCGGCATTCCCACGTGATTGCCCAGCAGGGTGCGCCAGTGTTCCTCGTGCCGGGCCTCCGCGTCCGCGAGAGAGAGGAGGATGTCTCGCTCCTCGCCCGTCTTGTGCAGGGCGAGCTCGCGGTAGACGGCGGCCTCCGCCCGTTCATTGGCGAGATAGCGCTGCCACCGCCTGATCTGTGCGCGGGTCGGTTCCCCGACCACCGGTTCCCCGGTGTGCTCCGTCATCTACCTGACACCTCCGAACCGCCGGTCCCGGTGGGCGTACTCGACCACCGCGTCGTAGAGATCCTGCGGGGTGAAATCGGGGAAGAGCTTGTCCTGGTAGACCATCTCGGCGTAGGCGGACTGCCAGAGCAGGAAGTTCGACGTCCGCTTCTCCCCCGACGGGCGCAGGAAGAGATCGACGTCCGGCATGTCCGGCTCGTCGAGGAACTTCGGGAACGTCGCCTCGGTGATCTGGTCGGGGCGGAGTCGACCGGCCGCGGCTTCCGCGGCGATCTTCCGGGCGGCGTCGATGATCTCGGCGCGGCCGCCGTAGTTCACGCACATCGCCAGCGTCATGGTCGTGTTGTCCTTCGTCAGCTCCTCGGCGGCCTCCAGCTCGCGGATCACCGAACGCCACAGCCGCGGACGCCTTCCGACCCACCGGACACGCACCCCCTTGGCGTGCAGACCATCCCGCTGCCGACGCAGGACATCGCGGTTGAACCCCATGAGGAAACGGACCTCCTCGGTGGAACGCCGCCAGTTCTCCGTCGAGAACGCGTACGCGGACAGATACGGGACGCCGAGAGCTATGCAGGCGTCCACGACATCGAGGAGCACGGCCTCTCCCCTGCGGTGGCCCTCGGTACGCTTCATCCCCCGTTCCGTGGCCCAGCGGCCGTTCCCGTCCATCACCAGTGCGATGTGCCTGGGGAGGAACTCGGCGGGGATGTCGGGAGGAGTGGTGTTCACAGTCACCGCTCCATTGTGCCACCCGTGCCCGTCCCGGGGAACCACCCCCGCCACTCCCCCGGGTCAGCCCTGATCGAGCAGATCCAGGGAGCGGACCCGGTGTTCCAGGTGCCACTGGAGATGCGCGCGCACGAGCTGGTGTGCCTGACCGGCGAAATCGGTGAACATCCCGTCCCCGGCGTTCTCGGAGGCCGCCCGCGCATCCTCCACCGCCGCCCACGATTCGTGGGCGAGCCACCACATGAGACGGAGCACCGCTTCATCGGGGGTCGCGGCCCCCGGGGGCCGGCATGTCCCGCACACCGCTCCCCCGGCCGCGGGGTGGAAGGCGTGGTGCGGTCCGGGCCGTCCGCACTGCGCGCAGTCGAACAGGCTCGGCGCCCAACCCGCGTGGCCCATCGCCCGGAGCAGAAAGGAATCGAGTTCGGTCGTGGGATCGACGACCGTGCGCAGCCGGGCCAGTGCCGCGGCGCTGGCGTCGAAGAGCCACGGGTCATCACCGAACTCTGCGACGGCGAGGCGTTCCGCGGACTCGAGGACAGCGCACGCGCAGGTGTAGCGGGTGTAGTCCTCGATGATCCCGGAGCCGTGGTAGGCGACGGTGTCCGCCCCGGTGATGCTGTGCAGGTTCCGCCCCGGGTACAGCTGCACGTCGAGCTCGACGAAGGGCTGGAGGCGGGACCCGAACCGGGACCTGGTGCGCCGCACGCCCTTCGCGACGCTGCGCACCAGGCCGTGTCCGCGGGTCAGGAGGACGACGACACGGTCGGCCTCCCCGAAGTCGTGGGTCCGCACCACGAGCGCCCGGTCGCGGAAGCTCGGTGCGCGCATCCTAGAAACCGAGGCGACCGAGCGCCTTCGGGTCGGACTGCCAGTTCTTCAGCACCTTGATCCGCAGATCGAGGTAGATGTTCTGGCCGATCAGCTCGATGATCTCCTTGCGGGAGTTGTGGATGATCCGTCCCAGGCGACGGCCGTCCTTGCCGATGATGATGTCCTTCTGACCGGGACGTTCCACGTAGAGGACCGCGTGGATGTCGAGGACGTCGGGGCGCTCCTCGTTGGGCAGGACCTCGTCGATCTCGACGGCGACCGAGTGCGGCAGCTCGTCCTTCAGGCCGGCGAGCGCGGCCTCCCGGATCAGTTCCGACATGCGTGTGTTGCGGTCGTCGTCGGTGACGTGATCGTCCGGGTAGAACTTCGGCCCCTCCGGGAGCACACCGGTCAGGACATCGACCAGGACATCGAGCTGTTCACCGGACTGGGCGGAGACCGGTACGATCTCGCAGTCTCCTCCGAGCATCTCGTGCAGGGCCATCAGCTGTACGGCGACGGAATCCCGGGAGACCTTGTCCACCTTGGTGACGATCCCGACGATCGTGGTCTTCGGGGCGACCTTCTTCACCGCGTCCAGGATCCACCGGTCACCGGGGCCGATCTTCTCGTCCGCGGGCACGGTGATGCCGATGACGTCGACGTCCGAGTAGGTCTCCTTGACCATCTCGTTCAACCGCTCACCCAGCAGCGTCCGCGGGCGGTGCAGGCCCGGGGTGTCCACGACGATGATCTGGGCGTCGGGACGGTGCACGATGCCACGGATCGGGTGGCGCGTGGTCTCCGGCTGGTTGGCGGTGATGGCGATCTTCTCGCCGACCAGTGCGTTCGTCAGGGTCGACTTGCCCGTGTTGGGCCGCCCCACGAAGCTGACGAAACCGGAGCGGAACCCCTCGGGGGTGTCGGTGAATGAAGTCAACGTTGTTCTAGTCCTCCACGGAGCCGGAGGGCCCCGGATTGTCGGTGGGTGATGCTGACGGGCCCGGCCGCCCCGTGCTTGGCGCGGTCGGTCCCTGATGATCTCCCATCGTACCCCGTGGGTGCGCCGTGACCGCGGAGTACGCTCAGCGCACGTCGGCGCTGCCGCTCTCCGGATCGAGGACCGTGACGATGACGGACTTGACCCGCATCCGTCCCCGACGGTCCCGGCCGCCCTCGGCGGTGAGCTCCAGGCCGCAGGTGCGCACCGAGGCACCGGGCAGCGGCACCCGGCCGAGTTCGTAGGCGATGAGTCCGCTGACGGTCTCCACCTGGTCGGTGATGTCCTCACCGAACTCCAGCTCGATGTCGAGGTCCTCATCCACGAGATCGGTGAGATCCTCGAGGGTGAGCCGCGAGACGACGCGGTAGCGTCCCGGCGCGAGCCTCTCGATCGGGGCGACCTCCCCGGAGTCGTACTCGTCGGCGATCTCACCGACGATCTCCTCGAGGATGTCCTCGATGGAGATCAGCCCCGCGATACCTCCGTACTCGTCGACGAGCAACGCGATGTGGATCCGGTTGAGCTGCATCTCCCGGAGCAGATCGTCGAGGTTCTTGGAATCCGGGACGAACGTCACCGGGCGCATGACGTCCTCGACGCTCACGCTCCGGCCGTTGTCGCTCGACGAGTACGTCCTCTGGACCAGATCCTTGAGGTAGACGACACCGACGATGTCGTCTACGTTCTCCCCGACCACCGGGATCCGGGAGAGCCCGGAGCGCACGCAGAGGGCGGTCGCCTGACCGGCCGTCTTGTCCGATTCGATCCAGATCATCTCCGGCCGGGGCACCATGACGCTGCGGGCCGTCGTCGACGCGAGATCGAACACCGACTGGATCATGCGGCGCTCGCCGATCTCGACGATGCCGTGCTCCTGGGCGATGTCGACCATCTCCCGGAGCTCCACCTCGGTGTTGAACGGACCGTCCCGGAATCCCGCCCCGGGGGCGAGGATGTTGCCGAACCAGATCAGTACCTTGGTCACCGGACCGAGCAGGTGCGCCAGCACGGAGAGCACGAGAGCCGACTTGAGGGACACCGTGTACGGGTTCTGGCGGCCGATGGTGCGGGAGTAGACCCCGACCACGACGTAGGTGACGAGGGTGAGGACCGCGATCGCCGTCGCCAGCGCCCAGCCCCGGGATGAGATCAGCTGGAACGCGAGCGCACCGGTGCACACCGCCGCGGTGGACTCCAGGAGGGTCCGGAGAAGCACGAGGAGGTTTATGTGGTCGGCTCGGCGATCCACGACCTGGAGCAGCTTCACCGCCCCGGGGCGTTCATCCTTGACGAGTTCCTCGACACGCGCTCGGGAGATCGACGACACCGCCGATTCAACTGATCCGAGCGCGCCGGAGGTGACCAGGGCGGTGACCGCCCCGAGCGCCAGCATGACTGGGTTCACGGTCAGTTCTTCTCCGTCGTGTCCGGCTCGGCGATCACGGGGATCGTGCCGTCCACATTCAGATGGTCGAGTGTCTCCCGGTCCGATGCGGTCGGGAACGCGCCAGGTCCCGAGGGCTTGGGCTGGTACCGGACGCCCCGCGACTCCAGGTCGTCGTACCAGTCGGCCAGGATCTCGTTCTGCAGCGCGAACATCTCCCTCTCCTGGTCGGCCTCGACGTGATCGTAGCCGAGCAGGTGCAGGACCCCGTGGACGGTGAGCAGGGAGAGCTCGTGGTCGAGACTGTGTCCCGCGCGGGCGGCCTGCCCCTCGGCGAACTCGGGACACAGCACGATGTCCCCGAGCATCGCGGGGCCCGGCTCCGCGGCGTCGGGACGCCCGGAACCGGGGGTGAGTTCGTCCATCGGGAAGCTCATCACATCGGTCGGACCCGGCAGGTCCAGCCAGCGTTCGTGTAGTTCGGCGATGACTTCGGGGTCGACGATGTGCAGGGAACACTCCGCCTGCGGGTGCACGTCCATGCGGGACAGCGCGTAGCCGCAGACGTCGATGAGCATCTCCTCGTTCACGTCACCGTAGGCGGCCTCATTGAAAACCTCGGTGCCCATCAGAGCGACCGTCCCTTCGTCTCCCGGTTCTCCCAGTCGTCGTAGGCGTCGACGATCCGGGCGACCAGCTGGTGCCTCACGACGTCCTCACTCGTCAGTTCGGAGAAGTGCACGCCCTCGACGCCGCGGAGGATGTGGCGCACGAGCCGCAGCCCCGACCGCTGGCCGCCGGGCAGGTCGACCTGGGTGATGTCTCCGGTGACGACCATCTTCGACCCGAATCCGAGTCGGGTGAGGAACATCTTCATCTGCGCCGGGGTGGTGTTCTGCGCCTCATCGAGGATGACGAAGGCGTCGTTGAGTGTGCGTCCGCGCATGTAGGCCAGCGGCGCGACCTCTATGACACCGGCCTCCATGAGTTTCGGGATCACCTCCGGTTCCACCATGTCGCGCAGGGCGTCGTGCAACGGACGCAGGTAGGGGTCGATCTTCTCGTTGAGGGTGCCCGGCAGGAACCCGAGCTTCTCCCCCGCCTCGACCGCGGGCCGGGTGAGGATGATGCGGCTGACCTGTTTGGTCTGCAGTGCCTGGACCGCCTTGGCCATCGCCAGGTAGGTCTTGCCGGAACCGGCGGGGCCGAGCCCGAAGACGATGGTGTTCTCGTCGATCGCGTCGACGTACTCCTTCTGCCCCAGCGACTTCGCCCGGATCACCCTGCCACGGCGGGCGATGATGTCGCTGGCGAGTACGTTCGCGACCGACTGGGGCGCCTCACTGGTGATGAGGTTGACGGCGTGCTTCACGGCCGTGGGGCTGATGTGCCCGCCCCGGCGGGCGGTGGCCTGCAGTTCGTCGAGCACCCGGCGGGCGCGGGACACCTCGTGTGCCGCCCCGGTCAGGGTGACCGTGTTCCCGCGGACGAAGATGTCGCAGTCGACGTACTTCTCCAGCGTCTTCAGGTTTCCGTCGGTGGTACCGAGCACACTCTGCACGAGCGCCGGGTCGATGTCGAAGGTCTCGGAGACACTCTGGTCGGTGTTGTAGATGGCCACGTGCGGGGCTTCGCCTACTTTCGGGAAGATGTTCGGTGGGATCTGGGAGTCCGGTGGCGTGACCGGTGGACTCATGGTGGACCTTACCAGCGGGGGCTGGACACCCCGATCGCGGAGAGCGCGGACAGTGCCGCGGTCGCGGTGCGCAGAACCTCGGGCCCAAGCCGGACGGACCGGGCGCCCGCGGCGGTGAAGCGCGCCACCTCCGCCGGGGAGATGCCGCCCTCGGGGCCGATGACGAGAACCACCTCACCGGCGTCCGCCCAGTTGACGGTGGTGAAGGCGACTGCCGATTCCTCGTGCAGCAGGACGGCTTCGCCACCACCCGCGACGGTGTCCCGGATGAGCTTCTCGACGTCACCGCCGTCTGCGAGAGCCGGGATCCGCGGGACATCGGTGCGCCGGGACTGCTTCGCCGCGGCGACCGCGGCGGCCCGCCACTTGCCGAGTGCCCTGTCGCGTTTCGGCCCGGTCCAGCGGGCTATGCAGCGCTCGGCCTGCCACGGGATGATGGCGTCCGCACCACCCTGGCACGCGAGATCGACGGCCAGCTCGGCGCGGTCGGATTTCGGGATCGCCTGGACGACGGTGACCCGGGGATCACGCACCGTGGCCGCGAGTGCCCGATCGACGGTGAGGACCATGGTGTCCCTGCCCGCGGTCTCCCGCACGGTGCACCGAACGGCGTTGCCGCGACCGTCGGCCATGATCAGCTCATCGCCGCTCCCGAGACGCCGCACGCTGACGGCGTGCCGGGCCTCGGGGCCGGTGACGGTGACGGTCTGCCCCGGGCCGGGCAACGGCGCCGGTTCCGTACCGGCGAGCACCGCGTCGAGGTCGGCGAGGAACACGGGGAGGGTCATCGCCGGAACCGGTTGCGGAGCCGACTGAACAGGGTCTCCTGCCCGTCACCTTCGCGGTTGACCTCGGCCGAATCGTCCCGGTGGTCGCGGAGCTTCTCGAGGAGGGCCCGGGACCGGTCATCGAGCTCACGGGGCACGAAGACATCGAGGTGCGCGACGAGATCACCGGCGCCCTCGGCGCGCAGCCGCGGCATGCCGGAGCCGGCGAGCCGGATCCGGTCACCGGGCTGGGAACCGGCGGGCAGTGTGATGGTCAGCGACTCACCGGTGAGGGTTTCCGTGCGGATCTCCGTACCGAGGGCGGCGTCGACCATGGGCACCCGGACGGTGAGATGGAGATCGTCGCCGTCCCGGCTGAACACGGGGTGCCGCTGCACGGAGATCTCGACGTAGAGGTCGCCGGCGGGACCACCACCGGGACCGACCTCGCCCTGTCCGGCCATCCGGATGCGCATACCGTCGTCGATACCGGCGGGCACGGTGACCACGAGGTCCCGGCGCGCCCGGCGGCGGCCCTCCCCGTGGCACCGGTTGCAGGGGTCCTGGATGACGTCGCCGGTGCCCTGGCAGTTCGGGCACGGGCGGGAGGTCATCACGTTTCCGAGGAAGCTGCGCTGCATCTCCTGCAGTTCACCGGTGCCGGAGCAGGTCTGGCACGGCACGGGCTTGGCTCCCGATTCAGAGCCGGATCCGGAGCACTCCTCACAGAGGACGGCGGTGTCGACGGTGATGTCCTTGCGGACACCGACGAAAGCGTCCTCGAGTGTGATCGAGGTACGCAGAAGAGCGTCGGCGCCGGGCTGGACGCGGGAGCGGGGGCCGCGACCGGTCCCGCCACCGCCGAAGAAGGCGTCGAAGATGTCGCCGAAGCCGCCGCCACCGAAGCCGCCTCCGTATCCGCCGCCACCGCCCTGCTCGGCGGGGTCGCCGCCGAGGTCGACGATGCGCCGCTTCTCCGGGTCCGTCAGGATCTCGTAGGCGAGGGACACTTCCCGGAACTTCTCCGCGGCCTCCTCACCCGGATTGACGTCCGGGTGGTATTTGCGGGCGAGTTTGCGGTAGGCCTTCTTGATCTCCGAGTCCGATGCGGAACGGTCGACGCCCAGAATGCCGTAGTAGTCACGAGCCACGTTGTCTGATACTTCCTTCTGTCACCGACCACATCCGGGTCGGAATGAGGGTCTTGGGTGCGTGTTCGGGAACGGGGTTCATCCCCGCATTCCATCCATAGTAGTGAGCGTCCGGCACTCCGCCCAAGCGGGTGCGGGATTCACGGTGTCCGTACCGTTCCCCGCCGCCGGAGCGGCGGAAACCGTCCCCGACCCGGCTCCGGGGGCGCCGCTACAATCGTGTCCACGATGTGAATGCGGACACAGTCCGGGCTCACGTCGTCCCGACCCCACAACACGGAGGTAACTGACATGCACGACGCCCGACACTTCTACGTCTCGCTCGCACTGATGGTCCTGGCACTGCTGTTCGCGCTGTCCGGGCTCACCGCGTGGACCGCCCTGCTCCTGGTGCTGCTCATCTGCTGGTCGGTGTGGGTGCAGTTCGCGACGGACAACATCCGGGCCCGGAAGGGAAGGAAGGCGACGCCGACCGGGAAGCCGCGGGTGCGCTGAATCTCCGGGCTCCGCCCCCGACCCGGATCCACCGCATGTCGGGTGCCGTGTCCGCTCCCCCGCGGGCGAAGTGCGGGATGGGGGATGGTTTGAGGGACGTCGAGTCCGGTGACGGTGATGGTGGCGAGGGGCCACCGTGGCGCGTTTGCGCGGCTAGTTGCCGCCGAGCACCCGGGAGACGTAGCGGGCGACGGCCTGCACCTTGGCGATGGTGCCGGGGTAGTCCATGTACGTCGGGCCGACGACCCCCATGCCACCGAAGGTCGCTCCGGTCGCGCCGTAGCCCGTGCTCACGATCGACGCACCACGGAGCTGGTCGTCCTGGTTCTCTTCACCGATGCTCACGTGCACCGCCCCCTGCGCCGTCACGCCGGACAGCAGGCGGAGCACGACGACCTGTTCCTCCAGGGCGTCGAGGACCGTGGGGAGTCCGGCGGGGAAATCGCCGGTCACGCGGGAGAGGTTGGACGCACCCGCGAGAACCATCCGCTCACTGGGGGCCTCGACGAGGGTCTCGATGAGTGTGGTGGAGGCACGGATCACGGCTGTCCGGATGTCGGACGGTGCGTTCACCGCGAGGTCCGCCATCGAGACCGACGCATCATTCAGTGTCTTGCCCACCAACGCCTGGTTGAGAACATCCCGGAGTCGGACGACCTGGTCGGCGGCGAGCTCGATGTCGGTGTCGACGTTGCGCTGGTCGACGCGACCCGTGTCGGTGATCAGGACCAGCAGGATCCGGGACGGGGTGAGCTGCACGACCTCGCAGTGCCGGACGCGGGAGACATTCAGCGTCGGCAGCTGCGCGACGGCGGCCTGGCGGGTGAGCTGACTGAGCAGCTGCACGCCGCGGCGCAGGACATCCTCCAGGTCGACCCCGTCCTCGAGGAAACTCCGGATCGCACGCCGCTCGACCGGGGAGAGCGGCTTGACCTCGTGGAGGGAATCGACGAAGAGCCGGTAGCCCTTCTCGGTGGGGATCCGTCCGGAGCTGGCGTGCTGCTGGACGATGTAGCCCTCTGATTCGAGGACGGCCATGTCGTTGCGGATGGTGGCGGAGCTGACCCCGAGCCGGTGGCGGTCGACCAGCGCCTTGGAGCCGACGGGTTCGTGGGAGGCGATGTAGTCGGCGACGATGGCGCGCAGGACCTCGGCGCGCCGCTGGTCGGTGGATCCCGCCATGTCCGCTCCTCTCCCCGGTGGTGTTCCCGTCCCTGTGTCCGGCCCCTCCACCAACGATCCGATCCGTGTGGTCTTCTCCCCAGTATAGGGCCCGGTGGAGGTCCACAGGTTTCCCCCAGGGTCCTCCCGGGTCCGTCCCGGGATTATCCCCTAGCGTGACTTCGCAGCCGACCTGTGCGGGTCGCAGTATCCGAAAGACCGAAAGGCCCTGGATCCCGATGTCACTACCGACCGTCCTCCGCTTCACCCGACCACGCCGCCTGTTCACCGGCGCGGCCGCCGCGCTGTGTCTGGCCGCCACCGGATGCTCCGGGGGTGGCGACGGCACCGTGCTGGCGGCACACGAGTACCGGACAGCGAAGGTTGAGGAGGTGAGCCGGGCGGTGCAGACCAGCGCCACGGTGGCGGCTGCGAGGACCGAGGCCGTCACCACCGCACTCACCGGCCCGCTGACCTACCTGTCGGTGGTCACCGGAGACCGGGTCGAGGAGGGCCAGCTGCTGGCGACGGTCGACGTTTCCTCCGTGCAGCGGGAGCTGGCGAACCAGAAGTCACAGCAGGCCACGGCGCTGACGTCGGAGCTCAATTCCGTCGAACAGGCGGAGCAGCGGCACCGACAGTACAAGGAGAGCCTGGACCAGTCACTGAACCCCGAGGTGAACGCCGCGCAGGCGGCCCTCCGGACGGCGACAGCCGCGCACGAGGATGCGGTCCGCGCGTTCGAGGCGAAGAAGGCCGATGCCGCCGACGGCCGGGATCCCCGACTGGTGGAACAGCAGCGCGCCCTGGAGGAGTCCCGCAATCAGGTGCTCAACGGCGAGATCAATCTCGCACGTTCCGGGGTCGCCTCCGCGGCTGCGCTCCTTCAGACGGAGCCTTCCGTCGAAGGGGTCCAGCAGTCTGTGACCACCCACATCGGCACCGTGGAGGCGGCCGCCGCACTGCAGAACTCGGTGAAGGAACTGAGCAACCGCCAGGAGGCCTACACGACCGCGCTCCAGGCGGTGGACCGTGATCTGGCGGAGGCCCAGCGGCAGGTCGCGGCGACCTTCGAGTCGAAGAAGGAGGCCGCGGTGTCGGTGGAGTCGGCGAAGCTGGCGGCCCGGCAGCAACTGGATTCCCTGGCCAGTGGTGTGGAGCAGGCCCGGCGCGCCGCGCAGGTCGCACGGGAGTCGGCCGGCCAGGGCACCGACCATCTGACGCGGGACCTCAACGCGAGTGAGATCCGGGCACCGTTCTCCGGTGTGGTGGTGAGCGTCGGGTCGGAGGTCGGTCGCCCCGTCGCCGGGTCGGTGCTCACGCTCGCGGATGATTCCGGGATGATCCTGCACACCGAGGTCCCGGAGATCGACGTCGCCGATCTCAGGCCCGGCGCCGAGGTCACGTTCACCACGGCCGCCACCGGCGGGAAGACGTTCCGCGGGAAGGTGTCGCGGGTGTCGCCCGTGGCCGGTGCGCCCGGCGGTGGGCTCTCCGCGCAGCAGCCGGGCGCGGCGGGTGCCGCGGGCACGCCCCAGTCCTCCGGTGCACAGCGTCCGACCTTCCCGGTGGAGATCACGATCGACGGGGACACGAAGGATCTCCGGATCGGCGGCAGCGCCCGCGCCCGGATCGTGCTGGCCGCGGACAAGGGCGGCCTGGCGGTGCCGCGGGAGGCCGTGTTCGAGCGTGCCGACGGCACGAGGGCGGTTCTCGTCGTCGCCGGTGCCGAGGGGCCCGGGGCTAGGGGCACCGTGGAGGAGCGCCGCGTCGAGACCGGTACCGAGGGGGATGTCACCGTAGCGGTCACCGGTGGCGAGCTGAAGAAGGGCGAGACGGTGATCAGCCAGGGATCGACCCGCCGTGACCTGCTGGGAACCACTGTCACGCTCGGGGACGAGGCATGAGCCCGCTGGTGGAGATGCGGGACATCGTCAAGACCTACAACATCGGTACCGAGGGGGAACTGACGGTTCTGCCGGGATGTGACTTCACCGTCGACCACGGCGAGTTCGTCTCCGTGGTGGGGGCATCGGGTTCGGGCAAGTCGACGCTGATGAACATCATCGGACTGCTCGACCGGCCCACGTCGGGCAGCTACAGTCTCGCCGGCGTCGACACGCGGAGCCTGGACAGCGATGCCCTGTCGGCGCACCGCAGCAGGGCGATCGGGTTCGTGTTCCAGAACTTCAACCTCATCGGCCGGATCAGCGCGCGGCGCAACGTCGAGATGCCGATGATGTACGCCGGTGTGCCCCGGGCGGAGCGCACGGAGCGCGCCGCCGAACTCCTGGAGATGGTCGGCATGGGGCAGCGCATGGACCACCGCCCGAATGAACTGTCGGGCGGCCAGAAGCAGCGCGTCGCGATCGCCCGCGCCCTGGCCAACGACCCGGAGTTCATCCTCGCCGACGAGCCGACCGGTGCCCTGGACTCGCACACGGGGCGCCTGGTCATGGACATGTTCCACGATCTCAACCGGAACCGGGGCAAGACCATCGTGTTCATCACCCACAATCCCGAGCTCGCCGCGGAGACCACCCGCGTGGTCACCATGCGCGACGGCCGTATCTCCGAGGGGGACCTGCTCCAGTGAACTTCAACGAAGCACTCCGCCTCGCGGTCGGCAGCATCGCCGGCAACAAGCTGCGGGCGCTGCTCACCCTCCTCGGCGTGATCATCGGCATCACCTCGGTCATCATCGTCCTGACCCTCGGTTCCTCACTGAAGACGCAACTGGTGAAGAGCCTCGCGGATTCCGGGGCGAACGATTACTCGCTGCAGGTGGAGTCGCGTACCGCCGACGAGAGTGATCCGCTGCTCTCCCCCACCCCGGTCCCAGCCGCGTCGAAACTCACACCCGAGCTCCTCGACCGGCTGCGGACGAGGTTCCCCGGCCGGCTCGCCGGGATCCCGGTCGGTGAGGGCTCCGAGCACTCCGGGACCGTCAGTCCCACCGGGCACCCCGAGACGTCGAAGCGTGCCCGGATCAACGGGGTTAACCCCGACTTCATCGCGATGAAGACCACCGGGGTCACCGCGGGCCGCTCCATCACGGACGACGACGTCACCGGCGCCCGACCCGTCGCGGTGGTCTCCCCGGAGCTCGTCACGGCACTGTTCGCCGGGGACACCGCCGGCGCACCCGGACAATCCGTCGACGTCGAGACCACGACCGGGCGGATCATCTCGCTGACGGTCGTGGGTGTCACGGGCAGAGGGTCCGGTGGCGGGTTGTTCGGCGACGGCGGAAGTGATTCACCGGTGATCTACGTCCCGTGGTCGGTGGAGGATCGGCTGGGCGGCGACTCCGGTGCATGGACCAGGGTGTCGGTGCGCCCCGTTCCGGGGACCGACGAGGAGTCGTTCCGGCGGGAGCTGTCGGAGTTCGCGGCCGCCGAGTACACGACGGACCCGGACTTCACGGCGAAGGTCACCGACATGAAGAAGGACATCGACTCCTTCCGTCAGGTCATCGATTCCCTGAGCATCGGATTGTCGGTGATCGCCGGAATCTCCCTGCTCGTCGGCGGCATCGGCGTCATGAACATCATGCTCGTCACCGTCACGGAACGGACCCGGGAGATCGGCATCCGCAAGGCTCTCGGCGCGAGGAACCGCGACATCCGGCTGCAGTTCCTCGTGGAGGCCATGATCATCTGCCTGATCGGCGGGGTGATCGGGGTGCTGCTCGGCACGGCGCTCGGCGTGACGGGCGCGAAGCTGATGGGCACGCTGGTGTTCCCTCCTCTCGCGGGCGTGCTGTTCTCGCTGGGGTTCTCCGTCGCGATCGGCGGTTTCTTCGGGTTCTACCCCGCCGCCCGCGCCGCCCGGCTCAACCCCATCGAGGCACTGCGTCACGAGTGATCGCGGAGCGGTTTCCGGTCCGGTTCAGTCCTCGGCGACGAGGATGTCCGCGATGATGCCGTCGGCGAGCAGTCTTCCGGAGTCGGTGAGCGCGAGATTGCGCCCACCGCGCCCACGGTCGATCCAGCACAGCAGACCGGAGTCCACGTATCCGGCGATGACCCGCTCGGAGCCGGGGCGCAGATCGGCCTCGGTGACACCGTCGCGGAGGCGGAGACCGAGCATCAGCTTCTCGGTGTGCCGGTCAGCGTCGGACAGCTGCTCCGAGTCCTTGACCGGAAGCTCGCCTCGCTCGCACGCCGCGGCGTAGGTCCGCGGATGTTTGACGTTGAAGAAGCGGACCCCACCCAGGTGGGAGTGGGCGCCGGGGCCGGCGCCCCACCAGTCGCCGTCGCGCCAGTAGCCGATGTTGTGGCGGCATTCCCCACCGGGACGGGCCCAGTTGGAGACCTCGTACCAGTCGAATCCGGCACCACGCAGGGCGTCGTCGATGAGCTGGTAGCGGTCGGCGAGCACATCCTCGTCGGGTGCGGGCAGCAGGCCCCTGTTCACCTTGCGGGCCATCGCGGTGCCGTCCTCGACGATCAGCGAGTAGGCGGAGACGTGGTCGACCTCGGCGGACAGGATCGCGTCGAGGGTGGCGCGCACATCGTCATCGGTTTCGGTGGGGGTTCCGTAGATCATGTCTAGGTTGACGTGCTCGAATCCGGCCGCCCGGGCCTCACGCGCCGCGGCGATGGGGCGCCCGGGGGTGTGCCGGCGTTCGAGGACGGCGAGCACGTTGCCCGCCGCGGACTGCATGCCCAGCGAGACGCGGGTGAATCCCGCGGTACGCAACCGGTCGAAGAACTCCGGTGAGGTGGACTCCGGGTTGGATTCGGTGGTGATCTCCGCGCCGGGTGTCAGGCCGATGTGGTCCCGGACGCCGTCCAGGAGCCGGGCCAGGCCGTCGGCCCCCAGCATGGACGGGGTGCCGCCGCCGACGAAGACGGTCTCCGCGGGTCGGAGGATACCGTCGCGGTCCATCCGCCGCGCGGCGAGCCGGAGTTCGATGTCGAGGGCGGCCAGGTAGCTCTCCGGGTCGGCGCCGGTGCCTAGTTCGCCGGGGGTGTAGGTGTTGAAGTCGCAGTACCCGCACCGGCTGGCGCAGAAGGGCACGTGGACGTACACCCCGAAGGGCACCGCCGGGTCAGCTCCGCTCACGAGGCGAAGCCACCGCCGTGAGCCCCCCGGTTGCGCGCGAGCTTGCGGGCGACCTTGGCGACCACGGCGTCGACGCGGGCTCGCTCCAGCAGGAACGTCGGGGGGTTGCTGCCGCGCATGGTCCGGCAGTAGGCGGGATGCTGACGGGCGACGGTGGTGAGCCAGCCGTCGGCGGCGGCGACGACGAGGGTCCGGGTGTGGGCGAACATCAGGGGCAGGCTGACCGCGTCGAGGTCGTCGGCGGCGACGGCGGTCTGGTCGAGCACCCATTCCACGATGTCCTCGAGCTGCGCGGTCACGTCCCGCGTGCGGGAACACAGTGATTCGCTGAGTTCCCGGACGATGACGGGTGTTCCGGACAGCGGATGGATGGTGGTCAGGGTGGTGGCGTCGAGGAGTTCGGGGCGTTCGACCCCGGGGGTCCGGGCGACGGCACCGCGGACGCTGACGGATCCGGAACGGATTCCGGAGGTCAGTGCCTGACGGAGTCCGATGAGCTCGGCGACGGTCCGTCTGGAGTCCGTGCGGGCCTCGTCGATGATGAGCTCGAATTCCGCGTGGCAGTCGACGACGAGTTCCTCGTCGTAGTCCGCGATCGCCTGCGCGAGATGCTCGATGTACTCCGCGACCTCGTCGCCGATGTTGTAGACCTCCTGGGTCAGCTCACGGTGGCGCAGCAGGGCGTCAGAGTGTGGCAAGGCTGCTCCTCGGTGGGTCTGCCCGGAAAATCGGGTGGTTCGGTCAGGATCTGCGGGCCCCACCTGTGGCGGGTGCTCCGGTTACAGAACTCTAAGCGCATTCCTCGGATTCTTGTGGGTGCCCCGCCGACGACACGCCCGCCACACCGATGTTACTGGTGTGACGGGTGTGATTACGGGGGGTTTATCCCGGGAGGCCGGCGCTAGCGCTTGTACAGCTGCCGGATCTCCTCGTTGAATCGCTGCGCCACGACGTTGCGCTTGATCTTCATCGTCGGTGTCAGCTCGTTCTCCTCCTCGGACAGATCCCGGTCCAGGATGTAGAACTTCTTGATCGCCTCGGCATGGCTCACGGTCGAGTTGCAGTCGTTGATGGCGTCCTGGATCTCGGCCCGGAGCACCGGATCGGTCACCATGTCGGCCACCGACTTCGACTCGGGGAAGTTCCGCGTCAGCTTCCAGCGGCGGAACGCCTCCTCGTCGAGCGCGATCAGCACACCGACGAACGGCTTGCCGTCACCGACGACCAGGGCCTGACTGATCAGCGGATGACTGCGCAGGCGGTCCTCCATCGGGCCGGGCGAGACGTTCTTGCCGCTCGCGGTGACGATGAGATCCTTCTTGCGGCCCGTGATCACGAGGTGCCCGGAATCCAGGAGCTCGCCCAGGTCACCGGTGTTGAACCAACCGTCGTCGACGGACTCCTCGGTGGCCTCCTCGTTGTCCCAGTAGCCGTCGAAGACCATCTCACCCTTGACGAGGATCTCCCCCTCCTCATTCACCCGGACCGCCATGCCCCCGATCGGACGGCCGACCGAGCCGATGACGTTGTCCTCGAAGTTCACCGCCACGGCGGCGGTGGTCTCGGTCAGGCCGTACCCCTCGTAGACAGTGACCCCGATGCCACGGAAGAAGTGCGCCAGATCCGGGGTCATGGCCGAGCCACCGGAGATGCAGTACTTCACACTCGCCCCCATGGCCTCACGGATCTTCGAGTAGACGAGCTTGTCGAAGGCCCTGTGCTTCAGGCGCAGCGCCCGCGAGGGTCCCTCCTCCGTGTCCAGGGCCTTGGAGTAGTCCTGTGCGACCTTCTCCGCCTTGAGGAACATCGCCCCCTGGACGGGCCCGTTGTCCTGGGCGTTCGCCGCGGCACCGTTGCGCACCTTCTCGAACACTCGCGGAACGCCGAGAATCAGGTTCGGCCGCGCCCGCTGGAACTCGACCGACAGCGTCGAGAAATCGGACCAGTGCGACTGGGTGGCGCCCGAGATCGTGATCGCGAGGCTCACAGCACGGGAGAACACGTGCGCGAGCGGGAGGAATGTCAGCACCCGGGTCCCGGGCACCGCGATCGCACCCACCGGATGTGTCATCAGGGCGCGGGCCTCCGACAGCCAGTTTCGGTGTGTCAGCCGGCAACCCTTGGGCCGCCCCGTCGTGCCCGAGGTGTACACGAGCGACGCGAGATCCGCCGACTTCGTGGCGGCGATGCGCTCCTCGACCGCGGAATCGTCGATCGGACGTCCCTCGAACTTCAGGGTGTTGATCGCCGAGGCGTTGATCTCCAGGATCCGCTTCAGCCGGGAGGTCGATCCCTTCAGGGACGGCGAACCGTCCGGCCCGAGCTCCAGGTGCCGCATCAGCTCGGTGTGCTCGCGGGTCTCGGTCACGGCGAAAACCGCCCCGGAGTCCTCGATGATCCACTGGACCTGGCTCAGCGACGACGAGCCGTAGATCGGGACGCTGACCGCTCCGGCCGCCCAGATGGCGAAATCCAGCAGCGCCCACTCGTAGCGGGTGTCACTGAGCAGCGCGATGCGGTCCCCCTGCTCCACACCGTTCGCGATGAATCCCTTGGCGACCTCGTAGACCTCGTCCAGGAACTCCCTGGCGGTGACACTGACCCACTCGAAGTTCTGCGGCCGGGTGAACATCACCCCGTACGGACGCACCTTCACCAGGTCGATCAACGCCGTGAGACACGTCTCACCGGGCCCGATCTCGTACTTCGCGGGGGTTGAGTATTCCTGCACTGATGATCCTTCCGCAGCGGTGCGCCCGGATCACGGCCGAGAACCGTGGACGGGAATCCGCCGTCGATTTGATTGTCTCTCCCGACGAATTTACCCGTTCCCGGCCACCGGAGTGCGGGTGCCTCCGGCTCTGGCGCGTCCGCCCACGGGGCGAGGGTGCGGCCGGAGACCACTGGATGGCAAGATGGGTGCCCGTGACCTACATCAATGAGCTGAAGTCCCTGGCAGACCTCCACGGGGTGGCGACCAGCTACCACACCGCCGCGGGGGAACTGGTCGAGGTGCCGGAAGACACCCTGACCAAGATCCTCGCCGCACTCGGGGTGGACATCCTCCGCGGTGGGGACGAGCCCACCGCCGAGTCCCTCGCCGCCGCGCGTCAGGCCCATCTGGACTCGCGGTTCACCCGCCCGCTCCCGCCGTGCGTCGTGACGATCGCGGGACAACCACACGAGTTCACCGTCCACGTGCACGACGGGGAACCCGCCACCGTGACCATCACCCTCGAGGACGGAGGCACCGTCACACCACAGCAGGTGGACAACTTCGTCGAGGCCCGCACCATCGACGGTGTCACCTGGGGGGAAGCCAGCTTCGCGGTACCCACCGACCTCCCCCTCGGATGGCACACGCTGTCCATGGAATCCACCGGCGGAGTCAGCGGCTCCTGCCGGCTCATCGTCACCCCGGCCCGACTCAGCACCTCCGACCGCTACCTGCGCACCCCCGTCGCGGGCGTCATGGCGCAGCTCTACTCGACGAGATCCCGGGACAGCTGGGGCATCGGCGACTTCGGCGACCTCCGCGACCTCGGACGCACGCTGGCGGAGAACGCGGGCGCCGACTTCCTCCTCATCAACCCCCTCCACGCCGCGGAACCGTTCCCCCCGGTGGAGGATTCCCCCTACCTGCCGACGACGCGCCGGTTCACCAATCCGCTGTACATCCGCGTCGAGGACATCGAGGAATACGGGCTCCTCTCCCCCGCCGACCGGGTCCGCATCGAGGACACGGCAGCGAAACTCAAGGCAGACAACACCTCGCCAGAGGAGATCAGCCGAAACCCGATCTACGCGGCGAAGCTCTCGGCGCTGCGGGAGATCTACGAACTGCCGATGACCCCGTCCCGCGCCGAGGCATTCACCTCCTACCTGGAGAAGGAGGGCCGGGGCCTCGACGACTTCGCCAACTGGTGCGCCCGCCGCGAACTCGAGGTTCTCGCCGCCGGCGGCACCGTTCCGGGGGTCGACGCCGCCCGGGAACGCACCGTCGAGGAGGCCGCGGGCTTCTACCGGTGGCTCCAGTGGATCTGTGACGACCAGCTCCGATCAGCGCAGCAGGCCGCCACCGACGCGGGTATGTCCATCGGCGTGATGGCCGACCTAGCCGTCGGTGTGCACCCCGGTGGCGCCGACGCCGAGAATCTCTCCGACGTTCTCGTCCAGGCGGCATCCGTCGGCGCACCACCGGACGACTACAACCAGCAGGGCCAGGACTGGTCGCAGCCGCCGTGGCATCCGGAGCGGCTCGCCGAGTGCGGCTACGCCCCCTGGCGGGACATGCTCCGCACGGTCCTGCGTCACTCCGGCGGCATCCGGGTCGATCACGTCCTCGGGTTGTTCCGCCTCTGGTGGATCCCGCGCATGCAGCCGCCGACCACCGGCACCTACGTCCACTACGACTACGCGGCCCTCGTCGGTATCCTCGCCCTCGAGGCCGAGCGGGCCGGGGCGGTCGTCATCGGTGAGGACCTGGGGACCTTCGAGCCGTGGGTGCAGGAGGTCCTGAGCGGTCGCGGCATCATGGGCACCTCGATCCTGTGGTTCGAGCACGACCCCGAGATCTCCGGGCCACGCCGCCAGGACCGCTACCGGGAGCTCGCGCTGACCTCGGTGACCACCCACGATCTCCCCCCGACCGCCGGGATGCTCCGGGGCGAGCACATCCAGCTCCGGGAACGGCTGGGCCTGTTCACCACGGATCCGGAGGAGGAGGACCGCGGGGATCTCGCGTGGCAGAACGAGGTTCTCGCCCGTATCCGGGAACACGGTTGCTTCGCCGGTACCACCGTCGAGGGACGCAGCTTCGAGGGCGCGGTCCGCGGTGACCGTGGCCCGATCCGGGAGCTTCTCGTCGGGATGCACCGGTACATCGCCGGGACCCCGTCCGCGCTCGCGTGCACGTCACTGGTCGACATGGTCGGGGACGTCCGGGCGCAGAACCAGCCGGGCACCACGCACGAGCTCTATCCGAACTGGTGCGTTCCGCTCTGTGACGGATCCGGGGATGTGGTCCTCATCGAAGACCTCCCCGACAATCCGTGGTTCCGGGCCGTGGCCGAGGCGTCGAAGCGCTGAATCCGTGGAAGAGGGGCGGGCACGTGGTCATACATGTGCCCGCCCCTCCATTTCCTCGCGTCGTGAACGGCTAGATGAGGGTGACCAGCCAGCCGATGATCACGAGCAGGAGGAGCGCCACCAGGGCCAGCTTCACACGGGAACGGCCGTAGTTGCGCTTCTTCTTCGGTGCCTGGTTACTCATAGCGGATATCGGCCACTGCTTTCTCGTCGAAACGTCATGTCCGCCGTCCGGCGGTGCTGCCTACCACCAGTCTAGTCCTCCGATATCTTAAAATCCCGTTGGGTATTCGAGGCAGATGCCAACGACAGGATTGGATTAGAATGGCGATGGCGATGGACGCTGAAAAGCCCTCGATCACCATCGCCCGCAGGGTGAAAAGACCGCCTTGAACTACCAACCACACCCAGGACTTTCCTGAAGCACGCTAAGCGAAGCATGAGTGTGGAGATATCCGTAATCAAGACGACCTGAACACCAAGCGGTGCATGGTGAGCCACAACCGCTAGCGGCCACATCTGATTTGGTGATCACGTCCCCTCAGCGCTGCGCGACTCGAATCGGCGAAGCATCAAATACGCCGCGCCTGCTTCAAAGTTCAAAGCCGCACCCGCCAGGTGAGCTTTTCCTCAAGGCCGGTCAGACCGGAGTCAGTTTCCGAAACCTACGAAGAAATTAAGACCTCGAATAAAATCGCGGAAGAATCCGGTAAGCCACGCGAGCAATCCTCCGAGGAACTTCACGATTGCAACCACCGCGGCGACGGGCGAATTATCGCTTGGCCCGGTCCCGGTGTTGTCGTCACTGGGATTCGGAGCGTTGTCATCTGGATCGCGGGTATCATCCCCGGAACCATCCGAAGCCGACTCACCGTCACCCGAACCATCCGAAGCCGACTCACCGTCACCCGAACCATCCGAAGCCGACTCACCGTCACCCGAACCATCCGAAGCCGACTCACCATCACCCGAACCATCCGGGATCGACCCACCGTCACCCGAACCATCCGGGATCGACCCATCATCATCAAGAGTGAAACCGATCCAACTCGGATCCGCGAGCGGCCCCATGTATCCGGGTATAGCTTCAACGTCAATTTTTTGATCAAAATACTTCATGCATGCGCTGCTAGAGGCCGAAATACGCTGATAAGCGCGGTAGGCTTCTGCGGCATCGAGGCTCATAAAGTCCTGAATGGCCCGGCGCCGCATTTCGCGGATTCTCTTATACTCCTGAAGTACCACTTTCTGAAGTTCTAGATCTGAATTAGGAATAGAGGAATCATACTCACCGTTACCCATAAGCGAGTCGATGCCCCGATTCTTATATTCCTCAAATTTCGAAATGAACTCCTCTTTTGAAAGATCAGGGAGCGAACCAGCACCACCGACAAGGTGCGCGTGAACCGAAGTGGCCCCAAAAAGTACCAAATCGTCATCGACAGTAAAGACATCCATCTCACTAGGCGAGACGGAGATTCTAAAAAGGGAAGACCAAAGTGCAGGAACTGAGGAAGCTTCATCAAAACCATACTTTTTGCCGACGGCTTCGTTCGCGGGAGCTAGTTCTTCAATTCCCTGATTAAGTTGAGATATTTCCTCGTCAATCTCTGCCATTCTCTCTGAAGCTTCTTCTCCAGTGCCCAGTAGCTTACGCTCTTGCTCGAGCTTGGTGATTTTCATCTGCAACTGCCAACTCTTCTTAAAAGAAGGTTCCTTCGTGGCTTCTTTTAACGCCGCAAAAACCGCAGCATAGTGATCCAATTTCGCCAAATATTCGGCTTGGACAATCTCGGAATAGTCAAAGCTCGACAGGAAACCACTTAACACAGTAGCACGGTCACTGTCCGTAAACTTCGAGTTACAATACAACTTTTCATCCCAAGACCCAGCATAAACAAATGTATCGGCCGATGCTGGGCTGACGAAAACTGAGGCCGCAAGAGAGACTCCGACCAGCGACCCAATGGTTCTACGAAAATACACGACGCTTCCTCACGGTGAGATTGACAATGATGAGATACCAACGCTACGGCATCGACCGCTGCAGGTTAGCTTTTTTCGGATTATCCGTCCACTTTCCCACGAAACTACCCCCATCATGATTAGCCCGATCTTTCACGGTGGCAAACACTCAAAACTGGACCACTGCCCACCATTTGGTATTATTTAGCCCGCCGTCTCATGGTAACCTTTTCACGCTATTCTAGATGAGCGATACATCGCCACGCGCCACCCAACAACCTTTCTAAAGACCGCGCAAACAAATCGATCGGATACCGCGCAGGATCCACAATAATCCATTATTTGATTACCGATAATCGACCATTCTCTATATTATTGCAGCACCGAACCTATTTAAAAACAGCTAAAGCTACACTCGAACACCACGGGTGACACCCCTACGTCTCCCTAGCACGTACGCTCATACCCAAATACCGAGATAGCCCGCCAGCCCCGAAGAATTCGCCGACAATAAAGGGCTACTTAGAATCGTCATCCTCAGGAACTTTTGGCTCACTGGCGGACATAACCCTTACCCGCATCAAGGAATTTGAACTAGCAGGAGGATTGGTTCCCGACGAAATCGAGTTCCGAGAACTACGTACCAACGGCAGTTCAAAGACAGTGTCCAATCTGTTAACCAGCTTAGTTGCCAACACGGCAATCGGAGTACAGATAAGCAGAGCGACGACCATGACCAAGGGCGTCTGGATCCACAGCGGCGCACTAGTAAGCCATTGCCCGACCCGATCAGCCCACGGTGTGATAGTTGCGAGATAGTCCATAATCTCCTGAGCCTAGCCGAAATAGCAGAAAAAACACAGAGACGGGCCCGACGGGACCCAACTCCTCCTGAAAGACCCGAATCGCCAACTCCCCGACCAGATCGATATCCACACCGGTAGCGGGTCAAATCGAGAACGCTGTGCGACGAGCCCCGGCCAATAATTGCAATAGGTTAGCGACTGAACACCATCTCGTCTTATTCATTTGTCACCAACTCTCCCCCTTGCGCCTATTACCGCAATTCCCTCGCGACCTGGAACCTTTTATAGAACAAAAGCCGGAGAATCTCCACGACGCCAGAATCGGCCTATACTATTTTATTGATACCTGCTCTGAAATCATACAATAATCGAATTCTATTTATGACGCCTTTTCCACATCGATTCCCCAAGATCATCGTACCCTCAGAAGCGCTAGCTTTTAAATTGGATACTTGTATCCAGACCGTAGGAGTCATCGAATTATTCTTCAATCAGATAAAACAATACTCCGTTAGGAACACCACCAAGAAATAAGAAAACGACAGCACTCTTATCTTACATTTTCGAAACGAATTCCTCGTTATTAATTTTGTTTTGCTTGGACAAACATTGTTTATCCCATACATGGAGCATTCGGCATCCACACAGTACGGTCCAGAATTACAGAACTGCAACCGGTTTACCGAGATCTAAACACCTTACTTTATTTTTGACACCATGTGCAGTACTTGAACGACGACTTACAATCGGTCTTCCTACACATTGCCCATCTGACGTATATTTGGCCTGAATACCAATCCCGGATGGTCACTGGAGCTATCCATAATCTCTGCAATTCCGATTATTCAGTTCTCTTTTAATTCTTGAGAAACTGTTTTTCCGCGCCACATCTTTTCGGGCCAAATTTAACTGTCTCCGAGGCGGCCGAAGCGAACCTAAGATTGCAGCCCATTGAATCGACCGCCGCCCAACCAGCGCCAACCCAGTAGAGCAGCTCGAAAATTTCTATCGAGGCCGTAACCTACTCAAAACAGCACCCCAATCAAACGGAGTGAAAGAATCGAAATTGCCATAGTTGGGGTGAAATAATTGTCTTGCGCCAAGCTATCGGGCATGAGCTTTCCGAAGTGTAATCCTTTTTATTTCTACTAACCGCTGCTTTAGAGACATACGGAGTTTGCACCAATTTGCGAGCAGCCACGGCGGCATGGAATCTTTTTCACTAGCCTGGATAATTGAGCAATATAGAACGGATATCGACATCTATCAGATTCACCGCCGTCGAGGAATCGATTTTCCGTTAAGTTGCTACACACCGCAGCAGGGCCCACAGGAATCGATACCCCACACTCCCCCCACTTGGAGAGAATAAGTGCGGCGGCGTCTCGACATAAATGTCTTGTTTTCACAATCGCCGAAACCGACGGGGTCTCCAGCTCTGTTCGAAAAGGACCTCGATCTGGTCTTGGAACATATTCTGGCAAAGATCTAGACCGGGTTCGTTTAGCATCGCTGACGGATCGAAACATCTATCCGGAAGAGCTTCGGAAGCTACCTGGTGGATGTAAGTGGTTCGGCGCGATGGTCACTGCTTTCGGCTCGCACCGGGGGTTATCGCAGCCCCTACGGGACACCCGTCTGTGTTCGCGAGAAAATAATCCGAATATCTTTCGATCACGCTAACGTGCCGGGTATCGAATCCCTAAACCAGCTCAAGACTCAAGATTTTGATGTTTTCGATGATATTGGCAATCTCATCTCAACCTAGTAGAGCGTATTGATAAGTCCGTAGGGTTAGACCTGGACCCGCATCTGCTTTTGAGTGCGCGCCCCGGAGTTTAATTACCGTTTTTTTGCGGGTCAATCTAGATCGGCGGCTTGAGGTTATCTTAATAAACGGGTAAATTTTGGTTCGCCCGCACGTTCTCCGCCATCTGGGAAAGGGAAAGGGTTCGATCAGTCAGTGCGGAGCACAGAGTTTTTCCAATCTGAACCGTACGTAGGGTGACCAGGCTGGTCTTCTTATATTTCTAATCCGGGAGTGCCTAACCAGTGGTCAGGTTCGAATGGTGGATTCTTGGCAGCCGTTTGGTTGAGGTAGTGAGCTCAATCCATTGAAAGAGTGAACGTCACTCCAATCGAGCTGGTCGGCTCGGCTCTTTCGGTGACCGAAGCTGAATTTTAGATATTTCTTGGTGCTCCAGGTTTTTCAGCCGTCTTGGGTCTGGGGAAATTCTGTTCCCCGGATAATCCGTAACGTTGGTGGAACACTTGCGGTGGTCAGAATTCGTGGAGCATCGGTTGAAGATTTTTGAGATCGAGACCCGCCAGGTTTCAACAACTTGGTTTTTCAGTTGCTTGCTTTTGAGTCAGATCCTTCTAACGCCACATCTACTAAGCTCAGGTGGCGATTTCGACGGTGAAGGCGTTATAGCGGTCGGGACATCCGCGATTTTTCTTCAATACGAGATTGGAGGATCAGATCGGCTGTGATTCTCCAACAACGTAGAGCACGTATCCGAGAACTATTCGGAACAGTGTTGAAGCACGGACCTTAGGCAGGAGACGCGCTTATACCTTTGTATTTCTAGCTCCCTGCTCCTACCTCGACCATTTTCCGGGTTGCTAGCCTGAGGACCATGGATTCTTCCCCGACTCTGCAGATCCACGCACCCGATGCGGTAGCCACCGGCGCGATCGGTTCCCCTTCAGACACACGACGACCAAGGGGCGGAGACACGGTCACTTTTTATTCACTGCCCTACTCGCAGCTCCCGTCCCCCTTCGCCACCCCGGAACCGTTGCGGGAACGGGTAACCGTCGATGCGACGGTCCCGAAGGCGCGCAAGGTGGGACTCACGGTCAGTGCACCGGTGTCCGCGGTCCGTGCGGCCGCGGACGGTGCGTCACCACCGCCGGATCTGCCCGTGATCGCCTTCCTCCACGGAGGTCGCTACGAGTCCGGGCACCACGACGGATCCTGGTACGGCGGTCAGGCATTCGCCCGGGACGGGGCGGTGTTCGTGTCCATCGGGTACCGGATGGCGTTCGAGGGGTTCGCTCACTTCGACGACGAGGACCCGTCGCACTACCGGGGCACCGACGACGCCGCCATGGCGCTGGAGTGGATCCAGCGCAACATCGAGTCCTTCGGCGGTGACCCGACGAACGTGACGCTGATGGGGCAGTCCGCGGGCGGCGGGATGGCCGTCTGGCTGGCCCGCCGCGACCACTACCGGGGAGCCTTCCGCCGGATCGTCGCGCTCTCCCCCGGGTACCCGCGCCAGTCCTTCGATCGGCGCCGCCGTGCACTGCCCTTCCTCGGCGGTTCCGCGGCCCGGGAGAAACTGACGTCCCTGTCCCCGAAACGGCGGGACGCCCTCTACCGCCGCTACCGCGCCCGTTACATCACGGATTCCGCGGTCGGGCCCAGCCCGTTCGACGGTTCACAGCTGGTCGATGTCCCCATCCTGCTGACGCACACGGCGGACGAGTTCTATCTCGAGCCGGTCGGTGCCTGGTGCGACGCCCGGGGCATGGGGTCGCGGTTCGCCAGGCTGCTCGCCGGGAACCTGGGCGCGACGATGGACCCCGGCGCGTACATCGACGCCTGCCGGAGGATCGACCCGGACCGTGTCGCGGGGCGGATGATCGGGGATTCGACGATCCGGCGGTGGGTGAGCTCCATCGCGGAGACCGCACCCGGCCCGGTGTGGATGCTGCAGTTCACGGGCAGCGGGGAACAGCCGGCGCTCCACTGCGCCGAGCTCCCGCTGGTGTTCGACTGCCTGGACACACTGCCGGCACGGGTCGACGCCCTGCTGGGGGGCGACGCCGCGGTACGCCTGCAGCCGGTGGCCGACCGGGTGCACCGGATGGTGCTGGACTTCGCCTCCGGGCAGCGCCCCGGGTGGCGGATGTTCGACGTCGACGGCGGCCGATTCAGCCGTACCCTCGACATCACCACGGGGGAAACGGCTTCGGCTGCGGATCCTCTGGGGTACGTCCGCAGAACCTTTCCCTGACCCCGGTTCTGCACGGAGGACACCGGATTTTCTAGTCTGGTGTGCATGGCTGACGATCCCCTGAAACTGCACACGACCGAAGAGGCACCCGAGCCGGAGATCGACGCGGAGGGTCACGTCGTCGAACCGACCTCCGACGACTTCGATACGCCGGCCCCGGCGCCGGGCGACGCCCCCAATGAACGCCCCGAACCCGAGTGGTACAAGCAGGCCGTGTTCTACGAGGTCCTCGTCCGAGCCTTCAACGACTCGACGAACACCGGCTCCGGTGATCTCAAGGGCCTGACGGAGAAGCTGGACTACCTCCAGTGGCTAGGCGTGGACTGCCTCTGGCTCCCGCCGTTCTACGATTCCCCCCTGCGGGACGGCGGGTACGACATCCGGAACTTCCGCGAGGTCCTCCCCGAGTTCGGCACGGTCGACGACTTCGTCGAACTCATCGACCAGGCGCACCGCCGCGGTATCCGCGTGATCACCGATCTCGTGCTCAACCACACCAGCGACCAGCACCCCTGGTTCATCGAGTCGAAGCGCGACCCGGACGGCCCCTACGGCGACTTCTACGTGTGGAGCGATTCCGACCAGAAGTACTCCGACACCCGCATCATCTTCATCGACACCGAGACCTCGAACTGGACGTGGGACGCGGAACGCGGCCAGTACTACTGGCACCGTTTCTTCAGCCACCAGCCGGACCTGAACTACGACAATCCTGACGTGTGCGAGGCGATGCTCGACGTCCTCCGGTTCTGGCTGGACCTCGGGCTCGACGGATTCCGTCTCGATGCGGTGCCCTACCTCTACGAGCGGGAGGGCACCAACTGCGAGAACCTGCCCGAGACCCACGAGTTCCTCAAGCGGTGCCGCACGCTCGTGGAAGAGGATTACCCGGGCCGGGTGCTGCTCGCGGAGGCGAACCAGTGGCCCGAGGACGTCGTCGAGTACTTCGGCGAGAAGACGTCCGGCGACGAGTGCCACATGGCGTTCCACTTCCCTCTCATGCCCCGGATCTTCATGTCGGTCCGTCAGGAGTCCCGCACCCCGATCAGCGACATCCTCGCCGCGACCCCGGACATCCCGGAGACCGCTCAGTGGGGCATCTTCCTGCGCAACCACGACGAGCTGACACTCGAGATGGTCACCGACGACGAACGCGACTACATGTACGCGGAATTCGCGAAGGATCCCCGGATGCGTGCGAACGTCGGTATCCGGCGCCGTCTGGCCCCTCTCCTCGACGGCGACCGCAACCAGCTCGAGCTGCTGACCGGCATGCTGCTCAGTCTGCCGGGTTCGCCGGTGCTGTACTACGGCGACGAGATCGGCATGGGCGACAACATCTGGTTGGGCGACCGCGACGGGGTGCGTACCCCGATGCAGTGGTCCGACGACCGTAACGGCGGTTTCTCCACCGCGGCACCGGAGCGGCTCTACCTGCCCGCGATCCAGAACGCACAGTACGGCTACTCCGTCGTAAACGTGGAGAACCAGCTGGCGCAGGAGAACTCCCTCCTGCAGTGGAACCGCCGCCTGATCAACTGCCGGAAGCAGCACCCCGCCTTCGGGCTCGGCGGCTACCGCGAGGTCGACTCCGCCAACCAGGCGGTGCTCAGCTATCTGCGGGAGAACGGCGACGATGTCATCCTGTGCGTGAACAACCTGTCCAACCGCCCGCAGGCCGTTTCCCTGGATCTGTCCGAGTTCGCCGGTGCCGTGCCGGTGGAGCTCACCGGGGGCGAGGAGTTCCCCGCGGTCGAGGAGGGCCACGACTGGGTGGTCACACTGGCCCCGCACGGTTTCTTCTGGTTCGACCTGTCCTCCCGTCACAACAAGTAGGAGTATCCACGTGAACCCCGCCGCTCTGGCAGCCACCCTGTCCACCAGCCGCTACTACGGTGCGAAGTCGCACCCGATCGACACCGTCGAGGTCGTCGCCGCCACGGAGGCCGCCGGCGGGCGGTGGCTGGTGGTGCGGACCCCGGACGGGCTGTACCAGATGCTCGTCGACGACACCGACGAGGCGCTCCCCGACGTGCTGGGGACCCCGGAGGTCGCGACGGCCCTAGGCGCGGCCATCTCCGAGGGCCGTCCGGCCGGCGGTGGCACCCTCCACGCCGTGGGCGGGGACACCGACGGCGGGCCCGACGGGACCCGGGAGCCGGGTGAGCTGGCCGGGGTCGTGATGCCCCGGGAGCTCCGGGGACGCCGGATCTCCGGGGAGCAGTCCAACACCTCGCTCGTGTTCGGCGACGGTTCCACGGAGTTCCTCATGGTGAAGTACTTCCGGAAACTGCAGCCCGGGGTCAACCCCGATGTCGAGCTGCTCGCCGGGCTGTCGGAGGTCGGCTGCCCGAACATCGCCCCCCTGCGCGGCTGGGTCACCATCGACGTGGACGGCTGGGAGTTCACCACAGCGATGGTCCAGGACTTCGCCCGGGGGGCCGCGGACGGCTGGGAACTCGCCCTGGAACACGCGGCCGAAGGCCGGTCATTCGCCGAGGAGGCCCGGGCGCTGGGCCGCGCGGTACGTAGGGTTCACGGCGATCTCGCCTCCGCGTTCGACTCCGCCACCACGGGCGTCGACGAGGTGAGGGACCACCTCACCGGGCGGCTCACCGAGCTCGCCGGCGATGTACCGGTGATCGGTGACTACCGGGATGCGGCGCACGCGGTCTACGACGGGCTCGACACGACGGCGACGACGCCGGTGCAGCGGGTCCACGGGGATCTGCACCTCGGCCAGGTGCTGCGCACCGACGCCGGCTGGCTGCTCATCGATTTCGAGGGCGAACCCGCCCGTCCCCTCGAGGAGCGTCGTCAGCCCGACAGCCCGCTCAAGGATCTGGCCGGGGTGATCCGTTCCTTCGACTACGCCGCACACTTCCACGCCCAGAGCGATTCGAGTGCCCCGGGGCCGGAGGATCCGGCGGCGTGGGCGCGGGACTGCGTCGACGCCTTCCTCGAGGGCTACGGCACCGAGAACACCCCGCTGCTGGAGGCCTACCGTCTCGACAAGGCGCTCTACGAGGTGGCCTACGAGGCCAACAACCGGCCCGGCTGGCTGGACATCCCCCTCGCGGCGGTCAAGCGGTTGACCGGGATCAGCTGATCCCGAGCGCCGTCCGCAGTTCGGGGTGGGCGAGCTGCTCACCCATCCAGGGGCTGAACGCGAACGGGGCGGCGTGGACGGCGGCGACGAGGCGCGACGGTGCGATCCACGCCGTCTGATCCACCTCCCCGGGAAGCGGATCGATCCGGGCCCCGGGGGCGAGGAACGCCGTGTACACCGGGCAGATCTCGTTCTCGACGACGCCCGAGGAGTCGACCGCCCGGTACCGGAAGTCGGGCAGCACGCAGGTGACGTCGGTGAGGTCCCGCGGGCGCAGGCCGAGTTCCTGGGTACCGCGCCGCAGCAGTGCGTCGACGGTGTCCTCGTCCGGCCCCGGGTGCCCGCACATCGTGTTGGTCCACACCCCGGGCCACGTCTTCTTCCCGAGTGCCCGTCGGGTGAGCAGGACCTCTCCCGCTCCACCGATCAGGTAGCACGAAAACGCGAGGTGGAGCGGGGTATCGGTGGAGTGCACCGTTGCCTTGGGTGCCGTTCCGGTCGGCCTGCCCGCGTCATCGGCCAGGACCACGAGCTCACGTCCGTTGATCATGCGACCAGCTTAACCACCGTCCCGGGTCACATGAGACAATGGGACACATGAATCCCCCGACCACCGCCCCGATGTTCCGGGAACGCAGCGGGCGGTCCGTCGACTTTCTCCGCTCCAGGTTCGCCGAGGTCTCCGGCCGACTCGTGGAGACGGACCTCCACGCCGCCGAACCGCTCCGGGACGCCAGGGACATCTGCACAGGCGGAAAACACCTCCGTTCACTGCTGGTCCACATCGCCGCGGACCGCCCGGCGGGACCGGCGCCACACTGCGACATCGCGGTGGCTGCGGCCTTCGATCTCCTGCACGGATCCTTCCTCATCCTCGACGACGTCTTCGACTCGGACGGGACGCGCCGCGGGAGGCCCACGGTGCACACCGCAGCCGGGAACCGGGCGGAGACCTGTTACGGTCTCGACGGCCCCACCGCTTCCGCTGACGCGGCGCACTACGGCGAGTCGGTCGCCGTACTCTCCGGAACCGCGGCCCTGACCGGGGCGATCCGTCTGGTCGCGGACTCCGGTGCCGGGGACGCGACGACCGTGGCTCTGATCCGACTTCTCACCGACGCGGCGGGCCTGTCGATGATGGGTGAGTTCCTGGACATCCACTACTCCCTGCCGGGTGTCGAGGCGGACACGGACGCCGTACGTACGGCGAGCTTCCTGAAGACCTCGCCCTATTCCTTCGGCGCCCCGCTCATGGCGGGTGCTCTGCTCGCCGGACGCGACGGGCACACCTCCGCACTGCGTGAGATGGGGAGCCACGCCGGAACCGCTTTCCAGCTGGCCAACGATCTCCAGTCCGTGTTCTCACCGAGTTCTCGGACCGGGAAGAGCGCCGCGGGCGATCTGGCGCTGGGCCGGGCCACCCCTCTGCTGACTGCGGCCAGGGACACCGGTGTCGGCCCGGATCTCGAAGCTATTCTCGCGGGAGACGGTCCCGACGGGCTCCAGCGGGTCCGGGACCTGCTGCATTCCTGCGGCGCGGTGGACAAGGTGATCAACCGGGCACAGGATGATCTCGCGGGCGCACGGAAGATCCTCGACGACACCGGTGTACTGCCCTCCCCGGAGGCGCGGCGGGCGTTCTCCGCGGTTCTCGACGACATCGCGGAGAGCCTGCATGTCTGAGCGTCACTCCCCGATGGCGGACTACGACGCCATGTCCACCAGCGCCGCGGGCCGGGTCATGGAGACGTACTCCACCTCCTTCTCCCTGGCCAGCCGGCTCCTCGACGCCCGGACCCGGACGGACATCAGGAACCTCTACGCTGTCGTGCGCATCGCGGACGAGATAGTCGACGGCGCCGCGACCGACGCCGGACTCACCGACACCGGGGTACGCGAGGAACTCGACGCCTTCGAGCGCCAGGTGACCCGCGCCCTGGTCAGCGGTTTCTCCACCAACCCGCCGGTGCATGCCTTCGCCGGTACCGCCCGACGCACGGGTATCACCGTCGAGCACATGACCGCGTTCTTCTCCTCGATGCGCCGCGACCTGTCCCCGTCCCCCGTCTACGACGACGCTGAGCTCGCGGCCTACATCTACGGCTCCGCCGAGGTCATCGGGCTGATGTGCCTGTGCATCTTCACCGCCGACCGCGAACTACCGGAGGGTGACATGGACCGGTGCGCCACCGGTGCCCGTCGGCTCGGGGCCGCGTTCCAGAAGATCAACTTCCTGCGGGACCTCCACGAGGACACCGCGGAGCTGGGTCGCAGCTACCTCGATGACGGAGGCCCGCTGACGGACCGGCGGCGGGACGAGGTCATCACCGATGTCCGGACGGACCTCGACGCCGCGCTGGAGACCGTTCCGATGCTCCCGACCCGCGTGCGTGCCGGGGTGATCGCCGCGGCCCTCCTGTACCGGGAACTGACCGATCGCCTGGCGGTGACGCCGGCGTCCGTGATCATGCGGCACCGGGTGTCCGTCCCGGCCCGGGTGAAGGCGACCATTCCGGCGCGGGCGCTGCTCATGGCGGCGCGCATGCATCCCTGAGTCACCCGTCCCAGGCCCGGTGCACGGTTGCGTTGAGAGGACTCAGTTGCGTGGCAGGGATCCCTTGAAGATGACGTTGCCGATCTTGAATTCGGCGTTGTACAGCGCTCCGTAAGAGGTCTGGAACGCGTACGCGAGGTTCGTCGAGGCACCGGGACCGAGTGGTAGATCGAGCGCGGACACCAGGCCCGGATACTGGTCCTCGGTCATCCGCTGGATCTGGGTGAGATTGCCCGCGTAGTCGGAGATCGCCAACGTGGGAGCGGTGAACGCATCAGCGGGAAGCGGTACGTCATTGCGGTTCGTGATGAGGACGTGGATGACGGAACCACCGTAGTTGCCGTAGTTGACCGACATGATCTCCCAGTCCACGTTCAGGCCCGGGTCGTGGGCCGGTTCGTTGAGATCCTGGTCGACCAGAACCGGCTCGACCTGTTTCGGGGTGAACGGCGTCTTCTCCTCGACGACGGGGGCGGAGCTGATGGTCTCCGGTTCGGGAGCGGGCGTGTCAGCGTTGTCACCCGAACAGGCGGCGAGAGTCACCGCAGCGAGAGCCACCGCAACGATTCGGGCGGCGGGCCGGATCCTGGTAGTCACTTCTTGCACCACACCTTCCGCGGGGTTCTGATGGTCGTCCCACCGGGGTCCGGCGGTCGTATGCACACTCATCCTAGTATCCCGGGGCCTTCGGCCCCGCGACCTGTCCGGGACTAGATTCGGTGTCATGTATTTTCCTTCTCTGGATCAGCTCCGCGAACGTGGCACGCAGAAATGGACCCTCCACCCGGATGATGTCCTCCCTCTCTGGATCGCGGAATCCGATTTCGGAACCTGCCCCGAGGTGAAGCAGGCAATGGCCGACGCTGTCCGACGGGAGGCGTTCGGCTACCCCCCGGAGCCCACGTCACTGCGCTCCGCGATGGTCTCGTTCTACCGCTCCCGGTACGGGGTGTACCTCAACCCGGACGGGATCTTCGCGATTCCCGACGTGGTCCGGGGACTGGAACTGGCGATCACACACTTCACCCGACCCCGATCGCCGATCATCATCCCGGTTCCGTGTTACCCGCCGTTCCTGGATCTTCCCGTGATCACGGACCGCGAGGTCGTGTACGTCGGTGCCGAGGGTGGACTGGACCCGGACGAGATCGAGAGGGCGTTCGCCGCCGGAGCGGGATCCCTGATCCTCTGCAGCCCGAACAATCCCCTGGGCTACACCTTCGACGCCGATTTCCTCCGCCGGCTGGCGGAGATCGCCGCGCGGCACGAAGGGCGGATCATCGTCGACGAGATCCACTCGCATCTCGTCTACGACCGACTCCACACGATGGCCGCCACGGTCAGTGGGACCGCGGCGAAAGTGTGCATCACGGTGACAGCGGCATCCAAGGCGTGGAACGTCGCCGGGTTGAAGTGCGCGCAGATGATCTTCACCAATTCGGACGACATCGCCACCTGGAACGGATTGAATCACCTGCTGCGCAGCGGGTACTCGACACTGGGCCTCGTGGCGACTGAAGCCTGCTACCTGGCGGACCAGGCATTCCTGAGTGAGGAACTCGATCACCTCCGGTCGAACCGGGACTGGCTCGCGGCCGAACTCCCGGCACGGATCCCGGGTCTAAAGACGACTGTCCCCGAGGCCACCTACCTGATGTGGCTCGATTTCCGGGACACCGCAGTCCCCGGCGAACCCGCCCCATGGCTGCTCGAACACGCCCGCGTCGCACTCAACGACGGAACGACCTTCGGCCCGGGCGGTTCGGGCCATGCCCGGTTGAACTTCGCCTGTTCCCGGGAGACACTCACCGAAGCCGTGGACCGGATGGCGAACGCCTGCGCACAGGCGTGATCTTCACCACTGCGGCAACTCAGGGCCCCCTACCTGCTACGGTCTGTTCGGAAACACACAGTAGTGTTTTTCGGGTGAAGAAAGCCCGGCTGATTCTGTTCACTTCCGGGCGGACATCGACCGTTTCCGTGCGCCCCGCATTTCCGCCCGGTGCACCCGCGTGAAAGGCAACAATGAGCACCCCAGCATCCACCCGATCAGCAGGCGCCACCGGCACCATCGCAGTGGCGACACTGATGCTGTTCTCGATGTTCTTCGGAGCCGGGAACCTCATCTTCCCACCCATGCTCGGTGTGGAAGCCGGCACGGGGTTTCCGCTCGCGATCACCGGATTCCTCGCAGCCGGGGTGCTGCTTCCGGTGCTCAGCGTCATCGCCGTCGCCATCACGGGTGACGATATCTACGATCTCGCGCAGCGGGGCGGAAAGATCTTCGGGCTGATCTTCCCGATCCTGGTCTATCTGGCGATCGGCGCGTTCTATGCACTGCCCCGTACCGCCGTCGTGAGCTTCTCGACCGCTGTGACACCACTCACCGGTCTCAATTCAACCGCCGCGGCAGCGGTGTTCTCCGCGATATTCTTCGCGCTCTCTCTGGCGCTGGCATTCGACCCGACGGGGCTGGTGGACAAACTCGGCAAATACCTCACCCCGATCCTGCTCACCCTCCTCATCGTCCTCGTCGCACTCTCCGTTCTCACGCTCCAGAGCAATCCCGGACCAGCGACCGAGAAATACACCACCCACCCGCTGTCCGCCGGGCTCATCGAGGGTTACCTGACGATGGACTCTCTCGCCGCGCTGGCGTTCGGAATCATGGTCGTGTCCTCCCTGCGCTACAAGGGGGTGCCGAACGGCCCGACGCTCGTCCGGGGTGTCGGAACCGCGGCCATCGGTGCCGGAGCACTTCTCGGTGTCATCTACGTTGGGCTCGGGATCGTCGGTCAACGGGTGCCGGATGCCCGCAATTACGACGACGGCGCGACGCTCCTCGCCCATGCCGCGGAATCCACGATGGGCTTCACGGGCATGGTCGTCTTCGGACTGATCGTCTTTCTGGCGTGCCTGTCCACCGCCGCAGGACTCATCGGTGCGACGAGCGAGTTCTTCCACCGCATCATGCCCGGCATCTCATACCGGCTCTGGGCGATCATCTTCGCGGTGATTTCCCTCATGGTGTCGACCATGGGACTTGAGACGGTACTCGCCATCGCGGCACCGATCATCGGTTTCCTGTACCCCGCGGCGATCACCCTTGTATTCCTGACGCTCATCGAACCGATCTTCCGCCGCAAACTCCATTACGCGTTCCTCTTCTCCCTGGCGGTTGCGGTTATCTGGGCGGCCCTAATGACCACCATTTCCCTCGGTTGGGGCGCGTCGGTCACCCGTCCGCTGATCGACTGGGCACCGATGCACGCCCAGCAGCTCGGTTGGGTCGTCCCGACACTCATCGCAGCCGGAATCGGTTACGTGGCGGATCTCATCGTCCGCCCTGTCCGCGCTGTCCCGGTCGGTGGTGAGCACCAGCTCGAGGCCGAACTACGACGCGGCCACCGTGATTCCGAGGCCCTCGAAGAAGCTGTGATCACACACGACCCCGAAGCCATAGCGGAGGTTGAGGCATCCGATGCGGAGGAGGCACTCGAGGCTCTCGATCAGCGTATCGACGCCATCGAGCGCGAACGCGCCGAAGCGACCGCCCGTCTGGAGGCACTCGACGAAGCGAGGGAACTCGCTGAACAGCATGCGGAGGACCTCCGTGGAGCCTCCGATAGCTGACCCGAAGCACGGACAGGACTGACAGACACCGCACGACCACCCCCTCAGAAGAGGGCGGAGATTTTCCGAGAACATCTGCGCCCGGCACCGACGTGCCGGGCGCAGATGCATGTCCACCGGAAATTACCTGGGGCCGACCGGTCCCGGAGATACCTCCATACCGGCAAAAGGACCGGACCTCCACAGCGACAGGCTCACCCGATGGCGTATGCGAGCGCCGATAAGGGTCGGTACACAGCGGACTCCTCCGGTCCCCACTCCACGAAATTCCCGGCACCAGGGAACCTGCCCGGGATCCGGGGAGTCTGACCATGATGAAACCCACCGAATCCGCTCATGTTGTCACCGTCGTGGAGAAAATGAAGACCCCATTGAACGCCCCCAGACTTCTCGGACTGTTCCTTGCATGCGGAGCTCTGGCACTACCGGCCTGCCACGGACCGGCTCCCCCACAGACAGGCACGGGAGCCGATTCCTCGACCGGCAGGTCAGACGACAGTGCGGGTGAGGACACCTCTAACGAAGATCTGTCCTCGGCGACGTCCAACGCCGACGGAAGCCCCATCGTCTTCGATCCCGTGGAGGCCGGAAAGAACCTTCCCGACCCATGCCTGGAGCTATCTGAGGAAATCATGAACAGGATCGGGTTCACCAGTGATTATGAACGGTTTACTTATGGACTGGACGATGAACTACCGGGAAAAGGGATAAGTTGCGACCTTAGTTTAATTGAGAAACACGAAGAAGTGACCGCACAAGGTTTCTATTCAGACAATGTTAGTCGAGATTACATCATCAGAGAAGGTCTATTCATCCGAGATGCCAAGGAATCAGGGGTTCCAAACGCATACTTCTACACTTTCTCACCCCAAGACCAGAGCACTTGTTTTATTGGCACACATACCTCCAGAGGACGATTAGGGCTTGTCGTCACAGGACCAACAACATGGAGCTGGAGAGAATCTTGCCCCCTGGCGCTGAAGTATTTTGACAGGGCATACCAGTTCACCGAGGGTTTTGCCTGGTTGAAATGATTACCAAGGACCAAAAAGGAGAACGGAAATGGCAATTCACTTCAACATCCCAGAACTAAATGGCATCGTAAGTTCTTTGCAAGAAAATCAACAGAAGATTCAAAATGCCAGCAACCAGATTATATTTGGGCCACGTATCAGCGCATATTCTTCGGCCCCCGGCCTGGAGGATCTCGGCTGTCAACATGCTCAGGTATTGACCGGTGGCGCTGGCTCTGCAGAGGACGTGCTCGCCGTGTGCCGCGCGCAGGCTGAATGGTTGGCAGAAGCTCTGCATTCGACGGTGCGGGCGTTGGAAACCATGGACGGGGTTACCCGCATCCAGCTGGTCACCGGAGCACCCGGGCCCGAAATCACACCCGATGCACTCCCGTTTCCCGATCGACCGGGCGCGGACTACCGCCCCTTCACCTTCACTCCCCCACACGTCGGCGGCGGCGTCGACTCTCTGGCGGCGCTGGCCGCGTTGTTCTCAACGACCAACACCGCAGCCGCGGAGCGGGCTGAACAGACCTGGAGTCGCGCCGCGACCCAGACCGCCGAGATCGCCGAAGATCTCGAGTCGATCGCCGGAAAGATCAGGGACCTGACCGAAGGGGAATCATTCGAGCAGGCTGCACAGACCATCTCGACCGTCGCCGCGAGTGCGCGGGTGTTTTCCGGCAACGCCCGAATCATGGAACGCAGTGTGGCCAAACTCAACCCCATCAGCTCCTGGGCTCAGTCGGAGATCGCTGCGGCCCAGGCGGAAATCGAATCGATCGAGGATCCCGAGGAGCGCGAGGTCGCGGAGAAAGCCTGGGTCTCGTCCTTCCTCGCCGGTAGTCTCCCCGCAGAGGTTTCCAGCGCGGTTCCGCCGATCAGACACCTGATGGAATCCCCGGTCAGTGGGCACAGTGGACACACAGGCAACAGTGGCGGTCAGATCGGGTTCAGTGACACCGCTCCGGCGATCACCGGTGGCACAGGAACGGGTACTGACGGCGGCACCGCAGGGACGATCGCGTCCGCCCAGACCGGTGGTACCGACCTGGTGCGGCCGGATTCGCTCGGTACCTCAACCGCCGGAGTCGGAGGTGGTGGCCCCGCGACGCCCACCTCCGGACAAGTACCCGTGACTGGTGGTGGGGTGCCCGTGACTGGCACGGCCGCATCCGGCGGCATCACAAACCCCGGTACCGGTTCAGGTGGTGGGGTATCCGTGACCGGTCCAGCCGCACTCGGTGGCACCGCCGGCGCTGTCCCCGGCGCCAGCACCGGCAAAACTGGTGCGGGTTCCGGTGCAGGCACTGGCGGGTTGAGTGTTGTGCCAGGCTCAGTCGGTGCTGCCAGCGGTGGGGTTCGGGGTACACCGGGTGCATCGCCAGGTGGTTCGGGCGAGGGATTTACAGGCCCAGGCGGTTCGGGCAAGGGATTTACAGGCCCAGGCGGTTCGGGCAAGGGATTTACAGGCCCAGGCGGTATCGGCCACCGGTCAGCGGCCGTACCGGGTACGCGATCCGGAACAGGGGTGAGCCGTTCCGGCGGGGGCGGCGTTTCCGGTGGTGGGCTGACGCAGCGCCCCGGCGCGTCTGTCCCGGCGACGGGCACAGGTGCTGTGGGTCAAGCGGCCTCCGGTGGCACGCAGGGCACAGGCGTGGGCCGGGGCGGGATGGCCGGTGGTGTCCCGATGTCCGGCACCGCCGGTGGCCGGCGGGACCGGAAGAAGCCGTCATCGGTGTTGTCACAGGTGGAGCGGTCGGGGAATCTGGAGAAAATCCTCGGCCCCGCACCGTTGACGGTACCGCCGGTCATCGGTGACTGGGCACGGAAAACCCCGCCGGACACGGCACAACGGTGAGTCTCCTGTCCCACTTCACCTGGGACGGGGAGGCAGGAGAGGACGGAAGATCCACGACAGGCACAGATGGAGTGCTTCCCTGCCCTGTGTATCCCCGACACCGATTTGGTCGTCGCTGATGCAGTCACTGTCGTCGTCTGGGTCGTACTCGATCGCGGTCCGCGGGACGCCATCAGTGTTCTTTCCCCGGCACCGTCGATTCCCGTATCCGACGGATCCCTCCGAGGTGTCCGTGACATCCCGGTACCACGCCTGCCACCGTTGATCGACACGTTCCCATGACGAGATGAGGACCGAAGCGCGACAGTGGCGGTGTGCCACAGGACGGCGCTACCTGAACCCGGATCCGCGATGAAGTGCAACACAATGAAGCCCGCACGGTGACAACCCTCGGACTCTGATCCGACGCCGACCGGATTCTTTCTCCCACCCAGGGTCCGCGTTCCCGTTGTCGGATGTTCTCCCGGGGTCCGGTAAAACCCTGGGTTGGTTGACAGACGAATACCCTGTACCGCCCGCTCATCAAGCTTCAATCGGTTCCGGAGGTGATCCCCAGCGCCAGACTCATTCGAAAGCCCGCCCCAATGCTCGATCGGCCCCACAGAAGGAAAACACCGCCCCCGGCTGTGCGCGTGGGACGGTGTTCTGAAGTTGTGGGCCTATCCGTTTACGGGGTCAGGAGCCCTTGACGGGCTCAGCCTCGTCGGATTCCTTCCCCTCTCCCCCCTTGACGTCGAGCTCTCCGTCGACGACGACGTTTCCGGAGATGACGATGTTGCCGTCGTCGTCGAACTCGTAGGCGAGCGGGGGCAGCGGGTTCCCGTCCGCGTCGTATCCGGGCGCGGGACGGTTCTCCTGCTCAGCGAGCTTCTCCGGGGAGTCGGTCTGGTCCCACTGCCTGGTGCGCAACTTCGGCTTAGCTGCGGCGTCGTCGATCATCCCCTTCATCAGGGAGTACATCATCACGAACTGCATTATGAAGAATGGAAGAGCGACGATGATGACGACCTGCTGCAGGGTCTCGATACCGGTGTCGGGGCTCATGATGAGCAGTGCACCGGCCACTGCACCGATGGCGCAGGCCCACATGACCCGGTAGTAGACGGGTGAGGAATCCTCTTCACCGGTGGCGAACATGTCGGTGACCATCGCGGACGAATCGATCGAGGTGATGAAGAAGATCACGACGATAGCCAGCGCGAAGATGCTGACGATGCCGGTCGCCGGGTAGTACTCGAGGAAGGTGAAGAGCGCCGCCGCGGTGTTGCCCTCCTCGACGACGGGGCCGACGAGGACACCCGGATCGAGCGCCTCGATCTCGAAACCGGCGCGACCGAAGATCGCGAACCAGATCACCGAGAAGATCGCCGGCAGGCAGATCACACCGGCGATGAACTCACGGACGGTACGGCCCTTGGAGATACGGGCGACGAACATGCCGACGAACGGCGACCAGCAGATCGTCCACGCCCAGTAGAACACGGTCCAGGAGCCCTGCCAGCCGGGGTTGTTGGCGAACGCGTCGGTGTAGAACATCATGCCGGGGGCGTTGTCGACGTAGATGCCGAAGCCCTGGACGGTGGAGCGGAGCAGAGTGAGCGTCGGACCGGTGATGAGAACGAAGACCATCAGGACGACGGCCATCGCGATGTTCGCGTTGGACAGCACCTTGATGCCCCGTTCCAGTCCACTGGCCACGGAGATTGAGGCGACCAGCGTGATGAACACGATGATGCCCAACTCGACGGGCCCCATGATCGGGACATCCCACAGCATGTTCATGCCGGCGTTGATCTGGAGGGTGCCCAGCCCGACGGATACCGCGATACCGAAGACGGTACCGACGATGGCCAGAACGTCAATGAGCTTCCCGGGCCAGGAGTAGATCCGGGCACCGAGGACGGGAGCGAACACGGAGCTCAGGCGCGGGGGCAGCTTCCGCTTGTAGATGAAATAGCCGAGGGCCAGGCCCGGCAGCGCCATGATGACCCACATGTGGGCTCCGAAATGGTAGAAGGTGAACGCCATCGCCTCGACAGCGGCCTCCTGGGAACCCGGTTCAACATCGGCCATCGGTGGGTTGGTCATGTGGTGCAGTGGCTCGGCCACACCCCAGAACATGAGCACCGCTCCGACGCCTCCCGCGAACAGCATCGCGAACCAGGCGAGCACCGAGTGCTCGGGCTCATCGTCGTCATCACCCAGCCGCATCCGGCCGAAGTGAGAGACGAACACCCCGAGCAGGAACACCACACAGATGGACACGCCACCGATGTAGAGCCAGCCGAGATCCGTGAGCAGCCAGGTGGCCACCCCCTCGAGGGTCCGGCGGGCGCTCTCCCCGAAGATGACGGCCGCCGCGACGAACGCGACGATGATCCCCCCGGAGAGGAAGAAGATGAAAGGATCCGTCTTCAGCCATCCGAAGAAACCGTCGTTGCCGGGTTTGTCTTCGGTGGTCTGTTCGGGTGGGGTGGTCTGTGCTGGTCCGGATTGTCCGGGCGACTTCATGGATCACGCCTTCGTCGGTGGCTGATAAGGAACGGGAACAAGATTAGAAACATCATTAGCTGTTTGCCGAATCCCCAGGATCAGCACCCCCAGACGTGGCTGGCGCTCATCGTTGCAGCGCACAGCGTTATTCACACCCAGGACACCGATTAATCGGTTGTGCTACCACCGGCCGAGCAATGCGGACACAATGAGGATCACCGGCACCGACACGATGGTGGAGACAACCGCCGCGTCGCGTGCCAGAGCAGTGGCGACACCGTATCTGTCGGCGTAGACGAACACGTTCTGTGCAGTCGGCAACGCAGCCAGTACGGTCACGGTGAGCAGCATCGCCCCATCGAGGCCGACAGCTACGCCGAGAAGACAGGCGACGACGGGGTGCACGATGTTCTTCCCGACCACCGCGACCCCCAGTGTCCGACGGGAAACACCCGCCGCGTCCAGGACGCGAGTCGTCGCGAGCGAGATACCGAAGGCGATGAGGGCCACCGGGACCGCGGCACCGGCGAGCAGCGACACACCCCCGTCGACGGGCCCTGTGGGCCGCCACCCGAGAACGTTGGACGCTCCCCCGGCGAGAGCCGCCACGACCACGGGATTCGCCAGCGCCGACCGGACCAGAACCCGGGGCGACAATCCGTGGTCACCGGTCAGGGACTCGAGAACCGTCAGCGCGAGCGGACCGTAGAACCCGATCTGGAAGAGCAGCAGCGGTACGACGGCCGTGGCGTCGCCGAGGACATGGACCGCCAGTGGGAGGCCCAGATTCGCCGCGTTGCAGTAGGAGGGAGACAATCCGGCGACAACCGCCCCCGGTGCCGACGTCCCGGGGATGAGTCGGGTGACGCAGGATGTCCCGACGCCGACGATGAGTGCGGAGGCGACGATCACCGCCGATGACGGCGCGATGATCGTGGACCAGTCGGCGACGGCAACACGGCTGAATACCAGGGCGGGCAGGGCGACGAAGAACACGAAACGGTTGAGAACCCTCAGTGCGTCCTCCCCCAGCACCCCGGTCCACCCGATGAGGGCACCGACGGCGATGACACCGAACACCATGCTGAACCCAGCCACCACGTCACTCACCCGATCATTGTCGCACCGGAACACACCCGAACTAGTGTCTGTCCGCCGACAGAGGTGATGCCGGTCATGCGGAGTTAAGGCGCTACCCTGTTCGTCATGGATGCGACCCATCTCAACGACCGGATTCGCCACAGGGCGGCGACGACCTTCGTTGCGACCGGGGTGACACTCGTGCTCGCGGCCTGTTCAGCCGGTTCGACGGCCACCCAGACCGCGGCCATCGCGGACAGCGGTGCCGTGGTCGTCGCGGTCTCCGGCACACCGGCGACCCTCGACTTCACCACCACCGGTGGGGCGGCGATCCCCCAGGCGATGATGTCGAACATCTACGAGACACTGGTCCGCATCGACGATGACGGGCACATCGTCCCGTGGCTCGCCACCGGGTGGGAGGTCTCCGAGGACCGCACCGTCTACACGTTCCACCTGCGCGAGGGTGTCACATTCTCCAACGGGTCACCCTTCACCGCCGAGACCGCGAAGTTCTCCATCGACCGCGTCCTCTCGGACGCGTGGACCAACGGACTGAAGAAGCTGATGTCCCCGGTAGTGGGCACCCGGGTCGTCGACACGCACACCCTCGAGGTGACGCTCAACGCCCCGTCGAACCAGTGGCTGTTCGCCATGGGCACCTTCGTCGGGGCGATGATGACCCCCGACGGCGTCGACGCTCTGGCCACCGACCCCTTGGGCACGGGCCCGTACACCGTCACCGACTTCGCGCTCGGCCAGTCGATCACCTTCGCGGCCCGCGACGACTACTGGGGGAAGGCACCGAGGAACAACGCAGCGGCGATCCGCTACTTCGCCGACGCGGTGGGCGCCACCAACGCCCTGCGCTCCGGCGACGTCGACGCGGTCTACTCCATGCAGTCCCCTGAGCTCCTCGACACCATCACCGCTCACGGCCACTACAACGTGGAGGTCGGCACCACCAACGGCGAGGTGCTGCTGTCGATGAACAACCGGCGCGCCCCGTTCGACGACATCCGCGTCCGTCGCGCAGTCATGTACGCCATCGACCGCCAGGCCGTCATCGACACCGCGTGGGACGGCTTCGGCACCGACACCGGCGGCGCACCGGTGCCGCCGACCGACCCCTGGTACGAGAAATCCGAGAGGTACCCCCACGACCCGGAGAAGGCGCGGCAGCTCCTCGCCGAGGCCGGGATCGACGGCACGAACAACCGGGTCGTCATCTCCGTCCCGTCCCGGCCCTACGCCACCGCGGTGTCCGAGATCATCGTCTCCCAGCTCCGCGACGTCGGGTTCGACGCCCGGATCGAGGCCACCGAGTTCCCGGCCGTGTGGCTGCAGAAGGTGTTCAGGCAGCACGACTACGACATGTCGATCATCCTGCACATCGAGGCCCGCGACGTTCCGGCGCTGTTCGGTGACCCCGACTACTACCTCGGGTTCGATTCCCAGGCGGTGCGCGAGGACATCGCGCGGGCCGATGCCGGAAGCCCGGAGGAGTACGTGTCGGGGATGCGTGCGGCGGTGGACACCATCATGGATCAGGCCGCCGCGGACACCCTGTTCAACTACCCGAACATCGTCATCACCGCACCCGGGGTGACCGGTGTCAACGCCGACGCCGTCGACGACGCCCTGGAGCTCGCGACGATCAGCGTGGAAGAGGAGCGCGACTGATGCTCATCACCCTGGGAAAACACATTCTCCGCTACCTGGCCACGATCTTCGTCGCCTCCGTCGCGGTCTTCGCGTTGATGCGCGTCGTGCCCGGTGACCCGGCGGCCGTCGCACTCGGCGTGAGCGCCACCCCGGAGCTCATCGCCGCGAAGCGGGAGGCGCTCGGCCTGGACCAGCCGTTGGTCGCCCAGTACCTCAGCTGGATCGGCGGGATGCTGCGCGGCGATTTCGGGCTCTCCCTGACCAGTGGGCAGGACATCTCCCCGCTGGTGGTCGACCGGCTGCAGGTCAGCCTCATCCTCGTCGGGTCCGCCATGGCGCTGGCGCTCGCCGCCGCGATCCCGGTGGGCACCTGGGTGGCGATGCGGCACCGGAGGGCCGACGGTATCGCGATCACCGCCCTGAGCCAGGTCGGTATCGCGATCCCCAGCTTCCTCGCCGGAATCCTGCTGGTCAGCGTGTTCGCGGTGCGCCTCGGGTGGGCACCGGCGAACGGCTGGGTGCCACCGGACCAGGGCATGGGTGCATTTCTCCGGCGGCTCGTCATGCCCGTCTGCGCGCTCGCCGCGGTGCAGGGGGCGATCATGACGCGCTACGTCCGCTCCGCGGTCCTGGAGATCCTCTCCGAGGACTTCATCCGCACCGCCCGGGCGAAGGGGCTTTCCACCTGGCAGGCGCTCCTGCGCCACGGGCTGCGCAACGCCGCCCTCCCCGTCATCACCGTCACGGGCGTTCAGCTGGCGTCACTCGTGATCGGCGCGGTCGTCATCGAGCAGGTCTTCGTCATCCCCGGACTCGGCTCCATGCTCCTCGACGCGGTGAGCACCCGCGACCTGACGACGGTGCAGACCATCGTCATGGTGCTGGTCCTGCTCACCCTCGCGGTGAACATGGTGGTGGACCTCATCGCACTCGCCCTCGATCCACGGACAGGACGGTGATCGACGTGAATCGACTCACCCGCATCCTGCGCAGGCTCCCGACCGCCGCGACCATCGGCCTCGTCATCGTCACACTCGTCGTGGTGGCCGGACTCATCTCCCTGATCTGGACGCCCTACGACCCGATCCACGCGATTCCCGCGGACCGACTCGAGGGCCCCTCGCTGCGGCACCTGATGGGCACCGACCGCTACGGGCGGGACGTGTTCTCCCGGATCATGGCCGGCTCCCGCATCACGCTGCTCGTCGGGCTCGTCGCCGTCGGCATCGGTGTCCTCGTGGGCACGCCGCTCGGGATCCTGGCGGGCATGCGCCGCGGCTGGGCGGAGACGCTCGTGCTCCGCGGGGCGGATCTCCTCCTCGCCTTCCCCGCACTGCTGCTCGCCATCGTCGCCGGCGCGATCTACGGCGCCTCGACGGTCTCGGCGATGGTCGCGATCGGCATCTCCACCGTCCCCGGCTTCGCCCGCGTCAGCCGCGCCGGAACGCTGCAGGTGATGTCCCGCGACTTCGTCGCCGCGGCCCGCACGGCCGGACGCTCCGGCCCCGAGATAGCGTGGCGGCACGTCCTGCCCAACATCACCGGAATGCTCATCGTCCAGGCTTCGGTGTCCTTCGCCCTGGCGATCCTCGCCGAGGCCGCACTGTCCTTCCTGGGTCTCGGCACCCCGCCACCCGATCCGTCCTGGGGCCGGATGCTCCAGTCCGCGCAGGCCTCGCTGGGGTCCGCCCCGATGCTCGCGTTCTGGCCCGGTCTCGCGATCGCCGGCACCGTCCTCGGGTTCAATCTGCTCGGCGACGGCCTCCGCGACGTGTTCGACCCGAAGACGAGGAAACGCCCATGACCCTGCTCACCGTCACCGATCTCGACGTCGACACGCGACGCGGGGAGACCCTCATCGGAGAGGTGTCCTTCACGATCGACTCCGGCGAACGCGTCGGGCTCATCGGCGAATCGGGCTCCGGAAAATCCCTCACCGCGCTCTCGCTGATGGGGCTGCTGCCCGACCATCTCTCCGCCCGCGGTGAGATGGCGCTCGACGGGGAACCCGGGAACCTCATCGACTACCCGGACCGCCGGATGCGCACACTCCGCGGGAGACGGGTGTCCATGGTGTTCCAGGAACCCATGACCGCGCTGAACCCGCTGATGACCGTCGGCGCGCAGGTCGCCGAGGTGATGACCCACCACGGAACCGTCGACTCCGACGACGCCGCACGCGACAGGACCCTCGAGCTGCTCGCCGACGTCCGCATCTCGGACCCCGAACGCATCTACGGCGCCTACCCGCACCAGCTCTCCGGCGGGCAACGCCAACGCATCCTCATCGCGATGGCCCTCGCGAACGATCCGGACCTGCTGATCTGCGACGAACCGACCACCGCCCTCGACGTCACCGTGCAACGCCAGATCGTCGAACTGATCCTCGAGCTCGTCGAGCGACGCGGCACCGGCCTGCTGTTCATCACCCACGACCTGGCGCTGGTGTCCGGGGTGTGCGAGCGGATCCTGGTCATGCGCGACGGCAACCTCGTCGAGAGCGGCACCACGGAGCAGATCCTCACCGCCCCCGCCCACGACTACACGAGGGGACTGCTCGCGGCCAGTGACCTCGACGCCCGGGACCCGGACGGTCACCTCTACACCGTCGAAACGGCCGCCACCGGCGGCTACCGGCCCGGCCACATCCACAAGGTGCCCGCCGTGCCCTCCATCGGTGAAGTCGTACTGTCGGCGACCGGGGTGTCCCGGACGTACCTCGGCAAACGACGCGGAATCCTCGGCCCCCGGCGCCGTACGGAGGCGCTCAGGGACGTGTCCCTGGAACTGCGGCGGGGACAACGCCTCGGGATCGTCGGCGGTTCCGGCTCCGGGAAGTCCACCCTCCTCCGGATCCTCGCGGGCCTGGACTCCCCCACCACCGGCACCGTCAACCACGCCGAACGCGCACAGGTGGTGTTCCAGGACCCCATGGGTTCACTCGATCCGCGCATGCGCATCGGCGCGATCGTCGGGGAACCGCTCCTCGGCCTCGGGATCCCCGCCGAGGAGCGGCGGACCAGGGTCGCCGAGGTACTCGGCGAGGTCGGCATCGGCGCAGACGCCGTCGACCGGTTCCCGCACGAGTTCTCCGGCGGACAACGCCAACGCATCTCCATCGCCCGCGCCCTGTCCGTGAAACCCGACGTGCTGTTCGCCGACGAGGCGGTCAGCGCCCTGGACGTCTCCGTCCGCGCCCAGGTACTCAACCTGCTGGGCGACCTCGTCGCCGACTACGGGCTGGCCCTGTTCTTCGTCTCCCACGACCTCTCCGTCGTCCGCCAGATGTGCTCCGACGTCCTGGTGCTCAACCACGGGGATGTCGTCGAGGCGGGCCCGGTCGAGAGGATCTGGAGTGCCCCGGAGGCCGACTACACGCGGGAACTGCTAGCGGCTGTGCCGAGGCTGGTCGGGCGGTGAGGTGCCCGGTGTTGCAGCAGATGCCGTTCAACTGCCTGGTGGTGCTTTCCGGAGATGCGAGTACCGGACCCGGCCAATGCTGTGCCGTTGTTCTTTGACCACGGCGGCACCTTGAGAATTAAGTGAAGCGTCGCTCACGATGCGTGGGCCATTCCCCCAGTTGAGGCCCACGAAGTGACGCCTTTTCTCATTCTCCGGGATACGCCGTTCCCACCGCCTCCCCTAACCCGGCACCAGTTCTGTCACTCGCGTGCGATGAGGTCCCTGATCGCGTCCGCGATGTCCTCCTCACGCCTGTGGTTGAACATCGCCACCGTGCGACGTAGCGGGGCATCCGGGGAAAGCCCGAGCGCTGTGTTGATGATCGCCAGTGCCTCCTCTCCGGAAACCTCGCCGGGGTCTCCGGGAACCCGTTCGTCGAGACCAAGTCTGTTGAGGAGCCCGGCCCATCCGTCCAGGTCCTGCCGGACCGCGGTGGCGCGGCGGATGTCGAAGCCGCCGTCGTCGGCGAATACGAGCCAGATCCGCTGCCCTTCCATGAGGTCCAGGTCAAGGAGGAAATCCCGGATGCTGGTTATCGTCGCGCCCGTACGGTTCCACGCGATGAACTGGTCCCGGCCCAGGCGTGTCGGCATCGTGACCTTGCCGAGGAAGGGCACGTCCTTCATCGCCGCAACACCTCGGGGGACGCCACTGCCCGAACCGCGGACATGATCACCGGTGACTGTCACGAGCAGCTCCCGGTCCGTTCCCCGGTGGTAGAGGCCTCTGACGTCGTCGGGATCGGCGGTGTTCTCGACCGGGCCGTCGTTCCGCGTCACCACTCCATCGACGGTGATGAACTCACCGTTGGTGCAGTATGTCCGTACCGAGGTCTCCGCGAGACCCCGGGCTTGGGCACCCTCGATGAGTTCCGTCAGCGGTGCGCTACCGTCTGCGTCGACGCGCGTGGCTATCCAGTGGGCGAGGCTCTGGAATTCCTCCATTCCCCATTCCGTGAGCGCCCAGGTGTCCCTGCCGACCCGCACGATCCGGGGGTCGGCGGACAGTGCGTTGGACATGGAGCGGATGTTCCCGGTACCGAAGGCCTCGAAGATCGTGTCGGCGGTGAGCGGTTCCCCGGCGATGGCGAGCAGTGCGACGGCACGGTCGCCGTAGTTGCTGCAGCGGGTGCAGAGTTTCCCCCGGACCGGTACGCCGATGTTCAGATCGGCGTCTGCGGCGAATGCCGTGAGTGTTGCCTCGTCGACGCCCGTCTCCCGGGCGATCGCGGCGACGGTGCTCACCCCGTATTCGTCGGCGGTGTCCACCACCGCCTGCCGGATCGCTTCAACGAGTCCCGGCCGCACGATCCACCCCGACGATAGTTCCCAGGTGGTGGCGAAGGCTGCGATGGTCTGGATCGCCGGGCCGCCCGTCACGGGGCAGGGCTGCGCGAGGGTGGGTATCTTGTTCTCCACCTCGGCGAGTGGAGTCGCGGGGAGGAAGCGGTGGGCGAGCGCGGTGACTGCGGTGAGCATGTCGGCGGGTGGTTGCTCGATGAGCGAGGTGACCCGGTGCTGGATCTGTCGGACACGCTCGCGGGTAACCCCGAAACTCTCGCCGAGGGCGTCGAGGGTCTCTCCGCCGACCACGCGACGTGCGAACACCTGGGGCAGGCGTTCGTCAACCGCCAGCGCTTCTTCGACAGCGCCGAGCGCGGCCCGTACCGCGGTCACTTCCGGTGCTGCGAGTTCCGGGTGTCCGGACAGCTCCTCTGCAGCGGCACGGATGTGATCCGGGGCGGTGTCGGGGAGCTCCGGGAGCATCCCCGCCAGTGCCGCCCAGCGGACGACCAGCTGCAGTTCCGTCGACGCCGGTTCGCGCGCGGTGTCCCCGTCGAGGTAGACGGGGTCCTCGGTGTCGTAGAGGCTGCTCTCGTCGGGTTCCGGTGCGGGTTCGGGGCAGATCCTCCCCTCCTCCGCGTCGTCGATGACCGCGAGCACGAGGGAGTAGACGAGCCGGTGGAGGGAGCGTGCGCCGACTCCCCGCACGTACGACAGGTTAGCCAGGGATTCCCCCAGCGGTTCGGTGTACCGGGCGAGATGCCGGGCGAGGTTCGAGGGTTTGACGGCCACCTGCTCGGGTACGGTCCGGGGGTCCAGCATCGGGGACAGCTGGTGGATCGGCAGCGTTCCACCCCAGTCCATCCAGGCGACGGTGATCTGGTCGGGTTCCGGGGCCCGTTGTTCTCCCGCACCGCCCAGAGCCTGCTCCAACCAGGGGAAGATCCGCCGGGTGAGTCCGCTAGGGTCTTCGGCGTCCCCGGCGGGTTCTTCCGGAGCACCGTCATCCGCCTCTTTCTCCGTCTCCGGTTCCCGTTCATCAGGGCATCCCTCGGTCATCTCGCGGAGCAGCCGGGCGAAGGTGGCCTCCTCAACGACGGGGACGTCGAGCTCGCGGGCCCGTCTGGCTTTTCCGCTGGCGGTGTCCGGGTCCGCGGCCACGAGCAGGACACTGCGACGGCAGACACCACCGACATCGAGCCCGGCGGCACGTGCGCGCTTCTCCCAGTCCTCCCGGGGCAGCGCCAGTTCCCCGGTGAAGGTGACCCGGTCCCCGGGACTCAACCGCAGACGTTCGAAGCCCTCCCCCTCGACCGGGGTCGCCAGCAACGTTTCGACGAGTGCGCCGTCCACACCCAGTTGGCGGGCCGCAGTGGTCACGGCCTCCCGTTCCGCATCGGTGACCACCCCGTCCGCCCACGCCTCCACAGCGAGCTGCCGGACGAAGCGACCGTGGATCTCGCCCGCTTCCTCCCTGTCTATGCCGAGTTCCCCGGCGCGGCAGATCAGCTGCCGGATCTCTGAGGTGCACAGTTTTCCGTCCGCCATGGCCGCGCGCAGGAGCCTGAGGTAGTCGTCGACGTCCCGGTCGCCGGTGTCGGGTAGCCCCGCGGCGAGGGCGTCAAGCCACTGTCCGTCGACGGCGCTCAAGCTGCGGTGTCCGCGTTCCACGGGCGGCAGGGAGGGTACGCCGGCGAGCGTCCTGTGGTTCTCCGGTGTGAGGGACAACGGGGTCCTGCTGCGGACCACGTCCGTCTTCCGGAGGAGATCCACGAGGAGTTCGGCGGTGGCCACGGCGTCGGCGAGAGCCGCGTGAGGGTTGCAGTTGACGGCGCCGATGGTCGAGAGACACTCGGAGAGTTTCTGCGGCGCACCGGGCAGCACGGACTTGGCGGTGCGCATGGTGCACACGGACCAGTCCCTCGGATCGTCGAGATCAACACCGCAGGCCGCGAATTCGCGGACCAGGAACTTCGTGTCGAAGGCGGCGTTGTGGGCGACGATGACACGGCCGTCGATGAGCGCCGCGAACTCCGCGGCGACCTCGGCGAAACCGGGTGCATCCGCGACGTCGGCGGGCCGGATCCCGTGGATGGCGGTGTTGTCGAAATGCCGGTTCGGCTGGACGAGGGTCTGCCACGTACGCTCCAGACGCCCGTCGGCGTCGGTGAGGGCGAGCCCGATCTCCAGCACCCGGTCCGAGGGGAGGAAACCGGTGGTCTCGAAATCGATGACGGCGAAACTGGGACGGATCATGGTTCAGCACCTAACGCAGTGGACTCTTCTGGCATTGGGGCCAGCCTATCCGCGGTCCCGGACACCGGAACGGGACGATCCGCACAGACGTACGCATGAACACCGTACAATATCGCCATGACCACGTACTCCGTGAAGATGCGCGCGAGTTCCGGCGGGCTGCACATCTCGGGCGCTGAACGCCTCGTCCGGGCGGAATCGGTGCCCACCTGTGTCGGTTCGCTCACGCACCGGGCGTTGACGCATCCGAAGGGGACACCGGACGAGATCACCGTGACCGTGCGGGCGGTCGATGAGAATGAGGTGGAGCATCTCCGGGTGCTGGAGACCCGCGAGTTCCCGGCCGGGTCCCCGGCCCGGGCCCGCGACTTCGTGGTGGCCGAACTGCGGCGGCTCGGCGTCGGACGGCCTGAATCCGTCTGGGAACTGCTGACGACGGTCACCGGGTTGCGTGGGGCGATGCTCGTCGACGCCACCACCGGTATGCGTCTGGAGCCCGATCCCGACCGCGGAGTGCGGGTGAGCAACCTCGATCACGTGTCCACTGACACGGGTGCTGCGGAGAAACTGCACTACCGGGAGGCGATCGCCCTGGCGACAAAGGTCACGGCGCACCCGCACATCATCGCCGAGGTCTGCATCTCGGACGACCCGGACTACACCACCGGCTATCTCGCCTGCCGGGGCACGTACACGCGGATCGACGCGATGAAGGAGCCCGGCTCACCGGTGGGCACCAGGGTGTTCCTGTACGACGGTCCGGCGTCAGAGGTCGCGGCGTGCATCGACTGGCTGGAGAACCGGGTCGTGCTGGTGGAGGGCTTCTAGGTGGGCTCACTCGACGATTTCGCCGCGGCCCGGAACGCCGCCTGGGCGGGTGCGGGTCTGTCCCGGACCCTCCGGGAGTTCACGGGACCACAGGAACCCCTCGCGCACATCGACGACCGGGACCTGATCCAGTTCGCCTCATCCAACTACCTGGGACTGGCTACACACCCCGGGGTGACCGCGGCCGCCCGTGTCGCGCTCGAGGTCTACGGTGCGGGATCCGGCGGTTCGAGACTCACCACGGGAACGACTGACCTGCACACGGGACTCGAGCGTCGGCTGGCGGAGTTCTTCGGCGGTGGCGGACATGATGACGCTGTGTTCTTCGCCACGGGCTACCAGGCGAATCTGGCGGTGCTGCAGACGATCGCGGGACCCGACGTGACGGTGTACTCCGATTCCCTGAATCACGCGAGCATCATCGACGGGTGCCGGTTGGCCCGGGCGACGGTGCGGGTTTTCCCGCACGGAGACCTCGCCGCCCTGGACCACATGCTCGGTGAGCGCGCGACCCCGTATTCCCTCGTGGTCAGCGACGGGGTGTTCTCGATGGACGGGGATCTGGCGGATCTGGCGGGTCTCGTCGCGGTCGCGGAACGGCACGGAGCCTGGACGATGATCGACGACGCCCACGGCGTGGGCACCCTGGGGGCGACGGGACGCGGCAGTGTCGAGCACCACGGGGCGCGCCCGGATCTCCTCGTCGGTACCGCGAGCAAGGCGCTGGGTGGTGAAGGTGGTTTCGTGGTGTGTCCGTCGACGGTGGCCGTCCTGCTGCGCAATCAGGCCCGCGGCTTCGTCTACTCCACGGCCCCCTCCGCGGCCACCGTCGCCGGGGTTGAAGCGGCGGTCGATGTGCTCGACGGGGCGCCGGAGCTCGTTGCCCGGCTCCACGCCAACGTCCGCGAATGCGCCGGACGGCTGGGTGTTCGGGGGCAGGTGAGTCCGATCATCCCGGTCCCGGTGGGTGACGAGGGTCGTGCGATGGCGCAGTCCCGGGAGCTGGTGGAGAGCGGTTTCTTCGTGCCCGCGATCCGGTGGCCGACCGTCGCCCGCGGTGCGGCGATCCTCCGGGTGACCGTCACCGCGGAGCACACCCCGGAACAGATCCGGGCGTTCGCCGGCGCGCTGCGGGAGCTGGGTGCACTGCACTGACCCCGCCTTCACAGGTCCACGGCGGCACCGGCGTCAGGCTGGCCGCCACCTGGGTGCGGAACGGGGAAACCCGGCGGTTACGATGAACAGGCAGCATGATCCCGGCACCCCATCTGACCCCGAGGAGCTTCCCGTGGACGCACGCGACGAGCAGGCACTGACCGCGGTGAAGCTGTACTTCGAGCGTGGTATGTCGCAGGCCGAGGTCGCCGCGGAGCTCGGGGTGTCACGGCCCACCGCGGCGAAGCTCATTCAGCTGGGGAAGCAGCGTGGTTTCGTCACCATCGAGATCCACGACCCCCGCGAGGTCGACTCCGCACTGGCGAAGCAGCTCGTCTCCCGGTTCGGGCTCGCCGATGTCCGCCTGGCTCATCTCCCCCGGGACACCGATGCCGATCTACTCCGTGAACTGGGAAAACTTGGCGCAGCGGCGCTGCAGGAACTCGTCACCGACGGCATGAAGGTGGGCGTCTCCTGGGGTGACACGATGTACTCGGTCGCGGCGCAGTTGGAGCACACGGACCGACGCGGGGTCGAGATCGTGCAGCTGAAGGGCGGTACCTCGCATTCGGAGCGGTCCACCTTCGACCTCGAGACGATCAACTCCTTCTGTCTCGCGTTCAACGCGACCGCCCGGACGCTTCCACTGCCGGTGATCTTCGATTCCGAGGAGACGAAGCGGATCGTGGAACGGGACCGGCACATCTCCCGGATCCTCGCCGCCGGCCGGGACACCGATCTGGTCACGTTCACGGTCGGCGACGTGCACCGGAGTTCCCTCCTGCTGAATCTGGGGTACCTCTCGGAGAACGAGGTGGACCAGCTGCTCGACCGTGCGGCGGGCGATGCCTGCTCCCGGTTCTTCACCGCGGCCGGCGGGACAGCGGTGCCGAGCATCGACGACCGGACCGTGGGCATCACTCTTGATGAGCTCGCGTCCCGGCCGATCCGGCTGCTCATCGCCGGCGGTGCGGCCAAGACCACCGCAATATCGACTGCGCTGGACATGGGCCTTGCGACCCACCTGATCATCGACCGGCCGACGGCGCTGCGGGTGCTGGATGCAGCGGGCCCGGCCGGGTCCGACGGCACCGCGGGGAAACGCGGCTGAGAACGATGATGCCCGGGCAAAGAGTGTCCCGACCGGCCGCTGAGACAGCAGTTCGCGGCACAGATCACTCGGGATGGTGGACCTCAGGCAGGGCGTAGACGGGGGTCTCCAACCCCTCCAGCCGAGCCTTGAGCTGCAGTGCGAGATACCTGCTGTAGTGGCGCGACTGGTGCAGATTCCCACCGTGGAACCACAGATTCGTCTGGCGCGTGGGTTTCCACATGTTCCGCAGCTCCCCCTCCCACGGCCCGGGATCCTTCGTCGTCCCCGACCCCAGCCCCCAGCACCGGCCCACCGACCGGGCGACCTCCGGGGAGATCAACTGGGCGGCCCAACCGCTCATGGATCCGTACCCGGTGGCGAGGACGATGACGTCGGCGGGGATCTCCGTGCCGTCCGTGAGTACGACCGAGCGCTGTTTCACCTCCTCGATCGTGACCCCGGAGTGCAGTTCGATGTCACCGTCGATGATGAGCTGGGAGGCTCCGACGTCGATGTAGTATCCGGAGGCCCGACGGAGGTACTTCAGGAACAGTCCCGACCCGTCCTCACCGAAGTCGAGCAGGAAGCCGGCGTCCTCGAGCTGCCGGTAGAACTCGGCGTCCTGCTCACGGATGCGGTCGAAGATGGGCTTCTGCGCCTCCGCGAGATGCCGGTACGGGATCGAGGCGAACAACAGATCCGCGGTTTCGGTGTCGATCCCCGATTCGAGGGCGTCCTCGGAGTAGAGCGGCCCGAACACCTCCCTCATCAACGACTCCGACCGGACGATGTGCGTCGGGGACCGCTGGATCATCACGGGGTGTGCCCCGTTCGCGAACAGATCGGCACATATGTCGTGAGCGGAGTTGTTCGCCCCCAGCACGACAACGTTCTTCCCGGCATCGGCACCGCCGCCCGGATGCTGGGAGGAGTGCCTGATCTCCCCGGCGAAATTCTCCTGCCCGGGTAGCGTCGGCACGTTCGGGACCCCGGACATACCGGTGGCCAGCACCAGGTGCTCCGGATTCAGGGTCAGGTTCTCCCCGTTGCGGCTGACCTCGACGGTCCACCGTCCCATGTGCTCATCGAAATCAGCCGAGATGCACGAGGTATCCGACCAGTAGTCGAGATCCATGATCCCGACGTAGTGCTCCAGCCAGTCCCCCATCCGGTCCTTCGGGGTGAACACCGGCCAGTGATCGGGGAAAGGCAGGTAGGGCAGGTGATCGTACCAGACCGGATCGTGCAGACACAGGGAGTGGTAGCGGCTCCGCCACTGGTCGCCCGGACGTGGGTGGCGGTCGATGATCAGGGCCGGTACACCGAGCCGCTTCAGCCGCGCCCCCAGCGCGATACCGCCCTGCCCACCGCCGACGATCAGGGTGAAAGGCTGCTCGCTGACGCCGAGCGCGGCCCGCCGGTCCGCCCTCCGGTCCGACCAGTTCCGCCTGTCCTCGCCCGGGCGGCCGTGCCGTGCTCCCAACTCGCGGTTGCGCCCGGCCGCCTCCGGGTGGTCGATCAGTTGCTGGGCCGAGGTGGTGAGCATCGCCGCCTTACCCTCACGTAGACGCACCACGCCGCGACAGTGGAAATCCGCGGTGTCGAATGTGAGGAAGGACCAGTCGTCCTCGCCGGGATCGACCACCTCCAGGTTCCGCATGGCGCAGCGCGGCCATGTTTCCCGGATCATCGCGGTGATCGAGTCGAGCCCCTCGGCGGTGTGGATGTTCCAGGTGAAGGAGGCGAGATCACGCCAACAGGCGTCCTCGGTGAACAACGTCGCCAACTCCGCGGCAGCATCCCCGGGGTCGAGTTGATCGACCCTGGCGGTGATGTCCGCCAGTTTCCCGACCCAGTCATGCACGCTGCCGGTTTCGATATCACCGGAGGTGTCCGTGTCCGCTTGCGACATCGTGTTCGTGGTGGTCATTCTGTCCGCCTCCTCAGTCGGGTGTGGGAGGGGTCGACGACACGACCCCACCGTGTGTTCCACAACACACTACCCGGATACCTGGTGTCTCGCGTCACACTCTGGTATCTGATGCAAAAGTTCACCCCCGGCGCCCCCGGGGGCGACCAAATCCCATCAGACCGGACGCATGACACCGTCGCCTCCCCCGAGGGGGGAACAGAGCCGGGTCGGAGGCGGAAACCTCCGGACCCGACCCACGGAGACTCCTCCCTGCAACGGCGTCAGAGCGCGACGACACCGACAATGGCGGCGTTGAGCATGTTGACGGTGAACCCACCGAGCAGCGCCCAGGGGCCGAGCTTCGCGACCTCGCCACGACGCTCGGGGACGAGACCGCCGATCGCACCGATCTGGATGGCGATGGAGCTGAAGTTCGCGAAACCCGCCAGTGCGAAGGTCGTGATCATCACGGTCTTCGGGGAGAAGGAGTCGATCTGCGGACCGAATGAGGAGAATCCGACGAACTCGTTGATCACCGTCTTCTGCCCGATGAAGTTGCCCACGCCGAGGGCCTCCGACCAGGGAACACCGATCAGCCAGGCGACGGGCGCGAAGAGCACTCCGAACAACGCCTCCAGTGACCAGTTGTCCTGCCCGAACCAGCCACCGATTCCGGCTAGCATCGCGGAGAGCATGGTGATCAGGGCGATGAAGGCGATGAGCAGGCAACCGACGGCGACGGCGATCCTGCCACCGGCCATCGCCCCGGAACCGATGGCGTCGATGATGTTCTTAGACTCGGTGTCACGGACGTCCCGGATGCCGGCGTCGAGATCGGATTCCTCGGTCTCGGGCATGAATGCCTTGGCGACGATCAGGGAGCCCGGCGCGTTCATCAGGGAGGCAGCGAGCAGGTACTCGAGCGGCGCGCCGAGGAGCGAGTATCCGATGAGGGTGGACCCGGCGACCGAGGCGAAGCCGCCGGTCATGCATGCGAAGAGCTCACTGCGGGTCAGTTTCGGGAGATAGGGCGCGACGACGAGCGGAGCCTCGGACTGGCCGAGGAAGATCACGGTGGAGGCGAAGACGCTCTCCACCTTGGAGGTGCCGAGCAGCCACTTGAGCGCGCCGCCCAGGATGTCGACGAAGTACTGGATCACCCGGAGGTAGTAGAGGGCGCCGATGATCGCGCCCAGAACGATGATGACGGGGAGGACGTTCAGCGCAAAGACGAAACCGTTGTCGCCGCCGAACAGGCCGCCGAACACGAACTGGGTGCCGACGTTGGTGAAGTCGGTGAGTTTCTCGAGTCCGTGTGCCACGGATTTCAGGGCGTTGAAGCCGACGTCCCATTTGAGCACGAGGAGGGCGAAGGAGACCTGGAGGAGCAGGCCGACCCCCAGAGTGCGCCACCTGATGGCGGAGCGGTGTCGGGAGAAGAGTATGGCGAGGCCGAAGATGACGGCTATACCCAGCAGTCCCTGGAAGCGGTCCATGGGGGCTCCTATCGGTCGGTTCGGTTGGCGGTGAGAGTCGTGCGGGGAGGCCCTAGAGGGCGTCCGGCCCGAAGGCGTGCGGCAGGAGGTCGGTGAAGGCGATGCTGACCGGGTCCCCGGAGGGCCCCTCGACGATCACCCGGTCGCAGCTGAATTCCCCGAGCACCTGCCGGCACGCACCGCAGGGATGACAGGGGGCCGCTTTCAGTCCGACGACGGCGGTCGCGATGATGTGCGGGCGTTCCCCGGTCGCCCGGTCCCGCTCACGCTCGGCGATCATCCGGCCCACCGCGGTCCGTTCGGCGCAGATCGTCAGACCGTAGGAGGCGTTCTCCACGTTGCACCCGGTGACGATCCGACCGTCCTCGAGGAGGAGCGCTGCGCCCACCGGGAAGTCCGAGTAGGGGGCGTAGGCGCTGTGCACGGCGGCGCGGGCCTGGTCGAGGAGTTCTGCGTCGGAGACTGCCATGTCAGGTCCTTCGGGGCGGGGACTGAGATCACATGAACAGTTGTCAACTTATTCATTGACATTTGTTCACCGCATTATGATAATCGGGTTGTGGACCACCGCACAAGGGTTTCGCGGATTTATTCCCGGTCACATCGCGACCGGCACAAGGAGAAGGACATGGGAACGACATTCGACACCGTGGACATCATCCGGACCAAGCGGGACGGAGGTGAACTCAGCGGAGCCGAGATCGACTGGATCATCGACGCGTACACCAACGGAGGCGTCGGGGACGAGCAGATGGCCGCCCTCGCGATGGCCATCTTCCTCAACGGAATGACCACAGGGGAGACCAGCCGGTGGACCCGGGCCATGATCGACTCCGGCGAACGCCTCGACTTCTCCGGACTGGGCAAGCCCACGACGGACAAGCACTCCACGGGCGGCGTGGGCGACAAGATCACGCTCCCTCTCGCACCCCTCGTCGCCTCCTTCGGCGTCGCCGTCCCGCAGCTGTCGGGCCGTGGGCTCGGCCACACCGGCGGCACCCTCGACAAGCTCGAGTCGATCCCCGGATGGCGGGCGGACATCTCCACGGAACGCATGATGGAGATCCTCCGCGATCCGGGGTGCATCGTCTGCGCCGCCGGAACCGGACTCGCCCCGGCCGACCGCAAGCTCTACGCCCTGCGCGACATCACCGGCACCGTCGACTCGATCCCGCTGATCGCCAGCTCCATCATGAGCAAGAAGATCGCCGAGGGTACCTCGGCTCTGGTCCTCGACGTCAAGGTCGGCGACGGCGCGTTCATGAAGGACCCGGACACCGCCCGCGAACTCGCCCGGACGATGGTCGACCTGGGCCGCGCCGCGGACGTCGACACCCGCGCCCTGCTCACCGACATGTCCACTCCCCTGGGCCGCACCGTGGGCAACGCCCTCGAGGTGCGTGAATCCCTCGAGGTGCTCGCCGGTGGCGGACCGGCGGACGTCGTCGAGCTCACCGTGGAACTCGCACGGGAGATGCTCGACGCCGCCGGGGTCCGCGACGCCGACGTCGAGGCGGCGCTCGCCGACGGGCGGGCGATGGACACCTGGCGGAGGATGATCCGCGCCCAGGGTGGCGACCCGGACGCGGAGCTGCCCACGGCCGCCCACACCCACGTGGTAACGGCCGACCGGGACGGCGTCCTGGAGCGTCTCGACGCGCTCCCCGTCGGCGTCGCCAGCTGGCGCCTCGGCGCCGGGCGCGCCCGCAAGGAGGACAGCGTCCAGGCGGGGGCCGGCGTGGAGATCCATGCCGTACCCGGAGACACCGTCACCGCCGGCCAGAAACTGTTCACACTGCACACCGACACCCCCGAGCGCTTCGGGCGGGCCATCGAGTCCCTCAACGGGGGCTACAGTCTCGCACCGACGGGCAGCGACGTCCCGGCTCGCGAATCCGCCATCCTCGACCGCATCAACTGACCTTCCAAGGAGACCTGAGAAGACATGACCGCACACACCCGCGCAGACATCGCCCGCATCATCGACCACACCCTGCTCAAGCCGGAGGCCACCGCGGACCAGGTTGCGGATCTCGTCACCGAGGCCGCGGAGCTGAACTGCTACTCCGTCTGCGTCTCCCCGTCACAGCTACCCGTCGAGGTACCCGAAGGGCTGCACGTCGCCACGGTCGTCGGGTTCCCCTCCGGCGCGGTCAAGCCCGGGATCAAGGCCGCGGAGGCCGCCCGCGCCGTCAGTGACGGCGCCGGGGAGGTCGACATGGTCATCAACATCGCCCTGGCGAAGGAGAATCGCTTCGACGAGCTCGAGGCCGAGATCCGCGCCGTCCGCGAGGCCTGCCCCGCACCGGTCGTCCTGAAGGTCATCATCGAGTCCGCCGCACTGGACGACGACGAGATCGTCGCGGCCTGCCGCGCCGCCGAGGCCGCCGGTGCCGACTTCGTCAAGACCTCCACCGGATTCCACCCGGCGGGCGGCGCCAGCGTGCACGCGGTGAAACTCATGGCCGACACCGTCGGCGGCCGACTCGGGGTCAAGGCCTCCGGCGGCATCCGCAGTGCCTGGGACGCCGTGGCGATGGTCGAGGCCGGAGCCACCCGACTCGGGCTGTCCTCCTCCGCCGCCGTCCTCGACGGACTCGACGACTGACACGAAACACCCCCATTCCGCCAGAAAGACGTGATCTGCATGACGATCATCGACCGTGCCCGCGACTGGGCGTCCCACGACCCCGATCCAGCGACGCGGGAGGAACTCAACCAACTCATCGACTCGGCGGCGAACTCCGCGGCGGACAGCGCAGCCGTGACGGAGCTGGAGTCCCGCTTCGCCGGACCCCTGATGTTCGGCACCGCCGGCCTGCGGGGCAGGGTCGGCGCCGGCGAGACCCGGATGAACCGTGCCGTGGTCACCCGCGCCACCCACGGACTGATGTCGTGGCTGAACGATCAGGTCGACGACACCCCCACCGTGGTGATCGGCTGCGACGCCCGCCACGGTTCCGCCGACTTCCGGAAGGCCGCGGCGGGTGTGGTCGCCGCGGCGGGGGGACGCGCGCTGGTCCTGCCCGCACAGCTGCCCACCCCGGTCACCGCGTTCGCGGTCCGGCATCTGGGCGCGGACGCGGGAATCATGGTCACCGCGTCCCACAACCCACCCGACGACAACGGCTACAAGGTCTACCTGGGTGGTCGGGTCGCCCGGGGCCCCGCGGAGGGTGTCCAGCTGATCAGCCCCGCGGATGCCGAGATCGCCGGGGCCATCGCCGCGGCGCCTCCCGCCGACGAGATCGCGCTCGCCTGGGAGAAGGTGGAGCACGTCGATGTCCTGGACGCCTACCTTGCCCGTGCCGAGGAGATCGGCCGGGCGTTCCCGGCGACGGGTCGGGCCCGCTCGGATCTCCGGGTGGTGCTCACCCCGATGCACGGCGTCGGTGGGGCCACCGCGGCCCGCGCCCTGGAAGCGGCCGGATTCACGGACGTGCGCCTCGTTCCCGGCCAGGCTGATCCGGACCCGGACTTCCCCACCGTCGCGTTCCCGAACCCGGAGGAGCCCGGTGCCCTCGACCTGTCGATGGATCTGGCCCGGGAGATCGACGCCGACATCATCATCGCGCTCGACCCGGACGCCGACCGCTGCTCCACAGCCGTCCCGGACGCGGACGCTCCCGGTGGGTGGCGTCAGCTCACCGGCGATGAGATCGGGGCTCTGCTCGGCGAGTTCCTCGCCTCCCGACGGGAGACCGGTTGCACCGGGGAGGACGCGGTGCTGGCGAACTCCATCGTCTCGGGGCGTCTGCTCGGCCGGATCGCGGAGCACCACGGCCTGCGGCACCGGTCGACACTGACCGGGTTCAAGTGGATCGCCCGGACCCCGGACATGATCTTCGGCTACGAGGAGGCGATCGGCTACTGCTGCGACCCCACGCATGTCCGCGACAAGGACGGGGTGACGGCTGCGGTGACCATGTGCTCGCTGGCCGCCGGGCTGAAGTCCGACGGGCGGTCGCTGCGGGACGAGCTCGACGACCTCGCCCGGAGGCACGGTCTGCACGCCACGGCACCCCTGACCTTCCGGGTGGCGGACACCTCACTCATCACGGAGGGCATGCGGACCCTGCGTTCGGCGCCCCCGGCGGAGCTCGCCGGTTCGCCCGTCGTGGACTGCGCGGATCTCCTCGACGGGTACCGGGGTCTTCCTCCCACCGACGGCATGCTCCTGGTCACCCGGGACGATGACCGCGTCATCGTGCGACCCTCCGGAACCGAACCGAAACTCAAGTGCTATCTCGAGGTGGTCATGCCGGTGGGGCCCGACGGCGCCATCCCCCGTGCGGCCGCCGCAGCACGCCTGGAGCGGATCAGGTCGGACATGGCCGCGGCCACCCGAATGGCCTGAGCCCCTCCCCCGCACAGGCTTTGACCAGCCGTTTCACATCTCACCCCGGAACAGGACACGATCCCGTCCCGGGGTGAACGTTTCCATGGGGACTGTCTTATAGTGTCCAGTAGAGGAAGTACGTCCCGGATCGGCGCACCGACCCGGTGTCCACGCCCGACGACGAGAGAGGACGGCCGAGATGACGACGCCCCGGGGTCGGCACGCCCGCAGCGATGACGACGTCGTCTCCCCCGCCCCCGTCGTCCGGCTGAACACCGAGTCGTTCCGGGTACCCACCGGCGCCGACTTCATCGCGATCAGCCACGGCGCCCCGGTCGTCGCATCGTGGCCGCCACCGACGCATTCCGGGGAATCGGCGGCAACCGTCACCGCCTCCCCGACGGACGCGGAACCCGCCGAGTTGTTCCGCCGGAAGGTGCACTCCCGCCGACCGTCCGCGCCCGAGATCCCACACCGTCCCGTCCCCCCGGTACCGGAACCCCGGGTGGAGCGACGGACGGTCACCGCACCACCCACGGAAGATGAGCGGCCACTGCCCGCACCCCACCGGCGGGCGTCGTCGGGGCACCGCCGGAGGTCCCGTCCCGCGGCGACGTTCCTCAACCTCTGGCGCCTGCCGTCGGGGACCGAGCCCCATCTGCTCCGGCCCACGGCGCAGCGCCAGTTGACCTCCTGGGTGGTCGCGACGTTCCTCTGCTGCGTCACCCTGGGGATCGGCCTGGCGCTCCTCATTCACGGTCTCGCGGACGGCTCCGGCCCCGGTGTCCACACCGGGTGCCTGCTGTCGAGCGTCGCACTGTGCCTGTTCTTCTGCGCCAACGCCTTCCTCCGCCCCGGGGATGTCCTCCGATGACGGGATACATCGCCGTGGCGGTCTTCGTGGTCGGACTCTCCCACGCGCTCGTGACGCTCATCAGTCTCGCCGGGGCGCGGACAACCGCACGGCGGGCGTGGGCGACCGCCCTGAAGTCCCGGCCCGGTGACCGGGTGGCCGAGTTCGAACTGCTCACCGACTCCGATTGTCCACCGCTGCGGGACTTTCCGCTCCTGGACAGCTACATCCTCGGGCGCGACGACGACGCGGTTCCGGACGTCGAACTCGGGCTGATCCGCTCGGATCTGCGTCGTCGCGCCCATCTGTGGGCCACCGCGGCGAAGGTGTGGTGGGTCGCCGCACTCGTGCTCTCCGCGGTCAGCGTGCCCGCCCTCGCCTCGGATGCAACCTCCGGGAGCGCCGTGATCATCATGTGTCTGATCATCGTCGCCCTCGTCGCCGCGGCCTCCTGGGCGACCACGGCCGCGTCCGTTCTCCGCAGCCACGCGGTCAAGGTTCCGGCACCGTTGTGAACCGGTCGCCGTCGGGCCCCGCCGTCACACCCGACGTACTGACACGGGATGAGGCCGGGCCGCCCGTCCGTGGCCTGCGGGCGAACCGCACGGAATGACCGTGTCGGGCACCTCAATGATCCCGGGCCCGGTCCGAGATTCACCACCACGCCCCCATCCCCTCCCGACATCCACGCTCCGTCGGTTCTCACCGGCGGTGACGAGGGCGTGATTCCCGGGATCCCGGACGCGACGTCCCCGGGACCGGCGCGTCCTTGAACCACCCGTCGCCCGGATCCGGGGTGATATACGATCAGCGCATGCAGCTGCTGACCTTCCGTACGAGTGACGGCGACACCCTTCCGGGGCGTCTCGCCGATCCCAGGACCGCGGAGGCGAGCCTCGCCGGGGCGCTGCGCTCCGGCGACGCCGCCTCCACGGTGTTCTCCGTTCACCCGATCACCGTCGACGGGGTGACCGACGTCGGCGACCTGCTCCGGCACGACGACTGGCGGGAACTCGTGTCCGGGCGGGCCGGTGAGCCGGTGGAGATCACCGGAGCGGACATCGCCCCCGTCATCCCGCGCCCCGGGAAGATCCTTTGCACCGGCCTGAACTACGCCGACCACATCACGGAGATGGGACATGAGCTTCCCGATGTACCGACGCTCTTCGCCAAGTTCGCCGATGCACTGACCGGACCCTTCGACCGGGTCACCGTCCCCGCGGCGAACGCCGGGGCGCTCGACTTCGAGGGCGAGCTCGCGGTCGTCATCGGCAGACACGTCGCACTCGGCGGGGCCCCGGACACCGCGACCGCGGAAGCCGCCATCGCCGGATACGCGGTGTTCGACGACTTCACCATGCGGGATCTGCAGTACCGGACCGCCCAGTGGCTGCAGGGGAAGAACCTGGCGTCCGCGTCCGGATTCGGCCCGTGGCTCACCACGGCGGACGGATTCAACCCCGGGGAGGCGACGCTGGTCACCCGGATCAACGGGGCCCGGAAACAGCACGCCCGGACCCGGGAGCTGGTCTTCGACCCGGCGGCCCTGGTGCGGTTCATCACCACCTTCATCGATCTCCGTCCCGGCGACGTCATCGCGACGGGGACGTCCGGGGGAGTCGGATGGGCCAGGTCCCCCAGGGAGATGCTCACGGACGGAGACACCGTCACCATCGAGATCTCCGGACTCGGCGGAATCTCGAACCGCGTCGAGGTCCGCTGACCCGCCGACCCTCGACCGGGCCCCGCGCAGCGATCCCGGAGGTAGGCTCGAAACCCATGAGACGTTTCCTGATCACACTGTTCAGCTTCGCGGGAATCATGCACTTCCTCCGCCCGGAGGGATTCGACAGGCTCGTCCCCGCGCAACTGCCCGGCGAACGCCGGGCCTGGACCTACGGCTCGGGGTACCTCGAACTCGGCACGGCTCTCCTGCTCGCGGTCCCGAAGACCCGGCGTCTCGGGGGTCTGGCGACCGCGGTCCTGATGACGGGGGTCTGGCCCGGGAACATGAAGATGGCGTGGGACTTCAGGAACAAGGCACCGTGGCTGCAGGCCATCGCGTACCTCCGTCTCCCCCTGCAGATCCCGCTGATCCGTGCCGGACTCAGGATCTGGCGGGAGACGTAGTACCCGTGCGGTCGGTGGGCGCATGAGCCGGTACTTCATCATCGATGTAGAGGCCACCTCGGCGACCCCGTTCTCCGGTGTCATGACGGAGTTCGGGGTGGTGCACTTCCGGGACGTCCCCGCGGTCGATCGGTGCCGGGACACCTTCCACGCCGTCCTCGTCGGGACCCTGCCCGCCGACGGTCCGGTACCGGTCCCCGATCCGGCGGCGCCGGCCGTCGACCCGCTGCCGGTCGCCCGGTCGCTCGAGCGGTGGCTCGCGGCCCGTACGAACGCTCGTCCGACCCTCGTCAGCGACAATCCCGCCTTCGACTTCATGTGGATCGCGTGGCTGTTCGACAGCCTCGGCCGGGACAACCCCTTCGGTTTCTCCGCCCGCCGGATCGGGGATTTCCACGCCGGGCTGACCGGGGATTTCGACGACGCCCACCGGTGGAAGAAGCTGCGCCGCACGCCGCACACCCACCATCCCGTGGATGACGCCGTCGGGAACGCCGAGGCCCTGCACGAGCTGCTGCACCGCCGGGCCGGGAGCTGACGGAAGCGCGGCCGGCGGGCCGGTCACCGCGGCCGACACCGGGAGACCTGCCCGGGCCAGGCACCGTCGCGCTGGCACAATGGTCCGCAACGGTTGAGGATTCAACCCCGCCGGAATCCCCTGATCCGGTCCAGCTCCCGAGGCCCCGAGGAAACACATGAACGAGCAGCCACTCTCCGTCACCGTCGTCGGATCGATCAACGCCGATCTCACCGTCACCGTCGCGCGGCGACCGGGGCCCGGCGAGACCGTCATGGCGTCGGGCGGCGGCATCTCCCCCGGGGGAAAGGGGGCGAATCAGGCGGTCGCCGCCGCGCTGCAGGGCGCGGAGGTCCGGTTCGTCGGAGCCGTGGGCGATGACGCGTACGCGGCACCGGCGACAGCGGTCCTCCGGTCCTCCGGTGTGGACTTGTCCGCCGTGGAGGAGGTTCCCGGCGCGACCGGTCTCGCGGTGATCACCGTGGATGAGACCGGGGAGAATTCGATCATGGTCATTCCCGGCGCGAACGCAGCAGTGGACGCGGACCTCGTCGGCAGGCGGCGGGGAACGGTGACGGATGCGGGGATCGTGCTGCTGCAGGGCGAGATACCGGCGTCCGGTTTTCTCGCCGCGGTGCGGGCGGCCACGGGACGGGTCGTGGTCAATCTCGCTCCCGTGGTGGAGGTCGACCGGGCGGCCCTGCTGCGGGCCGACCCGCTGATGGCGAACGAGCACGAGGCCGGTCTGATCCTGACGCAGCTGGGATTCGACGGTGATGCCGCGGTCACGGCCGGTCCGGACGCCTGCGCCCGGGCACTCGTGGAGGCCGGTTTCGCCTCGGTCGTTCTGACACTCGGCGCGGAGGGTGCACTGGTGGCGACGCCCGGGCGGCGCCAGCGGATCCCGAGCCCGTCGGTCACCCCGGTGGACACGACCGGTGCGGGGGACGCGTTCGCCGGGGCGTTCGTGGCCCGGCTCGCCGCCGGCGACGATCTCGTGACCGCCGCCCGGCACGCGGTGCGGGTCGGCGCGTACGCGGTCACGGGGCACGGAGCCCAGGACTCCTATCCCGGCCCGGGCGCGGTGTTACCCGGTCAGGAGTAGGCCTGGGGCGGAGTCCGGTCGAGGTGGAGCAGGTGTTCCTCGTCGACACGGAAGCCGTCGAACAGGCCCTCGAGTTCTTCCGGGATGTCGGCACCGTGGCCGGTGCCGTCGAATGCCCCGGTGTTCAGGTGGTCCTTGTCACTCACGTGGTGCGTCCTCCGTGACGGTGTCTGTCGTCTCCGAATCGTCCCCGGTGTCCGGGTGCCTCCACCCTAGCGCGTGGAAGCTCCGGAACAACCTCTGTCAGTGGTCACGGACCAGCTCGATGAGGCGTCCGAGGATACCGGCGCCGTCGTGGTGGATGCCGTCGTGCTGGAACCGGTTGGTGATGTGGGGCCGAATGTCCCGGTAGACCTCCGCGGTCTCCAGCGACAGCTGCATCGGGACGTAGATGTCGTCGACGTAGATCGCCGCTGCGGCGGCGGCCGGTGACGAAGCGATCGCGTCGGCGTCGTAGAGGCTGGACCAGTCGTCCTTCGCCGCGAGATCCTCGGCGACCTTCCGGAACGGAACCAGCGCCGGGTCCTCCTCGAACTGCCAGGGGTAGACGTGTTCGCCGGTGAGGTAGAAGGGCACGGAGCGGTCGCGGGGGTCGGCGTCCTCGGCGAAGCCCTCGACCTCGGTGCGCGTGCGGTGCGCGGACCACGCGGTCGCACCGGGGACCGTGCCGCCGTAGATCGACTCGTGGATCACGGCGTAGAGCGGATGCCGCTCGAGGCTGACGCGGGCACCGACATCGTCGAGGAAGTCCCGGCGCAGCCGCTTCTCCCCCTTCACCTCGTGGAAGGGCTGCTCGAAGAGGTAGGACAGGGTGTCGAACCCGGAACCACGACCGAGCTCCGTACCGATGAGCCGGAACCTGCGGGAGCTGAGGCGTTCCCCGGTGGGGAGCCGTTCGTCGGAGTTGTCCAGGTGGTGGCAGACCTCACGGATCCGGTCCTCGACCCCGTCGAAACGCGCGTAGAAGTCCCGGTGGCGGCGGGCGAGCTGCGTGTAGGTCGCCCGGTAGACGTCGTCGATGCCCCGGCTGATCGTCGGCAGCCCACCGGTGAGCAGCGCGGTGTCCACGCACTCGGGGTGGCGGGAGAGGTACGTGGTGATGCAGAAGCCGCCGAAGCTCTGTCCGTAGAGCGCCACCCGCTCCACCCCGAGGTGCTCGCGGAGCCGCTCGCAGTCCTCGACGATGAGGTCCGCGCGCAGGAGCGTGAGGCGTTCGGTGAGGTCCGCGGCGTCGATGTGCGGGCAGGCCGCGTCGATCCGCCCGGAGCGCCCCGTGCCGCGCTGATCCAGGAGGACGAGGCGGTGGGTCTTCAGGACCTCCGCGATCCAGCCGCTGATTCCGGTGGGCCGGGGCGCCGGGTTTCCGGGCCCGCCCTGCAGGAAGATGAGGACGGGAAGCCGCTCCCCGCCGTCGGGGATGATCTCGCGGGCGTAGAGGTCGAGGGTGCCCCTATCCGGGTCCGCCGGATCCCAGGGGACCGGGAGGGTGTGACTGCGGAAGGTGTGTCCGAACCGTCGGCTGGTGGTGGTGACCGTCATAGGGACCCAGACTACCGGCCGGACCGGTGTCCGGAGGACTACATTCGGGAGGTATGGATGCACATGATCTGATCACCTCGAACGGCCTGACCCTACACCCCGCCGGCGCCCATCTCGTGTCGGTGGAGACCCCGGGCGGCGAACTCCTCTTCGTCAGCTCCGCCACCGGCTGCGGGGTCGGGACCCCGATCCGTGGCGGGGTGCCGCTGCTCGCCCCGTGGTTCGGGACCCTCCTGGGTGAGGAACCCGCCCACGGGTTCGCGCGGCGCATGGCGTGGGACTGCCGGGAGACGGGGACCGGCCTCGCGGCGACGTTGGACCACGGCGGCTGGCATCTGTCATTCAGTGCGGACCCGACCACGAACGGCGTCTTCGTCGAGCTGTCCGCACGCAATGACACCGACGCGGACCGACAGCTGCAGCTGGGCTTCCACCCCTACTATCTGATCGACGACATCGATCAGGCGACGGTGACCGGTCTCGACGGCTCCCAGGCACTCGACCGCGTCGCCGATTGCACCGGCACCGTCGACGGCGCGATCTCCTTCGACGGTCTCTACGACACCATCGTCACCGCTCCCGCGGGCACGACCGCGACGCTGACCGACGGCGTCCGGACGGTGGACGTGACGGGACGGGGAACGGACTCGATCATCGTCTGGAACCCCGGCGCGGAGAACGCCGCAGGCATGCGCGATCTGGGAGAAGGTGAGTGGCGGCGCTTCGTGTGCGTCGAACCCGCTCTCCTGGGCCCGGATCTCGCGGGCGTTCCGGTGGCACCCGGGGAAACGGTGACCATCGCCATGACCGCACAACTCACCGTCCCCGAGCTGGACTGAGGGGCACTCTCAGGCGCTGGTAAGGTTCCACTCCGTCGGCCCGCCCGCTGCGGGGAAGCAATCGAAGGAGGACCATCGTGCCCCAGGTCAGCGCCGTGACGCAGTCTGTCCCCGCATCGGGCGGCGGGTCAGGGTCGCGGGTCGCGGGTATCGACGTCGCGCGGGCACTCGCGATCTTCGGGATGATGTTCGCCCACATCGGTGTGGCCGCGGACTCCCCGGCCGGTGACGCGGCGCACCTGCTGGCGACGGGCCTGCCCTCCTCCCTCTTCGCGGTGCTCGCCGGCGTCTCGCTGGGTTTCATGGGGAGCACGGGGGCCGCTGCGGGCGGTGAGCGCCTGGCCGCCTCGCGGAGCAGGCTCTACGTCCGGGGCATGCTCGTCATCGCGATCGGACTGGTACTGACGTACGTGCAGTCCCTGATCGCCGTCGTGCTCATGGCCATCGGTATCGAGATCATCCTGCTCGCCCCGGCCGTTCGGTGGCGGACCCGGACCCTCGTGATCTGGTGGGCCGTGCTGTTTCTCACGGGCGCGGCGGTGACCACCCTGCTGCGGCTGGGGGAATTCTATTCGGTGCTGATCACCCTCGGTTATCCTCTCCCGGCCTGGCTGCTCTACGGGATCACCGGGATCCTGCTGCACCGCCATCTCATCTACGCCGGGCCCCGGATGTGGTCGGTTGCCGCGACGACCGGGGCGGCGGTCGCCGCGACGGGTGTCTGGTGGTGGCGCCTCGACGTGCTCGACATCGGGCACGACTCGCCGGACTTCGACTTCCACGACCCCGATCTCTCGGTCACCCGGGATCTGTTCCTCTCCGCGGCCCCGCACAGCGGTGGGCTGGGGGATGTGGTGGTCAGCGTCGGTGCCGCCGTGGCGACCGTCGGGCTCTGCCTGCTGGCGTGCCACGTCCGCTGGGCCGAGGTGCTGCTCTACCCGATGCGTGCCACGGGCTCGATGGCGCTCACGGTCTATGTCGCGCACGTGCTCACCGCGACGATGCTCACGGGATTCTCCCTCATGGCGTCGGTCGGGCACGGGGCCTCCTCCCACGAGGCCGATGGGCCGGAGGTCTACCACGGGTGGACCGTGTACGCCCCGTTGAGCGACGCGGATCCGGCGTCCGCTCCGGCCGCGGACTTCCCGGACGAACCTGTGCGGACGGATTTCCCCGCCGAACGGGAACGGCTCTTCGTCGAGTACAACGAAGAGCACGACAACCACGCTGACGACATCGGCTCATCTCTGCCCGGGGCTGAGGGAGGATCAGATCTGGACGGCTTCGCGGTCTCCGCACTGGGGGCGCTGCTGCTCGCCTCCCTGTGGCGGTGGCGGTTCAGGCGGGGCCCGCTCGAGGGTCTGCTGCGGTGGATCATCGGGAAGGCGACCCGCACCGATCTTCCGCCCCTGGTCACACCCGCCAGTCCCTGACGTTCCGCCACTGCCGTTCCATCCGGGCGAAGATCCCCCCCGCGGCACTCAGTTCCTCCCGGGTCCCCGACTCGACGATCCGGCCCCCCGACATGACCAGCACCCGGTCGGCGATCTCGAGCACGGAGGGTCGGTGGGTGACGACGACGGTGGTGCGCCTCCCCTTCACCCGGGCGAGCGACGAGACGATGGCGCGCTCGTTGAGGGCGTCGAGATTCGCCGTCGCCTCATCGACGACGAGCAGGTCGCCGGGCGCGGCGAGTGCCCGGGCGATGCCGACCCGCTGGCGCTCGCCGCCGGAGAGCCGGTTCCCCGATTCCCCGACTCTCGTCTCGGGCCCGTCACCGGATGAGCCGGGCACCGAATCCAGCTGGGCGGCACTGATCACCTCGTCGAGTTCCGGGCCGGTGATCCGGAGGTTGTCCCGGATCGTCGTGTTTCCCAGCACGGTGTCCTGGAACACGGCCGTGGTCATGGCCCGCAGGTCGGCGGCGCTGACCGGCCGCTCCCCCACCGACACTGTGCCGGTCGTCGGTTCGACGAGACCCGCCAGCACGTCGAGGAGCGTGGATTTACCGCACCCGGAGGCGCCGACTATGACGGTCGTCGACCCGGGTTCGAGATCCAGGTCCACCCCTGACACCGCGACGGTGCCGTCCGGGCGGGTGACACCGATTCCGCGGGCGCGGAGTGTCCCTGGGGCGGGGCGTCGCCCGGGGACGGTTGTCGGACGCTCGACGAGCTCGCGGAGCTGGCGCAGCGTCGCACCGACGGTGTGGAGGGAGCTGGCGAGCATGGATACCGCCGTGATCTGTTCGATGACGCGCATGAGGACGATGACCATCACGGCCGCCTCGACGCCGTCCAGTCGCCCGTCGTCGTACGCCAGCCAGGTCGCCGCGCCGAATCCGAGAAGCGTGAGCTGCAGGGCGGTGCTGGTGAGCATCTGTCCCGGGATCTGCCACAGCAGGAGTCTGCGCACCGCGCGGACGCCACCCGCGACGGCTTCATCTACGTGGGTCGATCCACGCTCCACCCGTCCCGCGGTACGCAGGGCGGGCTGGGCGACGGCGAACTCGACGAGCCTCTCGTCGAGTTCGAGGGTGGCCCCGGTGAAGGCGTCGTCGGCGCCGCGTTCGATCCTCTCGGACACCAGTACCGCACCGAGGAGGAGCACCGACCCCGCGATGGTGACCGGCGCGAGGCGCCAGTCGATGAACAGGAGCGCGACCGTGAGGAAGCAGGTGAAGGAGACCGCGGTCAGGACGGGTGTGATGAGCAGGACGACCATGCTCGTCAGTTCGATACCTCCGCCGCCGATGAGGGAACGCAGTTCCGATTTCCGTGCCGGTGTGAGCTCCTCGAGCGGGGTGTCCCGGATCGCCCGGACCCCGTGCCGCCCCACGGCCCGCATGGCCTGCAGTCCGAGCTCGACCCCTGTTCCGGCTGCGCTGCGTTCGATCATCCAGATGGCGGCGGTGACCGCGATCAGCGCCGCGGTCCAGGGTCCCGCGCCCGCGGCGTCCCGGTCGAAGAGGTGGTGCAGCAGGGGTATGAGCAGGACGACGGCGGCGACCTGAAGGCCGGAGGAGAGCACGGTCAGTGCGGTGAAGCGGCGGAACGCGGTGGTTCCCGCGGCGCCGGTGATGCGGCGGATGTCGGTGACGATCATCGTGTGCTCCCTGCCTTCCAGAGATCGGCGTACGTTCCGTCGGCGGCGATGAGTTGGCCGTGGGTACCGGATTCGGTGATGCGTCCGTCCCTCATGACGACGATCCGGTCTGCGCCGGTCACGGTGTGCAACCGGTGGGCGATCATGAGTACGGTCTTGCCTGCCAGCAGCCGGTCGAGTCCCCGACGGATCGCCCATTCGCTCTCCGGGTCGGCGGAGGCCGTCGCCTCGTCCAGCACCACGATGTCGGTGTCGGCGAGCAGTGCCCGCGCCACACCGATCCGTTGCCGTTGTCCACCGGACAGGCGGTTGCCGTCGATGACGGTGTCGTAGCCGTTTGGGAGCGTGTCGATGAAATCGGCGATGCCGACCGCCTCCGCGGCGGCGATGATGCTGTTCCGGTCCGTACCCGGTGCGGCGAGCGCGATGTTCTCCGCCACACTGGTGTGCAGCAGCTGCACGTCCTGCAGAAGCACGCTCACCCTGCCGTAGAGCTCCTTCTGGCTGAGGTCGCGGATGTCGCGGCCGTCGATGCTGACGGAGCCGCCGTCGACGTCCCACAACCTGGCGAGCAGAGCGGCGACGGTGGATTTCCCGGCACCCGAATCACCGACGACGGCGGTGACTGTTCCGGGTTCGAGGGTCAGCGAGAAATCCGGGAGTACGGACCGGCCGGGCCCGTAGCCGAAGCGGACGTGGTCGAAGACGACGTGGCCGGGGAGCCCCGGGCGGTCCGCGGGTTCCGCGAGGGTGGGCGTGGCCAGCAGGAGGTCGAGTCCGGCGACAGCGTTGAGGCCCTGCTGGAGGGCGCCGATGCTGTGGGAGACCGCGAGCAGTTGACCCGCGAAGGAGGTCCCGAGGATGAGGAAGGGAATCAGGTCCGACGGATCGATCCAGCCGACGAGGAGGAAGAGCCATGCCGCGGTGCAGAGCAGGGCGATGACGGTGGCGGGGCGGTTGAGCATGACCATCGTGACCTTCGCCGGGGCGGTTTCGTGCTGCCAGGTGCTGACGAAATCGTCGATCTCGCGCATGGTGCCGTCGACGTCGACGATCGCGTCGTCCCCGAATATGCGGGATTCCCGTTGGGTCTCGAGGTGTGTCTGCACCACGGCGTTGGCCTCCGCGACGAGACGCTGGGAGGTCTGGAACCGATCCCTGTCGCGGGCCATCATGCGCGACATGACCACGATGAAGAGCACGACGGGGATGAGCAGCACGAGTCCGAGTCGCCACTGCACGCCCATGAGGTAGATGAGAACCGCAACGGGTGTGACCGCTGCTGCGACGACCTCCGGGACGGCGTGGGTGACGAGGTGGTGCAGGGCGGCGACGTCGCCGCCGATCAGTTTCCGCACGCCCGCCGATTCCCGCCGGTTGAACCATCCGAGTGGCAACCGCGTGACCTTCTCCATGAGCCTGAGGCGCAGGGCGGCGGCGAAGTGCGCGTCATAGAAGTGGAGGGCCGTGGTCAGCCCCACGGTGCCCAGGCCGCTGAGCCCCATCACCACGAGGGCGGTGACCGCGGCCCGGAGGAACTCCTCCTCGGGTGCTCCGTCCAGGAACATCCGCGCGATGTGGGCGAACAGGATCAGCGGGACGATCTGCAGTACCGACAGACACCCCTGGGCGATCCCGGAGAGAATCAGGGCGGTCTTCGCGCCGGCGAGCACCCCCCGCGTCGGTGACGCGGGCGTCGTGGCCGCGTCGTGGGGTGATGCGTGCTGTTCCGGTGCGTCGGTGTCGCGGTAGGCACCCATGGCCCGCCCACGGATCCAGTATCCCTGCGCGTGGAGCAGCGCCTTCGTCGCCCCGCACTCCCGCCTGAGATATGTCCGGGCGTGCCTGACGGAGGTGGATTCCGCGGTGAGCCAGGTGAACCAGCCGGACCAGTCTCCGCCCCGGATGGCCTGCACGAGCGCCTGTCCTTCGGGGAGGGGGTCGATCCAGGTCGCGGTGATGTTGTCCCCCACCGGAAGCGGGAGCTGTTCGTCCGGGTCGCTGTTCTTCTCCAGGTAGATGACGACGGGCACCGAGGGATCGATCGCTGCGGCGATGTCGCAGATCGCGGGATAGCCGGAAGCGTCCCCGAGGAGCAGGTATCCGGGGGGAGGCGGGTCGAGTTGGACGAAGGGTTCCTCCGACATCCGCATCGCGCTGATCTCCGCACCGGCTTCCGCGTGTCTGGCCCAGTGGGAGGCGGGACCGGCGGGTTCGTGGAGGACGAACTCGAGGCTGAACTCGCCGGTGGCCGGATCGGCGTCCCTGATGGTGTAGCCGCGCTGGAATTCCTTCGCTCCCCCGTCCGGATCCGGGAACCACGCCCGGATCCAGGCACCCGGCTTCTCCCCCTCGGGGTTGAGCAGGGTGTCGGACCGGAGTCGGAGCCGGAGGTAGTTGTCGGTGACCCACTCTCTGTCGATGAGGCGGACCCTGTGGTCCTTCGCCCCCATCGCCTTCATGATCGAACCGGATACGCCTTTGCCCATGGCTGGTCTCCTGTGTGCGCTGCGGAGCTGGATTCACCGCAGATTTCTTGCATTGCGAGTGCAAGAATACACAAGAGGCGAGCCTCTCCTTATCTTCCGGAGTTCCACGGACACCCCCGCCCGGCGGAGCAGCGGGTGCGGTGTGATCAGCCCTTCCGCACCTTGATCCGCCAGCCGGCATCCCCGGTGGCCCGGAACTCGGTCACCTCGTGCCCGGCCTCGGCAGCCCAGCGCGGAATCGCGTCGGTGGCCTGGGTGCAGTCGAAGTCGATGACCAGCGTCTGCCCCGAACGCAGCTCATCCATCGCCGAGACCGCCTCGATCAGCGGGAACGGGCACACGGCACCGAGGGTGTCCAGGACGAATTCGCCCGGCGCGACCTCGGTGAGCCCAGCCGGAGCGGACGGTTCCTCCCGGACCTTCAGCGCGACCGGCGCGACGGCGTACGCGGGGGCGGCCACGGACGTGGTGGCGGTCTCCGGGTGGGCGGCGCGTCCGTCGACGCTCTCGTCGGTGCTGTAGGTTCCGGTCGCCGTCTTACGGCCGGAGGGCTTCAGCCAGATCTTCGCGGCGACGCCGACGCCGACGGCGAAGAACGCGAGCGCCACCCAGCCCTGATAGGTGAACAGAGAGGTCTGGACCATGCCGTTGCCGACCGTGCAGCCGCCGGCCCAGCTGGCACCGACCCCCATCCCGATGCCACCGACCACGGCACGCGACGAGGTGCGCGCGTCGGGCACGCGGACCCGGAATTCGCCGGAGACCTTCGCCGCGACGAGCGCACCGACCAGGATCCCGAGGACGAGGAGCGCACCCCAGTCGAGGAAGGATCCGTCCCCGCTGACGATGTAGTTGGCGACGTTCTTCGACGGCGTCGTGATCCCGAGACCGTCGTTGCGGCCGGTCGCGGCGGACAGCGGCCAGGCGATGACGCCGATGATTCCGATGATCACCGCGGCGAGGTACACGTGCAGCGGCCTGCGGTGCAGCGGCTGGGCGAGGGAGACCGGACGCGGGCCGGAGAACTCCGCCTGGAGGAAGCGCGCCGCGAGGTAGGCGGTCAGCACCCCGAGACCGATGACGAACCACCAGGGGGAGAGCCCGAAGGTGGCGGGCACGGTGGTCTGATCGACCGTGAACTGCCTGAGCCAGGCGTTGACCCCGCTCAGCGGACCGGTCTTCATCGCGGCGGCGGACAACGCGTACCCGACCAGGGCGAGCCAGGAACCGACCAGGCCCTCCCCCGCGCGGTACCACGTGCCCGAGGCACAGCCGCCGGCGAGGACGATGCTGACACCGAAGATGAAGGCGCCGACGATGACGGCGGCGGGTGCGAAGGGCGAGTATTCGGGTGTGATGACCCCGGCCGATGTGAGTGCCGTGAGTCCGACGGCGTGCACGGAGATGACGATGAGCAGTGCGGTGAACGGGCGCCACGTGCTGCGGGTGAAGATGTCGCGGAGCATGCCCGTCACGCAGAACCGCCCGCGCTGCATGACCGCGCCGAGTACGGCGCCGAGTATGAGTCCGGTGATGAGCATGGGAACCTCCTGGGGGTTCTTCTGGTGTGTCTGTTGCCGCGGGATCCCGACGGCGGGAGCCCGATGCCCGGACTATACCGAGTGGTCTATTATTTGTGAACCCTTCTGTTCATTTTTGCCCCCTGGGCGGTCCACTGACAGAGCATTTCCCGCGTTCGTCAGAGGACCCCGTACTCCGGTAGACGATAGAATTCGGGCAGAGCCCCGCCGACGGCACCCGTGCCGCTCCGCGGGCACCGACGGACACCGTCCCCCGGAGTCCGTCCCCACCAACGACGAAAGGCATCCCATGTCCCGACTCTTCACCGCCCGAACCGCCGCGTTCGCCGCCGCATCCCTGATCCTCGTCGCCCCCCTCGCGGCCTGCTCGAACTCCGAGACGGAATCGACCACCGACCCGTCCGAGGTCGACGCCAGCATCTCCGAGATGAGTGAGTCCGTCTCCGAGGGGATCGCCGAGATGCAGTCGGAGCTGTCCCCCACGACCTCCTCGACCGCAACCGCAGCGCCGGACGTGAAGATCACCGTGGACAAGGCCGAGGGGATCAAGGCCGGTGACACCCTCACCGTCGAGGTCACCGGGCTGAACCCGGAGGCCGGGTACTACAGCGCCATCTGTGCGGCGCAGACCCCGGGTGGCGCGCCCGTCCCGGTCTGCACGGGCGAGATGGGCGACGTCGAGAGCCAGGCCTGGCTGCAGAACGAGCGCGGCACGGCGAAGATCGCCGAGGACGGGACCGCGTCCTTCACCCTCACGGTCAACCCCACCGGCGAAGGCATCGACTGCACCACCGACGAGTGCGTGCTCAAGGTCTTCGGCGACCACTCCGAGGGCTTCAAGGACGTGGCCGAGGTTCCGGTCACCTTCGCCTCCTGACCCGGATCGGCACGGAGGAATCCGGGGGCGGCCACCGTCAGGGTGCCCGCCCCCGCTCAACCAGAAAACCTCTGGCGCGGAGACCCCGAACCGATGCAGCGGACACCGGTGCATCGGTCGAGGCCTCTGCTCCGCGGTCACGTACACCCCGGAAGAGTCCGGCGCCCCTCCCCCGAGGAGTTCCACGTCAGGTCCACCGGGTGCCCGGCCGACCACCGGACGCACCCCACCCGCAACCGGCGACACCGGGCAGCGTGAGCTAGCCTCCGGTCGTCCACCGCTTCCGCGCCCCGGGACACCGGGATCCGTCGACGGACGCTGGCCCGCGAACGTGTCCACAGACCCAGCGACCACGGCGACGCAGGAATCCGCGGTGATGAGAACGGGTGGCGCGGGTGCACACCGACTCCGGTCCGTACACCGGACGGAGAACCTCCGCACGCAGCTACGCGGGATCATCCGGTCGACACCGCCTGCTCACCCCACCCCGGGTATCGGCGGCTCCACCCACCGAAGTGAGCGGACGATGACCACCACACCCACCCGAACCGAGACAGGGCCACCCCACGGACGACGCGAGGACATGAGGTGTGGGTAACCTGACAGGTGTAGAACTTCTTCTGCCGTTCCCACGCCATCGAGAAAGCCCACGTCCCCATGCATCGACGAACCAACCGACCGACGGCGGTCCTGCTGATCGCTGTCCTGTGGTCGGTCGCGGCCTGCTCGGGTGACGATGCCGCTGAACAGGCCGCATCTCCACCGCCGGGAATGTTCACCGTCGCGGCGGGCCCCGACAGTTGCCGCATCAATGCGGACGCGGTTCAGGCGACCACCGGCGAACTCACTTTCACGGTCCGCAACGACGGTGACGAGCCAACGGACTTCACCGTCACCGGGCCGGACGGAACCCCCGTGGGAGAGGTCACCGGGATCGATCCGGACAGCTCCCGCAAACTCATCGTGAGCGCCACCGACCCGGGTGACTATCTCCTGGGCTGTGCACCGGATTCCGGGTCCGGCGCGACATCGACCACCATCACCGTGACCGGCGACGCCCTGCCGCGGGAGGACACCGATCCCGTCGCCGCGGAGGCGGTCGCCCGCTACCGCGACTACGTCGCCGGGCAGCTCGACAGGTCCACGGAGGCCGCCGGCGAGCTCCGGGAAGCCATCCGGGCCGGGGATCTCGAGCGCGCCCGAAGCCGGTTTCTGGCGACACGCGCCCCGTACATGCGGATCGCACCGGCGGTGTCCGGCACGGCGGAGCGACTGGGTATCTCCGTTGACGCGCGGAGCACGGACCTCGAACCGGGGGACGCATGGGGTGGCATGCACGAGCTGGAGGAGGTTCTGTGGGGACCGGAGGGGGAACTCTCCGACGACGCAGTGGAGACCGCCGACGGGTTCCGGGATGACATCGCCGCGCTCGCGGAGGCCGTCCGGGCGGATTCCCGCATGACGGCCGTGGACATCGCCGACCACGCACAGGATCTGATCGACCGTCTCTCCGACGCCGGGATCCACGGCGAGATCGACGTGCACAGCCACACGGAGCTCGCCGATTTCCAGGCTTCCCTCGAAGGGTCGAGGGCGGCGGTCGAGATCCTCGAGCCACTCATCGAACCGGTCTCCCCGGAATTGCCGGACCAGCTCGATGCCGGCTACTCGGAACTGCAGGAGCGACTCGACACCTTCCGGGACGGGGACGGGTTCGTCCCCTATGACAGGGTCGGCGTCCGGCAGCGGCGTGATCTCTCGGACACACTCGACGAACTGACCGCACGGATCGGTTCCGTGCAGGAGGTGGTGGCACGATGAGCGGAGAAAACAAGGACCGGAAGAACACCGGTGGACGCCCGCTGTCCCGGCGTGGTTTCCTCGCCGGTGCCGGGATCGGTGCCGGGATCGGTGCGGCCGGCGCCGTCGGCGCCGACAGGTTCCTCGGTCCCCGGGACGGCGAACCCGCAGGTGACGGGGACTCACAGACCGTGCCCTTCAACGGCGAGCACCAGTCCGGTATCACCACCGCGCAACAGGAACGCATGTACTTCGTCGCCCTCGACGTGGCGACCGACAGCCGCGACGAACTGCGCGATCTCCTGCGGACATGGACCGTGATGGCCAGACGGATGTCCCAGGGCCTGGAGGCTGAACCGGACGGTTCGGTCGGAGTGGACCGGAACGCCGTCGCCACCGACACGGGCGAGGCGGTGGGGCTGCGCCCGGCGCGGCTGACGGTCACGGTGGGGTTCGGCCCGTCACTGTTCGACGACCGCTTCGGGCTCGCCGAGGCCCGGCCGGAGGAACTGGAGGACCTACCCCACTTCGCCGGAGACCAGATCAACGAGGAGATCTCGCGCGGGGACCTCTGCATCCAGGCGTGCGCGGATGACCCGCAGGTGGCGGTCCACGCCGCCCGGGTCCTGACCATGGCCGGCAACGGAGTCGTGACGGTCAGGTGGGCACAGCTCGGATTCGGACGCACGGCGTCGACGTCGATCACCCAGGGAACCCCGCGCAACCTCTTCGGTTTCAAGGACGGTACGGCGAACCTGAAGAACGAGTACACGAACCTCATCAACGAACACGTCTGGGTCCACGACACCGGTTCGTGGCTGGACGGGGGATCCTACCTCTGCGCCCGGCGCATCCGCATGCTGCTGGAGAACTGGGACCGGCAGACCCGCCGCGAACAGGAGGAGGTGTTCGGTCGGACGAAGGATGAGGGCGCCCCCATCGGTCGGGAACACGAGGAGGACCCGATGCCCTTCAACGAATGGCACGGTACGGACGGCCCGCTCATCCCCGCCCACGCCCACTCGCGTCTCGCCAGCGCCCCGGCGAATGACGGCGCCCGCATGCTGCGCCGCGGCTACAACTTCGTCGGGGGTGTCGACGAGTACGGGCACCTCGATGCCGGTCTGTTCTTCATCGCCTTCGTCGCCTCCCCACGGGACGATTTCATCGCCGTCCAGTCGAATCTCTCGCACCACGACAACATGAACGAGTTCGTGCGGTACGAGAGCTCCGCGATCTTCGCCTGCCCCCCGGGTCTCGTCGACGATGACGACTGGTGGGGCCGTGGCCTGTTCGAACGGACCACCTGAGTCCGCGACGCAGCCGTCCCGCCACGGGTGAGGGAACTGCTGTGCTCCAGCAGCTGAAGCGCTAGGGTTGTCCCATGAATAAAACCCGAGCCGCGGTACCCGGACTGTTGTTCTGTCTCATCGGAGCCGCCGTCTCCTTCGGGGTGGACGCGGTCATCGAGCGGGCCACGGGCATCAGCGTGCTCCTGCTGGTCGCGATCATTCTCGGCAGCGTCGTCGGCAACGTCCGTCCCGTCTCCCCGCGACTGCTCCCCGGGGTCGCCGTCGCGTCACGGACCGTGCTCAAGGTCGGTGTCGCGCTCCTCGGACTCGGTGTCCCGGCCGCCACCGTCCTCGCCCTCGGGTGGCCGGTCCTGGTCGTCGCGGTCCTCACAGTGACTCTCGGATTCGCCGCGACGGCGCTCCTCGCCCCTGTATTCGGCCTACGCCGTCAGCAGGCGCTCCTGATCGGTGCCGGCTGCTCCATCTGCGGGGCGGCGGCCATCGGCGCGGTCGACGGGGTCCTGACGAAGAAGAAGGAACACGAGTTCGTCACCGCGATCGCGGTCATCGCGCTGCTCGGCACGATCCTGCTGGCACTGGCACCCGTCATCGGTCACCTGGCGGGGTGGGATCCGCGGCAGGAGGGGATCTTCATCGGCATCAGCGTCCACGAGGTCAGCCAGGTGGTCGCGGCCGGCGGTATCGCGGGCGCGGCGGTGCTCCCCATCGCGGTCACCGTGAAACTCGGCCGTATCCTCCTGCTGGCCCCGATGATGATGATCATCGCGGCTCTCGAACGTCGGCACGCGGCACGGGCCGCCGCCGACGGGGACACCTCGGTGGTGCTCCCTCCCCTCGTTCCGGCGTTCGTCGCGGCCTTCATCGTTCTCGTCGCCGTCCGCACCCTCGTGCCGTTGCCGGAGGGACTGATCGACGGGGTCGGCTCCCTCCAGCACTGGATGTTCGCCGCGGCGATGTTCGCCCAGGGAACGGGTGTGACGGTCGCCACGATCAGGACCGCCGGGGTGAAGCCCTTCCTCTTCGGCCTCGCGATCACACTCGTCGTCATCGCCGCCGGCGTCGCGGGCGCGCTGCTGGCCTGACGGTTTCGTGTCTCCGGCGGTGCGGAACCGGCAGCCCGGGATCCGACGGGCCAGGTCCGGGGCCGGTACCGTCCGGTGGGCCGTCCCGCAACCACACGATCACAGCGTGCGGTGACAGACCCCACCAAGGGGTCGTTCCCCGCGTCGACGACGGCCGGTCCAGGGTTCTCCCCACACGCGAGCTGCGGGACCCGGTCACCGGAGTCGGACAGAGCCGACGGGCACGCAGACCCAGGAGAGCAACCGGCACCGTGGGTGGGTGGAACCGGGCCGGTGACACCGGGAATCTGAGATCCCGACCACGCGGGGAACCGGGAACCGGCACCACGCTGTTCGCACAGAACCGCTGGCGCGAGACCGGACACACGTCTCCACGTGCACGCGTCACACCGTCCACGAGCCCGACGTTCCACGAGCCGGAACGACATCCACGGCCCCGGTGTGGCGGCCCCTACATTGGGCACACAGCATGACCCACCCCACAGCCCAAGGAGCACGCCGTGCCTGACATTGATTCACTCATCGATCCCGTCGGAGGATACGTCTCCGGCAGGATTTTCGTAGACGACGACATCTACCAGCAGGAACTGGAACAGGTGTGGCAACGCACCTGGGTGTTCCTCGCGCACGACTCCATGCTGCCGAAGAAGGGCAGCTACCTGCAGGCCTACATCGGCGAGGACCCGGTCGTCGTCGTGCGGCAGAAGGACGGCAGCGTCAGCGCCTTCCTCAACCAGTGCCGTCACCGGGGCATGCGCATCTGCCGTGCCGACCGGGGCCTGTCCAAGGGTTTCATGTGCTCGTTCCATGGTTGGGCCTACGATCTGGCCGGCAATCTCATCGACATCCCGCACGAGGACACCGCGTATCCGCAGGGTATCGACAAGTCCAAGCTCAGCGCGATCAAGGTGCCCCGCATCGAGAACTACAAGGGATTCATCTTCGGTTCCTGGGACGAGACCATCCCGCCGCTCGAGGAGTACCTCGGGAACGCCAGGTACTACCTGGACGGGTACCTCGACCGCTACGAGGGAGGCATGGAGGCGATCGCGGTCCACAAATGGGTGCTGCCCGCGAACTGGAAGTTCAACGTCGAGCAGCCGACCTCCGACATGCAGCACTCGGAGATCAGCCACGTCTCGGCCGTTGAGGCACTGGCCAGCGGATCGGACACCTTCGACCGGAAGAAGGGCCGCGAGAAGATCCCCACCGGACGCCAGTTCTTCAGCCCCTACGGCCACGGCGGCGCCTGGTTCGGCCGCCGCGGCAGGGAGATCCCGAACACCGCGCCCGCGTTGATCGAATGGGAGAACTCGGTCCGCGGGGCCATCGAGGAACGGTTGGGCGAGTTCCGCGAGATCCGCGGACACATGAACGTCTTCCCGAACTTCATGCTCCTGGGCAACTACACGTTCCGGGTGACCCATCCGCGCGGACCGAACGAGATGGAGATCTGGTCCTGGGCGTTCGTCCCCAGGGATGCCCCGGAATCCGTCAAGGAGGCGATCCGTGTCGACGTCATGCGCACCTTCTCCCCCGGCGGCATGTTCGAGCAGGACGACGCCGAGAACTGGGAGGAGATGCAGCACATCCTCCAGGGTGCGATGGCCCGGAAGACCGGGTTCACCTACAACATGCGCGGGGTTCCCGTCAGTGCGGACGAGGACGGCTACCCGGGAGGTTCCACCGCCCACGTCTACTCCGACAACGCCGCGCTCAACATGTACGGGTTCTACCGGGATCTCATGAGCGGAGCCAGCTGGGAGGAGCTCAAGGCCATGCGGGGCGGTGAGCCCGAGATCAGGAACGCCGACTACTCCGCGGTCATGGCCGAGGGTGCCGACGCACACAACACGGAGGCGGAGTTCGGCATCGACGAGGCCAACGCGGCTCTCGACGCCGCCGACGCGGCCGCACGGGTCCCGGCGGCGACGCGCGCGGAGGCCACACCGACCGGAGCCGCGGGCAAGGCGGACGCCACGGCCCGGGGCGTCGACGGAAGCATCATCCCCGACCCCGATCACGAAGGTCCCACGGCGGCGACGATGCGCGACATCGTCCGTGCCGAGGCGGCGGCCGCGTCCCGTCAGCGGACCATGGCCGGCACCGCCGCACGCCCCGCAGCCACCGATCCGAAGGAGCAGAAGTGACCAGCCCGAACCCGACACTGGCGGAACGCATCCCCGTCACCGCGGAGACCGAACGGGCCATCACCCGTTTCCTCTACGACGAGGCCGAACTCGTCGACAACATGGAGTGGGACGCCTGGCTGGAGACCATGCACCCGGACGTCTACTACTGGGCGCCGGTGCGGGAGAACAGGGTGTTCCGGGAGCGGAAGCACGAGTTCTACCCACGGGGCACCTCCGTGTACTTCGAGGAGAACTGGGAGTACCTCCGCCAACGCGTGTTCCGTCTGCAGACGCAGAAAGCCTGGGCGGAGGAGCCCGCGTCCCGCACGCGCCATCTCGTGACGAACGTCCGGGTGGACGGGCGGGAGGACGGCAACTTCAACGTCCGGTCGAACTTCTACATCTACCGCTCCCGCGGGGAACGCTACCAGGACCACATCTCGGGTGAGCGCCGGGACATCATCGTTCGCGACGAGTCCGCGCGCTGCGGCTTCCTCATCCTCGAACGGGAGATCCGGTTCGACATGGCGACCATCCTGATCAAGAACCTGAGCCTCTTCTACTAGGAGAACCATGAAGACAACGAACCTCCTCCGCGTCGGCATCGTCGTCACCGACCTCGATGCCGCGATGGACAGCTACCGCCGTATCCACGGCATCACCGACTGGGACGTGTCCCACGTCGACGCGGGGCAGACCTCGTCCGCGGTCAGCTACGGACGCACGACCTCGACCACCCCCGGGACCTGGCGGGCCGCCATCGGGACGACCCGGCCCGCGCCCTCCGCGACGGGCCCCGGGGGCGGCCCCGCCCGACCCGTGACCTTCGAGCTCGTCGAGCCCACGGGCGGGGAATCGCCATTCAACGAGTACCTGCTCACCAAGGGACCCGGGATCTGCTTCATCCGGGTTCTCGCCACCGGAGGCGACGATGTCGCCGGGCACTTCGACCGGCTCGGCATCCCGGCCGTCTACAGTGCCGACATCGACGGCTCCAGACGGACCTTCTACGACACGCGGGACGCTCTCGGTGGATTTCTCGTGGAGATGGTCACCGGGGCAGCCGAACCGGCGACGGACGCCACCGACCGGGAACCCACCAGCGGGGTGCTTCCCCCACTCCAGGGCATCCACCACTTCGGCGTCATCGTCGACAGTGTCCTCGGGAGCCTCGAGGCGTACCGGGACATCTTCGGGATCACGAGATTCGAGTGCAAAACCTGGCAGACGGGCCACGGCCGGCTGGATGATCCCCGGTACCGCGGTGAGAAGGTCGACCACGGCTACTTCACCGCGCAGGGCTCGGCGGGGGACTTCGGTTTCGAGATCATCCAGTGCAAGCACGGACCGAGTCACTACAACCGCGAGTTCTCGGACATCCGCGGCCCCGGAATACACCACATGTTCAGCTGGATGACCACGGACGAGGACGAGTGGCGGGACACGGTCGCGGCGATGACCGGGGCGGGCCACGGTCTGTGCATGGGGTCCCCCCTGCGGGGACACGCCGCCGAGTTCGGCTACTTCGACGTGTTCGATGAACTCGGCGGATACCTCATCGAGGGAGTGCTGCGTCGACGCCCGCCAGCTCCGGAGCACATGCGGCCCGACTGGGTCGTCGACTTCGGGGAACAGCGATGATCCGCGTCATCCACACCTTCGGCGCACTTCCCGACGGTCTCCTCGACGAGGTCCGCGCGCTCCGCGGGCGGGTGGAGCAGGCGGAGGTCTACTCGACTCTCGCGGCCGGCGAGGAGGAGCACGCACTCGCGCTGCTGTTCGCCGACGAGCGCGGGTACGGCGATCTGCTCCGCGGGATCACGGACCATCCGGTCCTGCATGATCTGCTCCGCTGCACCGACACCGGGACCGCGATCTACCGGCGGGTGCCCTATGCGCTGGACGGTGCCGTCTGGCGGCCCGTCGAGCGCCCCGATCCGGCGGTGATGTGGCCCGCCCGTGGGCCGGTGGACATCGTCATCCAGGGCACCTACGAGGCCGGGCCCGAGATGCGCGACCTGACCGCGAGGGAGATCTCCGACACCCGACGGGAACCCGGCTGCCTCGCCTATGCGTGGTACGAGAACGTCGAGCTGCCGAATCACCTCATGCTCCTGGAGACGTGGGCGGATCAGCAGATCTACGACGCGCACTGGTTCGGGCGCACGGCGACGGCCGGGTACCGCGGCGATTCGGGTCGACGTCCCACGCCACCGGAGAGAGGGGAACCGGTCCGGGAGTTCTACCGGAGCCAGCGGTTCGAGTTCCACTACGGGCGGATGCTGCCGGTCGACGTCCGGGACTACTCCCGGACCGTGGAGTGGTCGGCGAGCTGACCGTCGGGACGCTCCGTCCGACCTGAGGCGCCACCCGCGCATCGCGGGTGGCGCCTCAGGCATTCACCACCGGTGAGCGCGGGGTCGGGGCCGTGACCCGGCATTCCGCCTGATGAAACGCCGTACCACCCACCGGAACGAGTTGTAGCTCACATTGAACACAGATGCTTCTCTTGGATCACACACCGTTCCCTACCTTCATCTGGAGCACCCATGACACAGTCCACCCCGGCGGGCACCGACCCGACGGCTCTCGCCGCGACGGCCAGCGCGGTCGTTCCGGAGAGCGCCGATCCCCGCGAGCGGCGGCGCGCCGTTCTCTCCAGCTTCCTCGGCAGCACCGTCGAGTACTACGACTTCCTCCTCTACGCCGCTGCAGCCGGCCTCGTGTTCCCGAAACTGTTCTTCGGTTCACTGAGCCCGGAGCTCGGCACGACCCTCTCCTTCCTCATCCTGTTGATCGGCTACATCTCCAGGCCCATCGGCTCGATGGCGTTCGGCCACTTCGGTGACAAGTACGGACGAAAGAACGTCCTCGTCGTCACCCTGCTGACCATGGGCCTCGTCTCGGTGACCATCGGACTCATGCCTTCCGCGGACAAGATCGGGGTCGCCGCACCGATCATCCTCGTCGTCCTGCGCACGGTGCAGGGGCTGGCCGTCGGCGGTGAGTGGGCGGGCGCGACGCTCATGGCGATGGAGCACTCCAAGCGGAAGAACAAGGGCTTCGGCGCCTCCCTCGCCATCGCGGGCGGCCCCGCGGGCGCCGTGCTCTCCACCCTCGTTCTCGCGGTCTTCTCCAAGATCTCCGGGGACAACTTCGCCAATCCCGAGCGGTACTTCGTCACCGACTGGGGCTGGCGCGTGCCCTTCCTGTTCTCCGCGGGAATCGTCATGTTCGGTCTCTACCTCCGTTCACGGGTGACCGAGTCACCGGAGTTCGAGGCCGCCCGGCGCGAAGGCCGCGTGCACACCGGCGTACCGCTGGTGAAGATGCTCCAGGATTCACCCCGCGAACTCGTCCTCGGCTCCCTCGCCGGCATGGCGGGACTGTTCATCCAGGGCCTCCAGGCATCCTTCATGGTCCCCTACATCGTCCGCCAGAGCGCCGACTCCGCCGACCCCATCTCCCGGGGAGACGCGCTGATGATGTTGACCATCGGCTCGGTGGTCGCGATCTTCGTCATGCCGGGACTCGCTGCGCTCTCCGACCGGTTCGGACGTCGTCGCGTCATGCTGCTCGGTGGCCTGGTCTCGGTGGTGGGGCTCTGGATCGTCCTCCGGATGATCCAGACGGGCGACCCGTCCAACGTGTGGATCGGCATGATCCTGATGGTCTGCGTCGTCCAGCCCGCCCAGTACGGCCCCATCGGCGCCTTCCTGTCCGAGAAGTTCGATCCCGCCCACCGCTACACGGGAGCCGGCATCACGTTCCAGGTCTCCGCCATTCTCGGCGCCGGCACCGCCCCGCTCGTCGCCAACAGGCTCATGGGCACGAACGCGGACCTCACCCCGGTCGCGATCTACGCGACCGTGCTCTTCATCATCAGCTCGATCGCGATCTACGTCTCCAGGGAGACGGCCCACCGGGAGACCCCGGAGGAGCGTTTCCAGGAGACCGCGGTCTTCAAGGCCTGAGACAGCCACCCGGCCGGTGTTCCACTCCGCGGAACACCGGCTGAGGGCCGTTCCCGGGGACCATACGATCAGCTCTACCACCGGTGATACCGGCCCTCACCCGGCACGCACCGACCGAGCCCCGGCCCCGGGCCCCGACGGCGTTCACCACCCCACGCTCCAAGGAGAATAAAGATGACCCACCGTAGTTACACCAGCACCTGGGACGATCTCGCCGAGGTCGAGTTCGACCAGGGATACATCGAGGCGGGCGGCTACCGCACGCGCTACCTCCACGCCGGAACCCCGGACAAGCCGACCCTGTTCATGCTCCACGGGATCACCGGCCACGCCGAGGCCTACGCCCGGAACCTCGCGGCCCACGCGGAGCACTTCAACGTCTACGCCATCGACTTCATCGGCCACGGGTACAGCACCAAGCCGGAACACCCCCTGGAGATCAAACACTACATCGGCCAGGTTCTGGCGATCATGGACGAGCTCGGTGTCGAGAAGGCCCACTTCTCCGGCGAATCGCTCGGTGGGTGGACCACAGCCCGCCTGGCGCAGCAGCATCCGGAACGCGTGGAGCGGATCGTCCTGAACACGATGGGCGGAACGATGGCCAATCCGAAGGTCATGGAACGTCTCCTCACCCTGTCCACCGAGGCCGCGGAGGATCCCAGCTGGGAGCGGGTCAAGGCGCGGCTCGAATGGCTGATGGCCGACCCGACGATGGTGACCGATGACCTGATCCGGACGCGGCAGCGGATCTTCGAGCAGGACGACTGGAAGATGGCCTGTGAGATGAACATGGCGCTCCAGAACCCCGAGATCCGCCGCCGGAACATGCTCTCTGACGACGATCTCCGCCAGATCCAGGCGCCCGCTCTCGTCCTGTGGACCACCAAGGATCCCTCCGGCCCGGTCGACGAGGGGCGCCGGATCTCGGAACTCATCCCCAACGGCCAGCTGGCCGTGATGGAGAACTGCGGTCACTGGCCCCAGTACGAGGACACCGAGACGTTCAACAGGATCCAGCTCGACTTCCTGCTCGACCGGACGTCCTGAACAGACAACCAAGGAGAACCGACATGAGTATCCAGCTGCTGGCGATGTCACACAGCCCTCTGCTCGGCATCGCCGACGCACCCGCCGATGTCTCCGCGGAACTCGACGAGGCCTTCGCGACGGTCCGTGCCGCGGTCGACGAGTTCGATCCCGAGCTCGTCGTCACCTTCGCCCCGGACCACTACAACGGCTTCTTCTACGACCTGATGCCGCCCTACTGCATCGGCTACGAGGCCCTCGGAGTCGGTGACTACGACTCCCAGGCCGGTCCCCTCGACGTGCCGACCGGCATCAGCGAGGAGATGGCGCAGTTCGTCATCGACCGCGACGTCGACATCGCCATCTCGCGCCGCATGGAGATCGACCACGGGGCCGTCCAACCGCTGGAGGTGCTCTGGAAGGACATAGCGGCCAAGCCGACCATCCCGATCTACGTCAACGGTGTCGCCAGGCCGTTCGTTCCGATGCGCCGGGTCCGCAGAATGGGCCAGGCGGTGGGCGAGTTCCTTGCCGGTCGCGACGAGCGGATCCTGCTCATCGCGTCCGGCGGACTCAGCCACGATCCGCCGGTGCCGCAGTGGGCCACCGCCACGGATGAACAGCGCGCCCTCCTCCTCGCCGGGCGTCACCCCACCGAGGAGGCACGCAATGCGCGCCAGCAACGGGTCATCGACACCGCGAAGAAGTTCGCCGAGGGCGAGGCCGACATTCTCGACCTAAACCCCGAGTGGGACCGCGGCTTCATGGACGCCTGCGCGGCCTCCGATCCGGAGCGGTTCGACCGGTACACCGCCGATGAGATGGACGCCGAGGCGGGTCACTCCTCCCACGAGGTCCGCTCCTGGGTCGCGGCGTTCTCCGCGCTCCACGCGGCCACCGGCGGCTACCGGGTGACGTACGAGTACTACCGCCCCATCCGGGAGTTCATCGCCGGCTTCGGCATCATGTCCGCCCGGTGACCCGGTTCCCCTGACCACCACCCTCCCCTCCAATCCAGCCCGACCAGGAGTCACGTTCCCCCATGACAGATCAGTACCAGCGGATGGCCGATGAACTCGCCGCCGCCTACCGCACCCGACGGCCCGTCGCCCCGCCCCGCACCGTGATCGACGGTCTCGACGTCGACGGCGCCTACCGCATCCAGCAGCTGACGGAGGCCGCGTTCACCGCCGCCGGTCAGCGGATCGCGGGCAGGAAGATCGGGCTCACCTCGGTCGCCATGCAGCAGCAGCTCGGTGTCGACAGCCCCGACTTCGGGTTCTTCACCGACGGGATGGTCCACCGCGCCGGCGAGCCGATCGCCGCGGGCCGGTTCATCGCGCCCCGGATCGAACCGGAGCTCGGTTTCCGGCTGGGCTCGGATCTGTCCGCGGACGCGACCTTCGACGATGTCGTCGCAGCCATCGATGAGACGTATCTCGCGGTGGAGATCATCGATTCCCGGGTCCGGGACTGGGACATCCGACTCGTGGACACCATCGCCGACAACGCGTCCTGCGGTGCGGTCGTCATCGGCGACTCTCCCGTCGACATCCCGGTGGATCAGCTCCCCTCGGTCACCGCGGCGATGCGCGTGGACGGCGAACTGACCGGCGAGGGCACCGGTGCCGCGGTCATGGGGCACCCACTCGAGCCACTGGTCTGGCTCGCGGGCGTCCTGGGCGGGCAGGGGGTCACGCTCCGGCGTGGCGACCTGATCCTCACCGGCAGCTTCTGCGCCGCCGCCCCCATCGCCCCCGGCACCGTCGTGGAGGTCGACTACGGATCTCTCGGAACCCTTACCACCTCCTTCACCTAAAGGGAAGAAACCACATGAGCGACAAATACACCGCAGCCATCGTCGGCCCCGGGAACATCGGGACCGATCTGCTGATGAAGCTGCTGAAGAACTCCCGCAACATCGAACCCGTGTACATGATCGGCGTGGATCCGACCTCCGACGGTCTCGCCCGCGCAGAGAAGCTCGGCGTCGAGGCGTCACCGGGTGGTGTCGACTGGCTGCTCTCCCGTGACCGGCTACCGGACATCGTCTTCGAGGCGACCTCCGCCGGCGCGCACCGCGCGAACGCACCCCGGTACCGGGAGGCGGGTATCCGGGCCATCGACCTGACCCCGGCCGCCGTTGGCCCCCACCTGTGCCCGTCCGTGAACATGGACACGCTGCGCACGGTGGACAACGTCAACATGATCACCTGCGGTGGGCAGGCGACCACCCCGATCGTCGCCGCCGTCTCGAGGGTGGTGCCCGTCGAGTACGCGGAGATCGTGGCCTCCATCTCCTCCAGGTCCGCCGGACCGGGAACCCGCGCCAGCATCGACGAGTTCATGGCGACGACCTCGGCCGCCCTGGAGAAGGTGGGCGGCGCGAAACGCGCGAAGTCGATCCTCATCCTCAACCCGGTGGAACCGCCGATGCTCATGCGCAACACGGTCTACTGTGCCCTTCCCCCGGAGGCCGCGGAGCCCGGCCCGCTCCGGGACCGGATCCGTGAGTCCGTGCAGCAGATGGTCGCCGACGTCCAGAAGTACGTTCCCGGATACCACCTCACGGCTGAACCCCAGTTCGACACCGCACGTGCCGACTGGCGGGGATGGGGCCGGGTGACCGTCCTCATTGAGGTACGGGGCGCCGCCGACTACCTGCCGGAGTACGCCGGAAACCTCGACATCATTACTGCGGCGGCGGTCGCGACCGCCGACACCTACGTCGATCTCCTCCGCCGGGACGACGCCGCCACCGCACCGGTCAGCGCAGCCCGGTGACCCCGACAGAGAAGAAGAGGACCGACATGACCAGGATAAGACTGAACGACACGACCCTCCGCGACGGTTCACACTCCGTCCGCCACCAGTACACACCGGAGCAGGTGCGCGCGGTCGTGCGGGCGCTGGATGACGCGAACATCGAGATGATCGAGGTCACCCACGGCGACGGCCTCGGCGGATCGTCCTTCAACTACGGGTTCTCCCACACCAGTGATCTCGATCTGGTCGAGGTCGCGGTGGACGAGGCACGCAACGCGAAGATCGCGGTTCTCCTGCTCCCCGGACTCGGAACGGTGGCTGACCTGAAGGAGGCCCACGCGCGCGGTGCAGGAATGGTCCGCATCGCCACGCACTGCACCGAGGCGGACATCTCCGTCCGGCATTTCCAGGCCGCCCGCGAACTCGGGCTGGAGACGGGTGGCTTCCTGATGCTCTCCCACCGGATCAGCCCCGCGGAACTCGCCGCGCAGGCCAGGATCATGGTGGACGCGGGATGCCAGTGCGTCTATGTCGTCGATTCCGCGGGAGCCCTGATCATGGAGCAGGCCGGGGACCGCGTGAAGGCGCTCGTCGATGAGATCGGGGACGAGGCCCAGGTCGGTTTCCACGGGCACCAGAACATGTCCTTCGGGGTGGCGAACTCCGTGCTCGCGGTTCGCGCAGGGGCACGCCAGATCGACGGATCACTCGCCGGGCTGGGTGCCGGTGCGGGCAACTCCCCCACCGAGGTCGTCGCCACGTCCTTCGCGGTCCTCGGGATCGAGACGGGCGTGGACGTGGAGAAGATCCAGGCGGCCGCCGAGGACGTCCTCAAGCCGATGGTCCCGCGGCTCCCCGCCATCGACCGCAGCTCCATCGTGCAGGGCCAGATGGGCGTCTACAGTTCCTTCCTGCTGCACGCCGAGCGGGCGAGTGAGCGCTACGGCGTCCCGACCGCGGAGATCCTGCGCGAGGTCGGTCGCCGGGGTTACGTCGGTGGCCAGGAGGACATGATCATCGACGTGGCGGTGCATCTGAGCGACTCCGCCGCCTGACCCGCCGTTCACACCCCGTTTCCCGGTGGAGAACGTAGGGATCGCGTACACACCGGTTCCCGGCGGGCGACCGCTCCCCCGCTCGCGCATGGTGGGCCCGGGGACCCGGATCAGGCGGAGGACGCCATCTGCTCCTGCTGCATCTGGTGGAAGAGAACGGCCTTCCCGGCCGCGGCACAGATTCGTTTCAGGGCCGGAATGTGCACCCCGGGATCGAACTGGCTGGTGGGGCCGGACACCGACATGGCGGCCACCGGCAGGTTGTAGCGACCGTAGATCGGCGCGGCGACACAGCTCAGTCCGACGAGGATCTCCTGGCGGTCGAACGCGACCCCGTCGCGCCGGACCTGCCCGAGCTCCTCGCGGAACTCGTCCGGGTCCGTGATCGTGTAGGGGGTCCACCGGTGCAGCCCGCCCTTGATGGCGGCCTCGATCCGCATCTCGTCCCAGGCCATCAGGGCCTTGCCCACTCCCGTGCAGTAGGCCGGGGCCCTGCCCCCGATCCGCGACGGGGAGGTGACCCGCCGCGCGGAGAAGAGCTTGTTGACGTAGACCACCTCGTTCCCCTGGAGGAACGCGAGATGGACCGTCTGGCGGGTCTCCTCGAAGAGTCCGGCGAGGAAGGGGGTGAGCACCTCACTGATGAACTCGGTGTGCCGTGAACCGCGTTCGCTCGTCAGCTCGTAGCAGAGCGGCCCGAGGCGGTAGACCTCACCGGCCCGTTCCACGGCGCCGTTCGCGACCAGTGTGCTCAGCAGACGGTGTGCCGTGGACTTGGGCAGGTCGGCCCGGCGAGCCAGTTCGCTGACCCCGACGCCGAGTGAGTCGTTGTCGCTGAAGCTCCGGAGCAGGCTGAATGCCTTGTCCACCGCGCTACGGGGATCGGACTGGGGGCTGGTGGGCGTCATCGGTTCTTCTCCTGGTGAAACATCGTCCTGGCGGTCGTGGCGACCCATTGCCACTTATTGTGCTCGCCGTCACACAACCATGTCGGGAACCGTTCCACGATGCGGCACAGCGGCGGGGGTACCACCCGAACCCCACCCCTTCGACGGAAATCGGGCGACGACGTGGAGCAAGGTTATCCCGAACACAGCGCGTACGAGGCACGGATCGCTCCATCAGGGGGAGGCTTTCGGGAGCGCGGGACGACACGGGATCGCTGTGTGACCCAAAGTTGGAACGGCGAAACAATCGGTAATCGGGGGCCCCCGCAGCAGACGACCACCTGGCGGGAGATGACCGACGCAAAGCCTTCCTGACCAGGCACTTCCCCGACCCGGGGGAAGCCCACCACCGAAAGTCCGGCGAACACTGTTACATCCGGGCGGCGGGGCCGTTCCATCCAGCGGAACGGGACCTGACCCGCGGCCAACTGTGTCGGCAAGCTGTAGCCACATCCAGATGTGAGTCATATAACACCCACCCCTGCCGGACCCGATCGTCACCAGACTCACCCCACAGTCCAGACCGGTTCCGGCGCACTGAACAGACGAGGAGATGAGACCTTCACCGTGTCTGCATCCACCAGCCCACTTCCCCGCGGAACCCTGTCCCGCCCCGCCGGCCTCGATCAACCCCTCGACGTCTCCGGGATGGTCGACCCGGACGGTGGCCTGATCGACCGCCGGATCTTCGCCGATCAGCAGGTCTACCAGCAGGAGATGCGCCGGATCTTCGCCCGGAGCTGGCTGTTCATCGCCCACGAGGACCAGCTCCGGAAACCCGGTGACTTCTTCCAGACGTACATGGGCGAGGATCCCGTCATCGCGACCATGAACAAGAAACGCGAGTACCGGGTCCTGCTCAACAACTGCCGCCACCGCGGCGCCCGCGTCTGCCGCGCGGACCAGGGCAAGACCAAGAACTTCACCTGCACCTACCACGGGTGGGCCTACGACCTGGATGGCAACCTGTCCAACGTCCCCGCCCAGGACTCCTACCCGGACACCTTCAACCCCGCCGACTGGGGCCTGGTCACCGCTCCCCGCGTGGAGAGCTACAAGGGGCTGATCTTCGCGAACTGGGACGCGGACGCGGAACCGCTCGAGGACGCCCTCGGCGATATGAAATGGTACATCGACGCGTTCATGGACCGCGATCCGGAAGGCACGTGTGTCGTCGGCGGTGTCACGAAGTGGGTCCTCGAGGGCAACTGGAAGCTCGCCGCCGAACAGTTCGCCACCGACTGGTACCACGTCAACATGTCCCACGCCTCCGCGCTGATGGTCATGTCCCCCACCGGCAAGGGACCGAAGAAGGAGATCGCCCAGCGGTCCGGGCGCCAGTACACCGACGACCACGGCAACGGCGCCGGTTTCCCCGTGCACCCGAGGAACCGGTTCGACGCCCAGCCGGTCCACGAGTACTACGACTACGACTTCCTCAGGGAGCGCCTCTCCCCGGAGCAGGTCACCGGCCCCCTGACCAACGGGCACGCCACCGTGTTCCCGAACTTCTCCTACCTCCCGGTCAACGGCTCGATCCGCGTGTGGCACCCCAAGGGGCCCGACCGGATGGAGGTCTGGTCCTGGACTGTCCTGGACAAGTCGATGCCCGAGGACGTCCGCCGCGCGCAGCGGCTCTACAACCTCCGCACCTTCGGTCCCTCCGGGATCTTCGAGCAGGACGACGGGGAGAACTGGTCCGAGTGCCAGGCCAACGCCCACGCCTTCATGGTCGGGAACACCGCCCTGAACTACCAGATGGGCATCGGCACCGAAAAGGAGGAACCGGGATACCCGGGAACCACCTCCGAGCTCTACTCCGACGCCGCCGGCCGGGGACTCTACCGCCGCTGGCGCGAACTGATGTCCACCCCGGCCTGGCACGAAGCCTGATCCGAGCAGCCCCTCATTTCCGAAAGGTCCGAACATGTCTGAACCCATCAAAGTCGGCACAGTCGACGACATCGATCAGGAAGAGGCCCTGGTGGTCCCGCCGGAGACCTCGGGCCACCCGGTCGGTATCGCGGTCTTCCACACCGATGAAGACGAATTCTACGCACTCGACGACATCTGCACGCACGCCGACGCATCCCTCGCCGACGGGTGGATCGAAGGCCGTGAGGTCGAGTGTCCCATGCACGCCGGCAAGTTCTGCCTGAAGTCCGGCAAGGTCCTCTCGATGCCCGCCGTCGAGGACACCAACACTCACAAGGTGGAGATCCGGGACGACGAAATCTGGCTCTACCCGGGCGTCCCCGCGGAGGAGCACGACGATGAGTGACCCCCAGACACGGAACCCCGAATCCGTGACCGTGATCGGCGGCGGCGTCGGCGGCTTCACCGTCGCCAGTGAACTCCGCAACCACGGCTACACCGGCCCGGTCACCATCATCGATCCCGAGGGCCACCCCTACGACCGACCGCCGCTGTCCAAGGAGATGCTCACCGGAGAGAAGAACGCCGAACAGCTGCTCCTCGCGGCCCGCAGCTGGTACGGGGACAATGACGTCGAACTGCTCCGCGACTCGGTCGTGCGCATCGACCCGGAGAGCCGGAAGCTGGTGCTGGAGGATTCCGGGGAACGCCCCTTCCACGATCTCGTCATCGCGACCGGCGGCCTTCCCCGGCAGCTTCCCGTCCCCGGTTTCGACAACCCCGATCTCCTGGTGCTGCGCAGCATCGACGACGCCCGGGCACTGCGCCAGAAGCTGAAGCGCGGGACCCACCTGGCGATCATCGGCGCAGGCCTGATCGGTGCCGAGGTCGCGTCCTCGGCACTCAGCCTGGGGGCGCGGGTGACCCTCATCGATCCCGCCCCGATCGCGCTCGTTCCCGCGGTCGGCCCGGAGATCGCCCACCGGCTCCACGACCTGCACGCCGCACACGACGTCACCTACCTGCAGGGAATGACCACCGCCGTGCACGGTAACGACGGCGCCTTCACCATCGACATCGACGGACACGACAGCGTCGAGGCCGACTGCGTGCTCCTCGCGGTGGGCATCGTCGCCGAAGAGCGCCTCGCCCAGTCCGCCGAACTCGACTGCGACGGCGGCATCCTGGTCGACTCCGCGCAACGGACGACGGCGGACGGCATCTGGGCCGTGGGCGACTGCGCCCGACTGCGCACCCCCGACGGCCACCTCGAGCGTCGCCACGAGCACTGGGAATCCGCGGTGTTCGAGGCACAGACGGCCGCCGCGTCGATTCTCGGCCGTCCGCTGCCGGAGCACGGTGCGAGCTGGTTCTGGACCGACCGTTACGGGGTCCACGTCGAGTGCGTCGGCTCCATGACCGCCGAGGGGACCACGGTCGTCCGACCCGACGCCGACGGCAACCCCGGCATCGTGTTCCGACTGAACCCGGACGGGACCATGGCCGGGTGCGCCGCCTACGACAACGGCATGGCCGTCCGGGCGGCCCGGCGGATCATCGACCGCGGCATCGTCGCGGACCCGGAGAAACTCGCCGATCCGGGAATCAACATCAAGAAACTCGCCCGGTGACCGACCGGACGCGGAGAAGGAGAACACCATGACCGACTACCTGCGACGCGAAGACATCACCGTCGGCGAGCGCGTGGACCACGCCCTCTACTACGAACTCGTCAACTTCTACAACGACGAGGCGGACCTCCTCGACGAGGGGCGGTACGTCGACTGGCTCGAGCACTTCGCACCCGACCTCTACTACTGGGCCCCCACCCGGACGAACCGGCTCCGCCGCCAACAGGCACTCGCGATCGCCGGGCCGGACGAGGCCGCATTCTACGACGAGACCCACGATTCCCTGGCCTGGCGCATCCGCCGCTTCGACTCCGGAATGGCCTGGGCGGAGGACCCGCCGTCACGGACCCGGCACCTCATCACCAACCTGAGTGCCCGACACGCGAGCGGCGAAGACGAACCCGACATCATCGAGGTCCGGACCAACTTCCTGGTGTGGCGGACCCGCCTGGAACGCGAACGCGACATCTTCGTCGGCACGCGCACGGACCTGGTGCGCCGGACCGACGAGGGCTTCCGGATCTTCGACCGCCGGATCCTCCTCGACATCAACGTGCTGCCGAGCAAGAACATCTCCACGTTCTTCTAGAGAGGAGACACCATGACACCAGGCAGAACGACACTGATCACCGGCGCCGGCTCCGGGCTGGGGGCGGCACTGGCCGCACGCTTCGCCCGGGAGGGCTCCAACGTCGCGGTCCTCGACATCGACCTGGACAGGGCCCGCGCCGTCGCCGCGGACATCGAGGCCGAAGGCGGATCCGCACTCCCGCTCGCCGCCGATGTCCGGACGGCGGCGGACCTGCACGCCGCGGTCGATGAGACCCTCGGTGCCTTCGGGCGCCTCGACACGGTCATCCCCAACGCGGGGATCTGGGACTACCAGCGCTCCGTCGCCCGCCTGGGCGGCGAGGAACTCTCGGCCATGTTCGACGAGATCTTCGCCGTCAACGTCAAGGGCTATCTCCTCACCGTCGAAGCGACCTGGCGGGAGCTCGTCAAGACCCGCGGCTCGATCGTGATGACCCTGTCCAACGCGTCCTTCTACGCCGACGGCGGCGGCCCGGTCTACACGGCCAGCAAGTTCGCCGACCGGGGCCTCATGCTCCAGTTCGCCCACGAACTGGCGCCCAAGGTCCGGGTCAACGGCGTCGCCGTCGGCGGCATGCAGACCGATCTCCGCGGCCCCAAGGCGATCGGCCTCGACTCACGGAGCTTCTCCGACACCATCGGACGCCGCTCCGGAACCGCGAACCCCTACATCCCGCTCCACGACATCTCCACGGATCCCGCGGGATTCACCGGCCCCTACGTCCTGCTCGCGTCACCCACCGACGCCGGCGCGGTCACGGGCGCCATCATCAACGCCGACGGCGGAATCGCCGCCCGAGGCTTCAGAAACTCAGCAGGAGGCGATGACCTGTGATGATCACGGGAGTCCACCACAGTTCCGAGAAACTCGACGTCAACCCCTGTTCCCAGATCCTCCGCCACGCCCTCTACCAGCCCGATGAGGTGGCGGTCGTCTACGAGGACGAGTCCACCACCTACGCGGAGCTGGTCGAGGAGATCCGCGCATGGGCCGCGCACCTCGATGAGGCCGGCGTCAGGCAGGGCGACCGCGTGGCGTTCCTGGGAATGAACTCCGAGTCCTTCGTCCTGACGATGCTGGCCAGCTGGTGGCTCGGCGCCACCTTCATGCCCTTCAACTTCCGGCTCTCCGCGCCGGAGGTCACCCAGCTGCTGCTGCAGGGCACCCCGCACACCATCGTCGTGGAGGGCAGCCACCTCGACATGGCGAAGCACATCTACGGTATCGACAGGCACCACGTGCTCATCGTCGACGATGACCCGCATGCGGCGGCCGACAGCGACATACCGATCTACTGGAAGCGGACGTCCTGCGCGCTGACGGATCTGGACACGACGATGGTCGCCCGCCCGCGCCCGATGACGATGGCGGACCTGGCGCTGCTGCTGTTCACCTCCGGCACGACGGGACTCCCGAAGGGGGCCCAGCTCACCTTCGGCAACCTCTGGTGGAACGCCATCAACGTCGACACGATGGTCGACTCACGCCCGGGCGACACCACGCTCGCCACCGCGCCGTTGTTCCACGTCGGGGCACTGAATTCCTTCGCCATCCGGGCGCTCGTCCGCGGGAACAGGCTTCTCATCCACCGGCACTTCGATCCCGCCAGGGTGCTGCGGGACATCGACGACTACCAGGTCGGATCGGCGTTCCTCGTCCCCGCCCAGCTCGACGCGATGTACTCCCACCCGGACTTCGCGGGTTCCGAGCTGAAGACCCTGCGCGCGACGATCTGCGCGGGCGCCCCGGTTCCCCCGGTCCTCATCCGCCGGTACCTGGCCAAGGGCGTCAACGTGCAGCAGGCCTGGGGACTGACCGAGACCGCCCCGTTCGCCACCTATCTCCCGCCCCGGATGACCGAGAAGAAGGCCGGTTCCTGCGGCATCCCGATGCCCTACACGGAGATCAAGCTGGTCAACCCCGACACCGGCGAAGAGGTGAAGGACGCCGGTGAGACCGGTGAGCTGTGGGTCCGCGGCCCCAATGTCGCCACCGGGTACTGGAACAACCCCGAGATCACCGAGAAGGCCTACACCGCGGGCTGGTTCCACTCGGGTGACCTCGGCCACCGGGACGAGGACGGGTACTACTACATCGTCGACCGGCTGAAGGACCTCATCATCACCGGCGGCGAGAACGTGTACCCGGCGGAGGTCGAACGGGTCCTCGCCGAGATCGACGGCGTCCGAGGGAGTGCCGTCGTCGGGCAACCCGACCCGAAGTGGGGCGAGATCGTGGTCGCCGTCATCGAGTCGGAATCGGGCCGCGAGTTCTCGCTCGAGGAGGTGCGCGACCACTGCGGCCACCACCTCGCCCGGTACAAGCTCCCGAAGCGGGTGGTCATGGTCGATCAGATCGCGCGCAACTCCGCCGGGAAGGTCGACAAGATCGCCATCCGGCAGGTCGTCCGCGATTCGGGGGAGCGGGAACAGTGAGCGCGGTACACATCTCCAGGTCCCCACTCCGCCACACCTACCCCTACGGCAGCGACGACATGGAGCTGCCGTTCGGGACGGCCGAGTCGATGCGGACGGGTGTCAGCGAGGTTTTCGCCGCGCACCCGGAATGCCGGCGCATCGTCATCGCCGTGCCCGAGGGTGACCTCGACGCCGTCTCCGAGTGCGAGGCCGCGGGTCTCCGCTACGTCGTCGACGTCGAGACCCGGGAGGGCGCCGAAGTATCCCTCATGGTCGCCGAGCCCGACTGGCTCACCCGACAGTCCACCGACATCTCTGAACTGGAGCTGAAATGAACTTCACCGAACAATGGGAGCGCTTCTACACCGAGGTCGACGACGTAGCCGTCACCCTCAGGCTGTACCCGGTGTCCGGCGACAGGGAACACGTCACCGTGGGCATGCCGCTGCACAAGGCGATCACCCAACCCGCCGGCATGTTCTCCGCTCCGGCGCTCTTCGGTCTCGCCGACATCACCGGCACCTGGTTGGCGATGCAGCAGGTCGAGCCCGGGGTCTTCCCGCTGGCGGTCTCGTCCTCGGTGAACGTGGTGTCGAACACGCGGGAGGGCGACGCCGTGGCGACCGCCCGGATCGTCCGTGCGGGTCGCACCGTGATCGTCACCGACACCACCGTTCATTCCTCGGTCGATGACTCGGTCCTCGCGAAGGTCGTGACCACCTATACGGTTCCGCGGTCGCGGTGACACGCTGGTAGAAGGGGCGGATCGGCTTCGTCCGGGCGCTGATCGACGGCGGTGTCCGCACCCCGCGTACCGGTACGGGCGGCCGTACGAGCGCCGACTTTCCCCCGCGGGAACGTCCGGAACCTGAGGTGGGACGGTGGCGGTGTGAATGGCGACCGTGCCCCGGGGCACGCCGGTGGACCGGAGGGATCGACCGCCACGACCGGCGGGCGTCCCTCCTCCACCGGTGTGGTTGAGTACCGTCGTCACGTACGGGAAGCCGGGAGGGGTCTCCTCCGCGGTGTCCGTCAGGTGCTCATCCCGATGATCGCGTTGGTCACGCGGATCGTGGAGAGCCGCTCCCCGTCATCATTGACCACCACCTCGTAGCTCGCGAGCATCCGTCCGAGTTTGATGGCGGTCGCGGTGGCGGTAGCGAAGCCGCTCAGCCCGGTGCGATGGTGGGTGGCGTTGATGTCCACCCCCACGGCGCCCATGCCCAAGGATGAGGCGTGGATCAGTACACCCCAACCGGCCACGGCCTCCCCCAGAGCGATGATCGCTCCGCCGTGGAGCACGCCCCGGAACTGCCGGTTGCCGGCGATCGGGATCCGGGCGACGACCTTGCCCGCGGACTGTTCCAGAACCTCGATGCCCATCTTCTCGTCGTGCTCCCCGAGTTCGACGGTCCAGGGCTGATGCTGTTGACTCACTGTGTTCTCCTCGTCGGCGGGCGGCACCCGACCGCGGATGACACCACCTCCAGGAATGTGATCCATGTTACATCCCTCGTGTTCCGGACCCCGCTCCACCGTCGGACACGCACTAGTCCGCCGACCGCCGGCGGGCACGTACCCCGACAACCCGCCGGCAGCGAACGAATCCGCCGGAGAGTAACCGGCCCGGCCCCAAAAACCCGATGACGGGAAACCACACCGCTGGTATTCTCGGATGTGATCGAGAAGTCCGACGCAAGAGACCCCCGGCTCGTCGACTGGCAACCGCGTATCGCGCACGGTGCCCCCGGAGGAAGATCCGCCGCAGGACAATTCCGTCCTGCGGAAGAACGCGACAATCCCAGGAGTTCACATGAGTGGGCACACCAATCCCGAACACCGGAACATCACCAGCACCCCGGACTATCTGCCGGAACTCGGTGCGACAGCACTGCCCTCCGGCTGCCGGAACTACGGCACCGGACACGCGGTGCACTGGATCCGGATGAGCCACGCCAACAACAGTGAGTGGGAACCCGCGGACATCGGCGACGTGGACGGGCACTTCATCACCTTCACCCACGGCGACACCACGATCCGCCGCTGGAACCACGACGCGGAGCGGCTCCGCGCCGTCACCGACCTCGTGCTGCTCGAGTCCGGCGCCGACGTCCGGTGGTCCGACCGGTACAACATCCTCCAGGTCACCATCGGCGACAGGGCCTGGCTGTTCGGGCTCGAGGAGGGGGCCGGAACCCCCTGCAGCTACGCCAGCTGACCCCGCGATCCGGGATCGGCGTGCCCCACCACCCGTGGTGGGGCAGACCTCCCGCGGTGTCCGCACCCGGGGGAACGTACGGTTGTGCGAATGAGACACGGTCCCGCCCAGTGGGAATCGGAGTGAGCGAATCCCCAGCCCACCCACGGAGCGACGGGGGCCCGCGGGGGTGCGGCTGAGCAGCCGGGACCCCCACCCTTCCGGGTCGGGCATCCGGATGTGGGCACTGCCCGTAATCTGGGAAAGTGATACGTACCACCTAGGTGGATACGCGGAAGCGGTGTGGATCCGAAAACACAGGCGCCCCGCCAGAGAATCACCCCGAAACACCCTCTTTCAGATGGAGAGCACCAATGAGCCATTCCGGCAGCAGCAACTACACCGTCTCGGACTACCTGTTCGACCGGATCGCGGAGATCGGCATCAACCACGTCTTCGGTGTCCCCGGCGACTTCAACCTCAAGTTCCTGGACACCGTCACCGCACACGACCGCCTGACGTGGGTCGGCAACTGCAACGAGCTGAACGCCGGATACTGCGCCGACGGCTACGCCCGCCTCAAGGGTGCCGCGGCGATGGTCACCACCTTCGGGGTGGGCGAACTCTCCGCGATCAACGCCACCGGCGGCTCCTACGCCGAGTACGTCCCGGTCCTCCACATCGTCGGGGCACCGGTCACTGAGATCCTCACCTCCCGGAAGAAGATCCACCACAGCCTCGGCGACGGTGTGTTCACCCACTTCTACGAGATGGCCGGCCACGTGAACTGCGCCCAGTCCTGGCTCACGCCGTCCAACGCCACCAGCGAGATCGACCGCGTGATCACCGAGATGCTCGCCCAGCGCCGGCCGGCCTACCTCGTGCTCTCCCCCGACGTCGCCGCCGCCGAGGTCTACCCCTCGGACGTGCCCCTGGAGATCGATCACGCCCGCAGGCAGTCCTCCAGCGCCGCACTCAAGGCCTTCGAACGGGCCGCCACCGAATTCCTGGCCGGCCACTCCGCCACCGTGCTCGGCGACCTGCTCGTCCACCGCGTCGGCTGCATCGGGAACTTCGACCGGATGATCAACGCCAACAACCTCCCATACGCCACGCTCACCTGGGGTAAGACCCTCGTAGACGAGCGCAGCGACCGCTTCGCCGGAATCTACCTCGGTGCGGCGTCCTCACCGCGTGCCGGGGACGCGGTGGAGAACGCCGAGCGGCTGATCACGATCGGCGTGGAGTTCACCGACTCCACCACCGCCGGGTTCTCCATGAACCTCGGAGTCGACCGGGTCCTGGACATCTCGCCCACACAGTCCGTCATCGGCGGCCGCACCTTCGCACCACTCCAGATGGGCGACGCGATCGACGCACTCGCCCGTGTCCTCGCCGAGGTCGAGGTCGCTCCCCACGAACTGAAGGAACGCCACGTTCCCACCGAACCTCAGCCGGATCCCGACGAGCCACTGACCCAGAATGTGCTGTGGTCGAAGGTCTCGGAGTGGCTGCCCGAGGATTCCCTCGTCATCGCGGACCAGGGCACCAGCTTCTTCGGCATGGCCGACAGTCCGCTCCCCTTCGGGGTCAGCTTCATCGGCCAGTCACTGTGGGCCTCCATCGGTTACTCCATCCCCGCGGCCCTGGGTGCCGGGATGGCGAACCGCGACCGGCGCATGGTCGTCCTCGTCGGCGACGGCTCGGCCCAGCTGACTGTGCAGGAGATCGCCACCATGTTCCGCGAGGGCATCAACCCGCTGGTCATCCTGGTGAATAACTCCGGTTACACCATCGAACGTGCCATCCACGGCGCCGACGAGGTCTACAACGACATCACCCCGTTCAACTGGCAGGACATCCCCCGCGCCTTCGGCGGCAGCGATGACAACTGCCTGGTCCTCGACGCACCTACCCCGGCGACCCTCGACGCGGCCCTGGAACAGGCCGACCGGAACCGCGACAAGCTCGTGATGATCGAGGTGCACACCGACCGCGACGACTACCCGCAGATGATGCGCAGCTTCACCGAGACGCTCGGCAGGAAGGGCTAGTAAAGGCGCACCGGCGTGGCTCCCGGATCCCCGAGAACTCAGGGGCCGCGCCCCTGAGAAGCCGCCAGCAGGCCCTTCCACACACGCATCGGCAGTGCTGAGGTACATCCAGAAGCGCGACAGGTGACCATCCCTGTCGCCCCTCCCGATGGTCGCCGGTCAGACACCACTCTCCTCCCGATCACCTGCCGCAGGACACGTCTGTCCACCCGGCACCGATCAGCAGAGGAGTCACCATGAACGACCGCACCACCCAGAAGGAGATCAACTCCTTCACCGCACCGGACTTCGGGCCGGACGAACACCGACCCCGGAACAGCGACGGGACGCTCACGGTGACGATCATGACCCCGGACGACTGGGAGCCCGCTCGGATCCTCGAGGTCTCCGGGCACCTGGTGACGTTCGCCTTCCGCGACACAACCGAATGCCGCTGGACGCATGATGCCGCGCGACTGCGGGCCGTCGCGGATCTCGCGCTCCCCAGCGGGAACGTGGTCACCCTCTGGTCGCCGGGGCGAAGGATCCTGCAGGTGTCCCTCGGAGCGACGGACTTCCTCATCGACCTCCACCGGGCGAGCGACCAGAGTTCCGGTAACCAGCGGCGGTGAATCAGGGCGGCCAACGAGACGGCCGATCGACGGTACAGGCGCACGGTATTCACGGTATCGACGCGGTGTGATTGTGATTGTGGAGGGATCCGACCCCCGCGATTCGCATCGCCGTTCTCACGCGCACCCGCAATGACTCCGGCAGGATCGTCGACACCCTCGCCCGGAGGGACGTCGAGGTGAAGTTCTGCAACGAGGCGATGCGGCGTGAACGGTCACTGCTCTATGTCGCGGCGTCCCGTGCCCGGGATGAGTTGCTGGTGACCACCGGTGGCGCACCCCCGGAGTGTCTTCCGTCTCTGATCAGGAGGTAGTAGGCGATCTCCGCGGCGGCGGATGCTGCAGCGACGGGAATTCTGTCCTGCCAGCGTATTCCCAGGTTCTCACGCATCCCCGCCACAGTTGCTTAATGAAAAATCTTCGCAGTAGTCTAGGTTCACCACTACTACCGGAAAGGTTTTTCACTTGAATCTCCGCCGATTCCGGGCCGGCACCACCCTCGCCGCGCTCGCCTGTTCCTCCCTCGCACTCACCGCGTGCAACCCGGTCGACTACATCAACTCGGTCACCACCGTCACCGGCTCCAGCTCCCTCTCCTCCGAATGGAAGGCACTCGCCGACCGACTGATCTCGGGGTTCAGCTCCGAGAGTTCCCCGGCCACTCCGAAACCCGCCCCCACCGCGCCGCCGCTGGCAACGATCGTCGGGGACACGGACCGCGACGGACACGTCACCGACGCCGACCTGGACAACCGGGAGCGGGCCGACTTCGAGGCAGGGGCGATCTTCCTCGCCAACCTCGACGACGACGCCGCGCGGTGCACCTACGAGGCCGAAACACCCCGCGCCGAACTCGCCGCCTGCAACGACGCCGCGGATGAGGTGGTCGACGGTGACGCGGATGCCCTCGATCTCGCCCGCCTGCAGGTGAAGGCGGCGGCGGAACTCACCGACGCCGCAACCGCGTCCCTCGACTACGACACCGCCCACGCCCGCATCTTCCTGCTGCAGGAGGACGGAAACTGGACGCCGGTGACCGCGTCGACGACGCTGACCGCAGCGCAACTGCGCACCGGCGTCACCCTCGGAGTGGAGGGGCTGGACGTGATGCGGGACCGCACCGCGTGGGACGGTCGCCTCACCGTCACACTCACCACGACCGACGACGGCTCGTCCACGGTGGACCGCGTCCAGCTGCAGCAGGCACCGCTGCGGGGTCACGACCACACCGAGGACCTGCAGACGGTGCTCACCCTGGACGACTCCTTCAAGGACGCCGCCCCCTTCAACGCCAGACTGGAGAAAGCCCTCGGCGATGTGGAACTGCGCAGACTTCCCGGCATGGATGTCCAGTGGATCCAGGACGGCAGCGAGGTCTTCCACTCCTCCATGCCCGGTGAGAACGGCCCGCAGCACATGCGGATGGTGATGCGCGTCGATCAGGGTGAGGACGGCCAGAACGCCATGTACCAGCTCCGGGGCCGGGACGTCGGCGTCGCGGAGGTCAACGTGACGCCCGGAACGTCCGACCCGAGTGCCGGCGGCAACCTCGAGTTCCTGCCGCCCACACCGGCTCACCCGAACGGCCGGACGATCATCGGCGTCCGACAGCACCCGGATCTCGTCGCCGAGGACCACGGACACGACGCCGACGACGATCACGGTCACGGGACGATGGATGAGAACTCGCCGACCGCGGAACAGCTCGCGTTCCTCGCGGCGCAGGGCTACGACGATCCCCTGATCCTCGACACGAGCCACCTGGCTGTGGGCCACGTCGACGAGATCGTCCACGTCCTGCCCGCCGACAACGCGGCCGGTTTCAAGCTGCTGGTCGCGGATCCCGGCCTCGGGAAGAAGATGCTCTCCGACCTCATCGCCGAAGGCCACGGCGACGTCCAGCTGGTCGACTACCCCAACAGCCCTACCACCGTTTCCGAGGCCACCGACGAGATGATGCAGCGCCAGCACGCCGTCGCCATCGAGGTGAGCGACCGGAACATCGCGACCCTGAAGGCCGAGACCGGTCTGGGCGAGCAGGACATCATCCGCTACCCCGCCTGGTACCGGATGGACCTCCACGACGCCTACGACCCCACGAAGATCTACCCGATGGCCTCGTTCAACCCGAACGCGATCAACGGCATCGTGCGCGACCCGCACACCTACATCGCACCGAAGACACTCGGACCGGACATCAACGGCACCGATGTGTTCGCGGATCACCTGAAGAGGCAGATGTCGGAGGCGGGGTACGAGGTCATCTTCATCGACGACTACGACTACCTGCACCGTGGCACCGGGGAGATCCACTGCGGGACGAACCAGTTCCGCGAGATGACGCCCTGGTACGCGGAGTAGAGGACGGGGCACCGGATGAGACCCGGCACACGGGAACCCGGCGTTCTGGGAGCGGGGCGGTCGGACCGTGATGCGTGTGCCGGATACTCCGGGCGGGGAAACGGACACCCCGGTAGCGGCATCCCGACCCGCGGATCCGGGTGAACCACGGGCAACCGGGCGAGGCGCCGGGCGACTGTCCGGCCCCCGACCCACGGAGCTTCCGTACCGGACGAATCAGTGGCGCCGACCGGGGTGTCCGACCCCCGGGGCACAACCCCCGGCGATGGTGGCCCGGCGCGGAAGCGACGGTCACTTCGCCTGATAGAACTCGGGGGTGCGGTCCCGGGACGGGTCCATCTGGACGTTCGTCACCACGAACTCCCCACCGTCGTAGACCATCTGAGCTCTCATGAACCGCGTCGGGCAGCACGCGCCGTCGTTCGGCCCCGGGGCGTACCAGCTGAAGTTGACCCGGCCATCCCGGATGGTGAGCTCATCGGCCGGGCCCCGGCCGGGATTCTCGACGACCTCGGACCGGGGTGCCGAACCGAGGTACTCCCCGCCGTTGGTGTAGAAGACGAGGACCGACGGCCAGGGCACACCCCCGGCACTGCAGTAGATGTCGATCACCCCGTCATCGACACCGTCACCCGTGACGTCACCGATGACGATCGCCGGGTCCGGAGGCGAGCCGTCCCACGGATCAACCCCGGCGATTTCCGCGAAACCGCTCAGCTGGTCCGTGACCGGCAGGACACCGTCGACCAGTTGGCCTGCCTCGTGCCCGCAGACCGGAGGGATCCAGGCATTCATGAGCTGCTCCGCTGACACGGGAAGCGCCACCGGTTCAGCCGGGATCTCGCTGGAAGGAACGGCGTCCGTCTCCGATTCGGCCTCGGATTCAATCATCCGTTGCCCGGTGGTCCGCGGGACGTCCGCATCGCTGTCGTCGGTGGCTCCGGCGACGGTCGCGGTGTCGACGGCCGTGCTCGGTTCAGCACCTTGATCGGTACCGGCGCACGCCGACGCCGTCAGTGCCACGCCGAACAGTACAGCTCCCACTCGTCGGATTCTCATGGTGCACGCCCCTCGCGGTGTACGGATCAGTGGAATTCCGGACGGGACCGTCCGTTTCTCAAGTGTAGGAGCAGCGGGATTCCGCGAAGTGGGTTCTCCGTACCATCACCCCGATCCGTGGTCACCCAATCGAAGCGGTCCGCCCTCACCGGGTGGGCGCCCGGAGCACCGGGGCACGGGCCGTCTGCCGTGCCCGCCGTCAGGGGACCGGCACGATGAATCTCGCGGCAGCGGGCACCACCTCCACCGTGACCGGCAGCCCACCACCGTACGTCCGGGTGTTGCCGAACCACCACAACACACGATCAGGGTCGCCACCAATCCGTTTCCCATCTGTGCCAGGGGCCTCTGTGCACCTCGGAGAATCATCCGGACAGGCGTCCGCGGGCCGGCCGGGGACGTACTCTGAGACAGAATACGTGGGGTTGAGGGGATCGGTCCCACCGTTGCCGCCTCTCCCCATCCGGTAGGTTCCAGTGCCGCATCCCTCCTGCCTGGCACTTCGCCGCGTCTACCGGAGTCGACGAATCCTCCCCCGATACGCACCTCTGGCCCTGGTTGGGTGATTTCGGGGATCACTCAGCCGCCATAGATCGGCTCCCGGTCTTTCAGAGGGTCAAGCTGGATGTCCGCCACGACGAATTCCGTGCCGTCGTACAGCATCCGGGCCTTCATGTACTGCGTTGGACAGCATGCGGGTTCACTCGGTGTCTTCGGTCCGTACCAGCTGAAACTGATCCAGCCGTCTTCGATGGTCAGCTCGTCCACCGGACCCCTGCCGGGATTGTCCACGATGTCAGACCGGTGTACCGAACCGAGATATTCTGAACCATTGGTGTAGAAGACGAGGGTCGACGGCCACCCGACCCCTCCGGCGTCGCACACGATGTCGACGACCCCGTCATCAACACCGTCACCGGTGACATCACCGATGACGATCGCCGGTTGTTTTCCCCCTAAAACACCCCAGATATTCGCGGACCCTTTTCGTTGGTCTTCCACGGGCAAAACGCCATCGACCAGATGTCCAGCTTCGTGGCGGCACACCGAGGGAATCCAGGCGTTCATGAGCAGGTCGGCTGTCACGGGGAGAGCCTGCGGCGTGGAACCGCTTCCCGTGGCCCCCTGCCCCGAATCAGTTTCCCCGCCGGTAGCTGAGCAACCGAAGAGCACCACTGTCGCACAGACCAGTGCCGTTCCCGTTTTCCACGATCCCATGGACCACACCCTCTTTTCTGGTGTCCACTCCAGTCCTCCACCAATCAGAACCATACGTTCGCTCAGCGTAGAAGCACGAGAGCTGCCTGGTTTGAAACTACTATGCGCTCCATCACACTCACGCTGCGCTGTAGCTCCAAACACGGCCGCGATTCGCCTCGAATGGTGGGTGGGTGAACCTTCGGGCGCTCACCCACGGCCGCGCCCGCCGGACCCTGATCGCCGTCAGGGCGCCGGGACGATGAACCTCGCGGCCGCGGGCACCGCCTCGACCGTGACCGGCAGGCCCGCCATGCGTTCACCGTCCGCGTACGCATCCACGCCGTGCACCCACACTTCGGCGCTCCGCACCCGGAAGCTGTGCACCTCGGGCAGTTCGACGTGGGTCCCCTTGAGGATCCTCGCCATGCAGGACACGAATCGCACCCTGTTCACGGGATCGACGAGGGTCACCTCGAGGAGACCGTCCCGGTGGTTGGCGAAGGGACAGACCGGGAGCCCACCGCCGTAGGTCCGGGTGTTGCCGAACGCCGCGAGCATCGCCGAACCACGCAACTCAAGGGACGATCCGTCCACCGGTCCGGGCTCCCCGGGAACCGCGTGCCTGCCGTGCAGCGTCATCGAGAAGGACAGGGGGCGCAGATTGATCAGTTCGGCGGCGATCGAGAGGTTGTAGCGGGCGGAGCCGTGCGGCCAGGTCATCCGGTTCGCCCGGTCACTGACCAGGGAATCGAATCCGGCCGTCATGACGGTGCCGAACCACCTCACCGCCCCCGTCCGGTCGGTGATCCGGCCCAGGTCCGTGGTCACCGTGAAGCCCGCGGCGATGACCTCCGCCGCGGCCTCCGGGCTCGTCCTGGGCAGGTCGTGCTCGCGGGCGTGATCGTTGCCGGTACCTGAGGGTATCACCCCGACCGGTATCTGCTTCCCGGCCGTTTCCTGGAGCACGACGTTGATCATGCCGTCGCCGCCGCAGACGACGATCGCGTCGAAGCGCCCTGATTCGACCGCCTCCCGGGTCAGCCGTCGGGAATCCTCCGTCGTCCGCCCCTGGAAGGCCAGGACCTCGACACCCGCGTTCCGGAACGTCGCCATCGCACGTTCCGTCGAGTGCCGGGCACGACCGTGTCCGCTGTCGGGATTCGTGAGCATCGCGACGGCGCCGATGTCGACGAAGCCCATCGGGTAGTCGGTCATGTGGTCGCTTTCGGTGGACGGATCTGGGTGAGGGGCGCCGGGCTGATTCGCGGTGCCCGGGTCATCAACGTGGATGAGCTGATCTTCCCACAGCCCGGCACGGACAATCACCTCGAGCCCGCCCCGCGCCCGCGGAGTTCCGTCGTTGCCTCCACCGGTCCGGTACGGACGCGCGGACGCCGCTCACACCCGCACAGACAGCTGCGAGTAGATGCTCGCGGCCAGTCGGGTCATCTCGAAGGAGTACACGGCGACGATGAGGGTGAACAGAGCCTTGACGCTGTCGCCGAAGGTGAACAGGTCGCCACCGCGGGACCACTGGTAGCAGAGCAGGGAGACCACCAGCGTGAGGGCGTAGACCCCGATGGCGAAGACCCTGTTCCACTCGTGGATCAGTGTGTCCTTGTCGCTCTCCGGGATCTCCCGCCAGACGCGCTCGGTGACCAGCCAGAAGTAGAAGATGAACGCCGACGGAACCGCCATGAGGTTGATGACGAGGAACATCAGCGGCAGTACCCCGGTTCCTCCACCGATGAACAGTCCCGCCGGTATAAGCCCCACGGCGAGAACGAGGATCAGGAACGGGAACAGCGTCGTCACCACCAGCGGGAACAGTGAGCGGCTGAAGTCCGAGTAGGTGATCGTCCTGATGAGCAGGTGGCGGTGCTCCTCCCGCGGGGAGACCGACGGGACCGGGTCCGGGCTCTTCGCCCGGAATCTCCGGAACATGATCACGGCGGCGATCAGCACCGCCAGTTCGATCACCGCCATGATCTCCACGGGAAAACCCTGGAGGAAATCCAGGGTCCGCTCGATGATCACCGGAACACTGTTGACTTCCATCTCCGTGCCAGACGCCCCCTCTTGCGTGTCTTCAGACAGGTCGGGGGAACCTTAGCACCGCCACCTGGCAACGGGCTGTGTGCCGTCTGTCGACGTTGAGAGTCGGCAGCCGCCGCGGCCGTCTACCCCTCGTCGGTGGAGAGTGCCGCGACGAAGGCCTCCTGCGGCACGGAGACGGAACCGATGTTCTTCATCCGCTTCTTGCCCTCCTTCTGCTTCTCCAGGAGCTTGCGCTTACGCGAGATGTCGCCGCCGTAGCACTTCGCGAGGACGTCCTTGCGCAGGGCGCGGATGTTCTCGCGGGCGATGATCTTCGACCCGATGGCCGCCTGGATCGGCACCTCGAACTGCTGGCGCGGGATGAGGTCCTTGAGCTTCACGGTCATCTTGTTGCCGTACCACTGGGCGTTGTCGCGGTGCACGATGGCGCTGAACGCGTCGACGGGCTCGCCCTGGAGGAGGATGTCGACCTTGACCAGATCGGACTCCTGCTCACCGGCCTCCTCGTAGTTGAGGGAGGCGTAGCCGCGGGTGCGGGACTTGAGCATGTCGAAGAAGTCGAAGATGATCTCGCCGAGCGGCATGATGTAGCGGAGCTCGACGCGGTCCTCAGAGAGGTAGTCCATGCCGCCCATCTGCCCGCGCTTGGCCTGGCACAGCTCCATCGTGGTGCCGACGAACTCGGCGGGCACGATCACCGTCATCTTTACGATGGGCTCCCAGACCTCCCTCGGCTTGCCGCCGGGCCAGTCGGAGGGGTTGTGCACGGTCAACTCCTCGCCGGATTCGGTGACCACCCGGTAGCTCACCGACGGTGCGGTGGAGATGAGGTCGAGGTCGAACTCGCGCTGCAGCCGGTCTCGGGTGATCTCCATGTGGAGCAGGCCGAGGAAGCCGCAGCGGAACCCGAAGCCCAGGGCGACGGAGGTCTCGGGCTCGTAGATGAGGGCCGCGTCGTTGAGCTGGAGCTTGTCCAGTGCGTCCCGGAGATCCGGGTACTGCGCCTGGGAGATCGGGAAGAGGCCGGAGTACACCATCGGGCTCGGCTCGGCGTAACCCTTGAGCGGTTCCTCCGCGCCCTTGTTTGCCCAGGTGATCGTGTCACCGACCTTGGACTGGCGGACGTCCTTCACGCCGGTGATGAGGTAGCCGACCTCGCCGGGCCCGAGCCCGACGCACTTCTTCGGGGTGGGGCTGACGATGCCGATCTCGAGGAGCTCGTGGGTGGCCCCGGTGGACATCATCCTGATCTTCTGGCGCGGCTCGAGTGTGCCGTCGACCATGCGGATGTAGGTGACCACGCCACGGTAGGTGTCGTAGACGGAGTCGAAGATCATGGCGCGCGCGGGAGCGTCGGGGCCCTTGCTGGAACTCGGCGGAGGGACGAGCTCACAGATACGGTCGAGCAGCTCCGGCACGCCCTCTCCGGTCTTCCCGGAGACCCGGAGCACCTCGTCCGGTTCGCAGCCGATGATGTGCCCGATCTCCTCGGCGAACTTGTCGGGGTCCGCGGCGGGAAGGTCGATCTTGTTCAGGACGGGGATGATCTCGAGGTCGTTCTCCATGGCCAGGTACAGGTTCGCCAGGGTCTGCGCCTCGATGCCCTGGGCGGCGTCAACCAGGAGGACCGCCCCCTCGCAGGCGTCGAGGGCGCGGGAGACCTCGTAGGTGAAGTCGACGTGACCGGGGGTGTCGATGAGGTGCATGACGATCTCCTCCCCCTCGTGCGCCCCGGAGCGGGGAACCCACGGCAGTCGGACGTTCTGCGCCTTGATGGTGATGCCACGCTCACGCTCGATGTCCATGTTGTCCAGGTACTGGTCACGCATGTCCCGCGCCTCGACCACGCCGGTCAGCCCCAGGATCCGGTCCGCGAGCGTGGACTTCCCGTGGTCGATGTGGGCGATGATGCAGAAGTTACGGATCTGCTTGGGGTCGGTGTACGTAGCTTCGGCAAAATTTGCGGCCATGTGTGTGACGGTCCCTTCCTGGTTGGAGCTCTCCTGACACTACCCGACCGGGCAACCGCAGCCCACGCGCATCGGATACACCGCCGTCGGGCACGGGAGGACACCCGGCCCCGATCCCCGCCCCCGACGTTCCGGCAACGACTAGGATCGTGAACTGTGAACGATGGCGGGCGAAGCGATGAGAGCTGGTTCCACCGTGCCGTGAGCTCCGTCCTCGGCCGGGGCGACAGTGCGCTCGATCAGGGGCTCGAGGTCATCAACGACCGCCTCGGGCTGAACCCGTCGAATCTTGCGCCGGCACACCGTAGCATCAAGTCGGCGACCACCTACGCCACGCAGCCGACCGAGTCCATGGCACGCAGCATCTACTACGCCCCGGACATGGACGGGCAGGCCGACCCCGGTGAGGTCGTGTGGATCTGGGTGAACACCGACGGCCCCGGCTCCCCCGCGCGTGAGCGGGCGATCATCGTGATCGGCCGCTCCAGGCAGTACATGCTCGGGCTCGTGATCTCGCCGAACCCGGAACACGCCGAGGAGGACAACTGGCTCGGCATCGGTTCCGGCCCCTGGGACGAGTCGGGCAGGCAGTGCTGGGTACGCATGGACAAGGTCCTGGAGATCCCCGAGCTGGAGATCAGGCGTCAGGGTGCCGTCATCCCGCGGCACCGGTTCGAACGCATCGCCAACCGACTGCGCAGCACCTACGGTTGGGGCTGAGCCCCGCCCTCGTTTGTCCGGGTCACCGGGTGCTGGTACTCTGTCAAGCTGTTATTCACTTTCCGGGCGTGGGTGCCGGAGCGGTCAGGACCTTGGGTCCGCTCAGGAGAACGCACCCACCGCGACCGTGATCCATCGCGATCACAGGTCTGGACGGTTCCGGCCGGTGGTTTCATCACACCCGACCACGAGTTCAAGAGGTATTTTCAATGGCTAACATCAAGTCCCAGATCAAGCGCGTCCGCACCAACGAGGAGCGCCGCCAGCGCAACCAGCACGTGCGTTCCGCCGTCCGCACCGAGATCCGCAAGTTCCGCGCGCTGGTCGAGGAAGGCAACAAGGACGAGGCCACCACGCAGCTGCGGGTCGCCTCCCGCGCCCTGGACAAGGCCGTCACCAAGGGCGTGTTCCACCGGAACAACGCCGCCAACAAGAAGTCCGCGATGGCCAAGGCACTGAACAAGATGGACTAGTTCCACCCCTCCCACGCGGTGGGAGATCCAGAAGGCCCCTGTCCCGGTGATTCCGGTGCAGGGGTCTTCCGGTATTCCGCCCCCCTAGCTGACGGGCCCCCGTTCTCCGGCGCAGGCGTCCACCGGCACCAGATTCCCCCACCTCGGGCTGTCGGTCCCGCGGCGCGGATGCCGGACGGGGATACCGTCATCGGGGGCCAGTCCCCGGAATTCGCCCTCATCCGGACGGCCCGACCAGTATTGTTGAATCGGTCCGACTCCCCGAACCGGTGGTCGAGGCACCCGGACGGTGATCTTCTTCCCGGGGATTCCCCACTCCGGTGCGCCGTCCGGGACGGGCACCGGCGCACCGCTCCGACACCCCGGATCCCGGGGTGGTCATCCCGGAGCGCAACGGCACGATCCAGCAGAAAGGCTGCACGCACATGCCCCCGGAATACTCGTGGGACGATTCCGACACCGGTTCCGGATGGTTGCCCGATCCATCCATCGGGGACGCCCATGACCGGCCCACCCCCGTGAAACGGACGTCTCCCCGGGTGCTGTGGGTGATTGGGGTGGCCGTGGTGCTCCTGCTCACGGTCGTGCTCGTCGGGACCGTGTCACGGATGGGTTTCAGCAGTGACGCGGGCGCTCCGGGCCAGGGAGCCTCGGGCCCCGCCCGGGCGGGGGACGGTGCCGGGGGTAGCGGGCCCGTCACCTCGACGGAGACGACGACCCTGACACCGACGAAACCGATCACCCCACCGACCGGCAGCACGGGGTGCGGGACCGCCGGCGGCTGGGCAGTCTACGCCGCGACGGAACGGACCAGCTGCCCCTTCTCCATCGCCGTGGGAGAACAACTGCGCGCCGGCCTCGATGACGCCGGGCGGGAGGACCAGACTTCGCTGCTGGTCCACAGCCCCGTCACACGGAAGGACTACGTCGTCGTCTGCCATCCCTCCGGGGGAGAGAGCTACGACTGTGCCACGACCACCGATGCACGGGTTATCCTCATCAGGCGATGATTCCCGGACGACCCGATGAACCCGCACCGACATTCAGTTAAGGACCCGCCATGACCGACAACCAGGACTACCAGTGGGACTCCTCCGACGATCCCGACGACTGGGGGCCTCTCCCGCCCCCGCAATCGGCGCCGGAACCGGAGACCACGGCGTGGACCGGCCGGCCCGGTGTGCCCCCGCAGAGTGCGGGCACGCCGACCGGTCGCAGGTCCCCGACCGTTCCTGTACTCCTCGGTGTGGCTGTCCTGGCGGCGGTGACCACCGCCCTGGCCATACATCTGCTGTCCGGTCCCGGTGGTGGCACTCCCGACGGTGAGGTCGTCGCACAGGCTCAACCGGTGTCCGCCTCGCCGGCCGCCGAGGCTGCCGCGGAGAACGCGCGGCAGGAATCAGCCGCCACCTCATCCGCCCGCACCACAACATCCGCGACACCGGTGGTGCGCACCGCGGTCCCGCACCGGGACTATCCGAGCCAGTTCACCGGGAGAGGTTGGGACCTCAGGGCAGCCAGCCTGATAGCCGCGTGCGACCCCGGCGAGGACGCAGTCCTTGCCGCCCGCAACGACTCGGTGTTCGTGACGATCTGCAGGGACGGGTACGGATACACCTACCACGGTTTCGTCACCGGAACCGGTGCCCTCGACCGGCACGTGGAGGAATCCGGTTCCGATCCGGACCTCCACCGCTATGTCGTGGACACCGGCGACGCGGAGATCACCGTCACGCCGACCAGGCTCACGGTCTACATCGGCGACAGCCTGGAGATGGACGAGACGTTCGATGAATGGTGGGTCGACGTCAACTAGTGGCGGGACCCGGTCGGCTCACCCGGCCAGTTCCGCTATCCTCCGCACCGCGTGCTCGATGGCGTAGCCGTCGTCGGCGGCCTGCCCCTTCACCGCCGCGTCGAGCTCCGCGACGATGATCACGGCCTCCGACACCGCCTCACCGTTCCACGTCCGCGCCAGCCGCGCGGTCTTCTCGACCTTCCACGGCGGCATCCCCACGACCCGCGCCAGGCTGTTGGCGTCGATGCGCCCGCGGGTGGAGTAGAGCCGGGCGATGGATCCGACGGTTGTGGACAGTGCCGCGGCGAGCATCACGGGCGACAGCCCGAGCTGGAGCGCCCTGCGGGTGGAGGCGACGGCGCGCTGCACCTGCCCGGAGCAGGCGAGATCCGCGATGTCGAAACCGGAGACCTCCGCGACGCCGACGTAGTACTCGCGGACCTTCGCCTCGGTGACATCTCCCCCGGTGTCGGCGACCAGCTGGCTCACGGCGCTGGCCAGTTCCCGCAGATCCGAGCCCACGCCCTCGAGGAGCGCGCGCGTGACGTCGGAGGTCACCCGCACCCCGTGGTTCCGGAATTCCTGGTTGACGAAGGCCGGGCGTTCAGCGGGCTTGACCTTGTCCGCGCGGTGGACCTCCGCCAGTCTGGACAGTTTCGGCACCATCGCCTTCGTCCGGCCCGCCCCGGTGTGCAGGATGATGAGGTAGATTCCGGGAGCGGGGCTGCCCGCAGCGGACAGGATGAGATCCACGGCGTCCTTTCCCGCGTCCTGGGCGCCGGTGAGGATGAGGACGCGGTCCTCGCCGAACAGGGAGGGGCTCAGCAGTTCCGCCAGCTCGTTGGCATTGACGTCCCCGGCCCGCATGGTGGTGACGGGCAGTTCGGTGCCGTCGGGGAGGGATTCCCGGACCGCGGTGGTGACCGCGATGCGGGCTCGCTCGGCGAGGAACTCCTCCTCACCGAGGATCAGGTGTACGGGGCCGGGCGCAGACGGTTTCACGCGCTCCATCGTGCCACAGTCCGGGTGACCGTCATCCCGGTACCGGAGGGGTTGTGGACGGAGGCATCCCGGACAGCGCGCCCAGTACCGCGGCGACCACCGCGCCACCGATCAGCCATCGGACGTGCCCGGCGCAGACCGCCCAGACGATCCAGCAGCAGCCGAGGATCACCCACGCGACCCCGAGCCACCCGTCCGCCACCGGAACTCCTGCCAGGGGCAGTGAGGCGAGCAGGCGCGCGACCCCGTTGATCCACCGGGCGCACGGGACGATCAGGAGCAGCGGCAGCCCCGCGAGCCCCTCCCCGACGCCAGGTATCACGGCGAGAAGGGCGGCGACCAGACCGAGGACCGTCACCGGGGCGACCGCGGGCGCGGCGAGGACGTTCGCGGCCACGGACACCAGTGAGACCCGCCCGGCCATGACCGCGATGATCGGCATGGTCACCACATCCGCGGCGATCGCCACGGACACCGCACGGATGACGACCGCCGGCCAGCAGGTCGCCGCGAGCGGGCGGTGGAACAACGGGTGCAGCGCCACGATTCCCGCGGTCGCGGCGACCGAGAGGGCGAAGCCGTACTCCACGGCCAGGTCACTGCGCCAGCACAGCAGCACGATCACCGCGAGGCACAGCGCGTGGACCGGTTCGGCGCGGGTGGACGCCACGACGGCCACCAGCCCGACCATCCCGGTCGCCGCGGCGCGCAGCACGCTCGGTTCCGTCCCGACGAGGCTGACGAACCCGAGGAGGGCGACGACCGCGCCCGCAACCTGGACGCGGGGACCGAGTCCGAGGGCGCGGACGAACAGAAAGACAGCGGTGGTGACGATCGCGACGTTCGATCCGCTGACCGCCGAGAGGTGCGACAGCCCGGTGTCGAGGTAGAGCCGGCGCTGTTCCTCCGACTGACCGCCGGTGTCCCCCAGCACCATTCCGCGGACCAGGCCGGCGGAGTCGGGGTCCAGCCACCGGGAGGTGGCGTCCACCAGTTCGGAACGGACGTGGCCGGCCAGTCGCTCCGCCCCCTCGGGCTCCCGCAGTCGGGTGATCGAGTGCGCGTCGAGGACCAGGGTGCCGACACCCGGGCGGTTGCCGGGCCCCACGTCCGCGGTCACCCGCACCACGGACCCGGCGGTCCCGACCGCGGCGTCGGGATCACGGACGAACACCGGGAGATCCGCCGGATACCCGTCGACCCGGAGGCGGAGCAGCCGGACACCGTCCCCCACGGATGCGGGTGCTGCGACGACCCGCCCCTCGACCGTGGCGCGGGCGACCGCATTCAACGGATACCGGTCGGCCGCGGCGACCCGTATCCGGGAGGTGACCACCGCGGCCGCCCCGCACCCCGTGATCAGCAGACCCTGCCCCGGAGCACGCACCGCCACGGCGATCAGCGCGCCGGCGGCGACGGGTACGATCCCCGCCGGCGTCGTCCGGGTCACCAGCACCACGGCGACCGCCATCCACACGACGACGGCGGACGGCAGGAGCCGGAGCTCCGTCACAGGGAGACCAGTCCCTCGAGTCTGGCGAGCTTCGCCGGCCCGATGCCGGGTACCTCGACGAGATCCCCGACGGCGGTGAATCCGCCGTGTTCCGTGCGGTACGCGATGATCGCCGCACTGGTGGCCGCCCCCACCCCGGGAAGAGACTCGAGCTGCTCCGCGGTCGCCGAGTTCAGCGGGACCGGCATTCCCGGGCCCACCTCACCGGCCGCCGGAACGGGGGCGCCCGGTTCGGGGACCGTCAGCTGCATCCCGTCGACGAGGCGGGCGGCGAGGTTGATGTGCCGGGTGTCCGCGTCCGGCAGTGGCAGGGCTGCTGCCAGGGCGTCCGCCGCCCGACTTCCCGCGGGCAGTTCGTGGAGACCGGGGTTCTCCACCGCACCCACGACCGAGACCACGATCGACTCCTCCGCGGCCCCTTCCACGACCCGGACACCGTCCGGTACCTGCGCGGCGGTGACCACGGGCGGGGAGGAGGATGACCTGGAGACCGGTTGCGGGGGTTCCGGGGCCCGGAACACCAGCCATCCGAGGAGCAGGACGCCTACCGCGGCGAGCGCGATCACCCCCTGCCGGAGTGTGACGTGGAGACGGGGACGGGGAAACGCGACGTCGAGGAGCTCCTCCTCACCGGTCGGATGGGTGAGTTCCGCGAGTCTTCGGGTTATCCGCTGGCGCATGCGACGAACCCTAGGCCGCCCCCGCCACCCGCGGAGACTCGGGCGCGGAGAGCTGTGCACAACCCCGTTCCCGGCGGCTAGTCGCCTGTGGAGAGCCCCCCGGTGAGCTCCGCGGCGTCCGCGGAGTAGACCATGGACACGGCGACCGCACCGGGGCCCGAGTGCACGGCGAGCACCGGATCCATGTCGACGATCATCAGCGTCGAACCCTCCGGCAGCCTCTCGGTGAGCATCTGCGCCAGGGCCCGGGCGGCCTCCCGGGCCTCGTGCTGCTGCACGGCGGCGAACACGGGGGTGTCGCCGGTGTCGTGGCACGCCAGCTCAACGAGCTTCGCCAACCCCTTGGACTGGGTGCGGGTCTTGGCGAGGATCTCCAGCCGGCCGTCCTTCAGATGCAGGATGGGCCGGTTGGCCAGTCCGGTGGGTACGGTGGAGATCAGCTGCGTGGTGGTGGACAATCGACCGGATCTGCGGAGCTCGTCCATACGGTGCACGTACAGCCACATGTCGCTGCGGTCCAGGACGTCGACGGCGGCGTCGTAGCAGGTCTCGAGGTCCGCACCGTCCTGCGCCAGCTTGGCCGCGGCCATGACCGCGGCCCCCACCCCCATCCCCATGGAGGAGGTGTCGACGACGCGGACCAGATCATCGTCGAACACGGCCGCCGCGGTCACGGCGTTGGACCACGTGGAGGACAGTTCCTTGGACAGGTGAAGGGCGAGGACCCCCTCGTCCCCGCCGCGTTCCAGCTGCCTGGCGTAGATGGCCACCAGTTCCAGTGCCGAGAGCCCGGAGGTCGAGCTGTCCTTTCCGCTACGCATCATGTGCAGGTCGATGACGGTGATGTCCAGGTCATCGACGACGGCGTCAGGCAGGCAGGCCGCCGAATCTGTGACGACGCGTACGGGCATGGGGATGAAGGCTCCTCACAGTGGCATTTCAGGTTTTTGTTCACCTAAACGTATCACCGGGGTTGGACCGGCTCCGAACCGGGGAGATCAGGTCGCGGGGTAGTTGACTCCGGCGTTCCAGACGTCGAGGTACCAGCGGGCACGGGAGACGTTGTCCTGGGTGAAGACCGCCTCGGGCATGATCTGGTCCGCATCGCCGGGGGCGTCCCGGCTCCCCGGATGGAACGGGGGCCGGGCGGTGAGCTTCGCCCAGTGACAGTTGTCCGGCCCGTTGAGGATAGGCAGCTGCCCGGGGGCGATGTTGAGCAGCGAGGCCGTGAGCGCCTTCAGGGTTCCGCCGTGGGCGACGATGAGCACGGCGCCGGAGTCCCAGTCGTCGTATCTCGTCATGAGCTCGTCGACGACGGCTCGCGCGCGGACACCCACCTCAAGATGTGTCTCCCCGCCGGGCGGGGCCCAGTTGACGTCGCGGCGCCAGATGGCGCGCGCACCGGGGTGCGCGGCATCGACCTCGACGCTGGTCTTCTCCTGCCACTCCCCCAGGTCCGTCTCCCGGAGGCGACGGTCGGTCTCGACGGGGAGGCCGAGAGCCTCGGCGAAAGGTGTCGCCGTGTCGTGCGCCCGGGTCAGGTCCGAGGACAGGATCCGGGTGATCCCGAAGGAACGGAGTGGCTCGACCACGGCACGGGCCTGGGCGCGCCCGATGTCGGACAGCGAGGAGTCGTAGTGCCCCTGCATCCGGCCCGTGGCGTTGTAGTCGGTCTGGCCGTGGCGGAGCAGGATCAGTCGGCGGGTCACAGTTCGTTCGCGTCGGGTTCCTCCGACGCGAGCGGGATCTGGTCGATCGAGTCGACGGCACGGACGTCGACGTCGTTCGACCAGGTTTCCGGGCGTTCCGGGGTCTCGATGCCCTCCACCTCGATGAAGGGGCAGTCCCGCCAGAGGCGGTCCAGGCCGTAGAACTCGCGTTCCTCGGTGCGCTGGACGTGGACGACGATCTCGCCGTAGTCGAGGAGGGCCCAGCGGCCCTCGCGGACGCCTTCGCGGCGGATCGGCTTCGCGCCGACCTCCCGGAGTTTCTCCTCGACCTCGTCGACGATGGCGCCGACCTGGCGGTCCGTCGCCGCGGAGGCGATGACGAAACAGTCGGTGATGATGAGCTGACCGGACACGTCGATGACGGCGATCTCTTCAGCGAGCTTCTCCGACGCGGCCCGGGCGGCGACGGTGGCGAGCTTGATGGAGGCGGTGGTTGCAGGCACAGGTTCTCTTCCGTGGGGATCTTCTATTTCTCGTGTGCGTACCCGGTTGAAAACAGGTCTCAACGTCGCGGGGATTGTCGCACGGATGCACACTCTCGAGTTCAAGTGTCCCACGGTTTGCCCGTTACGGCACATTTCCTCGTGGTCACCCGAGTGGGAGGCGCAACTCTACCGCACCACCGGGTCCTCCCCGAATCGGGGTCTCAGGGGGTGGGGTCGAGGGCGTCGTCGGCTCCGCCCGGGCGGTAGAGCTGTCGTTTCGCGATGTACTGGACGATCCCGTCCGGAACGAGATACCAGAGGGGTCGGCCTTCGGCGGCGCGGGAGCGACAGTCCGTCGACGAGATGGACATCGCGGGGATCTCGATCAGGGACAGTCGTTTCCGGTGTATCTCGGGGAGGATGGCGTCATCGAGTTCGTAGCCGGGGCGGGTCACCCCGACGAATTCCGCGAGGGAGAACATCTCCTCCCAGTCCCGCCAGGTGACTATCTTCGCCAGTGCGTCGGCGCCGGTGATGAAGAACAGTTCGGCGGTGGGGAACTGTTTCCGCAGATCGCGCAGTGTGTCGACGGTGTAGGTCGCTCCCTCGCGGTCGATGTCGACCCGGGAGACGGTGAACCGTGGGTTGGAGGCGGTCGCGATGACCGTCATCAGGTAGCGGTCCTCCGCCTCGCTGACCTCACGCCCGGCCTTCTGCCAGGGCTGCCCGGTGGGCACGTACACCACGAGATCGAGGTCGTGGAGGTCGGCGACCTCACTGCCCGCGACGAGGTGCCCGTTGTGGATCGGGTCGAAGGTGCCGCCCATGATCCCGATTCTCCGGGGCCCGGGCAGTGACCGGGCGTCACCCGCAGGGCTCCCGTGGTGTGGTGCGGAGGTGGTCATGGCGACAGATACTACCCGGCGGGACACCCGGGCAGCGCCGGCCGCGCCCACGCAGGTCGGGTCAGGGCCGGGTCTGGCCGTCGCCGGTGAGCACCCACTTCGTGGTGGTGAGTTCGGGCAGCGCCATCGGCCCACGGGCGTGCAGCTTCTGGGTGGAGATGCCGATCTCGGCGCCGAATCCGTACTGCTCGCCGTCGGTGAATGCGGTCGACGCGTTGACCATCACCGCAGCCGAGTCGACACCGGCCACGAAGGCGTCAGCCGCCGTGATGGCGGTGGTGACGATGGCGTCGGTGTGTCCCGAGGACCAGCGGGCGATGTGCCCGACCGCCCCGTCGACCCCGTCGACCACACCGACCGCGATGTCCATGGACAGGTACTCGTCCGACCAGTCCGCGTCGGTCGCGGGCTCGACGTCCGTGACACCGAACGCGGCGAGTACGTCGACGTCGCCGTGGATCCGGACGCCGGCCCGCTGCAGGGCCTCGACGACGCGCAGCTTGTCGGCGTCGGGCAGAGCGGCGTCGAGGAGCACCGTCTCCGTGGCGTTGCAGACGCTCGGGCGCCGGGTCTTGCCGTTGATGACGATGGCGATGGCCTGATCCAGGTCCACCGCACCGTCGACGTAGACGTGGCAGTTGCCGGTCCCGGTCTCGATCGTGGGCACGGTGGCACCGGTGACGACGGCCTCGATCAGGCCGGCGCCGCCGCGCGGGATCACGAGATCGACCAGACCACGGGCGGTGATGAGGTCCTGCACACTGTCGTGGGTCTCGCACGGCAGGAGCTGCACCGCCTCCCGCGGCAGCCCCTGCCGCGCGAGGACGTCCTGCAGCACGTCGACGAGGGCGGTGTTGGAGTTGCGGGCGGACCGCGACCCGCGCAGGAGCGCGACGTTGCCGGACTTCAGGGCGAGGCCGAAGGCGTCGACGGTGACGTTGGGGCGGGCCTCGTAGACCATGCCCATCACCCCGAGCGGCACCCGGACCTGGCGCATCCGGATCCCGTTCGGGAGCGTCTTCCCGCCGGTGACGTCCCCGACCGGGTCCGGAAGGGCGGCGACCTGGCGCAGCCCACCGGCGATCCCGGCGATCCGGTCAGCGTCGAGGGCGAGCCGGTCGATGAGGGACTCGCTCATTCCGGCGTTCCGACCCGCGGCGATGTCGCGCGCGTTGGCCTCGAGCAGCTCCCCGGTGCGGGCGACGAGCGCGTCGGCCGCGGCCAGCAGGACCGCGTTCTTGGTGTCCGTCGTGGCCTGGGCGATGGTCCGTGCGGCGGCTTTCGCCGCGCGGGCCTTCGCCAGGACCTCCTCGCGTTCCCGTTGTCGGGGAGATGAGGTCGTGTCGGCGTTCTCAGCGGGGTTCATGCCGCCGAATCTTAGCAGCGCACAAGTATCCGTGGGAGGTGAATCGCCCCGGCGCGGGATACCCGCACCGGCCCCGGGGATGGAATTCGAACACCCCGTCGATCCGGAGCGGGGGTGTGCCCGGCCCGCCACTAGGCTCGTGGGCGTCGAGTCACCGTCCCCCGCCGCCCGAGGTGCAGACCCCGGAGGCGCAACGACAAGGATCCACACCGCATGAGTGCAGACACCGTCGCAGCCCACCTCGCCGCCGCCATCGGGAACGCCCGACGGGACGATCCCCTCCGCCCGGTGACGGTCATCTGCGGTCCCCGGGCCCGCGGCGACATCCTCGGGGAACTGACCGCGACCGGAACCGTTCTCGGGGTGACGGTCACCTCCTGCAGCGGGTACATCCTGGACAGGGCTGCGGAGCTGACGGAGGGGAAGGACGCGCGTCAGCTGCTCGACCGGTCCCGGATCACCGGATCGGTCATGCGGCTGCTCACCGACACGGACAACGAGTTCGCGCGCCACGGTACCGCCGATCAACCCGCGACGCGGCGCGCACTGGTGACCATCGTGACGGAGCTCCTCGGCCTCCCGGAGCACCTGCAGGGGAACACCGACGGCCGGCTCCTGCCCGGCGCGTGCCTGGACATCGCACGCCGGGTGCGGGACCTGAATCCCGACTGTTTCACCTGGCAGGAAGCGTGTCGCCACGCCCTCACCCCAGCGCCGGACGGTGCCGCCGTCATCGTCGTCGATGTTCTGCCCGCGGATCCGGCGCAGCGGTGGTTCCTCGATCAGCTGAAGGCCACCCGTATCGACACCGTGACCGTCTCCACCGGTGCGCAGGACGGTCCCCGGCCTGTCGTGTGGTCCTGCAGCGACGAGAACGACGAGGTGATGCGGGCGGTCCGGCACATCCGGCGGCTCATCGCGGATGGTACCCCGCCGCACCGGATCGCCTGTGGGTGGTGCAGCCCGGACTACGGCCGCAGGCTCGCCGATGCCCTGCGTTCGGCATCGGTGCCGTTCACCGGGTTCTCGGATCTGCGGTGGTCGGACGCCCCGGAGATCCGCGCCCTGCTGCGCATTCTGGAGCTCGATCCGGACGATATGCCCCGCCGGGGGCTGGCCGCGGTCCTCGGAACAGGGGTCATCCGGAACCCGGCTGACGGCGCACCGGTCCGTCGGGATGCATTCGACCGGGCCACCCGACGAGCCCGACGCCTCGACACCGTCACGGACTGGGAGGCACTGGAGGAACCGGAAACGGATCCGGGTGCTGTCCCGGGGGCGGACGAGGTACACCGGATCCGGCGGTGGGTCCTCTCCCTCCGCGACGACCTGGGCGGGTTGTGGGGTGCGACGTCCTGGGGCGGGTTCACGGAGGCCCTACGGGGTCTCGCGGGCGCCCATCTGCGCCCCGCGAGCGATCCGGAGAGCGCTGCGGCGCTGGCCACGATCAGCAGGGCCGTGGACGCGCTGGCGACGATGGGCACCCAGCTGCCGCAGTTCCGGACCGACCTGGCGACCGAACTGTTCGCCACCTTCTTCGACGAGCTCCAGCCGGTCGAGACACCGGTGAACGGTATCTCGATCGGCGGGATCGACGATCTTCCCGGCAGGATCCTCGATGCCGTGATCATCCTCGGAGCCACGGAAGGTGCGCTGCCCGGTCCGGTGAACGAGTCCGGCGCCATCACCTTCGCACAGCGGGGCCAGACTCCGGAGGAGATCCAGAACGCACGCACCGAGGTCTTCCGGCGGGCGTGCGCCACCGCACCCGGACACGCGGTGATCAGCTACCCCCGCAGCCACTGCGACGGTTCCGGCGGCGTCGGCCGGTCCCGGCTCCTGGTCACCGAACCGACGCTGGTCTCCGGGGGCCTGGTCAGTTCCCTGTCCGGGGAGGGAGCGGACACCATTCCGGCGGACCCGCAGGAACTCCTGCTGTCGCAGATCCTCGCGGGTGGGAATCCCGATCCGAGGATCCGCAGATCGGCGGACATCATCCGGGCCCGCGCCACCGGCGCCGCGGCAGGGGAACCCTTCAGCACCCACAACGGGTGGATCCCCGGGTTGACCACCGACCTGTTCGACCGGGAGCTCTCGGCGACAGCGTTGGAGAGCTATCCGGTCTCTCCCCTGACGTTCTTCATCGAGCGGGTCCTCGGCTGCCGGATTCTCGAGGACGCTCCCCCGGGAACCGGTATCGATCCCCGCGACCGGGGAACCGTCTACCACCGGATCTTCGAACTCTGGACCAGGGAGATCTGGCTGGACGCCGAGCCCCGGCCGGCCTGCGCCGCGGACGTCGACTGGGACGCGGCCCGGCGTCGCCTGGACGCCATCACCGATGAGCAGCTCACCGACATGGCACCCACGTCCGGGGCCGGCGCCCGCTGGAACCTGTTCCGCTCCGAGGTTCACACCACGGTGGGTGCCTGGTTCGGGGAGGAACGCGCCGATGCCGTCGACGGGTGGGTGCCGGTCGGTGCCGAGCTCACCTTCGGCGGTGTGCACCACCGGGATGAGGGGGAGGCGGCGGCGCCGCTGGAGATCGCGCTACCGGGTGGGTCGGTGCTGAAGTTCCGCGGATCCATCGACCGGTTGGACTACCACCCCGCCCGCCGGATCCTCCGGATCACCGACTACAAGTCGGGCAGACAGCTCCACTCGGGGAAGATCAACCAGGAGCACCCCACCGGCGAGAGGATCCTCCGGCTGCAGCTCGCCCTGTACGGCGCTGCGGTCCACGCCGCGCTCGACGCAGCGACACCGCTCTTCGCCGACCTACGGGTGCCGGCACGGGCCGCGACCGGAGCTCCGCTGGTGGCGCTACCGGACCTCGACCCGCCCGGCATCGAGTCCCGGTACCGGTTCTTCACCGACCGCACCCCGCAGGGGGAGACGCGAACGTCATCCATCACCGTCGACGACGGTGTGCTCGCACATCTCGTCGAGAAGCTCGGCGCCCTGCACTCGCTGATCGGCTCCGGGGTGTTCCCGCCCCAGAGCCGGACGGGAAACACCGGGGACATCCCCCGGCCGAACTATCTGCGGCTGGGTGCCGCGAACTACGACAGGGCCGCCGGGGCTCTGGCCGAGCGGGGATTCGATCCACTCCCCCTCGTCCCCGGCTACAACCCGTGGGACCACGCGAATGCCGGCACCACCCCCACCGCAGACCTGGGGAAGCGGTGACCCCGATGACGACCACCACGCTCCGGGACGACGCAGCACGTCGGACCATCATCACCGCCACCGACACCAACCTCTTCGTCGAGGCCGGCGCGGGATCGGGGAAGACCCATCTCCTCGTCCAACGCCTCATCACCCTCATCGCGGAGGAAGGAGTCCCCGTCGACCGCATCGCGGCGATCACCTTCACGGAGAAGGCCGCCGGCGAGCTCGCCGAACGGCTCCGCCGCGCACTCGAATCCATCGCCGCGACCGGCGTGCACGACTCGGGAATCGCGGTCCGGCGGTTCGCCGACACCGACACCGCACGCCGGAACGCCCGGGCCGCCCTCGAGCAGCTGCCCGCGGCGGCCATCGAGACCCTGCACGCCTTCTGCCTGCGCATCATCACCCTGCATCCCCTCGAAGCGGGTGTCCCGCCGACCATCCGGGTCGCCTCCGACTTCACGAGTCTCCTCGCGGCCGATGAACTCGCCGCCGGATTCCTCGCGCTGTGCGACGACACGATCAGCGGCAGCATCCCGGATCTGACGGAACTGCCGAACTGCCGGGTCACCGGTGAACGGTTCGCGGAGAGCCTGACCGCCCTGTCAACGTACGGGGACTGGTTGACCGCAGTGCGGGACCGTATCCGGTGGATGGACGAGCACTGGGGCGACCTCGGCCCCACGATCGCAGCTCCCCTCGTCCGGCCGGAACCGATGAGCGTCCGGGACGTCGACGACTGCATCCGGCGCCTCCGGGAGTTGCTCCGGAACTGCACGAACAGCGAGGACAAGTTCGCCGTCACCGTGGCCACCTGCCTCAACAACGCGGAGGAACTGCTCGCCCACCCCGACCCCGCACCGGAGGACCTGGCACCGCCGTCATTCTCCTGCGGACGCGGCGGCAGGACCGCCGACTGGTCGATCCCGATCCAGGACGCCAAGGACCGGTTCCGCGACATCGGCCGGGACTGGGCGGCCCGGTACTCCGAGGGACCGGCGTACCACGTGAGTGTGGTACGCCACGTCATGGCCTGTCACGTCGTCACCACCGCGCAGCGCCGGATCAACGGCGGGACCCTCGACTACCACGACCTGATCTACGTCGCCGACCGACTGCTCACCGCGCAGCCGGGGATGGGCGGGGACATCGCCGCGGACACCCGGGAGACGGTCCGCGGCGAGCTGCACCGGCGGTTCACCCACCTGCTGATCGACGAGTTCCAGGACACCGACCCCGCGCAGCTCCGCATCATCCGGGCGATCGCGGGCGACGGCGGGGATCCGCTCCCCGGTCACCTGTTCACCGTCGGCGACCCGAAGCAGTCGATCTACCGGTTCCGGCGGGCCGACATCGACTCCTACCTCGATGCACGAAACACCGGACGGTCCGAGCTCGTCGAGCTCACCACGAACTTCCGTTCCTCCGCCCCGGTCATCGACTGGGTCAACGGTGTCTTCTCCCCCCTGTTCGCCGACGCCGGGACCTCCGACACCGACGAGGGGCGGGGGAACACCGTCCCCTTCGCGGCACTGACCGCGCGCCCGGATGCCCCGGTCGAGGACTGCGGGGTCGTCGTGATGAACAACCACCGGGACAACGAAGAGGATCTCACCCCTGAGGAAGCGGAGAACAGGGACATCGTCACGGCCGTGCGGGCCGCCCTGGCCGGCCGGTGGCGCCACCACCCGAGAGGATCCGAACCGGGTGAGTCGGTTCCGCTCCGGCTCCGCGACATCGCCGTCCTGTCCGTGACGCACAAGGCGGCGCGGGCGACGATGGCCGCGCTGCGGGACGCCGGTATCCCCTGCATCAGTGAGAACTCCTCGCTGGTCTACCAGGGCACCGAGATCGTCGACCTGCACACCGTCCTGCGGGCGATCGCCGACCCGGCGGACGAATTCACCGTGGCGGCCGCACTCCGAACCAGCCTGATCGGATGCTCCGACGGGGACCTCGCAGCCTGGCGTGCCGACGGTGGGAAGTTCTTCCTCTCCCACCGTAAGGCGGACGGGGACGGAGGCTCCGCCTCCCCGTCACCCGTGGCGGCGGGACTCGCCCTGCTCGGGGGCCTCGCCGAGGCGGCGACCGGGAGACCCGTCGGCCGGATCGTCGCCGCGACCGTCGACGCGCTGAACATGGACGCCGTCGCAGCCGAACTCGAGGATGATCCGACCCCGGTGCTCCACCGGATCCGGACGGTGCGGGACAACGCCCACGAGTACAGCCGGGAGGTCGGCGGGGATCTCCGGGGATACCTCGAATGGTCCGACACCCAGGCGATCACCAGTTCCAGGCTCGCGGAACCGGTCATCGACACCGAGGACGTCGACGCCGTCCGGGTGCTCACCGTGCACGGCGCGAAGGGACGCGAGTTCCCGATGGTGATCCTCGCCGGGCTCAGCGGCCGGAAACGTGCGCACACGGCGGACATCGGGTTGAACAGGGCCACCGGCACGGTGGCGATGCGCCTCAGTGCCAGCTGCGCGGAGCTCCGCACACCGGACTGGGAGACCTGGTCCGGGACAGAGAAACTCGCGTCGGACGCGGAGTGGATCCGCCTGCTCTACGTGGCGGCGACCCGCGCGGAATCGGTTCTCCTCATCCCGCTCGAGCCCACCCTGACCTCGAGCGGGAAACCCCGCAGGGACTGCGCCGGATATGTCCTGCACGAACTGCTCGATCCCGGAAAGGTCGAGTTCACCGACCTCGCGGACATCGGGCCCGCCGCGACCGCGGGAGCTCCGGCCCTCCGTCGTCCCGACGAGCTCGAGCGCGGCACCCTCGAGGTGGACGCCGCCGTCCGGTCGGCCGTGAGCCGTCCGGGCCGGGCGGCGGTCACGCGCCTCGCCCACGGCGATCCCGCTCTCACCGACCTCCCGGACGACTACCCGGCGCCCGCCGGCGACGGGGCCGGGTTCCGGCTCGCCGGGGCACCGGTGTCGAGGGACCACGGCACCGCGTTCGGAACCGCGGTGCACCGGGTCATGGAGCGTGTCACCGATCCCGGGGAAATCGGGGAACTGGCCGCCGGTGCGGCACGGCTCGGCGCGCTCAGCGACCGGGAGACGGCATCCGTCCGTGCCGCGGCGGACAGCTTCCTCTCCTCACCGCTGATCCGACGCGCTCTCGCCGGCGAGCACCACCGGGAGCTGCCCGTCGCCGGGCGCGTCGGGGGCATCACCGTCGACGGGATCATCGACCTGATCTACCGCGACGACGACGGCTGGGTGATCCTCGACTACAAGACGGACACGGGGCTCGGCGCGGACACCGCCGAGGAGTACTTCCGGCAGCTGGGACTCTACGCCCACCTCATCGGCGATGGGCTGGGCGCCCCGGTCGTCCGGCTGGAACTGGCCGTGGCCCGGAAGGGGCAGCCCGAGATCATCACCCGGTACAGGGCGCACCTGCCCGGGTGACCGGCTCCCCGGGTGGGTCAGTAGCCGCGGTCCGGATCCACCTCGGTGGGCATCCGCTCCCCCGCTTCGAGAGCGTCCAGGTTCGCCAGGACCGCATCCGGCATGAGGCGCTGCATGCTCTCGAAGGTGTTGGCCGTGTGCGGGGTGATGACCACGTTGTCCATCCCCCACAGCGGATGGTCATCGGGCAGTGGTTCGGGATCGGTGACGTCCAGGCCCGCCGCCCGGATCTGTCCCTCCCGCAGGGCCGTCACGAGGTCGTCGGTGACCACCAGCGGGCCACGCCCGACGTTGACCAGCACGGCGGTGTCCTTCATCAGCCCGAGGGTCCGGGAGTTGATCATCCCGCGGGTCCCCTCCGTGAGCGGGGCCGCGAGGATCACGTGGTCCGCACGCCGCAGGACATCATCGGTGTGCTCCGCGGTGACGGTCTCCGCCGCACCCTCGACCGGCCGCCCGGAGTTGTTCACGGCGATGACCTCGCACCCGAATCCGGTGAGCATGGGGATCAGGTCGCGACCGATCCCGCCGGCACCGATCACGGCGACGGTCGTGCCGAACAGCCAGCCCGTCCCCTCGTGGACCTCGGGCGCGGAGTCGAACGTCCGCTCGCGGGCGACGTGCACGTGCATGTGCAGCGCCGAGAGCAGCAGCGCGACCGCGGACTCGGCGACGGGCCTGCCGTACACACCGGAGGCGTTCGCCCAGCGACGGGTGTCGTCGATGTGACCGGCGTCGAAGAACGCGTCGATGCCGGCGAGGCACAACTGGACGAAGCGGATGTTGTCCGGCAGTGACTCCGGGAAATCGCCGGGCACACCGTTGAATACGAGGAAGTCGGCGTCGGAGAGGCTCTCCACACGCTCGTGTCCGCGGCCGGACAGCGCCTCGACGATGCTGTCCCACTCCCGTGTCTGCATGACGTACTTCATGTTCGGCCGTTCCTTTCCCCCGCCCGGATGCGCCCGACGCGGTGTTGAATCATCTGTCGTCGCTCCAACCTAGCCGCTTGACGGGGCAGCAGGTGCGCGTTTCCACCGGGCTTTCGGGAAGGGGTTCGGCCGGCCCTGGGATTCCCGCGGCGGTGGCCGATCCGGCACCCTGGCCCAGTCCGCCACCCCGTCGACGGTGGACGGGCGGAACACCGGGCCGCGTCGGGGGCGCCCGTCGCCCGGATGCGGGGCACCCGATCGGCGGGATCCCGTTCCCGGTCAGGCGCGCGAGGCGTAGTCGGAGAGGTAGTCGGCGTGCACCACGGGGCGCTGCATGCCCTCCGGGAGTTCGGAGGTCTGCTTCCCCAGCATCGGGGCCAGCGTGTGGGCGTCATAGGCGACCTCACCGCGACCGATGACCTCCCCGTCGGGGCCCACGATGTCGACGATGTCTCCCGAGTGGAACTCACCGTCGATGCTCGTGATCCCGACAGCGAGCAGCGAGTTGCCGCCCCCGGTCACCGCGCGCACCGCTCCTGCGTCGATGCGCAGGGTACCGGCGGTGTCCGCGGCGTAGAGCGCCCAGAACTTCCACGCCGAGATCCGCGTCGTCTTCGGGTGGAACACCGTGCCCACGTCACCGGTGTCGAGTGCGGCACCGATCTGCTCCGCGGAGGTCAGCAGAACCGGCACCCCGCACCGGGAGGCGAGGCGCGCGGCCGAGACCTTCGACGCCATTCCCCCGGTGCCGACCCTCCCGCCGTCGCCGGCGACGACATCACGCAGGTCATTGCCGTCCCGGATCTCGCCGATGAACCGCGCCGCCGGGTCGACGGGGTTTCGGTCGTACAGGCCGTCCACGTCGGACAGCAGGTAGAGTGCCTCGGCGCCGGCGAGGTGCGCGACGATCGCCGCCAGTCGGTCGTTGTCGCCGAAGCGCATCTCGGAGTGGGCGACGGTGTCGTTCTCATTCACGATGGGTGTCACCCCGAGCAGGCGCAGCCGGTCCAGCGTGCGTTGTGCGTTCCGCGTCCGGTCACGTCGGCCCGCGTCGGAGGCGGTGAGCAGGACCTGCGCGGTGGTGCGTCCGTAGCGGGCGAAGGACCTGCCCCACTCGTGGGCGAGGTACACCTGCCCGACCGCCGCGACGGCCTGCTTGCCTGCGAGATCGGTGGGCCGCTCCGAGAGATTCAGCGGGCCCATCCCGGAGGCGACCGCGCCGGAGGACACGATGATCACGTGTGTGCCGTTCCCCTGCCGCGCCTGAACCGCATCGACGATGCGGTCGATCGCGGCCGGGTCCACCCGGTGGTCCGGCCCGGTGAGGGATGACGAACCGATCTTCACCACCACGCGGCGCGCGGCGGTGATCCGGGTCCGCAGTGCGGTCTCGGCGGCGGAGCGGGAGGGGGAATCGGGGGTCCTCGTCATGCTGGACAGTTTAGATCCAGTCCCCGGGTACGACGGACGCCCGCCCCCTTATCCCGGCGGTGCGGGGCCGGTGGGGCGGGCGTGTGCCGTCAGGCGGACAGTGGGGTCAGCCCTGCCACCGTTCCCGGTCGGCTTCCTCGCCGTCGCCGAAGTCGAACTCGTCGATGAGACCACGGCGCACCTGGGAGGCGCGCTTGCGCTCCGCGGCGGACACGCGGCCGGTCTGCTCCAGTCGTCCGTCCGTCCCGCGACCGGTCGGGGTGAGATCCACCCCGGCGGCGGTCATCGGTTCCCATTCGAAGGACAATTCGCCGATGGTCACGGTGCAGCCCGCCTTGGCGCCCGCCTTGAACAGGGCATCCTCGACCCCGAGTTTCGCCAACCGGTCGCCGAGGAAGCCCACGGCCTCGTCGTTCTCGAAGTCGGTCTGGCGGATCCAGCGCTCGGGCTTCTCGCCGCGGACGAGGAACGCTCCCTCCTCCGCCGGGTCAGCCTCGATGACGAAGTCCCGGGTCTTACCCTTCGCGTCGACGGGCTGGGGACGGACGATGGTGCGCGCGTCCGATTCCGCGATCGGGTTCTCCCGGCGGTGGGTCTCCACCATCTCCATCAACTTGTACTTCAGGGGATCGAGCCCCTTCTGCGCCACGGCGGAGATGATGAACACCGGCCAGCCGAACTGCTCCTCCAGATCGGCACGGACGAACTCGGCGAGTTCCTCCGCCTCGGGGATGTCGGCCTTGTTGAGGATGATGACCCGCGGACGGTCCCTCAGGTCGCCGAGTCCCGTGTCGTTGTCCAGCGCGGACTCGTAGGCTGCGAGCTCACCCTCGAGGGCCTCGATGTCGCTGGCCGGGTCACGCCCCGGTTCGAGGGTCGCGGTGTCGACGACGTGCGCGAGCACCGCGGTCCGCTCGATGTGGCGGAGGAAGTCCAGTCCCAGCCCCTTGCCCGTCGACGCTCCGGGGATCAGTCCCGGCACGTCGGCGATGGTGAAGGTGCCGTTTCCGACGTCCACCACACCCAGGTTCGGGCGCAGCGTGGTGAAGGGGTAGTCCGCGATCTTCGGCTTGGCGGCGGAAAGCACGCTGACCAGAGAGGATTTTCCCGCGGACGGGAATCCGACGAGACCGACGTCGGCCATCGACTTCAGCTCCAGGACGACGTCGTGCTCCTCGCCGGGCTCACCCTTCAGGGCGAAACCGGGGGCCTTGCGGGCACGGGACGCCAGTGCCGCGTTGCCGAGTCCACCGTGGCCACCCTGTGCGGCGATGTAGCGCATTCCGTTCGAGGTGAGGTCCGCCATGACCTCACCGGCCTCGTTGAGGACGACGGTGCCCGCGGGAACCTCGAGGACCAGATCCTCTCCGCGTGCGCCGTTGCGGTGGTCGCCGGCGCCGTTGCCTCCCCGGGATGCCTTGATGTGCGGGCGGAAGTGGAAATCGAGGAGGGTGTGCACCTGGGGCGACACCTCCAGGATGATGTCACCGCCGTGCCCACCGTTGCCGCCATCGGGGCCGCCGAGGGGCTTGAACTTCTCACGGTGGACGGAGGCGCAGCCGTTCCCGCCGTCGCCGGCGGACAGATGCAGGACCACGCGGTCCACGAAACGGTTGCTCATTGCGTTGAAAGGCTTTCTTGTTGAAGAAAAATGCTCCCTCCAACCTACCGAACACCCGCCTCAGGGCCTACTCCCCGCGCGGTCGCGGTGCTCCCGGGTTCCCCGTATCCCGCGGTGCGCCGTCCGCCGTGATCGGCGCAGCGGCCCGTCCGGAGGGTTCCGGGGCGACCCGACCCGGCGATGACCCCGCGGACCGTCGGGAGTTGAGCTTGGCCGCCGGATCGCGGCGGTTCCACACCGGATTAGGTCCCGCGCCGGGGTCCCGGGCGTAGGCTCGGGGTCGGTACAGCAGATTCGATCGCGGGAGTGTGTCATGTCCGATCAGCCGGTCACCGTCGTGGGTGCGACAGGGTATCTGGGCCGTCACATCGTCGCGGAGCTCGACGGGCGTGGGCACCCGGTCCGCGCCATCGTCCGCGATCCAGTGCGGGCGCGCCGACCGGGCCCGCACGGGTCCCCCGCCCTGGACGGGCCGCGCACGGAACTGGTCGCCGCGGATGTCACCGTGCCTGGCCGGGTGGCGGGCCTTCTCGACGGTTCGACGCGGGTATTCTCCGCGCTCGGTGTGACCCACCAGAAGGCGAGCCCGTGGGACGTCGACTTCCTGGCGAACCTCGCGGTCCTGCGTGAGGCGGAGCGCAGCGGGGTCGAGTCGATGCTCTACGTCGGCGCGATCGGCATGGAGCACGGCACGTCGCTGGTGGCACGCTCCAAGACCGCGTTCGCTGCGGCGTTGGAGTCCTCACCGGTGGTCGGTCGGATCGTCAACCCTTCCGGATACTTCTCGGACATGGCGTCCTACGTGACGCTCGCCCGGAAGGGCCTTGTGTTTCTTCCCCCTGACCCGGGGATCCGGCTGAATCCGATCCACGGGGCGGATCTCGCGGCGTTCTGCGTGGAACTCTCCGCGGACCGGGCGCAGCGGGACCGGGTCCGCGTCGAGGTGGGCGGACCGGACGTGCTGACGGCCGAGGAGATCGCCCGACTCGCCGCCGTCGCGGTCGGGGCCACACCACGGAACGTGCGGATACCCCGGCGGGTGCTCGACGGCGCGGTCTGGACTGCGTCCCGGATCAGCGAACGCCACGGAAATCTCGCCCGGTTCTTCGCCGAGGCGATGACCGGTGACGCGGTCGGACGGTGCACCGGCACCCACCATCTGTCCGACTGGTTCCGGGAGATCGCCTGACCCGACCGGGGGTGTCCCCACGCGACGGCGCCCCCGGCTCCCTGTCTCCACCCGTGGCTCCGACGGGCCGGTGTCTCAGATGCCCGAGGGGCCGACATGTCCCGGAACACGCGAAAACGGCGCCCACCTCCCGGATCGGGGAGGTCGGCGCCGTAGCGGCGCTTCGTCGGGAAGCGGGCCGGGGTCCTAGACCGCCGCCGGAACTTCCTCGACGATGTTGATCATGCGGCGGTTGCGCTTGGTGGAGAACTGCACGGAGCCCGCCTTCAGAGCGAACAGCGTGTCGTCGCCGCCACGGCCGACATTCTCACCGGGGTGGAACGAGGTACCGCGCTGACGGATCAGGATCTCGCCGGCCTTGACCCGCTGGCCACCGAAACGCTTGACGCCGAGACGCTTTGACTCGGAATCGCGACCGTTGCTGGAGCTGGAAGCACCCTTCTTGTGTGCCATTGTCTGTCTCCCTCCTTCAAAGGAAAAGATCGATGAAAGCCGGCGGGCTTACTTGATGCCGGTGACCTTGATGACGGTCAGCGGCTGACGATGGCCCTGACGCTTCTTGTATCCGGTCTTGTTCTTGTACTTGAGAATGCGGATCTTCGGGCCCTTGACGTGCTCGACGATCTCTGCGTTGACGCTCACCTTGGCGAGCTGGTCAGCGGCGGTGGTTACTTCGGCGCCGTCGACGAGCAGAACCGGGGTGAGAGCCACGGACGAACCCGGCTCACCCTCGATCTTCTCGACCTTGACGAGGTCACCTTCGGCAACCTTGTACTGCTTGCCGCCGGTCTTGACGATCGCATACATAGGAGGGCTACCCCTTTTTCTAAAAACTCGGATGGGTGCGCCGCCGGTGGGCGGCGGCACCTTCAATGGACTGTGTTGAACACTTGCGTTCCAGACCTCACGGCCCGCGGTGAAGCGACCGTGCGAACGGCGGACGATGCACACCGACACGGTCTGGAACAGCGACTGTCAAAGACTACCGCCCCGGACAGTCAAAAGACAAACCCACTACCGCTTTCCCGGGACTTTCCGGACGACACGCCGACGCCCGCGCTGTCCCCGCTTCGGATGTTCAGCGGTGGATCCGTCCCCGGCGGGCGTCTCCGCCGCGGCACTCCCGGCACCGTCATCGGCGGGGGTACCCGCCTCGGATGCCTGAGACCCGGCGGCGGGAGCGGCGATCCGGCGGACGATGCGACGTCGACCCCGGCGCAGCTTCTTCACCTGGACGCCACCGGCGGAAGATTCCGCGGGGGCCTCCGTCGCCGTGTCCTCCGCTGCGGGGGTTGCCGCGGCGGACGCCTCCGCACCACGTGCCTCGGCCTCGGCCTCGGCGATCTGCTTCTTCGTCAGACGCTTCGTGACGCGGCGCCGGCCACGACGGCCCATCGTGCCGTCGTCCGTGGACTCGGCGTCCGGCTCCTGGGTCCGCGGGGCACCGGAGTTGTCCCCCGCGGGCACCTGATCATCCGATCCGTCGTCGTCACCGTCCGAGGCACCGTCGTCCGGGAGCGGACGCACGTTCTTCGCGATACGACGGCGTTGGCGGCGTGCCGCCGACGCGGAACGTTCCTCCCGTTCCTCACCGGAATCGTGTTCCTGATCCGGGCGACCGGCGGCCAGCTTCTCCGCGGAACCGCCGTCCCGGTGCACCTCCTCGATGTCCTCGTCCGCGAGTGGTCCCGAGATGTAGTCGGACCGCTTCGGCGGGAAGTCCGACACGGAGTTTCCGCGGGTCCGGCGCTTCCGGCGCGGGGACGCCTCGAACGCGTCGAGCGCTTCGCGGTAGCTGTCCGCGGGCAGGTAGTCGGCACCCGACGGCTCGTCGGGGTCCTCCACGCCGGCACGCGCGACCGCCGCCGCGGCGATGGACTCGACACTGTTCGTCTCCTCCGCGCGGTCCTCCCGTTCGGAATGCTGTGCGGGTTCCCGGTCGGATTCCTCCCCGGAACCGGAACGCGCGTCGTCGGCGTGCGGTGCCCGGCTCGTACGCCGGCGGGTACGGCGCCCACGGCGCGGGCGGTTCTCCCGGTCCTCGTCGTGGGCGTCGTGCCCGTCCTGATCGTCCCGGGAGTCGTCTTCGACGGAGCTCTGCGACTCATCGGCGCCGTCATCCGTGCCGGAGCGCCGGGTGCCACGACGGCCGCGACGGGAGGAACCGGAGCGGTTGTTCCGCTTCCCGTCGTCCTCCTGCCCGTCGTCGGTGGCGACCACGGCGGCGGCGAGTTCCTCGATCGACGGGGACGCGGCGGACCGGTCGTCGTGATCGTCGTCGTGCTCGTCGGCGGGCTTCTCCTCGCTGTGATCCTTGTGCAGGGCCACGGCGGCGGGGTGCTCGGCCGGACGGTGCACCGGCTGCTCGTCGGAACCGCCGCTCCTGCGGCCCCGGCGGGATCGCGGCGGCTCATCCTCATGCTCGACGGGATCGGCGTGGATCACGAGACCACGGCCGTCACAGGTCTCACACTCGGTGGAGAAGGTCTCCAGGAGCCCGGTGCCGAGCTTCTTGCGGGTCATCTGGACCAGGCCCAGCGAGGTCACCTCGCTGACCTGGTGGCGGGTGCGGTCGCGGCCGAGCGCCTCGGTGAGGCGGCGCAGCACGAGATCCTGGTTCTCAGGGAGAACCATGTCGATGAAGTCGACGACGATCATCCCGCCGATGTCGCGCAGGCGCATCTGGCGGACGATCTCCTCGGCCGCCTCCAGGTTGTTCTTGGTGACGGTCTCCTCGAGATTGCCGCCCGACCCGGTGAATTTCCCGGTGTTGACGTCGATGACGGTCATGGCCTCGGTGCGGTCGATGACCAGGGAGCCGCCGGACGGCAGCCACACCTTGCGGCTCAGCGCCTTCTGCAGCTGCTCGTCGATGCGGTAGTGCTCGAACACGTCGACGCCGCCGTTCGCGTTCGCGTCGTAGCGCTCCATGCGCTCCTCGAGATCGGGCGCGACGGAGCGGATGTAGGCGTTGACGGTGTTCCAGGACCGGTCGCCCTCGACGACGAGGGCGTCGAAGTCCTCGTTGAACAGGTCGCGGACGACCTTGACCAGCATGTCCGGCTCCTCGTAGAGGGTGACCGGCTTGGATCCCTTGGACTTCTTCTCCTTCTTGACCTTCTCCTGGATGTCCTCCCACAGGGAGTGCAGACGGTTGACGTCCGCCGCGATCTCCTTCTCGTGGACACCCTCGGCGGCGGTGCGGATGATCGCCCCACCGGTGGAGGGGACGACCTCCTTCAGGATCGCCTTGAGCCGCTTGCGTTCGGTTTCCGGGAGTTTCCGGGAGATACCGGCGCTCCGACCGCCGGGCACGTAGACGAGGAAACGGCCGGCGAGGGAGATCTGGGTGGTCAGCCGGGCACCCTTGTGCCCGACCGGGTCCTTGGTGATCTGGACGAGCACCTGGTCACCGGAGTGCAGCGCGTGCTCGATGCGGCGGGAACGGCCGCCGAGACCGGCGGACTTCCAGTCGACCTCGCCCGCGTAGAGCACGCCGTTGCGGCCCTTGCCGATGTCGATGAAGGCGGCCTCCATGGAGGGCAGGACGTTCTGGACCCGCCCGAGGTAGATGTTGCCGACCATGGACGACTGGGTCTCTGAGGTGACGAAGTGCTCGACGAGCAGGTCGTCCTCGAGGACGCCGACCTGGGTGACGGAACCGGGGTGGTCCGTGCGGGCCTTCTCCCGCACGACCATCGTGCGTTCGACGGACTCGCGGCGGGCGAGGAACTCGGCCTCGGAGACGACGTGCCGCTTCTTGCGGCCCTCCTCGCGCAGTTCGGTCCTCCGGCGACGCTGCGCCTCGAGACGCGTGGACCCCTTCAGGGCGACGGGCTCATCGGGGAGGTCCGCCGTGTCGTCGGTGTCATCGCTGTCGGCGGTGTTCTTCGACGCCTTGTTGCGGTCGTTGCCGTTCTCGTTGTCGGCGTCGTCGCCGCCCCGGCCCCGGCCCTTGCCGCGCCGACCGCGGCGCTTACGCTTGCCGCCGCCCTCCGGGTCGTCGTCGGAGTCGTCTTCCCTGTCCACCGGCCCGTCGGTGTCCGCGGGTGTGGGCGGCAGGAACACCGGTGCGATGAACGCCGGGGTCTCCGGGGCCGGGGTGACCGCGGAGATGACGTCCTGAAGCAGCTCGGCCTCCTTCTCCTCCCGGACGGCCTCCTCGATGTCGATGGGCGTCGCGGAGGCGGTCTCCCCGTCGTCATCGGTGTCGTGCTCGCTGTCGGCGAGTTCGCGTTCGACCTTCTCCTCGATCTGGTGGATCTCGTTGGCGACGTTCTTCTCCACCCGCGCCCGGATCTTCTCGACAGGTTCGCCGTTGGGGGGCTCGGGGGCGTCCTCGGCGGGTACCGCCAGAACATCGAGCAGCCGGTTCGCTTCCTCGCCGCTCAGTGAGGACTGCGCGACCTTGACCAGGCCCATCTTGTCCAGGGTGAGGATGAGGTCCTTCGACGTCGTGGCGAGGAGCTTCGCCAGGACATGGACCCGGGTCTTCGGTCCCAGTCTGGACCGGTCGAACTCGGCGGCGAGCCGCGCGGTCGCGTCTGCGGGAACCTCGGCTGCGGCAGCGATCTCCGCCGGGGCGGCCACTGCTTCGGGTTTGCGGGTGACGCGACGCCGTGGCGCCTTCTTCGACGTCCCTGTGGGCTCTTGCCGGGTGTCCCCCGCGGCGTCGGCGGCCTTGCCCCGCTTCTTCGCGGGCGCCCGGGACCCGGTTTTCCTCCGGTCTCCGTCTGCGTCGCCGTCGTCGCCGGTTGTGGTCTTCTTCGTGGAGGTCGTCCTGGCCGCGGCGATCTTGCCCGTCGTCTTCCGGGCGGCGCGCTTCTTCGCCGGTGCTTTCCCGCTACCGACTTCGGTTTCTCCGGCGGCGGGCGGGGTGTCGGCGGTGGAGTCCGCGGCCGACGCGGTGGCCCCACGGGTGCTCTTGCGTGCACGCTTGACCGGGGTCCCGGTTTCCTTCACTGGGGCCTCGCCGGTGTCGGCTTTCCCTGCCTCCGCCGGCTGTGCCCCGGCCTTCGTGGGGGCTGTCTTCTTCGTCGTCCGCTTCGCGGTCCGGCGGGTCTTCTTCGGTTCTGTACCGGTGGTCTCAGCCACGGGGTCTCCTCTGGTATCGACTTCCCCGGGCGCTGGCAGGACACATGTTCGTGCGTTCGTCTCGTCTGGTGTCCCTGCCGCCGCCGCGCGGGGTGGAAAAGTCTTTAATTGTCGTGTGCGTGTCTAAAAGTGTGTCTCTCGCGGCATCCGCTGCGTTCCAGCGATACCCGTCAGGGCGCGAACGAAGCAACGCGGAGCCGGTCCCATTGTCGCACACATCCGGATCCCCTCCCCTCATTGACGGCACTCCGGGCAGGGAGCGCGGCACCACCTGCGGATCGGTTTCTTAAGCTGCCCTTCATCCACCCCCGAATTCCGGTGGCCGGGTCGGGTGACGAAACGAACGCCCCGCACCCACCGTGGTGACGGGGGAACGGGGCGGAGGTGCCGCGGGAGCGTCCGGATCAGAGGTTCGGGAACCAGATGCCGATCTCGCGCTCGGCGGACTCGGGGGAATCGGAGCCGTGGACGACGTTGGTGGCGACGTCCAGGGCGAGATCACCTCGGATGGTGCCGGGGGTGGCCTTGGCCACCGGGTCGGTGCCGCCGGCGAGCTGGCGCCAGGCCTCGATCGCGCGGGGCCCCTCGACGACGCCGGCGACCAGCGGTGCGGAGGTGATGAAGTCGACGAGCTCGCCGAAGAAGGGCTTGTCGGTGTGCTCGGCGTAGTGCTTCTCGGCGGTCTCGCGGTCGGTGACGCGGAGATCCATCGCGACGAGCTTGAGGCCCTTGCGCTCGATGCGGTTGATGATGTCGCCGACGAGGCCACGCTCGACGCCGTCCGGCTTGATCAGGATGAGGGTGCGTTCAGTCATGCCGGGAATTCTACAGAAACCGAACCGCGGATGAGGGATGCAGGGGGTGTCAGAGATCCTTGACCACACGGGCGGCGTCCGCGATGGTCAGCTGCGGGACCTTCTCCCTCAGTGCCTTCGCGGCCAGGGGGATGTCGCCCTCGTCGCGGATCCGGGTGATCTCCCGGTAGTCGGTGGAGATCATGCCGACCCGGTCGGTCTCCTCCCCCGCGGCACCTTTGCCGGGGGCCGCCGGGAGGGAGTCCACGATGATCTCCGCGGTCTTCAGGTTCGGCCACGGCGGAGAGTTCCGGAAGACGGCGAGTGCCGGATTCCGCCGCCCCTCGCCCTTCAGCCGGATGGCCTCCTCGCGGAGCGCGGGATCCAGGGGAAGGCCGATGGCGGCGGCGGCGGAAACCGACTCCTGCTTCCTGCGCCACCCCTCGAGGGCTCCCATGGCGACGCCGCAGGAGAGGAACATGGCGACGCCGATTCCCCGGCGACCGTCCAGCATGAGATAGCCGCCCCACAGGCAGCAGACACCGAACACGAAATAGAGGACGGCGATCAGGCGCCGGATGGACAGACTCATGGATCCAGTCTATGCCCCGCTCACGTGTGCTGGGTGACCAGGAGCCCCCGACGCATCCTCTCGAGGAGAACTTTGCGCAGATGCATGATGTAGAACCAGACGGCGACGAAGATGAGCGCCATGACGCCCATGGAGTAGTGCACGAGGAAACCCGCGACCGCGGCGATCTGGAGAACCCAGTTCACCGTCATCGCCCAGGGGCGCTTCTGCATGAAGGCCACGAGGAACATCGCGACACCGACGACCGTGACGTACACCCAGTTGAACGTGGTCCAGTGGGCACCGTTGTCCACCCGCGCGATGACGGTGAGGACGAGGAGCAGGGAGATCGACTCCATGACCAGCGTGCCCGCCATGACCCCCCGCAGGCCCTTCATCGGGTCCTTCGCGGGAGCGTGACCCGGGCCCAGGGGCCCGTACTCGATCTCCTCCCCGTTCTTCCTCCTCTTGTCCGTCATGACGGTTCCTTTCCGAACAGTGTTCGTGCCTCACCGGCCGTGACGACGGATCCGGTGATCAGGACGCCGGATCCGGAGACCGCCTCGCCGGGGGCGTCGGTCTCCTCGGCGAGCGCCACCGCGGTCTCCACCGCGGCGGGCAGGTTCTCGTCGACGTGGACCCGTTCGTCGCCGAAGATCTCCCGGGCGTATTCGGCCAGTTCGTGGCAGTCGAGGGCCCGCGGCGACGTCGACTGCGTGCAGACGACCTCGCTGACGTGGGGTTCGAGTTCGGTGAGGATGCCGCGGGCGTCCTTGTCCCCGAAGCACCCGATGACGGCGATGAGCCGGCGGAAGTCGAAGTCGCGCTCGAGTGCCTGCCCGAGCGCCTTCGCGCCGTGCGGATTGTGTGTCGCGTCGACGAACACCGTCGGCGTGGAGCGGACCCGCTCGAGCCGACCCGGTGAGGAGACGGTGCCGAATCCCTCCCGGACCGTGTCCTTGTCGAGTTGACGCCCGGCGCCGGCGCCGAAGAAGGCCTCCACCGCGGCGAGTGCACAGGCGGCGTTGCGAGCCTGATGCGCACCCGACAGCGGCAGGAAGATGTCGTCGTAGTCCCCGCCGAGGCCGCGCAGGACCAGCTGCTGTCCACCTACGGCGACGGTGGATTCGACGACCCCGAACTCGATGCCCTCGCGGGCGACGGCGGCATCGGTCGCCACGGCCCGTTCGAGGACGACCTTCAGCGCCTCGGGGTGCTGTTCCGCGAGGATGGCGATGTTCTCCCGCGGGGAGAGCACGTCATCCTCCTCGACGGTGCGGGGTTTGATGATGCCGGCCTTCTCCCCGGCGATCTCCGTCAGCGTCTCACCCAGGTAGTCCGTGTGGTCGAGGCCGATGGGGGTGATCACCGCGACATCGGATTCGATGACGTTCGTGGCGTCCCAGGTGCCGCCCATGCCGGTCTCCACGACGGCGACGTCGACGGGGGCGTCCGCGAACGCGGCGTAGGCCATGGCGGTGAGCACCTCGAACTTGCTCATCTGCGGCCCACCCTCGTTCTTAGAGGCGGCGTCGACGATCTCGACGTAGGGCCTGATCTCCCGCCACAGCGCGCAGTAGGTCCGCGGGTGGATGGGGGCGCCGTCGACGGCGATGCGTTCGGTGACGAGCTGCAGGTGCGGGCTGGTGGTGCGCCCGGTCCTCCGGTGGAAGGCCCGCAGCAGCGACTCGATCATCCGGACGACGGAGGTCTTCCCGTTCGTTCCGGCGACCTGGATCGCGGTGAAGCTGCGCTCGGGATTGCCGAGCAGATCCATCAGCCGGGTCATCCGGTCGAGCGTGGGGTCGATCTTCGTCTCGGGCCAGCGCAGGTCCAGTTCCGCCTCCACAGCCGCGAGGTCGGCGAGGTCCTCCGGGGTGACCGCGTCGTCCGCCGGCGGGTTCGTCGGGGCGTGGACGTCGATGGGCAGGACGAGCCCCGCCTCGTCGACGCCGAGCTCACCGGCCTGTGCGGCGGCAGCGGCGTCGGCCGGGGTGTCCCGGGGACGGGTGCCCTCGAAGCCGGAGCCGGTGGGGTCGATGGTGTCCGACATGTCTAGCCGAGCTCCTTCAGTCGGAGGGTGATGCGCTCGACTTCCTCGGCGGCGACGCGCTGCCGCTCGCGGATCTTGTCCACGACGGCCGCGGGTGCCTTCGCCAGGAAGTTGTCGTTGCCGAGCTTCTTTCCGGTGGTCTCGAGTTCCTTCTGCGCGATGGCCAGATCCTTGCCGAGGCGCTTGCGTTCGGCGGCGACGTCCACGGTCCCGGAGGTGTCGAGTTCCACGGTTATGGTGGCCTGCGACAGCCGGACCTCGAGGGAGGCGGAGGGGGTGAACCCGGCGTCGGGTTCCTCGACACGCACGAGGGAGCGCACGGCGGGCGCCAGGGCGTCGAGGTCGGCGGCGGTGAAGTCGATGCGGGCGGGAACCTTCTGCGAGGGCTTGAGCCCCTGGTCGGAGCGGAAGCGGCGGATCTCGGTGATGAGCTTCTCGACGTCGGCGATCCGGCGTGCGGCGGTCCCGTCGACGGGGGCTCCGTCGGTGGTGTCCGCCGCGGTCGGCCAGTCGGCGACGACGAGGGATTCGCCGTCGGTGAGGGCCTTCCAGAGGGTCTCCGTGACGAACGGGATCGCCGGGTGCAGCAGGCGCAGTACGACGTCGAGGACGGTGCCGAGGACGAGCTGGGTGTTCCGGCCCCGGGTGACCTCCTCCGGCGTGGCCTCGCCGAAGTCACGCGGGATCTGGACCTTGGCGATCTCGAGGTACCAGTCGCACAGTTCACCCCAGGCGAACTGGTACAGGGCCTCGTTGGCCTTGGCGAACTGGTAGTCGTCCAGCTGGCGGTCCACGTCGGCGCGGACCTGCTCGAGCCGGTCGAGGATCCAGCGGTCGGCGTCGGTGAGTTCGGCGCGGGCGGGCAGTTCGCCGACCCGGGCTCCGTTCATCAGCGCGAAGCGCGTGGCGTTGAACAGCTTGGTGGCGAAGTTCCTGGACGACTGCGCGGAGTCCTCGCCGATGGGCAGGTCCGTGCCCGGGTTCGCGCCCCGGGCGAGGGTGAACCGCAGGGCGTCGGCGCCGAAGCGGTCGACCCAGTCCATCGGGTCGATACCGTTGCCGAGGGACTTGCTCATCTTCCGGCCCCTCTCGTCGCGGACGAGGCCGTGGAGGAAGAGGTCGGTGAACGGGATCTGGGGCCGGCCGCCGTCGGCGGTGCCCAGCTCACTGTCGTCGAGGGTGGCGGCGAAGGTCGCGAACATCATCATCCGGGCGACCCAGAAGAACAGGATGTCGTAGCCGGTGACCAGCACGGAGGTCGGGTAGAACTTCTTCAGCTCCGGGGTGTCGTCCGGCCAGCCCATCGTGGAGAACGGCCACAGGGCGGAGGAGAACCAGGTGTCGAGGACATCGGGGTCCTGGACGTAGCCCTCGGGTGCGGTCTCGTCGGGGCCGACGCAGATGACGTCGCCGTCGGGTCCGTACCAGATCGGGATGCGGTGGCCCCACCACAGCTGGCGGGAGATGCACCAGTCGTGCATGTCGTCGACCCAGGCGAAGTAGCGCGGCTCCTGGCTCTCCGGGTGGATGGTGGTGTCGTGCTCACGCACCGCGTCGCCGGCCATCTCCGCGAGCTTGTCGACCTTGACGAACCACTGCTCGGACAGGCGCGGTTCCACGGGCTCGCCGGAGCGCTCCGAGTGACCGACGGAGTGGACGTAGGGGCGTTTCTCGGCGACGACGCGACCCTGTTCGGCGAGCGCCTCACGGATCTTCACCCGCGCCTCGGCGCGGTCGAGACCGTCGAACTCGGTGCCGGTTCCGGCGATGTGCCCGGTGTCGTCCATGACGTCCGGCATCGGCAGATCGTGGCGGAGACCGAGCGCGTAGTCGTTCGGGTCGTGGGCCGGGGTGATCTTCACGGCGCCGGTGCCGAACTCGGGGTCGACGTAGTCGTCGGCGACGATGACCAGTTCGCGGTCCGGCAGCAGCGGGTGCGGCAGCGTCGTGCCCACGAGATCGGCGTAGCGCTCGTCGTCGGGGTGCACGGCGACGGCGACGTCGCCGAGGATCGTCTCGACGCGGGTGGTGGCGACGACGACATGCGGCTCGGAGTCGTCGAGGGATCCGTAGCGGATCGACACCAGCTCACCCTCGACGTCCTTGTAGACGACCTCGATGTCACTGACCGCGGTCTGCAGGACCGGGGACCAGTTGACCAGGCGGTGGGCGCGGTAGATCATGCCCCGGTCGTAGAGGTTCTTGAAGATGGTCTGGACCGCGCGGGACAGCCCCTCGTCGAGGGTGAACCGCTCCTTGGACCAGTCGACGGAGTCGCCGATGGCGCGCATCTGGGAACCGATGACCCCACCGTAGCGGGACTTCCACTCCCAGACCTTGTCGACGAACTCGTCCCGGCCGTAGTCGTGCCGGTCCTTCCCCTCGGTTTCCTTGAGGTGGGCCTCCACCTTCGTCTGGGTCGCGATGCCGGCGTGGTCCATGCCGGGGAGCCAGAGGACCTCGTAACCCTGCATCCGCTTGCGGCGGGCGAGGGCGTCCATGAGCGTGTGGTCGAGGGCGTGGCCCATGTGCAGCTGACCCGTGACGTTCGGCGGGGGCAGAACGATGGAGAATCCCGGTTTCGGCGAATCGGCGTCGGCGGTGAAGTAGCCGGCGTTCACCCAACCCCTGTACAGCTCAGCTTCGACCGCTTTCGGGTCCCAGCTCTTCGGGAGCTTGTCGGCGCGGTTGTCCTGGTTCTCATTCTGTGAAGTCACACCGCCCATCTTAGATGGTGGCCCGGGTGCTCACCGAAGCAGGGCGAACGCCCCGCCGACCCGGTTCTCCCGGGTCGGCGGGGCGTCGGTGGAACAGGCGGAGACGCGGATCAGAGCAGATCGGACACGGCGTCGCGCTCACCGAGGAGCTCCTCGATGTTCGCGTCGATCCGGGCACGCTGGAAATCGTCGATCTCGAGCCCGTCGATGATCTCCCAGGCACCGTTGCGGCTGACCGTCGGAAGACCGAAGAGCAGGCCCTCGGGCACTCCGTAGGAGCCGTCGGACGGCACCGCCGCGCTGGACCACTTGTCGGTGCCGTTGATCCAGTCGTGCATGTGGTCGACGGCGGCCGATGCCGCGGAGGCCGCCGAGGACTTACCCCGGACCTCGATGATCTCGGCGCCGCGCTTGGCGACCCGCGGGATGAACTCGTCGAGGTACCAGTCGCGGTCGACCAGCTCGCTGACCTTCTCCCCACCGACGGTGGCGTAGGTGATGTCGGGGAACTGGGTGGCGGAGTGGTTGCCCCAGACGACCACGTTCTCGAACTCGGTGGAGGAGCGGTCGAGTTTGGTGGCCAGCTGGCTCAGTGCGCGGTTGTGGTCCAGGCGCATCATGGCGTTGAACCGGTCCGCGGGAACATCCGGCGCGGCGGCCTTGGCGATCAAGGCGTTGGTGTTGGCGGGGTTGCCGACGACGAGGACGCGGATGTCGTCGGCCGCGTGGTCGTTGATGGCCCTGCCCTGCGGCCCGAAGATCTTGCCGTTGGCGGTGAGCAGATCACTGCGCTCCTCACCCTTGCCGCGGGGCTTGGCTCCGACGAGGAATGCCGCGGAAGCACCGTCGAAGGCCGTGGCCGCGTCATCCGTGATCCGGATGTCGCGGAGCAGCGGGAACGCCGAGTCCAGGAGCTCCATCGCGACGCCCTCGGCCGCACCGAGGGCCGGGGTGATCTCCAGGAGATTGAGTTCGATCGGGGTGTCCTTGCCGTAGACGTCCCCGTTGGCGATCCTCCACAGCAGCGAGTAAGCGATCTGGCCGGCGGCACCGGTGACGGTGATCTTCTTGGCTTGAGTGGTCATAGGTTGAATCATCCTCTTCTCGTCGTCGCCCCAGAAGCCGGATTCTTCCGGTGGGGCGCGGTTAAAGTCTGTGTGACGTCAGCCCACTGAAAGCCCACTGAAGGTCCACTCGGGCGCACTGTCGGTCGGGACGGTGGCACGGGAACACACGGCGGAGGGCCGGCGCACACCATCCAGGGTAACCCTGAAGCTGTGGTTGTGCCGTCGATAAGTCGACGTCAGCCGTGTGAAGGTGCACACCCGGCTCGAGTCCGGATCGACCGGAACGGAATCCCCCACCCCCGCCCACCCACGATCCCAACATCCGACCTGCGCTTTTCGGGCGCCAGGCAGATCAGCGCTCCGGGGAACCGCGTTTTAAGGCACGATGAAATGTAGTAGCCCCGATCTCCCCGGTACGCCCGCACGGGCATGCCGGATCGTCCCCTGAGCGTGGCCACGTTCTTGGCTGGGGTTGATTCACGTTAACGGCGCGCTGACTACCGGGAATGAGACCGGAAGGTCAGGCGCGCGTACGCCGGTGCACGGTGTACGCCACTTCATCTGGAAAGGACCACGGGAATGAATCGTCCCCCCGCCGACACCGAAACCTCCGGCACGACCGCGGACCAGGTCGTCGCCGTCGCGATGGAGAGCTTCGCCCGACACGGTTTCGAGGACACCCGGTTGGAGGCGATAGCACAGGAATCGGGCATGTCCAAGCGGATGATTCACTATCATTTCGGGGACAAGCGGAACCTCTACGTGCAGGCTCTCCTCCGGGCCGTCACCCTCATCCGGCCCGACTCCAGCGACATGGAGGTGCCCTCCACCGTCCCCGTCGACGGCATCCGCAAGGTGGTCGAGGTGATCTGCCGGCGGATGTTCGCCGAGCCGGCCGCCGCCCGGCTGATCCTCATGGAGAACCTGTTCGGCCACGCCGACGTCACCGCGGCGTCGCCGCTCGCCGACCAGTCGGCCGTGCTGCTCGCCCTGGACCGGCTGCTGATGCGTGGTCAGGATGCCGGGGCCTTCCGCCCGGGGATCTCGGCGCTGGACATCTACACCATCATCTCGTCCCTGTGTGCCTTCCGCACCTCCAACCGGGACACCTACCTCAACCTGTACGACGTCGATCTGGCGGACGGGACGAACACCGCGGGCCTCGAACGCCTCGCCGTCGACACCGTGCTGTCCTTCCTCACCTCGAACATGTCCGGGGCGGGGACGATGAGCTACCTGTCGGTCGGCACCCGGGAATTCTCCGACGAGCACGACCCCGGATCATCGAGCATCTACGGCGAGACCGACGACACCCTCTGAATCGACCTCAACGCGCGGGAAAGGGCCGCCACGGTGATTGATCGTGGCGGCCCTGTCCCACTTCTGTCAGCGGTTCACGCGGTCTTCTCGCTGGGGCCGGGGACGAGCTCCGGGGTCGCCGTACCCCGGGCGACCTCGGCGGTGATCACGCACTCCGCGATGTCATCGCGGTCCGGGAGCTCGTACATCACGGGGACGAGGATCTCCTCCATGATCGCCCGCAGACCGCGCGCACCGGTCTTCCGCTCGAGGGCGAGCTCGGCCACCGCGTCGAGGGCGTCATCGGTGAATGTCAGCTGGACGCCGTCCATCTCGAACAGCCGCTCGTACTGGCGGATCAGTGAGTTCTTCGGCTCGGTGAGGACCTTGACCAGGGAGGCGCGGTCCAGATTCGTCACCGTGGCCACGACCGGGAGCCGCCCGATGAATTCGGGGATCAGTCCGAACTTCACCAGGTCCTCGGGCCGGACCTCGCGGAAGATGTCCACGGACTCGTCCTCGTGCAGGGAGCGGACCTGCGCACCGAAACCCAGGCTGCGTTTCCCGATCCGGTCCTGGATGACCTGCTCGAGGCCCGCGAAGGCTCCGGCGACGATGAACAGGATGTTTGAGGTGTCGAGCTGGATGAACTCCTGGTTCGGGTGTTTGCGGCCGCCCTGCGGCGGAATGGACGCGGTCGTCCCCTCGAGGATCTTCAGCAGCGCCTGCTGCACGCCCTCCCCCGAGACGTCACGGGTGATCGAGGGATTCTCCGACTTGCGGGAGATCTTGTCCACCTCGTCGATGTATATGATGCCCCGCTGGGCCCGCTGCACGTCGAAGTCGGCGGCCTGCATGAGCTTCAGCAGGATGTTCTCCACGTCCTCGCCGACGTAGCCGGCCTCGGTGAGGGAGGTGGCGTCGGCGATCGCGAAGGGGACGTCGAGCTGCCGGGCGAGGGTCTGCGCGAGATAGGTCTTGCCTGAACCGGTGGGGCCGAGCAGCAGGATGTTCGACTTCGCCAACTCGATCTCGTCGTCCCGGCCCGAGTTCGTCCGGGTCTCCTCGGCACGGATCCGCTTGTAGTGGTTGTACACCGCGACCGCGAGAATCCGCTTGGCCTCGTCCTGACCGACCACGTAGGTGTCCAGGAACGCGGAGATCTCCGTGGGCCGGGGCAGTCGGCCGGCGTTGTCGTCGGTGGTTTCCGCCGCCTGGCCCATCTCCTCCTCAATGATCTCATTGCAGAGTTCGATGCACTCGTCACAGATGTAGACCCCACCGCCGGCGATGAGCTTCTTCACCTGTTTCTGGCTTTTTCCGCAGAAAGAACACTTGAGCAGGTCCGAGCTTTCTTGCATGTGTGCCATGGCCTTCGGGTAGTCACTCGCCTTCTTGAGCCGGGGCGCACGGGGTGACCGTGCACATTGGATCCGTCCGCCCCACTCTAGTACCCGGTCCCCGCCCCCATGTCCGAGGCGCGGCCGGGTATCCGTACGAAATATTCGTTGCTAGAGCTGCTTCGACAGCTTCCGGTAGTCGAAGACCTGGTCGATCAGCCCGTACTCGACGGCCTCGGGAGCGGTCAGGATCTTGTCCCGGTCGGTGTCGATGCGGATCTGTTCCGCGGAGCGGCCCGTGTGCTCGGCGAGGGTGGTCTCCATCAGGGTGCGCATCCGCTCGATCTCCCGGGCCTGGATCTCCAGGTCGGAGACCTGGCCCTGCACGCCACCCGTCGCGGGCTGGTGGATCAGGATCCGGGCGTTCGGCAGGGCGGCGCGCTTACCGGGCGAACCGGCCGCGAGCAGCACCGCCGCGGCGGAGGCCGCCTGGCCCAGACACACGGTCTGCACGTCGGGGCGGACGTACTGCATCGTGTCGTAGATGGCCATCAGCGAGGTGAAGGAACCGCCCGGCGAGTTGATGTACATGGTGATGTCCCGGTCGGGGTCCTGCCCCTCGAGGACCAGGAGCTGCGCCATGATGTCATTCGCCGAGGCGTCGTCCACCTGCGTCCCGAGGAAGATGATGCGCTCCTCGAACAGTTTGTTGTAGGGGTTGGATTCCTTCGCGCCGTAGGCCGAGTGCTCCACGAAGCTGGGCAGCACATAGCGGGCGGAGGGCATCTGCATTCCGTTGCTCATAACTCTTGTTGTCTCCTGGGTATCCCGGTGTGTGCCGGACTAGTTGGCGATGGAACCGTTTGCGGCGGTGATGACGTGATCGACGAAACCGTAGTCCTTCGCCTGTTCCGCGGTGAACCACCGGTCGCGGTCCGAGTCCTCGGTGATCTGCTCGACCGTCTGCCCGGTGTGCTCGGCGATGAGCTCGGCCATCTCGCGCTTCGTGTACGCGAACTGTTCGGCCTGGATCGCGATGTCGGCGGCGGTGCCCCCGACGCCCGCGGAGGGCTGGTGCATCATGATGCGGGCGTGCGGGAGGGCGAAGCGCTTCCCCTTCGTTCCCGCGGAGAGCAGGAACTGGCCCATCGATGCGGCGAGACCCATGCCGTAGGTCGCGATGTCGCACGGCGCGTACTTCATCGTGTCGTAGATGGCCATGCCCGCGGTGACGGAACCACCCGGGGAGTTGATGTAGAGCGAGATGTCGCGGCTCGGGTCCTCGGCGCTCAGGAGGAGAATCTGGGCGCAGAGCTTGTTGGCGATCTCGTCGTCCACCTGGCTCCCCAGGAAGATGATGCGCTCGCGGAGCAGACGCTCGTAGACCGAATCGCTCAGGTTGAGCCCGCTGGTGGGGGCCGCCATCCGGGTGGTGTCAGTCATGGGTTCCAAAACCTGCCTTCTCGTCGCCGCCCCGGTGCGGGCGCCGCGGTGGAGTCCCGCGTCGCGGCTGTCCGGGGTGGACATACTGTGTGGTGACGTTGTCGATTGTTTTACGTACCCGCCAGGGTACCGCCGCGCGGGACGCTCACGCCGCTCTGTTCGCTGTCAGCTTTCCCGCGGGCCCCGCGGAGGCGTGGCCCGGTCGGAAAGAGCCCGGCCACCGGACGTGGTCGGGCTCTATCACCGGCAGCCTGGCGCCGGAACGGTGCTACTCGGCGGACGTGTCGTCGGAATCCGCGGACTCCTCGACATCTTCCTCACCGAAGTACACGGAGGGGTCGATCTTGTTGCCCTCGGAATCGGCGACCGAGACCTCGCAGATCGCGGCGGCGAGCGCCTTGCCGCGGCGGACGTCGCTGAAGAGGTTGCCGATCTGACCGGCCTGCTGCAGCTGCTGGATGAACTGGTTCGGGTCCATGCCGTAGCGCTGCGCGGTGAAGATGATGTGCTCGGTCATCTCCTCCTGGCTGACCTCGGGCTGGATCTTGTCGGCCAGAACATCGAGGAAGAGCTGGGTGCGGACGGCGTTCTCGGCCTGCTCGCGGGCGTCCCTGTCGAACTCCTCACGGGAGCTGCCCTCGAGCTTCAGCCGCTCGTTGAGCTTCTTCTCGTCCCCACCGAACTGGCTGACCAGCTGCTGGACCTGGTTGTTGACCTGCTCGTCGACGATGGACCCGGGCAGCGGGAACTCAGCCTTCTCGAGGGCCGCCTTGAGGACCTCGTCGCGGATCTCCGCCGCCTGCTGGGCCTTACCGCCCTCCTCCACGCGCTGGGCGAGGGACTCACGGAGTTCCTCCACGGTGTCGAACTCGGAGGCGAGCTGGGCGAACTCGTCGTCGACCTCGGGGAGCTCACGCTCCTTGACGCTGCCGACGGTGACCGTGACGAGGGCTTCCTTGCCCTCGTGCTCACCGGCGAGGAGCTTGGTGGTGAACTCGCGGGATTCGCCGATCTCCATGCCGACGAGCGTCTCGTCGAGGCCCTCGATGAGCTCACCGGAGCCGACCTGGTGACTGAGGCCCTCGGTGGTCGCCTCGTCGATGGTCTCTCCGTCGACGGTGGCCGAGAGGTCGACGGTGACGAAGTCGTTCTCGGTGACGGCGCGCTCGACGTTCTTCAGGGAACCGAAGCGCTCACGCAGCTTCTGCAGCTCGGCGTCGACCGCCTCCTCGTCGGTGGACAGCGGGGCGACCTCGACCGAGATGTCGGAGAAGTCCGGGAGGGTGATCTCGGGTCGGACATCGACCTCGGCGGTGAACTCGACGAGCTCCCCGTCCTCGATACGGGTCACGTCGACGACGGGCTGACCGATGACCTTGAGGTCGTTCTCCTCGACGGCGGCACCGTAACGGCTCGGGAGCATGTCGTTGACGACCTGCTCGAGCACCGGGCCACGGCCGACGCGGGCCTCGATCAGCTGACGCGGGGCCTTGCCCTTCCGGAAGCCCGGAATGGACACCTGCTGCGCCAGTGCCTTGTATGCCTGGTCAAACTCCGGCTTGAGGTCCTCGAAGGGAACCTCGACGGTGATCTTGACGCGGGTGTCATTCAGCTGCTCGACGGAACTCTTCACGAGTCACTCTCCTGGAATAATGTTTGTATTGATTCGTCTGACGGGTTTCGCCACCACAGACCTCCGGCTGAAGACACCGGACACAACCGTGTGGGCGATGTCCGTGCCGGATGCCTCGAGGTGAGGATCCCTGTCGGGGCAACAGGATTTGAACCTGCGACCCCCTGCTCCCAAAGCAGGTGCGCTACCAAGCTGCGCCATACCCCGTAGTCACTGAAGCGACACGACCCTCGTCGGGCCGTTGCCAGTGCAGTCTACCGACTGGCGAGTGCACGGGTTCAACAGACCCCCGTAGTTCATGTTCCCGCCGGTCTCAGCGCCGCCCGACGGCACATCCTCAGGCACCGACGGTCCACCCGTGCGGGCCGGAACCACCGGTCCCGTGGCAGCCCGAACACCGTGACACCGTCCGCCCGCCGCCGGCGTAGGCGGCACCAGACACGGTGTACGCCCCGTTTCCGGGGATGTTCCCGGGCCCTGCTCTCCCCCGGGAATTCCCGATCACGGACCCACAGATTTCACGGAGTCTGATTCACGGGAACGTCCGTGGGAACCGGGCCGATCACGACCCCATCTCAGAACACCCGTTCCCCTCGGCACCGGTCCGACCGGAACCACCGGCCGGACCCCACACGACAGCGGCGGTGCCCCGCCCGCCCCGCCGACCGACACACCCCTGATCCGCGGCACCGGCCCCGCACCGGAACGAAGGCCCCTCGCCCGACCCGGGGCCCGACGGCGGGCGCCCGCAGCAGGTGTCCCGGGGACGTGGGGCGACCTCCCGGCGCACCGGCCACCTGGATCCGGGGGCAGTGGTCCCCGATCCAGCCCGACCTACCGGCCCATCCGTGCGCCCGTCCCAGTGTCGGTTGAACCGCCACACACTCCGGGCGGCCACATCGGAAAAAGAAGGGCCCCGCCAGCATTCACGCTGGCGGGGGCCCTTCTGTGTGGAGGGAACGACGGGAATCGAACCCGCGTCTTCAGCTTGGAAGTCTGAATACCGCGCGCCGGTACGCAGGCGTTTCACTGTTCACCTGCACCCTCCCCCCGTTCATTGCGTATCACTACGCACATACGGCACACTGTGATAGCTAGACCATCAGCTAGATCAGGAGGGCACTGATGCGCACCCGGGACGTCGGACTCGGATCCCTGTACAAGACGAAACGCGGATACTGGACCGCCGCGTTCACAGTCGGCTACGACGGTAAGGGTCGTCAGGTCCGCCGCACCGTCTCCGCCAAGACGCAGTCGCGTGTTCTCGAGAAGCGTCGCCAGCTTCTCCGGGAGCTCGAGGAGAGTTCGACGGCGCCGGAGAAGATCACCGTCGAGACGTGGATGCAGCGGTGGCTGGACACGACGGCGTTCGAGAAGCTGAACCCCCGCGTCCTGGCGGACTACCGGTCGAAGAACCGGCTCTACATCACCCCCACCCTCGGGTCCTACCGGCTCCGGGATCTCGGGGCCGACGAGGTCCGGGAGCTCCACGCCGCGGCACGTCAGGCCGGCCTGTCGGATCGCACCGTGCAGATCGTCCACACCGTGCTGTCGACGGCGCTGTCTGATGCCGTCCGTGAGGGGAAGATCGACCAGAACCCGTGCGAGCGTGTCGGCCGCCCGCGGGCCCGGTCCCGGCAGCGTCAGGCCCTGTCGGTGATGCACGCCAGGAAGGTGATCATCGCGGCGTTCGAGGAGGAGGATCCGCTCGCGTCGATGTGGGCGTCGTTCCTGTTCCTCGGGGCACGGAAGGCGGAGCTGATCGGGTTGGAGTGGTCCCGGCTGGATCTTGAGTTCGCTGCGGTGGATCTGTCGTGGCAGGTGCAGTCGATCCCGTGGGCGCATGGCGAGGAGTGCGGGTGTGAGGCTGAGGTGAGGGCCGCGCGGTGCCCCAAGCGGAGGCACGCGGTGCCGCCGGGGTTCGAGTACCGGGAGCTGTATCGGTCGCGGTTGTGGACCCGGCCGAAGACGGTGACGTCGATGCGTGTGACGCCGATTCCGGCGCCGCTGGTCGCCGCGTTGACGGTCTACCGGGAGAAGCATGTGCCGAACCCGCACGGGCTGGTGTGGGCCGGGGCAGACGGCAGGCCGTTGATGGAGCGGGCGGTGTCCGCCGGGTGGCGTGAGGCGTGCCGCCGGGCCGGGGCCCCGCCGGTGGATCTGCACTCGGCGCGTCACACGACGGCGACGCTCCTCCTCGAGTCTCAGGTGCCGCCGGAGGTCATCTCGCAGATCCTCGGGCACTCGTCGGTGATCTCGACGCGCCCGTATCTGCATGTGGGGCAGGCTCAGGCGACCGCGGCGATGGACGCCCTGGGGTCGTACCTCAGACTCCCCGGCCTTGAGTGATCCCCTCGATGTAGGCGTGAACGAGGCCAAGCTGGCGTTCAGATAGTGCGGAGAGCTGGATCTCCACCTGCTCCCGGAGGGTGATGCGGGGGGCGTTGTCCTCGTCGTATCCGGCGGCCGCTAGTACGGCCTGGGTGTCTGCCCCGACGGCGACCGCAGCTGAGACGAGGGCCTTCTCCGGGACGTTCGCCCTGACCGGTTCACCATCGACGCGCTTGTACCCGGATTCGATCTGACGCCACCAGGATTCGGAGATGCCGGCGCGTTGGGCGGCCTGTCGTTTGGACAGGCCGGTGTCCTCGCGGGCGGTTTGGATGATTCGCCCCGGCTCCCACTGCTCAGTGATGGTCATGCCCCCAGACTATCAACGGTCGTGGGGGTGCTCGGAGTGCGCGCGCGGCGTGTCACACCCCCGAAAGGGGTGTACTCTGCGTTCCAGTACGCACACTGCGCACTACTGGGCTAGTATCTGGGTGTGCCGCAGAACGCGGCACGATCCAGAAAGGAACCGTCATGGCACGAGCTGCAACTCTCGCCCCGCCGCCTATCGCGTACAGCGCTGCAGAAGCCGCGAAGGCCCTCGGAATCAGCCGAAACTACGTCTACCAGCTGCTTCGGGCCGGTGAGATCCAGTCGAAGCGCTCCGGCAAGCGGATCATCATCACCGTCGATGCCCTCCGCGAGTATGTCGAACGCCTCCCCGATTACGTGGACACCGTCGAACTCGCCAGCTAGACCCCGCACACAGAAAGGGCCCGCCCCGGCGCTGCAACGCCATAGGTGGGGCGGGCTGCACGTTCAGAAAGGAACCGAAACATGCATTCACCAGCGTACACCACAGATATGAAGTCCCGCGAGGTGCTCGAGAAGCTCATCCTGCAGCAGGCCGTCATCAAAGAACTGGTCAGGATCAACAAGGAGTGGAAGGCCGATCTCGCGGAGGTCATGCGGGACGGCGAATCGCTGCCCGTCACGAACGAGCGCGGCCTGAAACTCGGTACGTTCTCGAAGTCGCTGCCGAAGCCGAAGGCCCGCGTCGTGAAGGAGTCGGTGCTCCTCGAGGTGGCCGGTGAGGAGGACACCGAGTGGTACCTCCCCGAGATCAACCTGCAGGCCGCGGTGGACGTCGTGATGGAGCACGCCCCCGAGCTCATGAGCCTGCGACTGACTGAGGCCGCGCGGACCCGCATGGAGACTGACGCGATCAACCGGTGGAAGAAAACCGGCGAGCAGACACCCGGTTTCGAGGTATCCGTCGGCGAGGGTTCACTGTCGGGCCGCCCGAACACAGATGCCGCCGAGGCCGCGGAGAACATCCTCGCCGGCATCACGTCCCTGCCCGCTCTCGAAGCAGGAGAGGGTGAGGACCAGTGAACACGCCGCAGTTTCAGACCAGGCGTCCGACGTGCCAGCCATCGTGGCCGCTGATCATCCTCGCCGGTGTCGAGGGCTCCGGTAAGACGTGGGCCGCGGTTGAGGCCACGGGGCTCCCCCACATCGACCGCGCTTTCTTCCTCGAGGTCGGCGAGAACATGGCCGACGAGTACGGCGCCGTACCGGGTGCTGATTTCGAGATCATCGAGCACGACGGCACGTTCGCGCAGATCAACGGTGCCGCGCACTGGGCGGGCGCACAGCCCGCCGCTGACGGCAAGGTGAACCTGCTGATCGTCGACTCGATGACCGAGATCTGGGATCTCCTCACGAATGAGGCGCAGGTGATCGCCAACAACCGACGACGCGGCCGCCGCGGGGATCAGGAGGCGCAGATCACGATGGACCTCTGGAACCGCGCGAAGGACCGGCTCGCTGATTTCGTCGGTGCGTGCCGCCGGTTCCCCGGGCCCGTGATCCTCACCTCACGTTTGGAGCAGGTGTCCATCGTGGAGGGGTCGAAGCCGACCGGAGAGAAGATCTGGAAGGTCCGCTGTGAGAAGAACCTGCCGTACGCGGCGACCGCGATTGTGCAGGCCCGTGAGCCGCGGAAGTGGACGCTGACGAAGATCGCGTCGACCCGTATGCAGCTCCCGCCGGGTGGCGAGATGGCGCTGCCGGAGTTCTCGGTGGCGAAGCTGTTGGAGGAGATGGGTATCGAGACGCAGGCCGCGGCGTCGACGTTCGTCAGGCCGGAGGCCGGTGGGATCACCACGGCGGATCGGTCCCGTGTCGAGGACCTGGCTGCCGCCGGTGACATGACGGCGTTGGAGCGTGCGTGGAAGGCCGCGCGGGCCGAGGGCAAGGAGGAGCTGGCGGATCTGATCGCCGAGTCCGCGCACGCTGCCCGTGAGCGGGTGAAGCGTGAGGGCCGTGGCGCGGCGTCCCCTACCGGGCCGCGGCAGTCCGCGGCTCCCGTGGAGGGTGGTGTGTCCGCCGAGGACCGGGCGATGGTGAAGCGTCTCGCCGACGCGGGTGACTCCGCCGGGCTGAAACAGGCGTGGCGTGAGGCGAAGGCCGCCGGCAAGTCGGAGCTGATGGGCCTGATTGTCCGCGCTGGCAAGGAAGTGGAGCAGCGCCGAGCGTCAGCGCAGGTGACTGATTCCCACCCCGACGAGCCTGTGGACGCCGAGATCGTGGAGCAGGAGCCCCTGCCCGTCGGATGACCCGCCAGACGCCCCCGAGACGGCCAGCATCGTCTTGGGGGCGTCTCCCGTACGTAGAGGAGAAAGACACATGGGAAAGAAGAAGGAACGCCGGCGGCGACACAAGCGGGTCGACAGTCCACGGCACTGGGTTACGTGTCCCCACTGCCCGCATCACGCCGGTGGGTTCAAGCGCTCGTACCAGTCGCGGAAGGCCGCGCTGCGGGCGAAGAAGGTCCAGCATCTCGACAGTTCGATTTCCGCGTACCGGTGCCCGCACGACTCGGAGTTTTGGCATCTCGGGCATCTGCCCCGTGCTGTGCAGCAGGGCATCACGACGAGGGGGGAGATGTACCAGTGACGACGATTCTGCAGGGCCCGAGGCCCGAGGACGATTTCACGATGATCCCGAACGCGCTGATCCGCTCGTCGGAGCTGACGCCGAGGGACAAGGCCGTCTACATGCTGATGCGCTCGCACCGTGAGGGATGGGCGCTGACGACGGCTTCTATCGGTGAGGCGCTGGGGATCACCCGCAAGACGGTTGGCGTGGCTATACGCGCGTTGATGGCCGCCGGGTATGTGATCCGTGAGGAGGGCCGGATGCCGGATGGACGGTTCGGGGTGATCTCGTACACGGTGCTGTCGACACCGGTGGAACCCGAGCAGGCCGCAGTGGAGGCTTCACAGGCACCGGTAGCACCCGACCGGAGGGCAAAAAGCACCCCACGGGAAAACCCCAGTTCACCGGGGGAAGATTTTACCCACGGCCAGGACCCCACCGAGGGTAAAAATTACCCACCACCGAGGGCAAAAATTACCCACCATAAGAAGACTATTTCTAAGAAAATTAAAACCCCCCAGCCCCCTACGGGGGCTTGCCCCCCAGGGGAGGGCGCGGCCGCTTCGCGGCGGAGGGGTTCGTTCCTCCCCGACTCGTGGATGCCATCGCCGGACTCCGTCCGTGCTCTGGCTGACGCCCACCCCGAGGTGGACCTCGACCGTGAGACTGAACGGTTCGTGGACCACTACCGGTCCCTGACGGGCCGTGCGGCCCGTAGACGCGATTGGGATGCCGCGTGGAGGGGATTGGGTGCGGGATGTGGTTTCACCGCGCCAGCGGGCGAGCCAGCCGTGGAATCGGGCCGTCGACAAGGCCGCCGCGGCTTGGTCTATCGCTGAGCAGATGATCGCCGACATGAACGAGCAGGAGCAGGGGGTGGTGCGTGATGCTGTCCCGGCATGAGGCCGTCGCGGCCGCGGCCCGCGCTCTCGGGATCGCTGCCGCACTGGACCAGACAGTCCCGCAGCCATCGCAGGGACTCCTCGAGGAGTGGGCGATCCAGATCGAGCGCTCACGTCTGACTGAGGAGGAGCTCGTGGAGGGCGTGAGGGCGACGTACCAGCGGGGCGAGGTGCCGCGATCGAAGATCACCGCATACATCGCGGCCGCCCGGTCGCTGCGCCCCCAGAACGCTGTTCGTACAGATGTTCGTTCCACCCCTCCCGCGCGAGTGGTGGAGGGTGGAGTGATCCCCGCGGCGTACGCGGCCCACGGCGCTCTGGGGGTTCCATGTCCGTCGTGTCGGGCCGAGTCTGGTGAGCACTGCCGGTCGCGCTCTGGTACGCGCCGTATCGCGCCATGTGTCGGTAGGTTAGTCCGCGCACACAGGACATCACTACCCCCATCTGTTGATCTGAAAAATGTGGTTTGACGATGTGTTTAGCTACCTCACCCACAGCCGGAACCACCCCCGCCAAAATTAGTTACGCCACTGGCTAGACATGCGTACTAGCGCGCATTAATGTTAGTGGCAGAGCGGGACACATACCGCCGAGGGGCTGCAACCCCGAACACGTTGAAAGGAACCAACATGACCACCATCACGAAGTTCACCATCGAACAGGTGAACGAGCGCCTGGACAAGATCGTCGCCCAGTTCGCCGACGTCACCACCAAGCCCGCATACGACGACAGCGCTGAACTCCGCACCTTCGACGATGGGGATACAAGGATCTGCGGATACCGCAATCGCGTCGCAGGAGACATGTACATCTCCGTTTCAATCCACCAGAAGCCCGCCGACGCCACCCACGACAGCGCTCAGGTGACCATCTACCGGGTGGACGATGAGGGGCATTTTCATCGCGGCCTCGAGGGCTGGACCGAGGACGAGATCTTCCCTGATCGGCATCTCGCTGCCCTCAAAGCGTTCATCACTGGGGGTGCGAAGTGAGCCGCCACCGCCGCCCCGCAGCACAGGACACCCCGTTCGAGATGTGGACCCTCGTGGTCATCCTCGCGGCCCTCGCGGTCCTGATCCCCACCGCCGTCATATTCGGCCTCGCGAACACCCTCGGGTGGGTCCCGGCGATCCTGATCCCCGCCGCATCCGCGGCAGTTGTCCTGGCGCCGCGCTACATACACCGCCCCCGCCACGCCGCCGAATAGGCAGCCCGCACCGGTAGCCCCGGGGTTCAACTCCCCGGGCGGGCACCAGCCCTCACGGGCCCAGATGTTTGAGAACTCGATAGCGATGAAGCCTCCACCGGAGGATATTTACCCACCCTGACCTGCACGGTCGGGGCAAAACCGGGGCCGCGTTGACTTGTCCGCGGACCGACGTATGGGGCGCTGGAACCGCCGAACAGGCGAGGGAACGAAACGGTGGAGCACGAGGGCACGTCTGGCGACATTGCCGGGGTTCGATTCCCCGGGTGCCCACCAGGCCCACAGGGCCACCGACCACTAGCGCCTGCAAGCGCACGACAGAAAGGGACCGATATGAAGCACACAACGGAATCGCTGTTAGACGCGATACGCGAGCAGTTCCCCGGGGGCCGAATCAGGTACTCGGTTGACCCGTTCACCGACGACAAGGTTCTCACGGGCACGACGTTCATAAACGCGGTCAGGCACGACGAGCGGGCGCTGCACTACAGCACCCACACACGCGAGTTTGATCTGGGTGACGGCCGACGGCTTGCCGTCCATGTTGGGCTCGCATCTTCTGACGACGACTGGGATGAAATCGTCGCACGTCAGATCAGGGTTTACCTGATGACCATGGAGGACGGCAGGCAGCGCACTGACCGCTGGATCTACGGGAACCCGGCCCGTCCGTTGACCATCGCGGATGTGAGAAAAGCGGTCGAACGAATCATCGAGATTCTCGAGAACCCCACCCCCGACTCCGAGGACACCGAGAATGGGCACGCCCCTGTGGGAGGAACCCGCTGATGACCGCCCCGACTATGACGCCGAAGAAAACGCCGACCAGGCCCACTGGGAGTGGATCTACGAGGTACGGAAAGACCACGGGCATTACGTCACCTGACGTATGCGCCCACATCAGGTGCGACGAACCAGCCGTGTTCACCACCGGACTATGCGAGCAGCACCACACCGAGATCATGTCGATGCTCCGCGTAGACCCCGGGCCCACGATTAACCGGATCCGCCGGATGCACGACCTCGGGATCTGTTACGACGAGATCGCCGACTCGGCTCACCTCACTACTCCGTTCGTCGAACACTTCGGGGAGGTGAGGCCCCGGGCCCGGATCGCGTGGGCTGTCGCCGCCGCCATTGAGCAGGTGCGGTTGGTGGAGCCGTGGCCCGCTGTCCGCCGGGTCCGTGCTCTACTCGCCGCCGGGCACCCGCTAGATGATCTAGCCACCGAGATAGACGTCGAGACTGAGCGGGTCCTGATCCTCGCGGAGAATGGCCGCCCGGCGATCACCGAGGACCTGGACCAGCGGATCCGTGGTGTGTACCGCGCCCGTGAGGCGGATCCGGTGTCGCCGCCGGAACCGTGGATCGAGGCCCGCCGGTGGCCGGTGCCGTTCATGTGGGACAACATCGACGATCAGGCTGAGCACCCGATGGCTTCGGCGTACGCGGTGCCCTGCACGCCCGTGTTCCGGGTGATCGTCGCGGCGGTGCTGGATTCGTATTCGTCGCGTGAGGCCGCGGGACGGGAGCTGCGCATCAAGCCGTACACGTTGCAGACGATCACGGCGGGGACTCGGCGTCAGCTCGCTACGGGTTCTGCGTCCCGGTTGTTGCGGTGGTGGTGGGTGCGGAATCACTCGCTGCCGCGGGTGGAGGGCCCGGCGATGGTCGGGGCGTCCCCACTCGCAAAGGAGGGCGACCAGTGAGAACGCCTCACAAAAGGCACAGAGACGGGGTGATGTGGGAATTACCGACAGTGCGAATCTGGGCACCAGACCCCGGCGAACCACGACGTATGCAGCTGATCGTCGATGACGACGAACCGACCGACCGCGAAGTCACCTTCCTCACCATCGACGCCGCCCGCGAACTCCGAGACTGCCTCGACGCAGCAATCACCTACGCAGAAGGGGCTGCGGATGTTTAACGGCCCCATCTACTACCCCGACCCCGCTGACCTCACGATCAAGTGCCGCGGGCTAGAGGCGGCCACCAAGCGGGGCGAGGGGATTATCACCCTCCGAATCGGTGACCGGGCCACCCGCATATCGGCGTTCGACGCCGGGGTGCTGGGGATCCAGCTCGCCCGACTCGCCGCACACACAGAAGGAAAACACAGTGACTGACAACGAACGCAGGAAAGCCCTGTACCCAAGTTTTGAAAAGCGGTGCAATGACGCCTTGAACCAGGTCATAGGTCTCTGCGAGGACGTCGACGCGGCCGCCGAACGAGGCGAGATCAAAGTGCGGACAGTACGCCGCCTACAGAAAGCCTCCACACTCCTCATGGATGCGCTACTTAACTTCGATGAGCAGCCCGCGGCCTCCAAGAACGGGGAAACCGATGCCTAGCGATCTGACCGGGATCCGCGCCCTGATCCGCGCGAAGTACCGAGCCCAACGCCTCACCATGTGGGGACACACCGCAGTCGCCGCCGGCGCCGGGTTCTCAGCAGGGACCATCCTCACCGGACACCCCAACAACACCGCACTCACCGCCGCCGCCATGTTCACCCTCGCCGCACTGTGCGCCGCATCAGCGTTCTACACGAGGGCAGACAGGATCCGCAGAGCCATCAAACGGCACGAGATGGCCGAAGCGAAACGCCGCCACCCCGCGGGAGGCCGCCGGTGACCAGACGCCGAAGCACACGCACCCCCATGAAGACGAAGATCACCGACCTCCTCAGGGACAAGGGCGGCCGCTGGACCACCGCCAGTGAGCTCGTCGATGCACTCGATGTTCTCGCTCGCGACCACTACACGACTCGTGACACGTTCCGGCCGGCCTACTGGTCCGGGCCGAAAGCAACAGCAGTCCTGCAGACCGCCGCCGGGAACGCACCCCGCATCAGGAAAGACACCCGCGAGTCCCTCACTGAGGACGGCCTCCTCGACAAGGACGGCCTGCTCACCCACAAGGGGTGGGCCGCCGTCGAATACATCAAAAGGACCCAGAGGTGACACTCCGCATCGGGTCCATGTTTTCGGGCTACGGCGGCCTGGACCTCGCCGTGGAGCAGGTGATGGACGCGGAGCCCGCATGGTTCGTGGAGTACGACGCCGCCCCCGCGAAAGTCCTCGCCCGCCACTGGCCCGGTATCCCCAACTTCGGCGACGTGACACAGATTGATTGGGAAGAAATGGGAAGAAAACCAGACCTAGTTGGAACCCAACGTATGTACGACCTCTACTGCCAGGGCATGTCTTTGGAACAGGTCGCAGCCCGTGAGGGCGTCACCAGGCAGACCGTCTACACCAGATTCAAACGGCGAGGGCTCGACCTCCGCCCCAGAAAGCCCGCCCTCCCATCCGTGATGTTTCAGGGGCGTCGCTACACCATCGGGGTCAACGGCTACTACCGCGCCACGGAAGGGGACCGAGAGCTTCTCCACCGCGCTGTTTGGAAACACCATCGCGGGGACATTCCCGACGGTTGGGATGTCCACCACATCGACCACGACAAGACCAACAACGCGGTGGAGAACCTGCACTGCCTCAGTAAAGCCGACCACGCTGCTTTGCATGCGTCGGAAAGGGGTGATGCCAGTGATAGCCGGATCGACGTATTGACCGCCGGCTATCCGTAGCACCGTGCCAGCCGTTCAGCGCCGCAGGGCGCAGGAAAGGAACCGATGACGAAAGACACCTATGGCCCTACGTGTGCGACGCAATTCGCGTGCTACGACCCCGGTACGTCGTCCTGGAAAACGTGGCCGGCCACAGGTCTCTGGGGCTCGATACCGTTCTCGGAGACCTGGCCGAAATCAGGTATGACACGCAATGGTGCAGCCTACGAGCTTCCGACGTCGGCGCCCCACACCATCGGGAAAGGTTGTTCATCCTCGCCACTCCTGCCGACGCCGACCGCGTCGGACTGGAAACGCAGCGACTCGCCAGCCGACCGGCGCCGCCGCTCACCTGGGATCACGACGGTCACGACCCACTGGGAGGGGCTGACGCAGCCACCGACGTCGAGCACGAACTTCGCTTGCGATGGGGAACAACTGCCGACGCCATAGCCCACTGGGCACGCATCCACGGCGAACCACCCCCCATCATCGTCGACCACATCGCCGGCTACGCCCACGAAGCCATCCTCGGGCACCGATTCCCCGACATACGGCCCGGCATAAACCCCGCGTTCGTGGAGTGGATGATGGGCCTCCCCGAAGGGTGGGTCACCGAAACCCCCGGGCTCGGGCGCTCCGACCAGCTCAAATGCCTCGGGAACGGAGTGTGCCCACCCCAAGGAGCAGCCGCCATCCGCCACCTACTCGAAAGGACCACACATGGCCCGCACTCTCGCTGATCTCCCGATCGACCAGTGGCGCGGCCTATACATCCGCGACCCCCAGGGCCGCCAGGGGCAGATCTGCCTTAAACCTCGCTTGGAGCGCTACGGGCTGCTGCTCGTCTGGTACACCCTCCGCGCCAGCTTCTACACGCGACCCCGCGGCCTCTATGCCCTAACCCTCCGCCCCGGCGAATCCCGCACCATCCCCATCATCGACGACCCCGACGGAGACACCATGACCAGCACCGACCCCGCCGAACACCGACGCGCCGCAGACGCTGCTTTCGCCACCGCCGCGGCCATCAACACATACGTGGACGCCCTGATGACGCTCAGAAACCCCGACAGTAGACACCTCATGGAAGAACTCGGCTCCTCCGCCGACCGCTACCAGCACTACGGTCGCGGCCACCTCCGCACCGCCCGCCAACTCGAACAGGAGGCCACGGAATGACCACTCGGCTTGAGATGCCCGGTGGCCAGCGCCTCGGGGCATGGGTGAAAGACCCCCACGGGGAGATCGGGTACATCACCGGTTTCTACGGCAGCGACGTGCACGTCGTGTTCCCGGAACTCGGGCACATCGTGGAGATCTGCGACCTCGCGGAACTCACCCTCGTAGACCGCCCCCGCGTGGACCTCCCCGGGGTCGGGGAACCCGCCGGGCACTGGGAATACGAGGCGTTGACGCTATCGACCCGCGACGGATCAGTGATCGGTGGTGGGTCGTTCGGTGATGCCAGTGAAGCATGCGCGGCGTTCGTGCGCGACACGCCACACACCGCCATGCGCCGCCGGTGGGTAACCGACTGGGAGCAGGTGGAACCGTGAGTGCCCCCGTTCTCGACGTCACAAGCGGAGCCCGGATGATGTGGTTCGACCCCGCCGATGGGCGAGCAATCTTCGCCGACAACCGGCAAGAAACACACACCCTGTGCGACGGACGCACACTCACCATCGACCCGGATGTGTGCTGCGACTTCCGCGCCCTGCCCTTCCCCGACGACACCTACCGACTGGTGGTTTTCGACCCGCCTCACCTCGAAAAACTCGGCAAAACATCCTGGACACACGCCAAATACGGAGCACTGTTCCCGACATGGCGTGACGATCTCGCCGCAGGTTTCCGCGAGTGTTTCCGGGTATTGAAACCGGGAGGAACGTTGATCTTCAAGTGGAACGAGGTTCAGATACCGACGAGCACAGTTCTGTCTCTAGCACCGTGCCCGCCACTGTTCGGTCACCGGAGCGGTAAGGCATCACGCACTCACTGGGCTGCGTTCCTGAAACCAGAAACAGAGGTGGAGTCGTGACGGGCCGTCCGCCGCCTCATGACCCGGACGCCGAACAAGGAGTCCTCGGAGCGCTACTCCTCGCACCCGACACCGTGACACAGGTCGTTGACCGGCTCGAACCCGGGGACTTCTACCGGCCCGCGCACCAGATCATCTACCAGGTAGTGCTGGATCTGTTCGGCTCGGGTGAGCAGATCGACCCGATCATCGTGTCGGGCCGCCTGGACCGCGCCGGCGACCTACAGCGTGCTGGTGGCGCCCCATACCTGCACACGCTCATGGAGTCCTGCCCATCCCCGGGGCACGCCGCCCACTACGCGCAGATAGTCGCCGAGAAGTCGTTGCTACGCCGTGTGATCACCGCAGGGCAGGAAGTCATCCGGCTCGGCTACGACTCAGGCGACACCGAACCCGACAAGATCCTGGACCTCGCACAACAAGAGCTGTTCTCCATCTCGCAGCGGCGGGCCACAGCCGAATACGTACCCCTCGCCGACCTCGTACAACCCACCATGTTGGAGCTCGAGGACCTGCACCGCAACGGAGGACTCGCCACCGGCGTCCCCACCGGGTTCACCGACCTCGACCAGCTCACCAACGGCCTCCACGGCGGGCAGATGATCATCGTCGCAGCCCGCCCTGGCGTGGGTAAATCGACCCTGGCGCTGGACTTCATGCGCTCGTGTTCTATCGCCCACGGGAAACCCTCGGTGCTGTTCTCGTTGGAGATGTCGAAGTCGGAGATCGTGATGCGGCTGCTCTCGGCCGAGGCCGGCGTGGATCTTGCCCGCATGAGGTCCGGGCGCATGACAGACCGCGACTGGGAACAACTCACCCGCCGTGTTCCCCGCGTCGCGGACGCTCCCCTGTACATCGACGACTCCGCGACCCTGACGATGATGGAGATCCGGTCCAAAGCCAGGAAACTCGCACAACAACAGGACCTCGCCCTGGTGGTCGTGGACTACCTGCAGCTCATGAGCTCAGGTAAGCGCGTCGAGTCCCGGCAGCAGGAAGTGAGCGAGTTCTCCCGACAGCTCAAACTCCTCGCCAAGGAGATCGACGTCCCCGTGGTGGCGATCTCGCAGCTGAACCGCGGCCCCGAGTCACGCACCGACAAGCGCCCCCAACTAGCGGACCTCCGCGAATCCGGGTCCCTCGAGCAGGACGCCGACATGGTCATGCTCCTATACCGGCCCGACTCGCAGAACCGCGAGGATCCGCGCGCCGGCGAGGCCGACATCATCCTCGCCAAGCATCGCGGCGGCCCCATCGGGACTATCCCCGTCGCCCATCAGTTGCACTACTCGCGGTTCGCCGACATGGCACGCGGGTGAGAAAGGAACACCATGAAAGCCACACCAATCCAGCACGATCTTGTCACCGGCGACGGCCCGGAGCCATTCCAGGTCAGCCGCGTCATCTGGAAACGCGACGACGGTACCCGATTCCTGACCTGCTCACTCGTGTGCGAGGCCATGAGCTTCACCGTGGCGATGACGGTGCGCCGCCCGGAGCAGGTCCTCGCACTGGTGCCCGGCCCTGTACGCCACGCGGACGCCGTCAGGGCCGCAGGGTACGAACCGGCCCGAAGCCCTGGGGCTCCCCGCCGCCACCGTATGTGCCCCGACGGTGGGTTCACGGAGGTGGATCGGCCCCGCCCGATGCTGACCGCCGCTGACCTGGACCCGGCTGATCTGCTCGGCGCCGTCGTGATGGATGACGCCGACCGCGGCCCCGGGTACATCGCAGTCCACGACCCGGACGAAGGGATGTGCGTCATCATCCACCCGGACACCCGCGGGGTGTCGATTTACCGGCAGGACGCCTTGCGGTACCTGATCGTGCTTGATGCCCCAAGAGTGTACGTGCCTCGCACACTCGCAGCCCCCTACAAAGCCAAGAAAGACAACCGATGAGTAACGACCCCGCCGAATCGGTGACCGTGATTAAGAACCCGCTCTGGTGCTGGCCCATCAAGTGTGACACCTGCGGAACCCCACCCACCGGTGACTTCTACCTGCAGGATTGGACAAACGAGTGCACCGGTGGACGGCTGCTCACCTTGTTCTGCACCGACTGCTACCACGCCACCGAATACGTCCCCGGCCCCCCCGCCGAACCTGCCGACACCCGCCGCGCCCTCACCCAGTGGGCCGAGGGTGTCATCTCTCACGCTGAGGCTGGCGACCCCACCGACCCCGATGAAGAAGCCGCCGCGGACGCCTACCTGGCCCGCGCACTCACGAAAGGAGCCACACCATGACCAGCACCTACCCTGCGGAGCACGCCCCGTTCCCGGACTTGCACGGGGACTTCACCACACGCATGACGACTGCATACGCCTGGCGCTGCCGGGAGGTAGAGCACCTGAAACCGTACCTGCCGGACGAACCGATCCAGAACGTCGAGCGCGGTGACCGGCACGAAATCGTGCATCTGCACCCCGACCTCGCCGGGTTGACCAAGGACCAAAAGATCGCCATCGCCGCACCCGGCGAATGCTACTTCGGCGCACACCTCGACTCGCCCACCGCAGTACACCTCTACACCGACTAGACCGACTAGAAGGACCACCCATGACGCTCACACCACAGGAGGCCCGCGAACTCCTCGCAGACCTCGAAAAACCCGCACTCGAACGCGAAGCACGCGAATACCGCGTAAAGACCCCAGCCGGTACCAGCTGGGGAAACAGCATCCACGCCAGCTTCTACGAGGCCGCCGCCCACCTCCCCGAACTCCTCCGCTTCTACGCCGACAACGCCCCCGACGAGAAGCCCCGCACACTCGCTGATCTCCCAGAAGAGCAGCGGATCGGCGCTCGCATCGAGGACCCGCAGGGGGATAAGGGTGAGATCGTCGGAATTGAACCTAGGCCCAGCGGGAGGTACTGCATCAGATTCGACCATGCTCCGCAGTACATCTATCACCCGTGGGGCCCTGAGGAACTGACGGTGCTCCCCTCCACGAATGCGGAGGAGGACCCCGACGAGAAGCCCCGCATCCTCGCAGACCTGCCGGTGGAGCAGTGGCCGGGTACGCGGGTTGCTGACCTGGACGCCGACGAAGGCGAAGCACTCGGAAGACTCGACTGCAGCGATACCGAGTGCTGTGTCCGCTTCGACCGCAGGCCGACGGAGGTCTACTCCTGGTCAGCGCGGGATCTCACCCTCGTGGACACCACCAGCGCTGAGGACACCACCGTGGAGTGCGGCACCGAGGAGATCACCGGCCCCAGCACCCTCGCGGACCTGGACGTCGACGACTGGCCCGGCTGCTACATCGAGTACGACGACGGCAAGAGCGTCAAGATCACCAGAGCCACCAACCTCCCCAACGGGACCCACTGGATCCGTGCACGCCGCGGCCAGATCACCTACGGCATCCCCCTCACCACGACAGAAGCCGCACGGACCCTCATCCTCGGGCGGGGCAGTGATCGCGGTGAGTAGCCGGAAACCGACGCGCCCCCACCGGCGGCACACTCAACGCCGCACCAACTCGGAAACCCTCGCCGTGTTCGCGGACCTCCTCCGCGCCACACCCGGCCAATGGCTCCCCATCCCCACGAAAACCACCCACCCCTCCAACCTCGTCAACGTCCAACGCCGAGGCATGAACCCCCACCTCCCCACCAGCGAGTTCGACACCCGCGTCGAGAACCACGTCGCCGTCGCCCGCTACAACCCCCGAAAGGACACCCCTCATGGCTGAGGAAACCACCATCACCGTCGTCGGCAACCTCGTCGCAGACCCCGAACTCCGATACACACCCGCCGGCGCCGCCGTCGCAAACATGCGCGTCGCCTCCACCCCACGCCGCTACGACGCAGACTCGAAACAGTGGGTCGACGGAGAAGCCCTGTTCCTCACCTGCAACGTGTGGCGACAAGCCGCCGAGAACGCCGCCGAGTCCCTCCACAAGGGCATGCGCGTCATCGTCAACGGGCGGTTGAAGCAACGCACATTCGAGACACGAGAGGGTGAGAAGCGCAGCGTGTTCGAGATCGACGTCGACGACATCGGCCCGTCCCTCAAGTACGCGACCGCCCAGGTGGAACGCTCCACCCGCCCCTCCTCCACCGGCTCCGGATACGGGGGCGCCTCCGGTGGAGGGAACACCAGCTGGGGTCAGGGGAACAGCCAGAACACCGGTGGATTCGGGTCCGAAGCAACAAACAGCGGCGGATGGTCACAGACCAACAAAACCACAGACGAGGAACCCCCGTTCTAACCCCGGATATATTCGAACACCCGTACGAGTCGCCCGAGCGTGTTGTACGATCGGGCCACACGGGCCGAGACGCAAGACCCTCGGGAGATTCGGACGGGAGACCACCACTTGAACGCAGACACCACACCACAAAGAACCGCTGTTGAGCACTATAGGGACGACAACCCGAACGACCCGTACGAGTGCATCACAATCACACACGGCGACCACAGCTTCGACCTGAACAGAGAAGAAGCCACCACGATGATCCGTGATCTTCGACGATCCATCGAACACTTCACCTAACCGTCGGCATGCACCCAAACCACCCCCGATAGTGTCCACTAGACACATACAGCGCGGGTGGTTTTCTCATACCACCCCCACCCCCGACGAGTGCGAGAATGAGATAAACACCCCACCCCGCACCACCGGAGACGCCACCCCTTGTGCCCGACCACAGACGGCCCCCCTGCACGCGAAAACGCGCCTACACAGACCCCGAACACGACCCACAAGCCACCCGCGAAGCGATCCGCACCTGCCACACCTGCCCACTCCTCAAAGACTGCGCACGACAAGCCCTCCACGGAGGCGACAGCCTCGACGGCCACTACACCCGTCCAGCGACCGGAGTCATCCAAGCCGGCATCCACTGCTCAGGCGACGACGCCACCGCAGAAGCCCTCGCCCGCATCGCCGGAGTCGAACGCCCCACATACCGCGACCGGATCCCCCGGCCCGTTCCCCCTCCGAGCTGCCGACGCTGCCACACACCGATGGTCCCCTGGTCCCGCAAGACACTGCCCCCACCGGGGCACGTCATGCACCACGGACGCGGCTACTGCCAACGCTGTCGCGGTGCACATCCCGCTACCATGGCCTGCTCCCCCACTGTCGATGAATGACCGGGGCCTCGGCCGCGGCGCGATGCACGCCAAGTCCGCGAAGAACCGCGAGATCATCGACACCATCCGCTGGCTGGCCCGCTCCCACCGGCTCCCCCAGGGCGCCGCCTACTGCATCGTGCAGCTCCACTACCTCCCCAAGGACAACCGGCGCCGCGACACCGACAACCTCGTCGCCACCCTCAAGCCGATCTGCGACGGGCTCGCCGGCGGCACATCGAAGCTCCCCGGGCACGGCCTCGTCCCCGACGACATCCCCGCATACATGGCGAAACCCGAGCCGATCATCCACCGGCACCAGCGGGGCGAGAAGCCCGCCATGTGGATCGAACTCACCTACTGGATGGAGCACCCGAGTGAGCAGTGAACCCATCGACCTCGACGACCTGGACGGCATCCTCACCCGCGTGTGCGACGCCATCTACCAGGAACCCGGATCAGACGCCCCCGGCACGGTGGATTACGTGCTGGTTACCCGCCGGCACGCGTGCGACGAAACCGAGGAGATCAACCTCGTCATGTCGGACAGTCTGCCGACGTCGACACTGCTGGGGATGCTGCAGCTCGCCGCCCACTGCCACATCAACTCACCGGAGGACCCCGATGCCTGACCTCGCTTTCTACGCTGACCCCGACCTCTACGGCCCCAAAGACCTCCGCCCCGCGCGCGAGGGCGACGCCGGGATCGACCTGAGATCTGCCGCCACCATCCGCATGTCCCTCACACCCCGCACCCGGTTCGTCGACCTCGGCGTCCAGGTCGCCATCCCCGAAGAACACACCGGACTCCTCGCCATCCGATCATCCGCCGCCTCAAAGATGGGCCTCCGCCTCGCAAACGGCATCGGCATCATCGACGCCGGCTACCGCGGCCCCGTGCGTGCACTCATCGACATCCCTGCCCAGGTGGAGATCCAGCGCGGCGACCGCATCTGCCAGCTCCTCGTCTCCCCGATCCCGAAACTGTCGATCACCCGCGTCACGGACCCCGCCGCTCTGGGTGAAACCGAGCGCGGGACCGGCGGCTTCGGCTCCACCGGAAAGAACTAGCCGTGCACATTCTCGTTTCTGGCCCCGTCGGACCCTGGCACAGGTGGTTCGCTTGGCGCCCAGTGTGGAGCAACCAGTACGGCTGGCGCTGGCTCCAAACCCTAGAGCGCGCCCGCTTCTACCCCGAAGGGCTCCCCGCGAGGTGGACCTACCGACTCCCCGAAGACAGGAACCACCAATGACCGGGATATTCGCTGTCGCTGGGGTGCTCGCCGCCGTCACCCTGATCAATGTCCTCTTACTGCTGGAAACCGAGATCCGCATCTTCATCAATGAGAAAGAGACAGGGAAACAGCTTGCCGCCCTGCAGCAACGCACATTCGAGACACGCCCGTTGATCGGCCCCATCGAAGGCGTGATTTTCCACCACAGTGACGAACCACCCACAACAAGGAGCGACCAGTGACCTACGTGAAGCACCCGCCGACCAGTGAATATCGTCGCGCCCATGCCCGTGCGCGCAGGGGCCACATCATCGTCGCCGTGCCGGTACTGCTCGCCACATTCATCACCACATCGGCCACCGCCGCAGCGTACGTCTCTAGTGGGCACGACCGTGGCGACGCCCTCACGACGTTCACCGTCATCGCCGCCGTCACAGGGACGTTCGCCGCAGGCCTCGCGATAGCAGCAGTCGATACGCACGAAAGAGACTTCGAGGAAGTCGCCAGCATCCGCGAAGACTACAACGAGCGGCTGGAACGCAAACAATCGGAGCGGCTGCGATCCCTCGGCCTCGACCCCAACCTCATCAACTACACGAGCGACCAGTGATGAGCAGCTACGGGCCCTGGCACCGCTGGTTTGCTTGGCGGCCCGTGCAGACAGAACAACACGGGCGGCGCTGGCTACGACACGTACAACGCGCCCGCTTCTACTACCCCGATGTTCCAGGCGCACCCGGCCCGGTATGGGCGTACCGGCCCCTCGCCACAGACAGGAGAACCCCATGACCATCACCGTCACCGTCCACTCCCCCCACGGCGGCCCCGACATCACCCGCCGATTCCGCGACTACACACCACCCGACGGCCCCACCCGAACCGCCGCCGAACAAGCCGACGCCTACGAGCAAGCCCGACACGCCGCCGGCTACACCACCACCAGGGGAACCGAATGACACCCGACACCGACGACCTCGACCACTGGGCAGAGATCCACCAGACCCTCCTCCGCGCCACCGGAGGAACACCATACACACCTGCACCGCGAAAGGATCACATCATGAACAGCACCCACATTGCGGCCCGCTACAACGAAACCCCGGAACCATCACCGTCGATAACCGAAACGGTCGAAGCGACACCACCAGCCTAGCCGTTTTCGACTACTAGAATGGGCTACTAGCTAGACGACTAGCCGCTTGGGAATAGACTACCGCCCCGACACTTACACTTGGATTTCCTTAGTCGGTGGTCTTTCCCTATCTGCAGTTGTTGTCTTTTTCGGCTTGTGTTTCTTTGTTAAAACCCTTAAGGCCTACTGGCTTTACTGAACAGTTTTCCACACTTTCGGGACACTCCAGAAACGCCTCACGAGCAATAATCGTTAGATTTCTAATTTCCTGTAGAGCCAAGTCACTCAAGGGCGTCATTGCGTCGGATATATCAACCCACTCTGACCCACCGCGTTTTTGCGCTTCCACCAGCGGCGAGTAGTCTCTCTCAAGCTGTTCCCACAGCGCATACAATTGTTGTCTTACACGATTTTGTGTTATCTCAATATCTAGCAAAACCAATTGATCAACAGCCTCAATATTGAACTTTCTAAGTTCCTCAGACTTAAACCATTTTCCCTCTTTAGTGCCTGCGCTTCCCTGGAAATAAACCGCTAGAATACGCTCACTCGCAAGCTTGGACGACTTGGTAATTTCCCGTACACAATCGGCCACTGCCCGGCGTTGTCGTTCCCAATCTTCACGTTGTAATTGTTCTCGCCGTTCCCGTTCCCGCCGGTCGTCGTCGGCTTTACGCCTAGCATCTTCGGCCACTTGATCTTCACGGCGGCGCCGGTCAGCCGCCTTGTTGTTCCACCCCGTCGCGATAAGCACGCCGATAAGAGCAATGATTGAGACCAATAATGAGACAACACTTTGAGACATGCGACAAGCATAGAGCCAGCCACCCCCACCTACGCACCACCGGTCCCGTTCAACGTCTCAAAACATATTTCTGAACAGCGGGTTTACGTACCATGGCGGTGGCGGTAGCGCACATGGCCTCCCCCACAACGGTTTACACCAATCCACGAATTAGCAACCCTCAACCCCCACCTAGGCGACCATCTACGTAAAACCAGCGCATCAAACGGAGCCCACCCACACGCCCAGCAGCCCCGACATATCCGGAGACAACTAATCCTCACCCCTGGATTTCCCGAAGGGGTTCTTCGACCTAGACGATGGCCCAGGAAGCCACCCAGACCAGTCATGTTCCTCCCCATCAGAGGCAACCCAATAGATATGGATGTCGTCGTACACGCCCAGCCCGCGAGTCGGAATACCGGACAGTATAAAGTGCCCTCCTCTCTCAACCACGGGCTTCTTCGCCCACTCGTGACCGCCAATTAAAACAACCAAGTCTTTTGCAACGTGTCCCGTCTGGTTTATCACTGCGAGCCCTAGCCAGGTCTGCTCCAGCCGCCACAGAGGGGAGATAGCCAGCGACATGCGCTCCTGCGAATCAGCAGCGCGTCTCGCCGCATCCATAGCCTCCTCAGCAATCCGCTCAGAACGCTCTGCAGATGCCTCCGCGGCCTTCGCCCTCCCCCTCGCACTCCACGCCGACCACAACGCCAGCACAAACGACCCCACCGCCACACCCGCAGAAACCCACGCCGGAATATCCATACCCATCAACCTACCCACAACCGACCACACACAAACCCAGCCACAATAAACCCACAAACCGCAACACACGAACGCGCAAAACAACCCACAGCGCGGAAGGAGAACCATGCACCCCAAAGCAAACTCCCGCGCCATCGAACAAGCCGAACGCCGCCGCCAAGCCCTCGCCCTCCGCCTCACCGGCGCCACCTTCGACCAAATCGGCCAACAACTCGGCTGCGACAAATCCACCGCCTACCGACTCATCTCCAAAGAAATCCGCGAAATCCCCCGCGAAGAAGCCGACGAACTCCGCACCATCGAATGCGCCCGCCTCGACAAACTCCAACACGCAGTCTGGCAAGCCGCCATCCAAGGCGACGTCAACGCCGTCGACCGCGTCCTCAAAATCAGCGAACGCCGCGCCCGCCTCCTCGGCCTCGACAACATGAAGATCGACGCATCCATCAACGTTGCCGACGTCATCCGACAGCAATTCGAAACGATGGTCCTCGACACAGACAGCCCAGAGAGCGACGCATAGTGGCCCCCACGGGCCTATCACCACGCCAGAAACTCGCCCTCCGCCGATCCACCGCCGCAGTCAACATCTGGTACGGGTCCGTGCGCTCCGGCAAGACCCACGCGTCCCTGTGGTGGCTGCTCTACAAGATCGCGGGCTGGGACGGGCAGGGAACCGTCCTCGTTGTCGGGCTCACCCTGGGCACGGTGTGGCGCAACATCTTCCGCCCGTTGTTGAGTGAGCCGGCGTTCGCGGCCGTCGCCCCATACATCACCTACCGGGAGAATGGCGGCACCGCCCGGATCTTCGGGAAGGAAATCAACGTCGTCGGCGCGAACGACGAAACCTCCTGGCAGAGGATTCAGGGCATGACCGTGGCGTACTGTCTCGGCGACGAAGCCACGAACTGGCCGCGGTCGTTCTGGGACATGATGATCACCCGCCTGTCGATGGACACCTCCACGATGCTGGTCACCTGCAACCCCGGCCAATCCGCCCACTACCTGAAAACCGAGTGGATCGACAAAGCCGACACAGACCCCGACATCCACGTCGAGAAGCTCCTCCTCACCGAGAACCCCACCCTCCCAGCATCGTTCGTGAAACGTCTCCCCCGCCTCTACACCGGCGTGTTCTACCGCCGCTATGTCCTCGGGGAGTGGGTGGCCGCCGAGGGCGCGATCTACGAGCAGTGGGACCCGACGGCCATGACCATCGCCCCGGAGAAGATCCCCCGGATCGCCCACTACCTCTCGGTAGGGATCGACTACGGCACGAACCACCCCACCGCCGGGTATGTCCTCGCGATGGGTGAGGATCAACGCCTCTACATCACACACGAGTGGTCCCCGAACACGGTGGGCGGGAAACGCCGCCGCCTGACGGATGGGGAGCTCGCGGACTCGTTGGAGACATGGCTGGCTGGGCTACCTGCAGTGCCGCGGGACCTGTATGTGGACCCGGCGGCCGCCTCGTTCCGGGAGGAGTTGAAGAGCCGCCGCCTGCCGAGTCACGCCGCGGACAACGCGGTCGTTGATGGGATCCGCACTGTGGACTCGCTGCTGGTGTCTGGTGATCTGCGGATCAGTACCGAGTGCGGGGAGTTGATTCGGGAGATCCCGGGCTACAGGTGGGACGACAAGGCCGCCGCCCGGGGCCGGGATGCTCCGATCAAGGAGAACGACGACCACTGTGACGCGCTCAGGTACACGGTGCATTCAAATCGGGGCGTGTGGCGGAGGTTCATTCCTCCGGCCTGAGGTGCTTTCTGGCGGCTTTGACTATCTCACCCAACGATTCCTCAAGCACCTCGGGAGGTGGAAATCCACGTTTGAAGGAGTCCTTTGCCTTGTATGCATCCATGAGGTTGTTCTCTGGGTCCCACTCTCCCAGTGCCAAGAACGGGCCCGAGCGTAGAGCCAACATTTTGCACACGACGAATGGTTCATGGAACTCGCGCATTGCCTCCCTTACAACTGGTTCGGATATCTCTAGGTCGAGGGCATTCCAGTGTTGCTGAACCGTACGGTAGAAGTACTCCGCTCCCTTTTGGGTGGGCTGAAACTGTGCGGGTGTGTCTACTGTGAGGGTGTCCGGTTGCGGCGCCGCGTTGTATTCCTTTGTCGCGATATGAAGCGTCTCCATGTATTTGCTGACGAACCTAGCGACCGCGATACGTTGGCGTTCCATCGATCGTTCTTCGCGTTCTTCTGCGCGTTCTTGGTCTCTGGCTTTGAGCTGCTGTGTGAGTAGAGCGTCAGCATGTGCTCTGTCTTTGTTGCGGCGTTCGTCCGCTGCTTTTTGGTCATCAGCTCGGCGGTCGTCCGCTCTTTTGTTGTTGCGGCAGTTGATCCATACGCCGGATCCCACGGATATAAGGCCGACGATGACAGGTCCATATGCGGTTACGAACGTCTCCAAGTCCATGCACTGAGGGTACCGGCCAGCCAGGACAGCACTAAGCCCCCACACCGCTAAGGAGGGCGGAAACGGTGAGGGGGCTCAGGCGATACGACGTTCCCAGTGACCGAATCGTCGCACCACCGAGCATACACCAAACGCGCACCAGTACGCACATCAACACACTGCACTGACCGCACACCCCTATCGGGCACCATCTACGAGAAACCCCGCCCCCTGTGTAGATGGAGTACCCGCCGTGCCGATGCCAGCGCAGCACACCGAATGGCCGCCCGCGCCTATCCGCGCCGCACTGGACCAGGTCAAACAGGACAGCGCATGGCTCACCGGCGACACCAGAGAACTGTCCCGCATCGTCGAAAGCCACGAACCCGCCCCGGTACAGATCCCCCTGCAGTACAACGGAGGCATCGCAGGGGCCGCAGCCCGCGGCATCCTCGGCAGGCCAGCGCCGCGCACCGGGAACGCAACCATCCCCAAGCACCTCCCCCTCCCCCACGAACTCGCCGTGGAATCAGCGAACATCCTCGTCGGTACTCCCCCGGCGATCACCGTGCATGCTGAGGAGAAGTCCGCCGACGGGGAGGACCGCACACCCGCGGAGGATGCTCTCGCGGCGCTGACGTCCACCGACCGGTTCGCCTCCGATCTCCACCGAGCCGCAACGTACTGCGCCGGGCTGGGGTGGACCTTCGGCCGCATCGTGTGGAACCTCGACGTGCAGCCCTCACCGTGGATCGAATGGGTCGACGCTGACCAGGGATGGGTGGAGTGGGCCAACAGTCGCCCGGTCGCGATCACGTTCTGGGACGTATACCCGGATCCCGACGGCAAGCACCAGGCAGTATGGCGGCTGCTGCAGCGCCACTCCCGGGGCCGCATCACCTACGGCCTGTACCAGGGCGACTCGGGTAACCTCGGGCGGCTCGTGCCGGTCACCGACCACCCGGACACCGCCTACCTCGCAGACATCCTCGACGAGGAGGCATCCATCACCACCGGGATAGACCGGCTGACCGCGGTGATGATCCCCAACGTCGACGGCAACCCCGCGTGGAGAAAGCACCCGCAGCTCAGGAACCTCGGCCTGTCGGACGTCAGCCGTGGCGGTGACCTGTGGGCCACGATCGACAAGTTCTGGACGGAGCTCAGTCACGAGGTGGACATCGCCCGAGGGCGGCTCCTCGTATCGGAGGAATACCTCGACAACCTCGGCGCCGGTAACGGCCTGGGGTTCAACTGGAACCGCGACGTGTTCACCCTGGCGCAGTCGGGCTCCCCGAATGCCGAGGGCCGTGTGGAGATGGTGCAGTTCCAGCTCCGGGTCGCCGAGTACTCCGCCGCTCTGGACCGCGCGCAGCGCGAGGTGTTCGACGCCGTCGGCCTGTCCGAGTTCACCGTCGGGCACGACACCTCAGGTGGTACCGCGACGACAGCGACAGAGATCACCGCCCGCTCCGCCAAGACCCTCAAGACGTGGAAAGCGAAGGCCCGCATGTGGCGCGCCGGCCTGTCGGACCTCCTCACTGCATGGTCCGCACTCGACGGCGTCCTCAATGATTACCAGGGAGCGGAGAAACCCGTCGACGTCGCCATGTTCTACCCGGTGGAGGACACCGAGCTGGACAAGGCCCGCACCGTGGCCGCCTACCGGGACGCCGGCGCCGCATCTACCGAGTACGCCGTCGACCGGATGCATCCCGAGTGGACTCAGGAACAGAAGGACGAAGAAGTCGCCCGCATCAAGGCCGAGCAGGGTATCCAGGTTGATCCTCTGCTGACGGGAATCGACCAGCACCCGTTCCGTGCCATCGACGGCTAGGAGGTGACCTGTGGACTCCTGGCAGACACGCCAGATCCTCGCCGCCTACCGTGACGCCGAGACGTACCTGATCGAACTCGTCGCAGAACTCACACGCAAGAGGGCGTACGGGACAGCCACGTTCCACTGGGAGCAGCTGCAGGACCTACAGCGAGTGATGCGCGCCGCTCGCCGGTATCTCCGCGAGATCGAATCTGGCGCGACTCCTCTCGTCTACGGGTCGATCATCGACGAGTACACGACGGCGTACCGTGCCGGGGCCGGCGAGGCCCCGACTGCGGTGCCCACTCGCGCGGCCGAGTCACTGGCGCTCGAAACCGTGGAGGCGTTGTCGGCTGCGAAGTACTCGGTGTTGCGTAGCGTCGACGATACGTTCCGTCGGGTGATGCGGGCAGCCACCAGCCGTGCTCTCGTGTCCGGGAGTACGAACCTACGCGCGGCACAGCAGGCGTTGGACATGTTCGCTGATCGTGGGATCGACGCATTCCGAGATTCAGCCGGGAACCGCTGGTCACTCGACTCGTATGTGGACATGGCGCTCCGTACAGCACGTTCCAGGGCGATGAACGCCGGCAGAATCGCGGGGATGCAGGCCGCCGGTATAGATCTCGTAATGACTTCTTCCCACCCCGGGTCGTCGCCACAGTGCGCCCCGTATCAGGGCCGCGTGTTGGCGCTGTCTGGGCCTGCCGGCCCGCGCACCGTGTACTCGCCGATTGAACGCCGGGACGTGACTGTCGACGTGTACGCGACGATGCAGGAGGCCATCGAAGCTGGCTACCACCATCCGAACTGCAGGCATGTGGACACCGCGTTCATTCCTGGGATGAAGCCGCCGGTGCACCCGGAGCGTGACGGCGAGGTGTATGTCGCGCAGCAGCGGCAACGGCAGATCGAGCGGCACATCCGGCGGTGGAAACGCCGCAAGGCTGCGGCGCTCACACCAGAGACAGAAGGCCGTGCGGATAGTCGTATCGCGTATTGGCAGGCGGAACAGCGCGCACATCTCGATTCCCACAAGATACTGACTCGTAGATACGACCGTGAGCAGGTACGACGTGGTGTTCGTGGCAGGTCTAAACGCCCGTGGATAGGGGCGCGTGGGACTTCCGAAAACTGACCGCAGGGGGGTGTGTGTGACAGTGCGGGCGAGTCCCGGGGTGGTCCCGGGGCCTACCCGAGAACCAGCACAGGAGAAGCCGATGTCCGAGACGACCGCCCCCACTGAAACCGCCGATGAGACGGGCACCGAAGCATCCACGCCTGACACCGGCGCACCACAGGCAGGCGGCGACTCAACCAGCACGGCACCCGTGGACAGCCCCGACGCCCGGGAGGGTGCCGAGGACCAGGACGCCAGCCCCGAGATCAGCAAGCTGCGGCAAGAAGCGGCGAAGTACCGGACCCGTGCGCGGGAACGTGAACGTGAGCTGGCACAGGTGAAGGCCCAGCAGGACAAGATCCTCAAGGGGCTGGCGTCCCTCACCGGAGGCGGAGCAGCAGAGGACGAGTCCCCGGAGGACCGTCTCAAGGCGCTCGCCGCCGAACGCGACCAGCTGAACGCCCGACTGCGTGAGGTTCAGACCACGAACCTCGTCAGCGCCGCCGCTGCGAAGGCCGGCGCCGACACGGACATTCTCACCGACTACCTCAAGGGGTCCGGGAAACTCTCGGATCTCGACCCCGACGCTGATGACTTCTCCTCCCAGGTGGAGGAGCTCGTCTCGGCGACGGTGGAGGCCCACCCGAATCTGCGCACCCAGGTGGTAGCCCGCAGTTCCGGCCAGGCCAAGAACCCTGCCCCCGAGCAGGACCCGAAGATGCTCACCGCCGAGGACCTCGACCGTATGGCGAAGGCCGGCGACTGGGCAGGAATCAACAAGGCCGTGGCCGAGGGCCGCGTCGCCTAGCCACATCTATCTAGGAGTTTCACATGGCTATCACCACCTCCACCGTCACCGGTTTCCGCCCCGAGATTTGGGCCGCCGCCATCATGGATCCGTTCGAGAAGGCATCGGTGTTCGCGGACAAGCTCACCGCGAACCGCGAATACCTCGGCGAGATCCAGCGCCAGGGCGACACCGTCCATGTGTCCAGCATCGGCACCCCGACGATCAAGCCCTACGACGCTAACCAGGACATCGAGATCGAGGATCTCACGGTCACCGACAATGCCTACAAGATCGACCAGGGCGAGTACTTCGCGTTCCGCGTCGAGGATGTGACCGCGCTGCAGGCCGCCGGACCGCTCAAGGACCCGGCGACGAAGAAGGCCGCAATGGCGCTGTCCATGAGCGTCGATTCGTTCATCGGCAAGCTGATCAAGGACAACGCGAAGAAGAAGATCGGCGCCACGAAGATCGTCAACGACGATCCCGCGACGGCTGGTGCCGGGCAGATCACCGCGTACAAGGCACTGAACCAGCTCGACCTGGCACTCAACACGGAATCTGTGACCCGAGAGGGACGGTTCGTGGTCGTCGGGCCGCAGACCTACTCGGCGCTCCTCATGGATCCCCGGTTCACCCGCGTCGATGGCTCCGGGACCTCCGAGGGGCTGCGGAACGGCATCGTCGGCCGCGCCACCGGGTTCGACGTTCTGCTATCGAACAACCTCCCGAAGGGCACCGGGCAGAACGAGGTCCTGTGTGCCGGTGTCGCCGGTGGGTTCTCGTTCGCCGCGCAGATCAACAAGGTCGAGACGATGCGCGAGGAGAAGCGGTTCGCTGATCTCGTGAAGGGCCTGATGATCTTCGGCGGCAAGGTGTTCTACCCCGAGGCGTTCGCCACCCTCGAGGCCAAGGTCGAGGATCCCGCCGCTGGGGCTTAGATGCCCTCCCCCGGGCCCGGGGTTCCGGGCGCCGGGCTCTACCCTTCACCGGCGGTGTTCCCCGATAGCCGGTGACCTGATGGCCCCGCCCCGACTACTCCCGGGGCGGGGCCATTCCACTACCTACACGAAGGATCACAGATGTACTCGAAGCAGAACTGGGTGAACGGCCCCGACGGGGGGACGCCACTCTCCGCGGAACGCCTCACTCACATCGAGGACGGCGTACTCTCCTCCCACATCTACAAGCGGGACCGGTTCGACGCCGCTGGCCGCTACTACTCGCCGGTCACGTACTGGTGGGCGGACTTCTACAACGGCGATGAATCGAAGTGGAAGAAGGTCCTCACGGAGTCGGACGTGATGGGGCTGGTGATCATCAACGTGTCCTCCGGCGCGGGCGCGAAGAAGGACGAGGACTTTGCGAAGCAGGCCGCCATTGCCAGGGCGTCTGGTGCGTTCGTCATCGGCTACGTCCTCACCCACTGGGGGACCCGAAAGCACAGTGAGATCCTGACGGAGATCCAGCACCACATCGACTGGTACGGCGTGGCCGGGGTGTTCCTCGACGAGGCAGTGAACGGGTGGGGCGATCAGGAATCGAAGGTCGCCGGCTACGTGGAGCTGTACGGGAAGATCAAAAAGCGGTTCGGGCCCGAGTTCTACGTGGTCGCCAACCCAGGGGCCAATACGGTCGAGGGGATGGTGCATGCCGCGGACACGCTCATGGTGTACGAGCAGGCCGCGGAACGGTACCTCGCCGGTGATGACACCTACCGGGTCACACCGGACTACTACCGGAAGTACCCGTCCACGAAGTACTGGCACGTCATCCACGACGTGACGACCGAGGAGCAGGCGCGGGCGGTGCTGGCGAAAGCCGAAACGTCGCACGTCGCGCACGTCTACCTCACGGATGGGCATTTCGATCCTGAACGCCCACTCGAGACGAACCCGTACGCGGGTCCGCCCTCGCCGTGGCTGCAGACACTGCAGGCGCAGTGGTGCCGCCGGATGCTCCCACCCGCCGCGGCACCCGCCATCCCCGACGGAGACGACCCCACCACAAACCAGATCCTTGCCGTCTTGAGGGACCGCGGGATCATCAAGAGTTAGGAACGATGATGCTGGTCTACGCGACCCCGACACAGGTCCGCGAGTACGCGCACGCGGTTGAGCTCCCGGAGGACGATCAGGTCCTCGTGCGGCTGATCCGTATGGCCTCTGCGACGATCCGTAACGCGACGCGCCGCGCGATCTACGACACCACCCCGGCTGGTCTGCCGAAGGACAATGACGTGGAGGAGGCATTCAGGAACGCAACGTGCGCGCAGGTCGCCGCGATCTGCACCGCCGGCCTCGAGTCGGAGGTGTTCACCGGCGGGGTGACACAGCCAGCAGTGGTGCGTTCGTCGTCGATCAACGGAGGCTCGGTCACCTACGACACCAGCAGCGCTGACGACGCCCGGGCTCTACTGCTCGGTGGTGGGCTGTGCCCGGAGGCGACGACACTCCTCGACGCGGAAGGACTACTGCGTGGGCTCCCCGCGATCTACTACTGACCCGCTCGCCGTGTGGTGGACACACGAGGTGACCGTGCACGGCGCCCCGCGGCACACCGCCCGTGGAATCATCCCCGGGGAGGATACGACGGTGATGGCGTCGGTGAACGCGACCGCCACTGTGGTGACCGACCAGTACGGGGAGGAGGTCACCGCGTCGGCCACTCTGTGTTGGCCGGTGGATGGTCCGCTGCCCGATCCGGGCGCGTTGGTCACCCTGCCGTCGGCGTTCGGGTTGAAGCCGCGGCGTGAGGTGATCCGTGCTAGGCGTTCGGTGTCCGGCACGGGGATGACACCCGATCATGTGGAGGTGAACGTCAAGTGACGGAATTACGCCTGAACATGGATAGGGCCCGCGCGGCGGTCACGGCGGCCACTGAACGCGGCGTCAACCAGGCCGCACACCTCCTACAGTCGTATGCGGTGATGAAGACCCCCATCGATGAGGGGACCCTCCGCGGGTCGTCGAACGTGACCCTCATGCAGGGCGCCGCGGGCGCCACGGCGGTCGTGTACTACTCGCTGATCTACGCCGCTAGGCAGCATGAGGAAACAACGTGGCGGCACCCGCGAGGTGGGCAGGCGAAGTACCTCGAGGAGCCCGCCACTGACGCAACGGTGCAGCGGGAGATGCTGCAGACCATCGCCAACCAGATCAAGGGGACACTATGACTGCACCGTGTGCGTTCGCTGACCACGGCGGCGCGGACTACCAGCTCGCCGAGTATCTTCACTCCCTCGGGCTGGTGTGGGACCCGGCGGAGGATCAGGCCGCCGCTGTGGGTGTTCCCGCCGTCTACACCCGCCTGATGATGGACAAGCCGGACCGGGCGGTGGGGATCACGGTGACCGCTGATGAACGCGACGACGACGCTAACCCGCGCGTGTCGCTGCTGGTGGTGTGCCGCTCGGATCCGTGGGACGCCGCGCAGCTTGACCGGGACGCCGGCGCGATCTTCGCCGCTCTACATGACCGATCCCATTACGAACTGACCGCAGGGCAGGGTGTTCTACTCTCGCGCCGTACCCTGCAGGGTCCCCCGGTACAGGACCAGAACCGCCGCTGGCAACGCGCAGACACCTACGTGCTTCGCCTGCTGGCACCGAAACCATCCTAGGAGAACATCATGGCAGTTGCAGTACCCCCCGGCTCTTGCGAGCTGAACAAGGCCCTCGCCCGCGACTGGGCGCTGCAGGTGAAGAAGCCCGGCGCCGACGACAGCGAATGGATCTTCGCTCGTGGTCTGAACAAGATCAGCGTGAACGTCGAAACCAGCGCTGTCGATTCCACCGACATGGAGTCTGCCGGCTGGGAATCTCAGGTCAAGACCTCCCGCAAGCTGACGATCAACATTGGTGGCGCGTACGCCCGCGTCGGTGACGCGACTGATCTTGAGCCGTCTCAGAAGCTGATCCGGGACACCGGCATGGAGCTCGGAGCCGGTGGAAACGTCGACGTCCGTGTGTGGCGTACCGACGGCACCGACGAAGGGTGGGAGGCCACCTGCACCAACGTGTTCACCGATGACTCGGGTGAGGTCAACGGCCTGCGTTCGTGGTCTGCGGCGCTGCAGTCCTCGTGTGCCCCGAATCGGATCAAGCCGGTTCAGGAGGGGAAGGACAAGGAGGCGTCGGTCGCGGCTGACGCTGCTTAGATACCCGCCCCCGGGCCGGTTTCTACCGGCGCCGGGTCGTTCCCCGGGCCGGACACCTTCCCGTCCGGCGACTAAAATACCCCCTCACCTGCGGTCTACCGCAGCGCGAGGGGGTCCCCCATGTAATATTTACCCGCGTTGTTCGCCGCTTTTCGCAGGTCAAGGTGGGGTCACCTGGTGCGCGTAGTGCACGCTCGTGATGATCTCCTGTGGGCAGAATGCGGGATGGAAGAGCATCGCACCCCCGAGCTGATCGTCACCTGGGGGCTAGACACCAACGATTCTCCTATGAAATTGGCCCCGGGTCGCGGCGCGGCCCCCGCTGGGGCTTCTTGTAAGACCTCATAGTGTGAGCCTCCTGATTGTTGATCATGTCCGCATTTCTTTGCTTGTCTGCCTCGGCTTTCTTGATCATCGCTGGGGTGATCCGACTGGGCTGCCTGCGCGACTGGTCCCTCTGCTGTTTCAACTTCCGGCGGTTTACGATTCTCATACTGAGAGTGTAGCTAGAGTGCGGACAGCATCCCCGGGCCGAACACTTAGCCAAGCAGCTAGAAAATACCCCCTCACCTCCGGCTTAACACCGGTAGAGGGGGTTTTCTGGTGAGCTTCTAGTTGATGGCCACCATGTCACATCTCCTTCCCGTGAGTACCGCCGATAACAGATCCAACGCCAGGAGCATGGCCTGTTCGTGGGTGAGATCGACCATTGTGGCCCCTTCCCCTATCGTGATGCACTCGTAGGGGTCGGTGGGGTCCTCGTCCCTGAAACGTGCAACCGGAATGATGCTTGAGTGGTAGTTCATCGTGCGACCTCCGGGGTTGTTGCGGCTACGAGTTCCTGCTGTGGGCTGGTGGTGAGGCTGCAGCGTAGGGCTTCGAGGCCCTTGGCGGTGACACGGATGGTTGGGGCACCGAGCTCCATTTCTCCGGTGGTGCGGTTTTGGAAAGTGGTGCCGGCTCGGTGGACGAGGCGTCCGGTGTCGATTTGGGTTTGTCGTGCTTCCCAGTGGGAGCGACGGCCTTTGGTGCGGAAGATCCAGCCGAGGGTGTGCATGTGGTGGAACAGTCGGTCGCGTCCGATGTTGATGTTGGGGTCTCGGGATAGGATCTTGGCTGTTTCTGCGACGGACATGTCGCCGTTGGCGGCGGCGAGGTGTGTCCATGCGTGGGCGGCTGGTTCGAGCCTGCGTGCGCGGGCGGCGTTCTCCGCGGCTTGTTGTTGGGCGTGCTTGAGGGTGGTGGCGAGTTCGATGATGAAGTCGGGGTTGGAGAGTGTGGCCTCGATGGTTTCGGGGGTCATGGTGGTTTCGGCTTCGCGGGTTTTGATTGCGAAGTACGCCTGAGCCGCCGCGACCTCGGGCTTGTTGGGGTCGCCGTTCATCGCCACGAGGTAGGCCGCGAACCTGGTGAGGTGGAAGTCCTCTCGGGGCCGTCCAGCAGTCTTTTCAGCCGATGCCCTGAAAAGACTGGCGATGTCCTGGCTTTGGTTTTCGGCGGCCTTGATAGCCCGGGTCACCGGGACCTTGAACTCGTTCCAGCGCGGGTAGCCCATGAGGGGCATGAGTTCACGGGCGGACCAGTACTCGGTCGCGTCCTCGCGGGTCCGCCGGACCCCATCGAACGGTGTTGCTGGATTGGTTGCCCCACTATCTAGAGGCATGACAGAATTACGCATGATTCAACTCCTCGTAAGTTGAGTCCACGCTCCGGGATGTTTGCCGCATCGCCGGAGCTCTTTTGTTTGGTTGTAGTGGCGGCCACCACCACTGGTTTGAATGTACAGCCACCCCGGAAACTATGCAACCCCCAAGGGTTGCAACTAGGGGGTGTTGTTCCGTTTCGTGATTTTGTACAGCAAGTTCCGATGCGTTCCCGCAGCATCAGCGATCTCCTGACGACGGATCCCCGCCTCAATCGCCGCTTCGATTGCAGCCGCGCGGGCAGCAGCCCGTTCCTGCACAATCTTCTTAGCGTTGCGGGATTCTTCACTCGCTCGGCGCACCTCAGCGAGCAACCGTTGCTTTTCTACATCATCCATACTGGCGATCCTACTTTCACAGCGATTGGCCCCCCGATGTCCACACCGCACTACTCCACACGCACCCACCTACCGCACCGCTTAGATGAAAACGCCTTATCAGACGGGTCAATAGCCACAATCGGCTGATCCTCAAACCCCCCGTTGACGATGATGTCGTCTATCGATCCACCTAAACCAGACAGACGCTTCCAGTAACACGCAGCAGAAGCATCGACTGCCCGGTACGTACCAGGTTCTATCTCAGTGCCAACCAAGTAAGTTCCATCGGTAAAAGAAGAATCAGAACTAGCCGCTACCTCCGGTGAAGTAACTGCTGGTGAGCCACTTTCTTCCGCGGCACCCGTATCTGGCACCACAACTTCTGGGCACTTATATTCGATAGACACATCCGCAATAGCACCAGCCTTATCAGAAGCAAGATCACCGTTTCCGATGCCGTGTACAACTGCCGTAACTAACTGGTTTCGGCTAGCTCCTGAACGGGCGGAATCACAAAGAACCCCGGAGACCTTCTCCAAACTCGAGGCATCGATAGTCACTCCCTCGCCAGATAGCTTCGCTATCGCTGCATCCTGACGGGTATCCCGTTCCGGTGCTGGTACTTCCGTTTTCTGGCTATCGTCCGCCGAACATCCGCCAGCTATCAGGGCCACCGCACCTAGTGCCAGAGCTCCGCGAGCAAACCTCGAGCTCATTTTCCTGTACCTCTTTCATTTTGGCTGATCCTATGTGGCCAGTATGCCCGTATCCCGGCATTGTCCCCGCCCCGGGGGACCTTGGCGGGTGGCCCCTGCCGTCTACCCCCTTCTAGCAAGGGGTACGGTCATCGCAGGTCGTGAAGCAGCCAATCCGCCATCGGGGCGTGACCGGAGTGTCGAGCTAGCAATACTCACGTAAGACATGGATAATTAGAGATACGTAGTGGACTGTAGGAGTCCATGCCGACATGAGTGGAAGGAGCAGGCATGGCACAAGTCAATGATGTAGCAAGGTACATACTAGAACGCCAAGATGTCCCAGTGAGCACCATGAAGCTCCAGAAGCTCGTGTACTACTCCCAGGCATGGAGCTTGGTATGGGACGAAAGGCCCCTATTCCATGAGCGTATTGAGGCATGGGCGAATGGGCCGGTCACACGCGAACTTTACCGTCAGCACCGCAGGCAGTTCACAGCTGATGTCGATATGTTCGACGGCGACTCGAATCGCCTCACTAGTGATGAGAGAGAAACCATCGACGCGGTACTGGATGCTTACGGGCACCTCAGCGGCCAGCAGCTGAGTGACCTGTCGCATAGTGAGAGGCCTTGGCGGGATGCACGCGGAGACATTCCCAATGGGGACCCATCAACCAACGAAGTCAGCCAAGAAGTCATGCAAGACTTCTACAGCGCGATGCAGTCCGCTTCCCCCATGTAGTAATGGGGAGGAAAAGTAGAGCTGAAAAGAAGCTCGCAAAGCAAAAAAACAACGCGGGCGGAAAACACCCTCCAAAAGTAAATGCCCCTTCAGATAAAAAAGGGGTTCCGAGGGAAGCCACTAATTCCGGTTCCTACCGTGACAAGAAGGTGCAATGGACGGCACGAGAAATCGACATTGATTCAGGCAACACCTCAGACGGGCGGAGGTGGAAGCTAGAAGCCTCCGAAACGGTTGAACTCCTCAAGTTCTTGGAAGAAGTAAGCAAAAAGACATGGGGACAGTGTGAGACCGAAATAGCCGGCAGACACCGACGCAACCATGACCATCCAATCACAGACTTGAGTCCGTCTGCTCAAGACAGGCTACGTGAGCTACCTGCAAACGAAGAGCGACTTTTCAGATTTAGGTTGAGCGGGAAACGCCGCCTCTGGGGATTTCGGTCAGGGGAAACTTTCCGCGTGCTCTGGTACGACCCAAATCACGAGGTTTATCCAGTCAGTAAAAAACACACTTAGTTGACGAAAGATCCTCTATCCGCCTCCGACTAGCCCCTACCCGACTCCCTGGGTGGGGGCTTTCGCGTGCTCAAACTGACCGCGGGGCGGTTCGTGGGAATCTCCGGGTGCCATACCCCCTAACCCCTTACCGGAGGACCCCACTGTGACCGCATTTCCCGAGCTCACGAAACTCGTCGACAAGTCTGATCTGTCGTTCACTGTCGGACGGAAGAAGTACGACGTCTGCCCCACCGCCGCCGCTGGTCTGCGCGCGCAGGCCGCCATCCAGAATGAACTCGCGGCGGGCATGCCGGCGTCCCGCCAGTGGGAGATCGCTGTCGATCTGATGGGTGGCCGCTACAACACGGAGACCGGGGAGATCACCGGTGGTGTTGCGGGTGATCTGATCAAGGCCGGTGCCTCCTACGCGGAACTCCGCCGCGTCGTGATGACGGTGTTCATCCACGCGTGGATCGGCCCGGAGCCGGCGGAGCAGTACTACAAGGACGGCGTTCTCGACCTGGGAAAAGTGATGGAGTCCCAGACACCGACGGAGGAGACGCCGAAGGAGGAGACGGATCCCGACGCCGAGACGGACTGATCTATGACCCCGCCGCCGGCTGGTACGACCCCCGCCCCGGGGCGTACTTCCCCGAGGACCCCGGTGGTGGGCCCTGGCACCCGGATCTCGGGATCCGCGACTGGTGGAACGAACCGGAGGAACAGGGCCCGGACGTCCCTACGTGGGCGGACATCCTCACCCACTGGAATGACGTCGAGTGTGACCTTCACGAGGTGTACGGCGTCGACGTCGAATCGGGGGTCCTCGATGAGCGGTCGTGGCGATGGCTGGAAACCCGCGTCGTGCATCTCCTCGGGCGTCCGTCGAATCTCTCCCGCTCCCTCGGATACTGCGACACATCTACACCTGATCTCTCTCTCTAGCTAGGAGCCCCGCATGGCCGCACTCGATCTCGGAACACTGAACGTCAAGATCGACGCGGACACGAGCGGTTTCGACACCGGTATCAAGGGCGTGGAGGCGTCGCTCAAGTCCGCGGAGAAGGCCGCCGCGAAGGTCGAGAACACGAAGATCGACGTCACACCGGCGGGGCGCCGTGAGCTGGATGATGCGGCCCGCTCCGCGTCGAAGCTGGGCACCGAACTCGGGCGTGCCGGTGCCGCGGCTGGCGGGATCAAGGGCCCGTCGGGGCTGACTCGCGACACTGTCGCCGCGACGGAGGCCACCCGTGAGCTGGTGACCTACATGGGCCGGGCTGGGGCTGCCGCCGGTGGGATCAAGGTCCCGGCCGGTGAGGCCGTTCACCTGCGCGAACTGTCTGCGGAGGCTCAGCGGGCGTCGTCGAATCTCGAGAAGCTGCGGGAATCATCGTCGCGGGCCGCGGGGTCCTCCGGCCTGGGTGGGCTGGCGAACACGATGAAGCAGCTCGGCCCGGCGCTGGGTATCGGCGGCCTCGGGTTGACGACGTTCCTCAAGGGCCTGGGGCGGCTCGAGTCCATCGACACGTCTCAGGCGAAGCTCCGCGGCCTCGGGCATGACGCGGAGTCCATCTCGGCGATCATGGCCGATTCCCTCGCGTCGGTGAAGGGCACCGCGTACGGGCTGGGTGACGCGGTGTCCACCGCGGCGTCTGCCGTGGCGTCCGGTATCAAGCCCGGCGATGACCTGTCCAAGACGCTCAAGACCATCGCGGACACGTCGGCTATCGCCGGGACGCAGATGAGCGACATGGGCCTGATCTTCAACTCGGTCGCCGCGCGCGGCAAGCTGCAGGGCGACGACCTGATGCAGCTGCTTTCGCGTGGTGTGCCGGTCCTGCAGATGGTCGCCGATCACCTCGGGGTGACCGCGGCTGAGGCGCGGAAGATGTCGGAGGACGGGCAGATCTCGTTCGAGATCTTCCGGGACGCGATGGCCGGCGCTATGGGCGGCGCCGCGTTGGAGATGGGTAACACGTTCCGCGGCTCGGTGGAGAACACCATCGCCGCTCTCGGGCGTCTCGGTGCGGCCACCCTGCAGCCTGGGTTCGAGGTCCTTCCCGGGATCCTCGGGGACATGACTGACGGGATCAACGTCCTCACGGATAGCGTCGGCGGTCTGGTGACGGTGTTCGGGTCGGTGCCGGGACCGATCCGTAACATAGCGCTCGCGTTGGTGGCCGCGAAGATCGCCCAGTCCGCGTTCAACTCGGACATTGGAGGGGTGAAGGGGCACGTCACGAAGGCAACCGCCGCCGTGGACGCCTACCGCGCGTCGGTAAAGCTGTCGGCTGCTGAGCTGCAGGCGTCGAACGCTGCGCTCACCGCTCACGGTGCCCTGCTGGGTGGTGTGGTCGCCCAGTCGCCGGCCCTGTCCCGGATGGATGACGCGTTCCGGCGTGCGTCTGTCGGAGTGGAGATGTGGGCCACGACGAACGGGCATGCCGCTGGTACCGCCCGTGGTTTGGGTGCCGCCGCGGGTGTCGCCGCTGCCGGTGCGAACGGGTTGAAGTCCGCCGCCGGTGGGCTCGTGGCTGCGCTGGGTGGCCCGTGGGGCCTGGCGATCACCGGAGCGACCCTCGCACTCGGGGCGTGGATGAACCACGTCCAGGAGGCGAAGCAGCGGGAGCAGGAGGCCGCCGCCGCTACCCGCGACTGGGCGGAGGCGTTCAAGTCGTCGAACGGGGAGATCACCGCCGCTATCCGCGAGAAGGCCATCGCCGCGGTCCAGCAGTCGGAGCTGAATCAGGTGGTCGAGGACGGCACCGTGAGCCTCAAGGAGGCGACGGAGGCCGTGATGGGTGCCCCGGGCGCGTATGAGCAGCTGCGGCAGGCGTTGACGGATCTGATCGAGCCGAACCAAGCGTTGATGGAGATCCAGGACCTCCACGGTAAGGGGTGGGACAAGGAACAGAATGCCCGCGTGGAGCTGGCGCGTAAGGCTGTTGCGCAGCGCGATGCCCTTGACCGGTTGCACGGGTCTATGGCCGAGGGGATGCAAACCGCGGAGGAGGCCGCAAATACCGCCAAGCAGCTTGCTAGGGAGCAAGAGAACGCTGGTGATGCCGCGGACAAGGCCGCCGCTGGGCACGGTGTCCTGAACGATGCCCTCGGCGCACTGGAGGACCAGTCGAAGGGCGCCGACAAGGCGATCAAGCAGATGCGGGACACGATGCTGTCCCTCACTGCGGACCCGGAGCTGCAGCTGCAGTCGTATCTGGGTGAGGCCGCCGAGGCGATTGAGGGCCTGGCGAAGGCCGCCGGCGGGATCAACTCGCTCGACATGACGACTGGGTTCTTTGACCAGACGACGGAGGGGGGCCGGAAACTCCACGCGCAGATGCTCGAAGTCCGTGATTCGTTGTACGAGGTTTCCGCGGCGGCGTACGACACGGCGATCAAGACCGGGCATTCGCAGCTTGAGGCGCTGCACATCGCGTCGGACGCGGCGGAGGGCCAGATCAAGGCGTTCCGTGAGCAGGCCGAGGCGGCTGGTATGACGCAGGAGCAGATCGAGCTGCTGTCGTCGATGTACGGGCTGATCCCTGACCGGATCCTGACGCAGTTCGAGACGCAGAGCCTCGAGGAGGCGAAGCGGCTTCTCGACGAGGTTCACCTCGGGCTGGGGAACATCGACACGGAGAAGCACCAGCTGCACATCGACGCGTCGGACGTCGAGAGCCTCAAGCCGAAGTTGGAGGAACTCGGGCTCAAGAAGACAGAGCTGGTGGACTCCAAGGGCCGGATCATTTTCGAGGCGGACTCGAAGGCCGCGGAGCTGGTCATCGATGCGCTGGACAACGAGGTCCGGGACCTGACGAGGTCGCCGAACATCCTGAACCTCGACGCTGATACGGCTGAGGCGGTCGCGAAGCTGAACGAGGCGGAGATCCAGGCGACGCACATGCCGCCGGGGACGATCAAGCTCCTCGCGGACACTGAGGAGTCGTGGAAGGCGATCCGGGAGCTCGAGGTCGAGTACCAGCGGATGCCGGACGGCACTATCTACATCTCGGATAACGCGCCGGATGTGATGCAGAAGCTCAAGGACCTCGGGGCGACGACGGCTGGTCTGCCGCAGGGCGACATCGTCGTGTCCGACAACACGGGCGACGTGATCTCGGCTCTGGACCAGCTGGGGATCCGCACGACGACTCTGCCGGATGGGCAGATCGTTATTCGGGACAACTCGGCCGAGGTGCGCTCGAAGATTGACACGAACCTGGCGCAGCGGTTCCTGAACCGTACGGGGACGATCACGCTGTCCATCGTGGAGCGGGTTAAGCGGGTGTTCTCGCACGAGTCCGGTGGCCGGGTGGGTGGCTACGCATCGGGTGGCCGTCTGCCTGTGTCCGGGCCGGGTACTGAGAGGGTTGATGGGATCCTCGGCGTGGATCAGTACGGGATGCCGACGGCGCGGGTGAACCGTGGAGAGTGGGTGATCAATGACCGCCGTTCTGCGCAGTATGACCGGACGCTGGGTGCGATCAACACTGGGGGCCCGGCGGAGATCATGCGTGCGCTGTCCCGGGAGTTGCCGGCGTTGGCGGATGGTGGTGTCGCCGGTCGTGATCGGGTGTTGGATGCCATCGGGCCGTGGAATGGTACGCCGTACATTCTGGGTGGTTGGTCCCCTGCTGGAACGGACTGTACCGGTGCGGTGTCGCTGGCTGCGAACGCCGCTGACGGCCGGGACCCGTTGGATGGCCGTGGTGCGACCGCGAACATGGCGGCGTTCTTGTCCGAGCGTGGGTTCGTGCAGGGGCTGGGTGGCCCGGATGATCTGAACGTGGGCTGGTGGCACAAGGGCGGGGTGAACGGGCACGCCGCGATGACCATCGGCGGGGTGAACGTCGAATCCGGTGGTGGTACCGGTGGTGGCCTGACGATCGGTGGGCCCGCGACGGGTGCTGAGGATCCGCAGTTCACGAACCACATGCACCGGCCCCTGGGCGGGGATGACTCGGGCGTGATGGTGTCGGGTTCCGGTGGCTCGGTGATTGAGGGGACCCCGGGTGTGTCCGGTGGAGGATCCCGGTCCCGTGGCGGTGGCCGCTCGTTTGAGCCGTTGTCGGTGGAGGGGATGGCCGCGGCGATCTCGAATCCGTCTACGCGGGCGAGTGTCCTGCCCGGGAGTGGCTCTGTTGGTGGTGTCGGTGGTGCTCTCGGCGGCCTGAACCTCGGCCGGGCAGAGGTGTTCTTCACTGTCTCGGAGGAGACGGTTAACGCTTTCAACGCGTGGGGTAAGGCCCAGGAGTCGGTGGCCGATGCGACTGAGGCCCGCACGGAGGCCGAGAAGAACCTCATGGAGGCTCGGAAGGCCGCGTCGGAGGTTGACGCCGAGTACGCCAGGAAGATCGAGGAGGCCCGCGCCGATCTTGCGCGGATAGTGGAGGATCCGGGGGCGACGCCGGAGCAGATCGAGCGGGCGAAGAAGAAGCTCGACGAGCTGATGGAGCAGGCCCCGGAGAAGGCGAAGAAGGCCGCGGAGCGTGTGATCGACGCGCAGGAGAATCTGGACAAGGCGCGGCAGAGTGAGGTGCGGGCCATCGAGGAGCAGAAGCGCGCCCACGAGGAGTATGTGCGGGCGCTGCAGGTAGCTCCGTTCAAGGCCATCGAGACGGTGGGTAAGGCTGTGGCGTCGGCTCTGTCCGGTGTCGCTGACGCTATGGGTGCCGTGAACGCTGTCGCTGAGCGGCAGCAGGCGTTGATGAGGGCCCGTCTGGATGCGGAGCACGCGGCGGTCCAGTCGCAGTTGAACATCGAGTCTGCGATTCGGAAGTCGTTGGACGCTCAGCGCCAGGCCGCGCGGTCGAAGTTCGACGATGACATGGCTGTGTCGGACGCCGAGTGGGAGCTCGCGCGGGCGCGGGAGAGGGCCGCGGCTCAGACGCAGCGGGCGGGATCTGCGCAGTCTGATCAGGTGGTGACGACGCGGGAGCTCGCGACGTTGGAGGCTCGTGTGGAGCTGGCTCGTGCGCAGCGGGCGCAAAACCAGTTCTTGAACGAGATGGAGGTGGCGCGCGCCGCGAAGGAGCTCGCGTTCGCGGAGGAGATCGCCCAGATCGAGGCGGACCGGTTGGCGGTTTCGACGCAAGCTGTGGCCGCGGCTCAAGGTGGTCTTGCGGGCTCACAGATGAGCGCCCTGCAGCAGGTGACGACCGGTGGCGGTGAGGTCATCGGTGGTGGCGCGACAATTCTCGGGGCGCTGGGATCTGGATTGGCGGCCGCGGGGATGTTGGCGAACCCGGCGACTGCTATCGCGGGTGGTATCGGTATCGCACAAGCTATCGTCGCTGGTCTGTCGGGTGTCGCGCAGTTGGCTACTGGCGCGGCACGTATCCACGCGAATAAGGATCAGGCGAAGGAGGAGTGGGACAATGCGTCGCCTGACGAAAAGGCGACGGTCGTGCTTTCTGGGCTCGGTTTGGCGGCTGGTGGTCTTGCAGCGGCGTGGGCCGCACAGAACGGTGCAACGCCGCAGCAGGTCGCGGAGTTCGTGAAGGCCGGCGAGGCCGCCGGTAAGGCGCCGTGGGAGATCCGTGGGGCGATGATGTCTCAGGTCACGGAGGCCGCGGAGCGGGAGAAGAGCAAGCGTCTCGCTGAGCTGGACGAGCGGCAGAAGAAGGCCGAGATCGAGATGCTCAAGTTCCAGCTGTCGACATCGACGTCGACTCGGGAGCGGGAGGAGCTGTTGAAGCGGCTCGTTGATCTGACTGAGCAGCAGCTCAAGACCGCGGAGCAGGGCGAGAACCGGGTGAAGCAGCTCGTCGGTGGTGTCGGTGGGGTGCAGACGCCGGTGGTGATGCACTTCGGCGGGCAGGGGTGGGAGGGGCCCCAGTTGTTCAACGCTGCGGACGGGTTCGGTGGCGCGGATCCGCGGTTCGCTGAGCTCGGCGCATCGTGGGCGGGTTCCCCGGGGTTGTCGTCGGTGTTGAAGCGGGGGCCTGAGGCGCCGGAGGTCGCTGGGGCACGGGCGCAGATCGAGTCTGCCAGGACGTCTGATGCGATCCGCCGCCAGGTGGACAACATCGCGGCGACGTTGCGGGCCATATCGGAGTCGAACAAGCCTTCGACTGCGGTTGGGACGCAGTTCAACGGGCCGGTGACGCTCGCCGGTGACAGTGAGTACATCCGTAGAGAGGCGGAGACGTTGAATCGGGATCTTGATTCGGCGCTCCTCGCCCGCAGCTAGAGAGGTAGATCGCATGGCTAGAAAGTACGGGCCGGGTAACCGGCTCACGATTGAGGGTTTAGAGGGCCAGAAGATCCCGATTCTTCGGGGTCGGGAGCACTGCAGGGATGGGCTGACACTGTTGGATATACCGTCAGCGTTGACGATGGGTTCGGTGAACCACCAGTGGGATAAGGCGTTCGGTTCGGTGGGGTCGCGTCACCGCGGGATTGGGCGTGACCCCATGCAGATCGTGTTGAAGCTGCAGGCGAAGGGCCCGAACTGTCGGCAGCACGTCCGGAACCTGCAGGTCGCGTTGGGTGATGGGTCCCGGCCTGTGAAGTTGATCGCGTGCTCGACGTACTGGGGGTGGCGGTGGATCGATGTTCTCCCGACTGGTGTGTCGAACGTTGATTTCACTGGGCAGATCCCGTCGGACAGTCTCCTCACCCGTATCGACGTGATCCTGACTGCGGGTCGGCCACTGTGGTCGCGGTTCCGTGAGGTGATCGCCGGGGAGTGGGAATCTGGGGAGGAACAGACCGTGCATTTCCCGGTGGACGGCGACCAGGATGTGTGGCCACAGATCACGATGAGCGGGCCCATCGCGTCCGGGGCGCTGGGTATCCACCCGGAGAACCAGAAGCAGCCGCTGCCGGCGAGTGAGCACGGGTGGGTGATGGACTCTGATCCGTCTAAGCGGGCCTTGTACGAGAAAACCGGTAGTGATGGAGAGCTGGTGGCGACGAAGCTGCAGCGCGTCGAGTTCTGGCCTCACCCGCTGCAGGTGGAGGGCTCGTCGCGGACTGGTAAACGCCGTGGCGAGGCGACGGTGCTGGGTAACGCATCTGGCGCTGGCGGCACGTACAGCATCGAGTTTTCCCCGGAGCTGAGTCACGCATGGTAGATGAATCCGTAGATCTGCGGGTGTGGTCCCCTGACCTCGTGTCGTGGACGCCCATCCAGAACGTCGTCGACGCTCGGTTCCAGCGGCGCGGGGACATGGAGATCGACAAGGGCGAGGTCACGGTCGGCACAGGTGAGCAGGACATTCTGTGGCAGAACGTGGCGACCCGCCCGATCCCGGTGACGATGACGTTCCGTGGTGAGGTGTGGACAGGGCAGGTCACGAACGCGAAGAAGAACGCGACTCAGACGTCGGGCCAGTGGCAGTTGTTCATCTCGTCGGACGACAAGCATCTGCACCGGATGTTGGCCCAGGACCCGGATACCGCCGCGGATGAGCAGGGCCCGGGGCTGGTGTACAAGGGCACGCTGGGTGCGGCGGTCACGGACTTCGTCACGTCTGGCGCGGCCCGTACTGGCCTGCCGGTGTACCTGATCGTTGAGACGGACGGCCCGGACATTGAGGTGGAGGCCCGCCCGGAGGACACGGTCGCGTCACTGCTGCAGGAGTACGTGGATCGGTCCGATGTGTGGGCGGAGGTTCGGGTCCGGCTGCCGGGTGAGCCGTTGCCGGGTGAGGGCCCGGTGCTCGCTATGGGTGGTGTGCGTGAGACGTCTGAGCTGCACCGCACGTTTACCGATAGCTGGTGGTCGCGTGGAGATGGTGGATCGGATTCTCGGGTGTCTGTGGATCCTCGGACTCAGCTGTACCCGGCACTGTACGACTACGGGATGGGCGCGATGGACATCGTTGGGCGTTCACTGCCGGAGGAGCGTAAGGGCATCGCGTGGCAGGTGTTCGCGGACCCGGACTACTCGGACGGCATGGGCGGGGCCGCTGCAGTGGCGGCCGAGGCTGGGGAGGAGCCCGGTGAAGGCGACGAGGCCGAGGAATCTAGTGAGGAGCCGGTGGACTACGGGCGGACGGCTCACCGGGTCGCCGACAACGCCGACCTAGTAGCCCATCTGCGGGATTCGCGGTTCCGGTACTTCCGGCAGTTCGTGTCTGAGTATCCGCCGGGGACGTGGGGAAAGAGTGAAGGGGAACTCGCGGCTGCCCGTAAGGCGGTAGAGCGGGGAAAGGTCCTGCGGTTGAAGCACGGCGAGTTGGAGCCGTTCACGATGTTCGACCTGAACAGCTTGCATCCTCTCGATCATCTGTTCGTATGGCGGTCGGGGCAGATGATTGTCATTGCGTCACGTCTGGATTTCCTCGAGGAGTCGGCGAAGCGTGAGTCGGATCTGCGGGTGATGGAGCGGGGTGTCCCGGGGATCATGGTGTGGATCCGGCCGACGCGGGACCGGCGCGAGGTGGTGTTCTCGACGGCGCCGGGTGGTGGTATCGCTGAGTACGAGACGACACACAGCGCGCCGGAGGCCGCGGAGTTGATCGCCGGCACGAAGTGGGATCAGTGGGTGGTGAACCAGATCAAGGCCGGGGAGGATTCTCGGCTGTCTCCTGAGGCCAGGGCCGGTGAGCGTGGGACGTACACGCTTGGCGAGTTGGAGGGCAGGGGCTCCCCTGCGGTTGGGGCCGCCACACGCCGCGGTGAGGGGTTCGAGCATATGGACATTGATGTTCGCCGGCACAACACGCTCACGGACTCCTCCACGGCGTATTCGCGGGTCGCTGCGACGATCAACCCACGGTACGCGGGCCCGTTCTACTACCGGGAGAAGTACGCCTCAGTCGGATCGGGGGCGTGGTCCGCAGACACGGCGAACCAGCTGGAACACCAGTGGGCGGACATCCAGGGTTCGATCACACTTTCGATTACGTCGGCACCGTCTCTGTACCAGCCGTTCGGGCGGGACGAGATCGTGGATGGTGTGCGCCGGTTCGGGTGGAGGATCGGCGACCGAGTCACGATCACGGATAGGGGTGCCCAGCTGTCCGAGGTGATCTCGGGGTGGGAGCTGACGTTCTCCGCGGACCAGCCGACGATGATCACTCCGCTGTTCGGGCGCCGGTTTGACGCGATGACGCCGATTGACCGGCTGGTGACCCGTGTCCGCGAGGTGCAGCGGCAGGCGGAGAAGGATGCCGTCGCGCCGTCGGTGTCCATGTCTAACGAGGAGCTCGCGGAGATCGTGAGCAAGCAGACGGGCGCGTCGATTGAGGAGATCAGGGCGCGTCTGGCTGCGTTGGAGTCGGGCACCAGCGAGGAGGAGGGGAACTGACCGCAGCCCGGTGTGTGGGATCGTGCTGGTGTCCAGGCGGGGGAAACCCCGCACACCACATTTGACCAGGGAGTTCACATGGCGATTGCGCCGAACCCTCAGCACCGGGGCGATCCCCTGTTTCTCCGCGACGTTCTGACCCTGTTCGGTGTCCGGGCGGTGGAGTTTGAGGCCGCTCGGGATCGTGGGCATGGGGATTTCGGGCGGATCATTGGCGTCGTCGCGCACCACACGGGATCGAATGGGACGCCGGCGAGTTACATCGCCCGGCACCCTCAGCTCGGGCTGTGCTCGCAGATCCACCTGGCGCGGGATGGCCTGGCGACCATCGTCGGCGTCGGGATCGCCTACCACGCGGGCCGGGGGCATTGGCCGGGGTGGCCGCGGGATAACGCGAACGCGGTGTCTATCGGTATCGAGGCGCAGTCGGACGGCACGTCGCCGTGGCCGGAGGAGCAGCTCGACGCCTACTACCGGACGTGTGCCGCGATCTGCTGGTACCTCGGGCTGTCCGCAGATGCGGTGATCGGCCACAAGGAGTGGGCGGGCGCCGACCAGGGGAAGTGGGACCCGGGCGGGATCCATATGCCGACGTTCCGGTTCAAGATCCAGCAGTACATCGACCATCCGCCGTTCATGCAGGAGATCAAGAAGAAGATGACCGAACAGTTCGATTCCATCGGGACCCGGTACACGTCGCGTGTGCCCGGGTCCACCGTCACGATGCGCCCCATCGACGCGCTGCTGAACGCGGATGCCCACTCGTTTGTGGCCCGCGCGAACACGGAGGCGCTGCTCAAGCGTGTCGCTGAGCAGGAGCAGGCGCTCCGCGAGCTCGGCGCCCGACTGTCGGCGCTCTGCAACCACCTCAACCTGAAGGAGAACTAACATGACCGCTCCCCTCCCCCGTCACCGCGCGCCGTCCAGTCCTGTCATCGACTGGACCGGTGTGTGGCTCCACCAGCAGGTCCAGAAGCAGTCGTGGTTCCGCGAGAACGCGAACACGGTGACCGCTATCGTCGGTCTGCTCACCACTCTCGCGGCGTGGGCCGCATCCTCACCCCTCGGTGCTGATCCGCGGGTGCAGACTGCGGTTCTGATCGTCGGGTTCATCGGAACTGTGTTCGGTGTGAAGAACACCCGTAACGGCTGGTCTGCGTCCCAGATCAGCAAGATCAACGAGGCCCGCGCCGACGTGGTCGACAAGCTCCATGAGACTGAACACCGGGCCGAAAAGTCGTCTGGGTTGGATCTCGTGGATGATGCCATCGAAGCGACCCGGAACCTCGAGGACGCGGTTCGCGAGTTCAACCGCCGTCGGAGGGCGTAGACCATGACCAGCCCGACGATATGGGTGGAGCGCGCAGACAAGGGCCGGCGGATCGGCGCCGTCGTGTTGGCGTTGTTCGCCCTGTCGAAGGCTGGCCTGTGGTTCGCATTGGGGTACCCGATTGCGCTGCATATCGAATTCATTGCTCACGTCCTGCCCGATTGGGCATGGGTGGCGGTATGGATCTTCGCCGGAGCGATCTGTCTCGCCGGTACTTTTTCACAGCGTTTATTCAGGTGGGGTACTGGGCTTGTCGGCGGGCTGTCGTTCATCTGGGGCGTCGGATACGTCACCGTCGGTTTGGTGATCCCGGACGCCTTCGGGTCGGCCGTGTGTTACCTGGCGATGGCGGGTATGGCGGCGATGACGACGGTGTTCTCGAGTCTCCTCCCGTCGAGGATGAGGGGTCTGTATGGATAGCACGACAGCGACGACGCTGTCCTCGATTGTTGTGGCGCTCCTCGCCGGGTTCTGGGGCTGGCTGCAGTCCCGGGAGCACCACAAGGGCGAGGAATCGAAGATCTACACCCAGGCCGCGTTTGATTTGAACGAGCGGATGGAATCGAATCTGAAACTTGCGGACGCTCGCGCTGACGAGTTTCGCCGTGAAGCGCTGGAATTACGGGATGGTTTGTCGAAGCTCAGGGATGAGTACGAGGGAATGTCCCGGGATATGGGCAGTTTGAATGAGACGGTTGATGATTTGAAGCGTCGTTTAACCACATCGAATAAGCGTCTCGTTATGGCGATGCAGCATATAAACCTCCTCCAAAAGGACATCAAAGCTAAATACCCGGGGGTCGATTTGCGGCCTATTCCGACTGAACTGAATGGGATTGATAATGGCTGATAGTAGTAATTTCAGTGGTCGTTTTGAGGGCCGGTTCGTTGATGATGACGATGTTCGTGGTTCGGGGCGCGTGTGGGCCGAGTTCGACAACACGGAGGGGTTTATGACCCTGCCTTTGTCGCAGGACTACAAGGATCTGCGGGACAATTTGACGACGTTGGAGTCTCAGGGCAAGGCGTTCCGGGACGAGGCACGTGGGGCTAGGGACACGACGAATGGGTATCTGGCGCAGGTGCGGGGCTTGTCGTCGTCTGCGGAGACTGCACGTAATGAGGCTAGGTCGGCGGCTGCGTCTGCTACTGAGTCGGCTACGGCTGCGGCTGGTGATCGTGAGGCGGCGTCTGGGCTGGTGTCGGAGATCCAGGGCGCCGAGAGTAAGGTGCGGGTGCTGCGGGATGAGACGTCGACGTTCCGTGATGAGGCTGAGTCGTTTGCGGAGATGGCTCAGTCTGTGGCTGAGACTGGGATGAAGGCGCGCTCGGTGGAGCGTCGGCATCTGGCAGCTGGGGTCACGTCGGAGTTGGACTCGAAAGCATCGAAAGAGGATTTGAAGCGGGAGATTGCTGCCACTGGCTCGGGGAACATGATCCCGACTTTCAACGGGCGCCCGGTTTGGGCCGAAGGACTGGAAGAAAGCGACGAAGTTCCACCGGCCACTGACCTGCAGAGATCTTACGGCGGGCACGAAACGTCCACGATTTACCCGGAGTATATGGAGATATCTTCTGGCACTCCATACTACTTCGAGTGTTGGATTAAGGCTCCAGTCGAAGGAACAATCTTCTATCTTGAGCTTAGGGATAGAGCGGGAGAAAACGCCATCGCTTCGGGAGCGATCGGCAGGTACGGAGATAGATATATTTTCAACAAATATGATGTCCCGACTGAGTGGACGCGGGTATCAACCATTCTGCGGTTTAATAGAAAGGTCACGGCAGTCCGGTTTAAGGGGATATTTTTCAATCACCCTTCTGGTGAAAAAAGTGAGCAGAATACCCTAATTGCGGGAATGCGGCTTGTTTCGCTGCCACCGGACAACATTTATTCGGTTGCGAACCATAAGCATATTTTCAATGACATTATCGGGTTTCCCGACGGCGTATCTAAGGCAAGAGTTACCCCTGAGTCCAGCACCGTCGCGGTTCGCACAAGCACTGGTGCGCTGCAGGTCGCTGATGCTACGGCGCAGAACGAAGCCGTGAACCTGAAAATGCTGAACCAGCGTTTATACGAGGGGCAGCTGAATAACTACGTCCAGAAGGCGTTGCTTTCTGACGCTGCGGACGGTGCGCAGGGGACGGTGGTATCCCGGAATGCGGCCGGGAGCATCCTTGTCTCGGATACTCCGAATACTGATGGCAGCGCCGTAAACAGTAAGTGGGTGAAGAAGGAGATTCGGGCGACGAGTTTCACGGATCTTTCTGATGTCCCGGAGCAGGTTACGGGAATGTCGTACTACAACGCGGGCGAGACGGTTGTGGTTCGCCATAGTGACGGGCATATCGAGATTGGGGCGCCGACTGCTGGGAGTCATGCGGCGACGAAGAAGTACGTCGATGATCGAACGCAGGATGTTTCTAGAACAAAAGTGGTTGATAGCGCGGATCAGGCGACGCAGCCGGGAATTATCTATTTCGTTAAGGGGAGCTGACCGTGATTATCGTCGACGGGAAGAAGATTAAGCAGATCATCAAGGACGGCGAGAATATCCGTGAGGTGTGGGTGGACGGTGTTCGTGTTTTCTCGTCGCGGCGGTTTGAGGTTCATGTTTACAGCACTACTGGGGCCCACACACTCGCGGTCCCGGAATGGGTCGAACGGATCGACTACGTGATTTTCGCTGGAGGTGGCGGCGGTGCGGGCGGAAACAATCATTTCCAGGACATTAACTGCGGGGCGGGCAAACCTGGGAAAGCGTCACTATGGAAGGAAGCCGACCCGGCGATTATTAGCAGAACCGCTAAAGTCACTATCGATGTTGGCGCAGGTGGGGAAGGTGGGCCTGGTACTAGCCGCATATCCAACGACCCAAACCCGGGTAAACCGGGTGGAGCCACCACCGTCACGTTCCGCGAATCGAGCGGAGCTGCGATACAGACTAAACGCGAGGAAGGCGGTGCTGGCGGGACCGGGCAAGGCGACAGAACAGGAGACATCACCTACTTCCCGAACGTGAGTGAGCTGCTCCCCGGGATCGTCGATAAAGGCCAGGACCTCAAGCCGCCCGCCGGCTACAACGGCGGCGGTGACGGCGGCTCGTACGGCACATCGGGCCCGGGTGCTTCGGGCACCCCGGGTGAACGCGGCGGCGACGGCTGGGTGAAGATCTCGTTCTCAACGGGATATTAGCCCGGCCGGGACCGTGCCCGGGGGCGTTTCGCCGTCGGATGTGGGAGCTAGTGTTTCAGCTGGTGTACGCACCGGGACCGCAGACTGAAAACACCCCCCTACCTCGCATTTGCGCTGGTAGAGGGGTGTTTCTGCTTGGAGGGAACGACGGGAATCGAACCCGCGTCTTCAGCTTGGAAGGCTGAGGTATTAGCCACTATACGACGTTCCCAGTTCCACTGACCCGCGACCGTTTTCACCGGTACGGAACGGCGGTGATGAACATTCTAGCCCAACCCGGGACAGATGAGAAATGCCGCGGTGACGGCCGGCTCCCGACCGCGACACACGACCGGGACACGGGAAACGTCCGGATCCCGCGACGGTGCCGCACACGGGACCCACCACACATCCCGTTCACACCGGAGATCGCAGGCGGAATCCAGCACCCCCGGAAGTGTCGGACACAGCCCCAAAAGTGGGCGATCCGCCCATCCGAACGCTTCACTCGCACGTTCGAACCCTCGATATTCACCGCTTTCAGAAAAAGTTGTGAAGAAATAAGCGTAACGATCTTATTCTTTTATAAGCAGCACACTCCCGACATATCTGGATAGCCTACCCTTTCGTTTTTATATATTTGCAATTAAAAACACTTTCGGGGGTGGACCTAACTGGCCATCGACACTGATGGGACAGTATGGCGACCCGGAAACGGGACGCCGTCGTTTTGACGCCTCTCAAATGTAGGTTTCGGCGACGGTTTTTCGCCGATGAAACAGGTACGTCGACGAACATTCTTCAGCCCACATTTTTCTCAGGACTCCGTTAGCTACCTGCCGTATCGTGGCCGACATGCAACCTAAGATCATTGACTCCGACTCCGGCAGAGAGCTCTGGACTGCCATCGAGTGCGCCAAGTTTTCCGGGACTGCGCGCGGTACCTTCACCAGCTACGCCGGGCGCGGACGTGCCCCCAAGCCCGTCGCCAAGATGCACGGACTGACCCTCTGGGATTCGCAGACCATCCACGAGTGGGTCGAAGAACGCAAGAACGGCCGCAAGTCCGTCAAGTCACCCGAGAACTCCGAAGCCTGAACCACCCCACACCGCTCTTCGACCGGTGGGCCCACCCCCTGAACCTGAACCCGCAGCAACCCCGCAGCACACGACCGTGTGCTGCGGGGTTTTTCTTGCGGAGGGCCCCCGGGAACCTCCGGGGCCGATCAGGCGTTGTCCGTGCAGAGCAGAGTCGTGGCCCGCAACCGCCGCCCCGAGCCCTGCCGAACTCCACCCCGCCGTCGTACACGAAGGTCGCCGATGAATATTCTCCCTCTGCTCCTGATCGCCGTCGTCATCCTCGGAGTCGTTCTCCTGCTGTCGAGGAACGGGTCCACCGGGGGACGTCGCTCCGCCGGCGCGGAACTCGACGACGCGGTGGCGGACGCACGCCGGTGGATCGAGCGGCTCGGATCGCAGGTCCTCAGCCTGAGCGGCAGTGACACCGCCTCGACGCAGGCGCTCGCCGACGCCTCCGAGCGCTACAACGCCGCTTCCGGCCAGATCAGCACCGCACAGACGGTGCGCCAGGCTGAGCTCGCCCGCGAGTCCGCGCTGGAGGGACTCCACTACGTGAACGCGGCCCGGGAGATCATGGGTATGCCCGCCGGCCCGGAGCTGCCACCCCTCGAGGGCCAGCGGCGTGCAGGGTCCGTGACCGAGCAGCGCACCATCGACCACGAGGGAAAGCAGATCACCGCCTCTCCCACGGCGTCACCGGAGACCCCGAACTACCACCCGGGTGGCATGGTCGCCGGCCGCCCTGTACCCGCCGGCTGGTACTCCGAGCCGTGGTGGGCCGGCGCCCTGCGCACCGGCATGTGGACCGCCGGATCCGTGATGATGTTCTCCATGCTCTTCGGCGGCATGTCCGGCGTCCACTACGGACCCCAGGACTTCGAGCAGGGCTACGGTGACGCCGGGGCGGACGCACCGGACGGGTCCGCCGGCGACGCCGGACAGAATCTCGACGCGGACCCGGGTGCCGGTGGGGATGACGGAGGCTTCTTCGGTGGCGACGGTTTCTTCGGTGGCGACGGCGGCGCAATGGACTTCGACTTCTGACGCAGGGGGCCCGGAGACCCGGGGACCGGACGTGAAGCGGGCCCCGACCGGTGACCGGTCGGGGCCCGCTCACTGTACGTGAGGGATGATCAGGAGGATCAGGCCTCGGGCAGTGCCGGGGCGATGCCCGTCTTCTCGTAGTCGGCGAGGATGTCGATCCGGCGCTGGTGACGCTCGGCCTCGCTCCACTCCTGATCCAGGAAGGCGTCGACGATCGCGAGCACCTCCTCCTTCGAGTGCATCCGGCCGCCGATCCCGATCAGCTGGGCGTTGTTGTGCTCGCGGGCCAGGCGGGCGGTCTCCTCGGACCAGGCGAGGGCGCAACGGGCACCCCTGACCTTGTTCGCGGCGATCTGCTCACCGTTGCCCGACCCCCCGAGCACGATGCCGAGGGAACCCGGATCGTTGACCGTCCGGGAGGCGGCCTCGATGCAGAACGCGGGGTAATCGTCTTCGGCGTCGTAGGTGTGGGCGCCGCAGTCGATCACCTCGTGTCCGGCGTCGCTGAGATGTTGGACGATGACATTCTTCATTTCGAACCCTGCGTGGTCCGCTCCGAGGTAAACGCGCATGCGACAAGTGTAACCCGGCGGGCGCCGGGGAGGGACCCGCCGCCCGGAGACGAAACCCAGGGACGTGAGATGTCGCATAGCGCCCCCTGTCGAGCTGCTTTTCGCCACGTCCGGGGCTAGCGTCATAGGGAGTGAACACCCGTCCGGAAGGAGCCCGCGGAACCGTGTCCCACACCCATCCCAGCGTCCGGATGATCCGCCATGACATCGGTGCGAAGCCGTTCATCGTCATCTGGGAGGTGACCCGCGCCTGTCAGCTCGTCTGCCGTCACTGCCGCGCGGACGCACAGACCAGGGCCGACCCCCGGCAGCTCACCACGCGGCAGGGATTCGAACTGCTCGACCAGCTCGCCGCCTACGACCGCCCGCACCCGCTCGTCGTGCTCACCGGCGGGGATCCCTTCGAACGCGACGATCTCGTGGACCTGGTCCGGTACGGCACCGAACGCGGGCTGTCGATCTCCCTCTCCCCCTCGGTCACCCCGAAGCTGACCAGGGCCCGGTTGGAGGAGCTGCGGGCGGCCGGCGGCAAGGCGATGTCGATGTCACTGGACGGCGCGACCGCCGAGACCCACGACGCCTTCCGCGGATTCCCCGGAACGTTCGACGCGACACTCTCGATGGCCCCGGAGATCCTCGACGTAGGGTTCCGGCTGCAGATCAACTCGACGCTCACGCGCTCGAACATCCACGAGGCGCCCGCCCTGCTGAAGACCGTCATCGGGATGGGCGCGAAGATGTGGTACACGTTCTTCCTCGTCCCGACCGGACGCGGCGCACGGCTGAACTGCCTGGACCCGGACGAGCGGGAGGACGTGCTCAACTGGTTGGCCGACGTCTCCGACCGGATCGCGATCAAGACGACGGAGGCCCCGCAGTACCGCCGGGTGGTGCTCCAGCGGGAGCGCGCCGATACCCCGTACCGGGGCGGCGAGCTCTACCGCACGCTCACCGGGGAGACGACCCGCCTGCTCGGGGCACATCCCGAGCATCCCCGCCGCCCACGGCCCCCGATGGCCGTGAACTCCGGATCGGGATTCGCCTTCGTCGACCACATCGGCGACGTCTACCCCTCGGGCTTCCTGCCCGTGCACTGCGGGAACGTCACCGAGACGCCGTTTTCCGAGATCTACTCCCGCTCGCCGGTGTTCACCGCACTCCGCGACCCGGACAACTGGCACGGCAAGTGCAGCGTCTGCGAGTTCCACGGGGTGTGCGGCGGTTCCCGCTCCACGGCGTACGCGATGACCCACGACTACCTCGCGTCGGATCCGACCTGCGCGTACGTCCCGGAGGCGTGGACGCGGGCGCGGCGACTGGGCGCCTGACCCAGCCGGCGACCCTCCGCCGGGTCAGTCGAACTCGGGACGTTCCGTCCGCGAGCGCTTGAGCTCGAAGAAGTGCGGGTAGCCGGCGAGGGCCACGGCGCCGTCGAACACCTTTCCGGCGTCCTCTCCACGGGGGATGCGGGTCAGCACCGGCCCGAAGAAGGCGGTTCCGGCGACCTCCACGACCGGGGTACCGACCTCGTCGCCGACGGCGTCCATCGCCTGCTGGTGGAACCCGCGCAGTGCGTCATCCCAGTCGGTGCCGGTTCCGGTGTCGGCCAGGTCACCGTCGAGCCCGACCTCCACGAGTGCCTCCCGTACGAGGGGGATCAGTGCGTCGGAGACGTCGCCGTCACCGGCGCTCTCCCTGAGCTCCTCACCCCGCCCCTCATCGTGGATCCTCGTCCCGAGTGCGGTGTAGAGCTCCCCGACCTTGTCCGGGTGCTCGGTGGCGACCCGGGCGAACACGCGCGCCGGCGCCCACGTCGTCGTCATCATCCTCCGGTACTGCTCCGGAAGCTCATCGCGACCCTCGTTGAGGACGCCGAGGCTCATCGGGATCCAGGTGACGTCCACGTCGCGGACCTTCTCCACCTCCGTGACCCAACGTGACGTGATCCACGCGTACGGGCAGGTGACATCGAACCAGAACTTCAGGGGTTGACTCACGGGCTACCTTCTCTCTCTCGGGTTCTGTCGGCCGGTGTTCCCTCCGGGAACCCGGCGCGTCGGGTCGTGCCGCCCAGGATAGGTGCTTTTCCGGCCCACGCACGCCCGGTTGCCCGCACGGCCCGTATCCTGGACCGTGTAGCGCCGCCACCCCCGACGGCCGGGGACACCCGTCATCCGGTGTCACCGTCCCGGGAGGCGTCCGCGGTGCGGGTGCACTGTTTTTCGTCCACCACCTGATTGATAGAGCGGCCCGCCGTCGGCGGCACCGCAGCAGTCCACACAGACAGGAGTTCGGGTTACGTGACCTCGACCAATCTCACCCATGCGGAAGCCCAGGCCCGATCGTCGATGCTCGACGTCGACAACTACGGGATCGCCCTCGATCTGACCGGCGGGGAGAAGGAGTTCTCCTCGGTCACCACCGTCGACTTCACCGTGTCCACCGCCGGCGACACGTTCATCGATCTGCGGGCGGCCCGGGTGTCCGAGGTGCTGCTGGACGGTGGGGACATCACGGCGGACGCCGTCACTCTCGGCGACGACGGCTACGACGAGGCCGCCGGGGTGGCCCTCAACGGACTCGAGCCCGGCGCGCACTCGCTGCGGATCACGGCGGACTGCCGTTACTCCCGGACCGGGCAGGGCCTGCACCGCTTCGTGGACCCCGCCGACAACGAGGTCTACATGTACACCCAGTTCGAGACCGCGGACGCGAAGCGGATGTTCGCCTGCTTCGACCAGCCGGATCTCAAGGCCACCTACGACCTCACGATCACCACGCCCGCCGGGTGGCGGGTGATCTCCAACGCGGAGCAGACCGTGACTGATAACCCGGACGGGACGGCCACCCACGTCTCCCGCATCGACTACCGGCTGTCGACCTACCTCGTCGCGATCTGCGTCGGTCCCTACCATGAGGTGCGCAGCGAGTGGACCGGCGAGCTCACCCACCACCCGGAGACCCCCGCGGGCCAGCCGCACGAACTGACCGTACCTATGGGCATCTACTGCCGGAAGTCCGTCGCGGACAGTCTCGACGCCGAACGCCTGTTCACCGAGACCAGGCAGGGCTTCGACTTCTACCACGCGAACTTCGGCATGGCCTACCCCTTCCACAAGTACGACCAGGTCTTCGTGCCCGAGTTCAACATGGGCGCGATGGAGAACGCCGGCTGCGTCACCCACCGTGACGAGTACGTGTTCACCTCCAAGGTGAACCGCTACCGCTACGAGCGCCGCTGCGACACCGTCCTCCACGAGCTGGCGCACATGTGGTTCGGCGACCTGGTGACCATGCGCTGGTGGGACGACCTGTGGCTCAACGAGTCCTTCGCCACCTGGTCCGCGGCGATCAGCCAGGCCGAGGCCACGGAATACGACACCGCGTGGGTGACGTTCGCGAACATCGAGAAGTCCTGGGCGTACAGCCAGGACCAGCTGCCGTCGACGCACCCGATCACCACGGACGCCGGCGACATCGAGACGGTGGAGCAGAACTTCGACGGCATCACCTACGCCAAGGGCGCGAGTGTGCTGAAGCAGCTCGCCGCCTACGTCGGTCGAGAGGAGTTCTTCGCGGGTGTCCGCCGGCACTTCGCCACGCACGCCTACGGCAACGCGACCTTCGACGATCTGCTCCGGGCCCTCGAGGAGGCCTCGGGCCGCGACCTGTCCGACTGGGCGGACCAGTGGCTGAAGACGACGGGCGTGAACACGCTCGCCGCCGAGTTCGAGGTGTCGGGTGACAGGTACGTCTCCTTCGGTGTCCGCCAGCACGGTGCGGAACCGGGCGCCGGGGAACTGCGCGACCACCGCGTGGCAGTGGGCCTGTACTCGCTCACCGACGGGGTGGTCCGACGCGTGAAGCGCGTCGAGCTGGACGTCTCGGGCGAATTCACGGAGATCCCGGATCTCATCGGTACCGAGCGCGCCGATCTCGTCCTGGTCAACGACGATGACCTCACGTACTGCCTGACCCGGTTGGACGCCGATTCCCTCGACTTCGTCGTGCACAACATCGACCGCATCGAGGACCCGATGCCACGCACACTGTGCTGGTCCGCGACCTGGGAGATGGTCCGCGACGGACGCATGCGGGCCCGCGACTTCATCCGGCTGGTGGCCCGCGGAGCCTCCGCGGAGACGGAGATCGCCGTCCTCGAGCGGATTCTCACCCAGGCGTCGAGCGCCCTGGCGAACTACGCCGACCCGACCTGGGCGGAGGAGACCGGGCGAGCGCTGCTCGCGGACGCCCTCCTCGACGGCGCACGGAAGGCCGAGCCCGGTTCGGACGCACAGCTGACGTTCCTGCAGGTGCTGTCCCGCCGGAAGCTGGGCACCGACACTACCGAGCAGATCGATTTATTCACGCGGCTCCGCGACGGGGTCTCCCCCATCGACGGCCTCGAGGTGGACAACGACCTGCGTTGGCGGGCACTGACCGCACTCATCGCCGCCGGGCAGATCGCGGACCCGGAGGCCGCCATCGAGGCGGAACTCGCCCGCGACTCCTCCTCCGACAGCCAGAAGTGGGCGTGGGCCGCGCACGCCGCGGTGAACACCCCGGAGCGGAAGAAGGAGATCTTCGACGAGGTCACCGATCCGCACTCCGGTCTGTCGAACCTCGCCGTCCGGCACAAGATCGAGGGACTGACCTGGGCCGGCGCCGCGCCGAACCTCCGGCAGTTCAACGAGGCCTACTTCGAGCTGGCGCCCGGCTTCTGGCGCACCGCCACCCCGGAGATGGCGCTGGCCGCGCTCAACGGGATCTACCCGTCCTGGGACATCACCGGCGAGGGCGTCGCGCGTGCCGGCGCGTTCCTCGACGGTGATCACCCGGCGGGCCTGAAGCGCGTCGTCGCCGAGGGCCGGGACAGGGTCGAGCGGGCGCTGCGCAACCGGGCGGTCGACGCCGGCGAGTGACCGGCCGGCTGGACTAGCCTGTCTGTGTGACTTCCCCGAATCCCGGTACCACGCGGTCGATCGCGATCATCGGCGCCGGGCCGCGCGGCACGTCGGTGCTGGAGCGGCTCGGCGCCGCCCTGCACGAAGCACCCGGACACGTGCCCCTGGACGTGCACCTCATCGATGATTCCCAGCACGGCTCCGGCGAGGTCTGGCGCACCGACCAGGCGGGTGAGCTGTGCATGAACACCCTCGCCGGTGCGGTCACGATGTTCACGGAACCCGGCTCGACGGTGTCGGCCCCCGTACGGCGGGGACCGACGCTCTACGAGTGGATCCAGCTGCTGCGCGGGGAGAACCCCGACGAAGCGGGGATCGACCCGGACGTCGCCCGGGTGTTCCGGCGGCACCGGCCCGCCCCGGCGGTGGCGGTCGCGTTCGCCGACGAGCTGCGCGCCACGCGCCCCGAATCGAATCCGAGCCGCCGCCTCTACGGCGCGTACCTCCGGTGGTTCCTCGACGTGACCCGGCACCGGCTTCCCCCGCAGGTCACGCTCCACCACCACCACAGCCGCGCGGTGGCGCTCACCGCGGCCAATGACGGAACCGACGGGATCACGCTCGCGGACGGCTCGGTGGTCCGGGCGGGTGCGACGATCCTCGCCCCCGGGTGGCAGCTCTCTGTGCCGGACGACGCGGACCAGCTCTGCGCATCGGACGACCTGAAGTGGATCAGGCCCGGTAATCCCGCCGACCAGCGGCTGGACCTGATCGACCCGGGAGACACCGTGCTGGTCCGTGGCCTGGGAATGGGATTCTTCGACGCGATGATCCTCCTCACCGCGGGCCGCGGCGGGCGATTCGTGGACGACCCCGCGACGCGCTCCGGCCTGCGGTACGTCCCCTCCGGCCGCGAACCGCGGATCGTCGCGGCATCGGGCCGTGGCTACCCGCTGTTCCCGAAGTCCGAGTACCACTCGCTGCCGCCCCGCATGCCGCACGCCAGACTGCATGCCGTCGTCCGGGCTCTCTCCGCCGGCGACACGCCGATCGATTTCGACCGGCAGGTGTGGCCCGCCGTCGCCCGGGACGCCCACGAGGCCCACCACCGTGCCCTGCAGCGGATGCGGCCCGACCTGACCGTGGATCCGGCGGACATCGCCGAACTCATCGACGACACCCCGGTGGCGGACCTGCCCCGGGTGCTGGCCGCGCGGGTCCCCGGCGTACCCGTGTTCGACCCCGTGGCCGAGGCCGACCCGCTGGCCGCCCGCGGGATCACCGGGCCGATGTCCCCCGGGGAGTTCACCGCCGCCGTCGCGGACGGTCTGGCGGCGGACATCGCCCACGCCGCTGCGGGCCGGGACAGTGCGTGGAAGGAGGGGATGTGGTCGATCGCGTCGGCGCGCAAGACCGTCTCGGTCCTCGGGGCGAACGGCCGCTACACGCCATCATCCCGGCGCGGCCGCTACGCCTGGATGATGGCGCTGGGCAGGATGGCGGGCTCCGGTCCCCCGGCCTTCCGCACCCGGGAGCTGCTCGCCCTGGTCGACGCCGGTGTCGTGTCCTTCCTCGGGGCGCACCCCACCGTCGGGGTGACCGGCGGCGCGTACCGGATGCACTCCCCCACCACCGGCCGGGCGGTCACCGCGCGGGTGCTCCTCGACGCCCGCCTCCCGGCGCCCGATGTGCGCACCACCGCCGACCCGCTCATGCGGCATCTGCTGCAGCAGGGCCGGATCAGGGTGTTCCGCCTGTCCGACGGTTCGACGACCCCCTCCCCGGAGGTCGATCCGGTGACGCAGCGGGTGGTCACCGCCGGCGGGACACCGGATCCGCGGCTCCACCTCATCGGGATCCCCACCCACGCCCAGATGCCGGACACCACGATCAGTCCGATGCCGGGCACCGACGCGACGCTGCTGCAGACGACCGATGCCGCCGCCGTGCACGCCCTCGCGGCGGTGTCGGGGCGGGGCTAGCGGTCGGCCAGCTCGATGCGGGGTCGGACCGCGATGTCGGTGAGCTGCGTGGTCGGCCCCGCGGTGACGGCGAGGCGGACCGCGGCGGCGACCTCAGCGGGCTCGATGTAGTGCGCGGGGGTGTAGGTTCCGCCCGCGGACTCGACGATGCCCCGCAGCATCGGGGTGTCGGTCGGACCGGGGGCGACGCTGCTGACCCGCACCCCGGCGCCCGCCTCCTCCTTGCGCAGGCTGTCCGCCAGACCGCGCAGCGCGTGCTTGGTGGCGGTGTACACCGTCGTGCCCGGATGCGCCCCGTTGCCCGCCCCGGAGTTGATGAACACCACGTTTCCCCCGGCCGCCCGGAGCGCCGGCAGCAGCCGGCGGGTGAGCTCCGCCGGCACCACGACGTTCAGGTCGAGCATGCTCCGCCACTGCTCCGGGGTGGCCTGCTCCACCGAGAACCTGTGTCCGACCGCCGCGGCGTGCACCACCACGTCGACGCGGGGCAGGTCCAGGACCTCACGCAGTCCGGCGCCCGGCCCGGCGTCGAGGAGCTCCGCGACGAGGTCGCAGCGCAGTGCGCGCACGTGGTCGAGCGCATCGAGCTCTCCCAGCGCGGCCTCGTCCCGCCCGAGGGCGAGGACATCGAAGTCGGGCATGAGGATGTCGACGACGGCTCGACCGATTCCACCCGTCGCCCCGGTGATGACTGCCACAGATCGGTTGCTCATGGCCCCCAGCCTAACGCCCGTGCCCGCACCCGGTAGGTTCTTAAGGCGTGAAGGATACGTTGCGGCATGTTTTCAGGGACAAGCACGGGCTGAACACCGACGGACTGATCGACATGGCCATCGCGGTCGGACTGATCCTCGTCGTGGCCGTCGGGATCCAGTGGACGTTGATCATCCTCATCAGGCGGGCCTCGAGGCACGCGATCGAACGCGGCCCGGGACACTCGCTGTTCGGTGAGTCGGTGGCGCTCGTCCCCGAGGGGACGCGCGACAGGCAACGTCGGGAGGCCAGGATCACGACGCTGTCATCCGTGGCGCGCTCCGCCGTCGCGATCTTCGTGTGGGGATGGGCGGGCCTGGCGATCCTGTCGGAGCTGGGGGTGCAGGTCGGCCCCCTGATCGCCTCAGCCGGCGTCGCGGGTGTCGCCCTGGGTTTCGGTGCGCAGTCCCTGGTGAAGGACTTTCTCTCCGGGATCTTCATGCTCATCGAGGACCAGTACGGGGTCGGGGACTCCATCGACGTCGGGGACGCCGTGGGCACGGTCGAGGCGGTGTCCCTGCGGCTGACGACCATCCGCGACGTGGACGGCACCCTGTGGTTCGTCCGCAACGGACTGATCCAGCGGGTCGGTAACTCCACCAAGGGCCACGCCGTCGCACGCGTCGACGTTCCCGTCGGCCTGTCCAACGATGTCGAGGACGCCAAGAAGGCCATCGGCGACTCCGCCCGCGCCGCCGCCGCGAGTGAGGCCCTGAAGGACTCCGTCCTCGGCGATCCCGAGGTGGACGGGGTGCACGCACTGGCGGTGGATCACATGCTGATCCGGGTCCGGGCGAAGGTCGCCGCAGGCACCCAGTGGGCCGTGCGCCGCGAGCTACTCGGCCGGATCATCACCGACCTGCAGAAGCGGGGTATCTCGACGCCGTACCCCAACGGCATCGGCATCAGCGCCGAGCCGTCCACCACCGACGGAACCGCGGGCCCGTCCGGCCCCGCGGCGGAGGAGAGATGACATGGCGGAGAATCAGCCGAGCAGCTTCTACGGGGCCGTCGGAGGTGAAGAGACCTTCTCGACGATCGTGCACCGTTTCTACCTGCAGGTGCGCGAGGACGATCTCATCGGGCCGATGTACCCGCACGACGACTGGGAGGGAGCGGAGGCGCGCCTGAAATGGTTCCTGGCCCAGTACTGGGGCGGCCCGCAGACCTTCAGCGAGAACCGCGGACACCCACGGCTCCGGATGCGCCACCACCCGTTCGCGATCGGCGTCGCGGAGCGGGACCGCTGGCTGGAGATGATGGCCGCGGCCATCGACACCGTCGACGAGGAGACGCTACCCGCCCCGTACCGCGCGGCCCTGTGGGAGCACATGGTGCGTGTCGCGGACATGCTGGTCAACCGGTTCGACTGAGCGCGGCCCGGGCTCAGCGCCCCCGGAGTCAGAATTGGAGGACCGACTGCCGGGTGCTGCGGTAGACGGTGCCGAACGGGGCGTCCACCCGCACCCAGGTCCCGGTGCCGGAGACCCGCAGGTGACGCGGGATGGACTCGGGCGCCGCGGCCCCCGGGATCAGCCCGAGGGAGGTGCAGGTGAACACCATGCGCATCGTTATCTCCGCGGCACCGGGGTCCCCGGCGGAATCCGCGCCGGCACCGTCGGATGCGGTGACGGTGAGCACCGTCTGGTCGAGCAGGGACTGCGGCGGTCCGAGCGGCCCGGAGAACTGGCGTGCGAGTGCCTGCCCCTGATCCGCGAGCTGCCGCACGACCGTCACCGGGAGGGTGTCGAGGAGGGTGAAGCCGCCGGCCGGAGGCAGTGCCCCGGGCCACGCGATGTCACGGGCCGCACCGATCTCGGTGCGCCCCTCGGCGAGAGCGTCCCGGAGGTCGGAGGCCCGCACGACGGCTCCGTCCCGCCCGGCGGTGCCCTCGACCCGGCGCGCCGCGATCACGTCGAACGGGGTGGTGACGAACACGTCGACGCTGCCGTCCCCCCGCTGCCGGAAGCGGGCCGAGGCGTCCGCGTCGATGCCGGTGGCCCGTGACAGCAGCGCCCGCAGCCCCTCGGCCCCGGCGGTGACGGTGAGCGTCTCGGTCACTCGTGACCCTCCTCCGTCGCATCGGCCGCACCGGCGACATCGGTGCCGGCCGCCCGGCTGAGCACCTTGAGCTCGTTGGCGGTGATGGCCCGCGGTGTGGCGGTCTTGAGGTCCACGGCGATCTGGACGCACTCGATGACGCAGGCGACGGTGCCGTGCCGGTCGATGATCGACTGGCTGGTGGTGAAGGACGTCCGTCCGACCCGGGTCACCCGGGTCTCGACGACGACGGTGGAGGTGTCCGGGAGGATCGGGCTCATGTAGCTGGCGTCGAGCCGGCGGATGAACACGGCGGGCACGTCGTGGCCGCGACCGATGAACTCCTCCAGCGCGAAGATGTTCCGGGCCTCCTGCGCCAGCTCGATGTAGGCGGCGTTGTTGAGATGGCCGAAGCGGTCGAAGTCGGACCACCGGACGTGCACCTCAGCGGTGTGGACGGGGGCGCTGCCGGTGTTGCGGTCACTGCTGTTGGCCATGTGTTCGGGGATCCTTCCGTGCGGGTGTGTCGCGGACCTGCGGGCTGCGGGCCCGGCTGGTGGCCTCTGGAACACCAATCTATACCCGCCGAGGGATCGGCACGACGATTTCATTTCAACATCAAAAGCATACTGAACGTCTCGGGCCCCGCACGGTCGGGGGTGTCTCCGATCGTGCGGGGCCGGGAGGGGGTGAGCGCCGCCGGGCGGTGTCACGTCACCGCGGGATCAGCGGGTGAGCTTGCGGTGCGTCACGCGCGAGGGGCGGGCGGCCTCGGCACCGAGGCGCTCGACCTTGTTCTTCTCGTACTCCTCAAAGTTGCCCTCGAACCAGAACCACTGCCCCTCGGAGACGTTGCCCTCCCACGCGAGGATGTGGGTACAGGTGCGGTCCAGGAACCAGCGGTCGTGGGAGATGACCACGGCACAGCCGGGGAACTGCACGAGTGCGTTCTCCAGGGAGGACAGGGTCTCGACGTCCAGGTCGTTGGTGGGCTCGTCCAGCAGAATCAGGTTTCCGCCCTGCTTCAGGGTCAGCGCCAGGTTCAGCCGGTTGCGCTCACCACCGGAGAGCACCTTCGCCGGCTTCTGCTGGTCCGGCCCCTTGAAACCGAAGGCGGACAGGTAGGCGCGGGACGGCATCTCGTTCTGGCCGACGACGATGTGGTCCAGACCGTCGGAGACGACCTCCCAGACGGTCTTCTCTCCGTCGATGTTCTCGCGGTTCTGGTCGACGTAGGACAGCTTCACGGTCTGTCCGACGTTGACCTCGCCGGAGTCCGGCTCCTCGAGCCCGACGATCGTCTTGAATAGCGTGGACTTACCGACACCGTTGGGCCCGATGACGCCGACGATGCCGTTGCGCGGCAGGGTGAAGGAGAGATCCTTGATCAGGACGCGCCCGTCGAAGCCCTTGGTCAGGTTCTTCGCCTCGACGACCTGGTTGCCCAGGCGCGGCGGGGTGGGGATCTGGATCTCCTCGAAGTCGAGCTTCTTGTACTTCTCGGCCTCGGTGGCCATCTCCTCGTAGCGCGCGAGACGGGCCTTGTTCTTGGCCTGACGTGCCTTCGCGCCGGAGCGGACCCAGGCCAGCTCCTCCTTCAGGCGCTTCTGCAGCTTCTGGTCCTTCTTGCCGGCGACCTCGAGGCGCTTGGCCTTGGTCTCCAGGTAGGTGGAGTAGTTGCCCTCGTAGGGGTAGAGCTTGCCGCGGTCGACCTCACAGATCCACTGCGCGACATGGTCGAGGAAGTACCGGTCGTGGGTCACGGCGAGAACCGCGCCCGGGTACTTGGCCAGGTGCTGCTCCAGCCAGAGCACGCTCTCGGCGTCGAGGTGGTTCGTGGGCTCGTCGAGCAGCAGCAGATCCGGCTCGGACAGCAGCAGCTTCGCGAGTGCGACGCGGCGGCGCTCACCACCGGAGAGATGGGTGACGGGCTCGTCGCCGGGCGGGCAGCGCAGGGCGTCGAGCGCCTGGTCGATCTTCGAGTCGATCTCCCACGCGTCCGCGGCGTCCAGTGCCTCCTGGAGCTTGCCGAACTCCTCCATCAGCTCATCGGAGTAGTCCGTGGCCATCTCCTCGGCGACGGCCTCGTAGCGCTGCTTCTTCTCGAAGATCTCGCCGAGGCCCTCCTCGACGTTCTCGCGGACGGTCTTGTCCTCGTTCAGCGGCGGCTCCTGCAGCAGAATGCCGACGGTGGAGCCCGGATCGATGAATGCCTCACCGTTCGACGGCTGGTCGAGGCCCGCCATGATCTTGAGGATCGATGATTTACCGGCACCGTTCGGGCCGACGACACCGATCTTGGCGCCCGGGTAGAAGGCCATGGTGACGTTGTCGAGAATGACCTTGTCCCCGTGTGCCTTACGCACGCTTTTCATCGTGTAGATGAACTCGCCCATGTTTGTCCCTTAGTGCTTTCTACTAGATTGCGGTCCTGCCCCACGAGGTTACCCCACGGATCCCGGAGACCCCGCGGCACACGGACGGCCACCGCCTGCCTCCGGCCCGCGGCGTGCCCGGCATCCGTCAGAACGGCGGATCCACCTCGGCGTCCACGCCGGATCCGGCGCCGACGAGCTGCCGTCCCGACCGCGTGTGGGAATCGTCTTCAGGCTTCCGCCCCGGCGCGCCGCCGCCCCCGGCCGCCCCGCTGTCGCCCGCGGTTTCCGCGCGGTGTGCGGGGATGCACCCCGAGGTCACCCATCCCCCGGTCAACGGCTCCGCGACGATCTCCCCGCCGGGCGTGGTGGACGTGGTGAGGTACCGGTTCAGGTCCGGGCCGATGTGGCTGGCCCTCAGGACGATCCGCGACCGGTTGCTGTCCGTGTCCGCGTCGGTCCACGTCTCCAGGATCGCGGTCCCGACGACCAACACACTCATCCCCTTCCGGAGGCAGCGCCGCGCGTGCTCGGCGAGTCTGCCCCAGCACTGCACCTCGATCCAGAGCGTGTCGTAGTCGATCCAGGTCCCCTCCCGGTCCCCGGGGCGCCGCCGGTTCGCGCAGAGCCGGAACTTGGTGACTCCGTTGCGCTCATTGACGCCGTGATAGGTGGGGTCTGCCCCGATGTTGCCGGTGAGGGTGAAACTGTGCTGGGCCATGTGGGTGGTTCCTCTCGGGAGTGGCTGCGGTGTCGTGTACACCGTCACAGTCACACCACCCCGGCAGCGGCGCCGGAGCGTGGGGCCCGCCACTGTGCACAACGGGCCCTCCGCACCCGGTCCCCCACAGCCGCGGGGCGACGACCTAGCGTCCACCGCCCGGACCGCCCCGGCCGCCGTCGGTGCTGATGTCCCGTTCGTAGTACTCGTCGAAGTAGTTCTCCCCGGCGTTCACCTTGGCGAGCATCTCATTGTACGCCGTCATGTCCTCGTCGTCGGTGGCGTCCGCCCGCCGATCGTAGATCCGCATCTCACGGCGGTCGTGTCGCCACCACTCCAGGAGCACCGCGCTGAAGATGATCATCAGGGGGAACTGTCCCGACGCCCACGCGATACCGCCGCCCACGTTCTGGTCCTTCAGCAGGTCGATCTCCCACGGCAGGCCGAGCGTCGAATAGAAGTCGTAGGCGAGAATCGTCTGCATCTGCATCAGCGTCACACCGAAGAACATGTGGAACGGCAGGGAGAAGAACAGCCACGCGCCCTTGCCCATCGGGCTCCGGCGCACCGGCGTCGGATCGACGCCGATGAGCTCCCAGTAGTACATGAACCCGGACCACAGGAACACCACGTTCATGGTGAGGTGGCCGGCGTGCTCGGTCACCGCGACGTCGTAGAGCGGCGTCAGGTAGAGGATGTAGAACAGCACCACGAACTGGATCGTGTTCACCGCGGGATGCGTCAGGAACCGGACGGCGGGATTGTCGATGGCGACGAGCAGCCACTCCCGGGGCCCCGGTTCATCCGGCTCACCGGGCTCGAGCGCCGCCAGGAACAGGGTGAACGGACCACCGAGCACCCAGAACACCGGGACACCCATGGTGAGGATCATGTGCCCGATCATGTGCATCGAGAACGTCGCCGGCATATTCAGCCCGATACCCGAACACATCGTGAGCACCAGCATCAGGTTTCCGAGCTGGAACCAGACGGTGCGGACCACCGGCCAGGCCATTCCGCGGCGGTGCAGACGGTGCACCGCCCAGGCGTACGCGATCGCGAGGATCACCCCGGCCGAGCCGAACACGATGTCGAAGCGCCACATCGTCCACACGTTCCACAGCGTCGGCTCCTCGAAGAGCTTGTATCCGAGCTGGATGTCCATGGTGTTCAGGTCCGCGGACCTCGGCGGCGGAGGCGGTGTCCGGCCGAGGGAGACGGCCACGCCGGTGATCGCCGCCATCACGAGGACCTCCACCACGGCCACGCGGCGGAACAGCGAGTGATCCGAGGGGTCCCGCCTGATCGCGGGGATGGTGGCCCTCCGGTGGAGATAGCCGAACAGCGCGAGAACCACGACACCGGCCGTCTTGGTGGTGATGAGCCAGCCGTAGCCCGTGGTGAGCCAGTCCGACCACTGGATCCGGATCGCCGCGTTGATGAGACCGGACACGGTCATCACCCCGACGGAGAGCAGGGCGATCACCGAGTAGCGTTCCACGGCGAGGCCCATCCGGGTCCCCCGCCGACGGCCGTGGGCGATCAGCGCCATCAGTCCGCCCACCCACAGCGTCATGAACACCAGGTGCCACAGGTACGAATTGGTTCCGTAGTCGTGATCGCCACCGGTCGCGGAGTGTCCCTCGAGCCCCAGCGGGACCACCATACCGAGCGCACCGAGCAGGAGGAACGGCTGCATCACCCACCGGCTGGACAGGGACCCGACGACAGCGGTGGACAAGGCGATCACGGCCACCGCCAGCCAGGCGAGCGACGTCGAGACCTGGTTGACCGCGATCACCCAGTTCCCGGGACGCAGCGTCCTGGACAACGGCTCACCCGACACGTCCGAGAGATACATCGGGATCAGGAGTAGCGCGATCAGCCCCACGCACGCCGCCGCGACGGTCCCGGTGCGCGCGGCCACCGAACCGTCCACGCCGAGCCGTGCCGCGTAGAGATTCGCCCGGGTCACCCGGTCGGCGTCCGACCCGAGTGCCATCTCCTCATCGACCTCCGGGACATCGTCGACGATGTTCCGGGGATCATCCGTACCGGCCCCGGAATCACGGTCCCGCAGCTCCCGGGCGGACTGCTCCGCCGCGCGGATCTCCCGGATCTCTCCGGTGGACAGGGGCCCGGTGACCGGCGAGGTGAGGAAGGAGCTGAACAGGAATGAACCGACCGAGAGGCACATGAGCATCACCGCCGCCGACCGGAGCAACGGCAGCCCCGCGGTCGTCGCGGGTCCGGGGTCGGGGATCCCCAACGCCGCCAGGGACTCACCGAGGAACCCCCACGAGATCACGGCCCCGACCAGTCCCGCGGTCAGGAAGAAGATGAGATACAGTCCAGCCGATCCGCGGACCCGACGCCCGCGGAATCCACGGGACGCTCCGGACGCACTGTTGTCCGGCCGTGGGGTGACCGGCGCCCCCGCGGCATCGACGGCAGCGTTGTCGGAGGCTCCCCGCCGGGAGCTGTCGGGTTGTCCATCCATGGCTACAGACTATCGCTGTCCACGGGCTCCCCCTAGCCGTGTGGACGACCACGGGGGGTTTGGTTCCCCGGCCGTCCGGTGGGGTAAAGTCTCGCAGCGGAAGACCCCGGGCGGTTTCACGTCCCGCGGGTTACCCGCCTCCGTAGCTCAGTGGATCAGAGCATCCGGCTTCTATCCGGCTGGTCGCAGGTTCGAATCCTGCCGGGGGCACGATTCCGGACAGCCCCGGAGCCGTTGAATCTCGGCTCCGGGGCTGTCCTTCGCCGTATCGGACATCCAACACCGGCGGACCCCGATACGCGCACCACTCCGCAACAGGCGGGGCAGCACCCGACGAGAGGTTGCGGCACCGTAGCCCGGGCGATACGGCACGCTCGACGGAACATGCCCTGAGCCAGGTCGCCCCGACGGTTCGACCGCAGCCCACCGGCGCGATGGTTCCGGTGGCGGGGAGACCCCGCCCCGGAAACCACGGCCGGATCCCCCGGACGCAGAATCGCGTCGGCCCCGGTTCGGCGGCAGCCCGGTCGTGCAGAACGCGTCGAACCGACCCCACACCAGCCCCCGACCACCCCGGTGACGACCACCGGGGACGGAACCGTCTCCCCACACACCACAGATGAAACCGGGCGCTTTCCGCCGTTCCGGCAACCGCCGCGGAAAACGCCACCGGGCGTCCTCGGGGCCGGGACCGAGGGAGCCGGTAGGTACGATTGGCCACGTCAACCCGATTCAGCTTCCGTCGTTCTCTCATGAAGGAGCCCCCATGGCTTTACCCTCCCCCAGTAAAGACCGCCGAGCCCTCGTCACCGGGGCGAGCCAGGGTATCGGAATGGCGATGGCGCGAGATCTGGCGAGACTCGGGCACAGCCTCATCCTCGTGGCCCGCCGGGAGGAGGTGCTCCGCGACTTCGCCTCCGAACTCGAGGGCACACACGGCGTCACCGTCGAAGTCCGGCCCTGCGACCTGGCGGATCCCGCGGCGCGCGGAACCCTCATAGAGGAGATCACCGGCCGCGAGATCAACATCATCGTCAACTCCGCCGGCATCGCCAGCTTCGGCGCGTTCATGGATCAGGACTGGGAGTACGAGACCACCCAGTTCCAGCTGAACGCGACCGCCGTCTTCGAGCTGACCCGGGCCGTTCTCCCCGGCATGCTCGAGCGCGGGAGCGGCGCCATCTGCAACGTCGGCTCTGCCGCGGGAAACATGCCGATCCCGAACAACGCCACCTACGTTTTCACGAAGGCGGGCGTCAACGCCTTCACCGAGGCGCTCCACTACGAACTGCGGGGAACGGGAGTCACCTGCACCCTCCTCGCGCCCGGACCGGTCCGGGACGCGGTGATCGATGAGGCGGACAAGTCCATCGTCGACAAGGTGGTGCCCGACTTCCTCTGGACCACCTACGAATCGTGCTCCCGGGAAACGCTCCAGGCGATGTCCGGGAACCGTCGCCGGGTCGTCCCCGGGCCGATCGGAAAGGCCATGGACCGGATCAGTGCCATCATGCCGACGGCCGTCGGCGCCCCGATCATGGGTTCGTTCTACAAGAAGATGGGTTGAGCAGTGAGCAACAGCACCACAGCAGATCCGGGAAAGATCCCGGCGAAGAACGACCGACTCGTCTGGGTCGATCTCGAGATGACGGGCCTCAACCCGTCCGAGCACGTGATCGTCGAGGTCGCGGCGGTCATCACCGACGCGAACCTGAACATCGTCGGTGAGGGAGTGGACCTGGTCGTCCACGCCACGGAGGACGAACTGTCGCGCATGGACGGCTTCGTGACGGAGATGCACCGTTCCTCGGGCCTCACCGACGAGATCCGGGCCTCTACGGTGTCCCTCGCCGAGGCCGAGAAAGCGGTCCTGGACCTGATCGCCGAGCACTGCGACCCGGAGCATCCCGCACCGCTGGCGGGAAACTCGATCGCAACGGACCGGGCGTTCATCAGGGCGCACATGCCGCTTCTCGACGCCGCCCTCCACTACCGCATGGTCGACGTCTCATCCATCAAGGAACTCGCCCGCCGCTGGTACCCGAGGGTCTACTTCCGGCAGCCCGACAAGGGGATGGCGCACCGGGCGCTGGCCGACATCATCGAGTCGATCCGGGAGCTGGACTACTACCGGAGGGCGATCTTCGTCGACCACCCGGGGCCCGGAACCGAGGAGACCCAGGCAGCCGCCGCAGAATCCGAGCAGGCCTTCGCCCGATTTTTGTAAAGATCGCGTCCTGGGTTAAGATGTTCCTCGCTGCTCACGCACGGGTAATACCATGGGTGACATGCGATGGTGGCTGTAGTTCAGCTGGTAGAGCACCAGGTTGTGATCCTGGGTGTCGCGGGTTCGAGTCCCGTCAGCCACCCCCAAGTGAAAGAACTCCCCGTGGTCGATGACCCGGGGAGTTCTTTTTTTCCGTCCCTGCACCAATTCGACGGTCGCCGGGCCTGCGCACAGGTGATACTCTCGGTTTTCACATGCCTGGACGGACAAAACCCGGTTCTGGCTGAGGTTTTCTCCGGGATTGGACGAATCATGAGAATTGGGGTCATCGGTGCCGGAATAGGGGGTCTGTCCTCCGCGGTGGGGCTTCAGTCCAGCGGCCACGATGTCACGGTCTTCGAGCGGAGAGTCGATTCCGCGTCCAGCGGAACCGGCCTGACCCTGTTCACCAACTCACTGGCCGCGCTGGACTCACTCGGAATCGGTGAACAGATTAGGGCGATCAGTACAGCCGATCGACCCAAAACCTCGTCCATCCGGACGCCGGATGGACGTTGTCTCGTATCACTGAATACAACCACGGTTCCCCCAGTTGCGGCACTCCACCGCGCTGATCTGCACCATCTGCTCACCCGGGAGCTCCTCCCCGGAACCGTGCGCAACGGAGTTGACGCCGAGGTCGACAGCGACGGTAGCCCCACGCTCACCATCGATTCGGTCCGGGAGAACTTCGACCTCGTCATCGCCGCAGATGGTATCCACAGCAGCGCCAGACGCCGGTGGCGGCTGGACCGCGGTCTGCACCACGCCGGATACAGTGCACTGCGTTCCGTGTCACACCGGAAAAGTCCGGAGGTACACCATCTCAGTGAAACCCTGGGTCACGGGGCGCGGTTCGGCGTAATACCGCTGACCGGCGACCGGACCTACTGGTACGCCACGCTCTCAACCGGTATCACCGACAGCCGGGATGATCCTCTCGACCACTTCAGGAACTGGCACGATCCCATTCCCGAGCTTCTCTCCGACGTCAACCCCGAAACGGTGCTGCACCACGAGATTCACGATCTGACGGATCTTCCTCCGACGTTCACGCGTGGGCGGGGTGTTCTCCTGGGCGATGCGGCGCACGCCATGACACCCGACATGGGGCAAGGCGCCGGACAGGCCATCGAGGATGCCGCCACCCTCACTGCTCTCCTCCACCGGATTCCCGATCCCCCGGATCCACGTTTCTCCACCGCGCTGGAAGAGGCTCTGCGACGCTACAGCCAGATCAGAAGGAGCCGGGTACGCCGCATATGGAGGCAATCACGGAGAGTCGGGTTCATCAACCAGAATTCCAACCCCCTGACCGTCCGTCTCCGCAACACCGGTTATTCCCTGTTACCTTCGAAACTTCTCCGGAAATCAATGGCCAGCCTGACTCAATGGGAGCGACCGACCACGGAGTTTCCGGACAAGAATTAGCTGCCTCCCGTATTGGATCTTCCGGATCTCCGGCAATCGTCTGATCTCCACCGGGAACGTGATCCGATACGATGACTCGGCGCCATCCCGGATACACCCCGGACGTGGCAACGAAACCGGTATCGGTCGTGTCAGCGGGAAACCCGCACCTCCGGGAAACCAGGCCGGTGGTCGCAGCCCCGGAATCATCTCCGCACAACCCGGGCAATCTGCTGCGGGCAGGTGACGGGAAAGGTCGACCACCAGTCGGGCCTTATCGCCGGCGCGTGGCATTTCATGGTGGTTGCTCGGTCTGCCGTCGCCGTCACTTCTCACACACCCTGACAGTTTCCGGAGAACCTCCCCGCGAGGGCGGAGACGGTGCCCAGTTGATGGATCAGGCCCCCAAAATCGACGGACCGACCCACCCAAACGGGAAGAACCGTTCCACCAGTGGGACCAACTGACGAGGCCCCGCCGGCCTTCGCTTGGGGGTGCCTCGTTCACCGCGTTCGGATTCGTGGTGCTCTGATCACGGGAGACTCGTCGCGGACCAGCCGGCTTCCGGACACCATGTGCCAGATCTCGGAGATGTCCCTCCCGCATTCCGCACCGAATCAGGATCCGGCCAGATCCGGGAGCGGCACCCATAAGAGGTGGTCCGCACTAGACGATCTCGGCCCCGGCGTTCTCCATGTCGGTGAGTGCCTGAGCTTCGGTGTCGGGGTGCACCGGCGAGCAGAGTCGGGTGAGCACCCTCACGTTGAAGCCCTCTCGGCAGGCATCGAGGACAGTTGCTTTGACGCAGTAGTCGGTGGCGATACCGGTGACGTCGAGGTCCGTGATTCCTTTGTCGTGGAGCCACTGCGCCATTGAGATGTCGTCGTCGGTGGCCGCGTGCCCCTCGAAGCCGGAGTACGCGGCGCTGTACTCGCCTTTCCGGAAGATCTGGTCCAGGACCTCTTCGTCGATTGCGGGATGAAAGCCCGCTCCCCCGGTCCCGACGACGCAGTGCACCGGCCAGGAGTCGACGTAGTCGGGGTGGTCGGAGAAATGCTCCCCGGGATCGATGTGCCAGTCCTGCGTTGCGATGATCGCGTCGTACCCACCGTCGGGGTCGTGCTGGAGGAGAGCGATCTGCTCAGCAACGATGTTGCCGCGCTCCGTTCCCAGTGCACCCCCGGGGCAGAAATCGTTCTGGACGTCGACGATGACTAGTGCGCGCATGCTGTTGTCTCGCTTTCGGAGAAGCTGGTTACCTGTGTTTCCCAGTGTAGGTCGGTTGAGTCCTTCGGTACCGGGGCGGTTCCCGTCGACAGATGCCGGTACGCTCATGCGTCTGCGCCGCTGAACCATCTGCTTCGTGGGGCACTCGATTCCACGCAGGGATCGGCGGGGTGGTAGCCGGCGAGTGGGACCCCCATCACCCGTCGGCCCCTAAGCTGATGGCCGCCTGTTCGTGTGAATCCCGGGTTGGTACGACACCACCGGGGTGCGGAATCTAGCGTCATTCTCTCGAGGATTGCCTCGGCGACGGCGAAGCCATCATCCAAACTGATTTCCACCGGGAATGACGCGCTCAAGCGCGACGGCGGCCCCCGGATTCGGCGGATGTCCAGGCTACGGCGACAATCTCGATGCTCGATTTCACTCGGCGCCGCGCCCGATCAACTACCGTACGGAGATCAGCGCGCGGCTGCAGTTGCACAGAGATCCGCGGTCCGGGGGCCACGATCCCCGGCATACATTCTCCGAGGTCCACTTCCGACGGCACACCTGCGCGACGTAGTCCGGCGAATCGGGCCAGGTCGACCGCCATTTCAGGGTGTCCGACGCGAGTGTGATTCCTCCGCCTCGTGTGCGGAGGGAAAGTACGTGAACGGGCCGGATGGTGAAGGGCCACGACTGCCGGTGGTCCGAGGTCTTGTGGCCATTAAAGAAAATGATGCCGTTACATTCCATCGATCCACGTCGCCCACGACGTGGGTTTCTCCCGGACAGTTGTCCGGGAGCCTTCGTTCAGCTGCGCCGGATCGGGTCACCGCTCCTGCGCATCACGGCTGACCAGCTTCTCGACGTACTTGGCCAGAACATCCACCTCCAGGTTGACCACGGATCCGGGAGCGAGCCTCCCGAGGATGGTGCTCTCGAGGGTGGTGGGGATGAGGCTCACCTCGAACCAGTCCTCGCCAACGCCGGACACGGTCAGAGATGTGCCGTCAACGGCGATGGAGCCTTTCTCCACCACGTAGCGGAAAATCTGCTCCGGCAGAGAGATCCGGACGACCTCCCAGCGTTCACCGGGTGTCCGGCTGAGGATCTTCCCGGTGGCATCGACGTGCCCCTGGACGATGTGTCCGCCGAGACGCCCGGTGATGGCGAGGGCGCGTTCGAGGTTGACGGTGTCGCCGGGCACGAGTGCTCCGAGTGAGGAACGACGGAGAGTCTCCGGCATGACGTCGGCACTGAATCCCTCGTCATTGAGTTGTGCGACGGTGAGGCATACCCCGTTCACCGCAATGGATTCCCCCTCAGCTGAATCCTCGAGGATGTCCGCACATCTGACGGAGAGACGGATGATGTCGCCGTCAGATGCGATCCCCGTGATCTGACCTAGCTCCTCAACTATCCCGGTAAACATGGTCACCAGCGTATCCCCGTTCGTGTCTGCATTCCCGGCAGTCTCTCTGACGGACCAATCAGCACCCCGCACCTCGGGTACCCGATCGGGGCCGGAATCTGGTGATGCCGGTGATGGTCGTCACAGGGGCTGGGGTCGGCTGCTACAGCCCTCGATTCGGGTACCGCCGGGGTGATGCGGAAATCGATGAAAGCGACCAGGTCCGGGTGAAGAGACGTCGGATTAGAGCGCCTCTGGCCGCAACCTCCGGGTAGGGCGCATCCGTGGTCCCACGTCTCGGCGAAGACACGACAACCACGAGATATCCGGCGCCCAGACGCACAGGATCCCTCCCCATCCACCAGGATCGCGGTGGAACACGGCATGCCGCTTTGCCCGCCGAGCACACCCAGCAGCTGGTTTCCGGGCGGTGATGGTCCTTGTCTCGGGCCGCCGGAAGGGAATCATCGGAGAGCAATGCCTGTGACGGCAGGGACCGGCCCAGTGACCGCGACGGGCTACAGCACGACTGCTCCAGCCGGTGAAGAAACCCCGATACACCGATGCGTCCGTTCCCGATTGTGCCTCCTCTGGAGGAGGACCTCGGCATGAAGGTGTAGTCCAATCACCTGCGGACCGATCGCGTGATCCTCCGTATGCAGTTCATCGGATGGTGTGCCGGAAGTCGGAGCAGAGCGCTCCCTCAAGGCATTCGGGATGCCCCAGCCCACGGGTGAAGCCGTGCGGTCGGCTTCACCGACTCGCTCAGCCGCATCTCCCGCGCCGTACGCCCATGGCAGCGGGAAGATGAGGGGCAGATCGAGACAGAGTGGGCATCGTGGAACCACCCAACCGGGCCCCCTTCACCACAGAGCTCGGTTCCGGTAGCCGGAACCCCGGCGCTTGAGCTCCTCGGACCACCGCCAGGTCCCGTCTCAGCCACGTTCGGGTAACCACGATCAGGGGAAAAGAAAACAGGCCGGAGGTTTTCCTCCGGCCTGTCAAAGGTTGTGCGCCATCAGGGACTCGAACCCCGAACCCGCTGATTAAGAGTCAGCTGCTCTGCCAATTGAGCTAATGGCGCGTACCGTTACCGGGATTTTTACTCCCTCGGCAACGAAGAGAAATATTACAAGCGGCCGGAATGATTGTAAAATCGCCAGCTCATCCGCCGTATTTCCAGATCAGGAGCGGTCCTCGACATCGCCGGCTGCAGATGGAGGATGGATGAGCCCGAACGGGACACAAGTCGGGACGGCGGGCACGGTCACGGCTCAAGAACAATCGCCCCGAAGGTCCCCACTCATCGCACCTCCGGAACGTAGGCTGGTAGCACCGTAACCCTGCGGACGCAGCCGCCGATCTAGTGAAGCGGCACAGTCGGGCTTACCGGACAGACATGCCACGCAGAGACGTAGACCAAATGGAGCACAATGACCTTCGGACAGCACGCGTCAAAGACCGGGAGGCTGACCAGTCTCCTGGCCATTGTCGCCACCACCGGGTTTCTCGCCGGTTGCACGATTGACGGTGACACCAGCGACGGCAGCTCCGCGAGAGCTGCCACGGAGACAGCCACCACCACTGCGGAACCCCTCAAACCCGCGGTGAGTATCCCCGACGGTTCAACAGGCGTGGATCCGAAGGTGCAGGTGACAGTCAAGGCGCTCGAGGGAACCCTGAAGAAGGTCGTGATGACCAACCAGGACGGCTACGAGGTCGAGTCCACGCTCTCCGACGACGGTAAAACGTGGACGACCGCCGAGGTACTGGGCTACTACCGCGATTACACGATCACCGCCACGGGTTCCAACGGGACGACGCGCACGACCACGTTCAGCACCTCACAACCGGCACAGACCGCATCGGTCGCTCTGGCTCCCCTGGATGGGTCCACGGTCGGGATCGGCCAGACCATCGCATTCCGGTTCGGGCTCAACATCCCCGACAGGAAAGCTGCCGAGGAGGCCCTGGAGATCACCACAGATCCTCCGGTGGAAGGCGCCTTCTACTGGCTGAACAACCGTGAGGTGCGGTGGCGCCCCGAGGAGTTCTGGGCACCGGGTACCAGGGTCGAGGTCAAGGCCGACATCTACGGCAAGGAACTCGGCGGCGGGATCTGGGGTGCGGCCGACAATGCCGCGAGCTTCACCATCGGCGATTCGGTGATCTCCTACGCCGATGACAACACCAAGCAGCTGAAGGTGACCCGCAACGGCGAGGTGCTGAGGAGTATCCCGATCTCGATGGGGTCAGCACGCTTCCCCACCCCGAACGGCACGTATATCATCGGCGACCAGCACCCGACACTGGTCATGGACTCGTCGACGTACGGCACACCGGTGGATGATCCGGACGGGTACCGCACGAAGGTCCAGTTCGCGACCCAGATGAGCTACTCCGGAATCTACGTGCACGCGGCTCCATGGTCGGTCTGGGCGCAGGGAAGCCAGAACACGTCCCACGGGTGTCTCAATGTTTCCACGGACAACGCCCAGTGGTTCCAGAACACGGTCAAACGCGGCGATGTCGTCATCGTCAGCAACACGCAGGGTGGGCAGTTGTCAGGCTGGGACGGTCTCGGGGACTGGAACATCCCCTGGGAGACCTGGAAGGCCGGAAACGCGGACGAGAATCAGTAGCCTCTTCAGAGGATCAGGCCCACCCCGGTAACCCGGGGTGGGCCTGATCCTCTTTGATCTTGTCCAGACGGGGTGTCTAGGAGAGACGCTCGGAGAGCATACGCTGCAGCTCCTTGAGATCGCTGCTCTTCTTGCGGGAGCGGTAGACCCCGAAGGCAACGGCCAGGACCACGGCGCCGGCGACACCGGCGAGGATCTTCTGGACCTTCGGGTCGTTCAGCTTGTCGGTGGCGGAACGCTTGGCGTCGTCCACGATGTTCTCCGGACGGCCGCGCTCTGCGAGCTGGTCCAGGGTGGAGGCGAACTGCCGGCGGGTGCGGTCGAGCTCGCGCTGGATGTCTTCGATGTCACGTGCCACGGATGAACTCCCGGTTTTAATTGTGGTGGTCAGTCTTACGATGCCTCCAACGGTAGTTCATGGGAGGGGTGACGCGCACCTGGGCGACGAAGGTGCACGGGCGGACGCAGTGGCGATCGAGGGAGAATCCGGTCTTAACTCCGGAATCGGGGCCGGGTAAGGTGATATTCATGCCCGCGCCTTCGTCATCCCCCACGAATACGTCATCTGCTCCCCGACGGTTGGAACCCGGTGATCCGGCGCCGGCGCTCACGCTTCCGGACCACACCGGAAAGACGGTTTCACTGGAGGATTTCGCCGGGCGCCACGTACTGGTCTACTTCTACCCGAAGGCCGGCACCCCGGGGTGCACGAAGGAAGCGTGTGATTTCCGGGACAACCTGTCCGACTTCACCGATCTCGGTATCACGGTCCTGGGTGTCTCCCCGGACTCTCCTGACGCACTCGCCGCTTTCCGGGAGGACGAGGACCTGCCGTTCACCCTTCTCTCCGATGAATCGCAGGAGACGATGGCGGAGTGGGGCGCGTGGGGCGAGAAGAAGAACTACGGTCGTGTCGTGCAGGGGGTCATCCGCTCCACGATCATCGTCGGTACCGACGGCCGGGTGGAGTCCGCGCAGTACAACGTTCGCGCCACCGGCCACGTCGCGCGGGTTCTCCGAGGACTGTGACCGGGATACGCCGATGACACCTCGTTCCACTCCCCCGAGCGACCAGAATTCGACGGAGATCCTCGTCCCGCGCAGACGCCCGGCTCAACAGCGGTCACGCGAGAGGTTCAACCGCATCCTCACAGCGGCACGGAGTGTCCTCGTGGATGTCGGGTTCGAGTCCTTCACCTTCGACGAGGTCGCGCGGCGCGCAGAGGTCCCCATCGGCACGCTCTACCAGTTCTTCGCGAACAAGTACGTCCTGATCTGTGAGCTGGACCGCCAGGACACCGCCGGTGTCGTGGCCGAGCTCGACACCTTCGCCCACCAGGTACCGGCCCTCCAGTGGCCCGAGTTCCTCGATGAGTTCATCGAGCACGTCGCGAAGCTGTGGCACGACGACCCCTCAAGACGAGCGGTCTGGCACGCGATCCAGTCCACCCCGGCCACCCGGGCCACGGCCGCTGCGACGGAGTCCGAGGTACTCGAGATCATCGCGGAGGCGATGCGCCCCTTGGCGAGTCACGCAACCGACGAACAACGGGCCGAACTTGCGGCCATCCTCGTCCACACGGCAAGCTCACTGCTCAATTTCGCGGTCCGTGACCCCGGCATCGACAACAGACGCTTCGACTACACGGTGAGAGAGATCAAGCGGATGCTCGTCGCGTACCTGTTCTCTGTGGCGCAGGGTTAACTCAAAGCCAGAGACCCACGACCCGTTGCCTCCATCGAACGGCCAGCCCACCACTGTCTATCACGATTTGTTCGAACGCTTCTCCCAAACAAGTTCACGCTGAAGCATGCATTTAAAACGCTATCAAAGATAAAGAACGATTACACGATTCTCGCCGATCAATAACCAGCATAACTTCCAAACCCACATAACGGACTATTTCCCACGTAGGAAACGTCCCCAAACCATCCCGACAACCCGAAACAAAATAATTAAAAAATACACACCACCAAATATCGTTCGAAACCTAGTCCAATTTAACACCTTCTCAAATTAAAATACGATAGATTTAAACTATCCCGCATCGCCTCAACACCCCCTCCAAATAATACATACCAAGGGAACGGATATAATCCTTTCTCATTACCCTTGATATACTTCTCGACAGCAAGGTGAGCGGTTTTGAGCTGGCCGGGGTTCATTTCTCACTACCCCTGATATACTTCGAGCTTCGGGATGGGGACGATCACGAGCGCTGGGGTTCATTTCTCACTACCCCTGATATACTTCCCAGCGACCGGATGGCCTCCACGCTGTTGCTGGGGTTCATTTCTCACTACCCCTGATATACTTCAACTAACTGGGCGAGCGCCAGGGCACGCGCTGGGGTTCATTTCTCACTACCCCTGATATACTTCACCCTCATCCCCGGCACATACGCGGTATGCTGGGGTTCATTTCTCACTACCCCTGATATACTTCTCATGTAGTCCGGCCCGTGGAGGATGATGCTGGGGTTCATTTCTCACTACCCCTGATATACTTCTGCGTGGCGAGGCCAGCGACTTTGCCGTGCTGGGGTTCATTTCTCACTACCCCTGATATACTTCAAGATTAGTGGTCAACCCGACACTGTTGGCTGGGGTTCATTTCTCACTACCCCTGATATACTTCACAACCCGAGAGGACACACCATGTTGGAGCTGGGGTTCATTTCTCACTACCCCTGATATACTTCCGTGCCGTGCGCTGGTGTTCCCGGGCGGGCTGGGGTTCATTTCTCACTACCCCTGATATACTTCTCGCCGCATCATCACCCATTCTCAGCCAGCTGGGGTTCATTTCTCACTACCCCTGATATACTTCTCAGCGCTGGAAAACCGATCGGCTTTCAGCTGGGGTTCATTTCTCACTACCCCTGATATACTTCCCGATCACCGAGGGCATCGTCCTCGTCCGCTGGGGTTCATTTCTCACTACCCCTGATATACTTCACTCCCGGCCGATGCCGCCCAGCTCGTCGCTGGGGTTCATTTCTCACTACCCCTGATATACTTCTTTACGAAGAATCTGGGTTGAGGGCTATGCTGGGGTTCATTTCTCACTACCCCTGATATACTTCACGACGATGAAAACCCTACCCAGACTGCGCTGGGGTTCATTTCTCACTACCCCTGATATACTTCCCGGGTTAAGATTGTCCTTCAACTCTGTGCTGGGGTTCATTTCTCACTACCCCTGATATACTTCTACCCGCTTAGCGTACCAAGCCTACGGCGCTGGGGTTCATTTCTCACTACCCCTGATATACTTCGTCTACCAGCTACTCTCATCCACCTATGGCTGGGGTTCATTTCTCACTACCCCTGATATACTTCCATCGTCGGCCTGGCGCTCACGGTCGGTGCTGGGGTTCATTTCTCACTACCCCTGATATACTTCACGCCGAATCCCTCGGGGTCAAAACCTCGCTGGGGTTCATTTCTCACTACCCCTGATATACTTCACGCCGGTGTCACCACGCCGGGCGGTCGGCTGGGGTTCATTTCTCACTACCCCTGATATACTTCACTTTCTCGGAATAGGACTAACTCGAATGCTGGGGTTCATTTCTCACTACCCCTGATATACTTCAGTATGCTCAAAAATAGGTCCCTGAACTCGGTGTTTAACTCGACCCTCAGCTAGAAAATTGTGAGTTGAGACGGTTGCTCCTCTTGGTTTGTGGGCATAGCGCTCGAAAAACGGAGCGCCTTCGCCCACTGGTTGTCCGTTATGGAGACAATGCGGACGTCACCCCCTGGGGGCAACGTTGCTTTAACTGCGGTCACTATCTGGTTCAGGCGCGAAGCTAGCGGTAAGTACTGCACGTACACGCTAAGCTGTGCCATGCAAAACCCCAGGTCCAGCAGCTCATTTCGAAAGCGATTGGCGGCGGACCTTTGACTCTTCGTCTTCACGGGTAGATCGAACATGACCAGACACCACACCGGTTCACTCCCCTTTGCAGGCATCTAATCCACCCCGCCAGATAGGAACCGCTAGCGTTTTTCGATTCGCTTCAACATATAACCCGTATTCCTGGCAAAATGCCGTGAGAACCGTCGGAATCGTCTCCCCGGTGTCCTCGAACACGCCTGTCACAGCTCCGACCAATCCTCGCTTCACCTCAGGATCACCCATCTCAGTACCATGCTCGGTACAGTGAGCTAGAACGTAAGCATCAACCGCCGGTCTGAATGGCTCAATAAGATCATCGACGAGTGCGTACGGATTATCACGGCGCCGATGGAAAACAGCTAGCGTTCCGCAGAGCCCCGCAGACACGATTGCACGGATACCGTGACCTCGTAGGACGGTGTAGGCGTAATCGAGACATCCGTTCAGTCCCCCTTCATGGGCGCCCGGATTTCTCGCGAATCCAATTTCACGCTGTGAGACCGTACGCCAGTACCTTTTAGCCGCGACAGCTTCAGTGTTGTTCGGGTCTCCCGACTTCACCGTTTTTGCCAGGTTTGCAAGGGCCTCCGAAGTTGACCAGGATACGCTTCTGATCGTTGCTGCTTGTCCGCTAATTTTCGCTCTGACGATGCGCCCCCAGGCATTCTTACGACGTGGGAGTGTAAGCTCCGCCTGGGCACGCTGTCGTGCACCGATTCGAGTGTGATCACGCCACGGTAGGGCTCCCGCCACGGGTACCCCGCTCCAGTTGCAGACAAGCAGTGGAATATCGTATTCACTTAGTTTGGTCAGCACCGCACCGGAGATAGAAGCGTGGTTCCCAATGAGAACTACAGCAATCTGGGTGAGGGGAAGCGAGACCTGTTCACAGGCTCCATCCCTCTTAACTAGTAGCCGCCCGCGTCGATACACGATGCTTCCCTTGAACTCCGTGAAATCAAGCACACGCCATCCCGGATTCACCGGACTAAGCTCCTGTCAACCATGCAACCGGGAGATGTGCGGCGCTCTCCAACCGCGGCCTCCCAAGCGCATCTCTCCGGACTACCACCACAGCTCCTCTTTCGAAGAACTTGTTGACCGTCGGTAACCAGCCGGGTCTATCCACTGTTTTACGCAATCCCTCCGAAACGTTTTCACTAAGGCCTTCCGCACTCACTTGCAGCGGACGAAGCCGAAGCTGTTTATTGTTGAAAAAACCATCCAGCCGCCACCTAGTGATCGTTCCAACTTCTTCTTGTGCCTGCGCAAGGTGCCCGGTATTGAACGCGTCTGTTTTCACCAGTAGTTCGTCATCAGTTACCAGCCATCCAAGGTATTCCGCGGTGCCAGCATCAAGTGCCTGCCTCAGTTTGGGTTCTGAATACCTGCGGGTGATGGTCTGTGGGGCGAGGTCTACCTCGAAGAGGTCCTGATCACGGTATTTCTGAAGATCAATCGTGTACACCCTCATCATTCCGTAGGCCATCTTCTTTCCCGCTGGGTAGCGGTAGATACGGGCATGATGGAACGACGATCCCAGCTCTGCGTATCCTCCCCGGACCGCTAAGGACGCTGCATTGATCGGGAACACTGTGATCGTGTCTCCCCCATTCAACCGACGTCCATGGATACGGATGGTCCGGTCGGGGTCCTCCGGTAGTCCTTCCTTTGGATCAAAGTCAGGGTGTCTCGTGAGTGCACACCACAGAGCTTCGGTGGAAGCCCTGTCGATATCCTGGACGGATATCGCTTCCCCGACCTTCAGCTCCTTGAGTGGACGGATGGTGTCCTCATGTACCGCACCATTGCCCAATCTCAATCGGAGATTCGACATAACGACAATCCGGTCTTCATCGAGCGCTTCCTGGAGCAGCCGGGCGAGCACCTTCATTTTCTTCTTCCACATGGAGAACTGAATCTGATGGTGTGTATCGGTACCGGTGAATTCTTTCCACTGGAGAGGCTCACGGCGGAGTTCCTGATCAAAGCGGAGGTTTTCTCGCTGTGCCAGAACCTCCGCAACGCTCGCGGACATGAGCGAGACGACTGCGGCGTCCACCGCATGGTGACGGCGATCCAACCGGGTTTTTCCGGTTCCCCCGATGAACTGGAGCCTTTTCTCTATCCCGGATGCTCTTCGTGCACCGGCGGTGAGTGATCCCCGGTAGACACGGATCTTCGGGTCGCCAGAACCCTCTTGGTGGAGGCGCTGCCAGATACGGGCACGAAGCTCATTGGCCATCCAGGCGACGGATTCGATGGACCGGTTGTCCAGCTCTTCGTCAACGGTCGCACGTTCCAGACGCTTGCACACCTCAGCCGTGAATTTCCTGAAATCCCCGATCCTCATGCCGGGGTCTGTGATCCAGTGACGGGTACGCTCCTTCGCCTCCTTGAGGCTGACTCCGTCAATGCCACACTTTTGCGCCCATACAACGAAGGGGAGATTTCCTTTCGACCTGTTGCACCGACCACAGGTGGCCACGAGGTTCGCCCGGATGTTCGTTGATCCCGCTCCTGCACGGGGAACGATGTGGTCCATCTCGCAGTTGTTGAAGCCGATGGGTTGGCCACAATACGCGCACTGCCCGTTCTGGCGTTGGACAGATTGGTAGCGCCAGAGATCGGCACGTCGTGTCCGGCTGCCTTCGATCCCGAGGTTCTTCTGCATCTCGGCGAAGAGCTGATCGTTGCGCTTCGTGCGACGTTGAATGTCGCGGTCGATCTCCCTGCTCTTGGCCTCACTGATGAAGGCGGCACGAACATGTTCGATGTTCACGCTTTCCGGTGTTCCCCACGTGTCGATGGACGCTTCGAGCCACCGTGCCACCGTTTTCAAGACTCTGTCCACTGCCGGGTTTCCGACGGGTTCACCGATTCGCGGTGCCGGTGGTTTCCAGTCCGGTGCCACACCGAACTCGCGTCGCCTCGCCTCGTAGAGGTCCACACCATCGTCGAGCATCACTCGGGTAAGACGTCGGAGTGTGTCCTCTGAGTAAGCTGCCCGTCCCATGGGCAGGTGCAGCTTGTCGAGCTTCTCCTGCTCAGAGTCATCGAGGGTTGCGAAGAACTCCTGGATCGCCGCGCCCTCTGGCGAATCAAAGTCGTCCACCTCGCCGTTGGCGAGTGCCTTGAGCATCGCCACCCGGTGGCTGTCATCGGCTTCTTTCCACCAATTTGCCAGGGGTTTGACGGAGCAGGCGAGAATCTGCCGGTTTGTGTCGTGGACCGGAGGTCGGGCCCCGGCACGCTCGCCGTCGTCCGTCATTGTCGCGGTACCGAGGAGCCTGCCTCGGTCGATCCCGAGGATCTCCGCTACGCTGTTCCAGTCGGGCTCGACCTTGGCCGTCAGGTTCAGGAGGTGATCATTGATCAGATTACGTTCCTCGAGAGTCAGCGCCCGTCGGTCATCGGCCTCACGGATCCGGAGGTTGCCGATGAGTGCGGCTATCCGATACCTCTGGAATGCATCCGAAGCCTTCAGAGCACGGCGTTTCCCCGGTTGCAGCGGGTCTTTACCGACCCTCCCGGATGCGGAACCCTTAGGTGATTCCGCGACGAAAACCCGCTCTATGATCTTCCGCGTAAGTGCCGCGTCGATACCCTGTTTCGTGCAGATCTCCCGGATCTCCCGGGCATGATCGGATTGCTGCAACCGTGCGGAAAGTAGGCCACCTTCACCGCGCAGCTTGTGCTGGCCGAAGCTGGTTGCCGCGACCATCTGTCCGACGGTCGCGGTCTCAGGGATACGTACACCGGTTGTCTTTGCGATCGTCGTCCGGATCTCTTCGAAGGCTTCACTGGGTGGAACGTCCACCATGAGCGATGAGACCTTGGTGTACGGGTTACGCCACCCGCGGTGGCGGGCGATGTGACGCAGCGCGATGGACAGTTTCTCACCGAGTTCCACCGGATCATTGATTCTGTGTGCCGCCAGTTCTGCGCGAACCTTCCACGGAAGATACGGATCCTCGTAGGATTCCATCTCGTTGACGGGCCAACCCTGCTTCTCCAGGAAGTGGTCCAGCTGGATCAGGCGCTTTCGACGCCGACGGAACAACCGTCTGGTTCTTCTGGCGACGCCGGAAACGGCCAACCGGGTGAACGCCGCTTTCTGGCTGTCCGGATCAAGCCCGGAGTCATGGATGTGCGAGACGGAGCTCAGGATTTCCGTCGGAATTCCATTCTCGTCGATGGCGACCGCGGTCATTCCGACCGAGTACGATCCGACGTCGATTCCGACGAGGTAGCGCTGCTGATTTTCAGCCATTACGGGGCCCTTCCGTATGAGAAAAGGCCGATGAACATCACTGTCCATCGGCCTTCGGAGCATTCAACGTCAGAAACGGGCTGACGCTTACTGAGGTTCATTTCTCAAATACGAATATAGTTGCCGATTCCCGATTCTGGAAGACACTCAAAAGAGATCACCCCCAAGGAGGGGTCTACCCCACCCAGCACACCGCCGTCGCGTAGTCCCCGTCGTGCGAAATCGACAGGCTCACGCGCACGTCCCCCAGGCTGGTTGCGACAGCTGATGCCACCTCCCCGTGGAGGACGAGTGTGACTCTCCCCCACCGGTCGGGTCTTACCTCGATCTCCCGCCAGTCGAGACGTTCCTGAGCGATGACGGGTGGTTGCCCGTAGAGCGCGGTGGACCAGGCCTTGATGAACGCCTCTTTGGCGGCCCAACGCCCGGCGAGGTGCTCGGCCCGCAGATGGGCCGGTTTCCGGGCCGCGGTGCGCTTCTCCGTGGCGGTGAATACGTCCGTGAAGGTGCTGCCCGGGGTGTCGAGTTGCTCGGCGAAGCCGGGAACGTGGACGAGGTCGGTTCCGATGGCGGGCAGCAGCGGTGCGGGCATGGATCCATTCTACTTTCGGGGCAGCACAGTTCCGGGCGGTCGTCGGTCGGTCAGCGGTACGCCAGCGTTAGATCTCTCCGCCGGTGCGTAGGACGCCGTCGACGAGTCGGGCGTCGTTGTCCAGCAGGACACTCGCTTCGCGTTCCTTGGCCGCTGCCCCGGTGGCTCCGAGGTTGCGGTCGGTGGGGCGGGTGAACAGGGCGGGTCCGCCGTAGATTCCGCGGAGGATCCGGCGGAGTCCGGCTTCCTCGCGGGCGGTGGAACGGGCGGTCCAGGATGCGACAGCGTCGTCACCCTGTGCGTTGCGCAGCGCCTCGACGAAGGCGCCCGGGTGCACGATGGCGACCAGCGCGGAGACGTGGCCGAACCCGAGGGACGTGACCAGTCCGGCCTTCGGCGGGCGGGCGGCCAGGTTCAGCGGACGGCGAAGCCACACGAGGTGGTTGTGCTTCGCCAGGACCGGGTCGACGCAGTCGAGCGCCCGGTTCGCGGGGAGGATGCCGCTGCGCAGCACCTGGGTGAGGCCGATCATCTGGAAGGCCGCGGCACCGCCCTTGGCGTGGCCGGTGAGCGACTTCTGCGAGATGACGTAGAGCGGGTTGCCGTCCGCGCGTCCGATGGACGCGGCGATCCGCTCATGTAGGTCGGACTCGTTCGGGTCGTTCGCGGTGGTGGAGGTGTCGTGCTTGGACACCACGGCGATCTCGTCGGCGGTCACACCCACCGATGCCAGTGCCCTGGTCAGCCGCGAGTTCACCCCGCCGCGGGCCGCGGACAGGGCACCGAGACCCGGTGCCGGGATCGAAGTGTGCGCGCCGTCGGCGAAGGACTCGGCGAAGGCGATCACACCGTGGACCGGCAGTCCGAGTTCCGCGGCGACGCTCGCGCGGGCGAGCAGCAGCGTACCGCCTCCGGCGGAGGAGACGAAGCCGCCGCGGCGCCGGTCGTTGGCGCGGGAGAAGTACTTCTCCTCGATGCCCTTTCCGGCCATCTCCGCGGAGTCGGCGGTGGCCGCCATGTCACCGAAGCCGGTGATGCCCTCGATGGAGAGATCGTCGAAGCCGCCGGCGACAACGACGTCGGCCTTGCCGAGCTTGATCTTGTCCACGCCCTCCTCAACGGAGACCGCCGCGGTGGCGCAGGCTGCGACGGGGTGGATCATCTGACCGTAGCCGCCGACGTAGCTCTGCATGACGTGCGCGGCGATGACGTTGGGCAGCGCCTCCTGGAGGATGTCGTTGGCGCGCGGCTCGGCGAGCATGCGGTCGATGTAGAGCGAGCGCATGGACTCGACGCCACCCATGCCGGTGCCCTGGGTGGAGGACACGCGGGCGGGGTGCACGGCGCGCATGAGCTCGGCCGGGCTGAACCCGGAGGACAGGAACGCGTCCACGGTGCAGACGATGTTCCAGAGCGCGACGCGGTCGAGGTTGTCGGCCATGTCGGCGGGGATGCCCCACACGGTCGGGTCGAAGCCCTCGGGGATCTGGCCGCCGACGAAGCGGGACATGGCCATGCGGCGCGGGACGCGGACGGCGGACCCGGCGTGGCGGGTGACGTTCCACTCGCCGGTCTCCTCGTCGAACCAGGCGCTGGTGTTGTCCGGCTCGGAGTCGACGAAGGTGCGGGCGGCCTCGGCGTCGGAGACGCTGAAGGTCATGTCCTGGTCGAGGTAGACGGTGGTCAGTTCCGGAGCGAGGTTGTCCACCATGCCGAAGTCGTCGTGGTAGCGGCGCACGCCGACGCGTGCGAGCACCTCGTCGTGGAAGCGGTCGTGGATGTCGGCTTCCTCGACCTCGTTGCCCTCTGCGTCGTACCAGCCGGGGGTCGGGTCGGACTCCCAGGTGATCAGGCCCATGGACCAGGCGAGTTCGATGACGCCTGCGGCGGTGAGGTCACCGGTGACCTCGGCGTCGAAGCGGGTGCGCGCGGAGCCGTAGGGGCCGAGCTCGCCGGTGCCGACGATGACGACCATGTCGTCGAGGTCGGCGGTGACCTGTCCCGAGAAGTCCGGGGCCGTCTGCCGCACGCGGCGGTACGGGGTGGGCAGCGCGGCCAGTTCCCGCTTCGTGTCGTCGCGGTCCTGTTCGGCTTCGGCCGCGGCGGCGTCCCGGGCGGCGTTGCGTCCGAGTTCGGCGAGATCCAGATCGGCCTCGCCGAGTCCGCCGGTGAGGTCCACGGTGACGGGCGACTGGGCGGCGGTGGCGCGGACCTCGGGGGCGATCTGGGTGAGCAGCTCGGCGGCGATCTCCGCGGTGGAGTAGGTGCGTACGCCGGCGGCCTCGACAGCCTCGACGAGGGGGTCGTTGCCGCCCATCAGTCCGGTGCCCCGGACCCAGCCGATCAGGGCGTGGACGAGTGAGGTGCGGTCGCCCCACACGGGTTCGGCGTTCCACCGGGTGACCAGGGCATCGAGTGCAGCCTTGGCCTCGCCGTAGGCGCCGTCGCCGCCGAAGCGGCCCCGGTTCGGGGAGCCGGGCAGGACGACGTGCATGCGGCGGCCGACGCGGACGTCGGTGCCGATGGCGGACAGCCCGGAGATGAGCCGCTCGACGGACCAGAGCAGCAGTCGCATCTCGTTCTCGGCGCGGGGGCCGGCGTCGTCGAGGCTGCCCATGACGCGTGGCGCGGCGAACGGGAACAGCAGCGTCGGGACGAGTGCCTTCTTGGTGACCTTCTTCTCGCCGTTGACGGTGGCGGTCTGCTCGGAGCCGATCCAGTCGATGACGGACTCGAGGTCGGCGTACGAGGTGAGGTTCGCGGGCGCGATCCACAGTGCGGCACCGCCGCGGGCGTTGTCGCGGTAGAGGCCCTTGTAGAACTCGAGGCGGTCGTGGTTGAGCGAGGAGGTGGTGGCGACGACGGTCGCACCACCGGCCAGGAGCTCGGCGACGATCGCCGCGGCGATGGAGTTCGGCGATCCGCCGGTGACCACGGCGACATCGTCGGCGTAGGCGCCGGGCGTGGTGTCGCGTGCCTGCTCCGCGAGGCGGCGCAGCGTGGCGGCGGTCGTCTCGTCGGCCTTGCCTGCGAGGTGGGTGGCTAGGTCGGCTACGGCCGAACCCGTGCCGGTGACGTCGAGGCCCTCGCCGTCGATCTCCCCCGCGGCGACGCGGATGACGTCCTCGCGGGCGGTCGCCCACCGGTCGTCGATGAGCACGGTGCGCTCGGCCTCGAAGGTCTCCGAGACCAGGCGCGGCCAGTCGGAGCCCAGTTCCTTGCTGACGAGCTCGAAGAAGCTCTGGTCGGCCTCGGCGTCGGAGAGACCGGCGGTGCGCGGGGTGTGGTTGAGGCCCAGCTGGGTGAGGATGGTGCGGGCGGTGGCGGCGAGGACGCCGGCCCTGCCGGTTACCTGCTCCGCGAACTCGCCGAGTGCGGCGGAGTCGACGACCCCGCCGCCGGCGCCGCCGGCGGACGGAAGTCCGACGGAGACCCCGTGGTCGGCGGCGACCTGCTGGACGGCGGCGTCGATGAGGGCGTCGAGCTCACCGGTGTTGGACGGCGCGGCGGGGCTCAGGGTGGCGAGGTCGCCGCCCCGGAGGGAGGCTCCCTCGCGGGAGCCGGCGACCACGGCCGCGGTGACATGGTCGGCCCAGCCCTGCCCGAGCTGCCAGGTTCCGGTGACGCGCTCGCTGATGTAGCCGGGGCGCTTGCCGGTGGGGCCGGTGATTCGGCGCAGGGCGTCGGCGATCGCGTCGGAGAGCACCGGGCCGAAGGCGGTGTAGCCCTTCGCCATGCGGGAGACGGTGTTCTTCAGGTCGGCGATCTCCGCGTCGGCGGCACCGTCGATGGCGCCGAGCCCGAACTCGACACCGAGGTCGAGCAGGAGCTGGTTGCGGCGGGATGACACACCGTCGACGAGGGTCTCGATGGAGTCGGTGACACCCATCTGCTCCGGACGGACCTTCGTCCACAGGGCGATGAGCAGCGCGGTGGCGTCGGCTGGCCCGTAGGCGATGTCCTCCGGGCGTGGCCCGCCGGCCGGCGCGGCAGGAGCGGCCTGCTCGACCGGGGCGGCTGCTGCCGCGGGTTCCGCGGGAGCGGAGCCTTCGACGGCCGGTGTCCCGGCGGTGGCACCGGTGTCGGTGTTCTCCTCCTCGACGGCTGTCTCGTGGATGATCTCGTCGGTGGCGAACACGACGTTGCGGTCACGCTCGATGTTGAGGACCTCGATGTCGCAGTGGGCGTACTGCGGGAGACGCAGTGACTGGCCCATCATGTTCGCGATCGTCGGGGCGGAGCCCACGCCGACCTCGACGAAGCGCTCCACGCCGAGTCCACCGTGGTCGGTGTCGCGCAGGACGAGGTCCTGCGTCTCGATCCAGCGGACCGGGGAGGCGAACTGCCAGGCGAGCAGCTCGACGAGGATGGTGCGGGCGAGCTTCTGCTCGTTCGCGGCGGCCGCGTCGAAATCCTCGAGGATCCCGGTGAGCAGCGGCGAGTCGACGACCTCGGTCATGGACTCGACGAAGTCACGGGTGAGCTCGAACGGGCGGGCGACGAGGTTCGGGATGTAGCGCCCGACGAGAACGTCCAGGTCCAGTTCCTGCGGCAGCAGGGAGTTGAGGTGGTCGCGGAAATCGTCCACGCCGTCACGCAGGACCGAGGAGTGGAAGGGCACGTCGATGCCGGGGATGAGGATGAACGCACGCTGACCCGGCGCGGCCTTCTCGGCGGCGGCACCGAGTGCCTTCAGGCCGGTGACGGTGCCGGCGACGGCGTACTGCAGGCCGGCGAGGTTGTAGTTGACGATCTCGAGGAACTCGCCGGACTCCTCGGCGATGCGGGCGACGAACTCGCCGACGTTGTCGGCGGTGAGCCCCATCTTGTTCGGGCGCAGTGCGGCCAGCGCGTAGTTGGAGTTGCCGTTCTCGTCGCGTTCGACGAGGCGGTGCATGGTCAGGCCGCGGCGGTAGACGATCTCGACGACGGATTCCAGGGTGAGCGCCCGGGCGTAGGCGGCGAGGGCGTTGTACTCGCCGACGGAATGGCCGGCGAAGTAGGCGCGCTGGTTCAGGGCGCCGGCCTCGCGCATCTCGGCGACCTGGGCCACGCCGAGGGTCGCCATGGCGACCTGGGTGAACTGGGTGAGGAACAGGACGCCGTCCGGGTGGTGGAAGCGCTCGCCGTGGACGACGACCTCGGTCGGGTTGTTGCGCACGATCTCAAGGACGGAGAAGCCCAGCTTGCCGCGGGTGTGCGCGTCGGCGCGGTCCCAGACCTCCTTCGCCGCGGCGGAGGAGAGGTAGGCGTCCATGCCCATGCCCGGGGACTGGATGCCCTGGCCGGGGAAGGCGTAGAAGGTCCTGGGCGCGGCCATGACGGCGGTGGCCACCAGCACGGGATTGCCTCCGACGGTGGCCGTGACGCTGCGGACCTCACCGCAGCCTGGACGGTCGTCGATGCCGGTGCGCTCGACGGTGAACTCGATCGTGGAGCCGGGCAGGACCGGGGCGAGCATCGTGGCGGTGTACTCGACGACGCGGCCAGGCGCGGTGGTGGTGCTGTCGTCGGAGTAGCCGGAGGCGGCGATGAGTTCGCCGATGGCGGAGGTCCACATGCCGTGGACGATGACGCCCGGCAGGCCGGCGAGTCCGGCCGCGGTCGGCGAGACGTGGATCGGGTTGCGGTCACCGGAGACCACGGCGAAGGGCCGGAGGTCCTTCGGGGCGGTGACGGTGGCGATGGAGCGGAAGGAGCGCGGGCTGTCGATGACGCTCGGCAGGACCGAGGTGTTGGTGTTCGCGGTGGCCCGGCCGTTGCGGCCGCGGATGGCGAAACGCTCGGACAGGGTGCCCAGGGGTTCGCCGTCGGCGGTGAGCTTCGCGCGGACGACGACGACACGTCCGATGTCGGTGTCGGTGACCTCGTCGGCGGTGGCGGTCACGTCGAGCTGCACGGGCCTGTCGGCCGTGGGGACGGGCAGCTCGCGGTCGAGCTTGAGGTGGTGCTCGAGGTGGACCAGGGAGAGCATGCCCTCGACGACGGACGCGGAGTCGGTGCCGGGGATGACGGCGGAGTTCACGGCGGCGAACACGGCGGGCCAGGCGCGGCCGACGAGGACGTCGGGGGCGGTGCCTGCCGGGGTGAGGGTTGAGGGCAGGTAGCCGGTGGTCACGCCCTGGTAGTCGGCCGTGTGGCCGAGGTCCAGGGTGGTGGACCAGCGGGCGGTGTGTCCGTCGAGTTCGGCGAGGGTGCCGCCGGCGGCGACGCGGGTGAGCTCACCCATCGCCTTCTCGGCGTCGGCCTGGGTGACCTGCGGGACGGAACCGGGGACGGCGTCGGCGGGCAGGGTGAAGCGGATGGTGAGATCCGTGGTGGTGCCGGCCGCGGTGGAACCGGCGAGCGGGACCGTGAGCACCGCGTGGGTGTCGTCCTGCTCGACGAGGGTCGATCCGGTCGCGGAGTGGGTCGCCGAGCGGCCGTCGGTGGCGGTCTCCCAGGCGTCCGGTGCACCGAGGCGGTCGATGAGGGATGCTGTGTGGCGTCCGGCCCAGTAGGTGCCCGGCGCGGCGAGCACCCGCGGGACGGGGGCGGTGTCGACGGTGGCGGGTGCCTCGGTGGAGGTTTCCCCGACGCGCTCGATGGTGGCGGCGTTGAAGCGGGCGAGCAGATCGGCGACGGGCTCGTTCATCCGGGTGATGCCGGCGACGGCGGCCGGCCCGGGGATGATGCACACCTGGTCGGCGTCGTAGCGCTCGTCGTGGGCCTGCCACAGGGAGTCGGAGCGCCACCAGCGGCGGACGTTCTCGTCGATGACGGGGACGAAGTTGACGGGCTTGCCCGGGGTGCGGCAGAGCCCGAGGAACCAGGCGACGTCCGCCGGGTGCAGCAGTTCGGACTCGACCTGCGGGTAGGTCTCGATGAGCTTCTCGACCGCGGTGCGCGGTGCGTCGGCCTCGGTCAGGGTGACGGCCGGGGTGAAGGTTCCGTGGTCCGTGTCGGTGAGGCGGGCCTCGGTGCGGGCGACCATCTCCTCGAAGCGGTTGAACCAGGTGATGTCGGTCCACTCCCCCTTGTGGGGTCCGGAGAGCTCCAGGTAGCGCTGCAGCCACGTGCGGTAGGTCATGTCGGTGAGGTCACCGAAGTAGGGCTTGCAGGTGCGGCCGATGGCGGTGATGATCTCGTCGCGGCGGGCGGCGACGGCGTCGGCGTCGCCGGCTACCTCGTCGAGGAGTCGACCGGCCTTCGCGGCGGAGTTGTCGATCTCGTGGATGTCCGCGCCGAGCTGGCTGCGGCCGGAGGCCATGCCACCGGCGGCGTGGCCGGCGCCGACCCAGCCGTCGATGCCCGTGGTGTCGACGAGCAGCTGCTTGACGGCCTCGGAGGTCTTCGCCTCCTTCGTCGCCATCGCCGCGGTACCGACGAGGATGCCGTCGACGGGCATGGCGGGCAGGCCGTGGGCGGTCGCCCACTCGCCGGTGATGTAGTCGGCGGCCCGCTCCGGGGTGCCGATACCGCCGCCGACGCAGAGCACGACGTTCGAGTGCGCGCGGATGTCGCCGTAGGTGGCGATCAGCAGGTCATCGAGGTCCTCCCAGGAGTGGTGCCCACCGGCCTTGCCGCCCTCGACCTGGATGATCACGGGAATCTCGGGGACGGCCGCCGCGACATCGAGACACTTGCGGATGTGCTTGACGGCACCGGGCTTGAAGCAGACCCACGGGATGTTGGCCTCGCGGAGCTCGTGGATGAGTTCCACGGCCTCGTCGTGGTCCGGCATACCGGCGGTGACGACGACCCCGTTGATCGGGGCGCCGTTGGCGCGGGCGCGCTGCACGAGGCGCTTTCCGCCGATCTGCATCTTCCACAGGTACGGATCGAGGAACATGGAGTTGAACTGGGCGTTCACACCCGGTTCGAGGAGGTCGGTGAGCTTCGCGATGTTCGATTCGAGGATCGCGGGGGTGACCTGTCCCCCACCGGCCATCTCAGCCCAGTTGCCGGCGTTCGCGGCGGCGGCGACGATCTCGGGGTCGACGGTGGTGGGGGTCATGCCTGCGAGCAGCATCGGCGAATAGCCGGTGAGCTCGGTGAACCTGGTGACGAGGATGTCGTTGCCGTCGGCGTCGCGGGCGACGCGCGGGGCGAAACGGCTGAAGTCGGCCGGGGGCTCCATCGGCAGGCCCGGATCGAAGAGCCGTGCCTGGCCGGCCCCGTCGTGAACGGCGAGCACACCGACACCACGGCCGGTGACGATCTTCCGCGTGGGAGCGGCGACGCCGCCGTCGGGGCCGATCTCGAAGATCCAGGAGGCTCCCGCATCGGCCGCACCGCTGACCTCGGCGACCCAGTCGACCGGGTTGACCATCACGTCGGCGGCGACGGCGCGGGCGAGATCCGTGTCGATGCCACAGGCACCGGCCCATTCGACGACCTGCTCCACGCCCGGGTTGAAGGCGGGATGGTGGAAACCGGTCTGCACCTTCAGCGGCGTGAAGGCGGGGGCGAACGGCTTGCCGCCGCGCTCCTTGTTCTCGATCGCCTTCGCGTCGCGCGCGGCGAACTTCTGCAGCAGTTCCTTCACCGCGGTCAGGTCCGCGGGCCGGCCGACGACCACGAAGGCGTCGATCCCGTTGCGCAGACCGATGACGGGGCGGACCCGCTCATCGACGTCGCCGCAGGTCGCGGCGATGGCCTCGGTCAGCTGCTCCCGGGTGATCCCCTGGATCAGGAGCATCGGGTAATTCTCGCCCTGCTGGATGAGCCCGGTCATCCGGCCGGTGCGGGTCATGGCCACGCCGATGAGCTCCGCGACGGCGACGAGTTCCGCGGCCCGGGAGACGTCCTTCATCAGATGCACACCGAGCACCCCCTGGGAGTGGCCGATGACCGCCGTGGCGAGTTCGATGTCCAGGCCCTGGGATTCCAGGGAGTCGAGGACCGCGAGCTGCGCGGTGAAGATACCCGGGACGCTGACCGCGGCCTGCGCGGTGTCGAAGGCCGGTTCCCCGTCGGTGTCCGCCCATGCGACGGGATCGAAGCCGTGCGGGCGGGCGCCGACGAGGGCGTCGGACACCGGTGAGAGGAGCTTGTCGGCCTGTTCCACTATGCCGGAGACGTTGGAGCCTGCACCCGTGGCGAGGGAGTCGCGCAGCGTGCGCAACCAGTCGAAACCCTGACCGGAGAAACTCAGTGCGTAATTCTGCTCCCCGAGGTTGTCTATGAGTCGGTCGCTGCCGAAGGTGTGCTGGTGCTCAGTCACGTGGAAACTCTCCTGTTTGCATGGAAGTGGGCGGCCCGGGAGCCGCTAGTTTTGCCCAGGCAAATGTGCCACAGAATCATGAGGAAAGCGTCATCTTTTGTGAGCGTGTCCGTGCTCCACCTTCGCGAAACGGGGGCGGCGTCGACAAAAACCGTAGTTGAGCGGGAAAAACTGTTTCGCCCCCGGAACTGGATTGACCACCCCCGCAAAGGGGTGGTTACCTCAGCCCTCCCGCACCGCCCCCGACGTATCCCGCCCCTCATCCAGGATCCCGGACACGAGATCCCGTGTCTCGTCGACCCCGCTCGGCACCCGCCCCCGGGGAGAGGCGGCGCAGTCATCACCGAGCCCCCGGGGAGAGGCGGCGCAGTCATCACCGAGCCCCCGGGCGGGGCCCGGGACCATCCCCGGGCTGGGCAGGAATGAACCCGCACATCCCTCCCCACGGATGATTCCCCTCCCGGATTCCGGCCCTCCCCGAACTCGACGCCGATCAGCGTGCCGGATTCCGCCAACCGGGCGTCGTAACCGCGGGAGATGCTCACGGGTCCGGTATCCGTACGCACCCGGGGAAACAGAAACCCCTCCGGACGACAACGCCCGGAGGGGTGGGGTGCGCCCGGGGAGACTTGAACTCCCACGTCATAAGACACTGGAACCTAAATCCAGCGCGTCTGCCAATTCCGCCACGGGCGCGGGTGCCCACTGAGGGCACGCTGCGCGTCATCCTACAATCACCGGCCCACGGCGTCCGAATCAGGTTCCCTCCGGGTGACTGACGGCGTACCCCGGTGGGGTATCGTCGACAGGTGTGAACGACATGGACAAGCCCGGGAAACAGACACGCCCCCGCGTGCACTTCTTCCGGCTCCTGCTCCTCGCCGTCGCGGTTCTGACCACCCTGTTTCTGGCCTGGTGGCAGTGGACCCGGTTCCGGTCCGGATCGGGTTCCTTCCAGAACCTCGGGTACGCCCTGCAGTGGCCCGCATTCGGAGCCTTCTTCATCTACGCCTACTGGAAGATCGGCGAGTATGAACGGGAGGTCCGGGAGACCGGCCAGGCTCCCGGCGAGCGGGAGAAGGCCGAGCGTGAGGCCCGCGGGGAGATGACGGAGATCGACGAGGACTTCCTCCCGCCCCGGCCGTCAATCGACATCGAGACGTTCAACGCCCTCAACACGCCCCGTCGCCGCAGCGACAAAACCGAGTGAAAGAGGTCCATTTCCGTGACTGCCCCCTCAACCTCAACAGACACCACCGTCCCGAACGGCCGCCGGGACCGGATCCGGACAGCCCTCCGGATCTTCGTCGTCGCCGCCTGGGTGACCGGTATCTGGCTGCTGATCCTCACCGGCCGCATGATCCTCGACTACATCTTCCACGTCGAGATGCCCAGCTGGGCCACCCTCATCGGCCAGCTGCACGGACTGTTCTACATGTGCTACCTCATGGCGACGATGAACCTCGGCATCAAGGCCCGGTGGGAGCCGGTGCGCTGGCTGACCACCGCGCTGGCCGGCACGGTCCCCTTCATGTCCTTCTGGATCGAGCACAAACGCCGCCGTGAGGTCACGGCGGCGTTCGATCTCTGATTCATTCCCCTAGCTGTCGCGGGATTCCTGCGCGTCATCCTCTTCCGCTGCTTCAACCTCCGCCTCATCGCCGGTGTCCACCGCGATGAGGCGTCCTTCGTCGGTGCCCACGGCGGTACCCTCGAGCTCGGAACGCCGCACTAGCTCCGCGAGCGCCGGCACCAGCGCGGCGAGTGCCTTGCCGCGGTGTGACAGGGCGTCCTTCTCCTCCGGCGACAACTCCGCCGAGGACCGGGGCCGCTCGTCCGTGTCGCCCACGCGCTCGTCCTCCTCCGTGGGGATGAACAGCGGATCATAGCCGAAGCCGTTCTCCCCCACCGGGGTGCGGACGAGCCGCCCGGACCAGGTGCCCTTCTCGACCCACTCCTCCCCGTCCGGGGTGACCAGTGCGCAGACCGAGACGAACGCCGCCTTCCGTCGCTTCAGCGGGACATCGGCCATCTGCGCCAGAAGCAGTTCGTTGTTGGCCTCGTCGTCGCCGTGCCTGCCGCACCACCTCGCGGAGAGCACGCCGGGCATTCCACCGAGCTCCTCGACGGCGAGTCCGGAGTCATCGGCGAGGGTGGTGATCCCGGTGGCCGCCACGCCTGCCCGCGCCTTGATCAGCGCGTTGTCGGCGAAGGTCCGCCCGTCCTCGACGGGCTCCGGGTATCCGAGCAGATCCTCCGACGAGAGCAGTTCAATGCCCTCGACGCCGGCGGCGTCGAGCACCCGGCGGAGTTCCCTCAGTTTCTTGGGGTTGTGCGATGCCACATGGAGAAGCACCGGCGCTCAGCCCTTCAGGGGTGTCTCGAGAGCGGCCTTCTGGGCGGCGATGAGCTGGCGGCAGCCGATCTCCGCGGAATCCAGCATCGCGTTCAGCTGGTCCCGGGAGAAGGTGCCCGCCTCGCCGGTACCCTGGACCTCGACGAAGTTGCCTGATTCGGTCATGACGACGTTCAGGTCGACCTCGGCACGGGAGTCCTCCTCGTAGGGCAGGTCGAGGCAGACGCGACCGTCGATGATGCCGACCGAGACAGCGGCGACCGGGGGAAGGAGCGGATCTCCGGTCAGGACCCCGCGCTCGCGCAGCGCGGCGACGGCGTCCGCGAGCGCGACATAGGCACCGGTGATCGCGGCGGTGCGGGTGCCACCGTCGGCCTGGAGCACGTCACAGTCGAGGGCGATGGTGTTCTCGCCGAGCTGGGAGAGGTCGATGGCGGCGCGCAGTGAGCGACCGACCAGCCGGGAGATCTCGTGGGTCCGGCCCTTCACCTTCCCGCGCATGGACTCCCGGGGCATGCGGTCGTGCGTGGCTGCGGGGAGCATCGAGTACTCGGCGGTCAACCAGCCCTCACCGGAACCGACCTTGAAGCGCGGGATCCGCTCCTCGACGGACGCCGTGCACATGACCCGGGTGTTGCCGAATTCGACCAGGACACTTCCCGCCGGGTTGGTGGTGAAGCCTCTGGTGATGGAAACCGGCCGCATCTCGTCGAGTGAGCGGCCGTCTGCGCGAGTGAAGGAAGATGTCATGCCCGTCAGGATACCCGGCACGGCACCGCCGCCCCGGGGCCCCACCCTCGCCGCCGATGTCCCACCGGTTCCCGCCGCCGGAGCGGCCACCCCCGGAACCCGGTACGTCGGACACCGTGCCCTGCGACGGTATCCGCGACCGGCCCGTCGGGTCTCCGCGGTGGCGGCGTCACCGGACGATGACCCCCGGAACCCGCCCACCCCCTGTCCGGAAACATCCCTCCGAACAGGACGTTGAAATCGGTATCGAAACATACCCCTGTTGCAGGGTGGGTAAATGGTATACCGTCGGCAAATAGGTTAACAAAAGTACATTCTTGGTGAAACTCAATCTCAACAAGGAGGCCCCCATGAAGGCACTCGTCTACCACGGCCCCGGCCAGAAGTCCTGGGAGGAGGTACCGGATCCGACCATCCAGGACCCCACCGACGTCATCTGCAGAATCGACGCCACCACCATCTGCGGCACCGATCTCCACATCCTGAAGGGTGATGTCCCCGCGGTGACCGACGGCCGGATCCTCGGCCACGAGGCCGTCGGCACCATCACGGAGGTCGGCGACGCGGTCACGGAGTTCAAGGTCGGTGACCGGGTCATCATCCCCGCCATCACCTCCTGCGGAAAATGCAGCTTCTGCAAGGTCGGTAACTACTCGCACTGCCAGACCGTCGGCGGAATCGGATGGATCCTCGGGCATCTCATCGACGGAACCCAGGCCGAGTACTGCCGGGTGCCCTTCGCCGAGACATCCCTCTACGCCGTTCCGGACGGGCTGAGCGATGAGGACGTCCTGTTCCTCACCGATGCACTTCCCACCGGGTTCGAGATCGGCATCCTGAACGGCCGCACGAAACCGGGCGACACCGTCGCCGTGGTCGGTGCCGGGCCGGTCGGGCTGTCCGCCGTCATGACCGCGGGGCTCGCGGGCGCCGGACGGGTCATCACCGTCGACATGGACGAGAACCGGATGGACACCGCGATCGAGTTCGGCGCCACCCACAAGGTCAACGCCGGCGATCCCGACGCGGTCGAGAAGATCAGGGCACTGTCCAGCGACGGCCTCGGGGTCGATGTCGCGGTCGAGGCCGTCGGCATCCCGCAGACCTTCAGTACCTGCCTGGACATCGTCCGGCCACACGGCAGCGTCGCCAACGTCGGCGTCCACGGCAGGTCCGTCGATCTGCCCCTGCAGGACCTGTGGATCTCCAGCATCAACATCAGCATGGGACTCATCGACGGCTACTCCATCGACAAACTGATGCGCATGGTCGAATCCGGCAAGTTGCCCGCCAGGAAGATGGCCACGCACCACTACACGATGGACCGGTTCATCGAGGCCTACGACCTGTTCGCCAACGCGGCGGAGAACAAGGTGGTGAAGCTGGTGATCACGCCTTAGACCGGTGGATGTGTACCGCATCCACCACCCCACGAAGGCGGTGCCGCCCCGCGCGGGGCGGCAGCCACACCGACCCCCGGCGGAGTCGACGCACCCCGACCGCACCGGTCGGATTCTCCGCTGATGAGATCCGCCGCGCCCGGCGCGCCAAAACCCCGCTGATCGGGGTTTTCCGTGCCGCCGGCCGCGGGCCCCGGAAGCCGCTGCAGATGGTGCGCGGAGCTAGATGTCCAGCTCCATCCCGGCGCGTCCCAGAATGATCTCGCCGTCGAACTCGGACCGGGCGGCCTCGACGGTGGCCTCGTCGTCGACCCACGGGGGGATGTGGACGAGAACGAGCCGCCGCACACCCGCGAGCCGCGCCGCGCGCCCCGCCTCCTGCCCGGAGATGTGCATGGCCTCCGGTTTCCCGGCGGATTCATCACCCCACGTCGCCTCGCACAGGAACACGTCCGCGCCGCGAGCCAGCTCGACGAGGTTGTCGCACCACCCGGTGTCCCCGGAGTACGCGAGGACACGACCGGTCGCGGGTTCCTCGACACGCAGCCCGTAGGCCTCGATGGGGTGCACCACGGAGAACGGGGTCACGGTGAAGTCGGCGACGGTCTCCGGCTCACCGTCCCGCCACGGCACGAACGCGAAGGAATCGGACATGTCGTCCACCTCGCCCTCGATGTCGGCGGAGAGACGCCCCATCCGGGTCGGGAGGTCGACGGGACCGCAGCACAGGTTGCGCGCGGGAGCGGCGGACGCCGGGTGGTAGCGGCGCCACACCATGAGGGAGGGAAAGTCCATGCAGTGGTCCGCGTGCAGGTGGGAGAACATCACGTGGGCGTCCGCCGGATCCTGCACCTGCTGCAGCGCCGCGAGGGTTCCCGGACCGAAGTCCATGATCACCGCCGGGCCGCGGGTCCCGCGCAGGAGGTACCCGGAAGCGGGCCCTTTTGGGGCTCCCAGGCTTCCGGTGCACCCGAGGATGGTCAACTTCATAGGAATCACTGTGCCATGACTCGGGGCCGCATGGGTATCTCTCAGCCTGAAAACGTGTCGTGTCCGGCGCGGGTTACAGCCCGTCGAGGTGGCTCACCTGTGTCACATCGGGACCCAGGAAACGGCCTGCGAGCTGCGTGAAAAGGCGCGGATCGCCGGTGGATTCGAAGGTGCGGGACGGCGTTCCGGGCTCCGCGAGCAGATCCATCTGGCTCAGGGTCCGCAGCACGTCCTTGGCGGTTTCCTCGGCGGATGACACCAACGTCACGTGCTCCCCCATCGCCAACTGGATGACGCCACTCAGCAGGGGGTAGTGCGTGCATCCCAGAACGAGGGTGTCGACGCCCGCCGCCTGCAGGGGTTCGACGTAGGCCTGCGCGACTCCGAGGATCTGCCGTCCGGAGGTGATGCCGCGCTCCACGAAGTCGACGAAGCTCGGGCAGGCGGTGGCGAAGCACTCGACGGACGGGGAGGCGGCGAACAGTTCCTGGTAGGCGCCGGAGCTGATCGTCCCGGCCGTGCCGATGACACCGATACGGCCGTTGCGGGTCGTCGAGACCGCCCGCCGCACCGCGGGCAGGATCACACCGATGACCGGGATCTCGTAGCGCTCCCGGGCGTCACGGAGAAAGGCGGAGGTGGCGGTGTTGCAGGCGATGACGATCATCTTGCACCCGCGGCGGACCAGTTCGTCCGCGACAGCCATGGAGTGTTCCCGGACCCGGCGGATGGGCAGTGGACCGTAGGGGCCGTTGCCCGTGTCCCCGATGTAGATCATCGATTCGCTCGGGAGCTGATCGACGATGGTCCGGGCGACCGTCAGCCCACCGACACCGGAGTCGAAGATGCCGATCGGTGAATCCGCCGTCGGGGGTGTCCCGGCACGGATCTTCTCGTCTGCTGGGGGTTCCAGAGTACTCACGTCCCCGATCCTATCCGGCGCGCCCCACGCGGGAACCGGGCTGCTCTCCAACGCGGTGGATACGGGCGCCGTGTCCGGGTTCCACGCGGTCAACGCGAGTCCCTCCGCCGGGCCCTTCCGTCCCCACCGTCGGGCGGAACGGTCAGCGCGGCTCCGCGTCGTCGGGTACCGGCGCCGCTTCGGGGTAGGGCTCGGGTGCGCACGCGGTCGCGTCCGTGAAACCGCCGTCGTCGATGGCTGTCCGCAGCGTGCCGGCCATCCGGTCGAGCATCGCCCGTCCGGTGTCGTAGGTGCCGTCCCCGGGTCGCACCGCCAGCGCGACGCCGACCTCCCCGTCCGGGGTCTGCAGGACACCGAACTGCCGGACCAGGTAGTCGCCGGAGTCGTCCGGCCCCCACCCGCCCTTGAACGGGAGGCCCGGAATCCGTCCGAGTCCGTAGGACTGCGCTTCGGTGATCTGATTCATCGCGGTCAGTACAGCGCCGGCCCCCGGGATGCAGGTCATCTGGTGGGCGAACCGTGCCTGGTCGGCGAGCGCCCAGGCGGTCTGGCCCGCGGCGGAGAACCCGGGCCTGGTGATCTCCGGTGGGACCGTGGTTTCATCACCGGCCTTCCGGAGGATCTCTTCGGTGGCCGCCGCGGCGTCGGTCCCACCGCCGAGGGAGTACCACAGTGTGTCCAGGGCGGCGTTGTCGCTCACCGTGATCGCCCGGTCGACGGTCTCCACGGTCCCGGTGCCGCGGTACAGGACCGCCATGGACACCGGCACCTTCACGGTGGACCAGGCCGGTCCGACGGTGACCGATCCCGCCTCCGCGACGGAGTGCCCGTCGGCGAGTGCGACGCCCACAGGACCGTCCGCGACCGCGGCAGCGGCGATCTCGTCCGCCACGCGCTGCAGTTCCCGGGCCCCGGGCGGCATCTCCGACGTGGTGGCGGTGGCCCACGGGGAGGCCCCCGTCGACGCCGGGGGACGCTGATCGTCGCCCCCGTTCCCACTCCCGCCATCCGTGGGAATGGTGCAGGCGGACAGCACCGACGCACACACGAGCAGCCCCGTCAGTCTCCTCATGGAAGCCCTCTTCCCGTACGCGGTGGGCGCCGGACCGGATCGTCGGATCTGATGGTCGCGCCGGCGACCACCCCGCCGACCGCGCCGAAGAGGTGCCCCTGCCAGGACAGGCCCGCCTGCGGCAGAAACCCGTAGATCATGCCGGAGAACGAGAACAAGAGAATGACACCGACGAGGATCTGTCCGAGGGAGCGGTTGTAGAAGCCGCGGACCATGAGGTAGCTCATCCAGCCGTACACCAGTCCCGAGGCGCCGATGTGGTTCGTCCCGACTCCCCCGAGGAGCCAGGTGCCCAGGCCGCCGATGACCATGCAGATCACCGTGACCTCGAAGAAGGTTCTCCTTCCGGAGAGCCCGATGAGGAACGCGGCGACGACACCGATGGTCGTGTTTCCCGTGATGTGGCCGAACCCGGCGTGCAGGAACGGGGAGCTGAGGATCGCGGGCAGGAACGCGGGGTCCAGCGGATGGATCCCGAAGGAGTTGAGGTGGCCACCGCTGAGCAAGTTGGCCAGGAACACGACCCAGATCGCGATCACCCAGCCGAGGGTGAGTCGCACCGCCGTGCGGAGACGCACCCGGCCCGCGGCCACCGGGGAAAGGGCGGACGGTGTCGCCGCGGCGGGCAGCCCACCGGGGAATGCTGATCCGGGATCGGGGATGTGGAAGGCGGAACGGTCGGGATACCTGGGCACGTCATTTCCTCATCATTCGTGAGTCACGTCGGATTCCCCCGCCTGCGGCGGGGTCACCCCATCAGGGCGGCGAGCAGGGAATCCTGGTTGAACGCCAGCCATTCGACGAGCGCGGCACGCTCCTCCTCCGCGGCCTCCCCGTTGACCTCCCCGGAGGCGACGTAGAGGCGGATGTCGTTCAGCCCGGTGATCCAGGCGTTGACCTCGGATTCGGGCACGACCACAGCGACGTTGCCGTTCGGTCCGAGCGCTTCGCTGATCACCTGGAGGTTCTCGAGCTTGCCCCGGCAGATGTCGTTCTCGTGGAGGCTGCGGAGCAGGGAGTTGTCCCCCTCGTACTCCTCGTCACCGGCCCGTTCGAAATCAGGGAGGAGTCGGCGTAGCGCCGGATCCTCGGGGGCCTCCCTGTGCCCGCTGGGCATTCCGGTGAGCTCCGCGAGTTCGTCCTTCGGGGCGGACTGCGCCCGGCGGATCAGGGCCTCCGCCACGGTGGCGGCGAGGTCACCGAGGACCTCCCGTTCCATGGGGTCGAACGTGGCGGTGAATCTGGCCCGACCGCGGATCAGGCCCTTCCTGCGTTTCCAGGGTTCCATGTCGTGTATCTCCGCCTCTCAACCGGCCTGCTGCATAGTCGCCCAGAGACCGGCGGTGTGCAGCTTCTTCACGTCCGCCTCGACCTTGTCCTTCTCCCCCGAGGAGACGACGGCCTTGCCCTCGGTGTGGACCTGCATCATCAGCTCCGTCGCACGTTTGCGGTCGTAGCCGAGCACCGTCTCGAACACGTAGGTGACGTAACTCATGAGATTGACCGGATCGTCCCAGACGATGCACATCCAGGGCAGGTTCTCACTCGTGAGGACGTCGACGTTCTCCGTCTCTACTGGTACCGGTGTGGGCGAACTCATGTCCACAAGACTATCCGTTTCCGTTCGGACATGCGGGACCGCCTCGGTTACGGCGGCACACCGGCGCTCCCCCGGAAAAGTACCGGTGCTGTCGGTGCCCGAAACGATGGGACTACAGTGGGGTGCGTGAATCACATCACCCCGGAATCAAAACAAAACCACCGTTCCAGCGCCCTGCTGACGGACATGTACGAGCTGACGATGCTGCAGGCGTCGCTGCGTGACGGAACCGCCGACCGCGAGTGCGCCTTCGAGGTTTTCGCCCGTCGCCTCCCCAACGAGCGCCGCTACGGCGTCGTCGCCGGAACCGAACGCGTCCTCCGCGCGGTGCAGGACTTCGTCTTCACCGACGAGCAGCTGGCGTCGCTCGACTTCCTCGACGAACGCACCCTGGAATACCTGAGGAACTACCGTTTCTCCGGTCGGATCGACGGCTACCGGGAGGGCGAGCTCTACTTCCCGCACTCCCCGATCCTCACCGTCCGCGGCACCTTCGCCGAGTGCGTCCTCCTGGAGACGGTCGTCCTCTCGATCATGAACGCGGACTCCGCCGTGGCGTCCGCCGCCGCCCGCATGGTCACCGCCGCCAACGGCCGGAAGATCATCGAGATGGGTTCCCGCAGGACCCACGAGTACGCCGCCGTGGCCTCCTCGCGTGCGGCGTACCTGGCCGGCTTCCACTCGACCTCCAACCTCGAGGCCGCGTTCCGCTACGGGATCCCGGCCGGCGGCACCGCCGCCCACTCCTGGACGCTCCTCCACGTCAACGAGGACGGGAGCGCGAACGAGGAGGCCGCGTTCCGGGCCCAGATCGATTCCCTCGGTGTGGGCACCACCCTCCTGGTCGACACCTACGACATCACCAACGGCGTCGAGACCGCGGTGCGGGTCGGCGGCCCCAAGCTCGGCGCGGTCCGGATCGATTCCGGCGATCTGGGCATGCTGACCCGGCAGGTCCGGCGCCAGCTCGACGCACTCGGCAACCACAACACCAAGATCGTCGTCTCCTCCGACCTGGACGAGTTCGCGATCGCAGGCCTGTCCGGTGACCCGGTGGACATCTACGGTGTGGGCACCTCGGTCGTCACCGGTTCGGGCGCCCCGACCGCGGGCATGGTGTACAAGCTGGTCGAGGTCGACGGCAAGCCCGTCGCCAAGCGTTCCCGCAACAAGGCCAGCCGTGGCGGCGCGAAGCGGGCGCTGCGCACGCACCGCGACACCGGGACCGCGGTCGAGGAGATCGTGCTGCCGATCGACGCGGAGACCCCGGACACCGGTACGCTGACCGCCCGCGAGCTGACCATCCCGATGATCCGGGACGGCAGGCCGGTGGAGGGACTCCCGACCCTGAATGAGGCCCGTGAACACCTGGCCGCGCAGCTGGTCACCCTCCCGTGGGAGGGCCTCGCCCTGTCCCGGGACGAGCCCGCCCTCAGCGCCCGCTTCGTCGGGTTCTGATTCCCGCCCGGCCCCGGTCACGCGGCCCCGGAATGCAACAGCGCTCCGGGGCCGCGTTCTCGTTCTCGCCGGACCTCCGCGCGGTATCCCCGTCCGATCCTCCCGCACCGGTCCGGGGATCGTGCACCGTCGGCGCAGGATGTCCCCGGCACGGCACCGTGTCCCGGTGGGCCGGGGTTAGACTGCAGGGCAACCCATTCCACGCAGCCGCAATCAGCCCGGTTCCCGGCCGCCACGGAAGTGCACCTCTGACTCACCCACACCCCTGCGGGAAGGATCCATGCCCGAAGCCGCGCTCTCCCCCGACACAGGTCAGCTCCTCGGGACGGCGGTGTCCGCGATCGGCGGTACCACGCGTCCCGGCCAGGTCGCGATGCTGAATGCCGTGACGAAGGCCATGCGGGAGGAGCGGCACCTGGCGGTGCAGGCCGGAACCGGCACCGGTAAATCACTGGCGTACCTGATTCCGGCACTCGCCCACGCGCAGGCCACGGGCACCACCGTGGTGGTGTCCACCGCGACGATCGCCCTGCAGCGGCAGCTGGTCGAACGCGATCTCCCCCGCCTGGCGGACGCACTGGAGCCCGTGATGGGCAGGCGCCCCACCTTCGCGATCCTGAAGGGCCGCTCGAACTACCTGTGCCTGAACAAGATCAGCCAGCCGGAGGCTTCGGAGGAGGCGCTGATCGACGAGGCGGATCTCTCCTGGATGGGTCGGCACATCGTCCGGCTGAACGAGTGGGCGCAGGAGACGGAGAGCGGCGACCGGGATTCCCTGGATCCGGGTGTCCCCGATCTGGCCTGGAAGCAGGTGAGTGTCACGGCCCGGGAGTGTCTCGGGGCGAACCGCTGTCCGCACGGGGAGGACTGCTTCGCGGAGTCCGCCCGGAGGAAGGCCCAGGACGTCGACGTCGTGGTGACCAACCACGCGCTGCTCGCGATCGACGCCCTGTCGGAGGGCACGATCCTGCCCGGGCACGACGTCGTTGTCATCGATGAGGCCCACGAGCTGGACGGGCGGATCACCGCGGTGGCGACGGCGGAGATCTCCGGTCCGACGTTGACCCTGCTGGCCAAGCGCGCCGGGAAGCTCGGCGCGGAGGGACGCGACGAGAAGGTCAGCGCCCTCGCGGGCGACTGGGAGAAGCTGTCCGCCGCGATGCCCGAGGGCAGGTGGAACGTGATCGACCCGTCCGCGACGTCACTGCTCACCGCGCTGCGTGACGCGTTGTGGTCGCTGCGGCAGTCGATCGCACGGAGCCCCGACGGGGAGGTCACCAACGATCCGACCACCGCGGCCGAACGCCAGTCCGTGGCGACGGCGCTGCAGGAGATGCACGACTCGATCGTCCGGGTGCTGGAGGTCTTCGCCACCGGAGACCCGACGAAGCAGCAGGACGTGGTGTGGCTGAACCGGGACGACCGGCGTGGCGACACCCTCCGGGTCGCTCCGCTGTCCGTCGCGGGTCTCCTCGCCTCACGACTGTTCGCCGAGCAGACGGTGATCCTGACCTCCGCCACGTTGACGCTCGGCGGGCGTTTCGACGCGATGGCCGCCGCCTGGGGCCTCGCCCGCGGCTCCTACGACAGCCTCGACGCCGGCACCCCCTTCGACCCGGCGAAGGCCGCGATCCTCTACACCGCCCGCGATCTTCCCGATCCGGGCCGGGACGGGCTACCGGAGCAGACGCTCGACGAGATCGCGGAACTGATCACCGCCGCGGGCGGACGGACCCTGGGGCTGTTCTCCTCCCGGCGTGCCGCGGAACAGGCCACGCAGGCGATGCGGATGCGCCTGCCCTTCGACATCCTCTGCCAGGGTGACGACGGCACGGGCGCGCTGGTGGAGCGGTTCGCGAAGAGCGAGAACACCTGCCTGTTCGGCACCCTGTCGCTGTGGCAGGGCGTCGATGTCCCGGGACGCACGTGTTCGCTGGTCATCATCGACCGGATCCCCTTCCCCCGGCCCGACGATCCGCTGCTGCAGGCCCGGAAGGAGGCCGCGGACGCGGACGGGCGGAACGGGTTCATGGAGGTCGCGGCGAGCCACGCCGCGCTGCTCATGGCGCAGGGTGCCGGCCGACTGCTGCGCCGTACCGACGACCGCGGGGTCGTCGCCGTGCTGGACAACCGCCTGGTGACCCGCCGCTACGGTTCCTTCCTGCTCAACTCGATGCCCCCGTTCTGGCGCACCTCCGATCCGGAGGTCGTGCGCGGCGCCCTGGAGAGGCTGGTGGCCCGGTGATCTACCCCGACCGTTCCCTGCCCGGGCTCCTGTTCACCGGCGAGCTCCCCGACACCCCGGCGATCACGGACCCGCGGCGCACGGTGACGTACCGGCAGCTCGCCCGGGAGGTGGCAGCCGCGGCCGGCGCACTCGTGGACCGCGGTGTCCGCGCGGGTGACCGCGTCGCGGTGCAGGTGCCCAACGGGATCGGGTTCGCGGTCGCGTTCCACGCGGTGCTGTCGGTCGGTGCCACGGTCGTCCCCGTCGGAGTGCAGGTCACACCGGAGGACCGGGAGTGGCAGATCCGGCGCTCGGGTGCCGTTCTGCTCATCGACGCCGATACCGCGGCGGAGCTGCACGCGGCGCGGAGTAGCGCGATCCGGCCCCGACCCGTGGACCCGGATTCCGTGGCGGTACTCCCCTTCACCTCCGGGACGACGGCGCGACCCAAGGCGATCCGGCTGACCCACCGGAACATCGTGGCGAACACGATCCAGTTCGCCGCGGTCCTGCCGCTCGAGGCGGGCGAGGCGTGCATGTCGGTGCTGCCTTTCACCCACGCCTACGGGATGACATCCCTGCTCAACGCCCCGCTGCTGCTGCGCGGCCACATCATCGCCGAGCCCTTCGACGCGGAACGCTTCCTGCGCGGCCACGGCGCGTACGGCGTCGCGCTCTCGTTCATCGCTCCCCCGCTGGCTCGGCTCATGGCGCGCCATCCACTCGCCGCGGAGGTGGACTTCGGCGCGCTGCGCACCGTCATCAACGGCGCCGCCGCACTGGCCCCGGAGGTCGCCGCGGACGTCCGCAAGCGGACCGGGGCACGGGTGATCCAGGGGTACGGGCTGACGGAGGCCTCACCGGTCACCCACCTCGCCATCGACCCGGACTGCCCTCCCGACACGATCGGGCACCCGCTCCCGGACACCGCGGACCGCATCGTCGACCCGGTGACCGGTGCAGACGTCGACGCCGGTGCCGCGGGCGAGCTGTGGGTCCGCGGTCCCCAGGTCATGGCCGGATATCTGGATGACCCGGAGCGGACCGCGGACCGGTTCCGGGACGGTTGGCTGCGGACCGGGGACTGGGCGGAGCGCGACGCCGGTGGCGGGGTCCGGATCATCGACCGGATCGACGACGTGATCAATTCGCGTGGTTTCCAGGTCTCCCCCTCCAGGCTGGAGAACATCGTCACCGCGCTCCCCGCGGTCGCGGACTGCGTGGTCACCCGGGGACGCACCACCGACGGCGACGAGTGCCCGGTCGCGTTCATCGTGGTGGCCGAGGGATCACGGATCGATCCCGGGACCGTGATGGACCATGTCGCCGCCCGGACCGCTCCCCACGAGCGGATCCGTGCGGTCGAGTTCGTGGACGGCCTTCCACGCTCGGCGGCGGGAAAGGTGCAGCGGCAGCTGCTCCCCACACTGCGGATCGAGGTCTGAGCGCCGATCCGTGTCGCCCGGGCCAGCCGGTGGATGTCCGCGGGACCACCGCCCGGCGCGTCTGCACGCTCGCGGATAAGCTGTGGACATGGACGAGATGACCTGGCCCATTCCCCTCGACACCCTGAGCGACGGCGTGATCCGGTTGCGTCGCCCCTGCGCGGGAGACGTCGACGACGTCTTCGCCACGGCAGTCGATCCGCTCTCGGTGAACTTCACCTCCGTACCCGGGAACTACACCCGCGACATGGCCTCCGAGTACCTCCGGTCCTGCGCGGACCGCCCGGACCTGGTGTTCTGGGCCATCGAGCTGACCGGCGATCCCGGGCACTACGCCGGGAACATCTCGCTGCGGCTCACCGATGCGGAGGTCGGTTCGGTCTCGGTCAGCTACGCGACGGCCCCGTGGGCGCGGGGCCGCGGCATCATGCCCCGTGCGCTCGATCTCGTGACCGATCACGCGCTGGCGCACGGTACCCACCGCATCGAGCTGAGCACCATCGCCGACAACGTCCGCTCCAGGTCGGTCGCGGAGCGGTGCGGGTTCACCTTCGAGGGGATCAAGCGGCAGGCCGCCCTCCACCGTGGCGGGTACGTCGACACCGCCCACTACTCCCTGCTGGCCTCCGACCGGGGACACTGATCCCTGTACCTTGCGCCCGTGACTCCTCCACGGGGCGCGGTGCCGGTCGGTCTACCTCGACCAGATGCCGCGCCGGAGGTTCAGCACCGCGGCCGCGATGGCCCAGACCGTCGCGTAGACCGGCCAGACGAACATGTAGTTGATGTCAGGCGCACCGAGGAGCACCTGTGCGCAGCCGTAGCCGAAGGTGACCGCGGAACCACCCGCGAAGGCTATCGCCAACGCCCGGAGTGTTATGCCGAACTCGAACTCGTCCTGGTCCGTACACATGGCCGTCGCCCCGCCGAGAACGATCAGGACGCCTGTGACGATGAGGATCAACGCGAGCTCGCGGGCGAACGGCGCGGAGCCCGTGACGACGGCGAGTGCGAGCACCAGGAGCGCGAGGTACCCGGCCATCGACACGGCGAAGATGCGCTGTCCCCCTCGGAGCCGGTTCCACCATCTCTGCGCCGGATGATTTCCGGTCTCCTCCCGGTCATCGCGGTACGCGTTCATCGTTCCTCGGCATTCTCTCTCGGCCCGGAGGCACCGGGGCGACCATCGGCGATTGTGTCGACGAACACCGACACTAGCCGCAGGCCCGGGGACCATCAAGCGGGTCTGGAACCCGCTCCCGGTCGCCGGGATCACCCCGCCCCCGGAGAGGATCAGTCGCACCCGCGCATGTGGAGCGCTTCACCGCGGAAGCCCACGGGACCGGAAGCGGGGGCGGACGTGACGAACAGGTTGAAGATCACCGCGTTGTCCGGCATCGGCCGGGCCCCGTCTGTCCGTCGACGCTCAGCTGGAACACGATTGACCGGCCCCGACTGTCGGTGCTCCAGACATTGTATTGACCGGGCCCGTTGATGAAGTTCGATTCCTGCCAGCCCTGCAGATCCGGATACGCGGCACGCAGCTCACCGGCGGTATCCCCGATGGCGACACCACGGTCGGTCGCCCACTCCCCGGGGAGGGGGCGCCGGGTGCTCACCACGGGAACGGTGATGATCTCCCCCTCCCATGCGATGAAACCGACGTCCGGGGAGTCCGGGAGCACGCCTTCCCAGTGGTAGCACTTTCCGGCCCCGGAATAGTCCGGGACCGCCTTGGTCCGCGAAACCCCCGGGCCGGCCAGTGTGCTCGCGCCCGCACCCAGTTTCAGGGGTCCGTAGCCGTCGAAGCTGACCACCATCGTCTCCCGGGCCGCGGGAGCCTCGACCGGCGGTGTGCAGGCGCACAACTCGATCACGGTGATCGTCCCGGTTGTACCGCCGCCATCGCCTGTGAACGTGATCTTCCAGTACAACCCGTCGCTGGCCGGGTACCAGAACCGCCACAGGTCACCCCGGATACGCTCCTTCGCCACAGGATCGCCGAACAGTTCGGTGGCGCGCCGGAGCGGACTTCCCGCGCCGAGTCCGTCGACCGTCACCGAGTCCCCGATCAGCGCGATGGCGATCAGCGCGCCCTCACCGTTGAAGTACCAGCGGCAGTTCCGCCACACGATCACCACCAGGTCGTCATCGGGGGACCCCTCCGACAACGGCGGGAGATCAGCGTACTCCGCCCGGATGTCGGTGATCGCCGTCCCGAGCCGGATCCCGTAGACCCCCGAATCGCTCAACCGCTCACGCAGTGTCGTCGCCGAGCGCGCGGCGGACAACCTCGCGACCAACTGGGCGATGTTGTCCGCGGTGACGAACGTTCCCCCGCCGGCCCCGGCGAAGTCGATCAGCTGCCGGTTGCCGGTCTTCAGGCCCACGGTATTCACCGTCACCTCGGGATGCTCCGCCCGGATGCCACGGGCGATTTCGACCGGGTCGCCAGCCCCGCAGGTGTCCTCCCCGTCCGACAGCAGCACGATCGTCGCCTCGCCGGTCGAGGGAAGCTGCCGCTCAGCCTGCTCGAGAGCCAGCTTCAACGGCGTGTACCCCTGGGCCCCGACATTCACGATCACGTCCCGCGCCTCGTCACGCTGCCCGGTGCCCAACGGAAAATGGGTCGTGACGTCGGCGCAGGCCTTCGCCAGCCCCTCCGCGGACGCGTCGCCCACGCTGTCGGGGACGGTGTCCCCGAACGTTGTGAGCGACAGTGGGGAGTCCTCCTCCAGGACATCGAGCAACGCGAGAGACGCCTGCTCCGCGGCGCCCAGCCTCGTCGCACCACCGGCGTCGTCCGTGAGCATGCTGCTCGAGGCGTCGTAGATCAGGATGACGGGGGTACCGGCGGCATCCGTGGTCTTTTCGGGCGCCCCCGTCGACGATTCGGTGGTGGGGGTGGACTCCACGGTGCCGGACGGCAGCGGATCGCTCCCGCCACAGGCGCTGACCAGCGGAACCGGGAGCACCAGGACACACGCCGACGCGGCCAACCGGGTGAAGCGAACAGAGGACATGAAGATCCCCACCTCCGGGATCAGGGCACCGCGGCCGGAGCAACCGGCCCTTCGACAGTCTCCGTTCGCCGGGCGGACGCCGGTTCTTCACACGAAGACCCGATGGATACCGGAACCTCCATCGAGCCTACGGACCCCGCCAGCCGAAACAACCCCTCAATTCCCTGGGTCTACCCCGTGTCCCGGGGTGGGGCGCCGGGACACATCGTGGGGGGCGGCTACACGGCCACCGGAGGCACCAGCGCCGCGACGAGAACGAGAACGGTAACGGCCATCTCACCGAAGCCGACGGTGCGCGGACGCCACGGCGTACCACGGCGTCCGGCCTGCCGGGGCATCCACCATGCGCGCAGGGCGACGACGAGGAACACCGGCACGGCGAGCCAGGTCACCAGTCCCGTCGCGGCGAGCACGGTCACCGTGGCGGCGGCCGCGAGATGATAGGCGACGGAACCGATGAACCAGGTCCGGTCCCCGCGTTTCCGGATCAGTGTCTTGACGTAGGGGATGGTGCCGCAGAAGTAGAGGGCGATAACCGCGGTGGACACCCACAGGCGCGTCGTCATGGGGTCACCGGCGGCCCAGGCGGTGACCGGGATCATCGCGCAGCTCGCGAGCACCGTGGACTCCCCGGACACGAGAGACCGGGGGCGCCTGTTCCACGCCTCCCAGACCGCGACAGCGACGAGCGGTCCGAAGACCAGCGCGAAGACGAGGATCGTCGGCCTCATCGCGACGACCACGGCCGAGGCGATCACGCAGATGACGCCGTAGGTGACCAGGGGCGCGACGTAGCGCTGTTTACGGGGCCCGCGGGCCTTCATCCAGAGACCGGCCGCGAAGAAGGCGAAGTAGCCGACGAACCAGGCCACGGCGAGCGGAAGGTGGATCAGCGCGGGGCGGGCGACACTGATTCCCACCACCAGTGGGATGATCACCATCACCCACGCGCCGTGCTGGTCCGGTACCCAGCCGACGTTGCCGCCCTTCTTCTTCGCGGGCTTCTTTTTCTTCTCGGTGTGTGCGGAAGACTCGGTCATTGCTGCCGGTGTCCTTTCGGAAGTGGGACGACGTCGCGGTTCCCCGTTCCCCGGGATCCACGGCGCTGCCCGTACCGTCCGCCGAACTGAACCCGGCACGAAAAAGAGGGTGTCGTCTCCCTGATCGTCCTCCGACGCGCGGAGGTCTGACTACCGCGCCGGCCGCGGACGCGCGCCGACGTGGCTACGGCCCCTGGCCCGGGGCCTGTGCCCATGGTATCCGGTGAGGCTCCCCTCATCCAGCCCGCCGGTCAGTGCAGCGGTACCCGACGCAGTGACCCGTCGGACAGTCCGGCCTCGTCGATCTCCTCGCGGGAGATGCCCATGATGTGCAGGACCTCGTCCAGGAACGGATGGTTGACTGCCGCGTCGGCGACCTCGCGGAGTGCGGGCTTCGCGTTGAATGCGATGCCGAGGCCGGCGGCGGACAGCATGTCGATGTCGTTGGCCCCGTCACCGACGGCGACGGTCTGGTGCAGCCCCAGGCCCGAATCCGCGGCGAACTCCGCGAGGAACTCGGCCTTCGCCGCGCGGTCGACGATCTTGCCGATGACGCGGCCGGTGAGTTTGCCGTCCTCGATCTCGAGGGTGTTGGCGCGGACGTAGTCGAGCTCGAGGTCCGCGGCGAGGCCCTCGAGCACCTGGATGAAGCCGCCGGACACGACCGCCGTCTTGTATCCCATTCGCTGCAGTGTACGGATGGTCGTGCGGGCTCCCGGGGTCAGGACGATGTCGCGGGCGACCTCGTCGATGACGGATGCGTCGAGTCCCGCCAGGACCGCGACGCGCTCTCTGAGGGACTCCTCGAAGTCGATCTCCCCACGCATCGCGCGGGCCGTCACCTCGGCGACCTCCTCCTCCTTGCCCGCGTGTGCCGCGAGCATCTCGATGACCTCACCGGTGATGAGCGTGGAGTCGCAGTCGAAGCAGATGAGGTTCTTCGCGTAGCGGACGAGTCCGGCCCGTTCGATGGCTATGTCGACGCCGATCTCCTGTGTCAGGGTCGCCAGGGCCTTGCGCAGCGCGACACCGCCGCCGGGCTTCGGATCGGCGACGGTCACCTTCAGTTCCAGACCGGTTACGGGATAGTCCGAGATTCCCCGGATGGTGTCGATGTTCGCGCCGTAGTCGGCGAGGGTCTGACCGATGCGGGAGATGTGCTCCGCGGTGACGGGGTCGCCGAGGACGACGACCGCGTGCGTCGACAGAGCACGGGTGGATCGCAGTGAGTCCTGCACCTCGACGGTGACGGTCTGTCCGTAGGAGCGGAGGGTCCCCGAGAGTCCCTCGGTGAGGACCTCCAGGTCTCCGGGGCTGCAGCCGACGAAGGCCGCGAGGTTCAGTCGGCCCCGGAACAGCGACTGCTCGACGTCGAGCACCTGGACCCGGTGGGCGGCCAACACACGGAAGAAGGCCGCCGAGACACCCGGGCGGTCACGGCCGACGACGGTCACGACCGCCGGGACGGACCCCGGTGGAAGGGTCACCGTGATGTCCTGGACGGCGGGGGCGGCGGTACGGGCGGTTTGGTTTGTCTGGCTCACGAACCCATTGTTCCATGTCGCACACCCCGGAAAGACATCACCCCCGCGGGAACCTGGGTTCCTGCGGGGGTGATGGTGCGTATGTCATTCGGTGATCAGACCTTTTCGGTCGGTCCAGTCTGACCGCATCGTACCGGGGTCGACCTACCTGGTCTTCTCCAGCACCGGCGAGTCACCGGAGGGGCGACCCACGTGTGCCTCTGCGCGCATGCGCTCAACCATGTGCGGGTAGTGCAGCTCGAACGCGGGGCGCTCGGACCGGATACGCGGCAGCGAGGTGAAGTTGTGGCGCGGGGGCGGGCAGCTGGTGGCCCACTCGAGGGAGTTTCCGTAGCCCCAGGGGTCATCGACGGTGACGATCTCGCCGTACCGCCAGGACTTGAACACGTTCCAGATGAACGGGATCACGGACAGACCCAGGATGAAGGCGAACACCGTGGAAATCTGGTTGTAGATGGTGAAGCCGTCGCTCTCGAGGTAGTCGGCGTAGCGACGCGGCATGCCCATGTTGCCCACCCAGTGCTGGATGAGGAAGGTGCCGTGGAAGCCGATGAACGTCAGCCAGAAGTGGATCTTGCCGAGGCGCTCGTTGAGCATCCGACCCGTCATCTTCGGGAACCAGAAGTACACGCCCGCGTAGGACGCGAACACGATGGTGCCGAACAGCGTGTAGTGGAAGTGGGCCACGACGAAGTACGTGTCCGAGATGTGGAAGTCCAGCGGCGGGGAAGCGAGCATGATGCCCGTCAGACCACCGAAGAGGAACGTCACCAGGAAGCCGAAGGCGAAGATCATCGGCGTCTCCCAGGTGATGTGTCCGCGCCACATCGTGCCCACCCAGTTGAAGAACTTCACGCCGGTGGGCACCGAGATGAGGAACGTCATGAAGGAGAAGAACGGCAGCAGGACGGCACCGGTGACGAACATGTGGTGCGCCCAGACCGCCATGGAGAGGGCCGCGATGGACAGCGTCGCGAAGACGAGACCGGCGTAACCGAAGACGGGCTTGCGGGAGAACACCGGGATGACCTCGGAGATGATCCCGAAGAACGGCAACGCCAGGACGTAGACCTCCGGGTGACCGAAGAACCAGAAGAGGTGCTGCCAGAGGATGGCTCCGCCGTTGGCCGGATCGTAGATGTGGCCTCCGAGCTTACGGTCGTAGAGCACACCGAGTGCGGCTGCGGTGAGCATCGGGAAGATCATCAGGGCCAGGATCGAGGTGACGAAGATGGTCCAGGTGAAGACCGGGAGGCGGAACATGGTCATACCGGGTGCGCGGAGGCACAGGATGGTGGTGATCATGTTGACGGCCGACAGGATCGTACCGACACCGCCGGCGCCGACGCCGACGATCCACATGTCCGCTCCGATACCGGGCGAGTGCGCGGCGTCGGACAGCGGCGAGTACATCGTCCAGCCGAAGTCAGCGGCACCACCGGGGGTCGCGAAACCGGACAGCATGATGATTCCGCCACCGGTGGTCAGCCAGAAGCCGAACGCGTTGAGCCGCGGGAACGCGACGTCGGGTGCGCCGATCTGGAGCGGCATGACGAAGTTGGCGAAGCCCCAGACGACCGGGGTTCCGTACAGCAGCAGCATCACCGTGCCGTGCATGGTGAACAGCTGGTTGAACTGTTCGTTGGAGAAGATCTGCATTCCGGGGTAGAACAGCTCTGCGCGGATGAGCAGGGCCATGAAGCCACCCAGGAAGAAGAAGCTGAAGGACATCATGATGTACATGACGCCGAGAAGCTTGTGGTCCGTGGTGGTTAGCATCAACCAGGCAAGACTGCCCTTTCGACCGGTTCCCTTCGGAGCCGGCCGTGATGGAGCGACGACCTGGTCGCTCCGTTTCTCTACAGCGGTCATTTGGTTCCTCCTGACTACGCAGTGGCCCTGATCAGCCAGGACCACCTGTTTTCACGCTGACTTGATAGTAAAGGATCGGTTCTGGCTGTTCCAGCCGCCCGGAGAGCACTATGCCCCAGCGCACACCGGTTTTATGGGGGCCGGTCCCGACCGTTTCCCGCGTCGTCGCCGGTGGGTGGCGTGCCGACCTCGCAGCCACGGAGCAGTCTGTGACTTCGGACACCTTTGTGACAGGTGTGATAAACCCTTCCTTTACCTCAGTTCGGAGGTGCTTTTTCACCCCCGCTCGGGTTAGAGCTAAAGGTGTAGGCACTCTTCCAAGGGTAGGAGGTTCCCCCCTCATATGGCACCACCCGACACAACGAAGGGGCCCCGCCACGGAGATCACTCGGTGGCGGGGCCCCTTCAGCGGACCGGTCAGAAGTCCCAGTCGTCGTCTTCCGTCGACTCGGCCTTACCTATGACATAGGAGGAACCCGAACCCGAGAAGAAGTCGTGGTTCTCGTCGGCGTTCGGAGAGAGCGCCGAGAGGATGGCGGGCGATACCCGGCACTCGTCCGCGGGGAAGAGCGCCTCGTAGCCGAGGTTGTTGAGGGCCTTGTTGGCGTTGTACCGGAGGAAGCGTTTGACGTCCTCGGTCCACCCGAGATCATCGTAGAGGTCCTCGGTGTAGCCGATCTCGTTGTCGTAGAGGTCGTAGAGAAGATCGAAGGTGTACCCCTTCAGCTCGTCCCGCTCCGCCCGGGTGAGCTGCTCCTGCCCCTTCTGGTACTTGTAGCCGATGTAGTAGCCGTGGACGGCCTCGTCCCGGATGATCAGCCGGATGACGTCCGCCGTGTTGGTCAGCTTGGCGTGACTAGACCAGTACATGGGGAGGTAGAACCCGGAGTAGAAGAGGAAGGACTCGAGGAGGGTCGAGGCGACCTTCCGCTTCAGCGGATTGTCCCCCTCGTAGTAGGAGAGGATGATCCGGGCCTTCTTCTGCAGCGCCTCGTTCTCCTCGGACCACCGGAAGGCGTCATTGATCTCCTGGGTCGACGCCAGCGTCATGAATATAGAGGAGTAGCTCTTGGCGTGGACCGATTCCATGAACGCGATGTTCGTGTACACGGCCTCCTCGTGCGGGGTGAGCGCATCCGGGATCAGGGAGACCGCGCCGACCGTCCCCTGGATCGTGTCAAGCATCGTCAGCCCGGTGAACACCCGCATGGTGGTCCGCTGCTCGAGCGCGTTGAGGGTGTTCCAGCTCTTGATGTCGTTGGACAGCGGCACCTTCTCGGGCAGCCAGAAGTTACCGACCAGCCGGTCCCAGACCTCGAGGTCCTTTTCGTCGGGGATCGTGTTCCAGTTGATCGCGGCGATCGGGCAGGGGCGGGCCTCGGGATGCTTCTCTCGGTGCGCCGGTGTGGAGGGGGGACAGTCCTGGGCCATGTGCATTCCTTTGCTGACGGATCTTCTTCTCTGCCGGCGCGACACGGACACACCGCACCACGGGGCCTCCGGGGACACAATCGCGACAGCCTGGCCCGACAGTTCGGTGGTACGACATCCGCGATACCGGTTCCGGATCGACCATACCGCTTCGGGGACCCCTTACGCGACACCAGGGAGAGACAACATCGTGCGCGAAACCCACACCACCCCGCGGACCCCGCGCTCCCACCGCCCCCACGCAGACGGAGGTGAGCAGGAGGATCCGCTGACGACCTCCCGCCCCCGACACCACCCGGACCACACGCGGTCGCGCTTCGGCGCCCCGAGACGCACAACCCCTCCGGCAGCGCCGCACGCCCAGCGGATCGGCGCCCCCTGTCCGGGCCCACAGGACCCGCCCAGACCCTTTTCACCCGGACCAAAAGTGTGATTTACGACACGCAGGGTGTCCTGACCTGCAAGTTTCCAAGATCTGCAGCAGTACCGCCCCGCACGTTCCGCCACGCGCGTAGGATCGTCGCGAACGTCGAGGATGCCCGGCATCAGAATTGCTCTGGCATGACTTCCGGCACCCTCGATACGCAGGCCGTTTATACGGGAGGCAAAGTGACGAACATCTCCTCAAAACCCCCCTGTTTGGGGTACCCTAACGGAGCTGATTGAGCCATTTTTCGGGCGTGAGTCCGTTGCCAAACTAAGCCATACCAAACCCAAAAATACGAGTTAAGCTGGGCTTTACTTACATGCGAAGCCCGAGGGAGTGCCTTACCATGAGAAACATGAAAATCAACACGAAGCTTGAAACGGAAATGAACAAACAGGTCACCGCCGAGCTGGAGGCCGCGATGACCTACCTCCAGCTGTCCTACCTCCTTGACAGTCTGGGACTCACCGGCATGCGGGACTGGATGAGGGCCCAGTCCGAAGAGGAGATGGTTCACGCCCAGCGCTTCGCCGACCACATGCTGAACCGCGACTGCGTCCCGACCGTGGGTGTCATCAGCGCCCCGGATCTGAAGATTGATTCCGCCGCCGACGCCTTCGAAGCCGCGCTGAAGCACGAGCAGAAGGTCTCCGGGATGATCCGCGATCTCACCCGCCTCGCCGCCGAGGAAGGCGACCTCGACTCCCGTCCGCTGCTCGACTCCTTCCTCGCCGAGCAGGTCGAGGAAGAGGCGACCTGCAAGGAGATCCTCGACCGTCTGCGTCTCGCGGGCAACGACGGATCAGGCGTCCTCCGCATCGACGCCGAACTGGGCCAGCGCTCCGGCGACACCCTCTGATCAGGATCCGGCCGACAGGGATCGGGCCCGCCCACCGTACGGTGGGCGGGCCCGATCCCTCGTTGTGCGGCTAGGACCCGGGAGCCCGGATCCGCCCCGTGGTCCGGCGGATAACGGAGACGACGTCCTCGATGGAGGCCGAATTCTCGATAACGACCCCCGGTTCCCCCTCAGCGAGCGGTTCGAGGGTCTCCAGCTGCGATTCCAGAAGGGCCGATGTCATGAAATGCCCCGTCCGCGCATCCAGGCGTCGTCTCGTGAGTTCGGGATCGACGGTGAGGTGGACGAACCAGACGGTCCCCTCCGCCCCAGAGAGGATCTCCCGGTAGGACCGCCTGAGGGCCGAACAGGCGACGACAGTCGCCGCCCCCGATGCCGCCCGACGGGACATCCAGTCCCGCACGGCGAGAAGCCACGGACGCCGGTCCCCGTCGTTGAGCGGTTGACCGGACATCATCTTCCTGATGTTCTCCGCGGTGTGGAAGTCGTCGGCGTCGACCATCTCGAGACCGCAGGCGTCCGCGTACGTCCGGGCCACCGTGGTCTTTCCGCATCCCGACACCCCCATCACGACGACGTGGTCCGGTGGGCGGATTCCCGCGTGGTCCGCCGCTTCGGGACGGTTCGGCACGGCGATGCCCCTAAACAAGGTGCCCCCCGATCAGATACACGATGACCGCGCAACCGAACCCGAGCACGGCGATGAGTGTCTGGTTGACGGTCCAGGTCCGCAGCGTCGTCGCGGGATCCATTCCCATGAGTCGTCCGACCAACCAGAAGCCGGAGTCGTTGACGTGCGACGCCGCCACGGATCCCGCCGCGGTCGCCAGCACGATCGCCGCGAGCTGCACGGCGGTGAGATCCGCCGCGGCCACGGCGGGCGCCATGAGGGCCGCCGCGGTGGTCAGCGCGACCGTGGCGGACCCCTGGGCGACACGGAGCGCCAGGGCGGCGAGGAACACCGCGAGAATCAGCGGGACACCGAGATCCCCGAGCGTCGCCGCCAGAGCGTCCCCGATTCCGGTCGCCCGGAGAACGCCGCCGAACATGCCGCCGGCACCGGTCACGAGAATCACCGAGGCGACCGGGGCCAGCGCGCCGTCGAACACCCGCTCAACCGCTTCCCGCTCCATACCCCTCAGAACCCCCAGCACAACCGCGGCGACGAGAGTCGTGATCAGCAACGCCACCGGCGTGGAGCCGAGGAAACGCAGGGTCTGGACCCACAACGCCTCGGGGTCGACCCAACCTTCCGTACCCGCCATGTCCAGACCGGTGTTACCGAAGATGAGGACGAGTGGCAGCACCAGGATCGCGAGCACAGTACCGGTACCGGCCGGTTTCCCGGGCAGCTCGCCGTCAGGGGTCTCCGGTCCTCCGGTCAGGAGATCGGGGACGGGGATCGGGAATCGTCTGCCGCAGTGCAGGCCCCACCTGTAGCCCGAGAGATACCAGACGGGGAACACGACGATGAGCCCGATCAGCAGGACCAGACCGAGATCCGCATCATAGAGCTCCGCGGCCGCGATGGGTCCCGGGTGCGGAGGCAGGAACACGTGCATGACGCTGAAGGCACCGGCCGCGGGTATCCCGTACCTCAGGACCGGCTCCCCCAGCCGACGGGCGACGGCGAACACGACGGGGAGCATGACGATCAGGCCCGCGTCGAAGAAGATGGGGAACCCCATGATCAGGGAGGCGATGCCGAGGGCGAGTGGCGCGCGGGCGTCACCGAAGGAACGGGTGAGCGAGTCGGCCAGGCTGCGGGCGCCTCCCGAGGTCTCGACGAGACGTCCCAGCATGGCGCCCAGGCCGACGAGCAGCGCCACCCCGGCGAGGGTCTTCCCGAAGCCCTCCGTCATGGTGGGCAGCACGGCGGCCACGGGCAGTCCGGCGGCGAGTGCGGTTCCCGCCGAAACGAGCACCAGGACCAGGAAGGCGTGCATCCTCAGCCTGATCACGAGGAAGAGAATGACGACGATCGCCGCCGCCGCGATCCCCAGAAGTGGCACGGTGCCCATAGTCTGCTGCCAGGTGTCCATCAGGATTCTCCATGCTCGTAGGGCCTGTCGGGTACATCACACAAGGCGGTGTTTCCGCCTCAAGTCTCCCTCAACTCTCCGATGCCGGAGATGAAAACACAAGAATTAATAGCATCATTCCCCGAAGGTCCCCCCTTTCGGGGCTGTAAAATAATCAGGTGACCAGCACAAGTCCACCGAACGCCCCCAATGTGGGCCACCCACTGTGCAACGACTCCTGGTCGAACCTGTGCCCCAGTTATGCTGAGTCACACGTCAACGACACCGGAGCCTGGCAATCACCCGAACGGTGTGACACGGACGCCCCGGACGACCGCCTTCCACGGAAGCAGAGAAGTTCCCACAATGACCACACGCACACCGACCCGTCCGCCTCTCCTGGACAGCGTCCTCGACAAGCTCGGATCCGAAATAGTCAGTGGCCAACTGGCCCCGGGACAGACCTTCACACTGCACGACATCTGCAAACGATTCACCATCTCCCGGACAGTCGCCCGGGAGACAATGCGTGCACTGGAGCATCTTCACCTGGTCTCCTCCTCACGGCGCATCGGACTCACCGTCCGGGCCGCGGCCGAGTGGGCGGTGTTCGACAGCAACGTCATCCGATGGCGTCTGGAATGCCCGACCGAACGAAACGGTCAGCTCGCCTCCCTGACGAGTCTGCGCGAGGCGGTGGAACCGATCGCGGCCAGATCGATGGCACTTTCCGGCACGCCCACCGAACGGGCCCGACTCCGGGAGCTCGCCGCCACGCTGCGCCGGCTCGGGCACGAGGGGCGCGGCGCCACCGCGGAGTTCCTCGACGCCGACATCGAGTTCCACACCCTGATGCTCACCGCGTCCCGCAACGAGATGTTCGCCGCCCTGGCGACGACGGTCGCCGCGGTACTCGCCGGGCGCACCGATCTGGGCCTGCAGCCGGAGTACCCCAACGACGAGGCCATGGACATGCACGAGGCTCTCGCGGACGCGATCCTCCACGGCGATCCGGCGGAGGCCGAGCGCCAGGCCCGCGCACTGGTCACCGAGGTCGGTGCCGCACTGTCCCTCCAGGAGAGAGCCTGACCCGGAGATCAGAATCAGAAGGGAGCTCCCCACCGGAATCGACCGGTGGGGAGCTCCCTTCTGATGGTTCGGGCGCAGATCAGAGCATACAGCTCACGCAGCCCTCGACCTCGGTACCGACGAGTGCGGTCTGCCGGAGACGGATGTAGTAGATCGTCTTGATCCCCTTGCGCCAGGCGTAGATCTGGGCGCGGTTGATCTCCCGGGTGGTCGCCGTGTCCTTGAAGAACAGCGTCAGGGACAGCCCCTGATCCACGTACCGGGTGGCGACGGCGTAGGTGTCGATGATCTTCTCGTACCCGATCTCGTACGCGTCCGCGTAGTACTCGAGATTCTCGTTCGTCATGTACGGCGCCGGATAGTAGACGCGGCCGATCTTCCCCTCCTTGCGGATCTCGATGCGGGAGGCGATCGGGTGGATCGACGACGTCGAGTTGTTGATGTAGGAGATGGACCCCGTCGGCGGAACAGCCTGCAGGTAGCGGTTGAACATGCCGTGCTCGGCGATGTCCGCCTTCAGCTGCGCCCACTCTTCCGCGGTCGGGGTGTGGATCGTCGACGCCGCGAACAGTTCCTTCACCCGATCGGTCTTCGGCTCGAACTCCGCCGGATCGTAGCGGTCGAAGAAGCTGCCGTCGGCGTAGTCGGAGGTCTCGAAGCCCTCGAAGGTCTCGCCGCGCTCGCGGGCGATCGCCATGGAGGCTCGGAGGCACTCGTACATCACGGCGGCGAAGTACGCGTTGGTGAAGTCGAGGCCCTCCTCGGACCCGTAGTGGATCCGCTCGCGGCCGAAGTAGCCGTGCAGGTTCATCTGGCCGAGGCCGATGGCGTGTGCGGCGTCGTTTCCCTTGCGGATCGACGGCACCGAGTCGATGGAGGTCTGCTCACTGACCGCGGTCAGGCCGCGGATCGCGGTCCGGATGGTCGCGGAGAAGTCCGGGGAGTCCATGGCCTTGGCGATGTTCATGGAGCCGAGGTTGCAGGAGATGTCCTCGCCGATGTGCTCGTAGGTGAGGTCCTCGTTGTACGTCGACGCCGTGGAGACCTGCAGGATCTCGGAGCAGAGGTTGGACAGCGTGATCCGACCTTCGATGGGGTTGGCCCGGTTCACGGTGTCCTCGAACATGATGTACGGGTAGCCGGACTCGAACTGGATCTCGGCGAGCGTCTGGAAGAAGGCGCGGGCGTTGATCTTGGTCTTGCGGATCCGGGGATCCTCGACCATCTCGGCGTAGTGCTCGGTGACGGAGATGTCGGCGAAGGGCCTGCCGTAGACGCGCTCGACGTCGTAGGGCGAGAACAGGTACATGTCGTCGTTGTTCTTCGCCAGCTTGAACGTGATGTCGGGGATCACGACGCCGAGGGAGAGGGTCTTGATGCGGATCTTCTCGTCGGCGTTCTCGCGCTTGGTGTCCAGGAACTTCAGGATGTCCGGGTGGTGCGCGTTGAGGTAGACGGCACCGGCGCCCTGCCGGGCACCCAGCTGGTTGGCGTAGGAGAACGAATCCTCGAGCAGCTTCATCACGGGGATGACACCGGAGGACTGGTTCTGGATCTTCTTGATCGGCGCCCCTGCCTCACGGAGGTTGGACAGCAGCAGGGCCACGCCGCCGCCCCGCTTCGACAGCTGCAGCGCGGAGTTGATGGCGCGGCCGATGGACTCCATGTTGTCCTCGATACGCAGAAGGAAGCAGCTGACGGGTTCGCCGCGCTGCGCCTTACCGGAGTTGAGGAAGGTCGGGGTGGCCGGCTGGAACCGGCCGGTCATGATCTCGTCGACGAGTTCACGGGCGAGGTCCCTGTCGCCGGCGGCGAGGGTCAGCGCGACCATGCACACGCGGTCCTCGTAGCGCTCCAGGTAGCGGCTTCCGTCGAACGTCTTGAGGGTGTAGGACGTGTAGTACTTGTAGGCGCCGAGGAACGTCCGGAACCGGAACTTGTGGGCGTACGCCTGCTTGAACAGCGCCTTGATGAATTCGAAGTCGTACTGCTCGACGACCTCGCGTTCGTAGTAGTCGTTCTCGAGGAGATAGCGGAACTTCTCCTCGAGATCGTGGAAGAACACGGTATTCAGGTTCACGTGCTGCAGGAAGAACTGGTTCGCCGCCTCCCGGTCCTTGTCGAACTGGATCCTGCCCTCGTCGTCGTAGAGGTTCAGCAGGGCGTTGAGGGCGTGGTAGTCGAGCTTGTCCGCCTTCTGTACGGGTTCAGCCACGGTTTTTCCGATCTCTGACATGTCTCTCCTGGTCGGGCCGCATCCGCGGCCGGTGATTGGTTCTGAATGACAAAAGGATTAAAAGAATATGGATCGTGCTATCCGGCCGGTGCCGTGGACCGGGCACCCGTGTGCGGCACGAGGCCGAGTGCCGGCCCGTGGGCCTCGAGGCCGTGACGCAGGATCGCGACGTCCTCGGGGGTCCCCATGAGTTCGAAACGGTAGACGAACGGCACACCGCACTTGGCGGAGATGACGTCGCCCGCGCGTGCGTAGTCGGCGCCGAAGTTGGTGTTTCCGCTGGCGACGACCGCGCGGAGCAGTTCGCGGTTGTGCGGGTTGTTGAGGAAGTGGATGACCTGGGAGGGCACAGGACGCGACTCGTGTCCGGCCACCGACGCTCCCCCGCCGTAGGTCGGGCAGATGAGCACGTACGGCTCGTCGACGATCAACGGGGGATCCGTGCGCCGTAGGGGGATGCGGGCACTCGGGAGACCCAGGTGTCCGACGAAGCGGTGGGTGTTCTCCGTGACGGATGAGAAGTAGACGACGAGCATCGCCGATGGTCGCTCCCTTCCGGTGCCGGTGACTGTGAAATTCGTCCACCCGGCGGAGTCACCGCCGCCGGGGTCCGGGTTCCGATGTCTCGGTTGACGCGCCCCACGGAACGGAGACAATGCGAAAGCCGCGCAGCGGGGCGGTTGCTGACGCCCTCCGCGCGGCTCTTCCCTCACTCACATTCCGCGTGACTGCCCGATCCTCAGGCTACCTGTGCCGCCAGGCCGCGGATGCGCTCCGGACGGAAGCCGGACCAGTGTTCACCGTCGACCTCGACGACCGGTGCCTGGAGGTAGCCCAGAGCCATCACGTAGTCACGGGCCTCATCGTCGAGGCTGATGTCGACGAGCTCGTAGTCGAGACCAGCACGGTCCAGGGCCTTCTTGGTGGCGGTGCACTGCACACATGCGGGCTTGCTGTAAACGGTGATGGCCATGAGTGGACTTCCTTGTGTGTTCGAGAGGCTTGTTCGTCTGCGTCCGAGCGGTGACTCACGCCGCCGTTGGGCGACTGTCAGGAGCTCCACCGGGGTGTTCGGTGGGGATGCGCCGGTTCAACCGGTGACAGAAACGAACACTATACTTTGTGGTTGATTACAGCAAGTGACACATCATGTAGTAGTTCTGGCTCATGAATTCCCAGCAAACCCCCGCCCGGGGACACTACATCTGCCCTTAGTGCGCAGCGTGAAATTACACGCTTGTCGCTCGCCGCCGACCCCCTGCCGGCGTTTCCCCAGCTCGCCAGCCGGCGGCCGGGGGGCATGTTATGAAAACGTTATATTTGGGCACTCCCCCGAATGTTCCCCCGCGCGTGGCCGTGAATGCGGAGAGGCCGGGCAGGCGACCGGATCACTCCGGCCCCCGCCCGGCCTCCACCGGGATGACGCGTCTGATTAACCCTGACGGGCCTTGAAACGCGGATCCTTCTTGTTGATCACGAACACCTTGCCGTGGCGACGCACGACCTGGGCGCCCGGCTTGTTTTTCAGCGACCGAAGTGACTTGCGGACCTTCATCGGGCGCTCCTTTCTCTCATGCGCGTGGACCGGCGGACAGCCGGTTTGTCTGCTTCTCTGGCGGGTTCCGGTCCCGTCACCGACTCAGCACTGCTCGTTACCTGATTCGTACTGCTGCCCGGTGACTCGTGGGACGGCCTTGCCATGACACGAGGACTCATACTATCGGACAGTTTCCCCCGGGACAAACCCGGACGCCGGTGCCCCCCGAAACCGTGGTCGGGCCCGATACGTTCCACACGCCGCCCACTAGACTGGGCGGCCATGAAGCCCGAACAGCAACGCACCCGCACCTCAATCGTCGCCGCCCTGCACACGAAGCCGGAGATCGATCCCGCGCAGGAAGTCGAGGAGCGCGTCACCTTCCTCGCCGAATATCTCCGTTCCACCGGGCTGTCCTGCTACGTCCTGGGTATCTCCGGAGGCCAGGACTCGACCCTCGCAGGCCGGCTCGCGCAGCTCGCCGTCGAACGCCTCCGGGGTTCGGGTACGGATGCCACGTTCCACGCCGTACGCCTCCCCTACGGCGTCCAGGCCGACGAGGACGACGCACAGACCGCTCTGGAGTTCATCCGCCCCGATCAGGTGCTCACCGTCAACATCCGGGAGACCGTAGACGCCCTCGACGCCGCGGTGTCCACGGCACTGGGCATCCCGGAGCTCGGGGATTTCAACAGGGGGAACGCAAAGGCTCGGGCCCGGATGATGGCCCAGTACGCCATCGCCGGGGAGAAGGGCGGGCTGGTGATCGGCACCGATCACGCCGCGGAGAACGTGACCGGATTCTTCACCAAGTTCGGGGACGGCGCGGCGGACATCCTCCCCCTGTTCGGGCTGTCGAAGCGGCAGGGCGCGGCGCTCCTCGAGGAACTGGGCGCACCGAGTTCAACCTGGACGAAGGTACCCACCGCGGACCTGGAGGACGACCGCCCGGCACTCCCCGACGAGGAGGCGCTGGGCATCACCTACCGGCAGATCGACGACTACGTCGAGGGCTCCGGTGACGTCGACGTCCCGGATGCCGCCGTGCAGCGTCTGGAGCACCTGTGGCGGATCGGGCGGCACAAGCGCGCGCTTCCGGTGACCCCGCAGGACACCTGGTGGCGGGAGTGATCCGACACCCGCAGGAGGACCGGGTCAGTCGCCCAGCACCCGGAGGGTGTCCTCGGCGACCCGCCGGAGTTCCGGCCCGTAGGCGGACCCGTGGGTCCGGGCGTGCACCGCGAGCGGGTGCAGCTGGTGGATCGGGGTCGAGACGTCGAAGTCCGGGGCGGCACCGGACTCCTCGATGTAGCCGCGCCGGATCTCCCCCAGGTACGGGGCCCCGAAGAGCGCGAGCATCGCCAGATCCGTCTCCGGATGCCCGCCGTGCGCGGCCGGGTCTATGAATACCGGGCCGTCCGCACCGAAGAGCAGATTTCCGGCCCACAGGTCCCCGTGGATCCGGGCAGGGGACACCTCCCACCGGTGCCCGCGGATCGCACCGCAGGCCCGTTCGACCAGATCGAGGGTCTCCGTCGCGATGTTCCCCTTCCGGTGCGCCGCCCGGGCGAACGGGAGGACCCGCTGCCCGGTGTAGAACCCAGCCCAGTCATCGGTGGGCTCGCAGCGCTGCGGGACCGACCCGATGTAGTTCGTGCCGGTCCAGGGCTCGCCGCCCGGCGCGGGCGGGCAGCCGAAGGCCTCGGCGCCGGCGGCGTGTATGCGCGCCAGCTCGCGCCCGGCCCGGTACGCGGCCTCCGGGGTCGCGGGCGCGGCCTCGACGAGCCGGGTGGTGATCGTCGCGTCATCGGTGTCGAGGACCTCGACGACGCAGGGGCTCGCCTCACGCAGCCACCTGAGTCCGGCGGCTTCCGCACCGGCGGCGTCCGCCGAGGGGGCGTGCTTGGTGAAGCCCACGGAATCAGTAGCGCTCGGGCTCGTCCCCGAGGCGGAACTCCCGTCCGTTGATCTCCCTGGGGGTGATGCGGACGTAGTTGTACTTCAGGGTGGGCAGCCACGGCTTGAGCGGCAGGGTGTCGGCGTGCTGGACCTCCGCGTTGGTCTTCAGCAGCTCACCGTCGCCCTTGACCACGACGGACCAGGCGCGTCCGTCGGCGACCTCGTCGGCCTCGAAGAGAACGTCATGGTTGAGCTCGATCGTGAACAGCTTGGAGCCCTCGGCGGTGCGGAAGTAGATCCGGCCGTCGTCGATCACGAAGTTCACCGGGAAGATGTCCATGTCATCGGACCGGCGCACGACGACCCTCCCGAGGTGGACGCGCTTCAGACGTTCGGCGCACTCTTCATCGTTCAGGACCGTGATGACGTCATCGTTGTTTTTCATATCCCCATTGTTCCACCGAAGCGACGCGCGGGGGTGGGAGACATCTGTGACAGTCGCCCCAACCGGGGGTGTGAACCCGGTCCGAGCTGCCGATGCCGCCCGTTCCGGCGGCGGAACAGGAGGTCACGGTGGCCCGAATGGGGGCGTGATGCTCAGGCGCTGAGGTCGATGACGGTGCGACCGGCGAGCTTTCCGGCCAGCAGCTCCTCGCCGGCCTGCGCCACGGAGGAGAGGGGCCGGATCGTGGTGACACGGTCGAGCGCCGCCTGATCGAGATGCTCGGACAACAGCTTCCAGGCCCGTTCCCTGAGTTCCGGCGGTGCGTCCACCGAGTTGATCCCGAGGAGTTTCACCGCCCGCAGGATGAACGGCATGACCGTTCCGGGGAGATCGGCCCCGTGGGCCAGGCCGCAGGCGGTGACCGCGCCGCCCCAACGGACCTGCGCGAGTACGTTGACCAGGGTGTGGGAACCCGCCGTGTCGACCGCCCCGGCGTAGCGCTCGGACTGCAGTGGGCGGCCGGGCTCAGCGAGCTCGGCCCTGTCGATGATCTCCGCCGCCCCGAGTTCCCGCAGCATGTCGGAGTGTTCCGCCACCCGGCCCGTCGCGGCCACGATGTCGAAGCCGAGGCTCGCGAGCAGGAGGATCGCCGTGGTGCCGACGCCGCCGGTCGCCCCGGTCACCAGGATCGGACCGTCCTGCGGGCTCACACCCGCGCCGGTCAGCGCGTCGACGGAGAGTGCCGCGGTGAATCCGGCGGTGCCGATCGCCGCGGAGCGGAGCGTGCTGATGCTCTCCGGGATGTGCACCGTCGAGGCGGAGTCGACCCGCAGTTTGCCGGTGTACCCACCGGCCCGGGTCTCCCCCAGCCCCGCGCCGTTGACGACGACGCGGTCCCCGGGGGCGAACCTGTCGGAGTCACTGTCGACGACGGTTCCGCAGGCGTCGATGCCGGGCACCAGGGGCAGGGTCCGGGCGACGCCCTTCGTCCCGCGGAGCGCGAGCGCGTCCTTGTAGTTGAGGCTGGAGTAGGTGACGTCGATGAGGATGTCCCCCTCCCCGTACACGGTGTCATCCTCGGTGATCATCCGGGAGGTGACGACGGTGCCGTCCGGATTGTCTGGATCTGTGCAGCGGTCAACGACGATGGTGTGGGTCATTCCTCCAGTCTAAGCCGCGCATTTCCGCTGCGCCGCCCGGAACACCGCACCGGTTCGTCGGATTCACTCCTCGGGCCGGACCAGGGCCCACGCCACCACGGCGCCGACCAGTGCCAGCACGCACACGAAGATGTAGATCCTGCCGGTGGCCGCACCGAGTCCCGCCAGCGCACTCGTGTGGGGGCCCGCCAGCACGCCCGTGAACACCGTGCCGAGAACCACCGTGCCCACGGATGCCCCGATCGGGAAGAAGCTGTTGAGCAGCCCGGTCGCCATCCCCACCTGGCCGATGGGCACCGACCGTGTCGCCACGTTCATCAGGGGCGTGTTGACGAGGGCGTTGCCCGCTCCCCAGACGATCGTCCCCGGTATCAGCCAAGGCGGATCGTGCAACGCGGTGACCTGCCACACGAACAGCACGGACGCTACGGCCAGCAGGACCCCGCCGACCGCCAGAACACCAGCGGCCGGATACCTCCCCTGGAGTTTCCCGGCGGCGATGGACCCGACCATGGCACTGGCACCGAGCGGAAAGAGCAGGAATCCGGTCTGCAGCGGCGTGTACCCGTGCCCCTGCTGCAGGTAGAGCATGAAGTAGACCACGGCCCCGCCGGTGATGAACCGGTTGATCACCGCGGTCAGGGAGATTCCGAGGAACGTGCGGTGCGTGAGCAGCCGGAGGTCGAGCACCGGGGCGGCGCACCTCAGTTCCCGGAGGGTGAACAGCGCCAGCAGAACGAGGGATGAACCGAGCAGTGCGAGTACCGTGTCGTGGGTCCAGCCGTCCTCCTGAGCGCGGGTGACCCCGTAGTTCAACGCGATGAGGGCGGCGGCGAGAAGCCCCGAACCGATCAGGTCGAAGGGGTTGGGGTGGCGCTCCCGGTCGTGGTCCGGGGGCAGGTAGCGGACGGCGACGAGTACGGTGAGCACGCCGAGCGGGAGGTTGATCAGGAACATGGAACGCCAGCTGAATGCGTCGACGAGCAGTCCGCCGATCACCGGCGAGAGCACCGCGGAGATCCCGACCGCTCCACTCCAGATCGCTATCGCCATCGTCCGGCGCTCCCCGTCGAAGCACCTCGCCAGCAGCGGCATCGCGTTCGCGAACATCACGGACGCCGCGACGCCCTGGACGGCACGGAACCCGATGAGCACGGCCATCGACGGCGCGACGCCGCAGGCGACGGATGCGGCGGTGAACGCGATGATCCCGACCATGAACATCCGCCTGCTGCCGAGCCGGTCGCTCAGCGCCCCGGCCGGTTGGATGAGGGCGCCGAACGCCAGCGAGTAGGCCACGACGATCCACTGCATCCTGCTGAGCGTGGCGTCGGTGAGGTCCTCGGCGATCGCCGGTAGTCCGACCGCCACGATCATCATGTCCGCCACCATGAGTGACGAGGCCAGAACCACCGCGGTGAGCGTCCACTTCTCGGCGGCCGTGTACCGGGTCTTCTCCGCCTGTTCCTGCGTCATCTCTCTCCCCGTTCTACCCGTTGCCGCGGTCGACTCCGCCGACGCCGTGCCAACAGGATAAGGCGAGGCAAACCTTTTCGCAATAGCTTGTTTCAAATTTTCGGACCGGCGCCGAAGGTAGACTCGGGTACAGGCAACCGGCAGTGAGGAGTTCCATGGGCACCAGAGGTCCCGGCAGGCCGGCGCAGCTGAACCGGGCAGACATCGAGCGTGCCGTACTGGCCCTCGGATTCGACGGAGCGACCACCACCGCCATCGCCCGGCACCTCGGGGTCGACCAGTCCTCGCTGTACCGGTACATCGGCTCCCGGCGGGAACTCCTCCGGAGCGCCGTGGACAGGGCGATCGCGGAGCACCCACGCGAGTTCGCCCACACCACGTGGCGCGAGTACCTCACCGGCGTCGCCGAACTGAACTGGTCCCTTCTCGCCGGACACCCCGGCATGGCGGCCACCCTCTACACACTCGAGGACACTCCCCCGCGGAACATCACCGGACTCATGGAGGAGTCGACGCGGGTCCTGCACGGAACGTACGGCTGGGCGATCAGCGACGCCCTGCTCGTCCTCGATTCACTCGCGGACATGACGGCGGACACCGTCAACCGCACGGAACGACTGCTGCCCGTCGGTCCCGAGGCCGGCGCCGATCGGGCGGCCCGCGACCTGCTGGACCGGTCAGGGCTGTCCCCCGAGCTCACCGATGCACTGGCGCGGATCCTCGACGAAGGCCTGAAGCAGTGGTGGCGGCGCAAGGTAGACCTGCTCCTCGACGGTGCGGAGCGCCTCGCACCGCACAGCGACAACGGGTGACGGAACGCCCGCCGCGCTGCGGATCGGTCGATCCGCCCGTCGGACAGGAACGACCATGACTGAGGCCTCCCGCCGGATGGCGGGAGGCCTCAGTCATGGTTTCCGTGAAGTGGAGCTAAGGGGACTCGAACCCCTGACCCCCACACTGCCAGTGTGGTGCGCTACCAGCTGCGCCATAGCCCCTCACATGAAATTACCTCGTCCACGGACCGGAGTCCGGAACCGTGAGCCGGTCGATCCGTGGATCGTTCCGGTTCACAGTGGAGCTAAGGGGACTCGAACCCCTGACCCCCACACTGCCAGTGTGGTGCGCTACCAGCTGCGCCATAGCCCCTCATTGAGACTCCCCCAATCTACACGGAGGGTCCTGCGGCGAACAAATCGCCTGTTCCCGGTGACTGTAACGGACGGGAGGGAGGCTCCGTCGGGAGCCTCCCTCCCACCTGCCGAACCGGGGGATCATCCGGCGACGGTGGCCACCCAGTTGTTCAGGTCGACGTCCTTGCCGTCGCGGATGATACGCGGGGAGGAGACCTTACCGGTCTGTTCCTTCAGCTTCTCTGCGTTCGCGGAGGCGGCCTTCTCGAATTCACCCTGTTCCCCACCTGTCCGGATCTTCTCGGCGAGCTCGTCATCGGCTCCGAGTCGGACGGCGGCGTCCGCGAACGTCGCGTAGGTCCACCTGTCGAAGATCTTCCGCTGGTTCTCCAGCAGTGCCTTCCGGTAGTTCCAGTACAGTTCGGCGTCCCCGCTGCCGGCGACGACCATCGCAGCGGTTCCCGCCCTCGTGGAGTGCCCCTCATCGCCGCCGGCGACGAAGTTCAGGGGGTGGATGTTGACGACCAGGTCACCGGCGGTGACGGCGTCCTTCATCTCGGCGTCCGTGGCTTCGGCGAGCTCCGCGCAGTGTGGGCAGGAGTAGTCCTCGTAGAGGTCCACCGTCGGAGTGTCCGCGTCAGCGGAGTCCGCGGACAGGGTGATGTACCCGTCGTGCAGGTCGACGTTGAAGTCCACCGCCTCCGTCTGTCCGGCCTCGATCTCCACCGCCTCGGTTTCAGTTCCGGTGGTGGAGGTCCCGTTCGCCGCCTGCTTTTCACCGTCACTGGAGGTGATGATGTAACCGATCACGATCACCGCAACGACCAGTACAGCCACCAGCGCCCAGAGGAAACCGTGCCCCTTCTCATTCGGGGACTTGATCTTCTTACTCACGTTGTTTGAACCCTTACGGTCGGAGTGGATGTTCGGTGCGCGCGGCGGAAACCCGGCACACCCGGGCGGATCTCCCCGCAATCCTGGCCGTGGGGAGCCCCGTGGGGAGCGTCACGATACTCCCCGATCAAGCAGCCTAGTCGCTCAGCCGTGGAGCGCGAATCGCCGGAACGGCCACCGGAAGACCACCCAAGCCAGGACCAGGAAGACGATGTCGCGGAGAATCTCGGAGAGGTATGACCACCAGGTGACGCCCTCGTCCACGCCGCCTCCGCCGAAGCAACCGCAGTCGATGGAAAGGCCGCGGATCCAGGCAGAGCCGATGCCCACGATGAATAAAAGGAGGAGCACCTGGGAGATGAAGGCGCTGAAGCGAAGGAAGAGTCCGACGAGGAGGAACACCCCGAGGATCAGCTCGCCGATCGGCAGCACGATCGCGATGAGGTCCGCGGTGTCGTCGCTGAACAGCTCATAGGCGCGGACGGCGAGCCGGGTGTCCACGGGCTCCGACAGCTTCTGCCAGCCGCTGTAGAGCCACACCGCAGCGAGCGCCAGCCGTGCGAGGGCCGACACCACGTCGAGGGTGATCGATCGGCTGTCGTACCTGGCGGGAACGAACTCGGGCTTCGCCGCCTCGACATGTGCCGCAGGATTCACCGACGTCTTCTTCATATTCTTGGTCACACCCGATAACACTAGCGCAACCTTGGCCTCCGGCGACGGGTTCACGGGAACGCGGCCTCTGGGCCGCCGCACCGCGGATGCCCCGGCGACAACGGGGCCGGCGGGCGGAGACCCTTCTCCACCCTCCGGCCCGCGCCGACCGGGCTCAGTCTCCCAGGACGCCCGCGACCAGCTCCTGCGCCTGCGCCTGGACCTCCTTCAGGTGGTCGGCGCCGCGGAAGGACTCCGCGTAGATCTTGTACTTGTCCTCCGTGCCCGAGGGCCGCGCCGCGAACCACGCGGAGTCCGTGGTCACCTTCAGGCCACCGATCGGCGCCCCGTTGCCGGGCGCCTCCGTGAGCTTCGCGGTGATGGCCTCCCCCGCGAGCTCCGTCGCCGTGACATCCTCCGGCGAGAGCTTCTTCAGCACCGCCTTCTGCTCCCGGTTCGCCGGGGCGTCGGTACGGGCGTAGACGGGGCTGCCGAACTTCTGCTCCAGCTCGGCGTACCGCTCGGACGGGGTCTTGCCCGTCGCCGCGGTGATCTCGCTCGCGAGCAGGTCGAGGATGATGCCGTCCTTGTCCGTGGACCACACCGAGCCGTCCCGGCGCAGGAAGGAGGCGCCGGCCGATTCCTCGCCGCCGAAGCCGATCGTCCCGTCGATGAGCCCCGGCACGAACCACTTGAAGCCGACGGGAACCTCGACGAGGGTCCGTCCGAGATCCGCCACGACACGGTCGACCATCGAGGATGACACGAGGGTCTTGCCGACGTTGATTCGCTGGTCCCAGTTGTGGCGACGGCGGAAGAGGTAGTCGATCGCCACCGCGAGATAGTGGTTCGGGTTCATCAGGCCCGCGTCCGGGGTGACGATGCCGTGCCGGTCGGCGTCGGCGTCATTTCCGGTCGCGAGATCGAAGTCGCCGCGGCTGGCCACGAGTGAGGCCATGGAGTTCGCGCTCGAGCAGTCCATCCGGATCTTGCCGTCGGTGTCCAGGGTCATGAAGCGCCAGGTCGCGTCGACACGGGGGTTGACGACGGTGAGGTTGAGGCCGTGCGCATCGGCGATCGCGCCCCAGTAGTCGACGGCCGCGCCACCCATCGGGTCGGCGCCGATGGTCAGGCCCGATTCCCGGATGACCTCCATGTCGACGACGTTGGGGAGGTCGGCGATGTAGGTGTCCAGGTAGTTGTGCCGTCCGCACCGCCGGTCGAGCACGCCGGACACCGGAGTCCGGCGGACCCCGTCGAGCCCCGCGCGGAGAAGCTCATTCGCCCGGGCGGCGATCCAGTCCGTCGCGTCGGTGTCCGCGGGACCACCGTTCGGCGGGTTGTACTTGAATCCGCCGTCCCGGGGCGGGTTGTGGGACGGGGTGATGATGATCCCGTCAGCACGTCGCGGGTCGGTGCCCGTCACGCCACCGTCGAGCCTGGCGTTGTGGGCGAGGATCGCGTGCGAGACCGCGGGCGTGGGCGTGTAGCGGCCGCGGTCGTCGACGAGCACCGGGATATCGTTCGCGATGAGGACCTCCAGTGCGGAGACCATCGCGGGTTCGGACAGCGCATGGGTGTCCCGCCCGATGTAGACGGGCCCCCCGATCTTCTCCCTGACGCGGTAGTCGACGATCGCCTGGGTCGTCGCGAGGATGTGGTTCTCGTTGAAGGCCGTGTCGAGTGACGACCCGCGATGCCCCGACGTTCCGAAGGCGACCTGCTGGTCCGGGTCCTCCACGTCCGGGACGCGGGTGTAGTACGCGGTGACGACCTCCGCGATGTCGATGAGATCACTGTCGAGGGCTGGTTGTCCTGCGCGGTCATGTGCCATGGCGGTGGAGGGCTCCTTACATGTTCGGGGTGTCGGGCGGGCGCGTCGGAGACAGAGGTCGTGGCTCCGGTCCCCGGGTTCACCTCAATCTTCCCCCTAATCAGGTCGACGCGCAGGAACACACCCCCCACCCCGACGCCCCCGCACGGCCTTTCGGAAACATGGCCCCACATCCCGGGCGTACCGGGGGTGGTGGACAGGGGCGCCCCGTACGGGGCTGTCCTTTTGATTGACTGAACGAAACCTGTAATTTCCTAGAACATGTCCACGCTCAATGACCTGCTCACGACACTGTCCGGCATCATCTGGGGCCCGTTCCTGCTCATCCCGCTCCTCCTCGGGACGGGCCTCTACCTGACGATCCGGCTACGCGGCCTGCAGTTCCGCGCGCTCCTCCTCGGCCTGCGCCACGGCTTCGTCGACACCAACGACAAGGACGGTGAGGGAGACATCCCCAACTACCAGGCACTGACCACGGCGCTCGCGGCCACGGTCGGCGTCGGAAACATCGTCGGTGTGGCGACCGCACTCTCGGTCGGCGGCCCCGGCGCCCTGTTCTGGATGTGGATGACGGGTCTCGTCGGCATGGCCTCCAAGTACAGCGAGGCCTACCTCGGTGTCCGGTTCCGCGTCACGGACGCCAGGGGCGAGCAGTCCGGCGGTCCGCAGTACTACCTGAAACGCGGCATCAAGGGCCCCCTGGGCCGCTGGCTCGCCTTCTTCTTCGCGGTGCTCGCCCCTATCGCGGCCCTCGGCATCGGCAACATGACCCAGGCCAACGCCGTGGCCGCGGGCATGCAGGACACCTTCGGCGTGGACCCCTGGGTGTCCGGCGTGCTGATGTTCGTGTGCACCGGCACCGTTCTCCTCGGGGGCATCCGGGCCATCGGAACGATCACCTCAGCCTTCGTCCCGCTGATGATCATCCTCTACATCGGCGGGTCGCTCATCGTGCTGTTCCGCAACGCCGCCGACATCCCCGCGGCGATCGGCCTGATCTTCACCGATGCGTTCACGGGCACCGCCGCGGTCGGCGGGTTCGCCGGCTCCGCGATCATCCTCGTGCTCCAGATGGGTGTCGCCCGCGGTATCTTCTCGAACGAGTCCGGCATCGGGACCGGCGCCATCGCGGCAGCCGCGGCGAAGACGTCCCACCCGACGCGCCAGGCACTGGTCTCCATGACGCAGACCTTCATCGACACCATCGTCGTCGTCACCTTCACCGGCCTGACGATCATCACCACCGGCGCGTGGGACCTCGGCAAGGAGCACGCCAACATCATGACCGCCGAGGCCTTCTCCCGCGGCCTCCCCGGACAGTGGGGCGGAACCATCGTCTCCATGTCCGTCGTGTTCTTCGCCTTCTCCACGATCCTGGGCTGGTACTACTACGGCGAGCGCTGCCTTCAGTCGCTCTTCGGGTCCCGCTCCACCGTGCCTTACCGGATGATCGCGACCGTGTGCGTGTTCATCGGCGCCGTCTCCGAGCTCACCCCGATCTGGACGTTCTCCGATGTGGCGAACGGGCTGATGGCCCTGCCGAACCTCATCGGTCTGCTGATCCTGTCGGGTCTGGTGGTCAAGGAGACGAACGCCTACCTGAGGTTCGATCCGAAGCTGCACAGGTCCCCCGAAGAATGCCAGGAGTTCCTCGTCCGTCAGGGTATGGACTGGAAGTAGCCCCCGGCCACTGACGCACGGGAAAATGAACGGCTCCGCATCCGGCACCGGATGACGGAGCCGTTCCCGCGAGCGGGGGTAGCAGATAATCTGCCCCCGCCGGCCCCGCTGCCATGTCCGACGGGCCGCCGAAAACACCGCATCACCCGTGACGACGGAGAGATTCCCCGGCCCCCGGACGGTGCCGTGCGGACGGCGGAAGGGGTGCAGAATTTCTGGAGTAACTCGGCCTGCTACCTGTCACACGGTAGGTTAGACCGTCATGACCAGCTTAAACGAGTTTCTGACCGCACTCGACAGGATCGTCTGGGGGCCGTTCCTCCTGCTGCCGCTGCTCCTCGGAACCGGTGCCTTCCTCACCTTCCGGCTCCGCGGAATCCAGTTCCGCACCCTCGGGCGCGCCCTCCGCCACGCCTTCCTCGACAAGGAGGAGGACGAGGGAAACGGGGACATCTCCAAGTATGAAGCCCTCACCACGGCGCTGGCGGCCACGGTGGGCGTGGGCAACATCGTCGGTGTCGCGACCGCCATGTCGATCGGTGGCCCCGGATCACTGTTCTGGATGTGGGTGACGGGTCTTCTCGGGATGGCGTCCAAGTACACCGAGGCCTTCCTCGGTTCCCTCCACCGCGAGACGGACACCAACGGCAAACAGGCCGGTGGGCCGCAGTACTACCTGCGCAAGACCATCAAGGGCCCGATGGGCGGCTACCTGGCGACGTTCTTCGCCGTCGCGACGGCCATAGCCGCCTTCGGCATCGGCAACATGACGCAGTCCAATGCGGTCGCTGCGGGTATGCAGGATTCGTTCGGCATCCCGCCGTGGGTGTCGGGCGCGGTCATGTTCCTCATCGTCGGAATCGTGCTGTTCTTCGGCATCGAGGCCATCGGCAAGGTCACCTCCGCATTCGTCCCGCTCATGATCGTCATCTACATCGTCGCCTCGACGTGGGTTCTCGTCGCCAACATCGACCAGATCCCGGGGGCGTTCGCGCTCATCCTCACCGACGCCTTCACCGGCACCGCCGCCACCGGTGGATTCGCCGGAGCCGGCATCATCATGGCGATGCGCATGGGCGTCGCCCGTGGCCTGTTCTCGAACGAGTCCGGGATGGGTAGCGGTGCGATCCCGGCGGCCGCGGCGAAGACCCTCCACCCCGTACGTCAGGGCCTCGTCTCCATGACCCAGACGTTCATCGACACGCTGGTGGTCATCACGTTCACCGGACTGGTGCTCATCGTGACCGGTGTCTGGAACCACGGCGAGAACGCGGCCAACCTGATGACCTCCGAGGCCTTCGGCAACGGTCTCCCCGGCACCTTCGGGGACGAACTGGTGAGCATCTCGATCATCTTCTTCGCGTTCTCGACGATCCTGGGGTGGTCCTACTACGGCGAACGCTGCATGATGAGTGTCTTCGGACCACGTTCCTCGATGTGGTACCGGCTCGCATTCACCATCGCGGTATTCATCGGAGCGGTCACGGAACTCACCACGGTCTGGACGTTCTCCGACCTGGCGAACGGCATGATGGTGCTGCCGAACATCGTCGGAATCCTCCTGGTTTCCGGCTTCGTGGCGCGGGAGACCCGCGCGTACCTCCGTTTCGATCCGCAGCTCCGGGCCTCGGCCGCGGACATCGAGAAGTTCCTCGAACGCCGGGGAATGGACTGGACCTGACCGTCCCCACGCCGCGAAGCCCCGGCCGGCGGGTGTAACGTATTCCCACATGAAGCCAACCATCCAGGTGGCTGCGGGAGCCGCACTGGGAGCCGTTCTCCGCTGGTTCGTGATCCTCGCTCTCGGCCCGGGTATGCAGCCTTTGATCGCCGTCAATACGCTGGGGTCCTTCCTCATGGGGTGGCGTAAGCCGGGCCCCTTTCTCGGCACGGGCGTGCTCGGCGGCTTCACCAGCTTCTCGACCTTCGCGGTCCTTCTCACCGAATCCGATACACCGCTGGCGGCCGTCTACCTCACCGCGACACTGGTCAGTTGTATCGGGGGGTGGCTGCTGGGCGATTTCGCATCCGGACGGACCTTCCGTGGCCGACCCGCCACGAAGCCCGGGGAGGTCGTTGAATGAGCGTCAGTTCACTGCTCCTCGTGGCGGTCGGTGCCGCCTTCGGTGGTGTCGGCCGCTACTGGCTCGGCCGTCTTCTCCCCGAGCTCTACGGCACCCTCACGGCCAACACCATCGCCTGTTTCCTTCTCGGTGTCATCACCACGATCGAGACGACACACCTCGGTCCGGGAACCGCTCTCCTCGCCGGGACCGGGTTCAGTGGTGCGCTCTCGACCTGGTCGACGCTGGCGAAGGAGCTCGGCGAGCTCATCAGGACCAGACAGAACATCCGCGCACTGCGTTACGGCGTCGCGACGGTCGTCCTCGGGATTCTCGCCGCGATGTCCGCGTCCCTCGTGTGCTAGTAGGTAAGCACGGTCCGTTGTCCGTCTCCCCTCCCGCGCTCCGGGGGCGTGTGGTGTAGAGAGCGCGGGTCGGCGTGGCGGGGTGGATGTCCCGACGGTGACGGTGCCCGCAACAACCAGGCCCCGCCCCCGCGCAACCGCACCGCTGGGGCGGGCACCCGGGAATCCACCGATGACCTCGCAAACCCGCCCGTCACCGGGTGAGATGACCCCCCGGGCGGGCCACACACCCGGGCATGTGCCGCAGGCTGAATACGACAAAAAAGCACCGGCCCGGGTCGACGTTCCTGTCGATCCGGGCCGGTGCCTGTTATGTGAAGTTGTAGTGTCGGCGGTGTCCTACTCTCCCACACGCTCCCGCATGCAGTACCATCGGCGCTGGTGGGCTTAGCTTCCGGGTTCGGAATGGGACCGGGCGTTTCCCCACCGCTAAAACCACCGACACATCTCAAAAAGGTGTCACACACACAAAATATGTGTGCTGGTGTTGGTGCCAGACACTGGCTAGTGGACGCGAGCAACAAAAACCTAATGCTTCATACGCATGTGTTGTTTTGTTTCGGTGTATTAGTACCGGTCACCTCCACACATTACTGTGCTTCCAGATCCGGCCTATCAACCCCATGGTCTATGGGGAACCTCAAACGAAACCTTATCTTGAAACGGGCTTCCC
>NZ_JAHUTN010000010.1 GCF_019209935.1 Corynebacterium sp. TAE3-ERU16
CCCCCCGCGGGCGGGGCCGCGGCGGCGCGCCCCCCCCCCGCGGGGGGGGGGGGGGGGGGGGTTAAACTCGCCGTCGGGTACCCGCTGTTGTGTGTTTTCGCCAAACTATAAGACTCTCTAGGGGGGCGGCCCGGGCCCGGGGGGGGGGGGGGGGGGGCCCCCCCCCCCCGGCCCCCCCCACCACGGGTCGTGCCGGTCACCGGAAATGGTCACCAGGGGTTCCGTTCCGGATAACGTGACGGTACCCGGTAGTTCAGATATACCGGACGAACGGGTCCGGGTCGGGGACTTTTCACGGTCCGTCCCGGACACCCGGGGACACCGGGTCGGGGGTCGCGAGTGAAATCCGCCACCGGCCGGTGGGGTGTGCGGGGTGCGTTCAGTGCCCGCTGAGGAACGGGTTGTACCGGAGGCTGTTGCGTTCCAGCCGGCACTCGGTGGCGATCCTCAGGTCCGGGGCGATGGCGCCGTCGTCACGCAGGCGGTACATCGCCGCCACCATCCGGTCCCTGATCGACTGGGGGGAGATGGTGTTGAGGTAGATCTTCGTGCCGCCCTCGAAGCCCGCGAGCGTGGACACCCGCCACTTGATGACGACACGCCACGGCATCGGCATGTCCAGGTCGATGGGCTTGTGGTGCCACTCCTCGTTGCACGGGACGTCGGGGCCGGCGGCGGCGTGGCACGCGTGGATGAGATCGCTCATCGCGCGGACCTCCTCGTCGGACTGCAGCCAGGGTTCCGGTGTCGCGGACTTCGAGTAGATCTCCAGGGTCGGGTAGCGGTGTCCGATACCGGCGAAGCAGATCGCGTGGTCGTTCTCCGCGATGGTGAGGTTGTGGTAGCCGGCGTAGTCCACCGCCAGCTCGTTGTACATGTTCGGGTTGGCGCGCAGTTGCGCGATCTCCGTGTCGGCCTGCACGCCACGCTCGTCGATGGCGACGAGCTGCTTGTGCAGATGGTCGAAGGAGGCGCCCGCGGGCTTGAGCCAGTTCTGGAACACGGCCACGTACGGCGTGTAGCGGTTGCGGTTGTAGAGGTCGGCCGCCGCGGCGATCGTGAACCGGATGAGTGCTGCGTGCTCGTCCGGGGTGAGCGTGCCCGAGGACGCGAGCTGGCCCGTGTCCGTGGCCCCCGGCGCGAAGTGGTTGCGGGCGATGATGATGTCGTGCCCGCCGGCGAAGAACCCACCCGCGCGCTCCAGGAGATCGGACTCGGTGAGGTCCGCGACCTCGTCGGCGCCGAGCACCCCGGACGCCCGGAGCCTGGTCTCGACGGTCCGGCGCACGTGTTCCCGCCCCTCGGTGTCCGCGATGTAGGCGGCCATGCGGGCGGATGTGGCGGAATCCATGATGAATCCGTAGTTCGCCCGCCAGTAGTCGTAGGAGACGATCTCGAAGAGATTGGGGACCCGGCGGAACTCCGCGGTGGTGTCGTGCAGCTGGTGGGGGAGCAGCCCCGTGACGATCTCCCACCCATCGCCGTCACCGGCGGTGTGGTCCGCGTGTGTACCCCCGGTACGCACCATGCGTGCCTTCTCCGGGGGAGTCAGCAGCAGGTTGCCGGGGCAGAAGGCACAGTGGTGGTCGGTGTCGATCTCCGAGAGGGGGGTCGTGGCGGCGGCGGGAACCGACAGGGGTCGGTTTCCACGTCCGGGGACCGTCCACACCTCCGTGCCGGTGAACGGGTTGACCTGCTTGATCGTCCCGTCCGCCATTGTCGTGAGCGGCGTCTGTCGGGTGGGAAAATAGGGGCTCATAATTCTCCAGAATATTCGCTAGTGTGGCGGCATGCCCACGATAGTTTTTGACTGCCTGGTTCCCGACACGGATGCGGACGGTCTGTCCGAGCGCTTCAGTCGCGCGACCGATGAGCTCGTCGAGGCCGGTGAGATCGAGGCCGCGAGCGTCGTCCTCGACCCTTCACCGCGTGTTGACCCGGATCTGGAGGCGGAGCTCCGGAGGATCTACCGTGTGGAACATGCGGACCTCGACATGGCCGATGCCTCGGTCTGTCGCTACCGGATCCAGCTGGACGGGGTCCGCGGGTCGGTGAATCAGCTGGCGATGACCCTGTCCCGGCTGCTGACACCGCCCGCCGTTCTGCCGCGGGACCGCGTGCTGCTGGAACAGGAGGCGCTGTACGAGCGGCCCGCCACCTACCCCTGGTCGGTCCGGGTCGCCAGGTAGCGTTCCGCCAGCTGGCGACCCGCCTCCCGCAACCGGGTCTCGGTCCGGTGCGGATCCTCGACGCCGTCCCGCGGGCCGAGTTCGATGCCGATCACTCCCTCGGGCAGGTCGGTACGGATCTCTCCGGCGACGACCGCGGCCGGGGTCCCGGTCCGGCCCGCGATGTCGAGGACCGTTCCCACGACCTTGCCGGTGAAGCTCTGTCCGTCGACCCGTCCCTCGCCGGTGACGACGAGATCGGCGTCGGCGGAGAAGCCGGGTAGCCCCACGGCGTCTGCGACGGTCCGCGCCCCCGGGCGCAGGCGCACGCGCGGTTCACCGCCGGTGACGACGGAGCTCAACCAGTGCAGGCCCACGGGGATTCCTCCGGCGGCACCGTAACCGGGGGTTCCCGGGTCGATGCCGGCGAAGTCGCAGAAATGGTGGAGGCCGGCGTCGAGCCGTCCGATCAGTTCGGGGTCCGCGCCCTTCTGCGGACCGAACACCGCGGCGGCTCCCTCTGGGCCGGTGACCGGTGCGGTGACGTCGGCGAGGAGGGTCCACTCGACGGCGGCGGCCCGCACATTCAGCTGTGCGGTGTCGATGTCCGCCAGCTCCGCGAGGTGCTCACCCCCCTGGGGCAGTGCCCGCCCCGCGGCGTCGAGGGGCTGTGCACCGAGGGCGATGAGGATCCCCGTCCCACCGTCCACGGTCGCGGATCCACCGAGCCCCAGGACTATGTGCACCGCACCGCGGGAGACCGCGTCCGCTATGAGCACGCCCGTCCCGAAGGTGTCACCCGTGCCGGGCACCGGGGTGTCCGCGACCGCCGGGAGCCCGGAGGCTGCCGCGACGTCGATGTAGGCCTGCGGGACCCCGGTCCCTCCGCCGGTGGCGTCGAAGACGTAGGAGGCCTCCGTGAGGCGTCCGGCGGCGGTGACCGTCGGGAGTACGCACACCTCGCCACTGAAGCAGGAGGCCGTACCCTCACCGCCGTCGGCCATCGGCACGAGGATGATCTCCCCGTCAGGACAGATCTCGGTGAATCCGGCACCGATCCACTCCGCGGCCTGGGCTCCGGTGGCGGTGCCCTTGAAGGAATCGGGGGCCAGGACCACGGTCGGCCCCGGGGTGGTGCCGGTCGGTGTGTTCGGTTCGGTCACGGGGTTCTCCACCTGTTCGGGTCTGTCCGGTCCGGCGTCACGGACGCTACTGTGGGGGTCATGGAATTCAGCTGGATCGCATCCGGTTCACGGATGGTCGCCGCGGTACTGCTCGCCGGTGTGGTCAGTTTAACGGGCGGGGGAGTCGGTGCGGCCGGGGTGCCCGACCCTCCGGTGGAGGGCAACGGGACGACCGGGCCCCGGAACACGGACCTGGCCGCGGCGAGGTCCGTGGAACGGGCGCTGGGGTATCCGCCCCTGGTCCCGGAGGGGGTCAATGATCCGGGGTGCCGGGTCTCCCCGGGGCGGGAGCAGGCGGTGGTGCTCGTCCACGGCACGGATTCGACGCTCTACGCGGACTACTCACTTCTCGGTGCCGAACTGGCCGATGAAGGTTGGTGCGTCTACGGGCTGGACTACGGACGTGGTCCCGGACGTGATGACGGGTTCGGGTGGCGCCCGATCACCGAATCGGCGGCCGAGCTTGATGCCACGGTCACCGCGGCGCTCCGGTCCTCCGGTGCGCGGAAGGTCTCCCTGATCGGTTTCTCCCAGGGGGCGACCGTCGCACGGTACTGGACGAACGTCATCGACGGCGGGGAACATACAGCGACCTGGATCGGCCTGGCTTCCCCCACCCGGGGAGGTGGACCGGACGGACTGACCCGCGTGCTCCCCCTGATCCCGCAGCCGTTCCGGGACGCGGTGCTGTCCCCGGCGCTGCAGGACCTGCTCGTCGGGTCGCCGTTCCTGACGGAGCTCAACGCGGCTGGGGAGACGGTCCCCGGTCCCGCCTACGTGACCGTGTCCACCCGTTTCGACGAGATGATGTGGCGCGAAGACCTGCAGGCGATACGGGGTGACCGGACCCGGAACATCGTGCTGCAGGATCTCTGTCCGGCGAACCTCGGTGGGCACATGTTCATGCCCTACAACCCCACCGTGGTGGCCCTCGTCAAATACCTGTTGGTCGATTGGCAGGCCGGGGGTGGGGAGGGGGAGGTTTCCTGCGTTCCGGTGCCTCTCGGGGCAACGATCCTGCCCATCGCGGTGGAGTCGAATCTCGGAAAACTGCAGGGTATGCCACATAATCGGGAGGGTGTGATCTATGGCACACAATTTTGAGTTGCGCGACAGGTATTGCCAGTCAAGACTGGAGTAAACCCCGTCGCAGCACCGCGACCCACGGGGTCCCGGACATCCCCGTCCCGCCGCACGGCGAAACGGGGAACCGGTCTCGGGACGGCGCAGTCCGTCCCCTGTCGTAACCGGGTCGCGGAGACAAGGAATATAGCCACATGAACGTTGACGAACAGGTTTCCCAGTACTACAACACGGTGCTCAACCGAAACCCCGGTGAGGCTGAGTTCCACCAGGCCGTCGCCGAGGTCCTCGACTCCCTGAAGATCATCCTGGAGAAGGATCCGCACTACGCGGCGGAGGGCCTCATCGAGCGTCTCTGCGAGCCCGAGCGTCAGCTCATCTTCCGTGTGCCGTGGACCGATGACCAGGGCAAGGTTCGCGTCAACCGCGGCTTCCGCGTCCAGTTCAACTCGGCGCTCGGCCCGTACAAGGGCGGCCTTCGGTTCCACCCGTCGGTCAACGTCGGCATCATCAAGTTCCTCGGCTTCGAGCAGATCTTCAAGAACTCCCTCACCGGTCTCCCCATCGGTGGCGGCAAGGGCGGCTCCGACTTCGACCCCAAGGGCAAGTCCGACGCCGAGATCATGCGCTTCTGCCAGTCCTTCATGACTGAGCTGCACCGCCACATCGGCGAGTACCGCGACGTCCCCGCCGGTGACATCGGGGTCGGTGGCCGCGAGATCGGCTACCTCTTCGGTCAGTACCGTCGTCTCGCCAACCAGCACGAGTCCGGTGTCCTCACCGGCAAGGGCCTGACCTGGGGCGGCTCCCTCGTCCGCACCGAGGCCACCGGCTACGGTCTGGTGTACTTCACCAAGGAGATGCTCGCCGCCCACGGTGAGTCCTTCGAGGGCAAGAAGGTCATCGTCTCCGGTTCCGGAAACGTCGCCATCTACGCCATCGAGAAGGCCCAGGAGCTCGGCGCGACCGTCATCGCGTTCTCCGACTCCTCCGGCTGGGTCGAGACCCCCAACGGTGTCGACGTCGCCAAGCTGAAGGACGTCAAGGAGGTCCGCCGCGAGCGCATCTCCGCGTACGTCGACGAGGTTGAGGGCACGACCCTGCACACCGACGGTTCCATCTGGGATCTCCCGTGCGACGTGGCCCTGCCCTGCGCCACCCAGAATGAGCTGGACGGCGAGCACGCCGCCAAGCTCGCCGACAACGGCTGCAGGTTCGTCGCCGAGGGCGCCAACATGCCCTCCACCGCGGACGCCGTCGAGGTCTACCGCGAGCGCGGTGTCCACTTCGGCCCCGGTAAGGCCGCCAACGCCGGTGGTGTCGCCACCTCCGCTCTGGAGATGCAGCAGAACGCCTGCCGCGACTCCTGGACCTTCGAGTACACCGACAAGCGTCTGCACGAGATCATGAGCAACATCTTCCGTCTCTGCGACGAGACCGCCCGCGAGTACGGCCACGAGGGTGACTACGTCATCGGCGCCAACATCGCCGGCTTCAAGAAGGTCGCCGACGCGATGATCGCCCAGGGCGTCATCTAGTCCGACCCCCGGGGATCACATCCGTGATCACCGCGACGACCCCGTTCACCGGCCCGCCAGTCATGGCGGGAATCCGGGAACGGGGTCGTTTCACGTCCGTGGGTGGACGGGCTGCAGGAACCGTACTGTGTCCTCACTCCCCGGCGTCGATTGTTGGGTACCGTATGTGGCATGTACCGCGTATTTGAATCCCTTGACGAGCTCAACGCCACCGTGGAGCAGGCCTACGGCGTGCCGATGTCCTCGAACTGCCTCGTGCCCCGGACGGAGATGCTCCGGCTCCTCGATGACCTCCGCGAGGCCCTGCCGCAGGAGGTCGATGACGCCCAGGACGTCCTGGACAAGCGGGATGACCTCATCCGCGGTGCCGAGGAGCAGGCGGAGTACCTGGTCACCGAGGCGGAGAACGAGGCCTCCGCACTGGTGTCCACGGCACGCACGGACGCCGACGCCATGGTCGCCGACGCGGAGAACCACGCCAACCTCCTCGTCGCCCGCGCGGAGGAGGAGGCCGAGCGTCTCGTGACTGATGCGCGGCGTGAGGCGGAGGCGACGGTCGACCGCGCCAACGCCGAGGCGGAACGTCTCGTGGCCAAGGGTAACGAGACCTACCAGCGCAGCGTCGACGAGGGGCTCGCGGAGCAGCACCGGCTGGTCAGCGAGTCCGAGGTCGTCCGTAGGGCGAACGAGGAGGCCCACCGGATCGTCGACTCCGCCCACGCCGACTCCAACCGGCTGCGCGGCGAATGCGACGCCTTCGTCGACTCGAAGCTCGCCGAGTTCGAGGAATCACTGTCCGCGACGCTGCGGAGCGTGTCCAAGGATCGCGCCGCGCTGCGCCGCGGAGCCGGTGCCGCCGGCCGCGGTGAGCGTCCCGAGCACCGGGACCGGCCCGAGCGCCCCGAACGCGGCACCCGCTACTCCGCCCGCGGCTACGAGGAGTAGCTCCGGCCCGGTTCCCCGCGGGTTCCGGCGATCTGGGCGGTTGTCCGCCCAGAGGGTAGGCTGTGGGACGTCATGAACTCACCATTTGTATTTGATGTCGCAGCACTGCTGCGCTCCTCGGCCACCCCGACACAGTGCACCCAGACCGGCCCGAGTCCGTTACGGATAGGGCTACCCCTGGTCGCCATCGCCGAAGGCGCCGACGTCACCGTCGACGCCTTCCTCTCACCCCTCGGTGACGCCGTCCTCGTCGACGCCACGGTCACCGCACCACTCACCGGCGAATGCGCCCGCTGTCTCCGCCCCCTGGACGTCGAGCACTCCTTCCACGTGAACGAGGTGTTCGCGGCCTCCGACGACTTCGTCAGGGGCGATTCCGCGGACGATGACGCGGAGGAGAACCCGCCGCGCATCGAGGGAACGGAACTCGACATCCAGCAGGCGCTCACCGATGTGGTCGGGCTGAACCTGCCCTTCTCACCGACCTGCGACTACTTCGGCATCGGCGAATGCGACTCCGAGCGCACCCCGGAACCCGACGGGGTGTCGGGGAGGGACGAGAAGAACCTCCCGGATCCCCGCTGGGCCGGTCTGGAGAAGTTCCTGTGACCTCCAGAAAACGTCTCACCGGTGTGGAGGCGCTCCAGAGATCCTTCGCCGCCGTCGACCACACGCCCCTGCTGGCGAGCTTCGGTGTCGACCTCCCGGAGGAGCTGCTGCGGCTCGCACTGACGCACAGGTCCTTCGCCAACGAGAACGGGCACCTGCCCAACAATGAGCGCCTCGAGTTCCTCGGTGACTCGGTCCTGGGCCTCTCCGTCGCGGCCAGGCTCTACCAGCTGCATCCGACGCGTTCGGAGAGTGACATCTCCAAGATGCGCGCCTCCATCGTGAGCCGGTACGGACTCGCCGAGGTCGCCCGCGACATCGGCCTCGGTCGGTTCATCCTCCTCGGCAAGGGGGAACGGGCCAGCGGGGGTGACGACAAGGACTCGATCCTCGCCGACACGACCGAGGCACTGCTGGGCGCGATCTACCTCGAGCACGGGTTCGAGGTCGCCCGCTCCGTGGTGCTCCGGCTGTTCTCCCACCTCATCGAGACGGCCGCCGCGACGGGCATGCACAACGACTGGAAGACCTCCCTGCAGGAACGCCTCGCGGAGCGGAAACTGCCCATGGCGGAGTACTCCGTCACCTCCGAGGGCCCGGACCACGACCGTCAGTTCACCGCGCGGATCACCGTCGCAGGCAGGGATCTCGGTGCCGGACACGGGTCGAGCAAGAAGACCGCCGAGCAGGACGCCGCGGCGATCGCGTACGCGCGGCTGCGCGACGAGCTCGACTTCGGGCCCGATTCGCCCGAGACCGTCGCCCGGGAGGCGGCGTCCGGCCGGAAGCATTCCTGAGCACCGTCCATGCCTGAGTTACCCGAGGTGGAGACGGTCCGGTCAGGACTGGCCCGCCTGGTCACCGACTGCCGGGTCAGTCGGGCCGAGGTGTGCCACCCGCGCGCGGCGCGGAACAATCCCGGCGGCGCGGCCGAGGTGTCGGCGGCGCTCACCGGGCGCACCGTCGCCTCCGTCGAACGCCGGGGCAAGTTCCTCTGGCTGGTCCTCGAACCTGGAGAGACCGCGCTTCTGGTGCATCTCGGCATGAGTGGACAGATGCTGATCAAGGATCCCGGTGCGGGAACCGACGATCCGAACCGGAGACATCTGCGGGCCCGCGCCGTCCTCGATGACGGGCGGGAGGTCTGGTTCGTCGATCAGCGGACCTTCGGATACTGGTCCACCGGGCCCCTGGTGTGCGGGCGACCGGCCACGCCCGGTACGGCACCACGGAAAGTGCCGCTCCGGGTCGCCCACATCGCCCCCGACCTGCTCGAACCTGATCTCGACTTCGGTGCCGTGGCGCGAACCCTGAAAGCCCGGGACACCGAGATCAAACGGCTGCTGCTCGCCCAGGATATCGTCTCCGGGATCGGCAACATCTACGCCGACGAGATGCTGTGGCGGGCCCGGGTCCATCCCCGACAGCGTGCCTCACGAATGTCGGTGACGCGGATCGGCGACCTGTTGGGCGCCGGAGTCGGCGTCATGCGTGACGCGCTGGCCCAGGGCGGAACCTCGTTCGATGCGTTGTACGTGAACGTGAACGGCGATTCAGGCTATTTTGATCGTTCGCTCAACGTCTACGGGCAAGCGGGAAGAGCGTGTGTGCGCTGCGGGTTCACGATCCGGCGCGAGCACTTCATGAACCGTTCCAGCCACTTCTGCGGCAACTGCCAACGCAGATACTGACTTTTTCCCCAGTTTTGGGTTAACGTTTCTCCGCATGGAACAACTTCAGAACTTCATCGGCAAGTTCAACGACTTCTACTGGCAATTCGTGCTCGTCCTGCTCATCGGGGCGGGGCTCTACTTCTGCTGGACCACCCTCGTGGTCCAGATCCGGTTCATCCCGGACATGTTCCGCTCGATCGTGGAGCGGACACCCGTCGAAAAGGGCAGGAAGAACATCTCCGCCTTCAAGGCGTTCACCGTCTCGGCCGCCTCCCGGGTCGGTACCGGAAACGTCGCGGGCGTCGCGATCGCCATCGCGATGGGCGGCCCCGGTGCGGTGTTCTGGATGTGGACGCTCGCCGTCGTCGGCGGGGCGACCTCGTTCGTCGAGTCGACGCTGGCGCAGGTGTACAAGGTGCGGGACAGGGACTCCTTCCGGGGTGGCCCCGCCTACTACATCACGAGGGCCCTCGGATGGCGCTGGCTGGCGGTCATCTTCGCCGTGCTCATCACCCTGACCTACGGCTTCGTGTTCAACGCCGTGCAGTCCAACTCCATCGCCGACTCGATGACCACGTCCTTCGAGGCATCGAATCCGGTGGTCGTCAAGATCATCGTCGGTGCCGTTCTCGCGCTGGTCACCGCGGCCGTCATCTTCGGTGGGATCCAGCGCATCGGCGCTGTCACCCAGATCATCGTCCCCGTCATGGCGGTCGCCTACATCATCGTCGGCATCATCGTCGTGGTCATCCACATCGGGCAGGTCCCCGGAATGGTCGCCAACATCTGGGCGGAGGCCTTCGGATTCCGGTCGGTGACCGGTGCCGCGATCGGTACCGTCATCATGAACGGCGTCCGCAGGGGCCTGTTCTCCAACGAAGCCGGTATGGGTTCGGTGCCGAACGCAGCGGCCACCGCGACGGTCTCGCACCCGGCGAAGCAGGGGCTGATCCAGACCCTGGGCGTCTACTTCGACACCATCGTCGTCTGTTCCGTCACCGCGTTCATCATCCTGCTGTCGAAGCCCGACTACGACGACACGCGTGGCGGCATGGAGCTCACGCAGAATGCCCTCGCCGACAGCGTCGGTACCTGGGGCATCCACTTCCTCACCGTGATCATCATCTTCCTCGCGTTCTCCTCCGTGATCGGCAACTACTACTACGGGGAGACGAACATCGAGTTCCTCACCGGGTCGAAGACCGTGCTCAACGGTTTCCGGGCTCTCGTGGTCCTCTGCGTGTTCGGTGGCGCACTCGGATCCGTCCCGCTCGTGTGGGCGCTCGCGGACACGTTCTCCGGGCTGATGGCCACCGCCAACCTCATCGCCATCATCCCGCTCGGCGGTGTCGCCGTGGCACTTCTCAGGCACTTCTCGGAGCAGCGGGCGAAGGGCCTCAACCCCGTGTTCCACCGCGATGACCTTCCGCGGCTCCGTGGCTGGGAGAACATGGAGTGCTGGGACGGCACCGACGCGGTCCTCCAGCGCGACGAGCGCTACGACGAGGTCTCCCGCCGTGTGAGGTAGGCGCAGCGATCTCCCCCGGAGGGGCACCGTCCCGTACGTCGGGCGGTGCCCCTCTCCGCGTCCCGCCGCCCGGTACAGTGATCCGCAGGACAGATCTTCACCACGATGATGGTCACGGAGGACGGAAACGATGGGTGCAGGGGATCGGACGAGGCTGACGGCGTGGGTTCACGGGCATGTCCAGGGGGTGGGGTTCCGCTGGTGGACCCGCTGCCAGGCGAAGGAGCTCGGGCTGGCCGGTTCCGCGAGCAACTATCCGGACGGGCGCGTGCTCGTCATCGCGGAGGGGGAGGAACAGGCGTGCGTCGCCCTCCTCGGTCGGCTCGCCGAGCAGCCCAGCACCACCCGACGCCCCGGCCGGGTCGACAAGGTGATCGACCAGTGGTCCGAACCCCGGGGAGAATCGGGATTCACCGAACGATGAGTCGGCTGACGGTGTCACTCACGCTCGCCGCGGTTGCGGCAGCCGCAGCTGCGCTCTGCGGATGCTCGCCGCGCGCCGACGACACCGCTCCTTCCGGCCCCGCCCCCTCGACCGGTCCGGTCGCCGACCTCCCGGCTGAAGACGACGACCCGGGAACCGGTGTGGTGCCCCTCGCGGAGTACCTCGTGGACACCCCGTCCGACGGGATGCACGACGAGCACGCCGCCCGCATCGAGGACCATGCGGTCCTCGACCAGCGGACCATCCGGATCGCCGGGATGACCGGGACCACGCGCTGCTTCGGGGTCCGACCCGTCGTGCAGGAGACCGGGACCGAGGTCCGGCTCGCGCTCGTCGCCGGAACCCTCCCGGGAACGGACGGCCCGTGCACCCTGGAGGCGCGGTTGGCCGCCGTCGACGCCACTCTCGCCCATGATCTGGGGGACCGGAGGATCGTGCTCCTCGACGAGCTGGAACCGGGGGAACTCACCCGAAACCGCTGACCGGGGCCGGTGTTACTATTTTCCGGTGCATCTGAAATCGCTGACGCTCAAGGGATTCAAGTCCTTCGCGTCTGCGACGACCCTGAAATTCGAACCCGGCATCTGCGCCGTCGTCGGCCCGAACGGATCCGGTAAGTCCAACGTCGTCGATGCGCTGGCGTGGGTGATGGGGGAGCAGGGCGCGAAGACCCTGCGCGGCGGGAAGATGGAGGACGTCATCTTCGCCGGCGCCGGCGACCGCAAACCGCTGGGCCGCGCCGAGGTCACCCTCACCATCGACAACGCCGACGGTGCCCTCGACATCGACTACTCCGAGGTCTCGGTCACCAGGCGGATGTTCCGCGACGGCGCGAGCGAGTACGAGATCAACGGGACGAGAGCCCGACTGATGGACATCCAGGAGCTGCTGTCCGACTCCGGTATCGGCCGCGAGATGCACGTCATCGTCGGGCAGGGGCGCCTCGCCCAGATCCTCGAGGCGAGGCCCGAGGAGCGGCGCGCCTTCATCGAGGAGGCGGCCGGCGTGCTCAAACACCGGCGACGCAAGGAGAAGGCCCACCGCAAGCTCGTCGGCATGCAGGCCAACCTCGACCGGCTCACCGACCTCACCGGCGAACTCAAACGTCAGCTGAAGCCACTGGCCAGGCAGGCGGAGGCCGCGAAGCGCGCGGCGACGGTGCAGGCCGAACTGCGGGACGCCCGCCTCCGGCTCGCCGGTGACCAGCTGGTGCGGCTGCGCGCCGACGCCGAGGACGCGGAGGCGAAGGCGGAGCTGCTCGCGGCCCGGGTCCGCGACGTCACCGAACAACTGGAGGAGGACACCGGCAGGCAGCTCGAACTCGAGGAGGAACTCGCCCGGATCACGCCCGAGGTCGAGGCCGCCCAGAACCTGTGGTTCACCCTGTCCGCACTGGCCGAACGCGTCTCCGCGACGGTGCGTATCGCCGCCGATCGCGCCGCGAACCAGGTCTCCGACATCCGATACTCCGGACCCGACCCCGATGACCTGGCCCGCCGCGCCGAGCGCGCCGACGAGGAACTCGCCGGTCTCGAGGAGGCCGTGGAGATGGCGGCCGAGCGCCTCGAGTCCATCCGGGAGGAGGTCGAGGAGCGCGAACAGACCGCCCGCGAACTCGAACGCGAACACCTCGCCCAGATGCGCGCCATCGCCGACCGGCGGGAGGGCGTGGTCAGGCTCCTCGCCGCCGAGGAATCCCAGCGCAGCCGGATCGAGGCCGCCGACGCCGACATCGAACGGCTCACCGAGCAGCTCGAGGAGACCCTCGGGAGGGCGGACGCCGCCCGCGCGGAGGCCGAGGCCATCGCCTCCCGGATCGAGAGCTCGTCGACCGACCGCGAACCACTGGAACAGGCGCACACCAGGGCATCCGCCGAGGCACAGGCCGCCGAGGCGAGACTCGACCAGCTGCGCGACGCCGAACGCGCCCTGGAACGCCGGGTGTCGTCCCTGACCTCGCGGATCGACACCCTCGAATCCACCGTGCCCACCGTCGACGCAGCCGAGATACTCGGGGACGGCTTCGCACCTCTGGCCACCCTCATCCGCCCGGAACCGGGAACGGAGAAGGCCGTCGCCGCGGCCCTCGGCCCCGTGGCGGAGGCCGTCGCCGGCGACATCGACGACTCCGTCCTCGGGGAACTCGACGGCGCCGACATCCCCCGCACCACACTCATCGACACGACCGGTGCCGGGAGCGGGGACTGGCGCCTCGACACCGATCTGCCGGCCGGATGCACCTGGCTCCTCGACCACCTGGACCTCGACCCGGGCGTGCGCACCGCCGTCGTGAGGCTCCTGGTCGACGTCGTCCTCGCCGACGACGACACCGCGGCCCGGAAGGCCGTCGGCGACGACCCCAGGCTGAAGGCCGTCACCCGCGCCGGCACACTGCGCGGCCACGGGTGGCTGACCCTCGGACAGGGGGTCGGAACCGCCGTGGAGATCACCGCGCAGATCGACGCCGCCCGCGGGGAACTCGCCACCGCGGAGGCGGAACTCTCCGAGCTCGCAGGCACCCTCTCCGGCGCCGCGACCGCGGCCGAGGAGGCGCGGGTCGACGCCGCGGCGGCGAAGGCCGCGCTCCGTGAGCACGACCGCGACCTCGAGACCCTCAACCGGGATGCGACCCGATTGGCCAGGAGCCACGAAGCGGCGCGCGCCGAACACCAGCGCATGGCCTCGCGCGTCACCGCAGCGGAACTCCGCCGGAACGAACTGGCCGGACAGCTCGAGGAGACCCTCGACCGCCTGACCCGCGTCGAGGACACCGATGAACCCGACGAGCCCTCCACCGCGGCCCGGGACGAGGCCGCCTCCGCGCTCGCACAGGTCAAGGCCATGGAGGTCGAGGCCCGCCTCGCACTGCGGACGGCCGAGGAACGCGCCGGGCAGCTGCGGGGGAGAGGCGACGCGCTGCGCCGTCAGGCCGAGCACGAACGGCAGGCCAAGGCCCGGCACGAGAGGGCGATGGCCGCCCGTCGGGCGGCGGCCGAACTCGCGGCCGCCGTGGAACGCGGTGCCCGGGAGGTCGCGGACCGCACCGCGGACGCCACCGCTCGGGCCGCGGCCCGGCGGGACGAACTCAACACGGCCCGGGCCAACGTCACAACACGGCTCGCCCGTGCCAAGGATGCGGTGAACGCCGCACGGATGGAACTCAACCGGCTGACCGACACGGCACACGCCTCCGACATCGCCCGCAGCCAGGCACAGGTGCGCATCGAACAGGCCGAGGAACAGATCACCGGGCAGCTGGGTCTGACGGTGGAGGTCATCCTCGCCGACTACACCCCGGGCGAGGACTTCGACCGCGCCGCGGAGAAGAAGCGCCTCAAGCGCGCGGAGAAGGATCTCGCCTCCCTCGGCAAGGTCAACCCGCTCGCCCTCGAGGAGTTCAAGGCCCTGGAGGAGCGCTACGAGTACCTCGCCACGCAGCTGGCCGACGTGGAGCAGGCCCGACGGGATCTCACCGGGGTCATCGAGGAGGTCGACGCGAAGATCCTCCAGCTGTTCACCGACGCCTGGCGCGATGTCGAGGACGAGTTCCCCCGCGTGTTCTCCACCCTGTTCCCGGGCGGGGAGGGGAGGCTGGTGCTCACCGACCCGGACGACATGCTCACCACCGGCATCGAGGTCGAGGCCCGGCCGCCCGGAAAGCGCGTCAAGCGGCTGTCGCTGCTCTCCGGCGGGGAGAAGTCCCTCACCGCACTCGCCATGCTGGTGGCGATCTTCCGGGCGCGCCCCAGCCCGTTCTACGTCATGGACGAGGTCGAGGCCGCCCTCGACGACGTCAACCTGCGTCGCCTGATCAACCTGTTCGAGGAACTCCGCGAGTCCAGTCAGCTCATCGTCATCACCCACCAGAAACCGACGATGGACGTCGCCAACGTGCTCTACGGCGTGACCATGCGCGGCGACGGTGTCACCCGCGTGATCAGCCAGCGGATGTCGCCCGCCACCCGTGCGCGGGACGACACCGATGAGACCTGACCGACCCCAGGTTGGGCATCGAACCTGCTGCTCAGGGGTGTGGACCATGGGTTTCAATGGTGTCCGCACGTGCGGCGGACGGGGGCGCTAGAATCGAACAGTCTGCTCGGCAGACCAACCCATCCACCGGCACACTCCAAGGGGCACACACGACGTCATGAGCGGCAGCGTCAATCCGATCGCGGACCTGAACGACCCCCTCCTCGGCTGGGCATCCCAGACCGAACTGAAACTCGCACAGGTCCTCGCCGACCGGGACCGGGTCACCGGAACGGGGCTGAAATCCGATGACATCGAGTGCATCGAACGCTTCTACGGGACGTTCCTCTCCCGCCAGATGGCGGCCGGTGCGACGATCACCGGTCTCGTCGACGTCACCCCGACCGTCGCCGTGGTCACCCTCGTCGCGCGCGCCGCGAGGATGACCGACCGCTCCAGCTTCTTCGACGAGTACCTGCACGGCCTCGGTCTGGCCCCCACGGACGGCCTCACCGCAGAACTCGCCGGGGTCACCGTCGATCTCGTCCGCCGGGTCGGGCTCCGGATCCCGGACGGTCTCGGGGACCCGGTGCTGCTGCTCGCGACCCACGCCGGCGTCACCGGCAACGAGGTGCCCGGTCTGCTCGAACTCCTCGACGCGCTCGATGATTCCGGGCGGGAACTCACCGGTCCGGACACGGTGTCGATGCTCGCCGACGGCAGCTACGCGGAGAATCTCCCCGCAGACGACGAGGACGATGATCCGGAGACCCCGCTGCCGGTCACCGCAGACGTCGCCGCGGCGGCCCCGGAGATCCTCGCCGATGCCATAGCCGGTGTCATCGAACTCAGGGAACTCACCCGCACCGATCCCCGCGGTTGGCGCGCGGCCCTCGCCGGAAAGGACAATCGCGGAAAGGTGACGCTGCCGGTGCTTCTGCGCGGTGCGGTCGCCGCTGAACTGCGGGAACGCCCCGTCGGAACCGCGGGCCGGGGCTCCGCCGTCGGCGTCGCGACCCGGGAACACACCCCGCGCATCATCTTCGACGCCCACCGCGGCAAGGTGTGCCTCCGGCTGCCCGAACAGGCGCTGCCCGAGGGCCAGGACGCCGAGGTCCAGTGGCGTGTGTCCGTCGAGGGCACCACCCGGATCTACCGCACCGGCCGGAGCTGGGGAGAGACCGGCGGATTCTCCGAGCTGCTCGACCTCCACGTCGAACGCCAGCTCCGGGAGATCACCGTCGCCGACATCACGAACGACGCCACCTGGGTCGTCCCGGTCGTCGACTCCGACGATCCGGTCCTGGTGTTCTCCGTCAAGGGACAGAACCTCACCGACCTCGCGTCCCTGCACCACCCCGAGCTGATCGTCGTCACTCCGGACGACTCCCGCCTCGTCGACGTGGTCACCGGCGAGGACATCCCCGTCGTCTCCTCCCGCGCCGTCGACGGCTGGGCCGGGTGGACCGCCCGCCGCGTCGACTCCTCGCAGGCCGCATCCCTCCAGGTCCTGCGCCCGGGTCAGACCCCGTCACCGATGCACAACGTCCGCTGTGTCGACCCCCGGCAGCGCGTCATGTTCCGCGACCCCGGGGACCCCGTCGCGGATCTCCGCAGCCTCGGCGGACTGCCCATCCACTCCGCCTCACTGCTGGCCGAGTTCCCGCCGACGGTCTCCGGAGCCGAGGAGACCTGGTGGCTGTCCATCTCCGCGTACGCCGGAACCGGGCACGCCGGCGACGAGGTCGCCCCCGCCGAACCGCTCATCATCCCCGCCGAGGGTGGGGTCTTCGACATCTTCGACCCCGAGCTCTACGACGCGCCGTGGGTGGGGGAGTACCTCGTGCGCCTCCGCGGTCCCCGCAACGAGTCCTTCCGCCACGAGTACGCCATCGTCGAGGGACTCGACGCCACCACCGACATCCACGGTGCCTGCCGGTCCGTCCGGATCCCCGCCACCGGCGGACTCAGCGAGGCGAGCTGCACCATCCGGCCCGGGGACAAGCCCTTCACCGCGCAGCCGCGCACCATCCACGTCGCCCCGGACGAGGCCGGCGGTGACGTCGTCATCACCACCGACGAAGGCGACGCGATGCCGCTGCGGTTCACCCCGCCCCGGCTCACCTTCGAGGTACCCCTGACCACCCAGCCCCCGATGTGGCGGACCACCCGGCTCGTCTGCGGTCCCCGCCAGTTCGACGCCGGCGGCGTACTCCGCATCCGTGCCACCGGGGAACTCGGGGACCCGAAGGTCACCGTCCGCAACCATCACGGCGCGCCACTGCGCACCGTACGGCTCACCGCCGAGGACGGGATCACCTACACCGCGCCCATGACCCAGCTCGCCGCGTCCACCGCCGTCCTGCCCGGCGGGCGGATGGAGTTCGAGTGGACCGACCCCCGCAGCGACCGTCGGGTGTCGGTGAACCTCGCGCTCATCGACCCCGCACCCCACGCCACCGGCGTCACGGTGGAGGACGGACACCTCGTGTTCGAGGGCCTCGCCCGGGACCGTGCCCTGGGCGCGTGGGTGTGGCCCGCCGCGGCGCCCTGGGTGTTCGCCCGCACGATCCCCGTCGCCGGCAAGCGCACCGAGCTCCCCGCCGATTTCGTCGGCGCCGGTGAACTCACCGTCCAGCTCCACTCCGCGGACCCGTTCTCGGTGCTGCGCGCACCGATCGTGCCCGGCGCCACCGCGCTCACCGCGCCCCAACCCGGCCACTACACCGGCAGCAGTGGGCCGCTGAACGAACTTTCCGCATTCCTCTCCGGTGATTCCGAGACCGCGCCCACCGACGCCTCCGTCATGCCGGTGCTCTGGGACTTCCTCGCCGGATTCACCCCGGACACGGGCGTGACCACCGATCCGGACAGTGAAGCCGCGGTCGGCGCGGTCCAGCTCCGAAAAGCGGTCAGCACCGCGCTCGCCGCGAACCCGGCGGCCGCGCTCGCCGGGCTGTCGGCATCCCTCGTCCCCGGCGAAGCGCAGCCCGGGAAGGTCGTCGTCTCCGGGCTCGTCCACGGGCCGTTCGCCGCACTCGCCGTTGATCCCGGTGCAGACGACGGTGACGCGGGGGAGCACGGCACCGCACCCGTGCCCGACCCGCGGGACGCCGCCGTCGCGATCCACCGCACCGCGTGGATCGGCACCCTGGAACTCCTGGCGCAGCTCCCCGCCGTCCACGCCGCCGTCGAGGCGGGCGAACCCCGCACCCGGCTCCGTGCGCTGCTCGACCGGCTCGAGGACGTCGCCGGAAAGCGGCTCGTGGAGACCCTGTCCACCGGCCGCGACGCCACCCTCGACACCGCGTGCATCGACCGGTCCACCGTCCAGATCGCCCAGATGGACGAGGCGCAGCAGGAATCACTGCTCAAGATGTTCTTCGCCCAGGCCGAGATCGTCCCCGGCCCCATCATGGACGACAGTGCCCGACTCCTCGCCGTGTTCGAGACGTTCAACAAGCGCCACGATCTCAACGACCTGCTCGCCGACCGCGAGATGGTGACCTCCGCCGCGGCGCTGATGAAGGCGATGCGCGGCGCGAACAGGCGCCTCTACTCCTCGGCCCGGGTCCGCTTCGACAAGCTCGAGGGCGTGGACACCGACTCCGGTGCGAACACCTGGGCACTCGCCCCCGTCGTGTCCCTCGTCTTCGCGCTCGCCGCCCGGATGCACGCCCACGGGCTGATGGGCAAATCCAAGCTGCTCACCGCGGCGACCCCCGGATGGAGCCGCCTCGCCGACCTCACCCCGGACCTCGTCACCGGAGACCTCATCGCCGCCGAGGCGATGGTCCTCGCCGTCACGAACCCCGGGATCGGGGACTAGGGGCAGGGAACACGGACCCCGCGGAACCGGGCATCCGGCTTCGCGGGGTGCGCACGGAGATGTGCCAGAGTTGCCGGCCCGGGTGTCCCGGTGCGCCCGGACGGCGTGGGGAACCATCCGCCGCCGGAATCACGGTGATCTCCGTGAGATGAGCGAGGCCCCGGGAGCGCACGCCTCCCGGATGTGAAACCATGTACGCATGGACAACCTGCAGAACGTGATGGATCAGTTCGCCACGAACCCGACCTACCAGATCATCGCCGGCATCGTGCTGGTGTCGCTCATCGTCGTACTGCTCATCGTCTGGGGCCTGAAGCGCAAGAAGGCCAAGACGATCAGCTTCGGTGAGGACACGGAGGTCGAGGAGCCGAAGGAGCTCACCCAGGCCGAGAAATCCGGCAACTACACCGCACAGGGAGGATTCAACTTCGCCCCCGCCGTCAAGGACAAGAAGGCTGAGCCGGAGCCGGTTCAGCGTGATGGCGCCGTGGCACCGGAGAAGCCCGCCGGGGAGCAGGCGGCGGCTGACCAGACACGGCGGGAGCCCGCCACCGGGGACCGGGTGAATCAGACACCTCAGGCCGGGGAACCTGCACCTCAGGTCAGCCCCATACCGGCTCCGGCGCCCGTAGCGAAACCAGAACCCGGATCGAAGCCCGCGCCCGAACCCGGGCCGGAGGTCGCACCGGAACAGAACGTCGACGAACCGCAGCGCACACCGGCTCCGCCCGCCGGTGCCGAGTCTGTCTCCGACGCCCACCCCGTGCAACAGCACGCCGTCGCTCCGGAGACCCCGGCACAGACCCCTCAGCACGGCGAGTCCGTGACCCCGATCCCGGCACCGGTGGAGCCGGAACCCGTGGATGAGAAGGACGACGTCGAGCAGGCTGTCTCCCACGACGAGCCGGAGGCTGTCACCCCGGAGGACACGACCCCGCAACCCGACCGGACCGGTTCCGCCGCGACCGCACCCGAAGGTGCCGCGGACACCACCGCCGAGCCGTCCGACGCTGAACCGGCAGCCCCGATCTTCCGGGATCTGGCCGACGACACCGATGTCGTCGACGCCGACACCTACGCAGCCGAGGACGAGAAGGCCGACGTCACGGAGGAACCGGAGAGCGTCGAGGAAGCCACCGACGATGATCCGCGCGTGATCGAGGCCGCGGAGGCCGCCGAGTCCGCACAGGCCGCCGCCGAGGCCGCCGAGGCCGCGCGCGCCGAGACGCCCGCCCCCGCGGAACCCGCGCAGTCGGAGTCCGTGGACGCCGCCACGCAGCGCAACATCGACGAGATCGCCCCCGCGGAGGGGCGGCTGGGCAAACTGCGCGGCAAGCTGTCGCGGTCGCAGAACGTCATCGGTCAGGGCGTGCTCGGCATCCTCACCGCCGGTGACCTGGACGAGGACGCGTGGGAGGAGATCGAGGACACGCTGCTCATGGCTGACCTCGGCACCCCGACCACGATGCGGGTCGTCGACCAGCTCCGCGACAAGATCGCCGCGCGCGGCGTGTCCAGCGAGGCGGAGGCCCGCGCTATGCTGCGCGAGACCCTCATCGAGGCCTGCAAGCCAGAACTGGACCGCTCGATCCGCGCGATGCCCGCCGACGGAAAACCCGCCGTGGTTCTCGTCGTCGGCGTCAACGGCACGGGCAAGACCACCACGACCGGCAAGCTCGCCCGCGTGCTCGTGGCGATGGGCCACAACGTGCTGCTCGGAGCCGCGGACACCTTCCGTGCCGCAGCAGCGGACCAGCTCGAGACCTGGGGGCGCCGGGTCGGTGCACGCACGGTGCGCGGCAAGGAAGGTGCGGACCCGGCATCCGTCGCCTTCGACGCCGTCGCCCGTGGCGTCGACGAGGGCGTCGACGTGGTGCTCATCGACACCGCCGGCCGCCTGCACACCTCCACCGGCCTGATGGACCAGCTCGGCAAGGTCAAGCGCGTCGTGGAGAAGAAGACCCACGTCGACGAGGTCCTGCTCGTGCTGGACGCGACGGTCGGACAGAACGGCCTGACCCAGGCCCGGATCTTCCGCGACGTCGTCGACATCACCGGTGTGGTGCTGACGAAGCTGGACGGAACCGCCAAGGGTGGCATCGTGTTCCAGGTCCAGGAGGAGCTCGGCGTTCCGGTCAAGCTCGTCGGACTCGGTGAGGGCGCGGACCATCTGGCGCCGTTCGAGCCGGAGAGCTTCGTCGACGCCCTGCTCGGCTGACCACCGCTGCTTCAGACGAACGAGAACCGCCCCGGGACAGTCCCGGGGCGGTTCTCGTTGTTCAAGGTGGCCGCCGGTGGTGGCGGAGGTGCCTGCTCCCAGGGCGTGTCTCCTACTGAAGGGTCCTGCGAATCCTCGCGAGACCCTTCACATCTCGTGACTCCTGAAGCGAAAAGAGACTCTCCCCTCACTCTTGAAGATCGGCCCCTGAATAAGGTGATTGCCCGAGCACTCAGCGTCGTCCGTATATGTCAAGTCCATCAGCTCGAGCCGCAATGCTCCTGGAAATCACCGGCCCTGCCAGCATCAGACCCACCGCCACGACCTCCAACCACTCCACCGGCATCCACACAGGTGCCACAGACACTGCAGAAAAATCCGGAAACACCCCGGTTCGGGTTTCGCCCCACAACACTCCCATGGGGAAGGCACCGGGACGCATGATCCCCGCGCTCACCCACAGGACAACCCCCGCGGCCAAAGCAGCCCACGCCACAGCTTGACCATGACGAGCTTTCCGCGCGAGCTGACCCGCGACAAAGACAACACCCGCCAGCACAACCGGGACGATGACCTGGACAGCAACCGGTCCGACACCAAACACCAGAGGCACACTCGCACTCAAGTTGGTCGGTGCATCCACAGCGAGCACAGCAACAGCGACGCCGACAACCACCGCAGAAGCACTACACGCCAGCAGAGCGGGGATAACGCGTTGGCGCGCCCACACTCCCCAGAGGATGCCGATACATGCAGCATTGGCCACACCATAAAACATCCGGTATTCGTGGGTACCCGCATAATTGCGCTGATTCCGCTCGAATCCGAAGCTGGCCGCCCACCTGACATGAGCCACCGCAATCACTGTGGCGGCTATCCACGCAACCGCGCCGACGATGACTCGCGCACGTCGCGGCATCCGCCAGGACAGCTCGTGTGTCCATGGGGCGATGATGCCGGCGACTGCCAAGCCACCAGCTGCAGACAAGCCGTATCTTCTGACAACGGTGTGATCCTGCATCGGCGGTGCACCCCACCAGCCTGCGGGTAGTTGCAGGTCTGTCGGCAGTGAATGGGTGAGCGCCATGTGAATGCCGACGATCCCCACAGGCCCCACCAGGTTCAGACGCGCATACATCGGCAACTCTTTGGGATGAGAGGGGTGCCGGACGCATTTTCTGGTCAGATGCGTTTTCCATGAGTTCTTCCCTCCTGGAGAGTGGCACGATCGCCGCGCGAAGGCGCCGGGGCAGCAGACCCCCGGTCTTCGACGCCGACCTCCACAAGGGACGAAACATCGTCGAGCGGTCCTCTGCACCGGTCAAACAACGGAGAGGTCCGGACACCCGCTACGACAGGAATGCCATCATCTAACGCGGCGCCGTCATCCTCTGCGCCACACTGACCCGGCTACGCCGAACGGGAGACACGCCCTAGCCGAGGAGCTTGAGGAAGGCGCCCATCCACGGGCCGTTGTCGTTCCAGGCCCGTGCGGTGACGAGGTTCCCGGAGGTGACGTCGGCGGCGTCGACGTAGGTGGCGCCGGCGTCGGTGACATCGGGTTCACACATGCCGAATGCCGCGCACTCGCGGCCGTCGAGGACGCCGGCACGCGCGAGGATGAGGGGGCCGTGGCAGGTCGCGGCGACCGGCTTGTCGGCGTCGAAGAACGCGCGGACGATGTTCAGGACGTTTTCGTTGAGCCGGAGGTACTCGGGCGCGCGACCGCCGGGGATGATGAGTCCGGCGTACTCGGCGGGGTCGACGTCGTCGATGGCGACGTCGGCCGGCCACATGTGGCCGAGCTTCTCGGTGTACGTGTCGAAGTCGTCGGCGAAGTCGTGGACGACGAGCTGGATCTTGCGGTCCGTGCTCTGGGCCGCGATGACCGGGGTGTATCCGGCTTCGCGGAGCCGTTCGTAGGGGTAGAGGACCTCGAGGGTCTCTCCGCCGTCGCCGGTGATGATCAGGATCTTCTCGCTCATGGGGTAACCCTCCCGGGGCTGGTTGTGGGGGTCGGGGCCGGGTACCCGGCCCGATGAGCCTCAACGTAGCAGCGCGGGGGAGCGGATGTGTCGGGTTCCGCATTCTCGGAGGTCGCGCATCGGGTGGAGAGGGGGACGGGGGTAAAACCTGTCCAGTTATAGAAAACTAAACCTGTCGGACTATAGTTAGAGCTGTGGTGAAGGGGAAATCATCTTCCCCGTCACACGTGGAGGGTCCCGAAAACCGATGGGGCCCGCGTACGACCAGGAGGCCCACCGTGACCCCAGACATGACAATGGCAGCATCAGGGAACGCCTCGTGGATCCTCATCTCCGCATCCCTCGTCCTGCTCATGACACCGGCGCTGTCGTTGTTCTACGGCGGCATGTCGAGTCAGAAATCCGTGCTCAACATGATGATGATGTCCTTCGGCGCACTTGCCGTGGTCACCGTCATCTACATTCTCGTCGGCTGGTCGATGTCCTACGGCACCCACTCCTTCGGTGGATTCGTGGCCGATCCGTTCGAGTTCTTCGGACTACGGGACTCGATCGTGAACCCGGACGGCACCTATGTCGTCGGCGCGGCCGGCTACGCCAACGTGATCGACATCGGGTTCCAGCTCACCTTCGCGGTCATCTCCTGCGCCCTGATCTCCGGCGCACTCGCGGACCGGGTGAAGTTCAACTCCTGGCTGATCTTCATCGGGGTGTGGGTCACCCTGGCCTACTTCCCGCTCGCACACATGGTGTGGGGCGGGGGACTGCTCAGCCACCATGACGGCAGCATCTCCGCCCGGATCTTCGGCACCGTCGTCGAGGAGGGCGAGCGGATCGCCCGGATCGCCCCGATCGACTTCGCCGGCGGCACCGTCGTGCACATCTCCGCAGGCACCGCGGCCCTGGTCCTCGCCGTCATCGTCGGACACCGGCGCACCTTCCTCAAGAGCGTCCAGCGTCCGCACAACCTGCCGATGGTCATGCTCGGCGCCGGGCTGCTCTGGTTCGGCTGGTGCGGATTCAACGGCGGTTCCGCCTTCGCCGCCAATGGAATCGCAGGTCTGGCCTGGCTCAACACCACGGCCGCCGCGGCAGCCGGCATCGGTGGCTGGCTCATCGTCGAGCGCATCCGGGACGGCCGCGCCACCTCCCTCGGCGCCGCCTCCGGTGTCGTCGCGGGTCTGGTCGCCATCACCCCGGCCGCAGGCGCCCTGACCCCGGTCACCTCCCTGATCCTGGGGGCGGTCGGCGGTGGACTCGCAGCACTGGGTGTCGGACTCAAGTACCGCTTCCGATTCGACGACTCCCTCGACGTCGTCGGCGTCCACCTCGTCGCCGGGCTGTGGGGCACCGTGGGGGTCGGGCTGCTCGCCACGGACACCGGATGGTTCACCGGCGGCGGCTGGGCCGGATTCCAGCTCTTCGTCATCCAGATCCTCGTCGCCGTTGTCGCGATGCTGCTCTCCGGGGTGGTCACCGCGGTGATCGCGTTCGCGATCAGGGCCACCATCGGGTGGCGGATCGACCCGGAGGCCGAGCACAACGGCATCGACTTCGCTCTGCACGGGGAATCGGCCTATGAGCAGGCCGGTGGCGCGATCCGCTGATCCGCCGAACCCGAATGTCCCGGGCGGTAGAGTGGCCGGGAGAACCCGCTCCCGGTCCCTCCACATGCTCCCCAGCGATCCCCAGGAGAAACAGATGAAACTCGTCACCGCCATCGTCAAGCCCTTCACACTCAACGACATCAAGCAGGCCCTCGAGCAGATCGGTGTGCACGGCATGACCGTCACCGAGACCCAGGGCTTCGGTCAGCAGAAGGGGCACACGGAGGTCTACCGCGGAGCGGAGTACGCCGTCGACTTCGTCCCGAAGATCCGCATCGAGATCGTCACCACCGACGATCGCGCCGAGGAGGCCGTCACCGCGCTCGTCGACGCCGCCAGGACGGGCAAGATCGGCGACGGGAAGGTCTGGGTCACCACCGTCGACGAGATCATCCGCGTCCGCACCGGCGAACGCGGAACCGACGCGGTCTAGTCCCCGTGCAGGACAGCCCCGCGGAGACCTCCACCCCGCCCAGCGCCCCCGAGCTCCGGGAGACCGCGTTCACGCGGGCGCTGGGCATCATCGCGGACATCGACATCCCCGCGGGATGCGCCCTCGCAGCCACGGGGTCGCTGGCCCGTGGCGAACTCACCCCGCAGTCGGACATCGACCTGATGCTCCTGCACACCGGTCCGCCACCGGCGGAGGCCGCCGACATCTGGTACCCCGTCTGGGACGCCCACATCCGTCTCGACCACTCCGTCCGCACCCCGGACGACTGCGTGAACATCGTCGCGGAGGACACCACCGCGGCGCTCGGGCTGCTCGATCTGTGCCACCTCGCGGGCGACGAGGACCTCGTCGCCGACGCCCGCCGCAGGGTCCTGCAGCAGTGGCGCCGCACCCTGCCGAAACGCTTCAACCACATCACCGACACGGCCATCGACAGGTGGCGCCGGTCGGGATCCGTGGTCGCCATGACCCACCCGGACCTCAAGCACGGACGGGGTGGGTTGCGGGACGGGGAACTCATCGCGGCCCTCGCCCTGGGCAACCTGTGCGACGCTCCACCGCTGGCTGAGCAGCGCGGCCTGCTGCTCGACATCCGCACCCTGCTCCACGACGAGGCCCGCCGCCCGCGGGACGTCCTCGACCCCGAGTTCGCCCACGACATCGCGCTCCGGCTCGGCTATCCCGACCGCTACGAACTCGCCCGCGCCATCGCGCGTGCCGCCCGTGCCACCGACGACGCCCTGACCGATGCCCTGGCCACAGCGCGCTCGATTCTCCCGACCCCGGGCGGCATCCGCCGGACCCCGCGCCGCCCACTGGACGTGGACGTCGTCGACGGGGGCGGATACATCACCCTCTCCCGCGACCCGGACATGGATGATCCCTGTCTGGTGCTGAGGGTCGCGGCGGCGGCCGCCCGGACCGGGCTGACCGTACCGGACGCGGTCTGGGACCGGCTGCGACGGGTTCCCGCGCTCCCGGACCCCTGGCCGGCCCACGCCGCCGACGACTTCGTGGCGCTGCTCGCGTCCCCCGAGCACACGGAAACCATCATCGACGGCATGGACCGGCACGGCCTGTGGACCCCCCTCGTCCCCGAGTGGTCCCGCATCAGGGGACTCATGCCGCGGGAACGCAGTCACGTGCACACCATCGACCGGCACCTGATCGCCACGGTCCGTCTGTGCGCCGAATCCACGGTGGACGTGCCGCGACCGGATCTGCTGCTGCTCACCGCACTCATCCACGACATCGGCAAGGGAGCCTCCCGGCCGCACTCACAGGTGGGCGCGGAGATCATCACCCGGATGACCGCGCGGATGGGCCTCGGGTTCCGGGACCGGTGCTGCGCCCAGACCGTCGTCGCCCAGCACACGACACTGATGAAGTTCGCGCTGCGCCGGGACCCCACCGATCCGGAGACGGTCCGCGCGCTGCTCGACGCGGTCGGCTACGACCTGCTCACCCTCGATCTGCTGCAGCAGCTCACCCGCGCCGACGCCCTGTCCACCGGTCCCGGTGTGTGGACCGCGCGCGTGGAACAGGCCGTGAACCTCCTCGCGGCAGGTGCGCGCCGGGCCCTGACCGCTGTTGTCCCGACCCGTCCCTTCGTCACCGCCCCGACACCACTCGGGCTGACGGCACGGGACAACGGTGAACTCCGGGTGCACTGGCGTGGCGCCTACCAACGGGAGATCGTCCGGGTGCTCGCGCTCATCGCCGCGAAGGAATGGAACATCCAGGGCTCCCGCATGGTGACCGACGCCTCCGACGGCACCTGCCGGGCGGAATTCGATGTCCGGCCCCGGGCGGTGAAACGCCCCGACGACATCGATGAACGGGCTTTCATCCAGGCCTACGCCTCAGGTGTGTTCTCCACCCTGCCGGAGGTCCGCCCCGCGGCGACGGCGACCGCATGGACCGGCCGGACCCTCGAGGTCCGCACCATCGACCGGCCCGGCGTGATCGGTGCGGTGATGAGTGTCCTGCCCGACATCGACTGGATGGAGGCCGCCACACCCGGGGCGACGATGGTCGCCCGCTTCCGGCTGCGGGGCGGTGCCGCCGACCGTGCCGGGATCGAACGGGACGTCAACCGGGTGCTCAACGCCGCCTGACGCGGCCCACCGCGACCGGTCACCTGCAGGTAGGGTGCCATGGTCGCGTGGGCTACCATGGTGAAACTACCAGTGTTGTCGAGCCGCCCAATAGGGGAGTGGAACGTGTTTGAGTCTCTGTCTGACCGGTTGACCGGAGCCCTGAAGGGGCTGCGGGGCAAAGGCAAGCTGAGTGAAGCCGACATCGCCGCCACCGCGCGCGAGATCCGGCTCGCCCTGCTCGAGGCCGACGTCTCCCTGCCCGTCGTCCGCGGCTTCGTCAGGCGCATCAAGGAACGCGCCGCGGGTGCGGAGGTCTCCGAGGCCCTCAACCCGGCGCAGCAGGTCATCAAGATCGTCAACGAGGAGCTCGTCGGCATCCTCGGCGGTGAGACCCGTCGTCTCCAGCTGGCGAAGACCCCGCCGACCGTCATCATGCTCGCCGGCCTGCAGGGTGCCGGTAAGACCACCCTCGCAGGCAAGCTCGCCCACCACCTCGGCAAGCAGGGGCACACCCCGATACTCGTGGCCTGCGACCTCCAACGCCCGGGCGCCGTCCAGCAGCTGCAGATCGTCGCCGAGCGCGCCGGGGTGCCCTGTTTCGCCCCGGACCCCGGGACCGCCGTGGACTCCTCCGACCACGAGATGGGCACCTCCCACGGTGATCCCGTCGACGTCGCCCGTCGCGGTATCGAGGAAGCCCGGGCGAAGCAGCACGATATCGTCATCGTCGACACCGCCGGTCGCCTCGGCATCGACGAGACCCTGATGACGCAGGCCCGCGACATCCGCGACGCCGTCGACCCGGACGAGGTCCTCTTCGTCATAGACTCCATGATCGGTCAGGACGCCGTCCAGACCGCCGAAGCCTTCCGCGACGGTGTCGACTTCACCGGTGTCGTGCTCACCAAGCTCGACGGCGACGCCCGCGGCGGCGCCGCGCTGTCGATCCGTGAGGTCACCGGCAAGCCCATCATGTTCGCCTCCACGGGCGAGAAGCTCGAGGACTTCGACGTCTTCCACCCCGAGCGCATGGCCAGCCGGATCCTCGGCATGGGCGACATGCTCACCCTCATCGAGCAGGCCGAGTCCATGCTCGACCACTCCAAGGCGGAGGCCACGGCCGCGAAGCTCGGCTCCGGGGAACTCACCCTCGAGGACTTCCTCGACCAGATGCTGATGATCCGCCGGATGGGTCCCATCGGAAACCTGCTGAAGATGCTGCCCGGCGGCAAGCAGATGAATGAGATGGCCGACATGGTCGACGAGAAGCAGCTCGACCGCATCCAGGCCATCATCCGGGGCATGACGCCCGCGGAGCGCGCCAACCCGAAGATCCTCAACGCCTCCCGGCGTAAACGTATCGCCGCCGGCTCGGGTGTCACCGTCTCCGAGGTGAACCAGCTCGTCGAGCGCTTCTTCGAGGCGAAGAAGATGATGGGTCAGATGGCCGGCCAGTTCGGCATGCCGGGCATGGGCCGGAAGGCGACGAAGAAGAAGCCCAAGGGCCGCAGGAAGAAGAACGGCAAGCGCAAGCCCCCGAAGAAGGGGCCCTCGCAGCCGCAGATGCCGGGTGGTGTGCCCGGTGGCATGCCGGGAATGCCGGGGATGGGTGGCGCGGGCATGCCGGGCATGGAGGAACTGCAGGCGCTGCAGGAGCAGATGGGCGGCGGCAAGCTGCCAGGGCTCGGCGGGCTGGGTAAACTCCCCGGAATGCCGAAGATGCCCAAGGGGATGGAGAACATCGACCTCGACAACCTGGACTTCGGTCAGGGCGGGAAGAAGAAGTAGGGCACCGGCCCACCGGGGATCAGAACAGGGTGGTCTGGTCCTCCGGCGCGGGCGGTGAACCGAAACGGCGTCTCGCCGCGCGTTCGGTCACTCCGAGGTGCGCGGCGATCTGCCCCCAGGACGCGCCGGACCGCACCGCACGGCTGACGGACTGCCGCAGTCGCTCGACGGCCTCGGCCTCCTCGATACTGGCCTGCTGGACCCGGAGGAGATCGCGGGCCGCACGTTGACTGGTGTTCATGTCACCCAACCCTGCCAGAGAATCGGGTGGAAACCGTTGAGACGCGCCCGGTCCTGGCCGGGATCGTTGGATCCTTTCCCGGACAGCTGGTACAATTTTCCAGGTTGTCGAAGCGGCGGACCCCGTCGCTGAACCACCGGTGGCCCGGAGCCCGGATCTCTCCCGGGATGACTGGGAGAACCTCCCGGTTGACCGGGGATTTCACCGGTGGTCCACGGCAACGAGCAAGAGACCTTCCTGCGTAACACCGTCCCCGACCCCGGTCGGCCGGTGGTCACGCGCAGGTTAAATCCAAGGGTTGAACCGGCCCGCTGATCCGGCGGGCGTCTGTACTGCCCGGTGACCGAACAACAAGAAGGAGCCTCACATGGCCGTCAAGATCAAGCTGCAGCGTCTCGGTAAGATCCGCACCCCGCACTACCGTATCGTCGTCGCCGACGCCCGGACCCGCCGTTCCGGCAAGGTCATCGAGAACATCGGCATCTACGAGCCGAAGTCCGATCCCTCCGTCATCAAGATCGACTCGGAGCGGGCACAGCACTGGCTCTCCGTCGGCGCTCAGCCGACCGAGCCGGTTCTCGCACTGCTCAAGGTGACCGGCGACTGGCAGAAGTTCAAGGGCCTGCCGGGTGCCGAGGGCACCCTGCGCGTCGCCGAGCCGAAGCCGAGCAAACTGGACCTGTTCAACGCCGCGCTCGCCGAGGCGAACGAGGGCCCCTCCGCCGAGGCCATCACGGAGAAGAAGCGCAAGTCCCGCGCAGAGAAGGAAGAGGCAGCCAAGAAGGCCGCCGCTGACGAGGTCAAGGCCGAGGACGAGGCCGAGGAGAAGTCCGAGGAAGCCGCAGCGGAGTAGTTCTGCTCGAGTTCTCTGTTCCGCTCCGGCGGGATCCGGGGAAGCCCGTGGTCACCGAACATCGGTGACCACGGGCTTCCCCGTGTATCCGGGCTATGGCCGGGGAGCTGCCGCGACTCCGGCGGCAGATCCGCCGTGGGAACCTCCGGGGTGCAACCATCGTGGGCGAGGGCCACGGGATCGGACCGACACGTCCGCGGGAGGCCGCTGACCGAACCGTGGTGGGCGCCGACGGCGCCCGGAATTCCGTTCACACGGGGATGTGGTCCGACGACCGGTTACCACCCGACCCGCCGCGGGAGGACCGAACCCTGTTCTCCGGTCCGCGGGGATCTGCCCCGTACACCCGCGCAGGGTGTCGTCCGGGCCGCAGACGAATTTCCCGTGGTGTCGACCGAGTCCGTTCGCCCACTCCCCGGGGCTCCGGGTAGTCAGGTGTACTCGGGAAACATCAGACGGTGGACAGCCTGCGGGGTTTGTTGCCGGTGCTGTGGATTCAGCGGACGTCGACGAACTTCGCCGTGATCCACTTCTTCGCCGCGATCAGCAGGACACCGAGGATCACCGAGACGACACCGATGACGATGAAGAAGGTGCGCTCAGAGGAGGCGTCCTCAGGGTGGTAGTAGCCGGCGAGGCTACCGGCCAGAGCCGTGCCGGTCGCGAGGGACATCATCCAGACGGCGAACATCCGGGACGGATAGGCCTCCGGTGCGAGCTTGGTGGCCAGTGAGTTACCGATGGGGGACAGGAGGAGTTCCGCCATGGTGAACAGGAACAGGATCCAGATGATGGCGTAGAGGGGTGTGGAGTTCGGTCCACCGCCGGCGAACGGCAGGAAGAAGAACAGGGAGAGACCGATGATGACGTTGGCGACACCGAACTTCACGGGACTCGACCACTGCCGGTCGCCCAGTTTCGTCCATACGGTGGCGAAGACGACGGAGAACAGGATGATGAAGGCCGGGTTGATGGACTGGACCGTTTCGGGTGCGAGCTCGACACCGAAGATCGTCCGGTTGAGCCGCGTCTCGGAGAAGATGGCGATGACGGTGAACTGCTGCTGGAAGATTCCGAAGAACAGCGATCCCGAGATGAAGATCGGGATGAAGCCGATGAGCCGGGATTTCTCTGTGGCGGTGGTGAGCGGGGAGAAGTACATCTGGCACCAGAGCACGACAGCCGCGATGAGGGCGACGACCGTGACGATGTTGGACAGCCACTGGACCTTCACGGTTCCGGTGCTGACGAGCAGGACACAGGCGCCGACGAGAACGACGGCACCCCCGAACCACAGGGGGTACTTCCGACTGGGCAGAGGATTCGGGACATCGTGACCGGCGGCACCGATGGTCATTCCCCGCATGAGCATGTACTGGGTCAGACCGACGGCCATACCCACCGCGGCGAGACCGAAGCCCCAGTGGAACCCGTTGGTGACGCGCAACCATCCGGTGAGAATCGGCCCCGCGAGAGCACCGATGTTGACGCCGAGGTAGAAGATCGAGAAACCGGCGTCACGGCGTGTGTCGGTCCGGGAGTACAACTGCCCCAGCACCACCGATGCATTGGTCTTGACGCCACCGGATCCCAGCGCGATGGCGATGAGACCGATGGCGAGGCCGATGACGCCGGGGAGCACCGCGAGGGAGATGTGCCCCAGCATGACCAGTACCGCGGACCAGAAGAGTGTCCGTTCGGATCCGAGGAAACGGTCGGCCACCAGAGCTGCGGCGAGTGCGGCCATGTACACGAGACCGCCGTAGGCGCCGATGATGGACGTGGCCTGGGCCTTGTCCATGCCGAGCCCGCCTTCGCCCACGGAGAAGTACATGTAGTACACGAGGATGGCCTGCATGCCGTAGAAGCTGAAACGCTCCCACATCTCCACACCGAAGAGGTTGGCCAGGCCCCATGGCTGGCCGAAGAAGGTCTTCTCTCTTGCCGGTCCGCCGACCTGCTGTGAGCTAGTCATGTCCTCCATTATGCGTGTTACCTCGCTTCCCCCACTAGGTGGGCCGTGTGTCGCCGCCTGCTCGCCTGACCTGAGGTGCCCCGGACGAGCCCCGTTCCTTCCTCACGTACCCGATACACCGGTGGAGCGACGCAGTGGTGGCTGAAGACATCTACCCGGTCATCACCGGGGAACAGCGCTCCTCGGTCATCCGCGCGTGTCCACGGCTGTACCCTGTCTGCATGACCATACTCACCCTGCGTGATCTCGGCGCCGCCCATGGCGCGCGTTCCCTGTTCGAGCATCTCGACCTCGTGGTCGCGGACGGGCAGCGGTGGGGGCTGACGGGACCGAACGGAGCCGGTAAATCCACTCTTCTCGCCGTCTGCGCGGATACGGACACCGGTGCCGAGATCACCGGTGAGCGCCTGCTCTCACCGCCCGATGCGACCGTGGGGCTCCTCGAGCAGGAGGTGGAACGTGAGGAGGAGGGCGTTCGCGCCTTCATCGCCAGGCGCACCGGTGTGACCGGTGCCCTGGAACGGATGGACGCTCTCGCCGAGGCGCTGGCCACCGGGGACGACGCCACCGGTGACGCCTACAGTGCCGCACTCCAGGAATGGCTCGATCTCGGGGGTGCGGACTTCGACGAAAGGTACGAGCGCGTCGCGGAGCGCCTCGGGCTGGATGTCGCCCCCGACCTGCCCATGGCGGCACTTTCCGGAGGTCAGGCGGCGCGCGCCAATCTGGCGGTGATCCTGCTCGCCGGACACGACATCCTGCTGCTCGATGAACCCACCAACGACCTCGATCTCGCGGGTCTGGAGATCCTGGAGGACTTCGTCGCCTCCGATCACCGGCCCATGATGATAGTCAGCCACGACCGTGAGTTCCTCTCCCGCACCGTGACCGGCGTGGTGGAACTGGACTCGGTGCAGCGCCAGATCACCGTCTACGACGGCGGTTGGGAGTCCTTCCTCGTCGAACGTGAGCGGGCGCGGGAGCGTGCCCGGGAGGAATACGAGGAATACGCCGACAAGGTCGGGGCCCTGAAGGACCGGGTCCAGACCCAGAAGACCTGGTTGGACAAGGGAACGAAGAACGCGATCCGGAAATCCACCGACAACGACAAACACATCAGACATCGCGCCGGGCAGCGCAGTGAGAAGCAGGCGGGGAAGATCGCCCAGTCCGAACGTGCCCTCGACCGGCTCGAGGAAGTGGAGGAACCGCGGAAGGAATGGGTGCTGCAGATGGACATCGCGGCGGCACCCCGCTCCGGGGACGTCGTGGCGACGTTGGACGGCGCCGTGGTGGATCTCGGTGACTTCCGGCTCGGCCCCGTCGATCTCCAGATCAGCTACGGGGACAGGATCCTCATCACCGGCGCCAACGGTTCGGGCAAATCCACGCTGCTCGGCCTGCTCACCGATCCATCCGCACTCGGGTCCGGTGTCCGACTCGGACGCATCGACCAGGCACGCGAGGTGTTCCGCGGTACCGAACCACTCGTCGACGTGTTCGGTGCGCACGAACCCGATCTCGCCACCGCGGAGCTACGGACCCTGCTCGCCAAGTTCGGCCTCACCGGCGACCACGTCCACCGCGCCTGCGACTCCCTCTCTCCGGGGGAGCGGACCCGCGCCGCCCTCGCACTGCTGCAGGTGCGCGGAACCAACCTCCTCGTGCTCGACGAGCCGAGCAACCACCTGGACCTCCCGGCCATCGAACAGCTGGAGCAGGCGGTCGAGAGTTTCCCCGGTACCGTCCTGCTCGTGACCCACGACCGCAGAATGCGGGATACGTTCCGGGCGACCCGGGTACTGGAGGTGTCCGGCGGACAGGTCCGGGAACGGCACTGAGCCCCGGTGCGGACACCGGGGCTAAATTGGGGGCCGTCCTCCCTCGCGATGGTGGATCAGTGCCGTTCGCCGGTGAGCATGTGCAGCAGAAGGATGCTGCGTTCCCCGGCGGCGTCGGCGGGACAGTCGACGCGGTGCACGACGTGGTCGTCCAGGTGCAGGACGGTTCCGGGTTTCATCCGTACCGTCTCTTCGCCGCAGGTGAAGTCGAGCGTCCCCGTGAGACACTGCACTGTGATGGGGTGGGCGGCCTTGTGGTCGTTGAGCCGCTGCCCCGGGGCGAAGCTGAAGGTGATGATGTTCGCCCCGTTGCCCTCCAGGATCCGCTTCACGGCCGGGACCCTGCGGTCGGGGTTGGCGTCCGCAGCCTCCTCGACGAGGTCCAGCACCGTCATTGTTCCGGTGGTCTCATGTTCGGGCTCGCCGAAGGTGTCCGGCTGGTTGACCGGGATCTCCATGTTCCTGTCACTTCCTCTCGAGCACCATACCGATGGCGTTCAGGTTGTCGGCGTAGGTGGTGAACGTGCGGCGCATCGTCATCACCCGCTTACGGATCTCGGGCTGGCGGAGGACGTTGAAGATGATCTTCAGGGTCCGTGGCAGGCCCTCATCAGCGACCATACGCTTCGGCTCGAGCAGCGCCATCGGGGCATGGTAGACATCCACGACCCGGAAACCGGCCTCCTCCGCCAGGGCCGTCCACTCCTCCGTGGTGAGGGGGCGCGCGTTGACCTTGATGGCGCGGGCCAGATCCTTCTGGATGCGGTTCTTGATCACCGGATCCAGGTTGTCCGGGTGCAGACCGAGCTCGTGGATGCCGTACCGGCCGCCGGGGCGCAGGATCCGGTGCGCCTCCCGCATGATCTCCAGCTTGTGTCTGTCGGTCTGCATCGTCAGCATCGCCTCGCCGATGACGACATCGGCGGACCCGGCCTCGAGGTTCGTCTCCTTCGCGGAACCGAGCTGCATCCGGAAGTCGGGGTCATCCTGCGGGAGCTTGGAACCGGTGATCGCGCAGGCGTCCGCGTCCGCGTCGACACCGACGTAGCTGGACGGCTTCCGGGCGAGCAGCTCCGCGGCCGTCACCCCGAGGCCCGGGGCGAACTCCACGACAGCGTGGCCCTCGACGGGCAGGTGGTTGATCACCCACTCCGTGGTCTCACGTCCACCGGGGCGCAGGACCTTCTTCCCGACCCTGGCGAGCAGCCAGTGTCCGGGGGCCTTGCCTGCCTCCCGGTCGCTCGCGGGAAGAGGAGTGCTGGTGTTCTGCGGCTTCTCGGCCGGCTTCTGGGACATGGTGTTCTCCTGACAGCGGGGGAAAGAGCGTACACAAGCAAGCCTAATCAAACATCGTCCACATTCCCGGATGTTCGGGTGCCTGTTCCGGGTCGGTTAGGATCATTGGCCATGGAGAATGTGGAGCTGTTGGTCGGACGCGTGGTGAAGTCCCACGGAATCAGGGGCGAGGTCTCGGTGGAGGTGACCACCGATGAACCGGAGGCACGCTTCGTCGTCGGTGAGGTGCTCACCGGTCGCCAGGGTGGGCGCGAGCACCAACTCACCATTGATTCGGTGCGCGGGCACCAGAACCGGCTGCTGATCAAGTTCGCGGAGATCGCCGACCGGAACGCCGCCGACTCGCTGCGCGGCACCCGGTTCTTCGGGGCCCCCCGCGAATCGGAGCCCGGTGAGGAGGGCTTCTACGACCACGAGCTCGAGGGCCTGCGCATCGTGCAGGACGGAGCGGAGATCGGCGAGGTCACCGGCGTCCTGCACGGCCCCGCCGGGGAGACGCTCGAGGTCCGACTGGACACGGGCAAGGACGTGCTCATCCCCTTCGTCCACGCCATCGTCCCCGACGTCGACCTCGGGTCGGGGACCGCCACGATCACCCCGCCGGAAGGGCTGCTGGACCTGTGAGCGGGCTGCGCATCGACGTCGCGACGATCTTCCCCGCCTATCTCGATCCCCTGCGGCACGCCCTGCTGGGCAAGGCCATCGAACGCGGGATCCTCTCCGTCGGCGTCCACGATCTGCGCGACTGGGCCACGGACGTGCACCGCTCCGTCGACGGCCCGCCCTACGGCGGCGGCCCCGGAATGGTGATGAAACCCACTGTGTGGGGTCCGGCACTCGACGACATCGCGGCCGGAACCGGCCCCGCCGCGGTCGCCGACAGACTCGACTCCGCCCAGCCCCACGTCGACCGCCCCCGGCACGACGACCTGTCGGGCGCGGACTTCACCGGCTACGACACCCGGCGTGACGTCCGCGACGGGGAGGACGGCACCGCCCCGCTGCTCATCGTCCCGACCCCCGCCGGTGCGCCCTTCACCCAGGAGATGGCTCGCGCCTGGTCCCACGAGGACCACATCGTCTTCGCCTGCGGCAGGTACGAGGGCATAGACCAACGGGTGGTCGATGACGCCGCACACCGTTACCGGGTGCGTGAGGTCTCCATCGGGGACTACGTGCTCATCGGTGGCGAGGTGGCGGTCCTCGTCATGGCGGAAGCCATCGTCCGGCTGATCCCCGGGGTCCTCGGCAACGCCGAGAGCCACGTGGACGACAGCTTCTCCGACGGGCTGCTCGAGGGCCCGAGTTACACGAAACCCCGCGAGTGGCGCGGGCTCGAGGTCCCCGAGGTGCTGATCGGCGGCAACCACGCCCACGTCGACGCCTGGCGGCGGGAGCGGTCACTGCTCCGTACCGCGGACCGGCGCCCCGAACTCATCGAGAAACTACGACTGGAGAACGCCCTGAACACCGACGACGAGAAGATCCTCGCGGATACCGCACCACGGCCCGTGTCCACCGACCTGAATCTGCTGATCACACCGGGGGAGTGGCGGAAGATCTCGCGGAAGCTGGGCCGGGGTCTCGAGCGCGCCGGCTACCTGGAGGCCACCGTGCACGCCGAGGAGATCTCGCTGTCCTGCGAGCCGGAGAACATGCTCGTCGCCCAGTTCATGCAGGCCGAGGGTCACGCACCGACCTCCGAGGTGCTGCACCGCGTGATCGTCAACGGGGTCTCGGCCCTCGATCTCCGGGCCGTCACGAAGGCCGTCGTCGCCCAACTGCCGGAAGACACCTACTGGTACGGCACCTCCGGGGAGGGCCACACCGAGCCCGGCTCGGGCGCCGCCTGCGCCTGGAGACCCTAGCTCTCCTTCTCCTCCCGGAGGGCGTCGAGGTATCCCTGGATGAGCCCCGCCCCGGTGTCGGCGTCATCGACGGTGACGGCGAAATCGGCCGCGGTCCGGCGGGAGAGCACGATCGCCGGCCCGCCGCGCAGGACGAGGGCGGTACCGCGTGCGCTCAGGCGCCAGCCCCAGCCGCCCCATTCGCGGGGGTCGAGGTCGATCGCACGGACCCCGGTGATCTTCTCGTGGGGGATCGTGGAACGGATGAGTCCCGGCCACAGCGACCAGGTCAGACCACGGTGGTCGACGCGCACCCGGACCCGGGTGAACATCAGTCCGACGACGACGAGAACGACGCCCGAGCCGATCATCACCCGGTCCGTGCCACCGGTGTCGTCCGGGATCAGCAGGCCGATGACGGTGAACACGGCGCCGATGCCCACCGTCACCGCGATCAGCCACGGGCGGGCGGTCGCGTGGCCGAACCACACGGCGCGCCGGGACCCGGAGACCGGCACCACCGCGGCGACCCGCTCCCCGTCGGATTCCTTCGGCACGGGCGTCGCCGCCCGAGCCAGCAGCGCCCCGACCGCCACAGACAGCACCAGGAACAGCAGGACCTCGATCGCGGGAAGCCGGACATCCTGCGGTGAGAAGGCCGCGAGATTGACGTGGACGGTCCGGATCTCCAGTGCGCCCATGAAGGTCGCGGTGAATCCCGCGCAGCCGGCGAGAAACCGCTGGCGGGTTCCGGCCAACGCGCCCATCAGTGCCGCGGTTCCGATGGTCGTAACGCCGACCACCGGGAGGAACGCGGTGGGAGGCATGAAGCCGTCGGGGGTTCCGTCGAGGGCGAAGTGCGTCGCCAGTTCGCCCCGGTGCCCCTGCAACATGACGGCGGCGATCACGGTGAGGGTGACGGCGATGAGCAGCGGTACCCCGAGGGCGAGGATCCGGAAGCGGGTCGCGGGATTCATGGCTGGGCTCCGTTCTGGGTCATCCGGTGACGCCGCGCGCGGCGAGGGACGCGGTGAGCTGGTCGAGGGAGACACCCGACTCCCTGGCGAGGTGGGCGAGGGTGTCCAGGGCGTTCTCCACGGCGGTGGTTCGCTCGGGCGGTCGGAGCACCGTGGCGCCCTTTCCCCGGCGCAGCTCCACCAGGCCCCGGTCGCGGAGCTGGCGGTAGGCGCGCAGCACCGTGTTCCGGTTGAGATCGAGTGCCTCGGCGAGCTCCCCGGCCGACGGCAGCCTTGCGCCCGCGGGTGTATCCCCGTCGGTGATCGACCGGGTCAGCGCCGCGACGAGCTGGGTGTAGACGGGCACCGGTGACGAGGTGTCCAGGGTGATCAGCACGTGGTCCTCCCGGAAGAATGAAGAACTGATAGTGCTAATCAAACTAGCACCATCCGAAGGGGTGTCAAGAGCCCCGGCACCGGCCACTAGACTGGAGCGAATGATCATCTCCACCATCGCCCGTGAACTCGGAGTCCCGGAAGCCCACGTCCGGGCCACCGTCGCCCTCCTCGATGAAGGCAACACCGTGCCCTTCATCGCCCGCTACCGGAAGGAGGCCACCGGTGGCCTGGACGACACCCAGCTCCGGCAACTGGAGGAGCGGCTCGGCTACCTGCGCGAGCTCGAGGACCGCAAAGCCACCATCCTCGCCGCGATCGAGGAGCAGGGGAAGCTCACCGACGACCTCCGGGCGCTCATCGCCGCCTGCGAATCAAAGGCCCGCCTCGAGGACCTCTACCTGCCGTTCAAGAAGCGCCGCAAGACCAAGGCCGACACCGCGCGGGAAGCCGGCCTCGAACCCCTCGTCGACACGCTCACCACCGAACAGGGCACCGACGCCGATGCGGCCGCCGCCGGCTACATCTGCGAGGGCTTCGAGGACACGAAGAAGGTGCTCGACGGGGCGCGCGCCATCCTCATCGACCGGTTCGCCACCGACGCCGACCTCGTCGGCGAGGTCCGCGAGGAGATGTACCGCCGCGGACGCATGTCCGCCACCGTCGTCGAGGGTAAGGAACAGGAGGGCGCGAAATTCAAGGACTACTTCGAGTTCTCCGAGCCCTTCACCCGGCTGCCCAGCCACCGGATCCTCGCCCTGCTGCGCGGGGAGAAGGAGGGCGTGCTGCACCTCGACCTCGACGCCGGCGACGACGAGTTCTACCAGGGACTCATCGCCGACCGCTTCGACCTCGACGTCACCGCCTCCACCTGGCTCGCCGATGCCGTCCGCTGGGGCTGGCGCACCAGGCTCTACGTCTCCTCCGGACTCGACGTCCGCATGCGCCTCAAGGAACACGCCGAAGCCGGCGCCCTCGACGTCTTCGCCACCAACCTCCGCGACGTCCTGCTCGCCGCGCCCGCCGGCCAACGCGCCACCCTCGGCCTCGACCCCGGCTACCGCAACGGCGTGAAGACCGCTGTCGTGGACCCCACCGGCAAGGTCCTGGCCACCACCATCATCCACCCGCACCAGCCGCAGAACCGGTGGGACAGCGCCGTGCGCGAACTCGCCGACCTGTGCGCCACCCACGGCGTCGAACTCATCGCCGTCGGCAACGGCACCGCCAGCCGGGAGACCGAGAAACTCTCCCACCAGGTCGCGGACCTCCTGGCCAGGGCCGGTGGGCGCAAGCCCACCACCGTCGTCGTCAGTGAATCAGGCGCCTCCGTCTACTCCGCGAGCAGCCTCGCCGCCGCCGAGTTCCCCGACATGGACGTCTCCCTGCGTGGCGCGGTGTCCATCGCCCGCAGGCTCCAGGACCCGCTCGCCGAGCTCGTCAAGATCGACCCCAAATCCATCGGTGTCGGCCAGTACCAGCACGACGTCAACCAGACGCAGCTCGCCCGCACCCTCGACGGAGTCGTCGAGGACGCCGTCAACGCCGTCGGCGTGGACCTCAACACCGCCTCCGCGCCGCTGCTCACCCGCGTCGCCGGGATCAGCTCCACGCTGGCCGACAACATCGTCGGCTGGCGCGACGAGCACGGCCGCTTCCCCTCCCGCCGCGCCCTCAAGGACGTGCCCAGGCTCGGCCCCAAGGCCTTCCAGCAGTGCGCCGGCTTCCTCCGCATCACCGGCGGCGAGGACCCCCTCGACGCCTCCGCCGTCCACCCCGAGGCCTACCCCGTCGTCCGCCGCATCGCGAAAGCGACCGGACTCGGCGTCTCCGACCTCATCGGTAACTCCCGGGTCCTCGGGTCCCTGAACCCGGCCGACTTCACCGACGACAATTTCGGCCTGCCCACCGTCACAGACATCATCGCCGAACTCGACAAACCGGGTCGCGACCCCCGGCCCGAGTTCACCACGGCGACATTCAGGGAGGGTGTGGAGAAGATCTCCGACCTGACCCCGGGCATGATCCTCGAGGGCACCGTCACCAACGTCGCGGCCTTCGGCGCGTTCGTCGACGTCGGCGTCCACCAGGACGGACTCGTCCACGTCTCCGCCATGTCCACGAAGTTCGTCGAGGACCCGCACACCGTCGTCCGCTCCGGACAGGTCGTCAAGGTCAAGGTGATGGAGGTCGATGTCGACCGCAAACGCATCGGGCTCTCCCTACGGCTCGACGACGAACCAGGTGCCCCCGCACCGAAACCGCAGCGCGGCGGCGCAGGTGGCGGCACCCGGAACAGTGGCAACCGTGGCGGCCGGAAGGGACGCGGCGGGGGACAGGGCGCCCGCGGCAACGCCGGCGGCAGACCCTCCCCCGGTGGGTCACTCGCGGACGCGCTGAAGAAGGCCGGCTTCGGGAACTGAGACGCCCCGGGTCAGTTCGCCGGCTAGCTCGGCTCTCCCGGGATCACGTCACCCGGCCACGCCTTCACCCCGCCCTCCAGCCCGACGGTCCGCCGGACCCCGGCATCCCGCAGACGCTCGATCGCCTCGCGGGACCGGGAACCGCTGCGGCAGTAGACGGCGTAGTCGGTGTCCTCGTTCAGATGCCCGGCGAGCGCGTCGAAATCGTCGGCGTTGACGTCGAGGAGCAGGGCCCCCGGGATGTGTCCCTCGCGGTACTCCTCCGGGGTCCGCACATCGAGGACCGTCGCACCGGAATCAACTGCCGCCGCGAACTCGGCGGGGGAGACGTGCCCGCCGTCGAATTCCGGGACCCGGGTGGTCGACGTCGATGCGCCCGCCGATCCGGTCGACGTCACCGTAGTGGCGGCGTCGTTCTCCGGGGCATCGCCCCCTCCGGCACAGGACGCCAGCAGTGTCGAGCCGAGGACGAGAACGCAGATCATCTTCTTCATGCATCCGATCATGCCCCATGTGCTCCCGCACCGGTGTGCCGCGCGCCCGGCAGGAGCGCCGTGGACCGGCGCGGGCGGTGTCCGTCGCGGGTTTGTGAACGCGCGCTGATGGTGGCATACTTGGGCAGTTGTCATACCGGGTGTGTCCCGGTGACGACGCACATGTACCGGGCACGAACCGGCCGAGCGCCCGATCTGAGTGGGAAGAGCCGCCAGGGTCCTCTGTCCAGCACCAGAAGCTAAGGAATCAACACATGAATATTCTCGACAAGGTCGATGCCGCACAGCTGCGCGACGACGTCCCGGACTTCCGCGCCGGCGACACGGTCAACGTGCACGTGAAGGTCATCGAGGGCGAAAAGTCCCGTATCCAGGTCTTCAAGGGTGTCGTCATCCGTCGCCAGAACGGTGGCATCCGCGAGACCTTCACCGTCCGTAAGGTCTCCTTCGGCATCGGTGTGGAGCGTACCTTCCCGGTCCACTCCCCGAACATCGACCACATCGAGGTACTGACCCGCGGTGACGTGCGTCGTGCCAAGCTGTACTACCTGCGCAACCTGCGCGGCAAGGCAGCCAAGATCAAGGAGAAGCGCTGACCCACACCCGACAGGCGCTGACGCGCCGTCGGATGCAGCCTCGACCACCTCACCTCCCGCTCCGGCGGGAGGGCCGGGGTGGTTTTCCTTTTCCCGGACCACGATTCCCCGGATACGCTGCTCCGATGAATGCGGCGGTGGTGCTGGTAACGTGGTCCGACGTGAACGAACCGACGAACCCCACACCCGCCTCCGATCGGACACCGCACGAGATCGAGGAGACGGAAGTACACGGCCACACGGAGAACACCACAGATCCCGTAGACGAACCCCGCGGCCAGAAGAAGAGCGCCTACCCGTGGTACGTCGAGATCCCCGTGGTCGTCGTCCTCACCCTGGTCGTTGTGGCGATCATGCAGCTGTTCGTCGGCCGGATCTACCTGATCCCCTCGCAGTCCATGGAACCCACCCTGCACGGCTGTGAGGGGTGCACCGGCGACCGGATCGCCGTGGACAAACTGACCTACCGGTTCAGCGACCCCAAACCCGGCGACGTCGTCGTGTTCAAGGGGACGGACTCCTGGAACTCCCAGTTCACCACGCACCGCTCCGAGAACGCCGCCATCCGTGGCCTGCAGAACCTCGGCTCCTACGTCGGACTCGTCGCCCCCGACGAGAACACGCTGGTCAAGCGGATCATCGCCACCGGCGGACAGACCATCGAATGCCAGGCGGGCGACCCCGGAGTCATGGTCGACGGCAAGAAGGTCGACGACTCCTTCATCCAGCGGCCCCCGACCTACCCCATCGACGAACGAACCGGCTCCGTCGAGTGCGGCGGCGCGTTCTTCGGCCCGATCACCGTCCCCGCGGGCAACATCTTCGTGATGGGCGACAACCGCACCAACTCCGCGGACTCCCGCTACCACCTGGGTGACCAGTTCCAGGGCACCATCCCCGAGGAGAACATCCGCGGCAAGGTGCAGGCCATCATCCTGCCGATCAGCCGCATCGGCCTCGTCGACGATCCCGACATCCAGAACTGACCGTCGTGGCGGTGAACACCGTGCGCCGGATCCGGATCCGGCGGATGCCCCACGCCCGGACCCTCGAGCACACCCTCGACAAACACGGTCTCGGACCCGTCGCCGGTGTCGATGAGGCCGGGCGGGGCGCCTGCGCCGGACCGATCTCCATAGCGGCGTGCGTGCTCCCGGACCGGCCCATCCCCGAACTCGAACGCCTCACCGACTCGAAGAAGCTCAGTCCCGCGCTCCGCGCCCGCCTCGCACCGCTGATCAAGGACACCGCACTGGCGTGGTCGGTCGTGCTCATCGACGCCGCCGACATCGACCGCTGGGGCATCCAGCACGCCAACATCTCCGGAATGCGCCGCGCGGTCGCCCAGCTCGCCACCCCGCCCGGATACGTCCTCACCGACGCCATGCGGGTCCCCGGCTTCGGGGCACCCAGCCTGCCGATCATCGGTGGCGACGCCGCAGCCCGGTGCATCGCCGCAGCCAGCGTCCTGGCGAAACAGACCCGCGACGAGATCATGGTCGAACTCGACCGAACGCACCCCGGCTACGGTTTCGCCGGACACAAGGGGTACGGAACCTCCGCGCACATGGACGCGGTGCGCCGCCACGGCGCAAGCCCCGTCCACCGCTACACTTACGCCAATGTGGCCACGGCACACCGACAGTGGTGCGCCGGGTCAGCGTCAGCTGTCACACGCGGCCCCGAGGAGGTCTGGCACGAATGAGCGCCGAGGAACTGGAGAACTATGAGGCAGAGGTCGAACTGTCGCTGTACCGCGAGTACCGGGACGTCGTCAGCCAGTTCTCCTACGTCGTCGAGACCGAGCGCCGCTTCTACCTCGCCAACGCCGTGGAACTCATCCCGCGCAACGCCAACGGCGAGGTGTACTACGAGGTACGCATGTCCGACGCCTGGGTCTGGGACATGTACCGCTCCGCACGTTTCGTGCGCTTCGTCCGCGTGATCACGTTCAAGGACGTCAACATCGAGGAACTCGACAAACCGGAGATGATCATCCCGGAGTGATTCGGGGTCAGCGATTTCGGAGCGGGTTCCGTGGGTCGGGCGGTTTCGGCTTCCGAATTACATCCCGACAGGTTCGCCGGTGCCTTCGTACCGTGGTGCCCGGTAGGGTCGGATCTTTTCAGGGAGCCGGACCGTCGTTTTGTTTCCCGACTCCGATAGTGGACATTTGTTGTACGGTCACGAATCCCTTTGCTTCGTCCCCACGCGTTGTATCCGGTCATCGCTCGGTTCTGATCTGGGAACCGGTGGCGGTAGAAAGATCGCGTGATCGGGTTTCCGACTTCGTAGTCACGCTTAATTCGCCAAAGGGAACCGTCCGGGTGCCGTTGGTGAGGCACCGTCGCTGGCAGCGAAGATTCAGTTGGATCGGCACCGGTTAATGGATTTGAGTCACCAGCGTCGGTAAAGGCCGCAATAGGGGAGGGGCCACCTTCTCGATGAAGTTGGCATCGAGCTGGACGTCAAGGCTGGTTAGATTCTCGTGCATCCGCTCTGGCGTGCTCTCGGTTTCCCGGGGCTGCTATCGGGATACGGGATCGGTAGACGCCGGTCGCAGGGGCTAGCTGTCTCGAATGTCCTCTGCCCTCTGCATCGGCCCTTTCATGTGATTCGCGAGCCCCCGGTGGACAAACTCCGGTTCATGGTGGGTAATGCACAGTGCCCGGCGATGTGGAACCTCCGATGCATGTGTTTCGGGGGACGGTGAGGTCACCCACCGACGGCGCGTCAGGCAACGGGTGGGAGCCCCGTCGTCGATCCTCCGGGAGTCGCCCGAATGTCCATTCCCACACCTGCTGAACTAGGCCGTGCCGGTGAAGAAGCCGCCGCCCGGCACTACGCGTCCAAAGGTGACCGCATCCTCGCCAGGAATATGTCCTGTCCTCAGGGGGAGATCGATCTGATCGTCGAGGCTGCTGACGGAACCGTCGTCTTCGTCGAGGTGAAGACCCGCTCCACGGCGTGGTTCGGTGGGATTGAGGCGATCTCGCCCCGTAAGTTTGCGAGAGTCAAGCGCGCTGCGGCTGTCTGGCTGGCGGAGCATCCCGCGTATTCGGTGCGTTTCGACGCGGTTCTGGTGACCCCGCACGCGGGTCACTGGTCGATCGAGTGCTGGGAGGACATCGACCGTGGCGCTCGGTAGGACCCGCACCGCAGCGGTCAGGGGTGTCACGGCCACCGTCATCGATGTGGAGGTGAGTACCGGACGTGGTCTGCCCGGCATCAGTGTCCTCGGGCTCGGGGACACCGCCGTCAGCGAGGCGCGGGACCGGATCCGTACCGCGTGCCAGAACTTAGGGTTGTCGTGGCCGCGCACCCGGATCGTGGTCAGTCTTTCACCGGCGTCACTGCCGAAATCCGGTTCGGGGTTCGACCTGGCGATGGCGCTCGCGATCCTGAAAGCCGGAGGATCGGTCCCGGCGGACGGCGACCGGTTGGCCTCGACGCTGGTGCTTGGGGAGATCGGTCTCAACGGGGCGATCCGCCCGGTGACGGGGGTCCTGCCGTGTCTGCTCGCGGCCCGCGCGGCGGGACTGACCGGAGCCGTCATTCCCCGGGGTAACGCCGGTGAAGCGGCACTGATTCCGTCGTTTCCCGTCATGATCGCCGATACCCTCGACGAGGTTCTCCGGTGGGCGACCGGCGCCGGTGAGCTGACCGCAGCAGACGATGTTGGATCCGGCGTCGCCGAGCCTCGGGTGAACACGGACTTCGCGGATGTCGTGGGCCAGCCGGAGGCCCGGCTGGCCGCGGAGATCGCCGCGGCCGGTGGCCATCACATGTTGATGATCGGTCCACCCGGCTCCGGGAAGTCCATGATCGCGGCACGTCTCCCGGGGATTCTCCCGCCGTTGACGGAGCGGGAGTGCCTGGCGGCGACCGCCGTGCACTCCGTGGCCGGGCGGACGTTCACCGGTGTCGTGTCCAGGGCTCCGTTCATCGCTCCCCACCACAGTGTCACGCGCGCGGCGCTGCTCGGCGGTGGGGGGAGTCCGCTGCCGGGGGCGGTGAGTCTCGCCCACCACGGTGTCCTCTTCCTCGACGAGGTCAGTGAGATTCCGGCCCGCATCCTGGACTGTCTCCGGACCCCGCTCGACACCGGTGCGGTGCGGATCCTCCGGGCCAGGCGGGACGTGACATTCCCCGCCCGCTTCCAGTTGGTGATGGCCGCCAACCCGTGTCGCTGCGCGTCAGACGATCCCCGTCGGTGCCGGTGCCGTTCCGGGGAGCGGTCGCGGTACCTCAACAATCTCTCCGGGCCGCTGCGGGACAGGATCGACCTCCACGTCAGGACCCGGGCCAGGTCTACGGTCATCACACCCGGGGACGGGGAATCTTCGGAAGTGATCGCCGGACGGGTGGCCGCCGCCCGGGAGCGGGCGGCGGACCGGTGGCGGCGTGCCGGGCTGGATACGATGCTCACCGCCGATGTCAGGGGAACGGTGCTGCGCCGGGAACATCCCGCCGACGATGTGGCCATGGAGCTGCTCGCCGCGCACACGGCGCGGGGCCGGATCAGCCAGCGGCGCGTCGACCGGACCCTCCGGGTCGCCTGGACACTCGCGGATCTGGAGGGCAAGGACATCCCTGATCTGGATCACGTCGCCCGTGCCCTGGGCCACTCCGGCGTAATGGACGATGGTGAGACCGATGCCTGAGAGAATCACGATCAACGACCGATGGTCGGCCCGGCGACACGCGTGGGCCTACCTCTCGCGGGTGATCGAGGGTCCGTCGGCGCCGCTCCAGCAGCTGCTCGCCGAGGACCGTGACGTCGAGGCCATCGCGTACGGGGTCAGGCGGCGGGAGCCGTGGATCGGGCAACTGCTCGGTCAGACGGCTGCCCGGTACCGGACGGACAGCGCCGCGGAGGACCTCCTCACGGCCGACAGGAACGGGGCCCGGCTCATCACCCCGGACGACGCCGAATGGCCGTCCGAACCCCTGGACAGGGCCTTCGGTTTCGTCGGTGCCGCGAGTGACCACGTCGGGCGGGACGGTGGCCGGGATGCCGTGGCACCGCACGCGCTGTGGGCCCGGGGAGGATCAGCTGCGGAGCTGACACATCGGGCGGTCGCCGTCGTCGGCACCCGCGCCATCACCCGTTACGGCTGGGAGGTCACCCGCATGCTCGTGGAGGGCCTCGCGGCGTCCCGGTGGGCGATCGTGTCCGGGGGAGCGCTCGGGGTGGACACCGTGGCACACGAGACCGCACTCGCGAACGGGACTCCCACCATCGTCGTTGCGGCATGCGGCCCGGGACGGACCTACCCGGCCCGAAACGCCGCCCTGTTCGACCGCATCGCCGGTGACGGTGCGCGCGGCGCCGTCCTCTCGGAGTATCCACCCGGTGTCCATCCGGCACGGCACCGGTTCCTCACCAGAAACCGGCTCGTCGCGGCGCTCAGCGGCGGAACCGTCGTGGTGGAGGCGGCCTGGCGTTCCGGCGCGCTCAACACCCTGACCTGGGCGGCGCGGCTCGGTTCGGTGGCGATGGCCGTACCCGGTCCGGTGACGGGGCACGGATCACTCGGGTGTCATGAGCGGATCCGGAACGGGGACGCACAGCTGGTTACGTCGGCTGAACAGATCCGGGAACTGATCGAACCGCTCGGGACCGTCGACGCGCAGGCGCAGTACGAGTTTGCTTTCCCACCCGACAGGATCCAGGCGTTGAGCCGCACGGAACTGAAGGTTTTCGACGCAACCTCCAGTGAGAGCCGTGTCACAGAAGACGTGGCTGCGGAAGCTGGCATCACAGTTTCTCTGGCGGTCCACATACTGGTTGACCTGCAGCAGAAGGGCCTCGTCCAGCGGGACGGAGTGTCGTGGCGGCGGTCCGGTTAGGTGATCGGCGGAAGAAATTTCAGTCAGAGGGTTGCATGATGATGAAGCCGACCCTAAAGTTGCAGAGGCAAGCCTAAGTTACTGCTTCAAGGTTCGGGCTGGTTCCTTGTAGCAACTGCCTCTGAAGCTTCTCACGCACCGGGCGGTGTCCGCACCTCCAAGTCCTGGATGAGGCTGATGATGGCGCTAGGGTTATGCATATGGGTGAGTCAGATGCGAAGGCGGCACGGTCAGCGATGATCGTGCCGCCTTCCGCATGTCCGGTGTCCGGCACCACCCACCGAGCGGCCACTTACGGAAGGGGAGAGCCGTGTACGACCCGATGACACCAACCGGTCCGCTCCCGGAGGCCCTCGAGGACTTCTGTGAGCACCTCTCGCTCGTGGAGAACCGCTCGGACGCCACCGTGCGCGCCTACCGGAGCGACCTCTCGCCACTGCTCCGGTCGATGTCCGGATGGGGTGACTTCACACAGGCCACGTTGCGGACGTGGCTCGCCGACGCACACCGCTCCGGTCTCGCCCGCGCGACCCTGGCCCGGCGCACCGCCGCCGCCCGCTCGTTCAGTTCCTGGGCCGCCCGCCAGGGGTACCTCGACACCGATGTCGCAGCCAGGCTGGCGACGCCCAGGACGTCCCGGCACCTGCCACGGGTCCTGAATGTCGATGAGGCCGTCGATATCGTGGAGGCCGCGGACGCCGCGAGTGAACCGGAGCAGCTCCGGGACGTGGCGATGCTCGAGTTCCTCTATGCGACAGGGCTGCGGATATCCGAGCTCTGCGGCCTCGACGTCGCCGATGTCGATCTCGCCGCCAGAACCGCCCGGGTCACGGGCAAGGGCAACAAGCAGCGGGTCCTCCCGTTCGGTTCCACCGCCGCGACGGCGGTCGGCACCTGGCTGGAGAAGGGGCGCGGGCATCTGGCCACCGGTGCGGAGAAGGCATTGTTCGTCGGTGTGCGGGGTGGGCGGATCAATCCCCGGCAGGTGCGCCGTATCGTGCACGCCGCAGCCGCTGCGGCCGGCGTGGAGGGGCTCACGCCCCACGGGATCCGGCACAGCACCGCCACCCATCTGCTCGACGGAGGGGCGGACATCAGGGAGGTTCAGGAGCTGCTGGGGCACTCCTCGCTGCAGACAACGCAGATCTACACCCACGTCTCCACCGCTCGCCTGGGGGAGGCGTTCAGGCAGGCCCATCCACGGGCTTGAGCCTGATCAGCGGCAGTGGCAGAAGACCGAGCGGATTGACGTACGCCCCGCCCCGGCGGGCGCCCCAGCTCAGACCGGGCCAGCCGCGCGGATCGGTACCGAGCCTGCCGATGACCTGCCCCTCCGTCACGGTGTCGCCGGCGGTCACCGCCGCGATGACCGGCTGGTACGTGGTTCGGGTACCGTCCGGATGGTCGATGGACACCGTCGCCGTTCCGGCCACTGTGCCGGCGAAGAACACCGTGCCGTCGCCGGCCGCCCGGACCGGCCGGCCGCGGGGCAGTTCCAGATCGACGCCCCGGTGCCCAGGGAGCCAGTCGTGTGCGGGCGGGTCGAACGGGCGCAGGACAGGTCCGGGGCTTTCCCCGCCGGTGGTGGGGGAGACCCAGGCGTCAGCGGTGGGTACAGCGTCGGGGTGTGTGGTCGTCGGGAGCGCAAACAGAAGGCTCAGGGAAGTGGCCGCTGCCAGACGGGGAGACCACCGGGTGTTCCTGCTCCGCGTGCTCATGCCCCGATCCTGGTCGAGGGTTCGTGACGGGGTATGCGTGCGGTGGAAGACCTGTGGATGATGGGGCATTTGTTGCCCCTGGTTCACAGGTTCCGGCATTCGGGGTGTGTTGGACCGATCTTTTGGTTCAACCGGCAGTTCAGGGCTATAATCTCCGGTTAGCAGTGTGCCCGTTCCCGGGTGCGCTGACTACGCGCGGCCGCGTGCCGGACGCACCTGATCGATCCGATCCCGTTCTCCGGGGTCCGGGACCGATCGGGCCAGCTGCCGGAAACCTGAATACAGGCCACTCGAGGTCCCGCTCAACGCCCCCGCTCACGCGGGGGACGGTGTGCGGGTGAGGGGCCGGGTGTCGGTCGCCAGGGTGCGGGACAAAAACCCGCACAATCAAAAACCGAAACTCCGAGCACAGAAAGGGAGCATCACCATGGCAGTTGTGACCATGCGCGAGCTTCTCGACGCCGGTGTCCACTTCGGACACCAGACCCGCCGTTGGAACCCGAAAATGAAGCGCTTCATTTTCACCGACCGTAACGGCATCTACATCATCGATCTGCAGCAGACGCTGACCTACATCGACCAGGCCTACGAGTTCGTCAAGGAGACCGTCGCCCACGGCGGCACCATCCTCTTCGTCGGCACCAAGAAGCAGGCCCAGGAAGCTGTGGCCACCGAGGCCGAGCGCGTCGGCATGCCCTTCGTCAACCACCGTTGGCTGGGTGGCATGCTCACCAACTTCCAGACCGTCTCCAAGCGTCTGCACCGCATGAAGGAACTGCAGGCGATGGACGCGGCCGAGGACGGCTACGAGGGCCGTACCAAGAAGGAAGTCCTCATGCTGACCCGCGAGCGCACCAAGCTCGAGCGCGTCCTGGGTGGTATCTCCGACATGACCCGCGTGCCCTCCGCACTGTGGATCGTCGACACCAACAAGGAGCACATCGCCGTCAGTGAGGCCCACAAGCTGAACATCCCGGTCGTCGCCGTTCTGGACACGAACTGTGACCCCGATGTCGTCAACTTCCCGATCCCGGGCAACGATGACGCGATCCGCTCCATCTCCGTGCTGAGCCGCATCATCTCCTCCGCCGTCGAGGCAGGCAAGAAGGCCCGCTCCGACCGTGAGCTGGCCGCAGCCAAGGAGAACGCAGGCGAGAGCAAGGCCGAGGCAACCGAGGAGACCGCCAAGGTCGAGGTCGCAGCCAAGGTCGAGGCCACCGAGGCCGTCGCGGAATCCGCTCCGAAGGAAGAGACTGCCGCAACCGAGCAGTCCACCGAGGAAACCACCGCCGCGGAGTAGTCACCACCTCCGCCTGATCACACCCCCTCGCCGCGACCCAGCCACCGTGCGGTGACGGAGAGAACACTCCGCCACCGCACGGCGACCACCCACCGACCGTGGGTGGGGGCCGGGGAGGACACGGGCGCGGGGGTTTCGTGTCGCACACGGTACCTCCGGTCGCACACCTGCGTCGCGAAGCGGCCAACGGTCAGGCACATTGGAAACCCAATGGGATTCCACGCGTCGCGGATGCCCCACGTCCGGCACACAGCGCGCCGGCGTTTGGCTAAGCTCGTCCACGACGAACGTCACCGCACAGATTTCTACTTTCACAACCAATCAAGGAGGATCGCCCCATAATGGCGAACTACACCGCTGCAGACGTCAAGAAGCTCCGTGACATCACCGGCTCCGGAATGATGGCCTGCAAGAAGGCCCTCGCGGAACACGACGGCGACTTCGACAAGGCCATCGAGTTCCTGCGCATCAAGGGCGCCAAGGACGTCGGCAAGCGCGCCGAGCGCACCGCCGCCGAGGGCCTCATCGCCGTCTCCGGCAACACCATGATCGAGGTCAACTCCGAGACCGACTTCGTCGCCAAGAACGACGAGTTCAAGGACTTCGCCGCCAAGATCGCCGAGGCCGCCGCCTCCGTCAAGGCGAACAGCACGGAGGAACTCAAGAACGCCCCGGTCGACGGTGGTACCGCCGAGGAGGCCATCCAGCAGCTGTCCGCCAAGATCGGTGAGAAGCTCGAGCTGCGCCGTGCCGTCACCGTCGAGGGCGACAACGTCGCCGTCTACCTGCACCACCGCGCCGCCGACCTGCCGCCCGCAGTCGGCGTGCTCGTCGCCTACACCGGCGAGGGCGAGGCAGCCGGTGCCGCCGCCCACGCCGCCGCGATGCAGGTCGCCGCGATGAAGGCCACCTACCTCAACCGCGAGGACGTCCCGGCCGACGTCGTCGAGAAGGAGCGCAACATCGCCGAGACCATCTCCCGCGAGGAGGGCAAGCCCGAGAAGGCGCTGCCCAAGATCGTCGAGGGTCGTCTCAACGGCTTCTTCAAGGACGTCTGCCTCAACGAGCAGGCCTCCGTGACGGACAACAAGAAGACCGTCAAGGCCATCATGGAGGAGGCCGGCGTCACGCTGACCGGTTTCGTCCGCTACGAGGTCGGCCAGCACTAGAGCTGCCCCGCCATCCTCACGTGAAGTCCCCGCCCCGGGAGACCCGGGACGGGGACTTTCCCGTTGTCGGTGCGGGCTCACGGAGCGGAACCGTGAGCCGCGGGTCCGCCTGTGCCGTGTACCTGCGGCTATCGGGTTGTCCGACCGTGCTCAGGTAAGATCGGCCGGTGGTAGAACATCGAGAACGTGAACCACAACGGAAGGACTGTGCGGCATGGCCGACGAAGCGGGCGTCAGACGTCAGGGATTCAAACGGGTGATGTTGAAGCTCGGTGGGGAGATGTTCGGCGGGGGCAACGTCGGCATCGACCCGGACGTCGTGGAGAACGTGGCCCGGCAGCTCGCCGGGGTCGTGCAGAACGGCACCGAGGTGGCCGTGGTGATCGGTGGCGGCAACTTCTTCCGGGGGGCCCAGCTCCAGCAGCGGGGCATGGACCGTGCCCGCTCCGACTACATGGGCATGCTCGGGACCGTGATGAACTGTCTCGCCCTCCAGGACTTCCTGGTCCAGCTCGGAATCGACTGCCGCGTCCAGACCGCGATCAACATGGCGCAGGTCGCCGAGCCCTATCTTCCGCTGCGGGCCAAGCGCCACCTGGAGAAGGGCCGGGTCGTCATCTTCGGTGCGGGCATGGGCATGCCCTACTTCTCCACCGACACGACCGCCGCCCAACGCGCCCTCGAGATCGACTGCGACGTGCTCCTCATGGCGAAGGCCGTCGACGGTGTCTACGACTCCGATCCGCGGAAGAACCCGGACGCCGAGCTGTTCGACCGGATCACCCCGAGAGACTGCATCGAGAAGGGGCTGAAGGTCGCCGACGCCACGGCGTTCTCCCTGTGCATGGACAACAACATGCCCATCCTGGTGTTCAATCTGCTCACCGAGGGAAACATCGCACGCGCCGTCACCGGCGAACGTATCGGAACCCTCGTCCAGTCCTGATAGATTTATCGGGAGCAACAGAATAAATCAGTCCAGGCCAGTCCCCATTCCCCGCACAGTCAACGATTGCGCTGCCCCGCCGTCTTCGACGTGGTGCAGACCGGGGGGACGGGCCGACCGAGTCCAAAAGGAACAGTCGAACCCACCATGATCGATGACACTCTCCTCGAAGCCGAGGAACGCATGACCAGCTCCGTCGAGCACGCCCGGGATGATCTCACCACCATCCGAACCGGTCGCGCCAACCCCGGTATGTTCAACGGCATCGTCGCCGAGTACTACGGTGTGCCGACCCCCATCACCCAGATGGCGACGATCTCGGTGCCGGAACCCCGGATGCTCATCATCCGGCCCTACGAGCAGAACGTGATGAACGAGATCGAGAACGCCATCCGCAACTCGGATCTCGGGGTCAACCCCACCAACGACGGGCAGGTCCTCCGGGTCACCGTTCCCCAGCTCACCGAGGAACGCCGCCGGGACATGGTCAAACTGGCCAAGTCCAAGGGTGAGGACGCGAAGATCGCCATCCGCAACGTACGCCGCAAGCACATGGAGATCCTGAAGAAGATCCAGAAGGACGGCGAGGCCGGCGAGGACGAGGTGATCGCCGCCGAGAAGGAACTGGACAAGACGACCCAGAAGTACGTCGGCCAGATCGACGAGCTCGTCGAGAAGAAGGAGAAGGAGTTGATGGAGGTCTAGATGGCCGCCATCGAATCCGGTCCACGACCCCTGCCCGCGCCCGCGGACACCCCGGAGCGGGCGCCGGCAGCGTCCGGCGGGGCCACAGTGCGGATGAGTCATGTCTGAAAACCACCTCTCACCCCGGAAACACGGCGGGGACGATGCCCGGGAAGCCGGGCACCCCGACCTGTGGTTGTCCGCCGACCCCGTTGACTCCGACCCGGAGGATCTGGCCGATTCGGATGAGTCGGTCAGGCGCCTGTTCTCGGGAGGACTCCGCGGGGGCAGCGGCGACGTCACCGACTCCCTGCGCGCGCTGGGCCTCGACCACCTCCCCAAACCCCGTAACTCCGCCGGACGGGACCTGAAGAAGGCGGTCGGGGTCGGTGCGGGACTCGGTGCTCTCGTCCTCCTGATGATCTTCGTCGTGCCCTTCGGCTGGTATCCGCTCGTGGCGGCCGCCGTGGCTGTCGCGACCTGGGAGGTTCACTCGCGGCTGAAGGAGAGCGGGTACGTCATCCCACGTGTGATCCTCCTGGTCGGGGGACAACTGATGCTCTGGCTCTCGTGGCCCTTCGGGACGAAGGGCCTGGTCGCGGGATTCGTGGTGAGTGTCCTCGTACTGATGTTCGGCAGGCTGTTCCACCACGGAGCGAACACCGCTCCGCAGAACTATCTCCGCGACACCTCGCTCGGGATCTTCGTCCTCACCTGGATCCCGTTGTTCGCCTCCTTCGCCGCGATGCTCTCCCTGATCACGCGGGAGGGGGTGCCGGGGCCGCTGTTCATCGTCACCTTCATGGTGTGCGTGATCTCCTCGGACATCGGCGGCTTCATCTTCGGGGTCCTGTTCGGGGCGCATCCCATGGCGCCCGCGGTGAGCCCGAAGAAGTCCTGGGAGGGCTTCGCCGGTTCCCTGCTCCTCGGCACCGTCTCCGGAGTGCTCCTCGTCCACTTCCTCCTGGACGACATCTGGTGGCGGGGACTGGTCCTGGGCCCCGGTCTCGTCATCTGTGCGACGCTCGGTGATCTGGTGGAGAGCCAGTTCAAGCGCGAGCTCGGCGTCAAGGACATGTCGAACCTGCTGCCGGGTCACGGCGGGCTGATGGACCGGCTGGACGGACTGCTTCCGTCGGCGATGGTCACCTGGCTCGTGCTGAGTTTCCTGCAGACCTGAGCCGTTTTCCGGGTCCGTGACACGGAAGACGCCTCCGCCCGTAGAACGATCGGGCGGAGGCGTTTTTCTGCTCTTCGTCGGTGGGGTTCAGCGCAGCTTCTTCAGCTCACGACGCAGTTCGAGCATCCGGACACCGCCGACCAGGGCCATGATGAGGGCTCCGGCGATCGCGGCGAGGAGAACCCCGATTCCGGCTGGAACCGTGAACGTCCAGGCGAACAGTGTGAGTTCGACGGCCTGCTGGTTCTGCATGATGAAGATGAGCAGCAGGATCAGCAGGAGAGCACCGACGATCATCGCGACCCAGGTGCTTCCGGCGAGCGTACGGCGCTTCACGGTGGTGGGCTTCGGTGATTCCGGCGTCGTCTCCGCACCGGAATCCGGGTATGCGGGGACCTGGGTTGAAGCGTCAGGCGTCGGGGTGGCGCCGGCGGTGTGCTCGGGCTCGTTGTTTAGGGTCATACCCCCATTCAACGGCTCCGGCGCGGGATGCACAACCCACCGGTTCCAACCTTCGGTCGGTGACGTGTAATGATGGGGGAATTATGACGAAGGAACTACCCCTGGTTTTCGCCGCCCCCAAAAGGGGAATGCCGCCCACCCATTTCGCCGATCTCGACGCCGAACGCCGTATCGAGACTCTGAAGGACCTGGGCCTACCCAGATTCCGGGCCGATCAGCTCGCCCGCCACTACTACGGCAGGCTGGAGGCCGATCCCCGCACGATGACGGATCTCCCGGCCGCGCAACGCGACACGGTCCGGGAGGCTCTCTTCCCGGACATGATGACGTGTGTGCGGAGCATCAGCTGTGACGCCGGCCAGACCAGCAAGACCCTCTGGCGCCTGCACGACGGAACTCTGCTCGAGTCGGTGCTCATGCGCTACCCCGATCGCGCGACGCTGTGCATCTCCTCGCAGGCCGGGTGCGGTATGGCGTGCCCGTTCTGCGCCACCGGCCAGGGCGGACTGGACCGCAACCTCTCCACCGGGGAGATCGTGGACCAGGTCCGCGCGGCGGCGGCGACGATGCGGGACGAGGGCGGTCGGCTCTCCAACGTCGTGTTCATGGGGATGGGGGAGCCGCTCGCGAACTACAAGCGGGTGGTCCACGCCGTCCGGCAGATCACGGAACCCAATCCCCACGGATTCGGGATCTCCCAGCGCAACGTGACGGTGTCCACCGTGGGACTGGCACCCGCCATCCGCCGGCTGGCCGACGAAGGACTGTCCGTCACTCTCGCGGTCTCGCTGCACACGCCGGACGACGAACTCCGTGACTCGCTCGTACCGGTGAACAACAGGTGGTCCGTGGAGGAGGTCCTGGACGCCGCCCGGTACTACGCGGACCGGACGGGGCGCCGGGTGTCCATCGAGTACGCGCTGATCCGGGACATCAACGACCAGGACTGGCGTGCGGACATGCTCGGGAAGAAGCTCAGGAACGCACTGGGCGCACGGGTGCACGTGAACCTCATCCCGCTGAACCCGACCCCCGGATCGAAGTGGGACGCCTCACCGAAGGACCGGCAGAACGAGTTCGTCCGCCGCGTCGCCGCACAGGGCGTGGCCTGTACCGTCCGGGACACCCGCGGCCAGGAGATCGCCGCCGCGTGCGGCCAGCTCGCCGCCGAGGAACGCTGACACCTGCGCGACTCCGAAAGACACCCGCGGCCGTCCGCGGATTGACCGACCTCGGGACGTCCGCCCGGAGTCGCGCCGCACGGTCGGCCGGCGCGCAACGCCCGGAACGGATGAGCACCCGGCCAGCGTCCGGGACAGAAGAAGACCCGCGATCCGGGGTGGATCGCGGGTCCTTCTCTATCTACGCGGAGAGAATCAGGCGTCGATGGCGTGGTTCCCGGAACGTCCGCGGACGGTGGCCGGATCGATGTTCAGGGAACGGAGCTGCGAATCGGTGAGATCGGCGTAGACGCCGCTGAGGGTGTGCTGATCGTGGGCCCAGTCGGGTTCGACGTGGTCGATGGGCTTGTTGTGCGCGGTGACGGTGCGTACCTGGTTCAGCTTCGGCTGGAACAGGTTCAGCAGGAGCCCGACCACGATCAGGGCGGTGATGGCGAACAGCCAGATCGTCTCCACGTGTCCGTGATGGTTGCCGAAGTGGTAGGCGAGGAGGAACGCGACGGAAATCCAGCCCGAGATCTGGACTGCCTGACGGCTGAGACCGTGCCAGCCCCAGGCTGCCGAAGGCTCATCGAGGGTCGACACTCCGTTGTGGACCTGGGGAACGTTGTGGTCGGAACCAGACACGTCAAACTCCTTATGGGATAAAGCGCACGTACCGAAATCGCATTCTGTTGCCGCCATCATCTCATATCGTGCCGCCGACAGCGACTCGAACTGCCCCATACGGTGGCGGGATATGACAAATCCGTGCAAAATGCGGGTGCAGAAGCGGGTTTTCGGCCGCTCTCCGCGGTGCCACGCCACAAGTTCCGCCCCTTTCGGGTGTAGTGGAAAGTTTGATGCGGACCGCCGGGTCCGGTTCCGCGCCCGCAACAGATCAGTGGAAGAATGGGACAGGTGAGTAAACGCGTTCTAATTCTGGGAAGCACCGGGTCCATCGGGACCCAGGCCATCGAGGTCATCGACGCGAACCCGGAGGCCTTCGAGGTCGCCGGCATCGCCGCGGGCGGATCCGACCCGGCACGGATCATCGCCCAGGCCAGGCGGCTGCGTCTCGGCGCGGGACAGGTGGCCGTCGCCGATCCCGCGGCGGCGGCCGAGGTCTCCCGCGCCCTCGGTGCGGCGGTGATCAGCGGGCCGGACGCCGCCCGGGATCTCGTCGACGCCGTGCCGGCGGACACCGTGCTCAACGCTCTCGTGGGATCCATGGGGCTCGCGGCGACACTCGCCGCCCTTGAATCCGGGGCGGTCCTCGCGCTGGCGAACAAGGAGTCCCTGGTGGCCGGCGGCGAACTCGTGCTGCGGGCCGCCCGACCCGGACAACTCGTCCCCGTCGACTCCGAGCACTCGGCGATGGCGCAGTGCCTGATGGCTGGGACCGGTCGGGAGGTGTCCCGGCTGGTGCTCACCGCGTCCGGCGGTCCGTTCCGGGGGTGGACGAGGCAGCGGATGATGGACGTCACCCCGCAGCAGGCCGCCGCCCACCCGACGTGGTCCATGGGGCAGATGAACACCCTGAACTCCGCGACGCTGGTGAACAAGGGGCTCGAATTCATCGAGGCCTCGCTCCTCTTCGGGATACCCGGGGACCGGATAGACGTCGTCGTCCACCCTCAGTCCATCGTGCACTCGATGGTCACGTTCACTGACGGTGCGACCATCGCGCAGGCGTCCCCGCCGTCGATGAAGCTCCCGATCTCCCTGGCCCTGGACTGGCCCAGGCGGGTCCCGGACGCGCAGCCCGCTCTCGACTTCTCCGGTACGTTCTCCTGGGACTTCGAACCCGTCGACCACGCCGCGTTCCCGGCGGTCCAGCTCGCCGCCCGGGCGGTGGACGCCGGCGGCACCTGGCCCGCGATCTACAACGCCGCCAACGAGGAGGCAGCTGCCGCGTTCCTCGCCGGAGACATCCGGTTCCCGCAGATCGTCGACACCGTCGCCGAGGTCATGGACCGGGCCCAGGGATTCGTCCGACCGGCCGGGACCGTGGATGATGTCCTCGACGTGGAGAAGCGCGCCCGCCGGCTGGCCGGGGAGATCCTCGCCGCGAAACGCTGAACCATCCACCGGTGTGCGAGACTTGAGCCCGCACCACCGGCCGCCGGCCCGGACCGGGACACCGACAGACATGCAAGGGGAGTGACCTCACCGTGGGTTATCTGCTGGGCGTCATTCTTTTCGCCCTCGGTATCGCGCTGACCATCGCACTGCACGAGGCGGGGCACATGGGTGTCGCCCGGCTGCTCGGGATGCGGGTCCGCCGCTACTTCATCGGATTCGGTCCGACGGTCAGCCAGTTCACCCGTGGGCACACCACCTACGGGCTCAAGGCGGTCCCACTCGGGGGCTTCTGCGACATCGCGGGGATGACCGCCAACGATCCGCTCACCCCGGAGGAGGAGCCGCTCGCGATGTGGCGGCGTCCCGCGTGGCAGCGCATCGCGGTCCTCGCCGGTGGCGTGGTCATGAATGTCTTCGTCGGTCTCGTCCTGATCTACACCGTCGCGGTGAGCGCCGGCATCCCGGATCCCGACATCGACCTCACACCGACCGTCGACGGCACCGCCTGCGTCGCGTCGGCCCAGAACCCCGACGGAACGCTGTCGCCGTGCTCCGGTGCGGGGCCCGCCGCGGAGGCCGGCATAGTCTCCGGTGACCGGATCACCGCCGTCGACGGCCGGCGCGTGCACACCTTCATCGAGCTCCGGGACACCGTCATGGCGAAGCCCGGAGAGACGGTGGAGCTCACCGTGGAACGCGACGGGATCACCCGCGAGGTTCCGGTCACCGTCGCCGAAGCCACCCGGATCAACGCCGCGGGTGAGGAGATCACCGTCGGTGCGATCGGTGTGTCGCGGGCACCGGTCGGGAACGTGTTCCGGTCCTACGGCCCCGTCGAGGGTATCGGCGCCTCACTCCGTTTCGCGGGCCTGATGCTCTCCGGCACCGTCGAGGGGCTGAAGTCCTTCCCCGCCAAGATCCCGGGCGTCGCCGCGGCGGTGTTCGGTGGCGAGCGCGCCCAGGACTCACCGGTGAGCGTCGTCGGCGCGACCCGGATCGGCGGGGAACTGGCTGAGCGCAGCGACTGGGCCACGTTCCTGATGATGCTCGCCAGCCTGAATTTCTTCCTCGCGCTGTTCAATGTCGTGCCGCTTCCGCCGCTCGACGGAGGACACATCGCCGTCGTCGTCTGGGAGAAGCTCCGGGACGCCGTGCGGAGGCTCCGTGGTCTGCCGTCGGCGGGGCCCGCGGACTACCGGGGCCTCATGCCGCTGACCTACACGGTTGCCGCGCTTCTGTTGACGGTGGGCATGGTCGTCATCGCCGCCGATGTGGTGAACCCGATCCGGTTGTCCGGCTGACGGTCCGCCGCCCGCGGATCCCCGCACCGGACGAGTGCCGGAGCCGGTGCTACCATCGACCACGACGGCCCGCCAGAATCTCACCCACGAGCACCGACCTGCAGGCGGTGCGCGACAAGGAGTTCTTTCACAGTGACTATCCCCATCGGACTCGGCATGCCTGAGGCGCCGCCGCCGGTGCTCGCCCCGAGACGCAAGACCAGACAGTTCATGGTCGGCAACGTCGGTGTCGGATCGGACCACCCGATCTCGGTGCAGTCGATGACGAACACGAAGACCCACGACATCAACGCCACCCTGCAGCAGATCGCCCAGCTCACAGCCACGGGCTGCGACATCGTGCGTGTGGCGTGCCCCAAGCCGATCGACGCGGAAGCCCTGCCGATCATCGCGAAGAAGTCGCCGATCCCCGTGATCGCCGACATCCACTTCCAGCCCAAGTACATCTTCGCGGCCATCGACGCCGGATGCGCTGCGGTCCGCGTGAACCCCGGCAACATCAAGGAGTTCGACGGCCGGGTCAGGGAGGTCGCGCTCGCCGCCGGATCCGCGGGCATCCCCATCCGCATCGGTGTCAACGCCGGTTCGCTGGACAAGCGGATCATGGAGAAGCACGGCAAGGCCACCCCGGAAGCCCTCGTCGAGTCGGCGCTCTGGGAGGCCAGCCTCTTCGAGGAGCACGGTTTCGGGGACATCAAGATCTCCGTGAAGCACCACGACCCGGTCGTCATGGTCGAGGCCTACCGTCAGCTCGCCGCGCAGTGTGACTACCCTCTGCACCTCGGCGTCACCGAGGCCGGCCCGATGTTCCAGGGCACCATCAAATCCTCCGTGGCCTTCTCCGCGCTGCTGGCGGAGGGTATCGGCGACACCATCCGGGTCTCCCTGTCCGCTCCGCCGGAGGAGGAGGTCAAGGTCGGTGACATGATCCTGCAGTCGCTGAACCTGCGGCCCCGCAAGCTCGAGATCGTGTCCTGTCCGTCCTGCGGCCGCGCCCAGGTCGACGTCTACAAGCTCGCCGAGGAGGTCACCGCGGCGCTCGACGGGATGGAGTTCCCGCTGCGCGTCGCCGTGATGGGCTGCGTCGTCAACGGGCCCGGGGAGGCCCGCGACGCGGACATCGGCGTGGCCTCCGGCAACGGCAAGGGACAGATCTTCGTCAAGGGTGAGGTCATCAAGACCGTGCCCGAGTCGCAGATCGTGGAGACCCTGATCGAGGAGGCGATGAAGATCGCGGAGGAGCTCGGTCTCGAGGAAGGCAGTGTGAGCGGTTCCCCCGAGGTGAAGGTCACCACCTGACCCTCCCCGTGTCCGCACGTGTGCCGACTCCCCACCAGTCCCATCCGTCACAAGTTGCCGGTTCCGGTCACGGCACGCCGCGCGGTTCCGTCGGTGCGCCCGTCCCGGTTGATACCTTGAACCCCATGAAGAAGACGTCTGCGGTGCTCACGGCGATCATGCTGGTCGCCGCGGGGCTGGTGGGCTGCACCCCGAAGCCGCCACCCGCCGACGACACCGTGGGGGCGTTCTTCGCGGCCGTCTCCGACGGCGACTTCGATGCGGCGGGAGCGCTGACCGATGATCCGTCCGCCGCGTCCGGCATGCTCCGTGAGTCCTTCGAGGGGCTCCAGGCGGAACAGGTGGACGTGGAGCTCGAAGGCCTGTCCACCGGGGACAACACCGCCACCGCGGAGTTCACGGTCGACTGGTCCCTGCCGCGCGACCGGGAGGTCCGTTACCCGTCGAGGATGTCGCTGAGCAAGGTCGGCGGCGAGTGGGTCATCCGGTGGCGGCCGAACCTCCTGCACCCCAGGCTGGGCGCGAACCAGCATCTCGAGCTGCGGGGGATCAACGCGGAGCGCGCCAGGGTGATCAGCAACGACGGCGTCGCGCTCCTGGAACCCGGAACCACCTACCGGGTTCTGGTCAACACGAAGGACCTGCGGGACCCGGAAGCGACGGCCCGGACCGTCGCCCGGGCACTCGACGCGGCCCATTCCCGCGACCGCAGTGTGGCCACGGTCAACGCCAACGAACTGGCGGACAACCTCCGCCGCGCGAAGGGCATGTACTCGGTCGGTCTGGTGAACGAGATCGAGGGACCGAAGGTCGTGGAGGCCCTCGACGGCGTCGAGGCCGTGACCGTGAACCCGGAGGCGGCGATGGTCCGCACCGACCGGGACTTCGCGCCGGACATCATCTCCCGGGTCGAACGCATCGTCAACGACGATCTCGACGGGGAGCGCGGCTGGCAGATCGCCGTCGTCAACTCGTACGGTGCCCAGATCGACACGCTGGAGACCCACGCCCCGACACCTGCGCCCGCGGTGCGGGTCAGCCTCGACACCAACGTCCAGCGTGCCGCGCAGGCGGCGGTGGATCTGCGCTCGGGGATGAAGGCGGTGATGGTGGTGATGCGCCCCTCCACCGGGGAGGTGCTCGCCATCGCGCAGACCGCCGAAGCCGACCGGGACGGGTCGATCGCCCTCATGGGCCAGTATCCGCCCGGGTCGACATTCAAGATCATCACCGCCACCGCGGGCATGATGGACGAGGACCTCACCCCCGACAGCATCGTCCCCTGTCCCGGGACGATGGAGATCGGACACCGCATCGTCACGAACTACAACGGCTTCTCCCTCGGATCGGTGCCGCTCGAGCGGGCGTTCGCCGCATCCTGCAACACCAGCTTCGCCGACATCTCCTCACGCCTGAATCCCGGCGAACTCGAGCAGGTCGGCAAGCAGTTCGGGCTCGGTCTCGACTACACCATCGAGGGGTTGGGAACCGTCACCGGCTCCATCCCCCACGGTGACGAGCTGGTCGACCGCACCGAGGCCGGATTCGGTCAGGGCAAGGATCTCGCCAGCCCGTTCGGGATGGCGCTGGTCGCCTCCACCGCGGCCGCGGGACGCACCCCCGTCCCGGTGCTCATCAACGGCCGGGAGACCACGGTCAGCGAGCACGTCGATCCGCCCACACCCCAGGCGATCGAGGGCCTGCAACGCATGATGCGCCAGGTGGTGACCACCGGTACGGCCCGGGGCATGCAGGCCGGTGGGGCGATCCACGGCAAGACCGGTGAGGCCGAGATCGCGGACGGTTCCCACGCCTGGTTCGCCGGTTTCCGCGACGACGACATCGCCTTCGCCACCCTCGTCGTGCTCGGCGGTGGATCGGAGACCTCCGTCGCCATCACCGACCACTTCTTCCGGGCCCTCGACGACCCGTCACTCCTGCCCCCGAGGGATGAACCCCGCCCACCGGCGCCGGAGGAGGAGACCGCGCCCCCGGCAGCGGCCCCCGCCGCTCCCGCGCAGCCGGAGGAGACGGCGGCGGTTCCGCCGCCGTACCTTTAGGGACACGTCACCACCGTCGGGGAACACGCGAACACCGGAATGTTCGGTGCACCGGCACCTCGGCGTCGTGGTGCCGACGGGCAGCGCTACGATGGTGTTCATGTCTACCGCACGCGCACGCCTGACCCCCGGAAAACAGAGCCCCGTCCGCACGGTGCCCAAGCACATCGAGCGGCCGGAGTACGTCTGGAAGGACACCGTCAGGGAGGCGTGCGGCGAGCCGCTCATCCAGACCCCGGAGACCATCGAGGCCATGCGCGAGGCCAGCCGCATCGCCGCCAACGCGCTCGCCGTCGCCGGTCAGGCCGTCGCACCCGGTGTCACCACCGACGAGCTGGACCGGATCGCGCACGAGTACATGTGCGACCACGGCGCCTACCCCTCGACCCTCGGCTACCGCGGTTTCCCGAAGTCCTGCTGCACCTCGCTCAACGAGATCGTCTGCCACGGCATCCCGGACTCGACGGTGATCCGGGACGGCGACATCGTCAACATCGACGTCACCGCATACAAGAACGGCGTCCACGGCGACACCAACCGAACCTTCCTCGCCGGGGAGGTCAGCGAGGAACACCGTCTGCTCGTCGAGCGCACCTACACCGCCACGATGCGGGGTATCCGGGCGGCGAAGGCCGGCCGCGAGATCAACGTCATCGGCCGCGTCATCGAGTCCTACGCGAAACGCTTCGGATACTCCGTCGTCCGTGACTTCACCGGCCACGGCGTCGGCCCGACCTTCCACAACGGTCTCGTCGTCGTGCACTACGACAACCCCGAGGACCACACAATCCTCGAGCCCGGCATGACTCTGACGGTGGAGCCGATGATCAACATCGGCGACCTGCCCTACGACATCTGGGAAGACGGCTGGACCGTGGCCAACCGGGACGGAAAGTTCACCGCCCAGTTCGAACACACCCTGGTCATCACCGAGGACGGCCCGGAGATCCTGACCATCCCCGACGCCGAGATCGACTCCTTCGGCCACGAAAACTGATCCGGGGGCAGTCGTGTCCGCGGTCCTCATCGCCGGAACCACCTCCGACGCCGGTAAATCCGTCATCGTCGCGGGGATCTGCCGGGCACTGGCCCGCCGCGGTGTCTCCGTCGCGCCATTCAAGGCGCAGAACATGTCGAACAACTCGGCCGTCTGCCCCGACGGCGGGGAGATCGGTCGCGCCCAGGCGCTGCAGGCCACGGCCTGCGGGCTGGAACCGAGCGTGGACTTCAACCCGGTCCTCCTCAAACCCGGCAGCGACCGGACGAGCCAACTCGTGGTCCGGGGCAGAGCCACCGGCTCGGTCAGCGCCCGGAACTACATCGAGCACCGGACCCACCTCAGGCAGGTCGCGGCCGAGTGCCTCGGTGATCTGCGCCGCCGATTCGACGTCGTCATCTGCGAGGGTGCGGGTTCGCCGGCGGAGATCAACCTCCGGGCAACCGACGTCGCCAACTTCGGTCTCGCCGAGGCCTGCGACCTGCCCGTCTACATCGTCGGGGACATCGACCGTGGGGGAGTGCTCGCCCATCTCTACGGCACCCACCAGATCGTCGACGCCGGGGACCGGGCCCGGATCCGCGGGTTCATCATCAACAAGTTCCGCGGCGACCAGTCCATCCTCGACCCGGGCCTCGTCCAACTCGAGGAACTGACCGGGGTACCCACCGTCGGGGTACTGCCGTTCATCGAAGGGCTGTGGATCGACGCCGAGGATTCGCTCCAGTCGCCACTCGGGGCGAGCGTCGGTCCCGCCGCGCCCGCCCTGGGCACCCAGCGCCTGCGGGTCGCGGCGGTCCGGCTGCCGCGGATCTCGAACGCCACCGATGTCGAGGCACTCGCCTGCGAACCCGGGGTGAGTGTTGTCTGGTCGGCCGACGCGGACCAGATCGCCGACGCCGACCTCGTGGTCCTGCCCGGGACACGTGCCACCGTCGACGATCTCGCCTGGCTGCGACGGACGGGGATCGCCGCGGCCGTCGCCGCGCGCGTCCGGGGGAACCTGCCGGTGCTCGGGATCTGCGGCGGATACCAGATGCTGTGCCGGAGCATCACCGACCCCGTGGAGTCCGGTTCCACCGATGCCGTCGAGGGACTCGGGGTGTTCGACACCGACATCGTGTTCCACCCGGACAAGACCCTCATCCGGCATGAGGGGGGAGCCTACGAGGTGCACCACGGGCGGGTGGTGCGCTCCACCGAACAGCCGTGGATCGGTGATGAGGGGGCGAGGCGGGGCGTCGTCTTCGGGACCCACCGGCACGGCCATCTGGAGCACGACGGGCACCGCCGTGCCTTCATCCGGGACATCGCCGCGGCCGTCGGGCGGAGCGGGTTCGTCCTCGCGACGAACACCTCCTTCCACGCCGAACGCCTCCGCCAGCTGGATCTGATCGCCGATGCGGTGGAGCAGGCCCTGGACCTGGACACCATCATCCGGCACCGCTGACCCGGTGGCCCGCCACCGCTGCGCGGCGAACCCCGGGAACACAGTCACGGGAGGCGGCGGCAGGAGTCGCAGAGTGCCTGTTGATCGCCGTGGCCACCGCCGGTCCCGGTCCCTCGACACCCGTCGTCTCATCCGTCCCCGGGGTCGCGGAGGAATCCCTGCGGGAATCCACCGGTTCCGATCCGGCGTTGCGCCCCTGACTCTCCGGGGCGCGCCCCGACACGACCGGGCGGCCCGGGACCGGCGTGTACGCCGGGAGTCCGGGAACCTCCGTCCGCACCGTGGTCGACGGCGATCAGCTGGATCGGCCGGACACCTCGGGGTGGGCCGGTGGATCGCGGTACGTGACACCCGCCACCACGGGCAACGCCGCGGCGACGATGTACGCCCACGCCAGCACGATGCTCGGGGCGTGGGCCGGCCACCAGGTTATCGGGGTGGCGGCGACGATCACCGCATAGGCCATCGTCGCCGCGAGGACCGCGGCCGCGACGGTGACCGCCACGGACCTCCAGCCACGGTTGCGTGAGCCTCCGCGCCGGGCGTCCGCGAGTACCGGGACGCATCCCAGGAGCGCGAGTACCGAGGACGTGATCACCAGCGCCCGGGTCGCGATCGTGTCCGGTCCGAGCGCGAACCAACCGGCCGCCGCCGCACCCACCACGCTGAACCCCACCCGGGGAACCCACCGCCCCGGCAACTGCCCGAGCCCACCCACCAGACAGGCGATGACAGCGGGAGGGGTGAGATACACCGTGGCCAGCGTCGTCAGCGTGAACACCTCGTCCAGGGCGGTGAACCTGCTCACCGCCACCAGAACCCCCAGCATGAGCAGTGCGACGCCACCCGCGGCGGACGACGCCCGGAACACCGTCATCCGGCCCGAGCGGTACAGCTGCGCGAGGGCGCTCGCCGCCCCGAACGCCACCGTCGCGGCCGCCAGCCCCGCATATCCGACGTGACTCCGCGTGTAATTGACCCCCAGCGTCGCCAGCAGGAGGGCCACGGCAGCGGCGATCGAGGCCGTTGCGGCGGGCACATCACGGTGGCGCGGGGACGGTCGTTGGGGAGTCACGGTGCAGACGTGCGGCTTTCGTCATCGTCGGGTCAGCGGCGGTTGCGGCCCCTCATTCTAGCCGCGTCCCACCGCCCACGTCCGGTGCCGTGGCCTCCCGTCACCGCGGGGACCCGTGTCCGCTCTCCGATCGTGGTGGGGGAAGCGGGGCGCCGGCCGGCGGTGCGACCTTCGGGTAGTCGGGTGAGGGTCCCGAACCGGACGATTCCCCCTTGGAGCCACTGACGGCGGCACCCGCCGACACTGCGGCGCGCACGGGGCTCGGGTCCCACCCGGCGTCGACGACTCGGCGCTGGACGAGGATCGCGCCACCCAGGATCGCGGCACCCGTGAGCAGGATCAGGATCGTGCCCGCGAGCACCCCGGTCTTCGCGGCGGCGCCGATCAGGATGCCGAACCAGGCGAAGTCCGCGTCGCCGAAGGTGGTGTTCTCCCCGGAGAACACACCCAGGACCTGCATGAGGAACGCCGGGCCGAGGGTGATGAACAGGCCGTTGGCGAATGCGCCGGCCACGGCACCGCGTCGCCCGCCGGTGGCGTTGCCGTACACACCGGCCGCACCACCGGTGAAGAAGTGGGGGACCAGACCGGGCAGGATCAGCACCACCCCGAACATCGGATTGAACGCGACCTGCAGAAGCACCAGGCCGACCAACCCACCGATGAAGGAGGAGATGAAGCCGATCAGGACGGCGTTGGGTGCGTAGGGGAAGACGATCGGGCAGTCGAGGGCCGGGACGGCTCCGGGAACGAACTTCGCGGCGATCCCCTGGAAGGCCGGGACCAGTTCACCGAGGATGGTGCGCACACCGAACAGGATCACCGCCACGCCGACACCGAACTGCAGACCGAGGGTGAACGAGTGCATCAGGTACGCGCCCACGTCGGATGCGCCGTCCTCGAAGGCGGCGAACGCCTCGTCCCGTCCGGCCCGGATGAGGAAGACGACCGCGAGGATCACGTACATCAGCGCCATGGACAGCGCGGTGGCCACCATCGAGTCCCGGAGGAACTTCAGTCCCTCGGGCAGCCTGAGGTTCTCGGTGGAGGGGGAGAGCCTGTCCGGTCTCCGCCCGCCGACGAGGGAACCCACGCCGCCGGCGACGATGTACCCGGCGGTGCCGAAGTGCCCCATGGCGATCGAGTCATCGCCGGTGATCCGCCTGGTCCACGGATGCACGAGCGCAGGCAGGGACACCATGAGGACACCCAGCAGCACCGCGCCCAACGGAACCGTCACACCCGCGGAGAATCCCGCCGTCGCCAGGACGATGGTGATCAGCGTCGCCATGAACAGCACATGGTGGCCGGTGAGGAACACGTAGTGCAGGGGGGAGAATCGTGCCAGCAGCAGCGACACCGCGAACCCGAGGACCATGAGCCACGCGACCTGGGCTCCGTAGTTCTCCTGCGCGATTCCCACGATCGCCTCATTGGTCGGAACCACGCCCCGCGCGCCGGTCGCACCGGTGATCATCGTCCCCAACGGTTCCAGGGAGGCGACGACGAGGCCGGCGCCGGCGCCGATGAGGAGGAAACCGAGGGTCGCCTTGACCGCGCCGCCGATGACCTCGCCCGTCGACCTGCGCAGTGCGGCGAGACCCACCGCGGTGATGATCCCGATGAGGAACGCCGGCACCGAGAGAATCTGGTTGACCAGGAACTCGATGACAACCATGTCGGAAGTCCTTTCTGAGTGGTGGAGGTGGTCAGACCGCGTAGATCCCGCGGAGGGCGGCGTCGATCTCGTCGGTGGAGGTGAAATCGGAGATCACCCGCACCGGGACCCCGAGATCCCCGAGGGCCCGGGCGATCTCCCGGGAGGTGAGGATGCAGTCCGCGTCCCCGGCTCTTCCCTTCGCCGAGATCGTGTCGGTGGCCTCCACCGCCATGTACCGGGACCATCCCCACCCGTCGAGCACGTCCTCGAGGGTGTTTTTCAGGAACAGTGAAGTCCCCAGGCCGTTACCGCAGACCGTGAGGATCAGTCCCTTGCTCGGGACGGTCTCACCGCCGGCTTTCCCGGAATCGACCGCCGACGGTGCGGGTGTCTGATCCGGCGTGTCCGCTCCCGCACCGGGCCGGGTGCCGGAGAGGATACGGTGGACGTCTTCCGCGGAGTCGGCCCGCGTCACCTGATCCCGCGTACCCGCGGACCTGAGTGAGCGTGTGAGATCCTTCATCGCCGACAGGTGGGTCTCGGGATCGGTGGCCGCGAGGGCGACGACCAGTGAAACGGGATCGTTGTCCGGGTGTCCGAAGGTCACCGGCTCCTTCAGGACGATCAGGGACATGCCGGTACTGAGCACCGCTGAGGAGGGCCTCGCGTGCGCGAAGGCCAGCCCCGGTGCGATGACGATGTACGGGCCGTTGTCCCGGACCGCGGACACCATGTTCCCGGTGTGCTCCGCGGTGCAGCTCCCCGAATCCACGAGGATCTGCCCGGCCTGTCGGACAGCGGACTCCCAGTCATCGGCGGAGACTCCGACGGAGATGGTGTCCGGGGTCAGGAGATCGATGAGTTCGGTCATGACCGAACTCTAGGATATGTGGCGGTGGCTACACCAGGGGTCGGGACGTGTTTCCCGTCTCCAGCTCGTGTGCTGTCACCGGACCCGGAGGGGCTCGGGGGACGGCTCCTCGACTCCCGGCCGCCAGAGCCAGATGAACGGCAGGACACCTGCAGCCAGCACCAGGTAGGTGGTCAGGAACCGCCAGTGCACGTCCAGACCCGCCGTGAGCGCCAGGGTGAGCGCTCCGACGGCGACCGCGATGGTCATGCCGGTGATACCCGCGACCTGGAGGGCGGAACCGATGAAGCCGGTTCGCTCCGGGGGACTCAACTCGAGGGCGTCACTGGAGATCCGGGGGTAGACGAAGCCGATGCCGAAGGCCGACAGCCCCCACCCCGCCACGGCGAACGCCCAGTGGATTCCGGACACCGCGGTGAGGGCCACGATGATCAGCCCCGGAGCCATCCCGGCGGCGGCGAGCCGGCAGACCACCGGGGTGGACAGGTGTGCCGCGTGGCGGGCCTGGATGTGCGAACCGATGAACCAGGTGACGCCACTGACGGTGAGCCCCAGGCCGGTGAGTGTCGGGCCGAGTCCGTACACTTCGGCGAGGAGGAGCGGGATGTAGATCTCCGCGGCGAGGACCATGTCCGTCAGCACCCTGGAGGAGACCAGGCGCGGCACACCGGGACGGCCACGCAACGTACCGGCCGGCACGAGTGGACGGATGGACACCGCGATGACCGGGAGCGCGAGGACGAATCCGAGGAACGCGGCACCCAGCGCCAGCTGGGACGAGTAGTTGAGGACCCCGGCGGCGGTGGACAGGGCGAGAGCTGCGAGGAGCATGCGCGTGCTCCTCGGCGACAACGTGCCCCGGGTGACCGGCAGCCGCCGGACCGAGGGCCACAGCAGGCCCGCCGCGACGAGCAGGAGAACCAGGGTGAACAGGAAGACCGAGTGCCAGGAGAACGTCTCCGTCAGGATCCCGGCGAGTGCGGGGCCGATCAGTGACGGGATCACCCATGCCCCGGAGAAGGCGGCGAACACCGGTGCCCGGAGGCGGGCGGGGTAGACCTGTGCGATCACCGCGTAGATGGCGACTATGACCGCTCCGATGCCGAACCCCTGGACACCGCGGGAGATCAGGAAAACGGTCATGTCCGGCGCCACGACCGACAGCGCCAACCCCACCGCCAGGGTACCGGTCCCCGTCAGCAGGGAGAGTCTCACGCCCGCGACGTCCGTGGCGATACCGGCGGCGACCATGGCGACGATCGACACGGCGAACGGAATCGCGAACGCCAGGGAATAGGACTGCGTGTCCCCGAGGACCTCGGTGATGCGGGGCATCACCGCCGTCACCGCGGTGTTGTCGAAGGCGCAGGCCGTGATGGCCATCAGCAGACCGACGGTGGTCGCGAGATAGGTGGGGGAGAAGATGCCGCCCCCGTCCGGACGGTCTCCCGGGGTGTTGGCTGAACCGCGCTGCATAGCGGGCGATCCTACCCCAGGCCGGCTGTCCGTCCCGCGACCGCCTGCGGATGGCGCGGGTCCGGTCGGTGGTGGCGGGACGACGGGGATGCGGGGGCTAGAACTCCAGGCCGAGTAGTGCGTTCTCGATGAGTTCGGGCAGTGCCGGGTGGATCCAGTACTGGTCACGGGCCACCTCGCGGACGTCGAGGTCGAAGGCCATCACCGTGATCAGCTGCTGGATCAGGGTGGAGGCCTGCGGCCCGATGATGTGGGCGCCGAGCAACCGCCCGGTGGAGCGGTCGGCGATGAGTTTGGCGAACCCGGTGCTGTCCTCCATCGCCCAGCCGAACGCCACGTCGCCGTAGTCCTGCACCTTGACGGTGACGTCGTACCCGGCGTCGCGGGCCTCATCCTCGGTGAGCCCGACGCTGGCGATCTGGGGGTGGGTGAAGATCGCGGCGGGAACGTTCTCGTGCGGCATGGGCCTGAGGTCCTCCGGGTGGAGCAGGTTGTGTCTCACCGCACGCATCTCCGCGTTGGCGACGTGCTTGAGCTGGTACGGCGAGCTGACGTCACCGAGCGCCCAGACCCCCTCGGCGGTCGTCCGCCCGTACTCGTCGACCTTGATGCGTGGGCCGTCCATCTCGATGCCGGCGGCGCCGAGATTCAGCTGATCGCCGTTCGGCGTGCGTCCCGTAGCCGCGAGCAGTACCTCGGAGGTGACCTCGGAACCGTCGTCGAGTTTCAGCGTCACACCGTGCTCGTCCTCGGTCGCACCCGTCGGGGTCACACCCAGCCTCAGGGTGAAGCGTTTCCCCGCGAGCTCGGTGTAGCGGTCGGAGATGGCGGCGTCGGTCTTGCGCAGCAGCCGCTCCGACCGGTTGACCAGGGTGACGTCGACGCCGAGGGACGCGAAGACGTGGGCGAACTCGACGGCGATGAATCCGCCGCCGAGGACCGTCATCGTCTCCGGCAGCTTCTCCAGGCGCATGATGTTCTCGTTGGTGTAGTACGTCACTCCCGATTCCGCGATCGCCGGGAGAATCGTGGGTCGCGCGCCGGCTGCGATGACGATCGTGTCACCCGTGATGGTGACGACCTCATCCCCAGACCCCGTCTCTAGGGTCTTCGGGCCGACGAAGCGTGCGGCACGGTCGTAGACGTCGATGTTCGGGGTCTCGTCCCCGCGGCGGTACGCCTCCCCGCCGTCGGCGATGGGGTCGACGCGTCGGCCGAACACCCTTTCCCGGATGGAGGCCCAGTCCACGCCATTGAGCTGCGCGTCCAGCCCGTAGGTGGCGGCGTTGCGGATCTCTTCCGCGACATCCGCGGTGTAGACGTACATCTTCGTGGGTATGCAGCCGACGTTGAGGCAGGTACCGCCGAAGCGTCCCTTTTCGACGATTGCGATCTTCCTGTCGTCGAATTCCGGGCCCGGAATCGAGTTGCCGGATCCGGTTCCGATGATGATGAGGTCGTAGTGGGTGGGGGATGAATTGGTCATGGCAGGTGGTCCGCAGTTCCTTGTCGTGTCGGGGTCGTGTCCGGATCGGTTGTCGCTGTAGCGGGGAGTCGGTTCAGGCCCGGTCGGCCAGGGTCTCGGCCAACCAGTTGATCGCGGCGGTGAATGCCCGTTCTCTGGGGCGACGGAGCGAGAGCCACACGTCGTGGCGGGCACCCTCCACCGGGATCACGGTGACATCTGCGCCGAGCGACGGTGCCCACCGCCGGATCTGATCGACATCGAGTACCGCGTCCGAGGTGTCCGTCACCGCCGAGTACGGCTTGTTGAGCCAGGACTGTGTAGAGCACAACACCAGAACCGGGGTCCCGCATTCCACACCCCCGGCGTGGACCGTGTCCTGGGCGCGGACGACGGCGGCGAACCAGCCCGCGTTCTTCGCGTGACCGGCTATCGGTTTGATCCGGGTGTCGAAATCCCACTCGCCGTAGTGGTCGGCGTGGATGGACTCGCCGTAGCCGGCGAGTCCACCGGGGAGGTTGAGTTCCGGTGCCCGGCCCCCCAGTGCACGGATCAGCGGGCGGGTCCAGCGGTGGAGCGGCGCGGGGAACATCAGGTCGAGCCACGGGCTGTTGAGGACCGTCGCCGCGATCGCGGAGTGTCGCGCCGCGGCCACGGGGTCCCCGGTGAGCGTCGCCCTGCGGAGGTGGTCCAGCCAGAGGGGGACGATGAGGCCGCCCGTGGAGTGTGCCTGGATGATCACCTGACCGTGGTCCTGTCGCACCGCGTCCACGGTCGCGTCGAGATCCTCGAAATACCGGCGGACGTCCCGTATGTCGTGCCACAGCTGTCCCGCCAGGTGGGAACGGCCGCACTTGCGCAGGTCCACCCCGTACACGGCGTAGCCCTCCCGGTGGAAGCGCTCGGCGACGTGCCGGTGGAAGAAGTAGTCGCTCATTCCGTGGACGAAGAGCATCGCGGGTCGTGAGTCGAAGTCCCGGCAGCCACCCGGAAGGTACCTGACCAGTGTCGCCACCACCGGTCCGTCGCCTTCCGGGTCTTCGCCCAGGCGAAGGGACCGTCTGGTGAACCCGTCGCCCAGGATGTCGTCCGTGTACGTCTCGGAGATCGGCAGATCGCTCATGTCGACCACCCTATCCCGGGGTGGCGTGGCATGCGGGGCCCGCGACACCGGTGCACGGGCGGACCTCCCACCGGTGCACCGGTACGGGACGAAAAACCCGGAGAACCCCGCCGCCCGGCGCCGATGGGCGGGACGGTGTGGTTCTCCGGGGTCGGGGAGAGGGCTGTTACAGGTTGCGCCAGGAGCGGATCGCGGCCAGCAACGCCTCCAGTGCTCCTCCGTTGAACCTGGGGAGGAAGAGGTGGTCGGTGTTGTTCCCGCTGGACAGTCCGCCCAGAGTGGTCGGGAAATTGAGGTTGGTCAGGATCGCGAGGATCGAGTGCAGCAACGCGACGATGCCCGTGACCGCGGGAACGGAATCAGTGGGCCGGGGATTTTCGGTGGTGGTGACCGTGGCCGTCGGTTCCGTGGTCACGGTGGTGGTTCCCGGCGCAACGGTCTCGGTCACCGTCACGGTACCCGTGGCGGGCGCCGGAGTGGCGGTCACCGTGGTCGGCTCGGGTCGTACCGTCGTCGTCGTCAGGACGGTCGTGGTTTCCGTGACGGTCGTCGGTACCGACGCGGAGGTCTCGGTGACGGTCGGGGGCGTCAGTGTCTGTGTCTCGGTGACCGTGGTGGGGGACGGTTGCATCGTCACCGTGACCGGTTCCCGGGTCGTGGTCACCGTGGTCGTGACCGGGGAGGGCGTCGTGGTCACCGTGCCGGTGACCGGATCCGGAACCTCGGTGGTCACGCTGGTGACGGGTTCCGGCATCTCGGTGACCGTGACCGGGTCGGCGGTCTCCGTGATGACGCTGGTGCTGGTGACCGTGGTGGTGGAGGTTTCGGTCGAGCACTTCACGACGCTGACCGGAACGGTGAGTTCCCCGGTCTCGGCGCCGGGAACCGTCACGTTGACCTGCTGTTCCTTCTCACCGGCCGTGCTGGTGTCCGCCGGCGTCACGACCTCGATGGTGGCGTCGTCCGACAGGCCGGTGATTCCGGCCCTCGGATCGAGGAGCTCACCCTCGCAGACGGAGACCGGTTTCGTCGAGAGTCCGGGTGCCCATATGGCTGCGGGGCGGGCCTCGGAGTGGTCCGAGACGGAGTCCAACGGCACGCAGGCATTCAGCTCGTTGAGTGTGTAGAAGGGGGAACCGTCGGCGATCGACTGGCACTTCGGCCCGAAGGGTGTCTCCTTCTCGTTGAACAGCATCCGCACCAGAGTGATCCCGGCCTTGTTGCGGAATGCGTCCCACTGGATGTTAGCGGCCATCGGAACGGTCACCGATGAATTCCACGCGTTGTCCTTGTCGAAGAACCTCCCGGGAGGCGTGGGGTGGTTCGCCTGCGGGATCTGGAGGTAGCTCTCGACGGGACCGAGGGTCTCGCCGTGGGTGAAGTAGAAGTTACCCGCGACCTCGGAGGTTCCGTTCGCACGGTCGTCGACGTCCTTGAGCATCAGCCGGATGAGGGGGTCGTAGATCCGGTAGGAATCCGAGGAGCCCTCGCGTCCGGGGCCGAAGGTGTAGAAGTCGTGGACCTCGTAGAGGTACCGCATCTCCCGGGCGGTCTGCTGGGTCATGTACTTCTCGGTGGCCCAGCCCTCCGCCGGTGCACCGGCTTCCTCGGTGAGCAGTCGGGCGTAGCCGTTGACGGAGTAGAACTGGTGGGCCTGCGAGATGGCATCCTCATCGTCCAGCGTCGCCAGGTACTCGGGCGAGTAGAGGTGCCCCAGGATCTCCCGGGCGGCGCTGATGACGGCCGGGTCACTGTGGGACGCCTCACCGGCCTGCTTCTCGTCGGGAAGATCCTGGGAGGCCTTGTACGCCGGGTAATCGAGGCTGTCCTTGTTCTTGTACTCGATCATCAGCTTGGACTGGGGAGTCTGCTCACCGTCGGCCCCGAACACCCCGGTGTCGATGGGGACCGGGGCGGAGGCGTCGTAGCCCATCAGCGGATCGAGTGCCGCGTCCGAGTCGTGCAGCCCGATGGCGAAGTTCACTCCGGAGAACTGGGACCGGCCCTTGGGTGAGCTGTGGTACCTGAGCTTTTCGTTCGTCCCGGCGTTCGCGATCCGGGTGTAGAAGTCCCGGTTGCGCTCGTAGTTGCGCTGTCCGATAGCCTGCCATTCCTGCGCTCCGAGGGTGGTGAGTGTTCCGTATCCCCCCTCTTCCGGAGGCGTCAGGTGATCGTTGGCCGGCAGGTTCCTCGTCATCTGCAGTATCTGGTCGATCTCGACGAGCACCTGCTCACCGAGAGGGGTGAGCGCACCGGGCTGATCCTGCGCCCTCCTGAGGTACTTCATGGTGTTCTTGAAGCGGGAGGAGGAGCTCGCTCCGCGGGATCCGTGACGGCCCAGCACCATGGTGTAGACCTGCTCGAACCCGTCCGGAGGGGTCGTGGCGTCAGCCGGCGTGCCCATCGGGATGTACTGATTCTTGAATCCGTACTGGGGAACCGCCGTCTCGTCGGCGGTGGCGGGACTGGCACCGAGGATCGTGGCGGCGGCGACGAGCAGTGCGGTCGTGCGTCTTCTGAGGGGGTTTCGGAACATACTGGTGGTCATCCTTCTTCCGGGGATCTGTTTCCGGGGGGTAACGGGGCATTCAGGATGAAACGTAACTCTCCGGTCACGGTTCTCCGCGTGCGGACATTGACTGTTCACCAGGTTTTCAGGTGAGTGACGCGGAGGTGCTGCACCGTTGACGGCCGATGGAACACCGGAGGTGGGGATGATCCCGCCCGGTGGGGGTGAACGTGGGGGTGGTGACGGTATGGCCTCCTCTCCCCTCGACCTTCCGCCCCCGGCGGAGTTCGCGCGCTTCCGGCGGGTTTTTCGAGGTAGGTGGCGTGATGTCAGGAAGATCGGGGGTGTCGGTGGGTGGGGAAGTGGGCATCGAAATCGGGGCTGTGCTGATACCCCCGGGGTGCGGGGCGTAAGGTGTTACAGCGATAGGCCAGTCCGGGAATCCTTATCTTGGGCCACGCCGGTGCTGGTGAAGGCATCATCGGTCAGTGGTGGTCGATCGGGATGCTCTGCAGGGGTCCGTCGGTGTCGTGTCATGTCGCGCGTGCCATCCCATCGTTGTCGAGGGATGGGCGGACAGATGAGCGGGCACAGGTCGGCCGGCCAGGGTGGAACGGTGGATGATGCCGTGATGGTGGTGGGTCCGGAGAGGATCCGCGTACCGGGACTGGGACGAATGCACAATTCAGAGAACTAGCGAAGGTTGAATACAGTGTCTGACTCCAAGGTTTCCGCAGCTCATGTGACAGATGAGGTCGACGTCTGTCTGATCGGTGCAGGCATCATGTCCGCCACCCTCGGCGCGATGCTCCGGCAGCTTGAGCCGGGCTGGTCGCAGCTCGTCTTCGAACGCCTCGACGGCCCCGCCGAGGAGTCGTCCTCGCCGTGGAACAACGCCGGTACCGGGCACTCCGCGCTGTGCGAGCTGAATTACACCCCGGAGGTCAACGGTGAGATCCAGACCACAAAGGCCGTCGCCGTCAACGAGAAGTTCCAGGTTTCCCGCCAGTTCTGGTCCTACCTCCTGGAGAACAACGAGCTCGACAACGCACGTGACTTCATCAACCAGGTCCCCCACGTCTCCTTCGCCCAGGGCGACGACCAGGTCCAGTACCTGCGCAAGCGCTATGACGCGTTGTCCGTCCACCCGCTGTTCCCGGACATGCAGTTCACCGATGACCAGCAGAAGTTCGCGGAGTTCCTCCCGCTCATGGCGGAAGGCCGCGACTTCGACAGGCGGAAGGTCGCCATCTCCTGGACCGACGCCGGAACGGACATCAACTACGGTGCGCTGACCCGTCAGTTCCTCCGCAACGCGGAAGAGGCCGGGACCGAGATCCGGTACGGCCACGAGGTCGCCGACATCATCCGGGACGGGTCGAAGTGGAAGATCAAGGTCAAGAATGTCCACACCGGTGACACCAGTGTGGTGCGGGCGAACTTCGTGTTCGTCGGCGCCGGCGGAATGGCACTACCGCTGCTCCAGAAGTCCGGTATCCCCGAGATCCGCGGCTTCGGTGGATTCCCCGTCTCCGGTGAGTGGCTGCGCTGCACCAACGAGGAGATCATCGCCCAGCACCACGCCAAGGTCTACGGAAAGGCGTCCGTCGGTGCGCCCCCGATGAGCGTGCCCCACCTCGACACCCGCGTCATCGACGGCAAGACGGGGCTGCTGTTCGGCCCCTACGCCGGCTGGACCCCGAAGTTCCTCAAGCAGGGTTCCTGGCTGGATCTGGCCAAGTCCCTGCGTCCCACCAACATCCCCTCCATGGCGGCCGTCGGTGTGCAGGAGCTGGGCCTGACCAAGTACCTCATCACCGAGGTGATGAAGGACGCCGAGGCCCGCATGGAGTCGCTCCGTGAGTACATGCCGAGCGCCCGTTCCGAGGACTGGGAGCTGGTCACCGCCGGCCAGCGCGTCCAGGTCATCAAGCCTGTCGCGGGACCGCGGTTCGGTTCCCTCGAGTTCGGCACCGCCCTGATCAACAACGCCGAAGGCTCCATCGCGGGCATCCTCGGGGCGTCTCCCGGAGCCTCCATCGCGCCTGCCGCGATGCTCGAACTCCTGGAGCGCTGCTTCGGTTCCCACATGGTCTCGTGGGGTCCGAAGATCAAGGAGATGGTGCCCACCTACGGCACCAAGCTCGCCATGGACGAGAAGCTGTTCCACGAGACCTGGGAGCGCACCCAGAAGACCCTCAAGCTGGAGGACCAGGCCTAACAGTGACGCACTCCACCCCCGACGCCGGTTATCCGTTCGCTGCGGTCGTGGGTCAGGATCAGCTTCGGCTGGCCCTGATCCTCAACGCCGTCTCGCCCCGGATCGGGGGTGTCGTCGTGCGCGGGGAAAAGGGCACGGCGAAGACGACCACCGTGCGGGCCTTCGCGGCCCTGCTCGGTGGAGCGCCGCTCGTCAACCTCCCCATCGGCGCCACCGAGGACCGCGTGGTCGGTTCGCTCGACGTCGAGACGGTACTCACGACCGGGCGCGCGGAATACCATCCGGGACTGCTGGCACAGGCCGACGGGGGCGTGCTCTACGTCGACGAGGTGAATCTCCTCGCCGATCACCTCGTGGACACGCTCCTCGATGCGGCCGCCACCGGCCGCGTCACCATCGAGAGGGACGGCATCTCGCACAGCTCCCCCGCGAACTTCGTGCTCGTCGGGACGATGAACCCGGAGGAGGGGGAGCTGCGTCCCCAGCTGCTCGACCGCTTCGGGCTGGCCGTCGATGTCGTCGCATCACGTGATGTGGAGATCCGCACCGAGATCATCCGGCGGCGCCTGGCCTACGAGGCGGATCCCGCGGGATTCGCGTCGGTGTGGGCGGAGGAGGACGCCGATCTCTCCGCCCGCATCGCCCGGGCGCGGGAGATTCTCCCCCGGGTCGAGCTCACGGGGACGAACCTGGCCCGCATCGCGCACATCTGCGCCAGCTTCGACGTCGACGGAATGCGCGCCGATCTCGTCATCGCGCGCGCCGCGGCGGCCTGCGCCGCCTACCGCGGCGACACCGTCGTCACCGACGGGGACATCCGGACCGCGGCGCAGCTCGCGCTACCGCACCGACGCCGCCGCGATCCCTTCGATGAGCCGGGTCTCGACGAGGACAAGCTCGACGAGACCATGGACGAGGCCCGCGACCAGCACCCGGAGCAGCCGGAGGACAACGCCCCGGAACCGGAGGCGAACGATCCGGAGCCCGAGGACCGGGACACAGAGGACGACACCCCCCAGGATCCTCCTGAGCAGACCGATGAACCGTCCGAACAGCCGACCTCCGACGGGAAGGCAGGTCGCGCCGAACAGGGCGCCCCCTTTCGTTCCGCGGGTACTGAGGCGTAAGGGCTCCGGAGATGAGGGGGTCCCCGGGCGCCGTTCCAAGGCGTGGTCGGCACAGGGGCAGAACGTTCGGGCGATCCCGGGTGGTCGCGGACTGAACGTCGTCGGTTCGGTGCTCGCCGCCGCTGAGCGGGGTGCCGGGATCGTGGACGGCCTGATCGACTTCCGGCCCGAGGACCTCCGCGGTTCACTCCGGCGGGGCATGGAGTCCAACCTCATCGTCTTCGTCGTCGACGCCTCGGGATCGATGGCGGGCAGGGACCGGCTCTCCGCCGTGACCGGCGCCGTCGTCTCGATGCTCCGGGACGCCTATCAGCGCCGTGACAGGATCGCGGTGATCTCGGTCAGGGGATCAGCCCCCGAGATCCTGCTTCCCCCGACCGGATCGACCGTGACCGCGGTGCGCCGGCTCGAGGGGGCCCCGACCGGCGGGCGTACGCCTCTCGGTGAGGGCCTGATGATGGCCCACGACCTGATCGAACGGGAACACCGCAGGGAACCCGGGCGACGGGCCCTGCTCGTCGTGCTCTCCGACGGGCGCGCCACCGGGGTATCCGGGACCGCCGGGGCCCGCCGGGCAGCCGCCGTGATCCGGGAGCGCGGACTCGCGGGCAGTCTGGTGATTGACTGTGAGCGGGCGGGTCGCATCCGACTCGGCCTGGCTGCGGACCTCGCGAAACGGCTCGAGGGGGTCTGCGTCCGGCTCGATGAGGTGTCGGCGGATTCGGTGGCCGGTGTCATCGAGGCGGTCTGAGTGACCGTCGAAGACTGAGGAGTGTCCCACAGTTCGCCCGGAAACCTCAGACATAGCTGAGCCTAAACTAAGCTTCCGGTCAAAGGCGGCGCCGTTCCGTCCGGGCCGGCCCCGGGGTCACGGTGCGGTACCGCACCTTCCGAGTGACCCGAGGACACCGCATGGCCAGAAGAATCCACCGAATCCACCGGGCGGGAATCGGTGCATTCGCATGTGTCGCACTGACCGCTTCCCCTCTGGCCGTGTCGCCGGCCGCGGCGGAAGCGACCAACCCCATCGGGATCAGGCACACGGCTGAAATCACCGAGTACCCCGATGACACACCGGCGATGTACTGGAACATCCGCGACCTGTTCATGCAGATCTCGGGAGGTGCCGACACCACCCTCGACGGGGTGCGGCAGGGGAGTGTTCAGTGCCGTCGTTCACTCCATCAACCGGAACTCCGGTGAGTGGGAGGGGTCGGAACGCCTGGACCTGGCCACCTTCGACCTGAAGAACGGCCGCTACAACACCTCGGGCGACCTGACCACGTGGGCGGATGTTCCCTCGGCGCTGACCGTCGCCGGGGCGCATGCGTTCAGCGACGTCCTCGACGAGGGCGACGCGCTGTCCCTCCTGGACTTCACCTTCACGGGTGACCCCGGGTTCACGGGCGCCGGGGACGGCGGCTACTCGACGACAGCCGTCGAACACACGGGGATCGTCCTCGAGCACGCGGTGCGGCTCTTCCCGCGGAGTGACGGATCACTGGTGCTGGTCGCGGGGGACCACGAGACCAGCACCGCCGTCCTGATCGGGCGGGACATGAAGCCGATCGGCGAGAAACGCACGATCGATCTCGACTCGGACAACCCCTCCGCCTACGACCCGACGGAGAACGTGCTCTACTTCGCCGGATACAACGAGCCCGCGGGGTTCCTGGATCCGGTGGTGGACACCCCGGTCTACAGGGCCGCGGTCACGGCGGCGGGTGTGGGGGAACCGGAACTCATCACGCGACTCCCGCACCGTGTGACCTCGATGGGCTTCAACGCAGCGACCGGGGAGGTGGGCATCATCCACCAGGCCCGCAAGGGTGATGACCAGTTCACCACGATCGCCCCGGGTGGGGAGCGCGCGACCGTCGACCTGCCCAGTGGCAGCCAGCTGTTCGGTATCCCCGTCGACGACAGGTACTACTCGGACGGCGCGTACGGCGAGTCCATCCCGAACGGGCGCGCATCGAAGCTCCTCGGCCTACCGGACGGGACCTGGCTGTCCGTGAATGATCACGGGACGACACCGGTCGAGGGGACCGACGACGGGTTCGGCGGACCCCGGAAACGTGGTGCCGTCCCGATCCACGTCACGCCGAAGGAGGATGTCACCGCGACGCTGGTCACCGAAGCGTGGCCGCAGTACGGGTTCGTCGCATCCAACGACGGCGTCGCGGTCCGTGGTGGCCGGATAATAGCGATCTGGAACGACTACGCGGATCAGGAGAGGCAGGGGGTGGCCACCTACACCTACGAGAACGGCACCTTCACACAGGTCCACGGTCGGGACAAGGTCGTCGTGGACGGGGTGAACCTCGCGAATCTCGCCGGTGGTGCGTTCACCGATGACGGCAATCTCGTCCTCACCGACGCCGACAAATCCACCCTGGCCATCATCGATCCCGTCACCTTCGAGGTGGTGGATTCGGCGACCCTGTCGAGCTTCATGGAGGGAACCGAACGCAATCAGAACGACGGGGTCGTCGCCACCGGTGGACGGATCATCGTCCTCGACGGCCGACCCGGTACCGAAAACCCGGACACCGATCTCGACACCTACATCGGACTCCAGATGCTCGAGGAGGCCACCGCGGCGGGCAAGCTCGACCCCTCGATCACCCCGTTCTACATGGATGAGTCGCTCAACGGAGGCTCAGTGGCTCCGGTGACCGATGCCCGCGAGCTCACCCCGGTCTATCCGGTGACACCGGCGGAACCGGGACAGAAGGCCAGTTCCCCGGAGCCCACCTTCACCTCGGACAGTGATCGGGTTCCCGGCACGGTGAGTTACTCGCTGGACGGTGAACGGCCGGGGGAAGCGGTGGTGGATCCCGACACCGGTGTGGTCACACTGACACCCACGGCCGCCGATGCCGGGAAGACCATCGGTGTCGTCGTGACGGTCACCTACGCCGACGGAAGCGTGGACAAGTCGATCGCCGCCTTCTCCGTCGGTGGTGGTGACGGAGACGGTGATGGTGACGGGAACGGTACCGGGGATGGCGACGGCGGAACACCGCCCGGATCCACGAGCTCCGGCGGAATTCTGGGTGTGCTGTTCGGCGGATCCGGCGAAGCTGACACGGTCGGTGCCCCAGGGCTGCTTCCGCTCCTGAACATCAGTGGTTTCCTCGCGCTCGTTGTGGGCCTGATCCACTTCCTCCGGACCCATGTGCCGGGCGGCCTCCACCTGTCCGTCATGTCCCGCTAGATCATCGGGTCCCGGCGAGCCGATCGGTCACGAGCTCCAGGAACCGGTCGACCCGCCCCGCGCAGGAGTCCAGATCGGCCGGAGTGAGGAGAATGCGGTCGTGGTCTCCGTCCAGGTACACGACAACCGGGCTGTTGCCACCTGCGGCCCGGGCTGTCGCTGTGTCCATTTCGTTGAGATGGACCGTCTCCAGGGGGAGCGGAAGTTGATCGAGGGCGGTGGTCCAGTCCTTCCGTTCCCGGACCGATCTGCCGTGGCTGATGTCGCAGAGGCTGCAGTGGGTGGTTCCGCGGAGCTTTCCGATGACATACGACACTTCGCCGAGCATTCCCCCGTTGGCGTTGTAGACACCGACGAGGCGGGCGGAATCCGGAATGTCGGGTATGGGGGATGCGGTAGTAGACACGGTGGATGTTCCTTCGGTATCGGGTGTGGCGTACGGACGGGGCATCCGGATCAACGGTCGCGGTGCCGAAGATATTCCGGAAGCTTGGAACCGGAAACATTTAGGCGAAGATTTACCTGATAGAAAAGTGAATATAGTTTCAGAACACGGTTTGAAATTAGGCATGCCTAAGGTAGGTTAGGGAACGTGCTGTGGCCCGGAAGCCGGTACTCGAACATCAATGAGCCGAGCAGGGTCCCTGACCACCGATATCCCCTGAAACCCAGAAAGTAACGCACCATGACTCAGTCCACCCGTCGTCTCTCCCGGGCCGGCCTCGCTGTCGTAGCCTGCCTGACCATGTCGATCTCCCTGATCACCCCCGCTGTCTCGGGGGCCGACGAGAACGCGAAGATCGGCATCGAGCACGTCGCCTCCACCACCAGCTACGCGGACGACACCCCGGCCCTCGCCTGGGGTGTACTGGGCATCTTCCGGCAGGCATCCGGAGGTTTCGACCGCGTCTTCGACGGAGCGACGCTCCACTCGGGTGTGCCGTCCTTCGCCTTCGTCTCCCGCACCGACTCCGATGACGGGACCGTGGTGCTGAATTACGCCGGTACCGCCAACGTCATGAACTTCTGCGGTCCGACCTACATGGACCAGGATGAGCGCGGAAACTGCAAACTCGACCTGACCATCAGTGAGCCCACCGTGACGATCAACCCGGCCGACGGCACCGGGAACATCTCGATGATCGTCCACACCCTCGACAAGAAGACCAGGGAGTGGTTCGGACCCAGCCGCGTCGTGATGGCCGATCTGGACCTCTCGAACGCCAGGTACAGGTCCGGTGAGGTCTCCACCGTCCGAGACATCGCGGTCACCGTCACCGAGGAGGGACGTGCCGCGCTCAGTGGAAACCCGAAGGGATACGACGCCCTCGACGCCCTGGATCTCTCCTTCGGCGATCCCATCTCCTTCGGAACCTCCACCGGTGCCACGGAAGACCTCACTCTGGTGAAGGAGGCCGTGACCTCGTACTCCAGGGGTGATGCCAACCGGTTGTTCGGGCTGAAGGACGGGTCCGTCCTCCACATCACCCGCGGCAAGGAAGCGAGTGACTCCCAGATCGTCATCGCGAACAACGATCTCAGTGAGTTCACCGCCGTCGACGACATCACCGTCAACCTCGGCAACCCCTCCGCGCTGAAGTCCGCCACCGACACGCTCTACTGGGCCGACGGAAACACGATCCGCTACGCCGACGCGAGCGCAGCGGGTCTCGGTGCCGTCATGGAACTCGGTACCGTGCCGAACTCGAACGTGACCGGTCTCGCCTACTCGGAGGGTACGGACACCCTCGGCGTCCTCACCGCCGACCCCGACACGCGAAAAGGCGTGTTCACCGTGTTCAACCTCACGGACGGAACCTCCAGTCAGACGGCACTGCCCCCCATGAGCGAGGTCCGTGGAACCCCGGCCTCAGAGGACGGCGGGAGCTTCGACAGCACCTACGGCTACAGGAGTCCCACCGGCAACGCCGTCGGCCTCCGTGCCCTTCCCGACGGCACGTTCGTCTACATCCTCGACGACATCCTCGATGGGCCCGACGGGCGCACGGGCAGCACGCCGCTCCACATCCGCCCGGGTCAGACCCCGGCGGCCGTCGAGATCGAGGCGGCCAAGGAGCAGTTCAAGTCGGTGCTGTACGGCGGCGGACGACGTACAGCCAGCATCGTCGACGGGAACATCGTGTTCTACAACGGCGTGAACAGTGACTTCGAGTCCGTCGGCGTCTACACCTACTCCAAGGGCGCCTTCACCAGGAAGAGCACCGCCGACGAGGTCACCGCCTTCGACTTCATCACCGGTGCGACCTTCGACTCCGAGGGCAACCTCGTGCTGGCCAGCGCCAGCGACGGCAACGAACTCGCCGTCCTCGACCCGACCACACTCGAGGTCATCTCGAGCACCACCGTCGGTTCCACCCTCCAGTACACCAACGGCCAGGCCGCGGACACACTGAAGTTCGTCGGCGACGACATCTTCATCTCCGGTGTCCACGACTTCGGTGGCGAAGAGACCCTCACCCTCATCAAGGTCTCCACCGGCGGCGACGCCGTCACCGTCGGCACCGCCGACGACGCCCTCGAGGCAGTCGAACTCGGGACATCCGACGACAATGAGCCGCTGAAGAGCACTGAAACGCCGGCCACCACCACGCCGGCCACCACCACGCCGGCTACCTCGAGTCCGGCAACCTCCACTCCGGAGACTTCCACTCCGGCTACCACCACCACTACCTCCACCCCGGAGATCCCAGACGGCAACGGCATGTCCTCCGGATTCGGTGGAAAGCTCCTCATCGGTTTCGGTGGCCTGAGCCTGCTGTCTCTCCTGAACGTCGGTGGAATAGTCGCGATGATCGCCGCACTGTTCCACTTCGTCAGGTTCAACATTCTGGGCCTGTACCGCTAGATCGGCGTCCACGTGCCCGGGATGATTCCGGGCGGCCGATGTCACCAGAGAAAACCGTTCCCCGTCCCTCCCGAAAGAAGGGCGGGGAACCGGCATTCAAGGGAAGACGGAGGCGACGGAGAACAGATACCCGTCGGCGTCGACACCCGTCGCGATAGGATGATCCCGACAAGCTGCACCCGACGCACCGAAGGATCCTCCCCATGCCCAAGGGAAAACTCGACCCAGCCAGCATCCCCGATGACGGTCTGACCACCCGGCAGCGCCGGATGCTTCCCGTCACCGCGGTGCACACCGGTCCGGGGAAGGGAAAATCGACGGCGGCCTTCGGCATGGCCATGCGTGCCTGGAACCAGGGTATGAACGTAGGGGTGTTCCAGTTCGTGAAGTCCGCGAAATGGAAGGTCGGGGAGGAAGCCGTGCTCCGGCGACTGGGCCAGCTCCACGAGGAGACGGGTGAAGGCGGCCCCGTCGAGTGGTACAAGATGGGCGAGGGATGGTCCTGGGCGCGCAAGGCCGGGACCGAGGAGGATCACGCCCGCGACGCCGCCGAGGGATGGGCGGAGATCCGTCGCCGGATTGAGGCGGAGACCCACGATTTCTACGTCCTCGATGAGTTCACCTACCCAATCAAATGGGGCTGGATCGACGTCGACGAGGTCGTGGCGACTCTGGTGGACCGGCCGGGACGCCAGCACATCGTCATGACCGGCCGGGACGCGGACCCGAAACTCATCGAGGTCGCCGATCTCGTCACCGAAATGACGAAGATCAAGCACCCGATGGACCAGGGACGCAAGGGGCAGAGAGGAATCGAGTGGTAGTACCGGGCCTGTGCATCGCTGCGCCTGCATCGGGCACCGGCAAGACCACGATCGCCACGGGACTGATCAGAGCGTTGGCGCGCCGGATGGAGGTCGCCCCGTTCAAGGTCGGGCCCGACTACATCGATCCCGGGTACCACGGTCTCGCCGCGGGGAGGGTCGGACGGAACCTCGACTCCGTGATGTGCGGTGGCCAACGGATCGGCCCGCTCTACGCCCACGGTTCCGCCGGATGCGACATCTCCGTGGTCGAGGGTGTGATGGGACTCTTCGACGGCCGCATCGCGGCCGGTTCGGATCCCGTGTGTGCGCCCGGCTCCACCGCGGAGATCGCCCGCACCCTCGGACTGCCGGTCGTACTCGTCGTCGATGTCCGGGGAATGAGCCAGTCGATCGGCGCGATGGTCCGGGGTTTCGCGACGGCCGTCGACGGTGTGCGACTGGCCGGGGTGATCCTGAACCGGGCGGGAACCGGACGTCACGACGCGGTCTGCCGCAGCGCGTGCGATGCCGTCGGCGTGCCCGTCCTCGGTTCCCTGCCACGCTTCGCCGACATCGAGGTGCCCTCCCGCCACCTGGGGCTGGTGACCGCGATCGAGCGGGGCGGTGCCGCGGTCACCGCCGTCGAGCGGATGGCCGATCTCGTCGAGGAGCACCTCGACCTGGACGGCCTCGTCTCCGTCGCCGACTGCACGTGGAACGGGGAGTCGTGGAATCCGCGCACCGAGGTCGCGGAGGCAGGAAGACCGACGATCGCAGTCGCCGGTGGACCCGCCTTCACCTTCGCATACGCGGAACACACCGAACTCCTAGGTGCGGCGGGCGCCCGGGTCGTGCGCTTCGACCCGCTCACCGATGACCTGCCGGACTGCGACGGACTCATCATTCCCGGCGGGTTCCCCGAGGAGCATGTGGAGGATCTCGCGGGCCGGACCGGACTCCGCCAGCGGGTTCGGGAACGGATCGCCGACGGTATGCCCGTCCACGGGGAGTGCGCGGGCCTGCTGTGGCTGACGGCTAGCCTCGACGCGCATCCGATGCTCGGGGTGATCGACACCCACGCGGCCATGGGCCGGCGGCTCACCCTCGGCTACCGGGAAGCCGTCGCGCTGTCTGACTCGGTGCTCCACAGGGAGGGGGAGCGACTCACCGGCCACGAGTTCCACCACACAGCCCTCACCGACACCTCCGTGGCCGGTTGGTCACCCGCCTGGGGCTGGCGTGGCTGGGACGAGCGGGGTGTCCGGGAGGGATTCGCGGGCGACACCGTGCACGCGTCCTATCTGCACTGCCATCCGGCCGCGACACCGAGAGCCATCGAACGGTTCGTGGCCGCCTGCGCCTAGCCGCCGACGAGTGCCCGGCGATCCTCGGTGAGTTTCCCGTCCACCATCGTGCACAGGCGGTCGGCGCGCCGGGCGGCCTCCTCGTCGTGGGTGACCAGGAGGGTCCCTACCCTCTCCTCCGCGACGAGTTCCAGGAGCAGGTCCATCACGTCCGCGGAACGCCCGGAATCGAGCGCCGAGGTCGGTTCGTCGACGACGAGGAGTGCCGGGGAGTTCATCAGGGCGCGGGCGATGTTGACGCGCTGCCGCTGACCACCGGACAGTGCACCGACGTTCCGGTCGCGGGCATCGGCTAGGCCGAGACGTTCGAGGAGCTCGAGGGCGCGGTCCCGCGTCGCGGCTTTGGAGGCGCGTCTCCGCCACGGGGAATCCAGGTGCCGGGTCATCATCAACTGTTCGGTGGCGGTGAGTGATCCGATCAGGTTCGGTTGCTGGAAGACGATCCCGATGTCGTTCCGTCGGACGGCGGCCGCCTCCCTGGACGAGAGATCGGCGAGTTCCCGGTCGCGCAGCCGGATCGACCCGGAGGTCGGGGGCTGCAGCGTGGAGGCGACGGCCAGGAGCGAGGACTTGCCGGAACCGGAGGGGCCGGTGATGGCGATGAGTTCACCGGCGTCGAGGGACAGCGACGCGCGATCGACTGCGGTGATCTCACCGGCGCCGTCGGGGAAGGTCAGGGTGACGTCGTCGAGGGTGAGGACTGGACTGGAGTTCATCGGTTACCTCCGAGAGCGGAAAGCGGGGAAGCGGATTTCAGGAAGGACAGTGCGGCGGCGGCACCGACCAGGCCGAGCGCGAACATGGCGAGCGCCGGGTAGAGCGTCGTCGAGGTCGACACCACGAACGGAAGTCCGTCGCCGATCAGCGACGCCGAGATCAGGGTCAGCCCGAGCCCCGCGCCGACGCCCACCGCGAGGATCACGGCGGCCTGGCCGAGAGCGTCGACCACGAGTGCCGTGCTCGTGGCTCCGAGGGCCTTCAGGGTGGCGATGTCGGGCTTCCGTTGGATGGTCCACACGGTGAAGAATGCCCCGGTGACCAACGCGGTGATGATCAGCAGCATCACGTTGATCATGGTGAGGGAGGTCGACTCCGCCTTGTGTGACGCCATCGTGCCGGGCAGGTCCCCGGCGGAGATCCCCAGCGTGCCGGGTACCGCGTCGATCGGGGCGCCCGAGGCGATGAAGGTGGCCGGCGCATCCGCGTCGAGATGGGCCCAGACGACCGGTTGGTGCGAGTAGTGGTCGTCGCCGCGCACGGCGTCGACCGTCACCGTGCCGTAGCGGCCGAGGTCCGTCGAATCCCCGGCGGCCAGCCCGGTGGCCTTCGCCGCGGCCTCGGAAAGGACGACGTGACCCGGTCCGGGCAGGGGAGTGGACGCATCCGCCGGGCCGTCGGCCGCGGGCCTGGTGGCCAGTACCGACACGGATTCCTCGCCGAGCAGACTCCGGTCGATCCCCACGGCGGTGGCGGGGGTTCCGGCCGCCGCGGCGGCGTCCAGAAGTGCGGTGGTGGATTCCGGATCGAGCCGTGACCGGTCCAGGCTGGCCTCTCCGGTGTCGGACAGGGTCGCGGAGGCACCGCCGATGGTGGACAGGGCGGAGATGCTCTGGTGGGTCAGACCTCCCGTGAGTCCGGAGAGGAAACTGACCAGCAGGGCCATCATCGCCACGGTGACGGTGATCAGGGCGAACCGCCCACGGGCGGCCCGCAGGTCACGGAGAGCGAGGAACATGTTCGGGGGTACTCCTCTTTGAGGGTCGGACTGGTGGGAACTGTCTTCCAGTGTGCGCGGATCAGATGCGCGTGGAATCGGAAAACCGGACAGAAACGGACAGTTCGTTTAGTCATTTGACGAATCAAACGTTCGGTTGGGTGCTCTCCACCGACCGGACTCCAACCCAGGTGGGCCTGAACCGAACGACTACACTCGACATCTATGAGTTCACCCACCAGCACCGGTACCGGACAGCCCTCATCCGGCCACGTCACCCTCATCGGCGGCGGGCCGGGCGCCCGCGACCTCATCACCGTCCGGGGTATGAATCGCCTCCGGGCCGCCGATGTCATCGTCGCCGACCACCTCGGACCGACCGACCAGCTGGACCAGCTCTGCGACCTCACCGACAAGGAGGTCATCGACGCATCCAAGCTGCCGTACGGCAAGCAGATGGCGCAGGAGAAGATCAACGAACTGCTGATCTCCCACGCCCGGGCCGGACGCAACGTCGCCCGGCTCAAGGGTGGGGACCCCTACGTCTTCGGCCGTGGATTCGAGGAACTCGTCGCCTGCCGCGAGGCGGGGATCGAGTGCGAGGTCGTCCCCGGGGTGACCAGCGCGGTTTCGGTTCCCGCCGCCGCCGATGTCCCGGTCACCCAGCGTGGCGTCGTGCACTCCTTCACCGTCATATCCGGACACGTGCCGCCCGGGCACCCCAAGTCACTCGTCGACTACGACGCCCTGGCCCGGACCGGCGGAACCCTCGTCGTGATCATGGGGGTGAAGAATTCACCGGCCATCGCGACCGCCCTCATCGCCGCCGGACGCAGCCCGGAGACCCCGGTGGCCGTGATCCAGGAGGGCACCACGGCCCGGGAGAGGAGCTTCCGTGGTGTACTCGGTGACCTAGGCGCCCTGATCACCGCCAACGGGGTGACCCCACCCGCCGTCATCGTCATCGGAGAGGTGGCGGGTCTGTGACCGCCCGCGGAACCGGCCCCGGCGCACGGGAGATCACCCCACCGGTGGCCGCCTCCGCACTCGGCTGGCCACTCGCGGTGCTCTCGGCGCTGCAGCTGATGGTGGTTCTCGACGGGACGGTGGTCAATCTCGCGCTCGCACGCATACAGATCGAGCTGGGCCTCACGGACAACCTCCGCTCCTGGGTCGTCACCTCCTACGCCCTGGCCTACGGCGGCCTGCTCCTGCTCGGCGGAAGGCTCGGCGACACCTTCGGCAGGAAGCGGGTGTTCCTCACCGGTGTCGGGCTGTTCACCGTCGCCTCTCTGGCCTGCGGTCTGTCGACCACTCCGGTGATCCTGCTCGCCGCGCGGGTGATCCAGGGGATCGGTGCGGCCGTCGCCTCTCCCACCGCGATGGCGCTCATCGTCGTCACCTTCGCACCGGGCAAGGCACGGAACCAGGCGTTCTCCGTGTTCGCGATGATGACGGGCCTGGGCAGTGTCCTCGGCCTCGTCGCCGGTGGCGCTCTCACCGAAGCGAGCTGGCGGTGGATCTTCCTCATCAACGTCCCGATCGGGTTGCTGATCCTCGTCGTCGGCGTGAAGGTGCTCGCCCGCACACCCGCATTCGAGCGGATCCGGCTCGACGTCCGGGGTGCGATCCTCGCCACCGGCGCGTCCACCCTCCTGGTGTTCGGCCTCGCGGAGGGCGGCACCGGATACTCGCCCGTCGTCGTCGGTGCCCTGGTCCTCGGTGTCGGCATCCTCGTCGCGTTCTTCCTCTCCCAGCGTCGGGTCCCGAACCCGGTGCTGCCGCTGCACATGTTCGGCGAGCGGTCCCGCGCGGTGGTGTTCATCTGTCTGCTGCTCGTCGGTGCGCTCATGATGGCCATGACCGTGCAGGTCGCGCTGTTCGTCCAGGAGGTCGTCGGCTACGGCCCGCTCCAGGCGGGACTGGCGTTCATTCCCTTCGCCTTCGCGCTCGGGGCGGGAAGCTGGGTCGCCGGACTCGTCGTGGAGCGGACCGCACCCCGCTTCATCATCGCCGCGGGTGGCCTCATCCTCGTCGCGGGATTCGTCTTCGGATCCACGCTAGGTGTGGACACCACCTACGTCCCTGACCTTCTTCTGCCGATCCTCATCATCGGATTCGGTGTCGGTGTCGTGCTCATCCCACTGACCCTGTCGGTCGTCGCAGGCGTCAAACCCATGGACGTCGGCCCGCTGACCGCCACGTCGCTGGTGTCGCAGACCCTCGGTGGGCCGCTCGGGCTCGCGGCGGTGACCGCGTTCGCGGAGTACCGTGCCAGGTCGGCCCTCGGTTCCACCTTCGACCGGATCGACCGGGCGGCCCTCGATGATGCGGCGCGTGCCGCGCTCGGAACGGGTTACACCTCATCGCTGCTGATCTGCGCCGGTCTGGCGATCGCAGTCGTGGTGATATCCCTGGTGTTCGTGCGTTTCACCCCGGAGCAGATCCGCGAGGGCCGCGAAGCGGAGAAGGCCAGCACCCTGGGCTAGCGGGGCACATCGATCCCACCGTGGATGCCCGTACGTCGGTGAGGCATTCGCCGGAATGAAGCCCCGGGGATGAACCGTCGCCCGGGGAGGCGACCGAGAGGGCCCCGGTTTTCGGTGGAAGGTGGCCGGTGGCCCGTTTTTCGGTCGGATCCACAGTCATCCCTGAGGCTGATTCCCTCCCGCCCACGGGGTCCTACGATTGTCGGGTGGACCCGCACCCGATCCGAGAGACCTGCCCGATGCCGCCACCCGTCACCTGTTCCGGAGCCACAGCTGCGCTTCTGGAGCGTGTCCGCGTCGCCGTCGGCGGGACGGGTCACGCGTTCTGCTACGTGTTCTGCGCGTCCGGGGCCATCCTCCTGGATGCCGGTGGGCACACCGACACACTCTCCTCGGTCCTCTATCTCATCATCGCCTGCGTGTTGCTCGTCGCGCCTGGGTACCCGGCGGTCGCCGTCGGGACCACGGGCATCGTGTTGTCGGCGATCCTGTTTCGCGGTCTACCCGGCGGACCGGGCGCCGGCGCGGTGATCGTGGCGTACTGTGCGTTCCTCACCGCCGCGCGCATCACATCGCGTATCCGCTTCGTGTACCTCGGCGCGATGCTGCTCGGCGCCACCGTGGCCCTGTTGATGCTCTGGAACATCTCTCTCCTCCCCGAAGGAGGCAGATGGCCGGTGGTGATGCTGGTGGCGGCCCTCTTCTCGTCGTGGACCTGGGTGGCGTTCTTCTGGTTGCTCGGTGATATCGCGCGCCGCAGACGGCGCGATCTCGAGGCGCTCCGCCAGCGCGCGGAACTCGCCGGTGTGGTGGAACGAACGCGCATCGCCCGCGAGATGCACGACATCGTGGCGCACTCCCTGGCCGCGGTCACCTCACTGGCCGACGGTGCCAGGTTCGCGGCGCGCAAGGATCCTCAGGTGGCGGTGGACACCCTGGAGCTGATCGCGGAGACCTCCAGGGAGTCACTGGTTCAGATGCGGGGCCTGCTGAGCGTCCTGCGGGAGGATGAGGGACGTTCAGAGACCGCCCCACCCGGTACCGCGGACATCCCCGGCCTGATCGCGGATGCACGGCGAAGCGGATTGGCTCTGCGTGCAGAGGGGCTGGAAAAGATCCCGACGGACCTGCCCCAGCTGTCGCAGATGACGCTGTACCGGCTGGTCCAGGAGATGCTGACGAACATGCTCCGGCACGGCGACGGCACCGGGGAACTCGCCGCGACCGACACGGGCAGGGCCGTCACCGTCACCGCGACCAACCCGACCGGTCAGACGGGGAATCCCGGGGGAAGTGGCTTCGGCATCGCCGGGATGAGGGAACGTCTCAGAGCGGTCGGTGGGCAGCTGGATGTCGTGGACACGGGTGCACGGTTCGTGGTGACGGCGGTGGTGCCGAGATGATCCGGGTCGGAATCGTCGACGACCAGCCCCTGGTGTGTGCGGGTTTCGCCATGCTCATCGGCAGCCAGGACGATATGGAGGTCGTCTGGCAGGCCGGTGACGGTGACGAGATCCCCGACGGGGAATCGGGTGCCGACATCATCCTGATGGATGTCCAGATGGCCCGGACCGGTGGTATTCCGGCGACCAGGCGTGTGCTCTCGAGTGACCGCCATGTCCGCGTCATCATGCTCACCACCTTCGACGATGAGCGCTTCGTCAGCGGTGCGATCGCCGCGGGAGCGTCCGGGTTCCTGTTGAAGGACGCCCAGCCGGAGGAGCTTCTCGACGCCGTGCGCACCGTGCACTCCGGGGCTGCGGTCCTCGCACCGTCGGTGACCGCGGAGCTGCTTGAACGACTGAGGACACCCGGGCAGACGGGTGCGGATGCGGCTGAAGAGCAGATCCCGACGCCGGTGCCCCTCATTGACCCGCTCACCCCGCGGGAGACCGAGATTCTGCGACTGGTCGCACTGGGCTACAACAACGACGAGATCGCCGCCCGCGAGTTCGTGTCCATGGCCACGGTGAAGACCCACATCCGGCACATTCTCGCGAAGACGGGATCCCGGGACAGGGTTCACGCGGTTCTCCACGCCTACCGGACCGGCCTGGTGGGTCGCGCGGAGCTGCTCGCTCATCCCGGGGGCTGATTTTCCGGGGATCACCTCGGCGGAGGACGTGGGGACCTCACCCGACGCGGGATCGTGGAGACATGATCACAGTCACCTCACTGACCAGAAGATACGGCGGTACGCCGGCCGTCGACGATCTCTCCTTCACCGTGCCCGACGGGCAGGTCACGGGTTTCCTCGGCCCCAATGGCGCCGGAAAATCGACCACCATGCGCATGATCTGCGGACTCGAACGCCCGGATGCGGGCACCGCCTTCATCGATGGGCGTCGCTTCACCGCGCTGCCCGCACCGGCCCGCGTCATCGGCGCGCTGCTCGACGCCTCCTGGTTCCACCCGGGACGCAGCGGACGGGCACATCTGCGCATGATGGCGCGGGCGGGCGGTATCGACGCCGACCGGATCGATACGGTGCTCGACCGGGTGGGCCTGAACTCCGTCGCACACAAGCGGGTCGGCGGATACAGTCTCGGCATGCGGCAGCGGCTCGGTCTCGCGTGCGCTTTGCTCGGCGACCCCGGCCACGTCATACTCGACGAGCCCGTCAACGGGCTGGACCCGGAGGGGGTGATCTGGATGCGCCGGATGACCCGGCAGCTCGCGGAGGAGGGACGCGGCGTGCTGGTGTCCTCGCACCTGCTCTCCGAGATGTCGGTGACCACTGACCGGCTCGTGATCATCGGACGGGGAAGGCTCATCGCTGAGGGGCCGCTGTCGGACTTCGTCGGGGATGCGGTGCACGAGATCAGGTGCACCGACACAGACGCCGCAGTCCGGGTCCTCGCCGAGCACGACATCACCGCCGACCGTGCGCCAGACGGACTGATCACCGTCAACGCGGACACCACGACCACTGAGCGCATCGCACGGCTGTGTCAGGGGGCGGGAATCGTGATCACACACCTGGCCTCCCGGGAGCAGTCCCTCGAAGACGTCTTCCTCACCGCGACAGCCGACACCACCACCTACAGGAGCGCCTGATCATGACCGCCTCAATCTCAGATTTCCCGACCACCGGAACATACCGGCGTCCCGGGTACGGAGGAATTCTCGCCGCCGTCATCACCGAACTGACCTCGGTGCGCAGCCACCTGGTCTTCCTCGCGGCCGTGATACTGGTGATTCCGGCATTCTCGGTAGCGATACGGCTCGCCCAGAATGACGGGCCGCTGACTCTCCGCGACCTCACGGTCGGCACCGATCTGTCATTCCTCATCGCGGGCTTCGCCGCAGCGGCGATCATCGGGGGCACCTACCGGCACCACTCCATCGCCTGGATGTGGATGATGGACAACAGGAGAGGCCGGGGTACCGCCCTCCGTGTCGGGGTCGTGCTGATCGGTGCTCTCGCCGGGCTTGCGCTGGGACTGGCGCTCGCCTGCGGTGCCGTTCTCCTCATCGGAGACACCCTCCCCGCCGATGTCCCGGGTGAGCAGCTCCGGGAGTTCCGGTTCGACCTGATCAAGTTCGTCACCGCGGTTGTCCTCGCCGCGCTTCTCGCGGTGATCACCCGTTCCACGGTGCTCGCATCCCTGATCTTCGCCGCCGATGTCTTCGTCATCGAGGCGATGGTCTACGCTCTGCCCGTCCAGGCGCTCAAGGACGTCGGTTGGGTCCTGCCCTTCCTCTCGGGACAGATAGCCAACGGAAGCTCCATCCCGGGCATCACGGCCACGCCGCTCCAGGGTGGTGTCGCGTTGGCCTGCTGGGTGGTCGTTCTGGGGGCTATCGCGTGGTGGTCCGACACCAGACGCGCGATCCGCTGACCGGAGCCGGTACCGGGAGGCCGGGGTCCTCCCGGTACCGGCGAAACGAAGCCCGGTCACCGCGTGGAGTGCACGGGTGACCGGGCTTCAGAATCAGGAATTCCGGTTCAGATGGAGGTGCTCGGGACGATCAGGCCTTGACCGGACCGTCCCACTTCGCACCGTTCTCCCAGTAGCTCTGGATGTCCTCCAGCTTGCGGCCCTTCGTTTCGGGGGCGTAGCGGAACACCGCGATGAAGGCGACGAAGGCCAGTACACCGAAGATCCCGAAGACTCCGGCACCACCGACGGCCTCCAGCAGCGACGGGAAGAGCTGTGCGACGATCGCGTTGGCGATCAGGTCAGCGGTCAGCACCAGTGACGCACCGAGGGCGCGGTAACGGGTGGGGAACAGTTCGCCCGCGTAGACCCAGACGATGGCACCGAAGCCACCGGTGAAGCCCATCGTGAACAGGACGATACCGATGAATCCGAGGACCAGGAACGCGGTCGAGGAGTCCGCGCTCATGCGGTAGACCAGAACCAGCAGGATGTCGGCGAAGATCATGGTGCCGATGCCGCTGAGCAGGACCTTCCGGCGACCGAAGGAGTCGATGACGACCATGGAGACGAGGACTGCGGCCAGTCCGAAGGTCTGCACCACAGCGGGGAGGAGGAGCTGTTGGGCGGTTCCGTGGAAGCCCATCTGCTCGAAGATCCGGGGTGCGTAGTAGATGGTGGCGTTGATGCCGGTGATCTGGATGAAGAAGCCGAGGGCGATGGCGAAGATCGTGGCCCGGGAGATCGGTCCACGGAACATCTCGCCCAGACGTTTGAGGTCGTTTCCGCCACGGTTCTGGTTGACGGATTCGGATATGGACCGGAGCTCCTCCTCGGCTTCCTCCGGGGGATTGATGTTCAGCAGGACCGCCCGTGCTTCCGAGACCCGTCCCTTCAGGACGAGCCACTGCGGGGTCTCACTGATCTTCAACAGTGCGACGAACACGATGGCGGCCGGGATCGCGGCGGCGCCGAGCATCCAGCGCCAGCTCTCGAAGAAGGACAGGCCCCAGCCGACGAGGTATCCGACGATGATACCGAGGACCGTGGTCACCTGGTAGGCGGTCAGGAGACCGCCACGGATCCTGTTGGGGGAGGATTCCGCGATGAACACGGGAACGACGGTGATCGACAGGCCGATGGTCAGGCCGAGCAGTGCTCGGAGGAACACCAGGATGCCGGCGGTGGGGGCGAAGGCGCTCGCCACGGAGAACACCACGTATCCGGCTGCGACGATGAGCATCGTCTTCTTTCGGCCGATGGCGTTCGCGAGCGGGCCGCCGGCGACGGCTCCGAAGATCTGACCGATGACGACCGCGGTGGCCATGGTCGCCTGTCCGGTGGTGTCCAGACCGAAGTCTTTCTCGAGGTACAGCAGCGCGGCGGCGATGTTGGAGATGTCGTAGCCGTAGGTGATTCCGAGGGCCGCCGCGGTGAGCGCGATGGCGCGCCCGACCGGGGGAGCGGACTTGAGATCACTGATGAAGGACATGACTGGCCTTTCAGGGTTCGCTTGCGGGTAACCGCAGGAAGAAGTGGTGGGTGAAGCTTGATCAGGCTGCCGGCGATTGAAGAGCGCACGGGCATCGAATCCGGGTGGAGTCCGGCGTCGATGAACTCATCCGCCCACTGTCACCGGTTGAAGCGCCCGTTTCAGGGATCGGGGCGGGCGGTTTTCTAGGGGGATGGGTGGGTACCCGTGTCCGCCGACCTCGGACGGATCTCGCACCCGGAGGAATCGAAAGCCCTCAGCGCGGCGCCCCTGACCTGCGCATCTATGCCTAGCTTCGCGGATTCTATGCGCCCCGGTGCCGGGACCACCCCGAGGTATCTGGTCAACGCCTCCCGGATGGGGGCGAGCAGTTTCTCACCGCGGGCGACCATGCCGCCGCTGATGACGATCGGGATCGGGCCGAGGGTCGCGACGACCGGAGCGAGGAACCTGCCGAGTGTCTCGCAGGCGAAGTCCGTGATTTCGGTCGCCCTGCCGTCGCCCCGGTCCACAAGTTCGAAGACCTCCCGCGAGCCGGAGCCCTCGGGGACGAGACCGAGGCTGGCACCCCGCCGTCCGATACCGGCGGCGGAGCACACGTGCTCGAGCGGCACGAGGTCACCGTCGTACCCGGGTACGAGTACCTGGCCGATCTCACCGGCCCACTGCCAGGTGGTGGTGGGCTGATGGCCGCTGATCACGACCGAGGAGATGCCTGTTCCGATGGCGAGGAAGAAGAAATCGGGATAGGCCACGCCCCACCGGGATTCGGCGAAGGCACCACTGCGCACATCGTGTCCGAGAGTCACGGGACGGCGCAGGGCCTCCTCGAGCATCCCGGCGATGGGTTCGTTGCGCCAGCCGAGATTGGCCGAGAACACCGAGATACCGCGAACCTCGTCGATGATGCCCGGGATGTTGACGCCGACCGTGTCGACGAGGTCGACCCCGTTCGACCGTGCCCATCCCGTCAGTTCGGTCGCGGCTCCGGCGGCGGTGTCGGCGAGGCGCCGAGGGTCGGTGGGGGTCGGGATGTTGAGCTGATGGTGTGTGTCACCGGAGGGATCGACGACCGCGGCCTTGATCGCGGTGCCCCCGACATCGATTCCCAGTGCCCATGGTGTTCTTGTGTTCTCTTCGCGGGTTGTCGCTGACATTGTGGCTCCCGGGGTTGGGCTGAATCTATCTGCTGATTTCTGTGTGCCCATGTTGTCCCCGGCCACCGCAGCACATTCCGGGCGGCCGCCTGTTGATCATCCCGAAGAACATCAGGGCCATGCGCAAGAGTATTACCAACTGATTCCCTCTGGTGGCCATGCAGCGGAATTAAGGCCCTAGAACGGGGGTGGAGGTGGCGGTGAGCTGTGAAAACAGTGAATGTGAAGCATGGTGTGCTGATCGGTGGCTGTGATGGGCCGGGCGAATTGTTTGATTCTGCTGTGGTGCCACTGAACGGTCGTTCGGATGGCACGGGTCGCCCCGGGTGGGATGGGCGGATAGTTCTTGCACCCTGGACGGGTGGTTGCGTGATCGGCGGGGGTGGTCACACGACCAGCGTGAGAGACGATCTTCCGGTGACCTCGACGGTGAGCCCGGTGGTCCCGGCGACGTCCGCGACCTCGTCTATGCCGGTGCCGGGTCCGAGGTCGTGCCCGGTCAGTGCGAGTGACCGGGCGAGGATCCCCTTGTAGTGCTTGTTGAAATGGCTGACCACCTTCCGGGTTCCGTCCTCCCGCAGGGACTCCACACGGACGGTGATGGCCCCCGGGTGGGGGCCGAGGGCGAGATATGCGCCGGAACGCAGATCCACGACCGGCCCCTCTACCGGGGCCACACCCTTGAGGGCCGCGGTGATGTCTCCTCCCCACCGGGCCTTCATCGTCGGTGCTTTGGCGGTTCCGGGATCCGGGATCTTCGAGCCGGCCGAGAGCCGGTACCGGGGAATCTGGTCCGTGGCCCGGACGATCCCGAAGAGTGCCGATCCGACGGCGAGCCGGGACAGGGCGGCGGCATCCAGGGTGTCGGCGTCGAGGGCGTCGTAGAGCACACCGGTGTACCGCCGGATCGCGGGCATCGTCGGAGAGGTCCACAGCCGCCGGTTCGCGGCGATCTCACCACCCAGCTTCTCGCTGATCTTCAGGGCCTCGCGCATCGTCGCATCATCGAGCGCGAGCAGTGCCTCGGCGATCTCGTGGCGGACGGGGTTGAGCTCGGGGAACGACAGACGATCGAGGTCGAGTGGGGCGCCGTCGCCGCCGTCGGCCTTGGTCTCGGAAGGGGGCAGCACAATGAGCATGGTCACCACCCTAACCCGCGGGACCGGGCGGGTATATTGGCGCTCATGATCACACGCATGTCCACTCTGTTCCTGCGCACTCTGCGCGACGACCCGGCCGAGGCCGAGGTCCCCAGCCACAAGCTCCTGGTCCGCGCCGGGTACATCCGACGCGCGGCTCCCGGTGTGTACTCCTGGCTCCCGCTCGGCCTGCGCACGCTCCGGAAGATCGAGGGCATCGTCCGCGAGGAGATGGAGGCCATCGGCGGGCAGGAGATCTGTCTGCCCGCGCTGCTTCCCCGCGAACCCTACGAGCAGACCGGCCGGTGGACCGAGTACGGGGACAACCTGTTCCGGCTCAAGGACCGCAAGGGCGGTGATTACCTGCTCGGGCCGACGCACGAGGAGATGTTCACCGGGTTGGTCAAGGACATGTACTCCTCCTACAAGGATTTCCCCGCGGTCCTCTTCCAGATCCAGACGAAGTACCGCGACGAGGAGCGCCCGCGTGCGGGGATCCTCCGCGGGCGCGAGTTCACCATGAAGGACTCCTACTCCTTCGACATGGATGACGCGGGACTGGACGCCGCCTACCGGAGGCACCGCCAGGCGTACATCAACTCCTTCGACCGCATGGGCATCGAGTACGTCATCTGCGCCGCCACGTCCGGCGCGATGGGTGGATCGGCCTCCGAGGAGTTCCTCGCAGTCTGCGAGAACGGCGAGGACACCTTCGTCCGTGCCACGGAGGGCGACTACGCGGCGAACGCGGAAGCCGTGATCACTCCGCGGGCCGAGGAGAAGCCCATCGACGCTCAGCCGGCCGCGCTGGAGTACGACAGCCCCGACTGCGAGACCATCGACAAGCTGGTCGACTGGGCCAACGGCGCGGGAATCGACGTCGACGGCCGCGAGGTCACCGCCGCGGACACCCTGAAGTGCATCGTGGTGAAGATCACCCGCCCCGGTGAGGAACCGGAACTGACCGGCATTCTCGTTCCCGGCGACCGCGAGGTCGACATGAAGCGGCTGGAGGCATCCGTCGAGCCGGCCGCCGTGGAACTCGCGTCCGACAAGGATTTCGCCACCACCCCGTTCCTGGTCAAGGGGTACGTCGGTCCGCGTGGACTGGCCGCCAACGGGGTGCCGATTCTCGCCGATCCGCGGGTCGTCTCCGGGACGTCCTGGATCACGGGTGCCGACGCCGAGGGGCGCCACGTGGTCAACTGTGTCGCCGGCCGGGACTTCACCCCGGACGGTCACATCGAGGCCGCCGAGATCCGCGAGGGTGACCCCGCACCGGACGGCCAGGGCACACTGCGGCTCGCCCGGGGCATCGAGATCGGCCACATCTTCCAGCTCGGGCGGAAGTACTCCGAGGCCCTGGAGCTGCAGATCCTGGATGAGAACGGCAAGCGTTCCGTACCCACCATGGGATCCTACGGAATCGGCGTCTCCCGCCTGGTCGCGGTCATCGCCGAGCAGCGTTACGACGACAAGGGCCTGAACTGGCCGGTGTCGGTCGCCCCGTACCAGGTGCACGTAGTCGTGGCGAACAAGAACGCCGAGGCCGCCGAGGCCGCCGAGAAGCTCGCGGGTGAGCTCTCGGATTCCGGTGTCGAGGTGCTCTTCGACGACCGCCCGAAGGTGAGCCCCGGTGTGAAGTTCAAGGACTCCGAGCTGCTGGGCATGCCGTTCGTCGTCGTGCTCGGCCGCAGCTTCGCCGACGGCGTCGTGGAGCTGCGGATCCGGGAGACCGGTGAGATCCGGGAGGTTCCCGTGGCTGACATTCTCGATGAAGTCAGGAATCTTGTCTGACAACTAGAGAGCTGGCGGGGCTCAATCTGAAAAAACGGCGGAAGAATCTCTCTTCCGCCGTTTTCCTGTCTGACACGCGGGCGCTAGTGTTGAATTGAAGGGTGTCGCCACTGGGCGGCTCTTCCCACCGGTCTCCAACCGGTGATCAGGATCCCCGAGGAGAAAGGACGGCCCCCGCCATGGAGGTCATCATCCAGCCTGACGCCGAGTCAGTCGCGCGCGTCGCCGCCGACGTTTTCACCGACTACGCCCGTCGTGATTCCGCCACCCTGGGGCTGGCCACCGGCTCCACGCCGCTGGCCATGTACGGGGAACTCATCCGCAGGCACCGCGATGAAGGCCTGAGCTTCGCGCACTGTCGTGCCTTCCTCCTCGACGAGTACGTCGGACTGCCCCGCACCCACGAACAGAGCTACTACCGTTTCATCAGGGACAACTTCACCTCGCACATCGACATCCCCGACGGGGACGTCCACAGCCCCGACGGACTGGCCGATGATCCGACAGCGGCGGGTCTCGCCTACGACCGGGCGATCGCGGACGCCGGCGGAGTGGACGTCCAGCTTCTCGGGATCGGTACCGACGGACACATCGGGTTCAATGAGCCCGGTTCATCCCTCCGCTCACGGACCCGGTTGAAGACCCTCCATCCGCAGACGATCGCGGACAACGCCCGGTTCTTCGGTGACGACGAGAGCTTGGTCCCGCACCACGTACTCACCCAGGGGCTGGGGACCATCAGCGATGCGGGCCATCTGCTCCTGCTGGCCACCGGATCGGGCAAGGCCGACGCCGTGGCGGCGACGGTCGAGGGGCCGGTCTCCGCCCTGTGCCCGGCATCGATCCTCCAGTTCCACCGGCACGCGACCGTCATCGTCGACGAGGAGGCCGCGAGTCGACTGACCAACGCGGAGTACTACCGCTACGCGTTCGACAACAAACCCGACTGGCAGCGGATCTGACGGGTCCCGGGACCTGTCACCCGAGATCGAACAGGCCCTCAGCGGCCGGATCCGTTCCCGCAGCCGCCAGGACCGGTACCGACCGCAGCGCCGCGGTCGAACCCGCGAGGATGCACCACACGCGCCAGGTCGGCTGTTCAGCGGTCGCGGCGTCCGCCTGCCACATGAGTACGGAGTCGGTCTCGATGCGGACAGCTGTCGCGAGAGCGGACCCCGCATCGGCGGGGGCCCGGTCCTCAGGCATCCCGTAGCCGGCCGCAGGCAGGGGCAGGCGGGACTCCGGGATTCCGGACAACAGTTCCCGCAGCTGCGTCGCCAGTTCCCGGTGCCCCTCCACCGACCTTCCGATTGATGCCGCCACCTCGGGATCGGCCCACGACTGCGCGACCTCGAGGCCGTAGATCGCCGAGTACTGCCACTCCAAGGCCTTCAGAGCCGCTTCCAGGTCTGCCGGATCCGGTTCGAACTCCGCTTCGCCGACGAGATCTCCGACGGTCGACGACTCCGGCTCGGGCGTCGTCCCGGTGAGCACGGCGAGTTCGCCGTGCATGCGGGCCAGCTTCAGCACTGACTCCCGCGGCGCGGAGGCCGCTTCACGGGCGATCTGCTCCGCGGACTCAGGGAGAACGTCCGCGGATCCGGTTCCGGTCGGCACCGTTGCACCCGTAGCGGTGGGTACCGTGCAGGAATCGGGGACCGTCCCGTCCTCCAGGACGCCGCACAGCCGCCGGATCTCGGCGTCGAGGGCCTCTGCATGCCGTTCCCGTACCTCCGCACCCCGGGGGTCTGAACCGGAGAGCTCCGCCGCGTCCGCGTGCGCGTCGGCGGAGAGCGAGAACAGCGCCGGGTCGGCTTCCGGTTCCGGACTGATCGCACAGGCGGTGAGGACCCCGGCGAGAAACAGCGCGGTGACGGGGGTGATCGTGGTGCTGCGGAGGCTACGGCGTTTCACGGCGCATCAGTGTACCCGGGCGGGAGTCCGGGCACGGTAGGGTTGGCCGCATGGCATTTCCAACTGAACAGACCCTGACCGATCTGGTCGCACCCGTCGCGGAGGCGCACGCTCTCGATGTCGAGAGGGTCCGCGTGAATCGGGCCGGATCGAAGTCCTCCGTCACGGTCGCCCTCGACGGCGACGAGCGCCCCGATCTTGAACTCCTGGAGGACGTCTCCCGGGAGATCTCCGACGCATTCGACGCTGCAGAGGAACGCGGCGATGTCGAGTTCGGGGGGCAGGGCTACACGCTCGAGGTTGGAACACCTGGCGTCGACCACCCGCTGACCCATCCCCGGCACTGGCGTCGGAACCGTGGCCGCCTCGTCGCACTCACCAGGGACGGACAGACCGAGTTCGGGAGGGTCGGGGCGCTCGACGAGGCCGGTGACTCGGTCATCTTCATCCGCAGGCCGGAGAAGGGGCGCAGGGACGTCCGGATCGACGTCCTGCCGCTCGCGGAGATTGGAGCCGGTACGACCGCGGTGGTAGAAATTGAATTCTCACAACCGCCGGCGGCAGAAGCCGCACTGGCGGATCTCAGTTACGGAGACGCGCTGACCAAGCGGGAGGAAGACAAGTGAATATTGATGTTGCGGCACTGAGGAGCATCGAGAAGGAACGCGGTATCAGCGTCAACGACATGCTGACCACGATCGGCCGGGCGCTTCTGCAGGCGTATCACGCGCACTCCGGGGACACCGCCGGAGATAACACCCGGGCCCGGATCGACATCGACCCGGCCACCGGGTCCGTCGCCGTCATCGTCACCGAGTTCGACGATGAGGGAACGGTCGTCTCCGAGTTCGACGACACGCCGAACAACTTCGCCAGGGTGTCCGCCGGAGCCGTGCGCGAGGCGATCATCCGCCGTATGCGGGAAGCGGAGAACGAACGCGCCTTCGGGGAGTACGCGGAGTTCGAGGGAAAGGTCATCAGCGGTATCGTGCAGGCCGACGCGCGGGCGAACGAGCGCGGAATCGTGGTCGTGCGCCTCGGTACCGAGGTGGACGGTCAGGACGGTGTCCTGCTGCCGGCGGAGCAGATTCCGGGGGAGAAGCTGAAGCACGGTGACCGGGTGAAGTGCTACATCGTCGGGGTCACGAAAGGACAGCGGAACCTGCAGATCAACCTCTCTCGCACCCATCCTGAACTGGTCCGGCGCCTGTTCGAGCTGGAGGTGCCGGAGGTCGCCGACGGTTCGGTCGAGATCACCGGAATCGCCCGCGAGGCCGGGCACCGCTCCAAGATCGCCGTCCGCGCGACCGTCAAGGGGCTCAACGCCAAGGGTGCCTGCATCGGGCCGCGCGGCCAGCGGGTCTCCAACGTGATGGGTGAACTGGCCGGCGAGAAGCTCGACATCATCGACTACTCCGAGGATCCCGCCGAGTTCGTCGGAAACGCCCTCGCACCGTCGAAGGTCGTCCGCGTCGAGGTCATCGACCCCGACATGCAGGTCGCCCGGGTCACCGTGCCGGACTACCAGCTCTCCCTGGCCATCGGCAAGGAGGGGCAGAACGCGCGTCTCGCGGCCCGCCTCACCGGCTGGAAGATCGACATCCACTCGGACGCGGACACCGACGGACGCTGACAGACGGTCCGTCCGACCGACCCCGGCGAACCACATCAGTGTCGTTCAGCGGACTCCGTTCCGCTGATTCCGCCGGCTTCCCTCGTCACGGGGAAGCCGGCGGGTTCACATTTTCGGGTGTTTTCGCGTAGGCTTGTACAAGGCCCGTGCCGACGAATGCGCATGACCTCGGGATTTCTCGGCCGCACCTGTCTCCGTTGGGGGCTCGGCGGCCCGCGTATCCCGGGACACGGCATCGTCACCATCGGAGAATCATCATCCGAGGGAAGCGCGAGGCGACATCAACGTAAGTCGCGGTAGATGACCGGCTCCCCGTGGGGTGCCGGTCAGCTGCACGGAACACCGCCGGGACACACCGACGGTGACGAGAGCAACGAGGAGACGAATGCGGGTGACCGGAACCAGTGCCCAGGCACCGACCGGCATTCGCGTACGCACCTGTATAGCGACCCGTGACCGTAAAGCGGACACGCAGTTGCTGCGGATAGTCGTCGACCCTTCCCGATCCGATCGCCTCATCCCTGATCCGGCCCGCCGGAAACCGGGACGAGGTGCCTGGCTCACCCCGAGCCTCGAGGCACTGGAGCTGGCAGAGAAGAGGCGCGCGTTCAACCGCGCGCTACGGGTGTCCACCCCCGTGGACACCGAGGCGGTGCGAACCTGGTTACGGGAACGCTCCGCTGAACCACCTACCCCAGGAAAGACACGAACACTGATGAGCACACGATGAAGCATCAGCGATGAACGTCACACGCTACATCTTCAGGCGCTCGGAGAACCCGGCAGCCTGCTGATCTGAAGAACGCGCGGTCCGCCGGCCTTCGATCCGCCTGGAGCTAAACCTACAAGGAGAGAAGTGCCCGGAAAGCTACGTGTACATGAGCTCGCCAAGAAGCTCGGTATTACAAGCAAGGAACTGCTTGCCTCGCTCAAAGAGCAGGGTGAGTTCGTCAAGACAGCATCCTCGACCGTCGAATCACCGGTCGTGAAGAAGATGCAGGCCTACTACGCCGAGAAGGGGATAGGCGTCGAGAAGGACGGCGGTGACAAGCCCGCCGGCGACACCAGGACCTCCACCGGATCCAAGCCCGGTGCGAAGCCCGGTCCCGCGCCGAAGCCCGGCTCCGCCGCGGCGAAGCCCGCAGCGGACAAGCCGGCCCAACCGAAGTCTGTACCGACGCCGGCCGAAGCCGTCGGCAAGGCGAACGACGAGGCCCCGGCGGCCAAGAAGCCCTCTGCGCCGACCCCGGCCGATGCTGCCCCCGCGGCAGCCGGACCCACTCCGGCATCGGCCGCCCCGAAGAAGAGCGAACCGGAGAAGCCCAGGTCCGAGGGGCGCGCCCCGATGCCACGTCCCATGGCGAAGCCCGGCCCCAAGCCCGGTGCACGTGCACCGCGTGTCGCCAACAACCCCTTCTCCACCGGTACCGAACGCACCCAGCCCCGCCCCGGCGGCGGCCCGCGTCCGGGTGGTGGACCCCGTCCCGGTGGCCCGCGCCCCGGTGGTGCCCAGGGTGGGCGTCCCGGCGCCGCAGGCCCGCGTCCGGGTGGTGGGCCCCGTCCCGGTGGCCCGCGCCCCGGTGGTGCCCAGGGTGGGCGTCCCGGTACCGGATCCTCTCCAGAGCGTCAGGGCGGCGGACGCCGTCCCACTCCCGCGATGATGCCGGAACGCCCGAGTCCCGGTGCGATGCCGCAGAAGTCCGCCGGTGGCGGACGCTCCGGCGGTCCCGGCGGTCGTGGTCCCGGTGGTCCCGGCGGCTTCGGACGCGGCGGCGGTGGTCGCGGCGGACGGCGCGGTGGTACCGCGGGTGCCTTCGGGCGTCCCGGTGGTGCTCCGCGTCGTGGACGCAAGTCCAAGCGGCAGAAGCGCAACGAGTACGAGGCGATGCAGGCGCCGAACGTCGTCAGCGGTGTTCGCCTGCCGGACGGTCGCGGTGCCAAGCTGCGCCTCGCCCGTGGTGCCTCGCTCGCGGATTTCGCCGACAAGATCGACACCGATGCGTCGAGCCTGGTCCAGGTCCTGTTCAATCTCGGCGAGATGGTCACCGCGACCCAGTCCGTGTCGGACGAGATCCTGGTGCTGCTCGGCGAGGAGATGAACTTCAAGATCGAGGTCGTCTCCCCCGAGGACGAGGACCGGGAGCTGCTCGAGTCCTTCGACCTGCAGTTCGGTGAGGACGAGGGCGACGAGGAAGAGCTCGCCAAGCGTCCCCCGGTGGTCACCGTCATGGGTCACGTCGACCACGGTAAGACCCGGCTGCTCGACACGATCCGGAAGACCAACGTGGGCGGTGACGAGGCCGGCGGAATCACGCAGGGCATCGGTGCCTACCAGGTGACGGTCACCCTCGAGGATCAGCCGCGAACGCTGACCCTGCTGGACACCCCCGGTCACGAGGCGTTCACCGCCATGCGTGCCCGCGGTGCCAAGGCCACCGACATCGCGATCCTCGTGGTCGCGGCCGACGACGGCGTCATGCCGCAGACGGTCGAGGCGATCAACCACGCCAAGGCCGCCGACGTCCCCGTCGTCGTCGCGGTGAACAAGATCGACAAGGAGGGTGCGTCCCCGGAGAAGATCCGCGGCCAGCTCACCGAGTACGGTCTCGTTCCCGAGGAGTACGGCGGCGACACCCAGTTCGTCGACATCTCCGCGAAGCAGGGCACGAACATCGAGGCACTCCTCGAGGCCGTGCTGCTGACCGCCGATGCCGAACTCGAACTCGTCGCCAACCCCGACATGGACGCCCAGGGTGTCGCCATCGAGGCCCACCTCGACCGTGGCCGCGGACCCGTCGCCACCGTCATCGTCCACCGCGGTACCCTCCGCGTCGGCGACTCCATCGTGGCCGGTGACGCACACGGTCGTGTCCGTCGCATGGTCGACGAGTACGGCAACGACGTCGAGGAGGCCGGCCCGTCGCGGCCGGTCCAGGTGCAGGGACTCAACGCCGTCTGCGGCGCCGGGGACAACCTACTCGTGGTCGAGGACGACCGCATCGCCCGACAGATCGCCGACAAGCGGGCCGCCCGCAAGCGCAACGCGCTCGCCGCGCGGAGCCGCAAGCGCGTCTCGCTCGAGGATCTGGATGCGGTGCTCAAGGAGACCTCGACCCTCAACCTCATCCTCAAGGGCGACAACGCCGGCTCCGTCGAGGCGCTGGAGGAGGCCCTCCTCAAGATCGAGGTCGACGACGAGGTCCAGCTGAACATCATCGACCGTGGCGTCGGTGCGATCACGCAGACCAACGTCTCGCTGGCCGCCGCCTCCGACGCGGTGATCATCGGCTTCAATGTCCGCGCCGAAGGCAAGGCCACGGAAGAAGCGAACACCGAAGGTGTCGAGATCCGCTACTACTCGGTCATCTACCGGGTCATCGAGGAGATCGAGCAGGCCCTGAAGGGCATGCTGAAGCCCGTGTACGAGGAGAAGGAGATCGGCCGAGCCGAGATCCGCGCGCTGTTCAAGGCATCCGCCGTCGGCCTCATCGCCGGTTGCATGGTCGAATCGGGCAAGGTCCGCCGCAACGCGTCGGTCCGGCTCATCCGCGACGGCAACGTCGTCGCCGAGAAGGCCACGATCGTCTCACTGCGCCGCGAGAAGGACGACGCCACCGAGGTGTCCGCAGGCTACGAGTGCGGCATGGTGCTGTCCTACCCGGACATCTCCGTCGGTGACATCGTCGAGGCCTACGAGCAGGTCGAGGTCCCCCGCGACTAGTCGGTTGACACTCCTGAAGAGACACCCCGGCACGGGAAGCATCCCGTGCCGGGGTGTCTTCCGTTCGTCGTCCCCGCCTGCTCCCGACAGCTGCCTGCGGGTGTCCCGCACGCGGCCCCGTCGGATCGGCGGTCGAATCGACAGCGTGGGGTCGGCAACGGAGACGTCTGCTCGGGCGGGTAGGATCGGGCACCGTACATCCGCCGGACCGGGCTCTCACAGTGATGCCCGTCCGGTGACCCCCGGGACGTTACGCGTCCCTTGAAACCGTGAGGAGTCCCGACCATGGTCGACCACGCCCGCGCCGCCCGCATGGCCAAGCGCATCCAGATGATTGTCGCGACCGCGATCGAGAACGAGATCAACGACCGGAAGCTGGAACTGATCACGATCACGGACTGCAAGGTGACCGGGGACCTGCACGAGGCGACCGTCTACTACACCGTCCGGGGCGCGACCATCGACGAGGAACCGGACGTCCCCACGGCGGCGGAGGCACTCAAGCGCCACCGGGGTCAACTCCGCAAGATCGTCGGTGACGATCTCGGGGTCCGGTTCACACCGACCCTCGTCTTCGCGCACGACACCGTGCCGCAGGCCGCCAGCCACATGGAACAGCTGCTCGCCAAGGCCCGGGCGCGCGACGAGGAACTGGCGAAACTCCGCGAGAACGCGAAGCCCGTGGGCGACGAGAATCCGTACCGCACCGAGGAGAGCTGATACCGTGGCGGACCCGTTCTTCACAGCCGCCGAGGAACTGATCGATCCGGGGACGGTCTCCACCGCGGTCGTCGTCGGCCACATCCGGCCCGACGCCGACGCGATCGGGAGCGTGTGCGCCACCGTCGCGGTGCTCCGGCGGCGCGGTATCGACGCACGTGGTGTCATCGGCCAGGTCGAACCCATCGCCTCCAATCTCCGCACCATCCCGGGATGTGACGACATTCAGCTGGTGGATCGGCTTCCCGCCGCGGATCTCGTGGTGACGGTGGACTGCGGTGACCTCGGACGCACCGGAACCTGCGCGGAGGGTATCCGCGGTCATGACCGGGTGCTCGTCATCGACCACCACTCATCGAACGAGGGCTTCGGGACCGTCGACGTCATCGACCCGACAGCGGAATCGACGACGGCCATCCTCCACCGGTGGTTCACCCGGTCCGGGGACAGGATCGACCGGGGCGTGGCGCACGCCCTCTACGCGGGTTTGGTCACGGACACCGGGAGCTTCCGCTGGGGCGGCCCCGCGATGCACCTCATGGCGGCTGACCTGATGGAACGCGGTGTCGACACGCGGGCCGTCGCCGTTGATCTCATGGACGCGACCACACCGGGTTCCCTGAAGGTCATCGGCAGGGTTCTCGCCGGTGTGGAGACCCACCCCGACGGCCCCGGTCTGACGGTCCTCACCGCCGACCACGCCACCATCACGGAGACGAATCCCGAGACGATCGAATCGCTCACCGAGTTCATCCGCGCCACCGGGCAGGGGGTGGGGGTGCTGCTCAAGGAGAATCAGCCCGGCATCTGGTCCGTCTCACTGCGATCCACGGACCACGACGTCGCCTCAGTGGCGACGTCACTCGGTGGCGGGGGCCATCTCCTGGCCGCCGGCGCGACGGTCCAGGGAACCAGGGACACGGTCCTTGCGACGGTGCGGGACGCAGTAGCGGGACACTCCCGGTCCCTGTCCGCGCGGGAGAACGGGGCGTGACGGAGACGGAGTCCCGGAAACTGGAGAAGGTCAGCCTCGGTCGGATTCTCGGTCTGGCGCTGCCCGCGCTCGGTGTGCTCGCCGCCACGCCGCTCTATCTTCTCCTCGACACGGCGGTCGTCGGCCGCCTCGGGCAACACGAACTCGCGGCACTCGGTGCGGCGACCACGATCCAGGCGATGGTCACCACACAGCTGACGTTCCTCAGCTACGGGACCACCGCGCGCTCGGCCCGGCTCTACGGAGCCGGAAGGAAGCCGGAGGCCGTCGGTGAGGGCGTCCAGGCGACGTGGGTGGCACTCGCGGTCGGTGCCGTGATCGCGGCGGTGATCCTCGCCGGTGCACCGCGGCTGACCATGTGGCTGGCGGGCGACGCGGTCGTCGCCGCGGAAGCCACGACCTGGCTCCGGGTCGCGGGTGCGGGCATTCCGCTGATCCTGGTGACCATGGCGGGAAACGGTTGGCTGAGGGGGATCCAGAACACGCGGCTGCCGTTGTGGTTCACGCTCGCGGGAGTGCTGCCCTCCGCGGTGCTCGTCCCCTACCTGGTCGGTCACCTCGGCATCGTCGGCTCCGCGTGGGCGAATCTCACCGGCGAGTCGATCACCGCCGTCCTCTTCCTCATCTGTCTCGCCCGGATGCACGGGGGCAACTGGCGCCCGGAGCCGGGGATCATGCGCAAACAGCTGGTCATGGGGCGTGATCTCATCGCCCGCTCCCTGTCCTTCCAGGTCGCGTTCATCTCCGCGGCGGCGGTGGCGGCCCGGTTCGGGGCGGCGTCTCTCGCCGCGCACCAGGTGCTGCTGCAGCTGTGGAACTTCATCTCCCTCGTCCTGGATTCCCTCGCGATCGCGGCCCAGGCCCTGACGGGCGCCGCCCTCGGAGCCGGAACCTCCGGGCTCGCGCGACGGGTGGGTACCCGGGTGACCGTGTTCTCCTGCGGTCTCGCGGTGGTACTGGCCGTGGTGTTCGCGCTCGGGCACTCCATCATCCCGGGGCTATTCACCACCGACGGTGAAACCCTCGCGACCATGGTCGGGCCGTGGTGGCTGATGGTCGGGATGATCGTCGCCGGGGGCGTGGTGTTCGCGCTCGACGGGGTCCTGCTCGGTGCCGGGGATGTCGCCTATCTGCGGAACGCGACGATCGCCTCGGTGATGGCCGGTTTCGTTCCCGGGGTCTGGCTCGCGCTGTTCACGGGAACCGGACTCACCGGAGTCTGGTGCGGACTCGCCGCCTTCATGGTGCTGCGCCTCGGGTTCGTCGCGTGGCGGTTCCGTTCGATGCGCTGGGCCCGGGGGAGTGCCCCAGCGGGCCGCGAAGAAGGGGACCGTGCCAGCACGGGTGCGGCATAATGAATCGCATGTCCCAGACCCCCAGTGCGCCCGGCGTCCCCGACGCCCCGGGAAGAGTGACGCAGACACTGTGGGCCGTCGCTGATCTGCACGGCGCGGTGAAGGACAACGGGGAGATGATCGACTCCATCCAGCCACGGGACTCCTCCGACTGGCTGATCGTCGCCGGTGACGTGGCCGAGCGCACCGAGCTCGTGCTGCAGATCCTCAACCGGCTCCGTAAACGCTTCGCGTGCGTGATCTGGGTTCCGGGGAACCACGAGTTGTTCTCCCGTTCCACCGACAGGCACCAGGGGCGGGCCAAGTACGAGGAGCTGGTGGCCGGATGCCGGAGGATCGACGTCCTGACCCCGGAGGATCCGTACCCGGTGTTCGACGGCGTCACCGTCGTTCCCCTGTTCACCCTCTACGACTACTCGTTCCGCAAGACCGGGTACACGGTGGAACAGGCGGTGCAGGCCGCCCACGACCGCCAGGTCGTGATGACCGATCAGTTCGCCATCGCCCCCTTCGTCGATATCCGGGCGTGGTGCTGGGACCGCCTGGCCTACTCGATCAAACGGCTCAGCAAGGTCGATGGTCCGACCGTCCTGGTCAACCACTGGCCCCTGATCATCGAACCGGTGAAGAAGATGGCCTTCCCGGAACTGTCACTCTGGTGCGGTACCCGGCACACCCGCACCTGGGCACAGAGATACGGCGCCCGGGCCGTGGTCTACGGGCATCTGCACACCCCCGGAATCACGGTCATCGACGGGATCCCGCACATAGAGGTCTCACTCGGCTACCCACGGGAGTGGAACCGGCACCTGTCGGGGGAGTGGACCTGGCCCTATCCGGTGATGGAGGTGCGGGATGCTTGACGGTACCCTGTTCCCGAACTCCGCGAGATTCTGCTGGGTCAAGACCGAGGTGGGGGTGAATGACCTCACCAACTTCAACGGACTGCATCCCCTCGAGAAAGCCCTGGTGGCGCACGCTCTCGATGTTCGGAAAGCTGAGTTCGGTGACGCCCGTTGGTGTGCGCACCGTGCACTCGAACAACTCGGACGGGAGACGGGGGCGCCGATCCTGCGCGGCGAGCGGGGTATGCCCCTGCTCCCACCGGCCGTTTCCGGTTCACTCACGCACACCGAGGGTTTCCGTGCGGCGGTGGTCGCGCCGTCCCTGCTCATCCGGTCGATGGGAATCGACGCGGAACCCGCCGAGGCGCTCCCGGAGGGGATCCTCAGTTCGATCGCCCGGGAGGGCGAGCTGCCCCAGCTGGAGAAGTTCCGCGACGCGGGGATCGAGGGTGCGGACCGCCTGCTGTTCTGCGCGAAGGAGGCCACCTACAAGGCGTGGTTCCCGCTGACGCACCGGTGGCTGGGCTTCGAGCAGGCGGAGGTCGATCTGCGCCTCGACGGTACCTTCGTGTCCTATCTGCTGGTCCGTCCGACACCGGTGCCGTTCATCTCCGGAAGGTGGTTGATACGGGACGGCTACGTCATCGCCACGACGGCGATCACCTAGGTGTCGGTCAGAGGGTCGACGGACGTGCGACGAACACCGTGGCCAGGCGTTTGCGGCCCTCCTTCACCAGTGCCACCGCCCGCCCGTCGGGCGTGACCGCCGCGTGCACGCCCGACAGACCGCGGGGCTCCAGCCATTTACCCATCGCGAGTGCGGCACCCTCGTCATCGGTGACCTCGAGGACCGGGAAGGATGCGGCGAGCGCCTCGTCGAGGCTCAATGACAGCTCCGGCCGGTCCATGATCTCCGCCAGGGGGCGGGCACGGCCGATGGCGAACGGCCCAACCGACGTACGCCGGAGCGCGGTGAGGTGGCCTCCGACCCCGAGCGCCTCCCCGAGGTCGCGAGCCAGGGAACGGATGTAGGTACCGGACGAACAGAGAACATCGATGTCTATGTCGACGTGGTCCGCACCACGGCGGAGGTCGGTGACCTCGAGTCGGTGGACGGTCACCGGTCGGGCCGGAATCTCGACCGTCTCTCCCGCACGGACCCGTTCATGCGCCCGTTTACCGTCGATCTTGATCGCACTCACCGCGCTCGGCTTCTGCATGATCTCCCCCCGCAGGTCACCGAGTGCCGTGGTGATCTCCGCGTCATCGAGCCGGGCAACCGCACCTGCCGGGGCGGACGAGACCACCTCGCCCTCAGCGTCGTCCGTCGATGTCGAGGCGCCGAGCCGGATCGTGCCCGTGTAGGACTTCGTCTCGGCCACCAGATGGGCCAGGAAACGGGTGCCGCGCCCGATGCCGACCACCAGTACCCCCGTGGCCATCGGATCGAGGGTTCCCGCGTGCCCGACCTTCCTGGTGCCGAAGGCCCGACGGAGGCGGGCGATCACATCGTGCGAGGTCAGGCCCGCGGGTTTGTCCACGACGACGAGTCCGGATGTGGCGAGGGGATCAGTCATGCGGCCAGTTTAGGCGATCACGTAACCTGTACCGGTGGACATTTGGCACGGACTGGAGCAGATACCCGCCGACCTAGAGGGCTCGGTGGTCACCATCGGTGTGTTCGACGGAGTTCACCGGGGGCATCGGAGGCTCATCGGAGCGGCCACCCGGCGGGCCCGGGAGCTCGGCGTTCCCGCGGTCCTCATGACCTTCGACCCCCATCCGATGTCGGTTTTCGCGCCCGAGAAGCTGCCTCCGAGGCTCGGTACGGTGACCACCCGGGCCGATCTCGCCCGGGAGCTCGGTGTGGACCACATGCTCGTCGTCCCGTTCACAGCGAGCATGGCGAAGCAGTCGCCGGAGGACTTCGTCGACCGCGTCCTGGCCGGGAAGCTGAAGGCCGTCGCCGTCGTGGTGGGGGAGAACTTCACCTTCGGTCACCGGGCTGCCGGCAACACCGGCACCCTCCGCGAGCTCGGTTCCGGACGCGGTATCGAGGTGGACGTCCAGGGTCTGCTCACCGAGGACGGGACGACCATCTCATCCTCGGTCATCCGGGGCCTGCTGCGCGAGGGGGATGTGGCCCGGGCGAACTGGGCGCTCGGGCGGCCCTTCCGGCTGTCCGGTGAGGTCGTCCGGGGTGCTGGCCGGGGCGGCCGGGAGCTCGGCTACCCTACCGCCAACCTCTACTTCCCGGACGCCGTCGCCGTTCCAGCGGACGGGGTGTACTGCGGCTGGTTCACGGTCACCGACGATCCCGACGCGGGTCCGCTGGAGGGCGACATGGTGCCCGGAACCCGGTACATCACCGCGATCTCAGTCGGCACGAATCCGACCTTCGGCGATGAACGGCGTAGCGTCGAGGCCTTCGTCCTGGACCGGGAGGCGGATCTCTACGGCAGGCACTGCGAGATCGAGTTCATCGACCATCTGCGGGGCATGGAGAAGTTCGACGGAGTTGATGATCTCCTCACCGCCATGGACCGTGACGTCCGGCGGACCCGCCGGATCATGGCACCGCACCAGTCGGTTGAGTGAGATCGACGACGTTCGTGCTATAGTGTTGCGAGGTTTGTGACTGCGGTCCACAGCAGTCGCTCCCCGTGTGCGGGACATGCCCGTGATCCGGTCAATCCCGGAGATCGACGAGGTCGGGCACACGGAATTTTCATGTGGACTGAAATTATGTAAGAGGAGAATACTCCGTGGCACTTTCCACCGAGAAGAAGAAGGCGATCCTGGCCGAGTTCGGCCTGCACGAGTCCGACACCGGTTCGCCGGAGGCTCAGATCGCACTGCTGACGACCCGCATCCGTGAGCTCACCGAGCACCTCAAGTTCCACAAGCACGACCACCACTCCCGCCGCGGCCTTCTCCTCATGGTCGGTCGCCGTCGTGGCCTGCTGAAGTACCTCAAGGAGAACAACGTCGATCGCTACCGTGATCTGATCTCCCGTCTGGGCCTGCGTCGCTAAGGCCTTTCTCCACGAAAAAGCCGTCCTCCTTTCCCGGGGGGCGGCTTTCGCGTTCCCCGGTCCCCGCGCCCACCACACGAGGGGTGGAAGAGGCGGTGGTGCCCCGGAATTGGCGGCACACCGAAAACTTTGTTCTGTGGTCCGAAAAGGCGCCGGGCCTGCGGTGCAGTCCCGGTTCGGCTTCGGTGGGCGCCGTCCGTCACCGGTGCTGCCGCACGTGAACTGGTACTCTGGTGCGGAGCCTTCCACGAAGAAGACATGAACGGCGGCACCGAAGATCGCCGAGCAGAAGGCTGAGAAAAGGAGAACTCGCTTGCGCGACGTTACTATCACCAATGACACCGAATTCGGAATCGTCGAGGCCACCGCCACGATCGATAACGGCGATTTCGGTACCCGCACCATTCGCCTCGAGACGGGCCAGCTGGCCCGCCAGGCAGGTGGATCAGTCACCGCGTACCTCGATGAGGGCACGATGCTGCTGGCCACCACCACCGCCTCCAGCAATCCCCGGGAGGGATTCGACTTCTTCCCGCTGACGGTCGATGTCGAGGAGCGCATGTACGCCGCCGGGCGGATTCCCGGCTCCTTCTTCCGCAGGGAGGGACGCCCCTCCACCGAGGCCGTCCTGGCCTGCCGTCTGATCGACCGCCCGCTGCGCCCGACCTTCGTCAAGGGACTGCGCAACGAGGTCCAGTGCGTGATCACCGTCCTGTCGATGGATCCGAAGGACATGTACGACGTCGTGGCGATCAACGCCGCGTCCGCCGCCACCCAGCTCTCCGGTCTGCCGGTGTCCGGCCCCGTCGGTGGTGTCCGGATGGCGCTCGTCGTCGACGAGAAGCACCCGAAGGGTCAGTGGGTCGCGTTCCCGACCGACGAGCAGCACGCCCAGGCACTGTTCGAGATCGTCGTCGCGGGACGCATCGTCCCCGGTAGGAAGGGGGGAGATGAGGGCGACGATGTGGCGATCATGATGGTCGAGGCCGGAGCCACCGAGAACGTCATCGCCCGGGTCGCCGAGGGCGCACCCGCCCCGACTGAATCCGTCGTCGCCGAGGGGCTCGAGGCGGCGAAGCCCTTCATCGAGAAGCTCTGCGAGGCCCAGCGTTTGCTGGCCAGGGAAGCGGCCAAGGAGACCCAGGAGTTCCCGCTCTTCCCGCCCTACACCGACGACGTGTACGCCGCTGTGGAGAAGAAGGCCAAGTCCAAGCTGACCAAGCTGATGTCCATCGCAGGCAAGCAGGACCGCGACGACGCAACAAACGAGCACATGGCCGAGATCGAGGCCGCGCTCATCGAGGAGTTCCCGGAGCGCGGCAAGGAGATCCGCAACGCCTACAACGCGGTGATGAAGGCCGTCGTCCGGCACCGCATCCTCACGGACCACTTCCGCATCGACGGCCGTGGCATCACCGACATCCGTGATCTCGGCGTCGAGGTCGACCTCATTCCGCGCGCGCACGGTTCCTCGCTCTTCGAGCGCGGTGAGACGCAGATCCTCGGTGTCACCACCCTGGACATGCTGAAGATGGAGCAGCATATCGACTCGCTGTCGCCCGTCGACCACAAGCGCTACATGCACCACTACAACTTCCCGCCGTACTCCGTCGGTGAGACCGGACGCGTCGGTTCCCCGAAGCGCCGCGAAATCGGCCACGGCGCGCTCGCCGAGCGCGCCGTCCTGCCGGTGCTCCCGACCCGTGAGGAGTTCCCGTACTCGATCCGTCAGGTGTCCGAGGCCCTCGGCTCCAACGGCTCGACCTCGATGGGTTCCGTCTGTGCGTCGACGCTGTCGCTCTACAACGCCGGTGTTCCACTGAAGGCCCCCGTCGCCGGTATCGCCATGGGGCTCGTGTCCGACGAGGTCGACGGAGAGACCCGCTACGTGGCGCTCACCGACATCCTCGGTGCCGAGGACGCGTTCGGTGACATGGACTTCAAGGTCGCCGGCACGGAGGACTTCATCACGGCCCTCCAGCTCGACACGAAGCTCGACGGCATCCCGTCCGAGGTTCTCGCCGGTGCGCTGTCCCAGGCCCGGGACGCCCGCCTGGCGATCCTCGAGACCATGTCCGAGGTCATCGACGGCCCCGACGAGATGAGCGCACTCGCGCCCCGCATCGTCACGGTGACAGTGCCGCAGTCCAAGATCGGTGAGGTCATCGGCCCGAAGGGCAAGACCATCAACTCGATCACCGAGGACACCGGCGCGAACATCTCCATCGAGGATGACGGCACCATCTACGTGTCCGCGTTCTCCGGGGAGGCCGCGGACGCCGCGATCGAGAAGATCAACTCCATCGCGAACCCGCAGATGCCGAAGGTCGGGGAGCGGTTCCTCGGAACCGTCGTCAAGACCACCAACTTCGGTGCCTTCGTCTCCCTGCTCCCGGGCCGTGACGGGCTCGTCCACATCTCCAAGCTGGGCGGCAAGAAGCGGATCGAACGCGTCGAGGACGTCGTCAACGTCGGCGACAAGATCCAGGTCGAGATCCTGGACATCGACAACCGGGGGAAGATCTCCCTCGCCCCCGTCGAGGAAGACACCGCGGAGTAGTCACCACCCCGGCGACGACGCCGACCTGAGCCACCGCCCCGGGCGGCGGATTCCCGAAGGAATTCGCTCCGCCCGGGTCGGTGGCTCAGCGCATTCCCGGAGTACCCGGCCGGTACCCGGATCCGGTGGCGCCGGTGTCACCCACAGTGGCGCACCCCGGCAGGAACCGGTCGGCCGCGGTGCCTACACTGGACCCGGGAGCACGGTGTGCCGACGCCCGGGACAACGTCACCGGCGCCGGTCCGGCCCTCCTGACATTGGGAACAGCATTTGAGGAGTAGATATGGCAGACAGCGGATTCAGCAGGGTGGGAGTTCTCGGGGCCGGCGGTCGCGTCGGACAGGCGGTCGTCGAGGGGATCCGGGACGCGGCGGACCTCGAACTCGTCGCGGAGATCGACCGGGATGACGACCTCGGTGCACTCGTCGACGCCGGTGCGCAGGTCATCGTCGACTTCACCGCGCCCTCCGCCGTGATGGCGAACCTCGAGTTCTGCATCGGCAACGGGATCTCGTGTGTCGTCGGGACGACGGGCTTCACCCCGGAGCGCCTGGATCAGGTGCGCAGGTGGATCGCCGATTCGGAGCACGAGGGCGTCGGCGTCCTCATCGCCCCGAACTTCGCGATCTCCGCCGTGCTGACCATGGAGTTCGCGAAACAGGCGGCCAGGTTCTTCGAATCCGCGGAGGTCGTCGAGTACCACCACCCGAACAAGCTCGACGCCCCCTCCGGCACCGCGATCCACACGGCCGAGGGCATCGCCGCAGCCCGTCGGGACGCGGATCTGGGCGCGCAGCCCGACGCGACCGAACAGTCCCTGGACGGTGCCAGGGGAGCGGATGTCGACGGGGTCAGGGTCCACGCGGTGAGGATGACCGGAATGGTCGCTCACGAGGAGGTCATCTTCGGTTCCCGGGGACAGTCACTGACCATCCGACAGGACTCCTACGACCGGACGAGCTTCGTTCCCGGCGTCCTGGTCGGCGTCCGGCGGATCCATGAGTTCCCCGGCCTCACCGTCGGGCTCGAGAACTACCTCGATCTCTGATCCCGCCCCGTCCACCGACACACCCGAATCAACCGAGGAGACACGTTCCGTGGCCCGACCCGTGGATCTGAAGGTGCAGCTGATCGCGCACACCACCTTCACACCGCCCGAGGACATCGACTGGGAGACAGACGCCGCCGACGGCGAGGCTCTCGCCGAGTTCGCCGGACGCGCCTGCTACGAGACGTTCGACAAACCGAACCCACGCACCGCGTCCAACGCGGCGTACCTGCGGCACATCATGGAGGTCGGGCACACCGCCCTGTTCGAGCATTCGAGTGCCACCATCTACATCCGGGGTATCTCGCGCTCCGCCACCCATGAACTCGTGCGGCACCGGCACTTCTCCTTCTCGCAGCTCTCCCAGCGCTTCGTGCACTCGGAGCAGAGCGAGGTGGTGATTCCGCCCCTCATCGCCGGGGACGAGGAACTCACCCGGCTGTTCATGCAGGGCGTCGACGATGCGCGCTTCACCTTCAACGAACTGCTCACCGCGCTCGAGGAGAAACTCGAGGACGAACCGAACGCCCTGCTCCGCCGCAAACAGGCTCGGCAGGCCGCGCGCGCGGTCCTCCCGAACGCCACGGAGTCGCGCATAGTCGTGACCGGCAACCACCGGGCCTGGCGGCACTTCATCGGCATGCGGGCGACCGAACACGCCGACATCGAGATCCGGACGGTAGCCGTCGAATGCCTCCGGCTGCTCCAGGGGATCGCGCCGACCATCTTCGGGGACTTCGACATCGCCACGCTCTCGGACGGCTCCGAGATGGCGGTCAGTCCGTACGTCACCGACTTCTGAGAGCGGGGACTCCCGGTCGAGTCAGGCGGACCCGCGACGCCGACGACACACGCCGGAGGCACCGCAATGTCCGTCACCCCGGCCAGACCGGGTACCCTCGTAGAACATGAGCACAGGTATGACAGTCAGCACCGGGGCCGAGCACTTCGGTACCGTAGCGGTTGCCATGGTCACCCCGTTCGACCGCAACGGTGACCTCGACACCGCCGCGGGCCGCCGGCTCGCGGCACATCTCGTCGCCGAGGGGTGCGACGCCCTCGTTCTGGCCGGTACGACCGGCGAGTCCCCGACGACGACCACTGACGAGAAGCTCACCCTGCTGCGCGAGGTCAAGGCCGAGGTCGGTGACCGCGCGAAGATCATCGCCGGCGCCGGCACCTACGACACCGCGGCGTCGGTCGCACTCGCGAAGGCATCCGCGGATGCCGGGGCTGATTCCCTGCTCGTGGTCACGCCGTACTATTCGAAGCCGACGCAGGAGGGCATCTACCGCCACTTCACCGCCGTCGCCGACGCCACCGATCTGCCGGTGTGCCTGTACGACATTCCGCCCCGTTCGGTTATCCCGATTGAATCTGATACCATTAAACGTCTGGCTGAACATCGCACGATCGTGGCCGTCAAGGACGCCAAGGGCGACCTCGCCGCCGCCACACCCCTGATCGCCGAGACAGGTCTCGCCTGGTACTCGGGAGATGACCCGCTCAACCTCCCCTGGCTGTCGCTGGGGGCCACCGGTTTCATCTCCGTGATCGGGCATGCTGCAGCACGCCAACTGCGTGAGCTGCACACGAGTTTCACCGAAGGTGACCTCGTTCGTGCGCGCGCTGTCAACAACAAACTTTCCCCGCTGATCAGAGCCCAGGCACGCCTGGGTGGAGTCAGCTTCTCGAAGGGGGCTCTGCGACTGCAGGGCCTCGACGCCGGAGAACCCCGGCTGCCGCAGATCCCCGTGGATCAGGCGCAGCTCGAGGAACTCCGCACCGATCTAGAACAGGCTGGAGTCCTATAAATATGTCTGACACCCGTAATCGATCCCGGAAGGTCACCCGCAAGGCGGGTCCGCCGGAGGCCCCCGAATTCAAGGCCCCTGAGCAGCCCACCCCCGTAGCCGAAGGCACGGACGGTGACGCCGGAACCGACAACCGGGGCACGAAGAAGTCGGGAGCGAAGTCTCCTAACGGCGACCGTGGCGACCGTGACAACAACCGCGGCGGCGGCAACGACCGGAATTCCGGTGGAAACCGCCGCGGCCGGGGCGGCAACTCCGGCGGCGGATACCGTGGCGGCAACGACCGTTCGCAGGGTAACCGTGGTGACAACAACGACCGTGGTCGCAACGTCGTCAAGTCCATGCAGGGCGCTGACCTGACCCGCCGTCTCCCGGAACCTCCGAAGGCCCCGAAGAACGGCCTGCGCGTCATCGCGCTCGGCGGAATCTCGGAGATCGGCCGCAACATGACGGTCTTCGAGTACAACAACCGCATCCTCATCGTGGACTGCGGCGTGCTCTTCCCGTCCTCCGGTGAGCCAGGCGTCGATCTGATCCTGCCCGACTTCTCGTACCTCGAGGACAAGCTCGACCGCATCGACGCGCTGGTGATCACCCACGGGCACGAGGACCACATCGGTGCGATCCCGTGGCTGCTCAAGATGTGTCCAGATCTGCCGATCGTGGGCTCGAAGTTCACGCTCGCGCTCATCGCCGCGAAGTGTCGCGAACACCGGCTGCGCCCGAAGCTCATCGAGGTCGACCAGGCATCGGAGAAGGATTACGGTCCGTTCAACGTCCGCTTCTTCGCGGTGAACCACTCGATCCCGGACTGCCTCGGTATCGTCCTGAAGACGAAGGCCGGTACGGTCCTGCTCACCGGCGACATCAAACTGGATCAGACGCCCACCGACGGACGTCCGACCGACCTTCCGGCGATCTCCCGCTACGGCGACGAGGGCATCGATCTGTTCCTCTGCGATTCGACGAACGCCACGACGCCCGGCATGTCCGGCTCCGAGTCCGACATCGCCCCGACCCTGCGTCGTCTGATCGGCGAGGCCAAGCAGCGGGTCATCCTCGCGTCCTTCGCCTCGAACGTCTACCGCGTCCAGGCGGCCGTGGATGCCGCCGTCGCCACCGGCCGCAAGGTCGCCTTCAACGGTCGTTCGATGATCCGCAACATGGAGATCGCCGAGAAGCTCGGCTACCTGAAGGCGCCCAAGGGCACCTTCATCAGCATGGATGAAGCGGGCCGCATGGCCCCGCACAAGGTCATGCTGATCACCACCGGCACCCAGGGCGAGCCCATGGCCGCGCTGTCCCGCATGGCGCGTCGTGAGCACCGTCAGGTCACCGTCCGTGACGGCGACCTGATCATCCTCTCCTCCTCGCTGGTCCCCGGCAACGAGGAGGCCGTCTTCGGCGTCATCAACATGCTCGCGCAGATCGGGGCGACAGTCATCACCGGCAAGGACGCCAAGGTCCACACCTCCGGTCACGGCTACGCAGGGGAGCTTCTCTTCCTCTACAACGCCGTCCGCCCGAAGAACGCGATGCCGGTCCACGGTGAGTGGCGCCACCTCCGCGCCAACAAGGAACTCGCCGTCTCCACCGGCGTCGACCGCGAGCGTGTCATGCTCGCCCAGAACGGCGTCGTCGTCGACCTCGTCGACGGCAGGGCCGAGGTCGTCGGTCAGATCCCGATCGGCAACCTCTACGTCGACGGTGTCACCATGGGTGACATCGACGACGAGGTCCTCGCCGACCGCACCGAGATGGGCGAAGGTGGCCTCATCTCCATCACCGTCGTCATCGACAACCGCACCGGCCGACCGCTGGAGCGCCCGACGGTCCAGGCCAAGGGCTTCTCCGAGGACGCGAAGGCCATGATGCCGGAGATCACCGAACTGGTCGACAACACGATGCGCCAGCTCGCCGGCGAAGGCGAGAACGACCCCTACCGCATGGTCCGTCAGCTGCGCCGCAAGGTGTCGCGCTTCGTCGAGCAGAAGTGGCGCCGTAAGCCGATGGTCATCCCGACCGTCGTGCCGATGAGCTCGGACAGCCACAATCCGGTCCCGGATGAGGCCGTACGCCGGGCCCGAGAGACCCGCTGACCTCACGTACCCGCATCAACGACATGGCCCCGGCCCGGTCGAATCGGTTCACTGAACCGGTACGACTAGGCTGGGGCCATGACTTTCGCCGCATCCGAACGGGCCGCACTCGGCTCGCTCCTCCTCGAACTCGGGCCTGACGCCCCAACCCTCTGCGAGGGCTGGAGCACGAGAGACATGGCGGTTCACCTGCTCGTCCGGGAAACGCGCCCCGATGCGGCGGCGGGGATGTTCGTCCCGGCGCTCCGCGGTCATCTCCGTTCCGTCAGCGAGCAGGTCGGATCACGTGACTACGCGGACATCGTTCGCGAATGGGCGTCCGGACCGCCACGACTCAGCCCACTGCGGTTTCTCGACGCCCAGTTGAATGCCGGGGAGCACTTCATCCACCACGAGGATGTGCGGCGTGCCCGTGAAGGTCGGGCGCCGCGGGCAATCGGTCCCGACGATACTCGGGTCCTGCTGGCCGTTCTGCGGCGGTTCGGTTCCCGACTGCTCCGGGGTTCGGAATGCCCGGTGATCCTCGATCCCGACGGAGCTCCGTCCATCGTCGCGGCGGAGCGCCGTGGTGTCGCCAGCCGCGGATCGGACGTCGTCCGAGTGTCCGGTGCCACGGGCGAGCTCCTGTTGTTCTGTTTCGGCAGAACCGAGGTGGTTGTGACGGTGACCGGTGATCGGGACAGGATCCGGTTCACGAGTATCTGAGGGGCTGCGGTGTGACGGGGGAGGGGAGCGGTGGCCTTCTCGCCCGCGCCCCGGTGTGGCATCTGTGACTGGAGTGTCGGATGCGTCTATCCTTTCAGTCATGCCAGCCAAAAGCCGCCCCGGAACCACACGACGAGACAGCAAGCGCCCCGGTACCTCCCGCAGTCAGCGGAACGTGTCCCGCGCCGCTCAGACACGTCCGGCGCAGCGCGCGGCAGTGACCTCCGAGGAACGGACCGGAAGTGCCTTCCGGGCCGTCGGCGGAGGTATCCGGGGAATGTTCGGCGCGGCGGCCAGGGGAATCGGGGGCGCCACCCGGTCGATGAGCTTCCGGGATGACGTGGTGCCGGACGAGGCGGGGTTCGAGGCGACAGAGGAGATCCCGTACCCGGATGACCGAAAGAGACGGAAGATGAGCACGGAACCCGACGGCGGCAACCGGCGGGGCGGTCGTGACCCGCAGCGTCGCGAAACGGGAACCGACGTGGAAGGTTCTCCGGAGTCCGACACCGGGCAGCCGCAGAGCTCCCCGCACGATGGTCTCGGCCTGGTGCTCATCGCACTGGCCGTCATCCTCGGAGGTGCCGTCTGGCTCGATGTGGCGGGGCCCGTCGGGCGTGCGGTCGACGACGCTGTCCGGTGGCTCATCGGGGCGGGTGCGCTCGTCCTCCCGATCGTTCTCATCGTCGGTGCGGTATCGCTCATGGCCGGAAGCGGCACAGGGACAAGCGGGGCGTCGTCGGCGACACCCCGTGTCCCGGTGGGGGTCACCCTCATCGTCGTCTCGATGCTGGGGCTGATCCACATCTTCGCCGGGCTTCCCACCGACATCGCCGGGCGGCGGAACGCCGGCGGAGCGGTCGGCGTACTCGTCGGCGACGTCGCTGCACGGGGATTCACCCCCTACATCGCGGTCCCGCTGCTCGTCCTCGTCATCGTCTACGGGGCACTGAAGGTCACCGGTATCACGGTCCGGGAGTTCACCGACCATCTCGCCGGACTACTCGAGCGGAGCAGTCGCGACGAACTGACGAGCGGACGTCCCTCATTCCTCGGGGGCGTCGCCGACTTCTTCGGATTCGGCGCATCGTCCGACGGCACGGTCACCGGGCCGGACACCGACAACCTCGACGATGACGCCGACTTCACGGAGTACGAGGAGACCTATCGCCCCGCGCGGACGAAGGCCTCCCGCCACCGACCCGTCACCCCCATGGAGGCGTACCCGCTGCCCGAGGATGAGGACGACGGTGAGCACACCCTGTTCTCCACGTCGCCCGTGGAGGAGCCCGCACGACCCGTCCGCAAGCAGTCCCCGTCCGCTTCCGACACCAATGAGCTGCCCGTCGTTCCGGACACCCCTCAACCCGTGGCGGAACGGCACCGTACAGGTGCCGCAGGCGGTGCCGCGGCAGGAGCCGCTGCGCGGACGACTTCCCGTGCGGGCGAAACCGCGGCCGCGGCCGGTGCAGCCACGACCGCCGCGGCTGCCGGCGCCGCCGCCAGGGGCGTGGATGACGCCGTGTCCGCATCGAGGAAGGCGATGCGCGACGCGATCATCGCCCGCTCCGGGGTCGATGCCGTGGCGGTGCCCGCATCCGTTCCGGCCAGCGAGCGAAAAACCACCGCGCGGAAGCCACCGGAAACGCCGGAACAGGCGTCCGCGGTAGCCGGATCCGATGACTACGTCATCCCCAGCGCCGACATGCTCATCCCCGGAAACCGGCCGAAGACCCGCTCCGAGGCCAACGACCGGATGATCGAGGCGATAACCGAGGTATTCAGTGAATTCAATGTCGATGCCTCGGTCGTCGGATTCTCCCGTGGACCGACGGTCACCCGGTACGAGGTCCAGCTCGGCCCCGGTGTGAAGGTCTCGAAGATCACCAACCTGCAGTCGAATCTCGCGTACGCCGCGGCCACCGACAACGTCCGGATCCTGGCGCCCATCCCGGGCAAGTCACTCGTCGGAATCGAGGTCCCGAACACCGACCGGGAGATGGTCCGGCTGGGGGATGTGCTCAACGCACCCGCGACCGTCGACAACCACGACCCGATGCTCATCGGACTCGGCAAGGACATCGAGGGCGAGTTCGTGTCCCACTCGATGCAGAAGATGCCCCACCTCCTCGTCGCAGGTGCGACGGGTTCCGGCAAGTCCGCCTTCGTCAACTCGCTGCTCGTCTCCCTGCTCACCAGGGCGACACCCGAGCAGGTGCGGCTCATCCTCGTCGACCCCAAGATGGTGGAGCTCACCCCATACGAGGGCATCCCGCACCTGATCACGCCGATCATCACGCAGCCGAAGAAGGCGGCATCGGCGTTGCAGTGGCTCGTCGAGGAGATGGAACAGCGCTACATGGACATGAAGTCCGCCCGCGTCCGGCACATCAAGGACTTCAACCGCAAGGTCCTCTCCGGTGAGGTCGCCGCCCCGCAGGGCTCCCAGCGGGAGTACCGTCCGTACCCGTACATCGTGTGCGTCGTAGATGAGCTCGCCGACCTGATGATGACCGCACCGAAGGAGATCGAGGACTCGATCGTCCGGATCACCCAGAAGGCGCGTGCCGCGGGCATCCACCTCGTGCTCGCCACGCAGCGTCCGTCCGTCGACGTGGTCACCGGACTGATCAAGACGAACGTACCCTCCAGGCTCGCGTTCGCCACCTCGTCGCTCACCGACTCCCGCGTCATCCTGGACCAGGCGGGTGCCGAGAAACTGATCGGAATGGGAGACGCGCTGTTCATCCCGCAGGGCGCAGGTAAACCGCAGCGGATCCAGGGCGCCTTCGTCACCGACGAGGAGGTTCAGGCCGTCGTCGATGCGGCGAAGGCACAGGCCGAGCCGGACTACACCGAAGGCGTCACCGAGGACAAGTCCGCGGAAGCGAAGAAGGACATCGACGACGACATCGGGGACGATCTCGAGGATCTGCTCCAGGCGGTCGAACTCGTCGTCACGAGCCAGTTCGGTTCCACGTCGATGCTGCAACGCAAGCTCCGTATCGGCTTCGCGAAGGCGGGCCGACTCATGGACCTGATGGAGACCCGGGGAGTCGTCGGCCCCTCCGAGGGATCCAAGGCCCGCGAAGTGCTCGTCAAGCCGGAGGAACTGGACACCGTCATCTGGATGATCAAGGGCGCCGATCCGGCGGAGGCCCCGAAGGAAGATGATTTCGGGGGAGACCTCCCCGGCGACGACGGCGATGACGGAACAACGACCGTGACCACCAACCCCTCCGGTGGAGTTTTCTGACGGGTACCGCAGGTGCCGGTGTCCCGCACCGTTGGCGTCGCCGTGCGACACCGCTGTAGAGTGGTCTCGTTCATGGAGGGGAGTACCCCACCCAACGGCACCGGTCGTCAGCACGGTGGCCGTTCCGTACCGCCTCTGGCGGTGGCGGCACGGTTCCCCGGCCGTGCCGGCTGCACCATCCACGCAGCGGGGGAGACCTCCGGTTTTCACGTCACACCTTGAGACCGGAGGTCTTTTTCCAAGTGGAAGTCAACACCCTCACCTGGGTCATCACCGTCATCGTCCTGCTCGGCTTCATCGCGTTCGACTTCGTCAGCCACGTGCGCAGCCCTCACGAGCCCACCATGAAGGAGGCCGCGGGATGGATGATCTTCTATGTGCTGCTGGCGTGCCTGTTCGGCGGTTTCCTCTGGCTCACCTGGGGAGGCCCGGACGGCAACCACCAGCACGGTATCGAGTTCCTCGCCGGATACATCACCGAGCTCTCGCTGAGCGTGGACAACCTCTTCATCTTCGCCCTGATCATCGGTTCCTTCAGGGTTCCGCGTGCGTACCAGCAGAAGGTACTGCTCATCGGCATCGCGCTGGCGCTGCTCTTCCGGGGTATCTTCATCGGGTTGGGGGCGGCGGCGATCAACGCGGCCAGCTGGGTCTTCTACATCTTCGGTGTCTTCCTGCTCTACACGGCCGTCAAGCTCATCGTCGACGAGATCCGCGGCGCGGAGGAGACCGAGGTCGATGACATGCTCGTGGTCAGGACCGTGCGCCGGGCGGTTCCCGTGTCGAGCGGGTTCGACCGGGACAAGCTGTTCACCAGGGTGGGCGGACACAAGATGGTGACACCACTCATGATCTGTCTGGTGTGCATCGGTTTCATCGACCTGATGTTCGCGTTCGACTCGATTCCCGCCATCTTCGGCCTCACCCGGGAGCCCTACATCGTATTCACCGCGAACGCCTTCGCTCTGATGGGACTCCGCCAGATGTACTTCCTGCTCGACGGCCTTCTGGACCGCCTCGTGTTCCTGCCCTACGGACTCGGCGCCATTCTGGCGTTCATCGGTGTGAAACTCACCCTCCACGCCATGCACGAGAACAGCCTCCCGTTCCTCAACGGAGGGGAGTCGATCCACGTCCCCGAGGTGTCGACGGCGTTCTCGCTGGTATTCATCGTCGTCACTCTGGTGATCACCACTGTCGCTTCGGTGATCAAGACAAAACGGGATGAGGCGCAGGGCGCCGTAGCCCCGAAGTGGAACAAAGCCAGGGACATCCACGACGACGCGGCGACGAACTGACGGGTCCACACCAGGGGATACGTGGAGCCCGACATCCGGGGGCTGTAGCGTCCGGTGGTCGGGTTCTCCCGTGCGGAGCGGAGACCCGGGACGGGGTCAGTCGTTGAAGACGTTGAGCACCGGGTTCCAGGTGCGGAACACCCGTGCGGTGAGCGCCCCCTCGGTGTGGAAGGGATCCCGGTCCATCAGTTCGCGTGCATCATCGAGTGACGCCGGTTCAGGGAGGCGGATCACGATGAGCGCGCCGCCGTCACCGTCGGTGTAGGGGCCGGATCCGATCAGCTGCCCCTTCTCCTTGAGAGCCGCCAGAAACTCCCGGTGGCGTGGGCGGACCTCGGTGATCAGATCGGAATCGGCGGGATACGAGTACTCAACGATGAAGGTGTTCATGTCCACCGATTGTAGTGACCGTGGCCCCCGACGGCGCCAGCCACCGATGTGAGTACTGTAGAGGACTGTGAGTGGTCCCATGAGTAAATCCAGCGGTACGGCGGAGTCGCCGTCGAACCTCAACCTGCCCAACGTGCTCACCTCGCTGCGGATCATCGCCATTCCGTTGTTCGCCTGGCTGGTGCTGCGGAGCGGCAGCGAACACGCGGGGTGGATGTGGGCTTCCTTCGCGTTGTTCATCTCACTGATGATCACCGACAAACTCGACGGGGACATCGCCCGCGCCCGCGGGCTGGTGACGAACTTCGGGAAGATCGCGGATCCCATCGCGGACAAGGCGCTGATGATCGCGGCGTTGGTCTGTCTGAACATCACCGGGGCGCTGTGGTGGTGGGTCACGGTCGTGATCGTCTTCCGTGAGCTCGGCATCACCCTCTGGCGTATGGTGCAGCTCCGTGCGGGACGCGTCGTACCCGCCTCCCGGGGCGGAAAGCTAAAGACCGTTCTGCAGTCGGTCGCCGTCGCCCTCTACCTCGTTCCGCTGCCGGGGTTCCTCCACCCGGTCGTCGTACTCGTGATGCTCGCGGCGATGGTGGTGACCGTCGCGACCGGTGTCCAGTACCTGTTGGCCTCGCACCACCGGTGAGAGACCGGTCATGAAGGGGGAGGAACTCGACGCGCTGGCCGCCGAAGTGGTCACGGCGCTGTCGGCTCGGGGGCAGACTGTGGCCTTCTGTGAATCCCTGACCGCGGGTCTGGCAGCCGCCTCACTGGCCCGGGTTCCCGGCGCATCCGCCGTGCTCCGGGGAGGTCTCGTCACCTACGCCACCGATCTGAAGATCAGCCTCGCGAAGGTTCCGCGGGATCTCGTCGCGCGACACGGCGTCATTTCGCCGGACTGCGCGGAGGCGATGGCGGTGGGGGCGAGGGACCGCTGCTCGGCCAGTTGGGGTGTCGGGTTGACGGGGGTCGCCGGCCCCGACTCCCAGGAAGGTCATCCGGTCGGTGAGGTCTGGATCGGGCTGGCCTCCCCCGATGGTGGAGTTACGGCCGCTCGGGCTGTCGGGGACGGCCCGGAGGGTGGCCTTCTGTCAGGGAACCGCGAGGCCATCCGCGCCGCGGCGGTCTCGGCGGCGCTGCGCGGGCTGCTCCGTGCCGTGGTTTCCGGAGACGCGGAGCATGCCGTGTCCTGAAAGACCAGTTCAGCGCCCTGCCTGCCGGGCCCTGAAGGGGAGGGAACAAAATCGGCACCTGCGACGTTGTTCATAGTGATGGCTACTTACACTGTTCTTCTCGACCAGCCGGTCCACGCACCGGCACGCGCCGGCGAAACCCGTGAACCGCTGCTCCGTGCGGCGCTCGGCTCCGCTTTGCGTGCGTTTCGGGCGGACCGCGGTATAACCCTCCGGGAGCTCGCCGAGACGGCACGGGTCTCCCCGGGATATCTGTCGGAGCTGGAACGCGGTAGGAAAGAAGTGTCCTCCGAACTGCTCGCTGCCGTCTGTCATGCACTCGGTGCGACGGTGTCCGACGTTCTCATCGAGGCGGCCGGATCAATGGCGGTGCACACCGCGGAGGCGGACCTCGCTGCAGTGTAGGGTCATAGCGGCTAGATTGGTGACAGTACCGAGCCGCAACGGCCCGGCCAGGTCCGCAGTTTCCCGGCACCCTCCGTGCCCCACCCCGCATCATCAGCCCACTGTCGCAGCGACCGCGGGCGTAAAGTCAATGAACGGAAGGCTCGACTCTCACAATGGCTAACCCCTTCGTCAAAGCATGGAAGTACTTCATCGCACTCTTCGACTCGAAGATCGAGGAGCACGCTGATCCGAAGATCCAGATTCAGCAGGCGATCGAGGACGCGCAGCGCCAGCACCAGGCGCTGTCCCAGCAGGCCGCGACCGTCATCGGCAATCAGCGGCAGCTCGAAATGCAGCTGAATCGCCGTCTGGCTGAGATCGAGAAGCTCCAGGCGAACACGCGTCAGGCTCTCCAGCTGGCGGACAAGGCCGCAGCCGAAGGCGACACCGCGAAGGCCACCGAGTACACGAATGCCGCCGAGGCGTTCTCCGCCCAGCTCGTCACCGCGGAGCAGTCGGTCGAGGACACGAAGCAGCTCCACGACCAGGCCCTGCAGCAGGCTGCCCAGGCGAAGAAGGCCGTTGAACGGAATGCGATGATGCTGCAGCAGAAGGTCGGCGAGCGCACCAAACTGCTCAGCCAGCTCGAGCAGGCCAAGATGCAGGAGAAGGTCTCCGAGTCCCTGCGCTCCATGAACTCGATGACCGCATCGGGAAGCACCCCGAACCTGGACCAGGTACGGGAGAAGATCGAGCGGCGCTACGCCAACGCGCTCGGCCAGGCGGAACTGGCCGAGAATTCGGTCGAGAACCGGATGGCCGAGGTCGAGCAGGCCGGTGTCCAGCTCGCCGGGCACAGCCGACTCGAACAGATCCGGGCGCAGATGGCCGCCGAGAAGCTCGAGAGCGGCAGCCCCGACAAAGCGTTGGAGTGGGACACCCGGTCGAACACCCCGAACATCGCCGACGCCGCGGTTGAAGAGAAGATGCGTCAGCTGCGCGAAGAGAAGTAGCACCTGCGGTCTCGGCACAGAAAGGAGGGCCCCGCCGGATGGTGGGGCCCTCCTCCTTCGTTCCCGAACGGTCCGTACGGGACTCCTCAGTCGTCGACACCGCGGGCGAGCAGCGCGTCGGAGATGCGTTGCGCCCGGCGAATGGACCGGACGATGACGGGGGTCCCGAAGGCCGTCACCGACATGGTCGCTCCCCGGGCCTTCCTCGCGTCGAGTACCTCACGGACCGTGGCGAGCTGCAGCGGGATCAACCTGATCGTCAGGGACATCGCGAGGCTCACCTTGTCCGCCGGTACACCGAACCGTTCCAGGGGGCGGAGGCTGTCCTCGAGCGCATCCATCATGGCGGAAACCCGGGTCGTCAGCGTCAGGAGGGTCGCCGCCATGATCGACGAGGAGATCAGCAGAAAGACGACCGCCGCGGGCTCGAACCCCTGCTGCCACCACTGGAAGGCCGCGAAGAACCCCAGCAGGGGAAGGGCCGGCCACACCTGCCCCCATGCGGTTCGGACGGGTATCCGCGCGACCGCGACGAGCGTGACCACCGCAAGTACGCAGGCCACCGCTCCCGGAAGCGAGTGGATGAGCATCGTGGAAGCGATGATGTAGGCGATGAGCAGGACGAACTTCGAGGTGGGGTTCATCCGGTGAACCGGTGTGTCGCCGGGGACGTACACCCCCATCGGAATCGATGACATGACGACCCGTGCCATCAGTGTGCCTCCCGGGACATGAGATCGCGGTAGAAGGAGACTACGTCATTCGGGGCACCGTCGGCGACTACCCGGCGGTCGTGGACGCAGATGGCCCGATCGAACCCGGTCAGGAAGCCGAGATCGTGGGTGACGACGATCAGCTGCTGCTCCAGACGGTCGAACTCCTGTCTGATCCGTAGCCGGTTCCGTAGATCCAGCAGGGTCGTCGGCTCATCGGCGATGATCAGGTCAGGGTCGATGATCAGAACCGCCGCGAGGGCGAGGAGCTGCTTCTCGCCGCCGGAGAGCACGTGCGGTGACGAATCCGCCAGATGGCCGATGCCGAACCTGTCGAGCATCGCTTCCACACGGGCGTCACGGTCCCGCCGGTCGAGCTTCATCCGCCGGAGGGAGAACGCGACATCCTCCCGGACCGTGGGCATGATGATCTGGTTTTCCGCGTCCGAGAAAACGAAACCGACCCTGCGCCGGATGTCCCGCCCGTGGGTGGAGGGATCGACACCGTCGACGGTCACCGTTCCTGTCGTCGGTTCACCCAGACCGTTGATCATCCGGATCAGGGTGGATTTTCCGCCCCCGTTGGCGCCGATGACCCCGATCCGGGATTCGGTGAGTTCCAGAGAGACGGAATCGAGGACGGTCCTGCCGTCGAAGACGGCCGAGACCTCGTTGAAGACTATCCGGGGCATTCGTCGCCGACCTTTCGCACTCTGCCCGCAGCCCCGGGGAGAAATGGATCATGGTCCCGCATCAGGACATGTGTGCACGTGTGCCCGGAAGGGGGGGAAGCGATCCGGTACCGGCGGGTGCCACCGTGCGGTACCGGGGCTGCGGTACCGGGGACACCCGGGAGGACGTGGCGGCTACTCCGGCTTCGGGCTCACCGAACGACCCACCCCGGATTCCGCGCCGGAACCGAACCTGCGGAGGTCCGGGAGTGCCGCGTGGACGCCGACCGCGATGATCACGCCGACGATGAGCTTGACGATCGCACCCGGGATGAACGGGATCTGGACCTCGAGAGCGGAGCCCAGCGTCATGTCGAGACGCCACATGAGCCCGAGGATCCCGAAGAAGTACTGGACCAGCATCGCGGCGAGGAATGCGAGGGTGAAGTTGATCGCCATGCCGCTGCGGTTTCGCGGCGCCCGTGCACTCAACCCGCCGGCGATGAGTGGTGCGAGGAGGTATCCGAGCAGATACCCGACGGTGGGACCGCTCAGCGCGGTGAGGACACTCTTGCCCTGGGAGAGAACGGGCAGCCCCACGATTCCGAGCAGGAACACGATCACCAGTGCGAGGAAACCTCGGCGGGGTCCGAGGATGAGGCCGGCCATGATGCATGCGGCGTTCTGGAGGACGATCGGTACACCTGCACCTCCCACCGGGATCGAGATGTATCCGAGGACGATGATGAGGGCGGCGAAGACCGCTGAGTAAGCGAGGTCACGGACGTTGAAAATACTTTTGTCATTCACATGTGAAGACAGTACCCGGATGTGCAGCAATTGAACAGTGTTCATGTAGTGACGGGGCTGCATTGCCGGGCGTGGGTGGCGCGAGGTGACTGTAGGATTGCCGTCATGCGCCTGCATCAGTTCGATCGACTCATTGACGCGGAATTCGGCCACGCCCACGGTATGTGGATCATGCGGTCGCACGTTCTGTCGCGGCGGGGCAGGACGGCGGCCGAACTCATCGAGGACGGTGTCGATCCACGGGATGTCTGGTGGGAGATCTGCCGCGATTTCGAGATCCCGGAGGAACGGCGCCTCGGGCCCGACGAATGACCTCTGGCGAGGGGAAAGCCATGTTCCCGGACCGCTCGTGTCGCATTGATATCGAACACGTGTGCGTGTACGCTCGAACAGTGTCGCGGACGCCGGATACGGTACAGACCGACTCCCCGGGGCATCCACGAACGTGACCGCCCGCCGGTCCACGCCCGGGGGTGGCGTGGATCCAACCGGATCCTTTTCGCCGGTACCGCGGTCCCATCCCATGTAGGGCAGATCCCCCACCGGGGTGGCCCTGGCGGGGGACAGGCGTCCCACTCGTCCGCGGAGCCCGGAGGTTTTCCGCTCACCCGAACATTCCAGTCCCACCGAGAACAGAGCACGAGGTTCCCACCGCAATGGCAACGAAGAAGAAGACCAACGCAGCGTCCACCGGCGATGAGCGTCGCAAGGCCCTTGATGTGGCCATGTCGCGGATCGAGAAGGACTTCGGCAAGGGTGCGGTGATGCGTCTAGGCGATGACAACCGCCCACCCGTGAAGGCGATCTCATCGGGAAACACCGCCATCGACATAGCACTCGGTGTCGGAGGTTTCCCCAGGGGCCGCATCATCGAGATCTACGGCCCGGAATCCTCCGGTAAGACGACCGTGGCACTCCACGCGGTGGCGCAGGCGCAGAAGGAGGGGGGCATCGCAGCGTTCATCGACGCCGAGCACGCCCTGGACCCCGACTACGCCCGCAAGCTCGGCGTCGACACGGACAACCTGCTGGTGAGCCAGCCGGACACCGGCGAACAGGCACTGGAGATCACGGACATGCTGGTCCGTTCCGGCGCGATCGACATCATCGTCATCGACTCGGTCGCTGCCCTGACCCCGAAGGCCGAGATCGAGGGCGAGATGGGTGACTCCCACGTGGGGCTCCAGGCGAGGCTGATGAGTCAGGCCCTCCGGAAGATGACCGGCGCCCTGCACAACTCGGGGACGACCGCGATCTTCATCAACCAGCTCCGCGAGAAGATCGGTGTGATGTTCGGATCCCCGGAGACCACCACGGGCGGCAAGGCGCTGAAGTTCTACGCTTCGGTCCGGTGCGACGTCCGTCGCATCCAGACGCTCAAGGACGGTCAGGACGCGATCGGCAACCGCACCCGGTTGAAGGTCGCGAAGAACAAGGTCGCTCCGCCGTTCAAGCTCGCCGAATTCGACATCATCTACGGCGAGGGCATCTCACGGGAGTCCTCGATCATCGATCTCGGGGTGGAGAACGGGATTGTCAAGAAATCCGGGTCATGGTTCACCTACAACGGCGATCAGCTCGGCCAGGGCAAGGAGAAGGTCCGGCTGTATCTCAAGGACAACCCGGACATCTCCGACGAGATAGAGCACAAGATCTTCGCCAAGTTGGGGGTCGCGGGCCACACCGACGATGATGCGTTGAGCGACGACCCGGTGGACGTCATCCCGAACGTCGACTTCGATGACATCGACGACGGCTCCGACGACAGGTAGCCGGGGGATCTGACCCCGACCCGCGCGGTGGAAGGAGGAGGACCGCAGGAACATGATGGGAGAGGAATGCACCGCCGGCGGTGACCGGGGGGAACGGCGGGCGACCGTGGATCGGCTCCGGGAAGCGGTCCACGCCGTCGAATCCGGGGATTCCGTGTTCATGGACATCGAGGCGGAGAAGGACAGGGCCGCAGTCCGTCACCGGGCTCTGCTTCTTCTGGACCACCGGTCGCGGTCGCGGCGGGAACTCGACCGGAGACTCGGGGATCTCGGGTTCCCTGCCGGACTGATCTCCGATGTGCTGGACGATCTGGAACGGGTCGGCCTCATCGACGACGAGACCTTCGCACATGAGTGGGTCAGGCAACGCCACCGGCGGAGGGGGAAGTCCCGCGACGTCCTGGACCGGGAGCTGCGGGACAAGGGCGTCGCGCCCGAGCTGCGGAGCCGTGCGCTCGACCAGATCGCGGAGTCGGACGAGCGGGCCATGGCTCTTCAGCTGGCCCGGAAGAAGGCCCGGACCACGGTGACGCGGGCACCACGGGACCGTGCGGACCGGGATCGCGCCCTGAGGCGCATACTCGGTGTGCTCGGACGCCGGGGCTTCCCCCAGGGAATGTCCATGGAACTGGCGCGGGAGGCTCTCGACGAGAGGATCTCCGAGGTCTCCTGACCGTGGGGGTGAATCGGAAGGGAGGTGGGGGGGGGGGGGCGGGGCCCCCCCCCCCCCCCCCCCCCCCCCCCCCCCCCCCCCCCCCCCCCCACAAAACCAACCACCCCGGCGCGGGGGGCGAGAGAGGGGGGGGGGAGAAAAAAAAACGGAGCGAGGGGGGGGGGGGCGGGGGGGGGGGGGGGGGGCCGCGGAAGGGACG
>NZ_JAHUTN010000011.1 GCF_019209935.1 Corynebacterium sp. TAE3-ERU16
GTACCCCCCCCCCGTGGCCTTCCTCGCCGACCCGCGGCCGCGGGCGGCCCGGGGCCGCCCGGCCGCCTCGTCTTTGTCGCGCCCCCGCTCCCCCCCCCCCCCTCACCCCCCGCGGTGCCTCCCCAACCCCCCCCCCGCCCCCCACCCCCCCCCCCCCCCCCGGGGGGGGGGGGCCCGGGCCTCTGTCGTTCCGTGGGATCAGGTGTTCGGGGCGGGGATGTCGTCACCGTCGATGCCGTTGACCGGGATGCGGCACTCACCGGTCATTCCGGTCCCGCCCGCGGCGGTCACGACGATCTCGTGGATGGTGGCGTTGGGGATGCCGCTGGGTATCTGCCATCCCGTGGCTCCCTCGTCGAGTCTGATCTCGTAGTCGGTGTTCTGCTTCTCGCCGGGTTCCGGCTCATGGACGATCCGGATGTCGATCCGGTCCCCGGGCTTCCCGTTGTAGGTGATGTCGGCCGACGGTTTCCGGTGGTCGATGTCGATGACCTCCGGGTCGCAATCGCCGGATGTGGATACCTCGCCGAGGATCGGTGCGTCCGTCGGTCTGGGTGCGAGTTGTGCCGAGGGGGCGGTTGACTCCCGCTCGTTCGGCGGGGAGCAGGAGGCTGCCGTCGCGAGGAGGGTTGCGGAGCAGACTGCGAGTACAAGCGGTGTCCGTCGGAGGATCATGTCGGAGTAACTCCTTCGTTCGGTGTCGGGCCTGTGCCCCACGCTACCGGGGGGGGTGGATCGGTGTTTGTATCAATTCATTGACACAAACACCGGTCCCACATAGTGTCATTTGTGCCATATGATTGGTACAAAACTCGAAGGAGTCCACCATGACACCCGTCCTTCCCCTGATAGTCGCAATTCTCGGAGGCATCGCCGGCGCTGTGTCGATCCGCTTCGTGCGGAGGCGAGGAGTCCCCGACGGAGACGCCGTCGCCATCGAATCCCCGGTCCTGGTGCGCTACCGCCGTTGGATCATGGGTGGGGTGGTGGTCGGATCGATCACCGCACTGCTGGGGATCCTTCTCGTCACCGGGCTCGGTCTGGGGCTGGTGTTGGCCCCGATGGTGTTCGCCGTCGTAGTCCTCACCACCTCGGCGCTGGCGGTGGCCACCATCCGACCGCGACAGGGCGCGCGTCGTCAAGCGCCGCTGGCCACCAGAACACTCCGTTCCACCGCCGGGACCACGGACCTGATGGTGGCGCTCACCACGGTCGTTGTCACCGTAGCGGTCCTCGTCACCGGAATCCTCGCCGGATCCCCCGATGACCTCGGAAGGCAGGGACGGGCAGTCACGGTGTTCTGTGACATGGACGACGGACTCCATGTCATCTCATCGACCCCGTGGCCCGGAAGCTGGTACTCGACACCGCTGCTCATCATCCTCGCGACCTGCACACTCATCGGGCTCGGAGCGCTCATTCTCGCGACGAAACGCCCCGTCCTGCCTGATCTGGAGGCCGATGCATCATTCCGCAGGATCGCCGGACACACCGGCACCTGCACCCTCACTTTCACCGCGGCGGTCACGGGCGCCCCGATCGCCTTCCGGATGCTCTCCGCGTACCCCGACTGTGCGGGCATGCCGGGCTTCCTGTGGGCGATTGCGGCAGCCGGTGGGTTGCTCGTCTGTTCCGCCGTGTACGCCGTGGGGCAGGTCGGTGCGGCGCTGGCCGGGCGAGCTCCGGAAGCGCGGTGATCCCGGATGAACCAGCAGGGGATAACCGTTCGGCTGGATGACCCGACGCCGGTCTACGCACAGGTGCACCGGGAGGTTCTCCGGCTCATCGCGGTCGGGGAGCTGACCGAGGGGGACCGGCTACCACCGTTGCGCCAACTGGCGCGGGACCTCGGGGTCGCCCCGGGCACGGTCGCACGCGCCTACCGGGACCTCGAGGCCGCGGGCACTGTGACCACCCGTCGCGGCGCTGGCACCCGGATAGCGGCGGGCGCGCCGAAGGATGGCGCCGCCGGGTCCGTCGATCCGCTGGCCGCCAATGTCGCAACCCTGATCGCCGACGCCGTTGCGGCGGGCATCCCGCTGGATGAGGTGCAGCGGCGGATAGCGGAGGCGTGGCCGGCGGGGTGAGCCGGGACCGTTAGGATTGACGATTGCCAGTTCACCGCACACGTCAGTTCCAAGGAGAATCCCATGGCCGGATACACCCCGGGCGAAACCACCGTGCACACCTCGGTCGCGGAGATCGGCCGCGTCACCCGCGCTCTGCGCGCGACCGCACGGCCGGTCGTTCTCGTTCCCACCATGGGCGCACTCCATGAAGGACACCTGGAACTCGTCCGGGCCGCGCAATCCCTCCCGAGGGCCGTGGTCGTGGTGTCCATCTTCGTCAATCCGTTGCAGTTCGGGGACGGGGCCGACCTGGACTCCTATCCGCGGACCCTGGACGCTGACGTGGAGAAGCTGCGGAAACTCGGCGTTGAGCTGGTGTTCGCCCCGTCCGTGCGCGAGATGTACCCGAACGGGTTCCGGACCACCGTCTCCGCCGGGCCTCTGGCCGAGGAGCTGGAGGGTGCCGCGCGTCCCGGCCACTTCGATGGTGCGCTGACCGTCTGCCTGAAGCTGTTCAACGTGACCAACTGCTCCGACGCGGTGTTCGGGGAAAAGGACTACCAGCAGCTCGTTCTCATGCAGCAACTCGTGACGGACCTCAACCTGCCCGTCCAGCTGCATTCCGTCCCCGTCATCCGGGAGAACGACGGGTTGGCCATGAGCTCCCGGAACGTCCGGCTCGATGACGCCTCGCGGCAGGCGGCCGTCGCTCTCTCCGCCGCGCTCACGCTGGGTGCGCACTGCGGCGATCAGGGTGTGGACGCGGTGCTCACGGGCGCCCGCTCCGTGTTGGACTCCGTACCCGGTGTCGAGGTCGACTACCTGGAGCTTCGCGACGGCAGGTTGACCCGGCTGCCCGGGGACGTCGGGGAAGGTGAGGCCCGCCTGCTCGTCGCTGCCCGGGTCGGAGGCGTCCGGCTGCTGGACAATGTCGGTGTCATCCTCGGTGATCTGCAGACCCGCAGGGAGAAGGAGATCGCCCAGGCCGCCCTCCACGCCGCGGGGCTCGACGCCGAGCTCAGCGATGAGGAGATGGCGGAGCTCCGGAGACTCAGGGAAAAGGTACAGGAGATACGGTCTTCCCGCCGGGGCGGATCCGGAGATTCCCGCGAATGAGGATCAGCACCACCCGTCCACCGGTCGCCCGGAAACGCCGCGGCGTGGTCACCGGTCGCTGAGGGGGAGATTCCCTGCGCCCACACTGATATCTCCGCCGCCGACCCCGCGTGGGGAGCGGGGAGCCGGGCCCCGCACGTTCACCGGCGGTGAATTGGCGGACCATTCCGCCGGGGTTTCCTCCGGCGGCCGGGCGGTTGGCGGTCCGAAACAGGCCCCTGCGGCCGGTGCGTGTCCGGGTCTGAGGTGCCCCGGGTGGTTGGTGTACCCGGTTGCCCTCCTGACGCAGTCGGGTCCCGGTTGAGCGGACTCGGCCCGGATTCGTCTGCAGGCAGGGATGCCGCCACTTCACCGCCGGTCCACATTGTCCACACGGCGCGGGGCCGGTCGGGGTGCGCCGATCCCGGGGTGGACCAGGGGGCTCCCCGGGCCGCGGGATGGAGGAAACTCCCCACCGGCGCACCAGGTCGTCGGATCGGTGCGCGGAGGTGGTCGTGGCCGGAAGTCGGGAACGGGCGAGGAACCACCGCCACTCCCGCGACTGAATCCCCTGTGCCGGTGGCTGGTGTCGTCTGCCTTCGCTTCCACCCGATCTGCCGCCACCGCTGCACGGGAGGCTCCCAGGTGGCGCGAGACATATATAGAGGTATTCCGTCCTATATAGAGGTGCCCCTACATAGAGGTTCCTATATAGAAGTAGACGTGTTCATGTACTCGGCCGGGCGGCCACTTCTGGGGTGTCGTGTGGTTCGCCGCCCGTGTACCGGCCCCGGATGGGATCCGGTCCGGGCGAGCGTGTGAGGGGTCGGGCTGTGGGAGACCGTGGTGGAGATCCGCGTGGTTCCCGGACCCGCCGGCTGGCGCGTGTTCTCCCGGAGGACAGAGATGTGCCCGCTGAGCCGGGCTGTCCACGGTCTTTCGTTCCGGAGAGGCTGCAGGCCGGGCGTGGTGCGGCGACGGCGGATCCGGCACCGGGCAACCGGGAACCGGACGGGACGTTCGGTGTTTCCGGAAGGGACCGCAAGCCCGGGATGTTCCGGGGGAGCGGGTCGGCGGGGAGAAGACGGTCAGTCCTGTCTCTATCCGGTTGCGTGCACGCCTGCACCGGTCCTTTCCCGGACGAAGAGGGATACAGCTTCCGATCGGTGATTCCCCGTCGGAGTCCGGCCGCGGCGCCGATCACGATGCCTCGGGAACAGCCGTCGGCCACAGGCCGAACCGACGATTCATGTACTCCGGGATGCTCGCCGTTTCCTGTCGGTCGTCCCGGGACAGCGGAATCCGGTGCTCCGGGTCCCTCGGGTGGTGGTCCGCCGGGCCCTCCCCGGAGAACCCCGTTAGGTGGCGGTGGAGCGGTACATACGGTCCCACATATAGCGGTTGAGGCTGTTGTGGTCGATGTGGCGGGGCGCTGCTCGCGTTAAAACCCCCCGGATAGGGGCAATTTAAGAGAGGTTGAGATTATCTCAGGCGATTCCGGGCTCTATCTGGCCTGTGTACGTCTTCGTTACTCCGAAAACGCGTTTATCCGTGTTTTTCTCATCTGGTACGCGCCAGCTGGCGATTATAGATGAAAAAGTGCAGGTCGTGAGCCCGGATGTATGCCCCGGATGTGGGTACCCGGTTCCGGCGCCGTCCCGGGGTCGGGAGGATTGTCGATCAGAAAGATGTTGACTCCCACGCTGCGTGTGCTTAAATGAGTCCATGACGTCCTGAGGGCGTCAGCAACTGGAATCTACTACCAGCTCCAGGCTGGTTCCTCTCAAGGAGAACAACATGGACATCGCTCATCAGCTCGGCGCTTTCAGCGACATCATCGGCGGCATCGTCAAGGTCTTCGGCAACATGCCCGAAAGCATCTTCCAGGTCTGGAAGGCCCTCCGCGGCTTCACCGCTGTTGAGATGAGCCTCGGCACCGCCGCCATGAGCGCCGGCAACCCGGTTGCCGAAGGCCTCGCGGTCATCGCCGAATAATCAGCACTTCCCAACTCATAACTCTCTAGGAGCCCTAAAATGGCAAACTTCTCCCTCGCTTCCGACCTCTTCTCCCTCGCTTCCGGCCTCTTCTTCGTCAACGAGTGGAACCCGGTCGTTCAGCTGCTCCACGTCCTCGAGCCCTTCGCTAACGTGGCCGGTGGCCTGAAGAGCATCCTCGGCGCTTTCTGATCGCCGCTTCACTCCTGACGGAGTGAACCTCCCTCGCTGATCCATGATCTTTGAGGGCAACGAGAACCCGGTACCGTGCAATGCACGGTACCGGGTTCTCGCGTTTAGGTACCCGCAGTCCGCCGCGTCGGACGGTTTCAGATGAGATATCCACCCGCTGTCCCCCCGTCGGCGTGGTGAGTCCAAGAATCGTCCGCGTACTCCCCCTCGCGGCGTTAAACTGAGATCATGGCTGAACTTCCCGAGCAGGAACTCCCCGTCGTCGACCTGGCCGCCACCGAAGGCTACATCGTCGATGATTCAGACGATGACGATCCAGTCCTCATCAGGCCCGACGGCGCGCCCGTGGAGACATGGAGGGAGAACTACCCGTACGACGAGCGGATGTCCCGGCACGAGTACGAGCACATCAAGCGTGCCCTCCAGATCGAGCTGCTCAAATGGCAGAACTGGACGAAGGACACCGGGCAACGCCACATCATCCTCTTCGAGGGACGTGACGCCGCGGGTAAGGGCGGAACCATCAAGCGTTTCAACGAGCACCTCAATCCGCGCGGTGCGCGCACCGTCGCACTGGAGAAGCCATCCCCGCGCGAGTCGACCTCGTGGTACTTCCAGCGCTACATCGAGCACTTTCCCTCAGCGGGGGAGATCGTGTTCTTCGACCGCTCCTGGTACAACCGTTCCGGTGTCGAGCGCGTCATGGGTTTCTGCACGGAGTCCCAGCACGCCGAGTTCCTCCGCGAGGTGCCGATGCTGGAGAACATGATCATGGGATCCGGGATCTCACTGACCAAGTTCTGGTTCTCGGTCACCCAGAAGGAGCAGCGCACCCGCTTCGCCATCCGCCAGGTTGACCCGGTCCGGCAGTGGAAGCTCTCCCCGATGGACCTCGCGTCACTGGACAAGTGGCCGGACTACACCCGCGCCAAGGAGGAGCAGTTCCGGTACACGGACACCGACGAGTCGCCGTGGATCACCATCAAGTCGAACGACAAGAAACGGGCCCGCATCAACGCGATGCGCTACGTGCTGTCGAAGTTCGAGTACACCGGCAAGGACCATGAGCTCGTCGGTGAGCCGGATCCGAAGATCGTTCTCCGCGGGCGGGACCAGATCGGCGACTGAACGTCCGGCCCAGTGCCCCACCCGGGGACACTCAGCCCCGGGGCTCGACCGGGTTTCCGTGCCACACCGTGTGGCCGGGTACCCGGTCTCCGCGTAGTACCAGGGAAGCGGGCCCGATGGTGGTGCCCTCGCCGAGGGATGCCGCGGGGAGGATCACGGAGTGCGGTCCCAGGACCGCCCCGGCCCCGATCCGCACGGTGTCGAGACTCATCACCCGGTCCTGGAAGAGGTGCGTCTGCACCACGCAGCCCGGTCCGATCGTCGCCGCGTCCCCGATCTCCACGAGATCCGCCTCGGGCAGCCAGTAGGACTCGATCCAGGTACCCCGTCCGATCCGGGCGCCGATCGCGCGGAGGAACCACACCAGCGGCTGGGCACCCTGATTCGGGTTCAGGAACCACGGGGCGGCGACGGCCTCGACGAACGCGTCCTGGAGCTCGTTGAGCCACACGAAACGGGACCACAGGGGATGCTCGCTGGGTCGGATCCTGCCGACACACAGCCACTTCACCGCCACGGTGATCGCCGCTGCCCCCATGCCGGTGGACATGAGGATGAGCCCACCGCACAGCCAGGCCAGTACCGCACCGGCGAACGGGGCGTCCGGCCGGGTGTACAGCCACTGCAGGGCCAGCAGTGTGCCCGCGGCGAGAACACCGGAAGTCATGGGGGCGAGCAGCCGCATGGTCTCCACGAGGCCGCGGGCGCGCTTCAGTCGCGCAGTGGGCTGGTAGGTCCGGGCCTCGCCGCCGGCGTCGACCGTGACACGGCGCAGCCGCTCCGGAGGGGAACCCAGCCAGTTCGATCCGGCGCGTGCCTTCTTCGGCGTCTGGGAGAGCACGGCGACGAGTGAGTTCTTCGCGAGTTTGCGGCCCGCCCCGGCGATCCCGGAGTTGCCGAGGAAGCTGCGCTTGCCGATTCGGGTCCTTCCGGCGAGCATCCACCCGCCGCCCAGCTCGTAGCCGCCGACCATCGTGTCATCGGCGAGGAACGCACCATCCCTGATCTCAGTGAACGCTGGCACCAGGACGGCCGTGGAGATCTCGGTGTCCCTGCCGACGCTCGCGCCGAGCGCGCGCAGCCACGCCGGGGTCAACCGCGAGGCGTAGAGCGGGAAGAGGTGGGTGCGGGCCGCGTCCATGAGACGTTCCGTGGCCCACAGCTGCCAGCCGATCCGGGAACGTACCGGATGAACCCCGGTGGCCAGTCGGACCGACATCAGGCGCACGCCGACGAGTGTGAGGACCACATTCAGTCCGAAGGCGACGAGCGCACCGAGCGGCGCGAGGATGACACCCGCGGCGACGGTCTCCGTGGGGCTGCCCCCGAGGACGGTCGCCAGCCAGGCGACGACAGCGGCGCCCACCCCGACGGAGAGCACCGGCATGAGGCTCAGCGCCAGGGACGTCACCCCGTAGACCGGAACCCACCACGGGCGCCGGTCCGGGTGCTCCTCCGGGAAACGCTGCTTCGCGCGGCCGACCTTCGCCGCCGGCGAACCTGCCCAACGGGCCCCGGCCTTGACCTTCTTGTCCCCGGTCACGCAGGATCCGGCTTCGACGTGTGCACCGGCCCCGATTACGGCCCCGGGCAGCAGGGTGGAACGTGCGCCGACGCGGGCGTCCGCCTCCACGGTGATCCGGCCGACGTGGACCGTGTCACCGTCGACCCACATGCCCGACAGATCCGTCTCCGGTTCGATGCAGCAGTGGTCACCGAGGGTGAGCAGGCCGGTGACCGGGGGGAGGGTGTGGAGGTGCACGTCCCGCCCGACGGTCGCTCCGAGCAGGCGGGCGTAGCTGGTTATCCACGTCGCCCCGGCGATGTCCCGGGCACCGCACGCGTCCTGGATCCGGTCCGCCGTCCACAGCCGCAGGTGCTCGGATCCGCCGCGGGCGTAGTCACCCGGCGCTATGCCGCGGGTGAGCAGACGCGCGGCGAACGCACCCATCGGAAGCCTGCCGATCGGGGTGACGAAGACGATGAGGAGGAGCAGGACCAGCCACCAGGGGGCGGGCTTCGCCCACCACGCCCCGGCAGCGGACGCGAGATTGTTGCCCACGAGCAACCAGGCCACCCACTGCGCGGCCTGGAGCGTCATCACCGGAACCTGGATCAGGTGCTGAAGGACACGGGTGCCGGCCGGCACGGGACGGGCGGGCTGTTTCTCGGCCGCCCCGGAGTCGTTGTCCGGACGTTCGTCGAGGCGGTGCGCGAGAGCACCCAGCCGCGGATGGTCGTAGAGCTCCCGTACGGAGATGGTCGGGAACCGTTCCCGGATCCGGCCGACCAGCGTCGCCGCGGCGAGCGACGTGCCGCCGAGCGCGAAGAAGTCCGCGTCCGGATCGGCCACCGCCGCACCGAGCACGTCCACCCAGAGCTCCGCGAGCCAGGCCTCGGTCGGGGTCATCGCGGAGGTGTCCGTCACCGCGCCGGGCAGCGGCCACGGGAGCGCGGCCTTGTCCACCTTGCCCGATGTCCGGACGGGCAGTTCATCGAGCACGCAGAGTCGGGGGACGAGGGCCGCGGGCATGCCCTCCGCGAGGCGGGCCGTCGCGGCCTCCGTGTCGAATTCCACCGCGTCGTCCTCGCGCGAGAGGTAGGCCACGAGGACCTTGGAATCGGCGCCCGTGGTCTGGACCACGACGGCGGAGGACCTAACGCCCGGCAGAGCCGCGACGGCGGCCTCGACCTCACCGAGCTCGATCCTGCGTCCGCCGATCTTGACCTGGTCGTCGACCCGGCCGACGAAGTAGAGCCCGTCCTCCTCCAGGCGTACGTGGTCGCCTGAGCGGTAGGCCCGGGACCAGCCCACGCTGCGCAGCGGGGCGTACTTCTCCCGGTCCTTCTCCGGGTCGAGGTACCGGGCGAGGCCTACGCCGCCGATGACTAGTTCACCTACCTGTCCCGGGGCGACCGGGGCGCCGTCGGCGTCGACGACGACGAGATCCCAGCCGTCGAGGGGGAGCCCGATGGACACGTCGCGGCCGGCGTGGAGTCGCGCCGCGCAGGCCACGACGGTGGCCTCGGTCGGCCCGTAGGTGTTCCAGATCTCCCGGTCGCCGGTGTCCAGTCGCTGGACGAGTTCGGCGGGGCAGGCCTCACCGCCGAAGATGAGCAGGCGGACGTTGTCGAGGGCTTCCGGGGGCCACAGACCGGCGAGGGTCGGGACGGTGGACACGGCGGTGATGTCGCGGCTGATCAGCCACGGTCCTAGGTCCATGCCCGAGCGCACCAGCATGCGCGGTGCGGGGACGAGGCAGGCGCCGTGCCCCCAGGCGAGCCACATCTCCTCGCAGGAGGCGTCGAAGGCGACCGAGAGCCCGGCGAGCACCCGGTCGTCGGGTCCGAGCGGACCGCCGGGGGCGTCGGCGAGGAACATCCGTGCCTCGGCGTCGACGAAGGCGGCGGCCGAACGGTGCGTGACGGCGACGCCCTTGGGGCGACCGGTGGACCCGGAGGTGAAGATGATCCAGGCGTCGTCGTCCGGTCGTGGCGGGCGGGTGTCCCCACCGGCGGTCCGGTGGTGCACCGTCAGTCCGGCGTCGGTGACGGTCGCGTTGACGCGGGCCTCGCCGAAGACCATCTCGGCACGCTCGTCCGGGTCGTCGGCGTCGACCGGGACGTAGGCGGCGCCGACCGTGAGGATCGCGAGGATCGTGGTGTAGAGCCCGCTGCCGCCGCTCGGCAGGCGGACGCCGATGCGGTCGCCCCGGCGGATGCCTGCGGCGTGGAGGTCGGCGGCCTTGCGGCGGACGACGTCCACGAGTTCGGTGTAGGTGAGCACCTCTCCGTCATCGATCGCCGCGGCGTTGGGGTGCGCGGCCGCGGTGCGGGAGAGGATGTCGACGAGCGTGCGGCGGGGTGGGGCCTCGCCCGCGCGCAGGAACTGCTGGGGTACGGATTTCAGTGACACGGTGCGGGGCTGGGCGCTTTCCGGTTGGGGGTGATTTCTAGTCGGCGTCGAGGGCGATGATCGCCTTTGCGAGCTTGCGCAGGTGTTTGAGCTGCTTCGAGGTCGACTCGTCGAGGGCGCGGTCCTCGGCGTCGGTGACGATGTCGGCGAGCTTCTTCTGGGCCGCCCGCCCCTTCTTCGTCGCGGCGACGATCTGTCGGCGACGGTCCTTCTGGTCGCGCTCACGTTTGACCCAGGCGTGCCGCTCGAGGCCGTCGATCAGCCGGACCATGTCTGAGGCGTCGACGGCGAGGAGTTCGCACAGTGCGGTCTGGCTGGCCGCCGATTCCTCGACCAGACAGGTGAGCACCCAGTATTCACGGAGGCCGGTCTTCTCGTCGGCGAGGGCCCTCTCGACCTCGTCGCGGGTGCGTCTGCGGAGCCGCTCGAGCTGAAATGACGGGGATTCGAGGAGTGCTGTCGGAACAAGAGGGGTCGCTGCCATAACGTTGATCCTAGCTTTCCAACATGGCGAACGTAAAACGTTGGTGGGTATCCACCATTGTGTGTCGCCGTGATTCGATCGGGGTCAGGTGCCGGGAATCTCCACGGGCAGTTCCGCGGCGCGCCACGCCGACGTACCGCCCTCCACATTGATCGCGTCGATGCCGTGATGCTCCAGGTACTCACAGACACGGGCCGAGCGGCCGCCCGAGAGACAGATGACGTAGAGGTCACGATCCCGGTCGATCTCGTCGAGTCGACCGACGATCTCGCTCATCGGCACATTGACCGCACCGGTCGCGTGACCGTCCGCGAACTCGTCGGCCTCCCGGACGTCGATGAGCTGGGCGTCGGACGGGACGGCGGAGGGGAGAACGGTTCTCATGTGTCGATCCTTCGTGTGGGGGTGTCGGCTGCTGTCCGGGTTTCACCCGCGGGCTCACCCCGGACAGCAGCAGTTTACCTGCGGGCCCCGTGCATTCGGCGGAAACACGGGCCCGAACGGGGCTGGATCGCCGCGGCACCGCAGCCCGATTCCGGCGGGCAACGGGCCGATGTCGCGTGAGGTCAATAGACTGGGTCCATGCAGGGAACCCGTTCGACGATGTTCAACTTCGGCTGGCCACTCGTGGTCGCCCTCATCCTCCTCGTCGTCATCGCCGCTGTCCTGGCCAGGATCGGCCGGACCGAACACGCGCCGGTCATTCCCTGGGCCGCTGTCCGGGCGACGGCCCAGCTGCTGATTCTGGGATTCGTCCTCGACTTCGCGGTGAGCCGTGCATGGGCGGTCGCGCTGTTTCTCATCGCGATCACGCTCACGGCCGCGGAGACAGCCCACGGACGCATCCGGGCCGCCCGCGTCGGCCAGCACGTTCCGCGCAGGGATCGCCCCCGGCTGTCCCCGGGTCGTCGGATCAGGGAGATCCTGATACTCACCGTTCCCGTGGGGCTCGGACCCTTCCTTCTGGTCGGTGCCCTGCTGCTGTCCGGGATCCTGGACATGCGCGGGCTCGCGGTGATTCCCGTCGCCGGTATCCTCATCGGGCACGGAATGGCGGTCTCCGCCCTGACCGGCCGCCGCGTGCACGAGGAGCTCCGCGCCGGGCGGGGCGAGGTCGAGGCCGCGCTCTCGCTCGGATTCACCGCCGGCCAGGCGCGGATGCTCGTCGCCGAGCGCGCGGCGAGTGCCGCGCTCGTGCCCACCATCGACACGACCAAGACCGTGGGCATGGTCACGATTCCGGGGGCCTTCGTCGGCATGGTTCTGGGCGGTGCGACGCCCCTGGAAGCCGGGATCATGCAGCTTTTCGTGATCATCGCGATTCTCGCGGTCGCCACCGCGGCGCTGACGATCACCGAGTACCTCGTGGTGTGGCGCCTGCTCTGACCGCTGCGACGGGGAGTCCGGGGCCGCCGCACGGACACCGCCACCGGTTTCTCTCGGGAACCCGGAATCAACGGAAGCTTCATGCACGGGGCTCAGGGAAGGTCAACTAGTCGGAGTCCTTGTGCCGGTGGGGCCAGCCCCGCCTACCTCGGGGGCGCCGTTCCTTCCCCTGCGGTCCCGGGGGCGCGGCCGGTGGCTGGTCCGCGGTGACGGACAGATGCCGGATCAGCCGCTCCTGCTGTTCGGTCATCCGGCTGATCTGGCTCCGGAGCTGGTCGATCTCGCGGCGCAGCCCCCTGATCTCCATGCGGGCGGCGGTCTGCTGATCCTGCATGGCCGCTGTATCCTCGTCATCGACCTGCTGGACCAGCCACGATGCGAACGTCGCCGTGACTATGCCGGCGACGGCGATACCGCCCAGCATCACCGCGATGCCGATGTACCGGCCGCTCGTGGTCGTCGGGGTGATGTCACCGTAACCCACCGTCGTCACCGTCACGATCGACCACCAGACGGCGTCGAAGAACGTGTTGATCTGTGAGTCGGGGTTACCGTGCTCCACGTCGTAGATGGACAGCGCGGAGATCAGGAGAAGCAGGATCGAGGCGACACCGGTGTACGCGGCGACCGTGACTCGTTTGTTCGTCGCCGAGAACCGCTGCACCAGGAAGATCACCGGCAGGATCCGCAGCAGGCGCAGCGGCCGGAACCAGGGCAGCACGACCAGGAGGAACTCGTGGAGGTGGCGCCAGAACCAGCGGACCCGGTGTTCCGCGAGATAGAGCCGGGCCGCGTAGTCGACGATGAACGCCCACCAGGTCAACCACATCCCGTATTCGGCGATGCGGGTCCAGCGGGCGTCTGCCCGTCCGATGGAGGCCCAGATGAACAGCACCAGGAACACGATGGAGACGATGATCATCGGTCCCTCCACCTTCGCCTCCCACCGCTGCTGCGCGGGTGCGTCCTCAGGAATCTCCGGGTGGAAGACCGCGAGGTAGGCGTACTTCAGGCGGGCCGGGAAGGACGGTTCCTGATCCGGGTCCGCTGTGGTCCGGGTGCTCTCGTCTGGGGTGGCGGGCATGACGAACAGTCTGCCATGCCCGGGAATCTAGCCCTTGTAGCGATCGATGGAGGCCTGCAGGATCTTCTCCGCCTCGGCCTTGTCACCCCAGCCCGCGCCCTGGACCTCTTTACCGGGCTCCAGGTCCTTGTAGTGGACGAAGAAGTGCTCGATCTCGTCGCGGACGAAGGAGGACACGTCGTCGATGTCCTGCAGGTGGTTGAAGCGCGGATCGTCCAGGACACAGAGCAACTTGTCGTCGCCGCCGGCCTCGTCCGTCATCTTGAACACGCCGACGGTGCGGGCCTTGACGATGACGCCGGGGAGGAGCGGCTCGGGCAGGATCACCAGCGCGTCCATCGGGTCGCCGTCCTCGCCGAGGGTGTGGTCGATGAAGCCGTAGTCGGCGGGGTACGCCATCGGGGTGAACAGGTAGCGGTCCAGGTAGACCTTGCCCGTCTCGTGGTCGACCTCGTACTTGTTGCGGGAGCCCTTGGGGATCTCGATCGTGACTTCGATGCTCATGGTGTTTGTTGCCGTGTTCCTTTCCCTGCACCCCCCACCGCGGTGCGGAGAGGCACCGCGGGACGTGACGCAGGATCGACTGCTGTGGACTGGAAAACGGGGACGGCTGAAACCGGACCCGTGACCATTCCATCCTAGCCTTGACGGTGCACCGGGCCTGCGCGGTGCACTAGGATCATGCCCGCAACGGAAACGACCGGCGGGCAGGATACGCGACGCCGGGCGAGGCTCGGAAAGGGAAGTCATGGCGCGCAGGGACGGGTGGTGGGTGATCTCCGCCGTCCTGGTGGTGGCGACCGCAGGCGGAGTGACCACCGTCGCGGCACTCAAGGCCGAGGCCGACCGGGCTCTCACCCACTCGGCACCGCTCACGGTCGCCCGCCCCACCGAGGCATTCACCCCGGTACCGACCGACGGCGATTCCACCGGTGCCGACCCGGCGACGGCGGAAGTGGTCGCCCGCCTCGACGCGTTCGCCGCCGATCCCCGCCTCGGGCACCTCGTCGGATCCGTCACCGACGCGACGACCGGTGAGGTGATCTGGAGCCGGGAGCCGGACCAGCCGGTGCGTCCGGCATCCACCGTGAAACTACTCACCGCGGCCGCGGCGCTGCTGACGTTCGGGCCGGAACACACCGTCACGACCTCCGTCGTCGAGGGCGCGGAACCCGGTACCGCCGTACTCGTCGGCGCGGGGGACGTCGACCTGGGGACGGAGAAACTCGACGAACTCGCCGGGTCAGTCCGGGCGCAGTTCCCGGGCGACGGACCGGTGGACGTCTTCGTGGACACGTCCCGGTGGTCCGCTGACGACTTCGCCCCCGGCTGGTTCCGTGACGACATCGCAGCCGGCTACATCGCCCCCATGGAACCGGTGATGATGAACCGGGGACTCATCGATCCCGCCGACCTCCACGGGCCGCGCAGCGCCGAACCGGCGGTCGACGTATCCCGGGCGCTGGGGGAGCGGCTGGGGGCCCGGCGTTTCGGCTACACCACGGCACCCCACGATGCCCGCGTGCTGGCATCGGTCACCTCGGCACCCCTGGCCGACCGGCTGGAACTGATGATGCGGACCAGCGACAACGTCGCGGCAGAGGCCCTCGGCCGGGAGCTGGCACTGAGCCGCGGGCTACCCGCCGACTCCGCGGGCGCCGGGCGGGCGGTGCTCGACATTCTCCGGGAGCAGGGGTTCGACGTGACCGGTGCCCGACTCGACGACACGTCGGGGCTGTCCGGGGAGGACGAGGCGACGACCGGGCTTCTCGACGCCGTGCTCACCGCAGCCGCCCGGGGCACGGAGCTCCGGGCGCTGCTGGACACCCTCCCCGTCGCGGCGGCGACGGGGACGCTGGCCAACCGCTTCGACGGGTCCGTGGGACGTGGCTGGGTGCGGGCCAAGACCGGGACACTCACCGACACCTCCGCGCTCGCGGGCACGGTGACGTCGGTGGATCGTCGGGTCTACACCTTCGCGTTCATCTCCAACGGCTCGGAGATCCTGCCAGCCAGGGACGCCCTGGACGTACTGGCCTCCACGTTGCGGGCCGGGTGACCGGCGGGTGCCCGCGCGGATCGGGGATGTGCCGGTTCCCCGCACCTGCCCGCACTTTCTCACCCTGCGTCACGCGGTCAGGCGGGTCGAGGCCCCCGGCCGGCCCGCTGTGCTCGGGGTGTCCGGAGGGCCGGATTCCCTGATGCTCGCGGCGGCCGCCCGTGCCGAGGGGGTGGTCGTGCACGCGGTCTGCGTCGACCACGGGCTGCAGCCCGGGAGCGGCGCTCAGGCGGAGAGCGCCGCCGCCCAGGTGCGTTCTATGGGGGGAACCGCCCAGGTCGCCGTCGTCGACCCGTCCGGGTTCACCGGTGGGACCGAGGCGGCGGCCCGTGCCGCGCGCTACCGGGTCCTCGGTGCCGTCGCCGCCCGGCTCGGTACCGCGGTGTGGGTCGGGCACACCCTCGACGACCGCGCCGAGACCCTGCTGCTCGCGGCGCTCCGGGGCAACCCTGGCGGCCTCGCGGAGGAGGGGATCGTCCCCGGAACCGCGGACGCGGAGGACCCCGTCCCGTTGATCCGCCCCTTCCTCGGCGTCCGCCGCGCGGACACCGTCGGCGCGGCCCGTGAGCTCGGCCTGACGCCGTGGCACGACCCACACAACAGCGACACCGCCTTCCGCCGGGTGGCGCTCCGGAGGGAGATCCTGCCGGCGCTCGCCGAACTCGTCGGGGGAGACCCGGCTCCCGCTCTCGCCGAGGCATCCGCCAAAGCGACGCAGGACTCCGAGCTGCTCGACCGCCTCGCCGATGACGTGCTCCGCAGGCACCGCGACGGTGCCGGGGACAGCGGGACGGACGTCCTCCCGGTCGGGGTCGGGGACGAGCACCCGGCGCTGCGGCGCAGGATCATCGCCCGGTTTCTCCGGGACCACGGGGTGGTCGTCAGCACCCGCGGAATCTCCGGCGTCGACGCGCTTCTCGGTGACTGGCACGGGCAGGGGCCGGTCGCGGTGGGTGGAACCGCCGACGGGCGCAGGTTGGTTGTGGCGCGCCGTGGTGGCATTCTGACTGTGAGCACGTGCTGAAGGACACTCTGTGACCGGGCTCACCGTGCCGCGAGCGAACGACGACGAAGGGTCGAGACACACCATGCACGAACAGCTGAACAACCCTGTCCCCGACGGGCCCTACGGAACCGACGTGGAGAAGGTCCTCGTCACCGAGGCCGATCTGCAGCGCCGGGTCGCGGAGATGGCGGCGAAGGTGTCCGCCGAACACGCCGACGACGAGCAGGACCTCATCCTCATCGGGGTCCTCAAGGGGGCCGTCTTCTTCATGACCGATTTCGCCCGCGCGCTGACGATCCCCTCCCAGATGGAGTTCATGGCGGTGTCCTCCTACGGCAACGCCAGTTCATCGTCCGGCGTCGTCCGGATCCTGAAGGACCTCGACCGCAACATCGCCGGCCGCAACGTCCTCATCGTGGAGGACATCATCGACTCCGGGCTCACGCTCTCCTGGTTGATCAAGAACCTGAGGAGCCGTGGGCCGAAGACCCTCGAGGTCATCTCCCTGCTCCGCAAGCCGGAGGCGGTGAAGGCGAAGGTCGACTTCTCCGACATCGGGTTCGACATCCCGAATGAATTCGTCGTCGGCTACGGCCTCGACTACGCCGAGCGCTACCGTGACCTGCCCTATGTCGGCAGCCTGCACCCGAGTGTCTACGCAGACTGACCGTGCCGGGCGGCCGCCCGGCACGGCCCGGGTACCCTGTGTGTGAGCTGCGCCGGGGATGATTCTCCGGCGCCCCGTCCACCGGCACGCTGTCCGTGCCCCGCAACGACTTGAAAAGAAAGGGCCCGGCGACCGCGCCCCGACGACACGACACAGCCGTCGGGACCGTCCGCCGGCTTGGCTTGTGAATGGATAACAAGAAACTGCTGAGGATCGGCGCGATCGCCGCCGTCGTCCTCGTCGCCCTGTACGTGATGACCGTGCTGACCGACGACACCCGTGCCTACCGCAAGGTGGACACATCGGTCGCGTTGGCGCAGCTGGACGAGCACAACGTCGCCGAGGCCCAGATCGACGACCGTGAGCAGCAGATCCGGCTGAAGCTCAAGGAGGACATCACCGTCGAGGAGCGGGACGGCATCAGCGAGATCATCGCCGAGTACCCGGCACGGACCACCCCGGTCATCTTCGACAGGGTGCAGGCGGCCGACGCGGAGAAGTACACCACCAAGGTCACCCGCGAGAGCTTCCTCGGCTCGATGTTCAGCGTCATGCTGCCGATGCTCATCGTCTTCGGTCTGCTGATCTTCTTCTTCTCCCGCATGCAGGGCGGTGGTATGGGCATGCTGGGCATCGGCGGATCCCGGGCCAAGCAGCTCACCAAGGACATGCCCACCAACACCTTCGAGGACGTCGCCGGGGCCGACGAGGCCGTCGACGAACTCCACGAGATCAAGGACTTCCTCCAGGATCCCTCGCGCTACGAGGCACTGGGGGCGAAGATCCCGCGCGGCGTTCTCCTGTACGGCCCGCCCGGAACCGGTAAGACCCTGCTCGCCCGTGCCGTCGCCGGTGAAGCCGGCGTGCCGTTCTACTCGATCTCCGGCTCCGACTTCGTCGAGATGTTCGTCGGCGTCGGCGCCTCGCGCGTCCGCGACCTGTTCAAGCAGGCCCGCGAGAACAGTCCCTGCATCATCTTCGTCGACGAGATCGACGCCGTCGGACGCCAGCGCGGCTCCGGCATGGGCGGCGGCCACGACGAACGGGAACAGACCCTGAACCAGCTGCTCGTCGAGATGGACGGCTTCGGTGACCGCGAGGGCGTCATCCTCATCGCCGCCACGAACCGCCCCGACATCCTCGACCCCGCGCTCCTGCGCCCCGGACGCTTCGACCGCCAGATCCCGGTCACCAACCCGGACCTCAAGGGCCGTGAGATGATCCTCAAGGTTCACGCCAAGGGCAAGCCGCTGGCCCCGGACGCGGACCTGAATTCCCTGGCCAAGCGCACCGCCGGCATGTCCGGCGCCGATCTCGCCAACGTGCTCAACGAGGCGGCGCTGCTGACCGCGCGAATCGGCGGCAACGTCATCACCGCCGACGCCCTCGAGGAGGCCACCGACCGCGTCGTCGGCGGCCCGCGCCGTTCCAGCAAGATCATCTCCGAGCACGAGAAGAAGGTCACCGCCTACCACGAGGGCGGCCACACCCTCGCCGCCTGGGCGATGAAGGACATCGAGCGGGTCTACAAGGTCACCATCCTCGCCCGCGGCCGTACCGGTGGCCACGCCATGACCGCGGCCGAGGACGACAAGGGCATGTACAACCGCTCCGAGCTGTTCGCCCGGCTGGTGTTCTCGATGGGCGGCCGTGCAGCCGAGGAACTCGTCTTCGGTCAGCCCACCACCGGTGCGTCCTCCGACATCGAGCAGGCCACCAAGATCGCCCGTGCGATGGTCACCGAGTACGGCATGTCCCCGGAGCTCGGCACCGTGAAGTACGGCGAGGAACAGGGCGACCCCTTCTCCGGCCGTGGGGCCGGAGGCAGCCTCGACTACTCGCCGGCCGTGGCCGCCACGATCGACCAGCAGATCAGGTATCTCCTCGACAAGGCGCACCGGGAGGCGTACTCCATCCTGCGCGACAACCGGGGGACCCTCGACCGGCTCGCCGGGAAACTCCTGGAGAAGGAGACCCTGCGCCGACCCGACCTGGAGGCACTGTTCACCGACATCACCGCGCGGGAACCGCTCGAGGTCTTCGCGGGTGAGGACACCGACTACCCGCGCCAGTTCGGCCACGAACCGGTGAAGACCCCCACGGAACTCGCCATCGAACGTGGGGAGGAACCGCCGAAGAAGTTCTCCCTGCTGGAGATGTCGAAGGCCGCCCGCGCCCGCCGCGAACGGCAGCTCGCCGCTTCGGGCGTGCCCGGACCGGGGCAGAACCCGCAGGGGAGCCCGGAAACCGGGGGACAGCCGCAGCAGAACCGGACCCCCGGTCCGGATCGGCGGGGCAACACCGGATTCGGCTACGGTGACGCGACGGGTTCACACTCGGTCGATCCCGTCCGGGAAGCTGACGGCGGAGGCGCCGCCCCCACCGGCAGGCACGCTCTGCCGCCCCGGGGCGGGAATCCCGTCGACACCGACACCTCCACACCCGCCTACGGCGGAACCCCGCCGCCGCCCGGCTGGTCCGCCCCCGGCTGGCCGCCGCGCGACGGATCCCGGCCCAACCCCTACGCCGCCGGTGCGGGTCGGGGAACGCCGGAACGCCGCTCACCGGAGGAACACCCCGGGATGGCGTCCTACGGTCCCGGCGAACCGGAGAACGGGACGGACGGGGTGCAGACCTTCGCCGCACCCGGGGACGGTGAGCTGATCGGTTTCCGGCTGCCCGACCATGAACAACCCGAGCACGCGCAGGAGGGCGACGATAGCGTCGACGCGCCGGACGATCGCGACGGGAACGTCTCGGAGACCCCCTCGTCCAGCCCGACGGACGTCATCGATCTCGGGGACACAACCAGCGAACCGCCGAGGGAGGAAGACGATGAGCGACGGGATTGATCTGGAGCGGGCCGCCGCGGCGGTACGGGAACTGCTCCTCGCGGTGGGGGAGGACCCCGACCGGGAGGGGCTGAAGGAGACCCCCGACCGGGTCGCCCGGGCGTACGCCGAGGTTTTCGCGGGGCTGCACGCCGACCCTTCCGAGGTGCTCGCCAAGACCTTCAACGAGGACCACCAGGAACTCGTCCTCGTGCGGGACATCCCCATCTACTCGACCTGCGAGCATCATCTCGTACCGTTCTTCGGGGTGGCGCACATCGGCTACATCCCCGGGAAGAGCGGACGGGTCACCGGTCTGTCCAAGCTCGCCAGGCTGGCGGATCTCTACGCCAAGCGCCCCCAGGTCCAGGAACGCCTCACCCGGCAGATCGCCGATGCGCTGGTCAACCGGCTCGATCCACAGGCGGTCATCGTCGTGATCGAGTGTGAACACCTGTGCATGGCGATGCGCGGTATCCGCAAGCCCGGAGCCACGACCATGACCTCGGCGGTCCGTGGTGGATTCCAGCACAACGCCGCCTCCCGTGCCGAGGCGCTGAGCCTCATCCGGGCGAAGCAGTGACCACCGGGGCCGTCACACGGACACCCCGCCGGTCACCCGACGGGCTCCCCGTCCGGGACCGGTGCCTGGTCATGGGCATCGTCAACGTCACGGAGGACTCCTTCTCCGACGGCGGCCGCTACCTCGACCCCGAGGTGGCCGTCGCGCACGCCCGCGAGCTCGTCGCGTCGGGGGCGGACATCATCGACGTCGGCGGGGAGTCGACCCGCCCCGGTGCCGTCCGGGTTGACCCGGACGTGGAACTGCGCCGGACCGCCCCGGTGATCCGTGCCCTCACCGAAGAGGGGATCCCCACGTCGGTGGACACGATGCGGGCCGGCGTCGCAGCAGCTGCCGTGGAGGCCGGCGTCTCCCTGATCAACGACGTCTCCGGCGGTCAGGCCGACCCGGACATGTTCCGGGTGATGGCGCAGTCCGGGCTCCCGGCCTGCCTGATGCACTGGAAGACGGTCCGATTCGGGGACGCGTCGGGGGCCGCGCACACCGACGGCGACGTGGTCGCCGACGTGCGGCGGCGGCTCGAGTGTCTCGCCGGGGAGGCGCAGGCCGCGGGGATCGCCCCGCACAACATCATCATCGATCCCGGTCTCGGCTTCGCCAAGACCCCGGAGGACAACTGGGCGCTGCTCGCGGCGCTGCCGGAGTTCACCTCGGGGCCCTACCCTGTCCTCGTGGGCGCGTCCCGGAAGCGGTTCCTCGCCGCGGTACGGAGCGACCGGGGACTGACCGGATCCGCGGATCCCGCGACAGCGGCGGTCACCACGCTCTCCGCGCACCACGGTGCCTGGGCCGTCCGGGTCCACGACGTCGCGGTCTCCCGCGACGCGGTGGACGTCGCCGCCGCGTGGCGGAAGGCGGTCCGGGACACGAGTGAACACCAACTGGAAGGACGGGATTTTCCCGAACATGGCTGACAGAATCGAACTCAGGGGACTGAAGGTACACGGGCGGCACGGCGTGCTGTCCGCGGAACGAGCCGCGGGACAGGAGTTCATCGTCGACCTGACCTGCTGGCTGGACTTCACCGCAGCCGCGGCCGGGGACGACCTGGAACGCACCGTCGACTACTCCGAGCTCGCGCAGCTCGCCCACAAGATCGTCGCGGGCAGCCCCCGGGACCTCATCGAGACCGTCGCCGCGGAGATCGCCGACACGGCTATGGGAGCATTCACACAGCTCTACGCCATCGAGGTGACGGTGCACAAACCACACGCACCCATCCCGCTCGACTTCGCTGACGTGGCTGTCGTGGCGCGACGTTCCCGTGGCGGCCGGGGGCAGGGGCAGCCCTGATGCGCGCGGTCCTGTCAGTGGGCGCCAATCTCGATGACGCGACCCGCGCCGTGGAAGGTGTCCTGCGCCACTTCGCCCCGGAGACGGTCTCCGCCTCGCCGGTGTACGACACCGCCCCCTGGGGGGTGACCGAGCAGCCCGATTTCGCCAACGCCGTCGTCATCATCGACACCACCGATGCGCCCGTGGAGTTGCTCGACCGCTGCCAGGCCCTCGAGAATGCCGCCGGTCGGGTCCGTGAGCTCCGGTGGGGGCCGCGGACCCTGGACGTCGACATCGTGCAGTGCGTCGCCGCGGACGGTTCCGAGATCCGCAGCGGCACCGAGCGGCTGACTCTCCCGCACCCGCACGCCCATGAGCGGGCGTTCGTCCTTGTGCCGTGGCTCGCAGCGGACCCCGGGGCCGTGCTCGCCGGGGTACCCGTGGCAGATCTGGTCGACGGGTTGCCGTCCGCGGACGTTGCCGGGGTGCGGCTGCCGGAGGAGCGCCGGTCGTGAGGGCGACCCAGATCCCGCTCCTCGTCGCGACGGCATTGTTCTGTGCCGGGGCCACGGCGATACTGACATGGCGTTTCTACGCGAATTTCATTCCGATATCGGTGACCGCATCGGTCACGCTGTGGCTCATGGCGGGACTGTGCGGGGTGTTGGCGTGGCGTGTCCGGGTCCATCTGGACAAGGGGCGGATAGGGCTCGACCGGAGCCAGCTCAACCCGATCACCGTCGCACAGTGGCTCGTCATCGGGAAGGCCTCGGCGTGGACGGGAAGCGTCGTCGGTGGAGCGTATCTGGGGATGTCGGTCTACATCGTTCCGAGGTCGGGCACGTTGATCGCCGCCGCCGACGATCTCCCCGGGGTCCTCGTCTCGTTCCTCGGGGGGTTCGCCATGGCCGTCGCCGGAGTGATCCTGGAGCGCAGCTGCGAGGTGCCGCCACCGTCTGACGGGGAGCCCGCGGCCGTCGCGTGACCGGGGATCCGTGTTTCCCGGTGGTTCCGCCGGGCGCGCGTGCCTGGGGCGCCGGATCCGGGTCCTTTAGTACATTGGTATCCATGAACGACGCCGATGAGACAGCGACAGCCCCCGGAACAGGGCCGGACCAGGGTCGACAGCGGAATGACATCTGGCAGGTGGCGCTGGTTGTTCTGGTTGTGCTCGCGGTGGTCGCCGTCGTGGTGATGCTGTTCACCGGTAGCGACGTCGCGTTGAAGATCAGTGTTGTCGCGGCCCTCTGGGCCGCTGTCCTCGGGATAATCCTCGTCGCCCGTTACCGCGGTCAGGTCGCTGCTGTGGAACGCGAGCGGGAGCTCGCGGAGCGGGAATACGAGGAGGACCTCCGGCTCGAGACCGCCGTGCACCGGGAGCAGGAGCACATTCTCCAGCAGAGCTACCTCGAATCCCTGGACGAGTACCGGGACACCGCCCTCGCCGAGATCCGGGAACAACTCGAAGCCATGCGGGCGCAGCTGGAGGAGCTCAGCGGACAGACCTGGAGCTACGAACCCGCCGCCCTGCAGGCCGAGGCACGTCGGATCCAGGAGCTGCTGGCCGGTCCGGCCCGGACCGCGGACGACTCCGGGCGGCACGGCCACCCCGGAGCGGACACCGCGGAAGCACAGACCCCGGTTCGCGCGGAACCCGCGGTGTCGGAGGTTCCCGTGGAAGAGGAGTCCCGGGACATCCGGGATGTCGAGGATGTCGAGGAGGTCTCCCCCGAGGAACAGGCGCCGGCCACCTCCCCGGTCCGGCCCCCCGCCGCGGCGGACGCCGACATTCCGGCCGCCTCCGGATCACGCTCACCGTCAGCGGTCGAGGCCCGACGGCCGGAACCCTCCGCCGGGGCCGTGGAGGACGCGACAATCGCAACCGGCCACCCGGACGGCGACTCAGCCGCTGAAGACGCCGTCGACGACGAGGACACCACCGGGGCTTTCGCGCCCGTGTCCAGGCCCTCCTGGTTGACCTCACCGTCGGCCCTGAAGCCGAATCCGCTGATCACCGGCGGATCCGTGCCGGGGGGTGGGGTGCCCACCGACGCCAGCTACCTGATCGCCGGCGGTTCCCGGGACACGGAACAGGCACCCTCATCCGGGTCGGCAGCGGAGGATCCGCCACCGTGGCCCGCCACCGGGGCGGATTCCGGCTCCCACGGGGTTCACGGGGACAAGGGTTTCGACACCGGCGCCATGGGGACGGTCCCCTGGGACGCGTCCGAGCGGTCTGCGGCGCACGCTGCCCCGCCTGCCGGTTCCCCGGACGAGCGTCGGGACGCCGGGCACGACACCGAGGTCCCCCGGCACGGGCGGCGTCGCCGGGACGAGCGTGGCGGCGGCATCTCGGTCGCCGAACTACTGGAGAATCTCCGCGACAACGCGGACGACGATCAGTGACCCCGCCGCGGCTGAGGATCGGGTTCTACGGAACTGATGGGATCGCTGCGGGACTGGCTGAACGGTTGACCGGCATCGGGCACAGGGTCGTCGCCGCCGTCGATCCCCGGCGAACCGACATCCGGTTCCGGTTTCCGGCCGGTGGTGGGGTGGACACGGAGATCGGGGCGTTGCGGCGGTGCGAGCTCGTCCTCATCTGTGTGGCCGACGAGGATCTCCCGGTCGCGGTCGGGGAGCTGATCCCGCACGTGAGCAGGGCACAGATGATCGCCCATCTGTGTGCCTCCCAGGGCACGCGGGCACTCGGACCCCTCGTCGACGAGGTGGCACTGGTGATGGCGCTCCACCCGTGCGTGTACCCCGTCGGCTCCCCGGACAAGGCGGGTGTGCTCCGCGACGCCGACGCCCTGGAGTCGGTGCCGTGGCTCGTGACAGCCGACCCCGGGCCGCCGGAGGGAGTGGCTGAGGTGTTCGTCGCCGAGCTCGGCGGTTGGCCCGTCCCCGTGCCGGAGAACGAGCGGCCGGCGTTCGCCGCCGGGCTGCAGCACGCCACGGAGCATCTGATGACAGTGGTCGATGACGCGTGTTCCATGATCGACGAGGCCTACTTCCGCAGTGGCGGTCCGCAGGAGGGGATCGGGCGCGCGCTGCTCCGGCAGACGTCGCGCAGGGTGCTCGAGGTGGCGCTCGCGGATCCGGACCACAGCGTGCCGGGGCCGGTCTACCGGGCGTCCGTGGACACGGTCCGCAGGCAGCACGATCTGGGGATCCCGGATAGCGCGACGGCCCGGAGCTACCGTGACCTGGCCCGGCGGACCGCGGAGCTCACTCCGTTCGGTGACATCGACATCGAGTTGTGGGCGGACCAGCCTTCCGGCGGGGATCCCGGGCGCGAGGAATGACCGGATCACCCCCGATTGGGGTCTCTCTTTAGTCGAGTGACATTCGTGCAGACCATCACATGTATCAGAGTTTCATCTGTATTGCTTCACGCCAACATGGCTGCTCGGACCCTCTTTCCTGGGCATCGCCACTCCCGGCGATGGGGACCGGCGATGTCACCGACACGGTAAACCCGAATGTCGGATGCCGATTCTGCATAGGCTCTAGGCGTGCAACTGACCCGGTTCTCCGATCTCGCCCTGCGGACCCTCATGCGTCTCGGGGAGGCTTCCGCAGTCGGTGCCACCCGTGTGACGGTGGCCGACCTGGCCGCCGCCATCGAGGCCCCCGACACCCACGTCGCCAAGGTCGTGTCCAGACTGGCCAAGCTCGGTGTCGTACGCAGCATCCGCGGCCGGTCCGGCGGCGTTCTCCTCTCGGAGTCGGCACCGACCCACAGCGTCGGTGCACTGCTCCGCGAGCTGGAACCGAAATCACCGGTGATCGACTGCTCGGTACCGTCCCCCTGTCCCTATCTGGAGGGGGACTGCCTGCTGCGGCACCGGCTCGCCGACGCCACGGAAGCTTTCTACCGGAGCCTGGATGATCTCCGCGTCGCGGACCTCATCGCCGATGCCGCACCAGCCCGACGGGGCGCCGTTCCCCTGGGTCTACCGCACTCCCAATGACCCCCGCCCGCGCGGGCGTGCCGCTCCACGCCGCAACGGATCATCTACCGAGGAGCAACCAGCTCATGTTCGTGACCACCCAGCCCGACACCTCCCGCACGCTGTCCGAGAAGAACGCCGACATCGTCCGCGCGACCCTGCCCGTGATCGGCGCGCACATCAACGAGATCACCCCGATCTTCTACGACAAGATGTTCACCGCGCACCCGGAGCTGATCAGCGACCTGTTCAACCGGGGCAACCAGGCCGCCGGTGAACAGCCGAAGGCGCTCGCCGCGTCGATCGCCACCTTCGCCACCATGCTCGTCGACCCGGACGCCCCGGACCCGGTCGAGATGCTCGGCCGCATCGGCCACAAGCACGTCTCCCTCGGCGTGACCCGCGACCAGTACCAGATCGTCCACGACAATCTCTTCGCCGCCATCGTCGACGTCCTGGGTGACGCGATCACCCCCGAGATCGCCGGCGCGTGGGACGAGGTCTACTGGCTCATGGCGGACGTTCTGATCGACTTCGAGGAGGACCTCTACGCCTCCGACGGTGTCGGGCCCGGCGAGGTGTTCCGCGATGTCACGGTCACCGAGAAGTACGATCTCCCCGGTGACGTGACCGTCTACACCCTGAGCGGTGATCTCTCGATCCCGCGTCCCGGCCAGTACACCTCGGTCGGGGTGAAGTTGGACGACGGCGCGCGCCAGCTGCGCCAGTACTCCATCATCGGCGGCGACGCCACGAAACTGACCATCGCGGTCCGCCGCGAGGGCGAGGTATCCGGGTTCCTGCGCGACCGTGTCGACGTCGGGGACACCGTCCAGGCGACCCTGCCCGCCGGTGACCTCGTCCTCGACGACGCCGACAACCCGGTCGTCCTCGTGTCCTCCGGAATCGGATCCACGCCGATGACCGGCATGCTGCACCACCTCGCGACGACCGGTTCGTCCCGTCCGGTCACCGTTCTGCACACCGATGTCGACGAGGAGCACTTCGCGCAGCACGAGCAGATGGCCGCGTACGTCGCCGAGATCCCCGGCGCCACGATGCAGGTCCGCTACCGCTCGAACAACGAGCGCATCGACATCGCGGAGCACCTGCCCGCCGGGGCGACCGTGTACCTGTGCGGCGGCAACGGCTTCCTGCAGGCGCTGCGCGACCAGATCGCGGCCCTGCCCGCCGACCGCGCGCCGAAGGCCGTGCACTTCGAGCTGTTCTCCCCGAACGACTGGCTCATCAGCTAGCGACGCCCGGGAGGTGATCGGCGCACACGTATCGACTACGCTGGCGGGATGTGACTGACACGAAGAAGAACCCCGCCGTGACCACGCCCGACGCCGACGACGTCCCGGAGCAGCTCCGCATCCGCCGTGAGAAGCGGGCCCGGCTGCTCGACGCCGGCGTCGAGGCCTACCCGGTGGAGGTGAAGCGCAGCACGTCCATCGCGGACCTGCGGGACCGCTACCGGGTTCTCCCCGAGGACGCCGACGAGGCCGCCGCCGTCGAACGCGAGGACGGCGTCACCTACCTGGAGAAGGGACAGGAGACCGACGACACCGTCTCCATCGCCGGCCGGGTCATCTTCGTGCGCAACACCGGAAAACTCTGCTTCGCCAGCATCCAGGACGGCGACGGCACCCAGGTGCAGGCCATGCTCTCCCTCGCGGAGATCGGCGAGGACGCGCTCGCGGGCTGGAAGAGCGACGTCGACCTCGGTGACTTCGTCTCCGTCACCGGCCGGGTCATCTCCTCCCGTCGCGGCGAACTCTCCGTCATGGCCTCGGAGTGGCAGATGGCGTCCAAGTCGCTGCGCCCCCTGCCCGTCGCCCACAAGGACCTGAGCGAGGACACCCGCGTCCGGCACCGCTACACCGACCTGATCATGCGCCCCGCCGCACGGGAGAACGCGCTGACCCGGATCAGGGTGATGCGCGCACTGCGCCACCACCTGGAGGACGAGGGCTTCCTCGAGGTCGAGACCCCGATGCTGCAGACCCTGCACGGTGGCGCCGCCGCCCGCCCCTTCAAGACCCACTCGAACGCCCTCGACATCGACCTCTACCTGCGCATCGCACCGGAGCTCTACCTCAAGCGCTGCGTCGTCGGCGGCATCGACCGCGTCTTCGAGGTCAACCGCAACTTCCGCAACGAGGGCGTCGACTCATCCCACAGCCCCGAGTTCGCGATGCTGGAGACCTACCAGGCGTGGGGCACCTACGACGACGGCGCGGAGACCATCAAGAATCTCATCCAGGCCGTCGCCACCGAGGTGTTCGGCTCCACCACGGTCACCCTCGCCGACGGTACCGAGTATGACCTCGGCGGGGAAACGTGGCAGACCCTCGAGATGTACCCCTCGCTCAACGAGGCGCTCGCCCGGAAGTACCCCGGGCAGCCCGAGGTCACCGTGGACAGCACCGTCGAGGAACTCAGGGCCATCGCGGAGGTGATCGGTCTGACGGTCCCGCAGAACGCAGGCTGGGGCCACGGCAAGCTCGTCGAGGAGATCTGGGAGGTGCTCTGCGAGGACCAGCTCCACGGCCCCGTCTTCGTCCGCGACTTCCCCGTCGAGACCTCACCGCTGACCCGCCAGCACCGCGACAAGCCCGGGGTCACCGAGAAGTGGGACCTCTACGTCCGCGGCTTCGAGCTGGCCACCGGCTACTCCGAGCTCATCGACCCCGTCATCCAGCGGGAGCGGTTCGTCGACCAGGCCCGGCTAGCCGCCGACGGCGACGACGAGGCGATGGTCCTCGACGAGGACTTCCTCACCGCGATGGAGCAGGGCATGCCCCCGACCGCCGGCTGCGGCATGGGAATCGACCGGCTGCTCATGGCGCTGACCGGCCTCGGGATCAGGGAGACGATCCTGTTCCCGATGGTCAAGCCCGAGCCCAGGCAGTAGCACCCGCCACGACGGACGGCCCGGCACCTCCCACTGGGGAGTGTGCCGGACCGTCTCCGCTTTTCCGGGATCAGTCCCGGCTCTCCGGCAGTTCGATGTACCGCGTCGGCCGCAGCCGCGGGATCACGAGCCGCTCGATCAGTCCGAGAACCAGCATGAACACGATGAAGATCACGTAGATCACCGCGGTCGTGGTCACCGACCTGACCAGACCGATCTCCGTGGCGTTCATGAAGTCGTAGGGGTAGTAGCCACCGGTGGCCTGCGCCCGCCAGAACGTCCAGGCCGTCCAGACCACCGGGATGATCAGCGCACCGAGCAGGGTGCGCGGGCGCACGTCCGGGCGTTTCCGCTGCGTCATGTGGAGCAGCCAGATCACCGGGAGCAGGATCGGCATGATGCCGTGGATGATGGGCGCGGTGAACGCCTGCGTGCCGGTGTTCGGCGAGCCATCCGCGATCAGCAGGTGGTACACCAGCCCCGTTGCCATGAGCATGATCGTCGCGTCCAGCCGGAGCACCGCCCCCAGCCAGCCGCCGTCGCGGCCCCGGACGAACCACAGTGCGTAGGAGAGACCCGCCGCGGCGCCGACGATGTTCGACCACAGGGTGAAGTACGAGTAGTAGGCCAGGAGCTTCTCGCCCGTGGACCCGAACGCGGGGTAGTCGGTGAACGGGGTGGTGGCCGCACCGTAACCACCGACGACAGCGGCGCTCACGCCGAGGAGCACCGCCACGAGTCCCAGGAACCGGATCACTGAGGATGTCATTTGGCTGACCTTACAACATGCCGTGAGCGACAATCGGCGGATTGACCCGGAATCGGTCCGGAAACGGTGTTTCCGGACCGTGTTCGCTACCGGCGTACAGCGTGCCACGGAAGCGTGGAAACACTGTCTCACCTGGGGTTCGAGCCACGCTCTGACCAGAGTTGCGTCGCCTGGGGTGCACCATCGCCGGGTGGGCGGAATGTCGGCGCCCGTGCGCAGGTTACAGTGGTGGCACTAACACCCAGCGATTCCAGGGGAGAGATATGTTCGAGAGGTTTACCGACCGCGCCCGCCGCGTCATCGTCCTGGCTCAGGAGGAGGCGCGGATGCTGAACCACAATTACATCGGCACCGAGCACATCCTCCTGGGACTGATCCACGAGGGCGAGGGTGTCGCAGCGAAGGCGCTCGAGTCCATGGGTATCTCGCTGGACGCCGTGCGTCAGGAGGTCGAGGAGATCATCGGCCACGGCACCCAGCCGCACACCGGTCACATCCCCTTCACCCCGCGGGCGAAGAAGGTCCTCGAGCTCTCGCTGCGCGAGGGACTGCAGATGGGCCACAAGTACATCGGCACCGAGTTCCTGCTCCTCGGCCTCATCCGTGAGGGCGAGGGCGTCGCCGCCCAGGTGCTGGTCAAGCTCGGCGCCGACCTCCCGCGTGTCCGCCAGCAGGTCATCCAGCTGCTCTCCGGGTACGAGGGCGGCCAGGGTGATTCCCCCGAGGGTGGCCCCAGCGGGCCGGAGGCCGTCGGCGCGGGTGCCAATCCCACGGGGCGCACGGGCGGTCCCGCCGGTGAGCGTTCCAATTCGCTGGTCCTCGACCAGTTCGGCCGCAACCTGACCATCGCGGCGAAGGAGGGCAAGCTCGATCCGGTCGTCGGCCGGGAGAAGGAGATCGAGCGGATCATGCAGGTCCTCTCCCGCCGGACGAAGAACAACCCGGTGCTCATCGGCGAGCCCGGTGTCGGTAAGACCGCCGTCGTCGAGGGCCTGGCGCTGGACATCGTCAACGGCAAGGTTCCGGAGACCCTGAAGGACAAGCAGGTCTACTCGCTCGACCTCGGCTCCCTCGTCGCCGGTTCACGTTACCGCGGTGACTTCGAGGAGCGCCTGAAGAAGGTGCTCAAGGAGATCAACCAGCGCGGCGACATCATCCTGTTCATCGACGAGATCCACACCCTCGTCGGTGCAGGTGCCGCGGAAGGCGCGATCGACGCCGCCAGCCTGCTCAAGCCGAAGCTGGCCCGAGGTGAACTGCAGACCATCGGTGCGACGACGCTCGACGAGTACCGCAAGCACATCGAGAAGGACGCCGCCCTCGAGCGTCGCTTCCAGCCCGTCCAGGTCCCCGAGCCGAGTGTCGAGATGACCATCGAGATCCTCAAGGGTCTGCGCGACCGCTACGAGGCGCACCACCGGGTCTCCATCACGGACGGTGCACTGGCCGCCGCGGCGAATCTCTCGGACCGTTACATCAACGACCGCTTCCTCCCCGACAAGGCGGTCGACCTCATCGACGAGGCGGGCGCCCGCATGCGCATCAAGCGGATGACCGCGCCCGAGGGTCTGCGCGAGATCGACGAGCGCATAAACGACGTGCGCCGCGAGAAAGAGGCGGCCATCGACGAGCAGGACTTCGAGAAGGCTGCCGGCCTGCGCGACAAGGAACGCAAGCTCGGTGAGGAGCGTGCGGAGAAGGAGAAGCAGTGGCGCTCGGGTGACCTCGAGGAGGTCGCCGAGGTCGGCGAGGAGCAGATTGCCGAGGTGCTGGGCAACTGGACCGGGATCCCCGTGTTCAAGCTCACCGAGGAGGAGTCCTCCCGGCTGCTGCGCATGGAGGATGAGCTGCACAAGCGGATCATCGGCCAGGATGACGCGGTCAAGGCCGTCTCCCGCGCGATCCGACGTACCCGTGCCGGCCTGAAGGACCCGAAGCGCCCCAGTGGTTCGTTCATCTTCGCGGGCCCGTCCGGTGTCGGCAAGACGGAGCTGTCCAAGGCGCTGGCGAACTTCCTGTTCGGCGAGGATGATGCCCTCATCCAGATCGACATGGGCGAATTCCACGACCGCTTCACCGCTTCCCGCCTCTTCGGTGCGCCCCCCGGGTACGTCGGCTACGAGGAGGGTGGCCAGCTCACCGAGAAGGTGCGCCGCAAGCCGTTCTCCGTCGTGCTGTTCGACGAGATCGAGAAGGCGCACAAGGAGATCTACAACACCCTGCTGCAGGTGCTGGAGGAGGGCCGTCTCACCGACGGTCAGGGCCGGGTCGTCGACTTCAAGAACACGGTGCTCATCTTCACCTCGAACCTGGGTACCCAGGACATCTCCAAGGCCGTCGGCATGGGATTCTCCGGCAGCGGTGCGATGGGGGTCGAGGGGCAGTACGAGCGGATGAAGCAGAAGGTCAACGACGAGCTGAAGAAGCACTTCCGCCCCGAGTTCCTCAACCGCATCGACGATGTCGTGGTGTTCCACCAGCTCACCGAGGAACAGATCGTCGAGATGGTCGACCTCATCGCAGCACGTGTCACCAAGGCGCTGCACGCCAAGGACATGGATCTCGAGCTCACCGACAAGGCCAAGCGACTTCTGGCCAAGCGCGGTTTCGACCCGGTGCTCGGTGCCCGTCCGCTGCGCCGCACGATCCAGCGGGAGATCGAGGACACCCTGTCCGAGAAGATCCTGTTCGGCGAGCTCGGTGCCGGTGAGATCGTCACCGTCGACGTCGAGAACTGGGACGGCGAATCCAAGGCGACCGACGCCACCTTCACGTTCACCCCGCGGCCGAAGCCGCTGCCGGAGGACGGGGAGTTCAGCGAGATCAGCGTCGAGGCCGCCGAGGCCATCAAGGACGTCTCCGACGCCGCAGATGGCGACGTTCCCGAGGGCGACACCGCCAGGGAGATCGAGGCGGAGGAGATCATCGAGTCCGCCGAGCACGTCGAGAACCCGGATCACCCGGACCAGGACAAGGGACGCAACTCCGCCCCCGACGACGACGGCGACACCGAGGCCGGCGGTGGACAGGCCCCCGCAGGCACCGTCTGACCAACGCTGACGCACCACGGCAGGGCCCCGCCCGGAGTTCGATACTCCGGGCGGGGCCCTGCTCCGTGTCCGGCCGTCGGTTCCGGGACGCATGATCTCGCCCGGGCGGTGCTCCCGCAGCACGAACCGCGCCGAGGCCCCCGGGACGTCGGGTGTGAGGGGCCACGGGTCGAACCCGGTGAAGGACACCCGCGAATAAGACCGGTCGCGGGCGGCGCCCCGGGCGGTCGTAGAATCGGGTGGAATGGTGTTTCCTCCGGAGAATCCGGCACGAACGGACCGTGGAATACCCGGGTGTGTCCGATCGGGCATGTCCACCAATCGAGCAAGCAGGAGAATCAGTGGGGCTGAACTACCGTCGACGCAAATCACTCGGCAAGGGCACGTGGCTCAATCTGTCGGGATCGGGGGCGTCCGTGTCCAAGCGGTTCGGGCCGCTCACGGTCAACTCCCGGGGCCGGGTCTCGCTCCGGCTCCCGGGCGGACTCAACTGGCGCGGTCGCTGGCGCTGAGCCCGCCCGGTGGCGGGACGAACCACGGAAGACCCGGTGAGACGTGAGGAAGGTGACTGGTTGTGGCGGATGGCAGCCGATCGGACGGTGAGCTGCAGCAGCTTATGCAGCTCCAGCAGCAGATGGGACGGGAGGCCGACGCGGTCCTGAGACTCGGCCTGATGATGACTGCCGCAGGCACCGGGGGGTACCGGGTGCTGCGCGCGATGAAGCGGGCCGCACGATCCCTCGGATTCGACCGGCTGGACGCCATCGTGTCCGTCAACACGATCACGTGCACGTTCCACCGGTGCGACATGTTCCGCACCGTCGTCGCGAACCACCACGAGCCTTCGGTCGACGCCTCCCGGATCGAGGCACTGGAGGATCTCACCCACCACATGCACCGCCGGTTCACCGTGGAGGAACTCAACCACCGGCTCGACGTCATCGAACGCACCGTGGTCAAACGCTGGTCCCGGCTGCTGCTCGCCATGGCGGCGGGGGTCGCCTGCGCCTCCTTCGCGGTCCTCAACCGCTATCCCGCCAGCGAGGCCGCGGTCGTCGCGGTCTCGGCGGCGTGCGGGCAGTTCGTCCGGGTGACCCTCGGTCGTAGGCACTTCAACCAGCTCGGCACCGTGTCCGCGGCCGGCGCCGTGGCGTGTCTCGTGTACTGGGCGGTCACGGTGCTGATCGGGATGATCGGGGACACCGACACGACCTCCTTCGCCGCCGGTTACGTCGCCGCGGTCCTGTTCCTCATCCCCGGGTTCCCGCTGTTCTCGGCGCTGCTGGACCTGACCCGCTTCGACATCACCGCGGGAATCTCCCGGTTGACCTACGCGGTGAGCGTCATCATCACCGCGACGATCTCCGTCGGGATGGTCAGTCTCGTGACCGGGCTCAACCCACTGCCCGCGAGCCCCGGGCCACCTTCCCCGGCATGGTGGGCGGCGGCCGCCGCCGCGAGCTTCCTCGGTGTCGCGGGGTTCGCGCTGCTGTTCAACTGCTCGCGCCGCATGGTGCTGCTCGGGGCGTCCGTCGCGATGGTCGCGAACATGACCCGGCTCGTGCTCGTGTTCCACCACGTGCCGCAGCACCTCGCCGCCTTCATCGCCGGAGTGCTCGTCGGCGTCATCGCCGCACTGATCCACCGGTCCGCCCGGGTTCCGAGGATCACCGTGACGGTGCCGGCCTCGGTCATCATGATTCCCGGTGTCGCCATGTACACCTCGATGTACGCGTTGAATACCGGGGACATGGACCTCGCGATGTCGGCGGCCGCTTCGGCGGCGTTGGTCGTCGTCTGCATTGCGGCGGGGCTGGCGCTCGCCAGGATGCTCACGGATCCGGACTGGGCCTACGGTCGGAGCATCGACCTGCACAAGCAGCTCACCGATCCGGCGCAGCACCCCGGCGGGGCAGACCTATCCGACCGTCCCCGTACTCCTCGGCGAGACCGTCACTGAGAAGCCCGAGCAGCGCCCGGGCACGCTGCTCCTCATCGGGCCACACGGCGTCCACCACGCGTCGGTGCACCGGCCCGTCCGCGTCCCGAAGCACCGCCATGATCTTTCCCCGCACCTGCCGGTCGGTGCCCGCGAACTTCTGCACCCGTTTCCGCGCCGCTCCGAGTTCCCCCTCTGTCGGCGCGGGGCAACCGGCCCGCTGCCACGCGCATTCCGTGCGCAACGGGCAGGCGTCACAGTCCGGGCGTGCGGCGGTGCACACCAGGGCGCCGAGCTCCATCAGCGCCACCGAGAACCGGGGGACCAGCTCCGGATCGGAGGGCAGGATCGATTCGACGTCGTCGAGGTCCCGGCGCCGTGGAGTCCCGGGGAGAAAGCGTCCCTCAATGAGCCGCCGGTACACGCGTCTCACGTTGGTGTCCACCACCGGAACGGGTCTCCCGTACGCGAACGCGGCCACGGCCCGCGCGGTGTAGTCACCGATCCCGGGGAGCGCGAGCAGCTCATCGACGTCGTCGGGAACCCGGCCATCGTGCCGGGTGGCGATCACCGCCGCGCACTCCTGCAGCCGGAGGGCCCGGCGGGGATAACCGAGGCGTCCCCAGGCCCGCAGGACCTCATCGGTGCCCGCCGCCGCCAGATCCGCCGGGGTCGGCCAGCGTCGCATCCACTCGCGCCAGATCGGCTCCACCCGGCGGACCGGGGTCTGCTGGCTCATCACCTCGGACAGCAGCACCCCCCACGCCCCCGTCGAGGGGGTGCGCCAGACTAGGTCACGCCGGTTGGCGTCGTACCAGCGCAGGAGGGTCCGGGTGATCACAAGGGCAGGAGTCTATCGGGTTCCGGTCCCCGGTCACACATCGTCCATAATGTCCCGCGGCGGACCCCGACGGTGCACAATTGAATCATGACGAACACCCTTTCACCGGATGAAGACCGGGCCCCCCGAAATCCGAAGGCCGTGTGGGCCGCGCTGATGGAGGGCAACCGTCGTTTCATGAACTTCTCGGTGGAACGCCCGAACCAGGACGCTCTGCGCCGCAGTCAGCTCACCCAGGGACAGGAACCGCTGGCTGTTGTTCTCGCCTGTTCCGACTCGCGGGTCCCCGTGGAGCTCATCTTCGACCAGGGACTCGGTGACGTCTTCGTCATCCGTACCGCGGGCGAGATCATCGACCTCGCGGTACTCGGTTCGCTGGAGTACGCGGTGGAGTCCCTCCACGTCCCGCTCGTCGTCGTCCTCGGACACGAGTCCTGCGGTGCCGTCGGGGCGACGATGGCGGCACTGGACGGGCACGAGATCCCCGGGGGATTCCAGCGCGTGCTCATCGAGAAGGTCAGCCCCTCGATCCTCGACGCCCGGGCTGCGGGACGCCGCACCATCGAGGAGTTCGAGGCGCATCACGTGGCCGAGACGGTCGACCAGGTCCTGTCCCGGTCACCCGAGATCAAGGCCCGGGTGTCGAAGGGGACCTGCGGCATCGTCGGTGTCCGGTACCGCCTGTACGACGGGATGGCGGAGCCCGTGGTCACCATCGGTGTCAACGACGACTGACAAAACAGACGGGGACACGCCGCAGGACTGACACGTGCGCGGCGCGACGCCGCATAGACTCAGGCTCGTGGACAACAGAAACCGTCGACTGCCCAGAGAGATCTACATCCGCCGCCGGGTGGCGGCGGGCGTCGTGCTGATCATCGTCGTGTTCCTGGTCGGATGGCTGATCTCGGCGCTCGTCGGCGGTAACGACCCGCAGCCGACCGCTGCGGAGGGAACGGAGACCACCACCTCCACCCGGGGGACGACAGCCGCGGAGGCCTCCCGGACGTCCACCGGTTCCACCACCGAACGCGGAACCGCGACGGCCGCGACCACGGCGGGTAAACGGCCCGCTGATGAACCGAAGAAGGACAAGCCGTACGCCGGGTCGGAATCCACCGCACCGACGGCGGAACAGGCGCCGTCCGAGCGGAAGAAGACCTGCGAGCTCAGCGATCTCATCATCACCGCCACTTCCGATCAGGCCGCGTACGCGCCTGACGTCCAGCCCAGTTTCTACATGGCGGTGAAGAACCCCACCGCCGCCGACTGCGAGATCGATCTCGGGGAGAACGTCCTCCGCTTCGAGGTGTACGACCTGGCCACCAACCGCCGGGTCTGGTCCGACGTCGACTGCAACCCCGCCGTGGATGTCACCGAGCGGACGTTCCCCGCGGGGGAGGAGCGCTACTACGAGGCCGTCTGGTCCCGGACGAATTCCGCACCGGGCAGCTGCGGGGACCGGACGCAGGTTCCGGCCGGCGGCTACTACCTGCACACCCTCGTCGGCGGCAACCACTCGGATGCGCACCCGTTCAACCTGATGTGACGCCGCGGCGCTCAGCCGAGGGCCGCGATCGCCTCCCCGATGGTGCCCACCCGCGTTATCCGCATCCCCGGAACGCTGAGATCGTCCCCGGACGGCACGATCGCGGACACGTAGCCCAGACGCGCGGCCTCCTGGAGCCGCCGCCGTAGATCCGGTACCCGCCTGATCTCCCCGGCCAGACCGACCTCACCCAGCACCACGGTCTTGGGTGCTATCGGGCGACCGTCCATCGCGGACACGGTGGCGAGAGCGACCGCGAGATCCGCCGCCGGTTCCCCGACCTTCATGCCGCCCACGGTCGCGATGTAGACCTCCCGGTCGAAGGACGGACGACCGGCCCGTGCCGAGAGAACCGCGAGCACCATCGGAACCCGGGTCGCGTCGAGGCCGGTGACGGCCCGTCGGGGATTCTTCGACTGGGTCGGCACCAGGAGGGACTGGACCTCCGCGAGTATCGGACGGACCCCGTCCATCGCGACCGTCACCGCGGTCCCGTCGGGGGTGGAGTCACGGTGGGACAGGAACAGTCCCGAGGGGTCCTCCACCTCCCGGATCCCGTCCCCTGTCTGCTCGAAACACCCGACCTCGTCGGTGGCCCCGAACCGGTTCTTGATGCCGCGCAGCATCCGCAGCGAGGAATGCCGGTCACCCTCGAAGGTCAGGACCACATCGACCAGGTGCTCGAGCACCCTCGGGCCGGCGACGGACCCGTCCTTGGTGACGTGACCGACGAGAAGCACGGGGATGCCGGAGGTCTTGGCGAGGGTGGTCAGCGCGGCGGTGGTGGCGCGGGACTGGGCGACACCGCCCGACACCCCCTCGACCCCGCTGATGTGCATGGTCTGGACGGAATCCACGATGAGCAGACTCGGCTTGAGCTGCTCGACGTGACCGAACACGACGTCGAGATCCGATTCCGCGGCGAGGTACAGCGTCGGTTGGAGGCCCCCGGTGCGTTGGGCGCGCATCCGTACCTGGCCCGCGGATTCCTCGGCGGTGATGTAGAGGGCCGTTCGGGTGTCGGCGGACGGATCGTCCGGGCCGGCCTTCGCGGAGGGCTGGGCCGCCCAGCGGGCGGCCACCTCCAGCAGGAGCGTCGACTTGCCCACGCCGGGTTCGCCCGCGAGAAGCACCACGGAGCCGGGGACGATGCCGTCGCCGAGGACCCGGTCGAGTTCGCCGATACCGGTGGATACCGTCGTCGCGGTCGCCGGGTCGATGCGGCTGATCGGTACCGCGGGTGACGTCGGGGTCAGTCCGGTCGGGAGGTTCCCGCCGACCGCGGCACCGGCGGCCCCGGTCCCGCCCGCCGTTGCCCGGGACTCGGTGAGGGTGCCCCACCCGCCGCAGTCCGGGCAGCGTCCCAACCACTTCGGTGTGCTGTAGCCGCACTCTGAGCAGGTGTGCACGCTGCGGGGTTTCTTCGCCATGGGAACCACCCTAACGCGTGGGCCCGACACGGCTGCGAAAGGGTGTTCGAACCGGGTGGGGGGCGCGAAAACGGCCACTCCCGCGTCAGGGAGTGGCCGTTTCGTGGAGGGGATCAGGGGTCAGTGCCCGGAATGCCCCTCGTGGCCGTCGCCCTTCCCCTCGGGTCGGTCGATGTCGGCCGGTGTGAGGATGGGGGCGGCGATGGTCGCGGTGACGTCGATGGTCTGGCCGTCGTCGAAGGTGAATACGACATCGGCGTTGCCGCCCGGTGGGAACCCCTTGTCCCTGACCGCGGTGACCACCTGGGTGATGCAGATACCGTCGCCGACCTCGGGCAGGGTGTCCAGGTGTGCCCGGGACCCGGCGACGATGGAGCAGTCACGGTTGAGCTCGGTGTCTCCCCGCAGGCTCACCTTCTCGCCGTCGACGGTGGCGCTCTTCAGGGAGTGGACCGACATGTCGGTGTCCTGATTCACCAGGGTGAACCGGAGGGACGCGGTCGAGGTCCCGTCGACCTCCACGGTGACGTCGCGGACACCCATCTTGCCGTCCGGGGTGTCCGCGCGGGCACCGTCAACCGCGGCGACCTGGCTGGCTGTCTGGGAGATCTGGCCGGAGCTGCAGGCGCCCAAGGTCAGTGCCGCCGCAACGGAGACTAGGGCCGCTGCCGCGCCTTTCACGGTCTTGGTGGTCATCACTTTCAGTGTCCTCCATCGGAAGGCTTTCGGGTAAGGCAGTTGTTGTCCTCACTCTAGCTGCTGTTCAGACTCTCCACACAGTTCAAGGGATTTGAGGAGGGGGAGCGCGGGGGCAATCCTTTGATTGCGTCAACTGTCATCCCCGTGTCCGGTCCGTGGGTGGGTCAAGTGTTTCCGTGACCGGCCAGTGCACCCCACTGCTCCGGGTGTTCGGGGAAAACAGCTGGTTGGGGGCATGCTAGAATCAGCCCCGCAACAGTGACTATTCACCGTGGCGCCGGTGGGCGCAGGAAGGTGCATCAAGTGGGCATGGATTTCAAGGTCGGCGACACCGTCGTCTACCCGCATCACGGCGCTGCCGTGATCGAGGCTATCGAGAGCCGGGAGATCGGCGGCGAGGTGCTCGACTATCTGGTCCTGCAGATCCACCAGTCCGACCTCACCGTCAAGGTTCCCACGAAGAACGCCGAGCTCGTCGGAGTCCGCGACGTCGTCGGTGAAGAGGGCCTGCAGAAGGTCTTCGGCGTGTTGCGCGAGACCGATGTCGAGGAGGCCGGCAACTGGTCCCGCCGCTACAAGGCGAACCAGGAACGGCTCGCCTCGGGCGACGTGAACAAGGTCGCCGAGGTGGTTCGCGATCTCTGGCGTCGCGACCAGGACCGCGGCCTGTCCGCGGGTGAGAAGCGGATGCTGGCCAAGGCACGGCAGGTGCTCGTCGGTGAGCTCGCACTCGCCGAGGGCGTGGACGAGGCCAAGGCCGACGACCTGGAGGCCCAGATGGAGGCGACCATCGAGAGGCACGACGCGGCCGGTGCCGGGGACGACTCCGACGTCGTGAAGAAGGCGGACGATGATGTCCCGGGCGTCGATCTCGATGACGTCGACCTCGACTCCGACGACGACTGAGCCGTAGCGCGGAGTGTCAGCTTCAGCCGATGACCGCCGGGTGACCGCGTTGCTCGCGGCCGCCGGACGGGGCACCCGATTGGGTGCCCCGGTGCCGAAGGCGTTCGTGCCGCTGCGCGGCATGACCCTCGTGGAGCGCAGCGTCCGGGCCATGGCCACCTCAGGGGTCGTCGATGACGTGATCGTCCTGGTCAGCCCGGACATGGCGGATTACGCCCGCACCATCCTCGAGCGTGCGGGACTCCTCGATGACCCGACCCTGCCCGTCCGTCTGGTCCACGGTGGCGGGGAGCGCGCGGACTCCGTCTGGGCCGGACTCCGGGCCATCGACGCCGACGACGGTGTCGTCGTCATCCACGACGCCGCCCGCGCGCTCACCCCACCCGGGCTCATCGCCCGGGTGGTCCACCGCGTGCGCCGCGGTGAGGTCGCGGTGATCCCGGTGCTCCCGGTGACCGACACCATCAAGGTCGTCGACGGCGACCGGGTCGTGGACACCCCGCCCCGCTCCGATCTCCGTGCCGTCCAGACCCCGCAGGGCTTCGACCTCGCCACACTGCGTGCGGCGAACACCGCCTACTTCAGCTCGGAGGACCCCGGCTTCACCGCCACCGACGACGCCTCCCTGATGGAATGGGCGGGACACACCGTCACCTGCGTCAGGGGCGATCCCATGGCGCTGAAGGTGACCACCCCCATGGACATGATCCTCGCCCGGCACATCACCGACGAGGCCGAACCGACCATCTTCGAGGTACCCGGTGACTGAGAGCCCCATCATCCCGCGCGTCGGCATCGGAACCGACGCCCACCAGATCGAGGCCGGCAGGGACTGCTGGATCGCCTGCCTGCGGTTCGAGGAAGCCGACGGCTGCGAGGGGCATTCCGACGGGGACGTCGTCGCCCACGCGCTCGTGGACGCACTGCTGTCCGCCGCGGGTCTCGGGGATCTCGGATCCTTCGTGGGGGTGGGCCGGGCCGAGTACGACGGGGTTTCCGGTGCCCGCCTGCTCCGCGAGGCACGTGAGCTCCTCGAGTCCAACGGCTGGGCGATCGGTAACGTGGCGGTGCAGCTGATCGGCAACACACCGAAGCTGGGCCCACGCCGGGCCGAGGCCCGGGACGCCGTCGCCGGGATCCTCGGCGCCCCGGTCAACATCTCCGCCACCACGACCGACCACATGGGCTTCACCGGACGCGGTGAGGGGCGTGCCGCCGTCGCCACCGCGCTGGTGTACCCCGCGGTCTGACCGGTCCTCCCGCCGCCCGGAACCGGGGGTGCGGCAGATAGGATGGGTGCCGTGACTCTGCGAATCTATGACTCAGCGACCCGTACCCTCCGCGACTTCGTGCCCCTGCGCCCCGGGCACGCCTCGGTGTACCTGTGCGGTGCGACGGTCCAGTCTGTTCCGCACATCGGCCACGTCCGCAGCGGTGTCGCGTTCGACATCCTCCGCAACTGGCTCGAGGCCAAGGGCCTCGATGTGGCGTTCCTCCGCAACGTCACCGACATCGACGACAAGATCATCACCAAGGCCGCCGAGGCAGGTCGCCCCTGGTGGGAATGGGCCGCCACCCACGAGCGCGCCTTCACCTGGGCCTACGACCAGCTCGGTGTCCGGCCCCCGTCCCTCGAGCCACGGGCCACGGGCCACGTCACCGAGATGGTCGACTACATGCAGCGGATCATCGACGCCGGCCACGGCTACGCCGCGGACGGCAACGTGTACTGCTCACCGACCACCATCGAGGGCTACGGGAGGATCTCCGGGCAGCGCCTCGACGAACTCGACCAGGGCGAATCGGCGGGCACCGGGAAGCGGGACCCGCGCGACTTCACCATGTGGAAGGCGGCGAAGCCGGGCGAACCGTCCTGGCCGACGCCGTGGGGCGACGGCCGTCCGGGCTGGCACCTCGAGTGCTCGGCCATGGCCACCAAATACCTCGGTGGGGAGTTCGACATCCACGGCGGCGGCCTGGACCTGAAGTTCCCGCACCACGAGAACGAGGCCGCCCAGGCGACAGCGGCCGGCGACGGCTTCGCCCGCTACTGGATGCACAACGGCTGGGTCACCATGGCGGGGGAGAAGATGAGCAAGTCCCTCGGCAACGTGCTCTCCGTCCCGCACGTCCTCACCCTCGTCCGCCCCGTCGAGCTCCGCTACTACCTCGGCAGCGCCCACTACCGGTCCATGCTCGAGTACTCCGAGCAGACCCTCGCCGACGCCGCCACCGGATACCGCCGCATCGAGGCGTTCCTCGACCGGGTCGGTCCCGTCGAGCGCACCACCTGGACCGACCGCTTCGCAGCCGCGATGGACGACGATCTCGGCGTTCCCGCCGCCCTCGCCGAGGTACACAACGCGGTCCGCGCCGGGAACAGCGCACTCGCCGCGGGGGACCGGGATGAGGCGGTTCGCCTCGCGGGTCAGATCCGTGCGATGATGGCCATCCTCGGTGTCGACCCCCAGTCCGATACCTGGACCGCCTCCAGGACCGCGTCCGGTGGCACCGACGACGCGGCGGGAAAAGCCCTGGACACCCTGATCCGGACTGAACTCGACCGTCGGACCGCCGCCCGCGCGGCGAAGGACTGGGCCACAGCAGATGAGGTGCGCGACCGCCTGGCGGCGGCGGGCATCGAGATCACCGACACCGCCGACGGCCCACAGTGGTCGCTGCGCACCAACACCGACGACAAGTAAGGCCCCTGAAGCACCATGGCTGGAAATTCCAAGCGCACCGGAGCGGTGCGCAAGACCGACAAGAAGAACCCCCAGGTCGGATCCGGTGGCCAACGCCGTCGTGGTCTGCGGGGCAAAGGCCCCACCCCGAAGGCGGAGGATCGCACCTACCACCCCGCACACAAGCGGAAGAAGGAGGCGGAGCGCCGCGCACGCGGCCGCCACGTCAAGGAGGAGACCACCGAGCTCGTCGTGGGGCGCAACCCCGTCGTCGAGTGCCTGCGCGCCAAGGCGCCGGCCAACGCCCTCTACGTGGCCGTCGGCACCGAGAGTGACGAGCGTCTGACGGAGGCCGTGCAGCTCGCCGGGCACCGCGGCATCTCCATCATCGAGGTGCCGCGCACCGACCTGGACCACATGACCGGCAACGGCATGCACCAGGGCATCGGCCTGCAGATGCCGCCGTTCCGGTACTCGGCGGTCGAGGACCTCATCGAGCAGGTCAACGAGCGCGGCGAGCCCGGCCTGATCGTCTGCCTCGACAACGTCACCGACCCCCGCAACCTCGGCGCGGTCATCCGCTCCGTCGCGGCGTTCGGTGGACACGGTGTCGTCATCCCGGAGCGTCGCTCGGCATCGGTCACCGCCGTCGCATGGCGCACGTCGGCGGGAACCGCGGCCCGTCTCCCGGTCGCGAAGGCCACCAACCTGACCCGGACCCTCAAGCAGTTCCAGAAGGCCGGCTACCAGGTCGTCGGCCTCGACGCAGGTGGTGACCACACCCTCGACACCTACGACGGGACCGGCCCCACGGTCGTCGTGGTCGGCAGTGAAGGCAAGGGGATCTCCCGCCTCGTCGGCGAGACCTGCGACGTCACCCTGTCCGTTCCCATGGCCGACTGGGTGGAATCACTCAACGCGTCCGTCGCCGCGGGCGTCGTGCTCAGTGAGTTCGCCCGCCAGCGCCGTGCGCAGCTGAGGTGACCCGCCACCGTCCGTGACGGACACGAGGAACGGCCCCACCGTGATACCGGTGGGGCCGTTCCAGTTTCCCGTGCGGTGGCCGCTAGACCGTAGGCTCGGTCCGCGTCGGCTCCGGGGCGTGGTCACCGATCTCCTGCAGTCCCCCCTGGGCGCGGAGCCGGAGGGCGTCCTCGTCCCGCTGTGCCGTCCGCCCCCGGAGGTACCCGATGAGGCGGCAGATGAGGTAGATCACGAAAGAGATGGTGGTGACGAACACGCTCACCGGTAGCCCGGGCGCGAGCGAGATGACGAAACCACCGAGCGCCGCGACCTCGGCGAACACGGTCGACAGCACGACCGCGCGCACCGGGCTGGAGGTCACCTGGGCGGCCGCGGCGCCCGGTGTGATCAGCAGGGAGATCACCAGCAGCGCGCCGACGATCTGCACCCCCTCGGCCGCGGAGAGCCCGACGAGGACCGCGAATCCGACCGCGACCAGGTGCACGTTGACCCCGGCCGCAGCGGCCATGTGCGGGTCCGCGGAGGCGAACAGGATCGGTCGCCAGAACAGCACGACGCATCCGACGACCAGGGCCGTGATCCCGGCGAGCAGCCACACCGAGCTCGACTGCACGCCGACGATCTGGCCGGTGAGCAACGCGAAGGCGTTGGATGAGCGCCCCGGGTACAGATGGATGAACAGCACCGACAGCCCCATGCCGAAACTCAGGACCACGCCGACGGCGGTGTCCTGCTGACGCATGCCGAGCAGCGCGAGAACGATGGCCGCCACGATGGAGCCCACCACTGCGCCGACCCCGACGTTGACGCTGAGCAGGAGCGCGGCCGAGGCGCCCATGAGGGCGAGTTCGCTCGTGCCGTGCACCGCGAAGGACATCCGGCGCAGCACGATCAGCGGGGCCATGATCCCGGAGAGGATCCCGAGCAATCCCGCGGCGATCAGGGAGTCCCGCACGAAGTCGACCCCGAGCAGGTAGCGCGTGTCGGTGATGAACTGGGTCATGTCCATGGTTGTTCCTCGGGTCGGTTGGGATCGGTGGGGCGGGTCAGAGGACGACGAGGCGGCCGTTGACCTCTGCGACCTCGACGCGCGTGCCGTAGAGCTCTGAGAGCGTATCGGAGCGCATCACCTCGGACACGTCCCCGAGCACGTGCCCGTACGGGGCGAGGTAGAGCACCCTGTCGACGACTCTCAGGACCGGGTTGATGGAGTGGGTGACGAACACGACCGCCGTCCCGGCCTCCCGGCGCCGACGGTCGATGAGGTCCACGGTGCGTTGCTGCACACCCATGTCGAGGGAGAGCAACGGCTCATCACAGAGAAGGAGCTCGGGATCGTTGGCCAGGGCCTGCGCCTGGCGCACCAGCTGTTGTTGGCCGCCCGACAGGTTGCCCACCCGCCTGTCCGCGATCCCCGTCGCCCCGACCTCCCGGAGCAGTTCCTCGACGGCCCCGCGCCTCGCCCGACGCCGCCTGACCACCCCGTGTGCGGCGGACAGGTTCACCAGGTCCCGGGCGCGTAGGGGGAGATCGGGGGAGAACATCCGCTGCTGGGGGATGAATCCGGTCCGCGCGTCCACCGAGACCGTGCCGCGGGTGAGCCTGCGGGTTCCGGTGACCGTGTGCAGCAGCGTCGACTTCCCGGCACCGTTGGGGCCGAGAACCGCCAGGAACTCGCCGGGCCCGACCGTCAGATTCAGATCCGAGAAGAGCGGGTCGACGGCGGCGCCGGTGAAGGTGAGGACCATGATCGTGGTTCTTTCTGATCAGAGGTCCGGGAGGGCGTCCCGGACAGCAGTTGAGCCTTCCACGCGGAAGATGACTCCGTGTGGAAGGCTACAGGGTGGAGCGGGGGCGGTCGGGAATCAGTTCTTCCTGACCTGGTCCGCGCCGGTCTTCAGACGCTCGACGGCACCGCTGAAGAAGTCGAAGAAGTTCTCGCCGCGTGACGGGGTCTCGAAGACCTCCACCACCGGGATACCGAGTCCCCGGGCCTCGTCACGGAGACGTTCGGTCGAATCGGTGGCGGTCTGCGGGTTGAAGATCAGGACATCGATCTCACCGTTCTTCAGTGCCTCGGTGAAGGCGGCGTAGTCGGCGGCGGTGGGCTCGGATTCCTTGAGGGTGGCCGTCCGGTAGCCCTCGGGGGTGGCCTCGGTCAGGGGGGAGTGCTCCACGATGTAGTCCGCGATGGGTTCGGTCTGGGCGACGCGGACCGCCGGAAGGGAGTCCATCTCAGTCTCGAGTGCGGAGAGCTTGTCCTCCAGCTTGTCGGTGTCGACCTTCGCGTCGGGACGCAGTTCGGAGACCCGTTCGGCGAGCTCGGCGCCGACCTCCTCGACGGCGTGCGGGTCGTACCAGATGTGCTCATTCACGAGATCGCCGTGATCATGTCCGTGGTCGTGATCGTGCCCGTGGTCGTGGTCGTGCCCGTGCTCGTGATCATGTCCGTGGTCGTGCCCGTGATCGTGCACGGTGAGTGGGAGGGCGTGGATGATGATCGACTCATCCATGTTGCGGTACAACCAGGAGTCGTATCCGCCGCCACCGACCACGATCAGGTCGGCTTCCTGGGCCAGTGCCATGTCGGCCGCCGTCGGTTCGAACGAGTGGGGATCCACGGAATCGCCGACGATGATGGCCCGGATGTCGGCGTCCTGGTCGGAGACGACCATGTCCGCGACGTCGGCCCAGATCTGGGTGGAGGTGACGATGTTGAGTTTGTCGTCGCTTTCAGCGGCCGCGGTTTCACCGGACTGTTGCGCCGCTGTCGTGGACTCCGGTGCGGGATTCTCGTTCCCCGGTGCGCAACCGGCGGTGGCCATGACCATACCGGTGGCGAAGAGTGTCGCACCTGCGGTCCGGGCGGGGTGGTTCCGGAGATTGCGGAGGAGGGGACGGAAGCTACTGTTGATCATGAAACCCAGTTTCAGACAAATGACAACCTTTGTCAAGTTTATGATCATTTAACTGACCTCGGATCAGTGGCCGGTGCGTGCCTGCATCGGCTCCCGGTGAACCTGGGTGCTAGGTTTCTATCATGGCAAAACGTAATCGGCAGCGCGGTACGCTCGCGTCTCTGGCCGCCGAACTCGGGGTGTCGAGGACGACCGTCTCCAACGCCTACAATCGCCCGGAGCAGTTGTCCGCGTCCCTGCGGGAGAAGATTCTCGCCACCGCGGAACAGCGCGGTTATCCGGGGCCGCACCCGACGGCCCGCTCACTGCGGACCCGTCGGGCCGGGGCCATGGGTGTGCTGTTGACCGAGCATCTGACCTACGCCTTCGACGATCTCGCCTCCGTCGACTTCCTCGCGGGCATGGCCGAGGCCTCCTACGGAGGCAACACCTGTCTCACCCTTATCCCGGTCGGCCCCGACAGCTCCGTCGATGTCGCCGCGGCCGCCCAGCTCGTGAACCAGCCCGTCATCGACGGATTCGTCGTCTACTCGGTCGCCGCCGACGACCCGTACCTGCAGGCGGCCCGAAACCGCAGGCTCCCGCTCGTCATCTGCGACCAGCCCGCCGATGAGACCGGACTCCCGTTCGTCGGCATCGACGATCGCGCGGCGATAGCGCCCGCAGCTCAGGCTCTCATCGACGCGGGACACCGGCGGATCGGGATTCTCTCGATCCGCCTCGACCGGAGGAAGAACGACGGCCCGGTGTCGGCCGAACGTCTGCGGAATGCCGGGCTGCACGTGCAGCGCTCCCGGGTTCTCGGCGCACTGGACGTTCTCGCCTCGGCGGGCATCGATCCGGACACGGTGCCTGTCATAGAGCGGCACATCAATGACCGGGCGAACAACGTTGACGCGGCGCGGGAGCTTCTGGAGACCCACCCGGATCTCACGGCCGTACTCTGCACCACCGACTCGATGGCCCTCGGTGTCCTCGACTACTGCGCGGATCACGGGATCTCCGTACCGGACCGGCTGTCGGTCACGGGATTCGACGGGATCGTCACCGCCGTGGCCCGGGATCTGACAACCGTGATCCAGCCGAACCGGGAGAAGGGGGCCGCCGCGGGAAGGATGCTCTTCCGGCTCATCGAACAGCGGCTTTCGGATGAGGATCCGTCCGTCGGGGAGCCGCTGCGCGAGCTGCTGGAAACGAAGTTCAGGCCCGGCGGCACGGTCGCGGCGCCCCGGTCCACGGACTGAACAGGCGGCTCAGCCGTTGAGGTGGGCGGCACGCGCCTCGGCGAGCCGCTCGAGGACAGCCTGCACGCCGGCGGTGCCGGCGACGCGGCCCAGGGCTGCGGTGGCTCCGTCCCCGACCTTGATCCCCAGGTCACCGGATTCCAGCACCCGGAACCCGTCCTCGTCGGTGACGTCGTCGCCGAGGAACACGACGGCGTCCCATCCACCCCGCTTCCTGGCCGCGTCGATCCATGTGCCCTTGTTCACCGACACCGCGGAGAACTCGACGATGCACTTACCCGTGGACACGTGCAATCCCTCCGGGCGCAGCTGCCGGGCCTCGTCGAGGAGCCGGTCGCCCAGTTCCCGGTCGGCGACCCGCCTGGTGTGCAGCACCCGGTGAAAGGGTTTGCGCTCCACCGCGGCACCGGCATGCCCCACGATGAGGTCGTTGAGGCGTTCGCCCACGGCGTCGAGGAGCCGACGCTGCCCGTCGGTCGGCTCAACCGGATCGCCGGTGCTCTCCGCGCCGTGGCTCCCGACGAGTTCGATCCGGTCGCCGGTTCCGGACAGGCGTCGGAGGGTAGCCAGATCCCGGCCGGAGAGGATGGCGGCCCCGGTGTCGGGGAGTTCGCCCAGCGCCTCGAGGGCCGCGATGGAGGCCCGGTTGACGGGAACGTTCTCCGGGTCGTCCGCGAAATCGGCGATCGTGCCGTCGAAATCGGAGATCACGAGCAGTCTGGGGGCCCGGATCACGGAGCTGAGTCTGGCTTCGAGGCTGGTGTCGTCCATGGCCCCGATGGTACGTCGGCCGGTGGCCCGGTTCAGCTCGACGTGGTCAGCCGGATGCCCCGCTTGTCGACGGCCGGATCATCGGCATCGGTCAGCAGCAGCTCACCGTCCTGGGGGCGGGACACGGTGAGCGCACCGGCGCCGAGTACCCCGAGGAGCCCCTCGTGGAAGTAGAGTTCCGTGCCCTCGCACCCGCTGCCCTCGCGCACTCGCAGGTCCCGGAACTTGAACGTCACGGCGGCGGGGTCCGTCGCCGCCACCCTTTCGCCGTCCCCGTCGAGGAAGTCCACGGATCCGGTGAATGGTGCGCACCCGGTGTCCCCGACGACGGTGCTGTCCCCGAATGCGAGGTGTACCCGTCCGGCGAGGGTGTCGGGGAGGACACTCGGATGTTCGGTGTCGGTGTACACGTTCGTCACCTGCCAGTTCGAGGAGACCACCGGGGCCTGTCCCTGCGTGCACCCTGTGAGGAGCAGAACGCCGAGGACGACGGCCACCGTCGGGGTACGCAACCGGGTACCCATCAGTGGCTCCGAAGGGCGTCGAGGAAGGACCGGGCCCAGAGGTCCACATCGTGCTCGACGACCTGGCGGTGCATGGTGAGCATCCGTTCGGCCGCCTCGTCCGGGGCGTCCCGGAGCATGGTCACCGCGGTCATCAGCTGTCGCTTCACCGAGTCCCCGTCGTGCGGATTGCAGAGGAAGGCCCGGTTGAGTTCGGTCGCCGAACCCGCGAACTCACTGAGGACCAGGGCCCCCGAGCCATCACCGTGACAGGCTACGTATTCCTTCGCCACCAGGTTCATTCCGTCCTTGAAGGGGGTCACGAGCATGATGTCGGCGGCGACGTAGCAGCCGAAGAGCTGCTGCTTGTCGAGGGAACGGTGGAGATAGTGCACGACCGGCCTGCCGACCTCCGCGAATCGGCCGTTGATCCGGCCCACGGCCTCCTCCACCCTGGCGCGGGTGCGGCGGTAGTGCTCCAGCCGCTCGCGCGAGGGGGTGGCGATCTGCAGCAGCACCGAGTCGTGGGGTTCGAGTGCACCGGACTCCAGCAGCTCCTCGTAGGCGGAGAGCCGCTGGAGAATGCCCTTCGTGTAGTCGAGTCGGTCCACACCGAGAATCATCGTCTCCGGGTCCCCGAGACGGTGGCGGATGTCGGTGGAGTCCACCTGCGAGGCGGTCTCGATCACCGAGGCGGTGTCGATGGAGATGGGGAACGCGGCGACCCCGACCCGGCGACCGTCGGGGGCGGTGATGTGTGCGGTGATCCCGCGGACCGATGCCCGCCCCTCCACGTTGAGGCTGTCGGGCTGTCCGGTGTGGGACCCCGGGGCCCCCGCGACGGAGCGCGCCAGGGAGAGGAAATTGTCGGCGTTCTGCGGCAGGTGGAAGCCGATGACATCGGATCCCAACAGACCGCGGACGATCTCCTCGCGCCAGGGCAGCTGGCGGAAGAGCTCCGCCGGAGGGAACGGGATGTGCAGGAAGAAACCGATCGTCAGATCCGGTCGGAGCTGCCGCAGAATGCCCGGAACGAGCTGGAGCTGGTAGTCCTGCACCCACACCGTCGCCCCCTCGGCGGCAACGGACGCCGCCTCGCGGGCGAAGGTGTAGTTGACCTCCCGGTAGGTCTCCCACCAGGCGCGGTCGTAGGTGGGGGGAACGATGAGGTCGTGGTAGAGCGGCCAGAGCGTGGCGTTGGAGAATCCCTCGTAGAACTCCTCGTAGTCCGTGGCGGTGAGCGTCACCGGATGCAGGAGGATCCCGGAATCCGTGCGGAACGGCTCCATGCCGCCGTCCACGGTTCCCGGCCAGCCGACCCAGCAGCCGGCGTTGCGCTCGAGAACCGGGCTCAACGCGGTGACCAGGCCACCGGGGCTCGGGGTGAAACTCCTCGTTCCGTCCGGGTTGACGGTGACATCGACGGGCAGCCTGTTCGCCACAACGACGAAGTCATTTCCGCCCTTCGCCGGGGTATGTGGCGCGGCAGTCACGGTCAGGCCTTCTTCGTGGTCTTCTTCGCGGTGGTTTTCTTGGCCGTGGTCTTCTTGGCGGCCGTCTTCTTCGTGGCCTTCTTCGCGGTCTTCTTCGCGGTGGTTTTCTTGGCCGTGGTCTTCTTGGCGGCCGTCTTCTTCGTGGTCTTCTTGGCCGTCGTCTTCTTGCGGCTCCTGGCTGACTCCGCTTCGGCGGCCTCAGCGTGTTCCGCGGCGATCTTACGGTAGTTCAGGCGTTCGGGAGCCACGCCGAGCATGGATGCGAGGGTGACGCAGTCGAAGAAATCGGTGGAGTAGGTCGCGACGATCCGACGGGCCGCCTTCGCGGTGTTCTCCTCCACGGTGTGCAGCGACTCGGCGTTGGTGGTGCGGGTGTCTGTGACCTTGGGCGGCACTGATCCTCCTGGAATCGTCGGCTGGGGCTGGGCTGGGCACAGCTCATCCTACGCCACGGCGGCGCCGGGAACATGCCGCCCCCCGACGGGCGCGGAGTGTGCTCAGTTCCGATTGTCGGGATGAATCCGCGGGTCGGAGGCGCCGGCGGCACCGCCGGGCATTCCCGGGTGCCGCGTATTCGCGCTGCGGGCCGCTTTCCGGGCCCGGTGCTGGCGACGGTTCACGGCGGATCCGGTCCGCCGGACGACGCGGGCGGTCGTCTCCACCGGCCTGGAATGCCGGAAGGAGGAGGCCCTGCGTCGGGCGAAGCTGGTGTACCGGTTGAGCGGTGGCGGACGGCGCAGTTTCCGGGCGACCCATTCTCCCAGAACCACACCGGCGGCGAGGGAGGAACCGATGGCCAGTGCCAGCGCCATGTTCCCGAATCCCTGCACCAGCTGCTCATTGAGCAGGGTGTACATGCCCCGGTAGATCGTCAGGCCCGGCAACAGGGGCGTGATGCCCGCGACCGCCGTGATCAGGGGTGGGATGAGGAACCGCCGGGCGAGCAGACCGCCCGCGAGACCGATGATCGTCGCCGTGATGCCGAGTCCCACGACCGGGCTCATACCGAGGGGTATCAGCACGAAGTAGTAGCAGGCGGAGCCGGCCAGCGAGGTCAGTCCGGAAATCCAGACCGAGGGCCACTCTGCGAACGCGGCCACGGCGAATGCGGCCGACGCGGCGGCGCCGGCGAGAACCTTCGCGGAGACGGATGCGAAGTTGACCGGGGTCGTGGCCTCGAGCGGGGGCAGCGTCACACCTAGCGCCGTCGACGCCTGGATGCCGATGGCGACTCCGGCGATGATTCCTCCGGTGAGCATGATCGTCTGGAAGAACCGCGCCGAGGCCGTCACCGGGGCCCCGGTGATGCCGTCCTGGATGGCCTGCACCAGTGTCAGACCGGCGAGCAGCACGATGATTCCCGAGGCGATGATCTGCCCCGGTGCGAGGTTGATTCCGTTCTCCAGCGCCCAGTTGTAGGTCATGGCCGCGGGCAGGGTGGCCACGAACCCGCCGTACATGTTCCGGTAGAACTCCGGCAGGCCCTTCTTCTCCAGCCAGATGTGCCCGGCCATGATGACGAGGGCCGTGAGGAAGGAGATCACGGAGACCAGCCAGCCACCGCCGAGCAGGACCGCGACGGCGGCGGCCAGTCCCGCCCAACCGACGAGCGCGGTGCGGATCCCGTAGGGCGGGGGCATCGAGGTCAGGTCGTTCATGATCTGTTCCGCGACATTGGGTGGAGTCGCGCCGGCCTGGATGGACCGGATCAGACGGTCGATCTCGGCGAGCTTGGAGAAGTCCAGGTCCAGCTTCGGCACGACCCGGAACACCGTGATCGGAATCTTCTGACCCGTGTCGATCTGAGTGAACAGCTGGATCGTGTTGAAGGTGATGTCGACGTGCACGTAGTGCAGCCCGTAGGCGGAGCACACGGTGTGGACGTGGGCACGGGTGTCGTGGTTTCCGGTCCCCGAGTACAGCAGGTAACCGCCGATCCTGGCGGCGAGGTCCATGACCGCGGTGACCTGCGCAGGGTCGGTGAGATCGATCGGAGCCAGTGGTGAGGGAGGGGGAGCGGCCTTGGCCTCGTCGATCGTCGCGAAACGACCCTGACGGGACCGGAACAGCCGCAGCCTGGTCAAGATGTCGGACACGTCGGCTACTGATCCTTCGGAAAAACGACTGGTGGGAACGCGCGGTGTCGCGCACCGGGAGCAGCATACCCCGGTGAGTCCGGGCACGGAACCTGCGCCGGATGGTGCAGGTCTTGGACTTGGCCGGTACTCGTCCGGTATCATCCTCGCGTGCCCCGGACACATGCACCGGGGCGTTGCTGGAGTGGCGCAATTGGTAGCGCACCGGTCTTGTAAACCGGCGGTTGTGGGTTCGAGTCCCATCTCCAGCTCGATCAGACCGGGCGACCGCGGCATCGCACCCCATGGTGGGGTGGGGCCGCGGTTTTCCGTCTGCTGCCGTCCACAGCCCCGGTACCCCGGTGCGTCAGTGGAGGTCGCGAATGGCCTCGGTCATCGCGGTGCGCTGTTCGGCGGGCATGGTGCGGTGGCCGGGCGCGTCGTGCAGCCACGGTCCCTCCGCCGCGAGCATCTTCAGGTGGCGGCCCCGGCGCTCTCCGGCGGCGTGTCGGACACTAGGTCCCGACGATGAGGCGCGGAACCCGGGCCGCCGGAGTAGTACGCCGCAGTCCGGTGCCGGGGGCCGTCGGCAGAGCGACGGCCTCCACGGGTCCACCCACCCGAAGTGGGCTGTATCCGGACACCGGTCGGAAGCGCCGCGTGATCGGCGGATCGGTCCCCGCCGGGAGGAGTGTTCCGGGCCCCGTGGCCAGGACACCGCCGGTGAACGGTCGCTGTCGGAAGATCCGGAAAATCCACCGGTGGTTCGGGCGTCCGTCGCTGTCGCCGTCGGAACAGCAGCGCAGTGACGATCGCGGTGAAGGGCCGGCGACGGTGATGATTGGATCGGGGTGGGTGCCCCAGGATGAGCTTGATCGCGAGGACCGGGCCGGACAGGGTGAGCGGCGCCGGCAGGGAAAACAGGGCGTCCCGGTGACCGTGCCCGGAGCGGAGGTCGTGCCCCGGATCCCGATGGCTGTGTCGCGTTCCCGGGTGTCCGTGAAGGTGACCCGGATGAGAGGGAGCGTCGCGGGCATCATTATCGCGGCTCCGACGGCCGACAGCGAGGCCGCGCCGAACAAGGTGGGGCCCGCGGTGAACATCCGACGGTGACCGGAGCGGTCACCCGGTGCACCTGCCCCGGGAGCGACCCGGCCATGACGAGTGGGGGCGTCGATGATCCACAGCGTCTGGTGTGCGGTGGCACCGGGTTCCCCGCGGAGGGTCGGCGGAGCCGTGTGCGGGGTCGAGTGTCGATGCCGATCAGGAGCGGTCCGGAACTGATGGCGGTGAGAAACGCCCTCCGCCGGATGGCGGGAAAGGTGTGCGGCATCCTCAACTGGACCATCCTCAACTGGACCATCCGGTCGGTTTCTTCCGGCGGGCGGTCTGACTCCCCTCCGGGCTGTCGGACCGCCCGGAGGGCGGAATGTGGCGAAAAGCTCTGGGGGCCTTCCGTGTGATCTGATGTCTTCCCTGCAGTTCAGAGGTGGTGTTTCGGGCGGCTCTGCGGGAGGGCGACCTCCGGGACGGTTGCGTCCGGTCTGATACCTGGCGGGAATCGGTGGAGAGGTTCACCATGGATGAAGACAGTGAACCAATCAGGTACCCACAAGGTGCACACATAAGGAGCACAGCAGAACATGTCACAGAGTTTCGCCGAACAGATCGTCGCCAGTCTGGAGCGGCAGGGTGTCACCCGGATCTTCGGCCTCGTCGGGGACAGCCTCAACCCGATCGTCGACGCGGTCCGCCGCAGCAGCATCGAGTGGATCCACGTACGCAACGAGGAGGTGGGTGCGTTCGCCGCCGGCGCGCACTCCCTCGTCACCGGTGAACTCGCCGTGTGCGCCGCTTCCTGCGGGCCGGGAAACACCCACCTCATCCAGGGACTCTACGATTCTCACCGCAACGGGGCGAAGGTGCTGGCGATAGCCAGCCACATCCCGTCGCTGCAGATCGGCTCCGACTTCTTCCAGGAGACCCACCCGACGCAGATCTTCGGGGAGTGCTCCGGGTACTGCGAGCTGATCAACTCCCCGTCCCAGGGCGCCCGCGTGCTGCACAACGCGATCCAGTCCACGATGGCGGGCCGTGGCGTCAGCGTCATCGTCGTCCCCGGTGACGTCACCACCGAGGACGCGGTGCCCGCCCCGGAGCTGAACAGCGTCATCTCCGCGCACCGTCCGATCGTCTTCCCGCACCCCGAACAGGCCGCGAAGCTGGTTCAGGCGATCAACGACGCCAGGAGCGTCACCCTGTTCTGCGGTGTCGGCTGTGCCGGCGCCCGCGACGAGGTGTTCGCCCTCGCCGAGAAGATAAAGGCCCCCGTCGGCCACGCGCTGGGCGGCAAGATGTTCATCCAGCACGACAACCCCTACGACGTCGGCATGTCCGGTCTCCTCGGCTACGGGGCCTGCTTCGACGCCTGCGACGAGGCGGACCTGCTGATCCTGCTCGGCACGGACTTCCCGTACAACGACTTCCTGCCCAGCGGGAACGTCGCGCAGGTCGACATCAACGGCGCCCACATCGGCAGGCGCACCGAGGTGAAGTACCCCGTCGTCGGCGACGTCAAGGCCACCATCGAGAACATCCTCCCCTCGATCGAGGAGAAGACCGACCGCTCCTTCCTGGACAAGATGCTCAAGGAGCACGCCAAGAAGATCGAGCACGTCGTCGAGGCGTACACCAGCAACATCGAGCACCACACCCCGATCCACCCCGAGTACGCCGCCGACATCATCGACGAACTCGCCGCGGAGGACGCGATCTTCACCGTCGACACCGGCATGTGCAACGTGTGGGCAGCCCGCTACATCAACAACCCCACCGGCAACCGGACGCTGCTCGGCTCCTTCCGCCACGGCACGATGGCCAACGCCCTCCCGCAGGCCATCGGTGCCCAGGCCGCCGCCCCCGATCGGCAGGTGATCTCCATGTCCGGCGATGGTGGGCTGGCGATGCTCATGGGTGAGCTGCTCACCGTGAAGCTGCACCAGTTGCCCGTCAAGACCATCGTGTTCAACAACTCGTCGCTCGGCATGGTGAAACTGGAGATGCTCGTCGAGGGCATCCCGGAGTTCGCCACGGACCACGAGGAGGTCAACTTCGCGGCGATCGCCGAGGCCTGCGGCATCCGATCGGTCCGGATCACCGATCCGAGGAAACTGCGTACGGAACTCGGAGCGGCACTCGCCCTCGACGAGCCGGTGCTCATCGACATCGTCACCGACCCGAACGCGCTGTCCATCCCGCCGGACATCACCCTCGAGCAGGTCATGGGCTTCTCCAAGGCGGCCGCCCGCACGGTCCTCGACGGCGGCGTCGGCCGGATGTACAACCTCGCGATGAGCAACCTCCGGAACATCCCGCGTCCCTGACCGCCGGCCGTTCTTGACCTTCACGCCGCGGCAACCCCGAGAGTGGTGTCCGTGACCGACCACACGATTGGACGGGCCGCAGAGGAACTGGGCGTGACCGCCCGGACTCTGCGGCACTGGGACGAGATCGGGCTGCTCAGCCCGGGTTGGCGCACGGAGACCGGCGACTACCGCCTGTACACCGACGCCGACCTGGACCGCGGCCTCGACATTCTCATCTACCGGCGGGCCGGTGTCCCGCTCAGGGACATCGCCGTTCTGCTGGCGGAACCCGTAGACAGGCGGGACCGGCTGCTCACCCAGCGGGAGCTTCTCGTCCGACGGATAGGTCACCTGCACCGGATGGTCCGGGCAGTGGATTCGATCCTGGAAGGGGACACCGTGACAATGCAGGACAAGAAGGCGATATTCGGCGAGGATTATCCTGACTGGCTGGCCGAGGCAGAAGAGCGTTGGGGCGACACCGGGGACTGGTCGCACGCCCGGGACTCGATGAAGACGATGGATGCCGAGGGCTTCCGCAGGGTGAAGGCTGAGTCCGATGCCTTCGCGGCGGCCCTGGTCGACGCCCGGGGCCGCGGAGTGGCGCCGGGCGACGCCGAGGCGGACGCGCTCGTCGGGCGCCACGCCGCGATGGTGGACACGTTCTACCTGTGCACCCGGGCGAAGCAGGTTCTCCTCGCCCGGATGTACGTCGCGGACGGTCGTTTCGCCGCCTACACCGGCGACGCCGCCGATTACCTGGTTGAGCTCGTCGAGGCGAAGGCCCGCGCGGAGGGGATTGACCCGGACACCGTCGCCTGGGAGTGAGATCCACGCACGGGAAAGCGGGCCCCGGGGCGGTGGGAAACCACCCCGGGGCCCGCTCGTGTCCGTCGGCTCGTTCAACGGGTCACTTGATCGACCCCGCGGTCAGTCCGCCGACGAGCTGCTTCTCGATCAACCCGAACAGGATCAGCACCGGGATGATCGCGATCACCGACACCCCGAAGACGTACTGCCAGGACGTCTCGTACTGGCCGACGAACTTGGTCAGCGCGACCGAGAGGGGCTGCTTCTCGGCGGAGGAGAGGATCACCAGGGACGCGGCGAACTCGTTCCACGCGGCGACGAAGGTGAAGATCACGGCGGTCACGATGCCGGGCCACACCAGCGGCAGGTTGATCCTGAACAGCACCGTCCACAGGCCGCAGCCGTCGATCTGCGCGGCCTCGTCGATCTCCTTCGGTACCGACGCGAAGAAGGAGTGCATGATCCAGGTCGAGAACGCGAGGTTGAACGCCGAGTTCACCAGGATCATCGCGATGTACGTGTCGACGATGCCGAACAGCTGGAACTCGCGGAACAGCCCGGCCACGACGAGCGCCGGAGGGCACATCTGGGTCAGCAGCACGACGAAGAGGAAGGCCCCGCGCCCCGGGAACCGGAACCGGGCGGTGTAGTACGCGGCGGGCATCGCCACACACAACACGATCAACGTGGAGATTCCGGCGATGAGCACCGTGGAGAACACGTTCATCCCCACGGGTGTCTCGGGTGTCGACCACATGGAGATGTAGTTGTCGAAGTGCCATTCCCGCGGAATGTAGGTCGGCGGGATACCGAGCACCTCCGCCCGGGATTTCAGGGATCCGACGAGCATGATCGCGTAGGGGAGGATGAACACCGCCAGGATCAGCAGGCCACCGACGATCCGGAGGCCGGTGTGCGGCCGGGCGCCGGGGGCGGGTTGCTCGCTGTGCCGGGCGAACCACGAGGCGCGGGCCTCTTTCGGGGGCTCCGTCGGTCCGGTCGTGCCGCCGACGGCCTCCTCGGTCACTGGTTTCTGGATTGCGCCGGGCATCAGTCGTCAACTCCCTTCATGGGTTTGGTGAAGTAGAGGTAGCAGCCGATGAGCACGACCATGATGACCAGGTTGATCACCGACAGGGCCGAGGCCCAGTCGAGGTGCCCCCGGTTCCGGATGTACTTGAACAGCAGCGTGGTGGTGGTGTCCGCCGCGTTCCCGGGGATCGACCCGGTCAGGACCTGGAGGATCGGCAGGTTGTTGAACACGTTGATGATGTTGATGGTGGTCGCCACCGCGATCGCCGCCTTCAGCTGGGGCAGGATGATCGAGAAGTAGATCCTGGTGCGGCTGGCGCCGTCGACCCGGGCGGCCTCGATGACGTCGTGCCCGATGGCGGCGTGGCCGGCGAGGATCGTGTAGGTGGTGAACGGCAGGGAGACGAAGACCGCGACGAGGATGGCGATGGTGAATGCCGGGACGGGTTGCTTGGTGAAGCCGTAGTCGGCGCTCTCCGTCAGCCCGAGGTCGTGGAGGAACCGCTGCCCGATGCCGAGCTTCGGTTCGAGGGCGTAGTAGATGACGGTGGTGGTCATGACGACCGACGCCGCCCAGGGGATGATCACCGCGAGCCGGACGAGCTGGCGTCCGGGGAAGACCTTGTTGAGGAAGTTCGCGAGTACCAGGGAGATGAGGATGGTGAGCACGACCACCGACACGACCCAGATGACGGTGTTCAGCAGCACCCTGGGGAGCGCCGGATCACTCAGCACCTGGGAGAAGTTGTCGAAGCCGGCGCTACCCTTGTCGACACCGATCCGGCTGATCGTCCGTGTCGAGTTGTAGACCATGAGTGCCATCGGGTACACCACGATGCCGGCGAAGAGCACCAGGACGGGTGCCAGCCACGGCAGTGCACGCAGTGTGTCCCGGAAGGTCCGCTTGTCCTGTCGGAGACGAGCCATGAGAGTCCAATCGCTGTGGAGACGGGTGTGGGGGCGACGGTGATCCGTCGCCCCCACGGAGGGCAGTCGGGCGCCTAGCCCTGTTCGACCTGCATCTGGATGGCCTCGAGAACCTCAGCGGGGTCCTCGGACTCGATGCGTCCGATGTTGGACTGGATCGCGCCCTGGGCGGCCTGCCAGTCCGGGTTGGTGAACGGGTAGAAGCGGGCGTTCGGGAGCAGCGGGATGAACTCCTCGATCGTCTCGTCGGACTTCATCTTCTCGCCACCGGAGACGGTGACCGGGATGAAGCCGAGGGTGCCGACGAAGTCGGTGTAGACGTCGTCGCTGTAGAAGTAGTCGAGGAAGTCGCGGACGGCCTCCTGCTTGGCGGAGTCCTCGTCATTCCTGAACACCATGAGGTGGTCGGCGACACCGAGGGTCATCGGGTCGCCGTTCTCCGTGGGGATCGGGGCGAGTCCGTAGTTCAGGTCGGGATTCTGCTCCTCGATGAGCTTCTTGTACTGGGGCAGCCCGACGACCATGCCGACCTTGCCCTGGAAGAAGGTCTTGCCGAGTGGCGTGCGCTGGGAGGATCCGGGATTCGCCTGGGTCGCGCCGGCGTCGATGAGCTCCTTCATGAACGTCGCACCCTCGAGGTTCTTCGCGGTGTCGATGGCGATCTCGTCGTTCTCGGCGTAGCCGCCCCCGGCGCCGAAGAACCACACGGCCGTCTCACCCTGTGCCTCCTCGTTGCCGAGGGGCATGCCGTAGCCGTCGACGCCGGGAAGATTCAGATCCTTGATGGCGAGTGCGTCGTCGCGCAGCGCGTTCCAGTCGGCCGGTGGCTCGGTGATGCCGGCCTGCTCGAAGAGGTCCTTGTTGTAGAACAGTGCGCGGGCCGACGCGATGAGCGGCAGACCCCACTGGGTGCCGTCCATGGAGGCGTTCTCGCGGAAGGAGGGCTGGATGTTCTCGAGCGTCGCGGCGGAGACGACATCCTCGGCCGGGTAGAGCAGATCCTCGGAGGCGTAGTCGGTGAAGGAGTCGATGTTGAGGATGTCCGGGGTCTTGTTCGCCTGGATGTTGTTGCGCATCACGTCGTTGATGTTCTCCCAGGACTCAACCTGGAGATCGACCGTGACGTCGGGATTGTCGGCCTCGAAACCGGAGATGATGTTCTCCCAGAGAGCCTTGGTGTCGTCCGAGTAGGAGGGGACGAGGAGATTGATCTCGGTGGAGCCGTCGGCGCCGCCGGACCCGGAGGGCTCTCCGCCGCTGCAGGCGGAGAGTCCGGCGAGAGCCATGCCGGCGGCGATGGTGGTGACGGCGACACGTGTGGTGAATGGACGCATGGGGGGAAACCTTTCCTCGGTTCCGGCACGGTGCGTGCCGGAGCGTGAACGAGTTCGAGGGGCGGTTCCTTGAGGGAGGCCGCGCCGCTTCTCTTGGTGTGAGTATGAGTGATCCGGGACACTCCCCCGGTGTCGACCACCTTTTTGTAACCTTTTCGTTACTCAGTTTTCAGGCGTGAACATTCGCCCGTCCGGGGGTGATGGGGGTGCTTCCATGATTCGTTTTCGCCCGATCAATCATCGGCCGGTGCGATATTTCCAGGTCGCCGTGAGCGATATATGGGAATACCTTAACGGAATTGCTGTTTGGGGAAATCTGGGGAATCGGGGGTGGTGTGGGGGTGTGTATTTCTTCCGGGGAACTCGTACGGTTGAGTCGCCGGTACGGCATTCACAGGTGGGTCACAGCTCGGGCATGGTGATTACACACGGGTCGCGTGTGTAGTGGAGGGGAGTGCATGCCACCAGGTGGAGAAGAAAGGGAGCGGTGGGAGATATGGAATCCATGAAGGACACCCAGGTGACGGTTCTCGTCGTCGATGATGAGCCGAACATCGTCGAACTGCTGGCGGTGAGCCTGAAGTTCCAGGGATTCACGGTGGCCACCGCCCGATCGGGGCAGGAGGCCCTGCGGGTCGCGCGGTCCTGCGAGCCGGACGCCTTCATTCTCGACGTCATGATGCCCGGAATGGACGGTTTCGAGCTGCTCGGGAAACTGCGCGCGGAGGGCTTCGACGGCCCCGTGCTGTACCTGACCGCCAAGGACGCGGTCGAACACCGTATCCACGGGCTCACCATCGGCGCGGACGACTACGTGACCAAGCCGTTCTCCCTGGAAGAGGTCATCACCCGGCTCCGGGTCATTCTCCGCCGGGGCAGGCTGCTCGACGACGGGGCCTCGGACGCGACCCTGAGCTACGCCGACCTCACCCTCAACGACGACACCCACGAGGTGACCAAGGCGGGCCGGATCGTCGATCTGTCCCCCACCGAGTTCAACCTCCTCCGGTACCTGATGCTCAATGCGGAGGTCGTTCTCAGCAAGGCGAAGATCCTCGACAACGTCTGGCACTACGACTTCGGCGGTGACGGCAACGTCGTCGAATCGTACATCTCCTACCTGCGACGCAAGATCGACACCGACGCGCCGCACCTCATCCACACGGTCCGCGGTGTCGGCTACGTGCTGCGCACACCACGGTCATGACCCGGGCCGGCTTCGGGGAGTGGCGGTCCCGCCTGTCGCTCCGGGTCCACCTCATCGTCATCGTCCTGCTCATGACGGCGACCGGGCTCGGCCTCTCGGCCGTGTTCGTCACCGAAGTGATGCGCAACTACATCTACGTGCAGGTCGACGAACAGCTCGAGGGTGCGCTCGGTGGCTGGGTGGGACGGGACATCCCGCGACTCGCCCCGGACGGCCCCCGCCTACCCAGCTCCTTCTACCTGGAGAAGGTCTACCCGGACGGCTCGAGCCTCACCTTCAACGACAACCCGGGCGCCCCTGACCTGGCGGGGGTGAAGCCCGGCGAGTACCCCGTCACGGTGGGGTCCGCACCCGGTCCCGGCGAGGACATCCGGTGGCGGGCGATCGCCGATTCCCGGGACGGGGTCACGACCGTCGTCGCCTACTCCCTGGCGCTCGAGACATCGATGCTCCGGTACCTGCTGTTCTTCCAGTTCGTCATCGGGGTGGTCGTCCTCGTGGCGGTCGGCGGCATCGCCCAGTGGATGGTCCGGAGGGCGTTCCGTCCGCTGCGGGAGGTGGAGACAACCGCCGTGGCCATCGCCGGCGGGGACCTGAGCCGACGGCTCCCCGAATGGCCGAGGACCACCGAGGTCGGGCAGCTCGCGGACTCCCTCAACACGATGCTGACCCGGCTGCAGGAATCCATTGACTCGGCGCGCAGGAAGGAGGAGCAGATGCGCCGCTTCGTCGGGGACGCCTCCCACGAACTCCGCACCCCGTTGACCGGGGTCAGGGGCTTCGCCGAGCTCTACCGCTCCGGGGCCACCCGGGACGCGGACATGGTGCTCGACCGTATCGAGCAGGAGGCCGGCCGGATGGGGGTCCTCGTCGAGGACCTCCTGGCGCTGACCCGCGCGGAGGAGGCGCCCATGGATCCCGTTCCCGTGGACATGCGACCGGTCTGCCTCGATGTCGTCACGACGATGCGGGTCGCCCACCCGGAGCGCGTCATCCGCGTGGTGGACACCACGACCGCGGACCCGGTCGTCGCGGGGGACCGGCAACGACTGCACCGGATCATCGGGAACCTGGTGGGCAACGCCCTGATCCACGCCGGCCCCGACGCCCGGGTCACCGTCGGCCTGGCGACCGGGGACGGTTCCGTCCTGATCACCGTGGCCGACGACGGCTGCGGCATGACGGAGGAGGACACCCGGCAGATCTTCGGACGCTTCTACCGGGCGGACGCCTCCCGGTCCCGGGCCTCCGGCGGCTCCGGGCTGGGGCTCGCGATCGTGAAGTCACTGACCGAATCCCACGGCGGGAACGTCAGCGTGCGCAGCGCTCCGGGGGAGGGGTCGGTGTTCACCGTGGAACTCCCGCTCAACGCGCCGGACTGACCGGCCGGTCCCCCGGCACGGGATCACCCGACGACCGTGCGGGGACCGGAGGTGCGGTCAGAGATCGAAGTCCGCGGTGTAGGGGCCGTCCCCGTCCCGGATCGTCTGGCAGGCCAGCGTCTGATCGTCGCCGATGTCGTAGGCGCTCAGCACGTGGTTGACCAGCATGTGCCCCGGACCTCCGGTGAGAGTGCACTGGCAGGCCCCACACTCGCCCTGCGTGCAGCTGAACGGCGCGGGGATGTCGGCGTCGAGGAGGGCGTCGAGGAGCAGCTGCTCCGCGGGCCAGCTGAATGGATGGTCGACCCCGTCGACGGTGGCGGTGTGGATCCCACCGGCGGGGTCCGCGGTCACAGGTTCTCCACCCGCCGCGAGGTCTCGTGCCCCGTCGCGCTGAGGTCCTGGTCGGCGTCCCCCGGGGCGGGCACGTCGTGCGGTTCGGCCGCCCCGTCCGCCAGCGCCAGGGCGACCTCCTCGGCGTGCGTCGTCAGCAGGGCATGCGAGGTGCCCCGCACCCACCGGACCTCGCCAACCTGTGAGGAGACGGGATCGACGATACGGTCGTTGTCCGAGACGATCGAGATCACGCGGAGGCCCTCGGGGATCGGGGCGTCGATCTCCGCGTCGCACATCAGCTGGACCAGGGAGGGGCCGGTCACGGCGGTGACGAGTGCCCGCACCAGCGGATTCCATGCGACCGGCTGGCCCCGGAAGCACGCCCCCAGCCCGACGAGGGTACGGACGCGACCGGCGAACTCCGGCAGATGCGCTAGGCGCAGGCCCATGAGGCCGCCGAGGGAATGGCCGACGATGTCGAACCGCTGGCCCGGCTCCAGCTCGTGCTCGAGGGTTGTGACGATGTCGAGGAGACACAGCTCGAGTCGATCCGTGCCGCGGTGTCCGAACTCCACGCCGATGACCCTCCGGCCCTCGTCCCTGAGACGGGCGGCGATGAGTGCGAAGTTGCCCGGGGAACTCACGGTTCCGTGGAGCAGCACCACCGGGACGTCCCCGGCGACCGGGGGGAGTGGCTCCGGGAGGACACCCCGGCGGGGTATGAGCAGAGCGAGGTTCACGGCCTCCCCTTCAACTGGAGATGGTGGGTCGCAGCGACTCGAGGGTCTCCGCGACGAGGGTGCGCACAATTCTGCTCCGCGGCATTTCCGTGTGCAACACCACCGCCCGGGGGTGGAGGTCCTGCAGCCAGATGTTCTCCACCCCGGGCCCGTCGAGGAAGCACGAGTCGGCGGGGACGACCGTGGAATCCGTCCGGGTGGCGACGCAGGTGTAGCTGACACCGGGCTCCGTGTCGCCGTCGGCGTTCAGCGCCGTGAGGAACGCCGATCCCGTGAACTGCTGACGTCCGGCCGGACCGAACACCGTCTCCGTCGCGCGGGTCGTCAGCTCGGCCTGCCGTTCGGTGAGCACCAGCGGCTTGAGCAGGCCCGCTTCCCGGATACCGTGGTTGGGGCTCGCCAGGCAGATCAGGTGCCGGACGTGGCGGGCACCGCCGAGCATCCGCATCCACCACCGGGCGAGCACCCCGCCCTGCGAGTGACCGACGAGGATCACCCGGTCCGCCCCGGTCGCGTGCAGGACCTGTGTGATGTAGGCGCCGACCTGGTCCGCGGAATCCTCGATCCGGTTCGTCGCCCGGTTTCCGTAGTCCGGGATGAACACCGCCCACCCCAGTGCCCGGAGTTGGGTGGTGAGATCCTCGAAGTCACCACTGGTGACGGTGGTTCCGTGGATGAGGACGACCGGCCAGGGCCGCTCCGGTGTGGGGCGGGCACGCCAGTCGTCCTCGACCCAGCCCCTGACCCGCAGCCGCGCACCGACCGGAACGGAGACGTCCAGTTCCGGGATCAGTCGCGGTAGTCGGGCGGAGAGATCCCTCAAGCGGGACGACCGTCATCATCGGTGCCGAGTGCGGCACGGAGCTTCGCCGCGGCGGCGTCCATCTCCGCCGGGTCTGTCTGATCGGCGGGGATCACGTGCCTGAAGTCGTAGTCGGCCATGCTCGAGGTGGGGAACACGTGGATGTGGGCGTGCGGAACCTCGAATCCGGCGATGATGTAACCGGCCCGGGGAACATCGAAGCACTCGGGGATCACCGCGCCCACCATCTGCGCGACCTCATTCAGGTGCCCCCAGGTCCGCTGGTCCAGGTCGGTCCAGCGGTCGACCTCCTCGACCGGGACCACCAGCACGTGCCCGTAGGTCAGGGGCTCGATGGTGAGGAATGCGACCGCCCTGTCATCGCGCCAGACGAACCGTCCGGGAATCTCGCCGTTGATGATTTTCGTGAATACGCTGCTCATGACAATCCAGGGTAGCGGCCCCGGGCCGCCCGCGCCGCCCACCGGTTCCGCCGGTTCCACGCTCCGGCGGAATCCTGCGACGGTAGGGTGGAGTTCATGCGAATCCTCGTCATCGGATCCGGAGCCCGCGAGCATGCACTGCTGCGTGGCCTGGCACAGGACCCCATCGGACCAGAACTTCACGTCGCCCCGGGCAACACCGGAATGGAGCCCCTGGCGACCCGACACACCGAACTCGACGGCAGACCGTTGAAGGTCGATGATCCGGCACAGGTCACCGACCTCGCACGCCGGATCGACGCCGACCTCGTGGTCGTCGGCCCGGAGATCCCGCTCGTGGCCGGTGTAGCAGACGCCCTGCGGGACGCGGGGATCGCCGTGTTCGGGCCCGGGCGGGAGGCCGCCCGCATCGAGGGCTCCAAGGCCTTCGCCAAGGACGTGATGGCCGCCGCGGGTGTCGCCACCGCACACGCCGAGGCGCTGGAACCCGGGGCCTCCGACGATGAGATCGACGCCGCCATCGACCGCTTCGGACCCGTCTGGGTGGTCAAGGACGACGGACTCGCCGGTGGCAAGGGCGTCGTCGTGACCCGCGACCGGGACGAGGCCGTGGCACATGTCCGTTCCGTCCATTCCTCCGGTAACCCGGTGCTCCTCGAGAGTTTCCTCGACGGGCCCGAGGTGTCCCTGTTCTGTCTCGTCGACGGCACCACCGTCGTCCCTCTCCTGCCCGCCCAGGACCACAAGCGGGTGCGGGACAACGACGAGGGCCCGAACACCGGCGGAATGGGTGCCTACGCCCCGCTTCCGTGGTTGCCGGACGGCGCCGTGGAACAGATCGTGCGCGATGTCGTGGAACCCGTCGCCGGGGAGATGGCGCGCCGGGGCTGCCCCTACTCGGGCCTGCTGTACGCGGGACTCGCGTGGGGAGCCGACGGCCCGGCCGTCGTCGAGTTCAACTGCCGCTTCGGAGATCCCGAGACCCAGGCCGTCCTCGCGCTGCTCGAGACCCCGCTCGCGGAGCTCCTGCGGTCGGTCGCGGACGGCACGCTGGCCGCGCAGCCGCCGCTCCGCTGGCGGGACGGGTACGCACTGACCGTCGTTCTCGCGGCCGAGGGCTACCCCGCTTCCCCCCGTTCCGGGGATGTCATCACCGGTGCCGACGTCGACGGTGTCCTGCACGCCGGAACGGCCCGCAACAGCGACGGCGAGCTCGTGTCCGCTGGTGGGCGGGTGCTGTCCATCGTCGGGACCGGCCCCGATCTGGTCGCCGCGCGGGAGGAGGCGTACGGCATCCTCCGGGGGATCACGATGGCCGGTGGCCACTACCGGTCGGACATCGCCGGGCCCGCTGTCGAGGGTCGCATCCGGATCTGACCCGTTCCGGGCCGAGGGGGTCTAGAGTTCTACGGCGTGAGCAGAACTCCCCAAAGACGCGGTTCGGGTCCCCCGCGTCGTCCCCTCAGCCCGGCCAGACTCGTGGCCGGCGCCTTCGCGGTCCTGATTACCTCCGGAACCCTCCTGCTCCTCCTTCCCGCGGCCCGGGCCGGGGACGGTGGGGCAGATGTCGTGACGGCACTGTTCACCGCGACCTCAGCGGTGTGCCTGACCGGCCTGATCGTCGTTGACACCGCCACCTACTGGTCCCACTTCGGACAGGCGGTCATCGTCGTCCTGATCCAGCTCGGCGGACTCGGGATCATGACCCTGGCGACGTTCACCTCATGGGTCGTCGCCGGCCGGATCGGGGTGAAGTCGCGGCTCAACGCCGCCGCGGAGGGTCGCGGGATCCACCTCGGTGACGTCCGCACCCTCCTCGTCGCCACAGTCACATTCACCTTCGTCGCCGAGTTCATCGTGGCCGTCCTCCTGACCCTCCGCTTCCGGTCCTACGGTTTCGACTGGGCGGCGAGTCTCTGGGAGGGCGGATTCCACGCGGTCTCGGCGTTCAACAACGCGGGTTTCGGACTGCGCAGCGACAACCTCGTGCCCTACGCCCGGGACAGCGGAATCGTGCTGCCCGTCGCCGGGGCGATCATCATCGGTGGTCTCGGCTACCCGGTGCTGCTGGAGATCGCACTGCGGACACGTCGCCGGTCCCAGGGCATCACCAGGTTGCCCCAGATGTCGCTGACGGCCCGATTCGCCTTGACCGGCACCACGATCCTGCTCATGATCGGCTGGATCGGCTACGCGGTGCTGGAATGGCGCGGGGTCTTCGCCGAATTCGGTGTCAGGGACAAGCTCCTCAACTCGTTCTTCCAGTCGGTGACCACCAGGACCGCGGGCTTCAACACCGTCGATCTCGGTGAGTTCCACCCCTCGAGTCTGCTGCTCACCGACGTACTCATGTTCGTCGGCGGTGGCTCAGGTGGTACCGCCGGCGGCGTGAAGGTGACCACCGTCGCCGTCCTTGTCGCCGTCGTCATGGCCGAGATCCGCGGTGCGGAACACGTCTCGGCCTACAGTCGCCGGATCCCGCAGCGGACGATCCGGCAGGCGCTCACCGTCATCGTCCTCGCCGGGGTGTCGGTGGCCGGGTCCATCGGGGTCATGCTGCTGCTCGCGCCCGAGATAGAGACGAACCGCATAGTCTTCGAGGTGGTCAGCGCATTCGCCACGGTCGGCCTGTCCACCGGAATAACAGCGGACCTGCCCGCGGCGGGCCAGCTGCTTCTCGTCCCGCTCATGTACGCCGGCCGTATCGGCCCGATCACGCTCGTCGCGGCGCTCGCAGCCCGCAACCGCAACGGCATCCTCTACTCACATCCAGTCGAAAGGCCCCACATTGGTTAGCTTCCTGCAACGCCGCTCACTGCCCCCCGTCGTCATCCTCGGCCTCGGGCGTTTCGGTATGGCCCTCGGGGAGGAGCTCGTCGCCTCCGGCGTCGAGGTTCTCGGGGTCGACGACCGGGAGGACGTGGTCTCCACCGCGGCCGGCATCCTCACCCACGCCACCATCGCGAACACAACCAACATCGAGGCCCTGCGCCAGCTGTCGGTGCACGAATGCCAGCGTGCCGTCGTCGGTATCGGATCCAACATGGCGGCCTCCCTGCTCACCGCCTCCGCCGTCATCGAGCTCGGTGTCCCCAACGTGTGGGCGAAGGCGGACGGTGACGCGCACGCGAAGATCCTCACCCAGATCGGGGTCCACCACGTCATCCGGCCCGAACGGGACACAGGGCGCCGGATCGCCCACCTCATGACGGGCAACGTCGAGGAGTACGCCGAGTTCGACCGGGACTTCGCCGTCGTCAAGCTCGCACCACCGATGTCGATGCTGGGGAAACAGATCAGCGCCGTACCCCCGGGAATCCACATCGTCGCGGTCAGGCACCCCGGGGCCCGGTTCGTAGTGGCGCGAACCGATGAGACCATCCGGTCCGGTGACCTCGTGATCGCGGCCGGTGACCCCGAGGTGCTGGAGGCGTTCGTCGCGGCGGGCTGACCCACCCGAACCGGTTGTTCCGCAGAACCGATGCGGCCTGTCGTGCGATAATGGCCGCGTGCCCGCAAAGAAGAAGATCGCCAACGTCCTGTCCACCCGCTACGCCTCCACCGAGCTGACCAACCTGTGGAGCCCCGAAGCCAAGATCATCATGGAGCGCCAGCTCTGGATCGCGGTCATGAAGGCCCAGAAGGACCTCGGGGTGGACATCCCCGCGGATGCCATCGCCGCATATGAGAAGGTCATCGACCGGGTCGACCTGGAATCGATCGCCGAGCGAGAGCGCGTCACCCGCCACGACGTCAAGGCCCGTATCGAGGAGTTCAACGCCCTCGCCGGACACGAGCAGATCCACAAGGGCATGACCAGCCGGGACCTGACCGAGAACGTCGAGCAGCTGCAGATCCACCGCTCCCTGGAGCTCGTCCGGGACAAGGCTGTCGCCGTCATCGCACGTATCGGGGAGCGCGCCGCGGAGTACCAGTCGGTCGTCATGGCCGGACGCTCCCACAACGTCGCCGCCCAGGCCACCACCCTCGGCAAGCGGTTCGCCTCCGCCGCGGACGAGATGCTCGTCGCCGTCGAACGCACCGAGGGGCTGCTCGCCCGCTACCCGCTGCGCGGCATCAAGGGCCCGATGGGAACCGCCCAGGACATGCTCGATCTCATGGGCGGCAACGAGACGAAGCTCGCCTCCCTGGAGACCCGGATCGCCGATCACCTCGGATTCTCCCGGGTGTTCGACTCGGTCGGGCAGGTCTATCCGCGTTCCCTCGACTTCGACGCGGTCTCCGCCCTCGTCCAGCTGGGTGCGGGTCCCTCGTCCCTGGCGCACACCATCCGGCTGATGGCCGGGAACGAGACCGTCACCGAGGGCTTCAAGGAGGGGCAGGTCGGTTCCTCCGCCATGCCGCACAAGATGAACGCCCGCTCCTGCGAGCGGGTCGGCGGATTGCAGATAATCCTCCGCGGCTACCTCACCATGCTCGCGGACCTGTCCGGCCAGCAGTGGAACGAGGGCGACGTGTTCTGCTCCGTCGTGCGCCGGGTCGCGCTGCCGGACGCCTTCTTCGCGCTCGACGGACAGTTCGAGACCTTCCTCACCGTACTCGACGAGTTCGGCGCCTTCCCCGCGATGATCGACCGCGAGCTCGAGCGCTACCTGCCGTTCCTTGCCACCACCCGCATCCTCATGGCCGCCGTCCGCGCGGGTGTCGGCCGCGAGACCGCCCACGAGGTGATCAAGGACAACGCCGTGGCCTGCGCCCTGAACATGCGGGAGAACGGCGGGGAGCAGGACCTGGTCGAGCGTCTGGCCGTCGACGATCGGCTTCCTCTCGACCGGGCACAGCTCACCGAGGCTCTGGCCGACCGGCACGCGTTCATCGGCGCCGCGGAGAGCCAGGTCTCCAGGGTCCTCACCCGGATCCAGGACCTGGTCAACCGGTATCCCGTGGCGGCCGCGTACCGTCCGGGCGAGATCCTCTGACAGTCGCCGGGACGCCGGCGCACAGCTGACTGACAGGATCCCGCAAGCACATTCGGGGTTCGACGCGCTAGATTCGTCGGCATGATCGAACTACCCGCCATCCCGCTCACGGGGCCCGTCGCTGTAGCGGTGACCGTTTTCGTCCTCGCGGCAGCCGGCGTCCTCGCGGCCGTGGGGGCCCGCAGGTCCGAACTCAGGCGCCGGACCCTGTGGGCGGCCGTCGCGGGCCTCGCGCTCACCGTTTGCTCCTGGCTGATCATCGAACACGTCTGGCGGCCGTTCCCGGACTCGCTGCCCTTCCGGATCTATCTCGCCGGTTCGGTGGCGTTCTTCGTCGTCGCCGCTCTGGTGCTGCAGAAGGGCAGGCGGCTGATTCTGGTCATCCCGGCGGTTCTCGGGGTGGCGGCCACGGCGGCGGTGGTCAACCAGATCTACCAGAGCTATCCCACGCTGCGGTCCCTGGATCCGTCCCCCGTCGCGGTGCAGATGAGCTACCCGGAGTTCCGGGATCTGACCCGGGCCCCGCAGATCAAGGGCCATGACGCCGCCGCACTCGTCACCCTCCCGCTGGATGCGACGGAATCGAAGTTCACGCACCGCGACGCGATCGCCTGGATCCCCCCGGTGTACTTCTCCGACCCCGAAGTGAAGCTTCCGGTCATCGTGCTGCTCGCCGGGAACCCCGGGGCCCCGGACCAGTGGTTCAACGCCGGTGGTGCCAGTGACACCCTCGCGGACTACCAGGCCCGGCACGGCGGCGTCACCCCGATCGTGATCAGCGTGGACGGCACCGGGAGCTTCGGCGCGAATCCGCTGTGCATCAACGGTGAGCGGGGACAGGTCCAGACCTGGCTCGCCGTCGACGTCCCCGCGGGGATCCGGGAGAAACTGCGGGTCGACCCCGACCAGTCCCGGTGGACGATCGGGGGACTGAGCTACGGTGGGACGTGCTCGCTGCAGGTTCTGGTCAACCATCCGGACTCCTACGGCGCCTTCCTCGACTACTCCGGGCAGGCTGAACTCGGCACCGGCAACCACAGGGAGACCGTCGACGAGTACTTCGGCGGCAGCGAACTCTCCTTCATCCGGGCGAACCCCGCGGATCAGCTGGCCGAGGCCATCAGGGAGGGATCCACCGCCTACACCGGGATCGCCGGACGTTTCGTCGCCGGTGAGGACGACCACGAGGCGATAGAGGACCTGAAGATGATGCAGAAGGTGACCAGTGACGCGGGGATGCAGACCGAGTTCCTGACGGTCCACGGAAGCCACGACTACAAGACCTGGCGCAACGCGTTCCGGGAGACCCTCGACTTCGCGGCCCAGCGGGGTGGTCTGAACCGATGACCGGAGTGACACGGGAAACAGAACGACGGAACACGCCACGGACTGTGGGACGCAGTGCCGTACGTGGTGTGTCGACCGGCATCCACTGGGCGGGAGCTCTCCTCGTCGGTGCACCGGTCACCCTCGCCGCGCTCGTCATCAACTGGCTGCTGTTCATCATCTGGAGAGGTGACGGCAACGCGTTGGAGGACGCGTTCGGCGCGGCCGCCCCGAGTCTCCACCCCTGGGCGGTACTCACCGCGGGTCTGACCGGACCGACGGTGTCGACCGTGGTCCTCGGCTCACTGGCGCTGGTGTCCCTGGGGCTGCTGGCCGAAAGGCGACTGGGCAGTTACCGGTACGCCATCGCCGCGGTCGTCATCCAGGCGTTCGCGGTGATCGTCGGGCTCACCGCGGCGCAGGCGGTCGTCGCCACCGGTAGTCACTGGGGTGGGATCCTCGACGGCCAGCACACCCTCACGCCGGTGTCCTGGACGTTCGGAACCGCGGCGTTCGCCTCGGCCTGGATGAAGGCTCTCTGGCGGCGCAGGGTCCGGGCCGTCGTCCTCGCTTTCTCCCTGACCCTGTTCCTCTACTCCGGGATCGTCGCGGACTTCGTGCGTCTCGCGGCGGTGATCATCGGGCTGCTCATCGGGCAGTGGCTGGTGGAGCGTTCCCTCCGGTTGGGATCCATCTCCTTCCGCGAGGGCCGGACACTGCTCGCGATCGCGATGCTCGCCGTCGCGGTCGGCCCCCTCGTCGCGGGACTCAACCCCGATTCCGCGGGCCCCTTGTCCGGTGTGGCGGTCCTGACCTTCGATCCGGGCATAAGCCCGCGTCACGCCCTCGAGATCTGCGGTGCCCAGCCGAACTCGATGGCCTGCGCCGAGGCGACGAATGAACTACGGGAGTCGGGGCTCGGTCCGTTCCTGCTCAACCAGCTTCCGGTCATTCTCATGGCCGTCATCGCCCTCGGGATCTCCCGCGGACGGCGGCTCGCGTTCGGGGTCGCCCTGCTCACCCTGTCCGCGACCGTCGTTGTCCTGACCCTCGAGATGCTGGCGCTCTTCGAGGAGTTCGGTGGTGGCGTGTACGCCTGGTCGAGTCTCGCCGGTGTCGTTTTGCCGTGGGTCGTCATCCTCGCACTGCTGGTCCGCTACCGTCGGCTCTTCCGGGTCCGTGTGCACCGGGGTGCCGTGCACGCCCTGATCCGCAGGATCCTGCTGCTCCTCCTCGGTACCGGGATGGCGTGGATCCTGGGTGCCTTCCTCCTCCGGGACGACTTCCTCCCGCGGGCGGAGCTACCGTCGATCCTCCGCTCCTGGCTGTCGCACTACATACCACCGGTGCTCGGCGACAACATCGACCACAATCTCATTCCGGTCGGGGAACTGAGCTGGATGCTGTCAGTCTGGATCGGTGTCATCTTCTGGGCCGGGGCCACCGTCGCGTTGTACGCCGCAATGACCTCCGCGGAGAACCCGGGAGATGTGCGCAGTCGTGCCCGTGCGGCGGAGTTGCTCGGGTCGGGCACCGGCGACCACCTCTCCGCGATGACGATGTGGCCCGGCAACCGGTACTTCCTCACCGATGACGGATACGTGGCCTACCGGGTGCACGCCGACGTGGCGGTCACCGTCGGGGAACCGGTCGTGACGGGGGACACTGACCCGCAGGATCTCGCCCGCCGCTTCGAGGACTTCGCGGCCAGCCGTGGCCGCCGGGTCGCCTGGTACTCGGTCCGCGCCGGGTTCGCGGAGGCCCGTGCTTCCGCGGACTACCAGGCGGTGCAGGTGGCCTCGGAAGCCGTCTGCGACACCACCGCGGTCGAGTTCCGGGGCAAGAAGTTCCAGGACGTCCGCACGGCGCGGAACCGCGCCGGGAAAGAGGGGATCCGGGCGGAGTGGACATCGTGGAATGAACTCACTCCCGGGGTCCGGGAGCAGATCATCGAGCTGAGCGAGGAATGGGTCGCGGACAAGGCGCTGCCGGAGATGGGTTTCACCCTCGGTGGCGTCAATGAGATCGTCGCCCCGGATGTCGCACTGATGCTCGCCCTCGACGGGGATAACCGGGTGCACGGGGTGACGAGCTGGTTGCCGGTGCGTCGCGAAGGTGAGGTCGTGGGGCGGATGCTGGACTTCATGCGTCGGGACACCGAGGGGTTCCGACCGGTCGTGGAGTTCCTCATCGCCGAGACCATGCTGCAGGCCCAGTCGGACGGACTCGAGTGGATCTCCCTGTCGGGAGCCCCCCTCGCCCATACGGGGGCGGTGGACACAGGTGGGGTCGCGGCCGTGCTGGACCGCGTCGGCGCGTTCCTGGAGCCCCTCTACGGGTTCAAGTCGCTGGCCGCGTTCAAGTCGAAGTTCCATCCCCGACACGAGTCCTGGTACCTCTGCTACCGCGATGAACTTGCGTTGCCGTCGATCGCGGTGGCGGTCGGACGGTGCTATGTGCCACAGATGGAGGTCAGCCAGGCCGTTCACGTGGCGCGGGTATGGGCACGGGGCTAGACTGTGTCCACATGCGCCCCGAACTCTCCCAGTACAACCACCTCTCAGCGGGAAAGGTCCGCGAGATCTACGAGATCGACGATGACAACCTGCTGATGGTCGTGTCCGACCGCATCTCCGCGTACGACCACATCCTCGAGACGGAGATCCCCGACAAGGGCCGCATCCTGACGGCGATGAGCGTCTGGTTCTTCGACGCCATCGATTTCCCGAACCATCTCGCGGGCCCCATCGACGACGAGCGGATCCCGGAGGAGGTCCTCGGCCGGGCTCTCGTGTGCCGGAAGCTGGAGATGATCCCCTTCGAGTGCGTGGCCCGTGGCTATCTCACCGGCTCGGCGCTGACCGAGTACCAGGAGACCGGGTCGGTCTGCGGGATCGAGCTTCCGGAGGGGCTGCGGGAATCCTCCCGACTCCCGCAGCCGATCTTCACCCCGGCGACCAAGGCCGAACTCGGGGACCACGACGAGAACGTCACCTTCGAGGAGGTGGCCGAGCGTCTCGGTGAGGCCCGTGCGACGGAACTCCGGGACGCGACGCTCGCCATCTACACCCGTGCCGCCGAGCTCGCCCTCGAGCACGACCTGATCCTCGCGGACACCAAGTTCGAGTTCGGTGTCGACGAGGACGGCAGCCTCGTGCTCGCCGACGAGGTGCTGACCCCGGATTCCTCCCGGTACTGGCCCGCGGACGACTACGAGGAGGGCAAGGTCCAGCCCAGTTTCGACAAGCAGTTCGTCCGCAACTGGCTCACGGGCCCGAAGTCCGGGTGGGACAAGTCCTCGAACACACAGCCGCCACCACTGCCCGGTGGTGTCGTCGAGGCCACCCGGGAGCGCTACATCGAGGCGTACGAGCGGGTGTCCGGAGAGAAGTTCGGTAACTGGATCGGATCCTGCGTCTGACCCGGCGGGCAATGCCCGGAGCCCCGCCGGGGACCGTTGAAAACGGCCCCGGCGGGGCTCTTCCCGTCACACCCCCACAATATTGTCTACTACGCCACATTCTCCCTGATTAGTTAAGTCACACCTTCCTTAGGGGAGGCTCAGCTGGTAATAATGATGCGGTACAAAAATTGCCGCCCCGCACCGTCAGAGAGTGGGACGGCAACCGTTTTCTCTCACCAGCAGGAGAACCATGAAGTTGCACATCAAGTCAGCGGGCGCGGCACTGGCCGCAGCAGCCCTCGTCCTCGCCGGATGCGGCGGTGCCGACGATGACGCCGCCAAGGACGGGGCCGCCGGCTCCGCGGACAGGTCCACGGAGTCCTCGTCGGAGAAGGAGAGCACGTCAGCACGTGAGGCGTCAGACGGTGGGATCACCATCACCGACGTCGAGGGACGCACCGTCACCTTCGATTCCCTCCCCGAGCGGATCATTCTCGGTGAGGGCCGGGGCGTGTTCGCCACCGCCATCCTCGACAAGGACGATCCGCTGGACAAGGTTGTCGCCATGGGCTCCGATCTGAAGAGCGGCGCCCCGGGCTACTACGAGAACCTCGTCGAGGCGTACCCCAGGGCCGGCGAGGTCCCGGAGATCGGAAACATCGCCAAGGGTGACGTGACGGTGGAGAATCTCGTGTCCTACCAACCGGACGCCCTCGTGATCACCGCAGACCACTACTCCGCGGCCAAGACCACCGGCATGCTCGACAAGATCGACGCCGCCGGAATCAAGTACATCGTCACCGACTTCCGTCAGCACCCGATGACGAACACCACCGTCTCGGTCACCGCGCTGGGTGAACTGCTCGGCAAGGAGGACGCGGCCACCTCGTTCAACAAGGAGTGGAACTCCGTCGTCGACCGCGTGAAGGAGCGGGTGGCTGAGACGGACTCCCGACCGTCCACGTTCCTCTGGCGCGCCGCAGGCCTGAAGGACTGCTGCGCCACCTTCGGCAAGGCCAACCTCGGTGAGATGATCACCGTCGCCGGTGGCGACAATCTCGCCGACCACATCATCGACACCGAGTCCGGTGACATCACCGCCGAGAAACTCATCGACGAGCAGCCGGAGATCATCATCGCCACCGGCGGCACCTGGTCGAAGCAGAACGACAAGCCGCAGGCGGTCCCCCACGCCGATCTCGGTTACGGCGTCAGCGAGGAGACCTCCCGCGACACGTTGAGGGGCCTGCTGGAGACACCCGGCCTGAGCGAACTCGACGCCTCGGGAGACGGCAGGTTCTACGGCGTCTGGCACCAGTTCTACGATTCCCCCTTCAACTACATCGCACTCGAGCAGTTCGCCAAGTGGATTCACCCGGAGAAGTTCGACGATGTCGACCCCGCAGCGGACTGGGATGACGCGAACAGCAAGTACCTCCCGTTCCCGGCCGACGGCACGTTCTTCATCGGGATCAACTGACCCCGGAACCGTCCGAAAACGTGAATTCCCGGAAAACCGTCATCCCGTCGGGACCGCCTCCCGGCGGGGTGCACGCATCCCCGTCAACCGCGCCGGGCGTCGGCGACATCGTCGCCGACCACCGCAGAACCGCCAGATTCCGGTGGTTCGTCATAGCGCTCCTCACCGTGCTCGCCGTCGGTGCATTCATCATCTCCACCATCGTCGGGCCGATAGACCTCAGTGTCCGTGACGTCATCGTCGGCCTGGTCAACCCGGATTCCCTCGACTCGACCGGACGCACCGTCCTCTGGCGTCTGCGCCTGCCGATGTCGGTGATGGCCGTCCTCGTCGGTATGGGACTTTCACTCGCAGGTGCCCAGATGCAGACCATCCTGGGGAACCCTCTCGCCGAGCCCTTCACCCTCGGGGTGTCGGCCGCGGCGGCGTTCGGCGGTGCAGCGGCGATCGTCCTCGGTGTCGTCATCATCGATCAACCCCAGTTCAACCTGGCCGCGACGGCGTGGGTGGCCGCCATCGTGGCCACCGGTCTCATCGTCGTGGCCAGCGTGGTCAGGGGGGCGAGTGCCGAGACGATGATCCTTCTCGGTATCGCCCTGGTGTTTCTCTTCCAGGCTCTGCTCGCTCTCATGCAGTACCGCGCCACCACCGAGGCACTCCAGCAGATCGTCTTCTGGACGATGGGGTCCCTGACCCGCGCCACCTGGGCGGGCAACACCATCATGGCCGTCGTGCTGGGCGTCTCCCTCCCGATCTTCGGGGTGCTGTCCTGGCGGTTGACCGCCCTGCGTCTCGGCGATGCGCGGGCGACGGCGATGGGGGTCAACGTCGCCCGGCTCCGTGTGGTCGTGCTCGTCATGGTCTCCCTGATCGCCGCCACCACGGTCGCGTTCTCCGGGGTGATCGGATTCGTCGGTCTCGTCGGTCCGCATGTCGCCCGCACCCTGGTGGGGGAGGATCAGCGCTACTTCATCCCCGCCTCGCTCGCCGCGGGCGCGCTGATGCTCTCGGCGGCGCACGCCGTCAGCCTCATCATCGTTCCGGGAGTGGCCATCCCCATCGGCATCATCACCGCACTCGTGGGTGTCCCGAGCTTCATCGCCATCATCATGTCCCGGAGGAGGTCGATGTGGTGAACGACAACCGTGGCTCCCGCGTTGTTCTCGAACTGTCCGGCCTCACCGTCGGGTACGGGCGCAGGCGCGTCATCGAGGATTTCACCGCGACCCCCGTTTCCGGTGGGCATGTCGTCGGGCTCCTCGGTCCGAACGCATCCGGTAAGTCGACGCTGATCAAGTCCATCGCCGGCATCCACGGGACGGTCGGGGGGACCATCCGCGCGCGGGTGGACGGCGTGACACGCGACGGGCGTTCCCTGCGCCGGATCGTCGGCTACGTACCTCAGGACCTGCCTGACACCGCGGCACTGACGGCGTTCGAGACGGTACTGATCGCCGCACGTCGGGCCCGCAGTGTCCGGGGCATCGACATCCCCGCCGTGGAACTGGCGGGTCGGGCGATGACGGAACTCTCCATCGGGGAGCTCGCCGGCAGATACATCTCCGAACTGTCCGGCGGGCAGCGTCAGCTCACCGCGGTGGCTCAGATGCTCGTCGCACGACCCGACGTGATGCTGCTCGATGAGCCCACGTCCGCGCTCGACCTGCACCGCCAGCTGTTCCTGCTGGAGATGATCAGACGCCGGGCCGCGGAGAGCGGTGCAGTGGTGCTCATGGCCATCCACGACATCAACCTGGCGGCCCGCTTCTGCGGCGAACTGCTGGTGATGAAGGACGGTCGCGTCGTCGCACAGGGGGAGCCCCGCACGGTTCTCACCCCGGAGCTCCTGGCCGAGGTGTACGGCGTGGATGCGGAGATCCTCGACCACGGTGGAGTCCCCGTGGTCGCCCCGGTCGCGGTCTGAGCCCCGGGCCGGCCGATCTCCGCCCCGGGCAGCGAGAGAACGGCGCCCACCCCCGGCCGGGAGGTGGGCGCCGTTCTCGTGGTGGCCGCTGCACGGTCGGCGTGCACCGGCGATGGATCAGGCCGCGGTCGTCGTCAACGGCACATTGAGATCGAACACCGCCACGCCGATGGTCATCACGAGGACCGTGATCAGGACCAGGGCGATGAGGTTCAGCCAGATACCCGTCTTGACCATGTTGTTCATGGACACGTAGCCGGAGCCGTAGGCGATGGCGTTCGGCGGGGTGGCCACGGGCAGCATGAAGGCGGAGGTCGCGGCCAGCGCGACCGGGATGGCCAGGTACATCTGGTTCATACCCAGTCCGACGGCGACGCCACCGACGACGGGAAGGAATGTGGCCGCGGTCGCGGTGTTGGACGTGAACTCCGTGAGGATCAGGACGATACCGGCGACCACGAGGATCAGCAGGAAGATCGGCAGGCTGTCCAGGTATCCGACACGGGTACCGATCCACTCGGAGAGTCCGGTGCCGGAGAACTGCTTGGACAGCGCCAGTCCACCACCGAAGAGCAGGAGCACGCCCCAGGGCAGCTCGAGGGCGGTGTGCCAGTCGAGCAGCGGTGTGCCCTTCTTCAGGTCCGCGGGGATGATGAACAGCAGGATACCGACGACCATGGCGATCACGGCGGAGCTGAAGTTGTCCGCGAAGGTCGAGCCCTTGAACAGCAGCGGGATGCCGATCCAGGATGCCGCGGCGAGAACGAAGATGACTCCGACGAGCTTTTCACCGGTGGACATCGACCCCATGGCCTCGAGCTCCCGGTTCATCATCTCCCGGCCGCCCGGGATGTGGTCGACCTCGGGCTTGAACAGCACCTTCACCAGGACGAACCAGCAGACGAGCATGAGGACGACGGCGAGCGGCACTCCGACGAGCATCCACTCACCGAAACCGATGGGATGTCCCTGATCCGCCATGTAGCCGGCGAGCAGCGTGTTCGGCGGGGTACCGATGATGGTGCCCAGCGAGCCGATGGACGCGGCGTAGGCGATGCCCAGCATCAGGGCGATACCGAAGTTCGTCTTCGGCGGCTCCGCCGGGCCGCCCTCGGAATCGTCCAGGGCGGCGGGATCCTCGCCCAGTTCGCGGCGCTTGTCGGCGTCGAGGCTGTTGTTGATCAGGGTGAGCACGGAGACACCGATGGGCAGCATCATCACGGCGGTCGCGGTGTTGGACACCCACATGGAGAGGAAACCCGTGGCGATCATGAATCCGAGGATGATCGTCGCGGAGGAGGTCCCCATCATCTTGACGATGTGCAGGGAGATGCGCCGGTGCAGATTCCAGCGCTGCATCGCGAGCGCCAGCATGAACCCGCCCATGAACAGGAAGATCACCGAGGATGTGTAGGCGCCGGAGAACTCCTTGATCTGGGCCACGTTGAAGGCCGGGAACAGCACCAGCGGCAGGAGCGCGGTGATCGGGATCGGGATCGCCTCCGTCATCCACCACGCACCCATCAGGACGGCGATGGCCGCGGTGGAGCGCATCTCGTGGGTGGTGGATTCCTGGGGCATGATCCAGTAGACCAGCGCAGCCAGGACCACACCGGCGATGAGCCCCACCCGCTGCCGGATCACCTCCTTGCGCTCCGCGGGTTCGGCCAGCTGCCCCGGGGACTTCTCGGGTGCGCCGGGACCGATGTCGTGGTGTTCGAACGGGTCGACGTCACCATGTGACTTCGCTGAGAGATAGGGGTGCGACACGATGGACTCGTGGTCGCCGATGTTGTCGATCGGTTTGGACATGGTGCCTCTTTCAACTGTGTGCGTCACAGCGGGTGCCTGCTGGTGGTCGGTGTTCCACTACGACAGCGGAACCGGGCATCCGGACCGGGGCCGTCATCTGGTTCCGGGGGCGCGGTGCAGGTACTCCGTCTGCTTCCGGGGCGAGACGGTGTTCAACCTAAATGTAACGTGAGAGCCTGTTTGACAGGTAACAATCGACTCTGCAGTATGGCTCCGGTCTCTGAGGTGTGGCGAAACCGGTGGTCAGTGCTACCTAAAACTGAAATGTCGGGGGTGGCTAAAGGGGGGTTTATTTTCCTGTGCTTATGCTGTCGATCAGCTGACAAGGGAACGCGGTGTGATTCTCCGCGCCCACTGGTCGGGCGGGCGGAACCGGACCGGCGTTCGACGGGGTCGGCGGGTAGCATCGGCACAATGGACACCGCAGATTCCGGAGTACGACAAGCCGACGAAACGAACACCGCGCAGCCGCCGCTGGCGGCCCGGCACCCGATCATCCGGGAGCACCACGGTTACCGCCTCGTGGACGACTACGAGTGGTTGCGGGACAAGGAGTCGGAGGAGACCCTCGCCCATCTGCGTGCGGAGAACGCCTACACCGACGTGATGACCGCCGATCTGGACGCTCTGCGGGAGAACATCTTCACCGAGATCAAATCCCGTGTGAAGGAGACGGACATGTCCGTCCCCACCCGTTCCGGCGGGTGGTGGTACTTCGGGCGGACCGTCGAGGGGTCGAGCTACGGCATCTCCTGCAGGGTTCCCGCGGAACCCGGGGCCGACGCCTGGGTGCCACCGGTCGTCCCCGAGGACGGCACGCTCGAAGGGGAGACGGTCATCCTCGACTCCAACGAACTCGCCGAGGGGCACGAGTTCTTCGCCCTCGGGGCGTCGAGTGTGACCCGTTCAGGCCGCTACCTCGCCTACTCGGTGGACACCACCGGCGACGAGCGCTTCACCCTCCGGATCAAGGACCTCCGGACCGGTCAGCTCCTCGAGGACCGACTGGAGGGCATCTCCTACGGTGCGACGTGGGTGGGGGAGGACTACATCTTCTATCAGCGTGTCGACGAGGCCTGGCGTCCGGACTCCGTCTGGCGGCACAGGGTGGGTACCCCGATGGAGCATGACGTACGGGTGTTCCACGAGCCGGACGAACGGTTCTGGACCGGCGTCGGGACCTCCCGCAGTGAGAGATTCGTGATCATCAGCACCGGGTCCAAGACCACGAGCGAGACCTGGGTGCTGGACATGGACGACCCGACGGGTGAGTTCCGGTGTCTGCTCCCACGCGAGAACGGAATCGAGTACGACGTCGACCACGCGGTCATCGGGGGTGAGGACCGCTGGCTGGTCACCCACAACGCCGACGGGCCGAACTTCGCGGTCGGGGAGTGCGCCGTCGGTGAATTCACTGACCTGCGCTCGCTGCGCCAGCTGGTGCCGCACCGTGACGACGTCCGGATCGAGGGCGTCGACACGTACCGCGACTTCATCGTCCTCGCCTACCGCGCCGGGGCCATCGGCCGGGTCGCGGTCATGCGGCTGGATGGCGCGGACGGGTACGGCACCTTCGAGGAGATCCGCTTCGACGAGGAACTGAGCAGTGTCGGCGCCGGCGGGCAGCCCGAGTGGGACGCCCCCGTCATCCGGCTCAGCTACACCTCCTTCGTCACCCCGGCGCAGCTGTACAACTACACCGTCGCGACGGGCGAACGGGTGCTGCTGAAGGAACAGGAGGTCCGCGGCGGCTATGACCCGCGGGACTACACGGCGACCCGCCTGTGGGTCACGGCCCGCGACGGCGCCCGGATCCCCGTGTCCCTCCTGCACCGCACCGATCTCGACCTGACCCGTCCGAACCCGACGCTGCTCTACGGGTACGGGTCCTACGAATCCTCCATGGACCCGGGCTTCTCGGTGTCCTGGCTGTCGATGCTCGACCGCGGCATGATCACCGCCTTCGCCCACATCCGCGGCGGCGGGGAGATGGGCCGCCTCTGGTATGACAACGGCAAGACGATGTCGAAGAAGAACACCTTCACCGACTTCATCGATGTCGCGGACGACCTCCTGGACCGGCGCGTGACCACCCGCGACCAGCTCGTCGCCCTCGGGGGGTCCGCGGGCGGCCTGCTCATGGGCGCGGTCGCGAACATGGGCGGCGACCGGTTCCGGGCGATCGAGGCGATCGTGCCGTTCGTCGACCCCCTGACGAGCATGCTGATGCCGGAACTGCCGCTCACCGTCACCGAGTGGGAGGAATGGGGGGACCCGCTGCACGACAAGACCGCGTACGAGTACATGGCCTCCTACGCCCCCTACGAGAACATCGGGGCCAGGCCCTATCCGAACATCCTCGCCGTGACCTCGCTGAACGACACCCGGGTGCTCTACGTCGAACCGGCGAAGTGGATAGCGAAGCTCCGCGTCACCGCGACGGCGGGCGAATTCCTGCTGCGTACGGAGATGTCCGCGGGGCACGGCGGGGTCTCCGGCCGCTACGAGCGCTGGCGGCAGACCGCGTTCGAGTACGCCTGGCTGATCAACCAGGCGACGGGCCGCACCGAGTGACCCGCAGTGATGCGTGCCGACATCCGTTCATGCCCGGGTGGCTTGGGACCGTCGACCCCGCATGGGGGTGATTGAGGGGGTTGTCGGGCAGGGGTATCTGCTGGTATACCCCCTGAATACAGCGTTTTTGCTGCCGGGTCTGAGCAGGCCGTAGATCGGGGTGGTCTGCTGACGCCCGATCGGCGTAGGAGATTCGGTTCCGGGGGCGTTGCCCCGGGGTGGCCGTGGGCGTACTGTCACCACATCGCCGGGCGCACCCCGGCCATGTACCAACCCGCCACGGGCCGGAGCCAGCCTCCGGCCCCGCTCATGAATGGACCTCCCATGACGCAATCCGGTTCCCTGCCCGCCGCGCAGGGTCCCACCGCCTCCGGCCCGCGTATCGCCGAGCCGAAGACGAAGAAGGACAGCACCCACTGGCTCTACATCGCGGTCATCGTCGCCGTCATCGCGGGCATCGCCTTCGGTCTGATCGCCCCCGAGACCGCCGCCGGTTTCAAGGTCGTCGGCACGATGTTCGTGTCCCTGATCAAGATGATGATCTCCCCGGTGATCTTCTGCACCATCGTTCTCGGCATCGGCTCCGTCCGGGCGGCGGCCTCCGTCGGCAAGGCCGGCGGCATCGCGCTCACCTACTTCATCACGATGTCCACCTTCGCCCTCGGCATCGGCCTGCTCGTCGGGAACCTGATCCAGCCCGGTGACGGCCTGAACATCGAGGCCACCCGGGACGCGGGACAGAGCTTCGCCTCCAAGGCCGAGCACGGCGGCGGCACCATCGGCTTCATCCAGTCGATCATCCCCGAGACGATCTTCTCCGCGCTGACCTCCGGTTCCGTCCTGCAGACCCTCTTCATCGCCCTCCTCGTCGGGTTCGCCCTCCAGTCGCTCGGGCGCACCGGGGAACCGATCCTCGCCGGCATCGCGCACCTGCAGAAGCTCGTGTTCAAGATGCTGACGATGATCCTGTGGCTCGCCCCGATCGGCGCGTTCGGCGCCATCGCCGGCGTCGTCGGCGCCACCGGCATCGACGCGGTCAAGCAGCTCGCGATCCTCATGATCGCGTTCTACATCACCTGCGTGATCTTCATCTTCGGGGTCCTCGGCGCCGTGCTCCGCGTCTTCGGCGGCTTCAGCATCTTCAAGCTGGCGAAGTACCTGGCCCGCGAGTACCTGCTCATCGTCGCGACGTCGTCCTCCGAGTCCGCCCTGCCGAACCTCATGCGCAAGATGGAGCACATCGGCGTCGAGAAGCCCACCGTCGGCATCGTCGTCCCCACCGGTTACTCCTTCAACCTCGACGGCACGGCGATCTATCTCACCATGGCGTCGATCTTCATCTCCGACGCGATGAACAAGCCGCTCGCCATGGGTGAGCAGATCAGCCTGCTCGTCTTCATGATCATCGCGTCCAAGGGCGCCGCGGGCGTCTCCGGTGCGGGTATCGCCACCCTCGCAGCCGGCCTGCAGTCCCACCGCCCCGAGCTCCTCGACGGCGTCGGCATCATCGTCGGCATCGACCGGTTCATGTCCGAGGCCCGCGCACTTACCAACTTCTCCGGCAACGCCGTGGCCACCCTGCTGGTCGGCCGCTGGACCGGGACGATCGACAGCCAGCGCGTCCACGACGTCCTCGACGGGAAGATCCCCTACATCGAGTCCGAGGTGGACGACACCGTCGACCTGAAGAACCCGACCGTGGTCAATCCCGCCACGGAGCGGCTCCAGCCCACCCCGCAGGTGGACCTGGACGCCTACCGGAGCCACTAGACTCGGAAGGTATGAGTTCCCTCCACGACATTCCCGTGACCACCCTCGACGGCCGTGACACCACCATGGCCGACTGGGCCGGCCACGTCCTGCTCATCGTCAACACCGCCAGCGAGTGCGGTCTGACCGGACAGTACGAGGGGCTGCAGGACGTCTACGACGAATTCCGCATGCGCGGCTTCTTCGTCATCGGTGTCCCCTGCAACCAGTTCGGCGCGCAGGAGCCGGGCGACGCCGGGGAGATCGCCGAGTTCTGCTCCTCGACGTACGGTGTGTCCTTCCCGCTGCTCGCCAAGACGGACGTCAACGGGGAGAACGAGCACCCCCTCTACACCTTCCTCAAGAAGGAGACCGGTGGGGAGGACATCTCCTGGAACTTCGAGAAGTTCGTCGTCGATGAGGCGGGGGAGGTCCTCGGACGCTTCGATCCCCGCACCGATCCGGAGGACGACGAGATCATCGAACTGATCGAGGCGAACCTCCCGATCTGACCGCGGGGGCCGGGTGGGGAGGGGACACCGTCGCCGCACGCCCGTTACCTCCGCCCTGCCCCCACCCCCGTGCGATGACCCCGGCCCGGCCGCCCGGTGAAAACCCGGTGAAATGCCGCGGACGTCCCGGTGACATGACCCGGCGAATGGATCTGGACCGCACAAACACCGCCGGTCCCGTTTCCCGGACATTGATACCGTGCTGCGGTACCCCCGGGCGGACCCATTCCCCCGGAGGCAGCCACCCACCGGACCAGCCCAGGGAACCCGAGAATGCCGCACGCCGCACGTCCTTCGCACAGTCGAGCAGAGATCCGTGGTCTCGACCGCCGCACCTTCCTCCGGAGCACCGCCCTCGCCGGCGCGGCACTCGCGGGAACCCGCATCGCGTCCGAGATGCCCGTCGCGTACGCCGATCCGGCCACCCCGGACGGCTCCGCCTTCCTGCACTCCGTCGCGTCCGGTGACCCACTCCCGGACGCCGTCATCATCTGGACCCGCGTCACCCCCACACCCGAGGCGACCCCCGGTTCCGGGCTCGGCGACACCACCGCCGTGCGGTGGGAGGTTGCACTCGACCCCGGGTTCAGCCGCATCGTCCGCAGCGGCAGCGAACACACGAGCGCCGCGTTCGACCACACGGTGAAGGTCGACGTCACCGGACTGGCCCCCGCGACGACGTACTTCTACCGCTTCACCGTCCTCGACGGCCCCGCCGTCGGCTCCGTGTCCCGGACGGGGCGCACCCGGACCGCGCCGGGGCGCTTCGAGCGCACCGCCAACGTCCGCTTCGGTGTCACCAGCTGCGCCAACTACGAGGCCGGGTTCTTCCTCGGCTACCGCGACTTGGTCGCGCGCGAGGACATCGAGTTCGTGCTGCACCTCGGCGACTACACCTACGAGTACGAGACCGGTGGCTACACCGGGGCATACGGCACCGTCGCCCGACCCGTCCAGCCGCCGAACCGGACGGTGAGTCTCACGGACTACCGGATCCGGCAGGGCTGCTACCACCGGGACCCGCACCTCGCCGACCTGCACGCCGCGAAACCGATGGTCTGCATCTGGGACGACCACGAGTTCGCCGACAACACCTGGCGGGATGGAGCGACGGGGGACAACGGGTGGTCCGGACCCGAATTCGCGGAACTCAAATCCGCCGCCACCCGCGCCTATTTCGAGTGGATGCCCGTGCGCACCCAGGGGGCCGCGGATGACCGGCACCTCTACCGCACCCTGCGGTGGGGCAGCCTCATGGAGCTGATCATCCCGGATCTGCGCAGCTACCGGGACGTTCAGGTCGAACAGGGGCCGGCGAACGTCACCGACCCGGATTTCCTCCGCGCGGTCGGACAGGACTCCCGGTCCATGCTCGGGCAGACCCAGTTCGACTGGCTCACCGACGCCGTGACCACATCGACCGCCCAGTGGCAGATGATCGGCAACGAGGTGATGTTCGCGCCGCTGACCATCCCCGACACCCTCGATCCCGTCATCCACGACTGGCTGGTCAACCAACTAGGGATCCCGCCGGGCGGACTCGCGGTGAACACCGACCAGTGGGACGGTTACATGGCGGAACGTCAGCGCCTCATCGAGGCCATCGTCGCCGCAGGACGGACCGACGTGGTGTTCCTCACCGGTGACATCCACACATCCTGGGCCGCCGACATCCCCCGCGACGCCTTCTCCTACCGCCGGATGCGCGGCGGGGAGGTCGCGGCGACCGAATTCGTCGCCCCGTCGATCACGGGCGCCTCCGTCTTCGACACCGTCACGAAGGACCACATGTACGAGGGTGTCACGGCTCCCGCGATGGAGCCCGCGCAGCGGACGCTGCGGGATCTCGACCCCTGGTTCAAGTGGATAGACCTGCGCTACCACGGCTACCTCTGCGTCGACGTCACGCCCGAACGCACCCAGGCCGACTGGTTCCACACCGCCACGGTCCTCGATCCCGACGCCCCCTCCTACTGGGCGCAGAGCTACGCCACCGCGGCGGGACACCCCGGGACCTACCGGGTGGACGCTCCCGTCGACGTGGTCCGCTCGGCGTTCGGGTGACTAGGGGGCAACCGCGGTCGAAACACCGGTGACCGCAGGTGGGCCGTCGATGTAGTGTTTTTCGCAGAGGAACCTTCACGGCCCCGGTCCCGGGGACGTGTCGTCACGGTGCGTCCTTCCGTACCTTCCCGGATTGAGGGATCCCCATGAGCGACAGTGCCCCCGAACTGCAGTGGATCGACGCCGACGGTTACCAGCTGGCGCTGGACGGCGGGGAGATCCGCTGCCGCAACGCCCGCGGGAAACCGCTGAAGACAGTCCCCGCCAAGGCGCGGAAGACCGGGGCGTTCGACACGCTCAGCGCCACCCGCGAGCTGCTCGTCCGGCACGACGAGAGATGCCGGTCCACGGTCCTCGGCTGGTTCCTGAACGGCGGGGAGGTCCCCCTCGCCCTGATCGCGGCCGTCTGGGAGGACAACGCCTGGCGCCACTGGCTGGCCGGTCTCCTCATCCACTCCGGCACCGTCACCGGTCTGCTGCACGACGTCGATGACCGCGGGCTGCACCTGGTCGGTCCGGACGGCACGATCACCACCCTGGCCGTCACCGGCACCGGGACGCTGAACTTCCCGCACCCGGCCGAGATACCCGGAATCGCCGTCTGGCGCGAGCTCGCCGTCGGCTCGGGGATCCACCAGAACACCGAACAGCTCTTCCGCGAGACACACCCCAGGCCCGGGGACGAGGAGACGCTGCGGGCCTCCCTCGGCGCCTACGCGGACGGCACCTACGAGGAAACCTCCGAGCTCCTCGAACGCGCCCGCGACGCCGGGTTCGTCGCCGGTCTCGACGGTATCCGCGTCACGGTACGGGAATCAGGTGAGCTGACCACAGCGGTCCTCGAGTTGAGGACCTACGGACCCGACGACGGTGTGGACCTCGACCACCTGTACTTCGAACGCGACGGGCGGACGATCAGCCCGGAGTACGTCGGACCGGTCGCCTACTCCGAGGCGATCCGCATGGCGGAGTACATCCACGCCGGCAGCACCCCGGAAACCGAATCGGACGGATGGTAGGGCCATGACCGACAGAGAAGCGATGTCCGCCCCGCACGCCGTCGACCCGGAACTCAGCCGCGGTGCGATCCTGCCCCCGGAAGCGGATCCGCCCGTCGACGCCCGGACGGTCCCTCTGGTGGCCGCGACCTATGCCTCGTCCGCGCACACCATCGTTCGGCTCGTCGCGGAACCCCTGCTGGAGGCCGAGGACACCGCGCTGGCCGCCCAGGGTTTCACCCGCACACGCACCACCACGGCAGGACAGATACGGCCGACGGCGATCGGTTTCCCGGCCTGGCCGATCCTGGTGGACCCGGACAACACCCGGCAGGCCCTGAACCTCGTGGACGACGTCGAATGGGCGCGCCGGGTGGCGCACTCGCGACCGGGGGACGTGAAGAAGCGCTTCGAGAAACTCGCCGCCGAACTCACGGCCTCGGCCCCACACCTCGTCCCGCCGCTCTTCGAGGAGATCGCGCGCATCCTCCATGACGTCGGCAACGACGCCGCGGCCCTGCGGTTCTTCGGTCGTGCCCGCGAGATCGAACGCGCGCACGACATTCCCGTCGATCCCGACCGCCACCGCGCCGTATTCACCGAGTTCTCGTCCCTGGGCATCGTGGGGGCCCGCGAGATGACCGCCGAGGCCGGGGCCGCCGTCCGGCGTTTCACCGATCCCCGCGACGCCTTCGACCACCTCCTCGACCTCAACACCGCCCGGATCGCCGCCGGCGGCCAGCCCCCCTACGCCGATCTCGCCCGCGATCTCCGCGACGTCGGCGCCGCCGCGGGGCTTGACCCCGACCGGGTGGATGAGCTGCTGCTCGGGAACGTGGTCGGACTCGTGGCCGTGCGTCGGGCGCCGGCGGAGTTCTTCGACTCCGTACGGGACTCCCTGATCCGCCACATCGGACGGCACCCGGAGACGGCGTCGTGGTTCCTCGAGGCGTGCCCCCGCGAACTCGGGGTCGACGACTACCTCCTCCTGCTCCGGGACAGCGGGATCTGGCGGTCCGTCACCGCCGATCCCCGAGCCACCGGTGACCTGCTCCTCCGCCTGGTCGATGAGCTCCGTGGCGGTGCGGCCGGGGAGGTACCCGCCACCCCGCACCTGATCGAGGCCGTCGACGCCGGCCACGCCGCTCTCGCGGGCAGGCGGAGCGATTCCCGCTGCCTCCGGAACCTCAGCCTCGACCTCCTCGACACGCTGTGCGCCGCCGGAGTGGTCTTCGCGCCCCGGTCCTTCCACGACCCGGTGCGGGCCGACACCCTCGACGAACCGTGGCTGTGCTGGCTGGAGGGGGAGCACGAGGACGCCGGACAACCGCGCAGAGATCTGGGTCACCTCGCCGCCGACCCGGTTCTCGGGCCTGTCGCCGCCCGGAGCCTCGACCCCGGTTTCCTCACGCACCACGCCGACACCGTGCTCGGCCACCCCGGCGCGACCGCGCTGCTGAACATGCGGTTGGCCGACTTCGCGGCGGAGCGCGCAACCGCCGCCGGGAGCTTCGAGGCGCTCGAGCGATTCCTCGACGGGCCGGTCAAACGGCTGCGGGACTCCAGGATCGACGAGTTCAACCCCGATGCGATCGAGCGCATCTTCGCCTTCGACCGGGCCGAGGAGCTCGCCACGGCGCTCCGCTCGGGACTGGCGGTGGAGTACACCTTCCCCGCCCTGGAGGCGGCGGTGGAGCGTGTGCGCACCCTCGCCGCCGACACCGACACCCGCCGCACCGTGCCCGGTGACCGGGAGTTCGACCCCCTGAGGATCCACGAGAGCTGGCCGCTGCACGCCGTCAGCTGCGGCGGATTCGTCGTGGTGTTCGACGCCGACGGCATCGTGTCCGAGCTGCGCGTCCCCGGGGAGGTCGGCGAGGTCGTCGGCGTGCGGACGGTGGGCGGGCGCGTCCGGGTCAGCTACAAAGCCCGGTACGCGCACGAGGAGAGTGTCTTCTGGAGCGGTGACGATGAGGGACACGACACCGGGGAGCTCGTCACGTCGGTGGAGGGTTCGGCCAGCTGGGAGATCGACGCCGGCCGGATCACCGCGAACGGGTTGATCACCGTCGGCGACGTCACCGCGAACCGCTGGCAGTCACCCGTGCTGGTCACCCCGTCGGCCGTCGTCGGCGTGAGGTCCCTGGTGCACAACGCCTGCCCGCGCTTCGATCCCCGGACCGGCGAGAGCCTCGGGGAGATCGACCTGCGGCTCTGGCCCGAGCGACTCACCGAACTCGGTGTTCCCGTCGGCGACCTCGACCTGGGTGTTCTTCCGCCCGCGGTGTGGGAGTACCCCGACGACCCCGACGCGGACCGGGACACGGTGCACAGGCTGGAGTACGCCACCTGTCTGCCCGTCATCACCGACACCACGGCGGACAGCCTCACCGGGCACTGCGGCGGCTGGCACCTGAACTTCCCGGTGGATCACGGCCCGTACCACCACATCATCGGCCCGCTGGGGACATTCCGTATTCCCCGGGACCGGCGGCTCAGCCCGACCACGGCGATCGCCCGCCCGGGCGGGGGAGTCGTCGTCAACTGCGCCGACGGATTCATCGACGCGGACACCGGACGCAGGCTCCCGCTGAGTCTCGAGGGGGACGGCCGCCACAGCTACCTCGACCATCTCCCGGACACCTGTCTCCACTTCCTCTCCGCCCGCGATGAGACCCTCAGCGCCAGGCTGCGCACCGTCACCGCGGGCGACGTCGCCCCGCTGCTCGACGACGGTCTCACCCCCGGTCACCGGCGCGAACTCATCGCCGAGTGCCTCGGGACCCGGGACACCGTGATCATCGACGCCGTCGACGGGCTCGTGCGGCGCAGCGCGGAACTGTCGCAGACGATGAACGGAATCCACCCCCCGGTCGACAGACAGGTCCGGGTCCCCGACATCAGCGAGGAACTCGACGCCTACATCCACGGCTACCTGGGGACCGGTGGTGGCGGGCTCAACAACTACGGGGCACTCCTCACCGGGCTGGGGCGCGCCATCCGGAGGAATGAGCTGCACAGCTACGGCTACGGGGAATGGGACCGCATCAACTGGGGCATCGGCTTCATCGGCAACGAGCGGGCGCTCACCGCCCTCGTCGCCGCACCGTGCCTGTCGCCGGAGCTGCGCCACGAGGCCGTGGGGTTCGTCCGTTCTCTGCTGAAGGCCGGACTGGTGTGCAACGGCTGGCGCTACGTCGAGGTTCCGGCCGACGCCGTGGACTCCACCGAGACCCTCTACGAGGGGTGGCACGACGACTGCGTCGTCATCAGCTACCGGTACGACCACAACTGCACCGGATCCACCGGTCGGGGCGACCGGATCGTGCTGCTCGCGCCGGAGGACAGGCGGCACTGGATGGGGGTCGACCTCGGGGACGGTGCGGACACCTCCCTCGGCGCGGCCGCACTCACCGCCGTACTCGATGCCGCCGACGCGCAGGATCCCCGGGACGCGGTGGAACGCCGGGAGGCGCTTCAAACCGGCGTCGACACCATCGCCCGGGCGAGCGGCGTACCTGCCCGGGTCCTGTTCCGGCTCCTCGGCGCCCCCCTTCCCCCCACCCACCGGGAGACGAAGGAGGAGCGCGCACTGCTGGGGCTGACCGTGCAGCAGTCGAAGACGGCGCGCGAGATCATCGACCAGTTCGAGCCCGAGGAGTGCGCGGCGATCCTCGCCGCCGCGGTCGACCCCGACGACCCCGCGGCATTCACCGCCGGGCACCCGGACACCGACGCGGTGATCGCCGCGACCGGTCGCGTTCTCGGCGAACCCGCGGTCCGACTGAGCGACGAAGACCTGGACCTTCTCGTCGGGAGGCAGGCAGAACCAGAGGAGCGGAACATCCGCCGGCTGCTGCGTGGCGGGGAGGTCGTCGACGACGGCGGCGTCCGGGACAGCTATCTCGGCCTGCTGATCACCATCGCGGTCGAGTGCCGCATCAGCGCCGACGAGGCAGCCTGGATCGCCCGGCAGATGAGGGCGGCCGCGGACTGGGTGCGGGGATGTCCCGAGGCCCGGCGGAGGGAATGGGACCGGCTGGTCCCCGTCCCCGGGCCCGACAACAGCCGGGAGCTGGTGGACGACCAGCCCGTTCCCGTTCTCGCCCGGGTCGTCGCCGCCGGAGGCACGGACGACCTCATCAGCTGGCTCGAATCCGGTGGGTTCCTCCCGGACCCGCGCCGGTGGGATCCGGTGGTGGCCGTCCCGCACCTGGTGCAGGAGGTCGCGGAGACCAGGGGACTGGGTACGGACGCCGCCCGCTACTGGCTGGAGCTCCTCGCGTTGACCGCCCCCGACGACAGGCTCATCCGGGAACTCAACGGGTGGACCGGGAAGGACATCGACGCAGCCGCCACCGAGCTGCAGCAGCGGGGACTGGTGATCGAGGCCAGGCGCAGGGGCGCCACCCGGACGAGGTTCCTCCCCGGGGGCTGGATGGAGGCGTCCGGCCCCGACCGCCCGATGGAGGTGTGGAAGGTCCCCCACCACCTGCTGTGGGAGGACGACCGCGTGCACGGCATGATCCCCGGATGTCCGCAGGTCGTTCCCCCGGCCGAGCTCTACCTCGATGTGTGGGAGCGCATCCGGGGTGGCGATGAACCCGGCTACACGGAGCTCCGCACCACGCCCCACCGCCGGAAGCGCCGGTAGACGAGGGGCACCCCGCGTCCATCGCGCCCCGGCCACCCCCACCGGTGACCCACGTCACCGGTGGGGCGGCTTCCGCCGCGGACCCGTCACCGTCGACGGCGGCGGTGGTGCACCACCGTGCGCGGCACCCCCTGACAGCTGTGTGAACGCCCCCGTCAGCCGGTAGTCTTGAGGCCGTTATCCCCGGCCCACGGCGCGTGGACCGGAACCACCCCTGACACCAGTGAAATAGGGAGCTGACACACCGTGGCCCGTGTAGTTGTGAATGTGATGCCGAAGGCAGAGATCCTCGATCCCCAGGGACAGGCCGTGCACCGTGCCCTGGGACGAATCGGAATCGACGGCGTCGCGGACGTCCGCCAGGGCAAGCGCTTCGAGCTCGAGGTGGACGACACCGTCACCGACGAGCAGCTGAACCACCTCGCGGAGACCCTGCTCGCGAACACCGTCATCGAGACGTTCACCATCGTCCGCGGGGAGGCGTGAGCCCGGTGGCTGCGAAAATCGGTGTCATCACCTTCCCCGGCACCCTCGACGACGTGGACGCCGCCCGCGCGGCCCGCATCGCCGGCGCCGAGGTCCACGAACTCTGGCACGCCGACGAGGACCTGAAGGGCGTCGACGCGGTCGTCGTCCCGGGCGGATTCTCCTACGGTGACTACCTGCGCAGCGGCGCCATCTCCGCGCTGGCCCCCGTCATGCGTGCGGTCGTCGACGCCGCGCACAAGGGCATGCCGGTGCTCGGGATCTGCAACGGCTTCCAGATCCTCACCGAGGCACACCTCCTCCCCGGGGCCCTGACCCGCAACGAGGGCCTGCACTTCCACTGCGTGGACACCTATCTCGAGGTCGCCAACGCGGACACCGCGTGGACCAACACGCTGGCACAGGGGCAGAAGATCCTCATCCCCGCCAAGCACGGCGAGGGCCGCTTCCAGGCCGACGCCGAGACCGTGAAGATGCTGGAGGACGAGGGCCGCGTGGTGTTCCGCTACACCGACAACTTCAACGGCTCCGTCAACGCCATCGCCGGCGTCAGCAGCGCCGACGGCCGCGTCGTCGGCCTGATGCCGCACCCGGAGCACGCCGTCGAGAAGCTCACCGGACCATCCACCGACGGCCTGGAACTGTTCCTGTCCGCCATCAGCCACATCGGTGCCTGACCGCGCCACCACGAGAAGGACACCGGAGAAAAACACCATGACTTTCAACGACACCGTCGACGCCGCCACCGCCGACCCGAACGCCGAACAGCCCTACGCCAGCCTCGGGCTCAAGGACGACGAGTACGCCCGGATCAAGGAGATCCTCGGCCGCCGCCCCACCGACGCCGAGCTCGCCATGTACTCCGTCATGTGGTCGGAACACTGCTCCTACAAATCCTCCAAGGTGCACCTCCGCTACTTCGGGGAGACCACCACCGACGAGATGAACTCGAAGATCCTCGCCGGCATCGGTGAGAACGCCGGCGTCGTCGACATCGGCGACGGCCACGCCGTCACCTTCCGCGTCGAATCCCACAACCACCCCTCCTACGTCGAGCCCCACCAGGGCGCGGCCACCGGCGTCGGCGGCATCGTCCGCGACATCATGGCCATGGGCGCCCGCCCCATCGCCGTCATGGACCAGCTGCGCTTCGGCCCGGCCGACGCCCCCGACACCGCCCGCGTCCTGCCCGGTGTCGTCGACGGCATCAGCTTCTACGGCAACTGCCTCGGCCTGCCGAACATCGGCGGCGAGACCGTCTTCGACGCCTCCTACGCCGGCAACCCCCTCGTCAACGCCCTGTGCGTGGGAACCCTGAAGACCGAGGACCTCAAACTCGCCTTCGCCTCCGGGCTGGGCAACAAGGTCATGCTGTTCGGCTCCCGCACCGGTCTCGACGGCATCGGCGGTGTCAGCGTGCTGGCCTCCGACACCTTCGAGGAAGGCGCCGAGCGCAAGCTCCCCGCCGTTCAGGTCGGCGACCCCTTCGCCGAGAAGGTCCTCATCGAGTGCTGTCTCGACCTCTACCGCGCCGGCGTCGTCGTCGGCATCCAGGACCTCGGAGGCGCGGGCCTGTCCTGCGCCACCAGTGAGCTCGCGGCCGCCGGCGACGGCGGCATGCTCGTCAACCTCGACGCCGTACCCCTGCGCGCCGAGAACATGACCGCCGCGGAGATCCTCTCCTCCGAGTCGCAGGAACGCATGTGCGCCGTCGTCGCGCCCGAGAACGTCGACCGCTTCCTCGAGATCTGCGCCCACTGGGACGTCGCCTGCGCCGAGATCGGCGAGGTCACCGACAACGACCACCTCGTGATCACCCACCGCGGGGAGACCGTCGTCGACGCCCCCGCGCACACCATCGCCCACCAGGGGCCCGTCTACGAGCGTCCCTTCGCCCGCCCCGACTGGCAGGACGACCTCCAGCGGCCCGTCGAGGTGGACAGGCCCACCGACGCCGCCGCGATCCACGATGCCTGGATGCGGATGATCTCCTCCCCGGCGCTGTGCTCCCGGGCGTTCATCACCGAGCAGTACGACCGCTACGTCCGCGGCAACACGGTGCTCGCCCGCAACGCCGACTCCGGCGTGCTGCGCATCGACGAGAGCACCGGTCGTGGCGTCGCCGTTTCGGCGGACGCCTCCGGGCGTTACACCAAGCTCGACCCGGAGACCGGTGCCCGCCTCGCACTCGCCGAGGCGTACCGCAACGTCGCCGTCACCGGCGCCCGCCCCGTCGCCGTCACGAACTGCCTCAACTTCGGTTCCCCGGAGAACCCCGACGTCATGTGGCAGTTCCGCGAGGCCGTCCACGGTCTGGCCGACGGTTGCGTCGAACTCGGCATCCCGGTCTCCGGCGGCAACGTCAGCTTCTACAACCAGACCGGCACCGAGCCGATCCTCCCGACGCCCGTCGTCGGTGTCCTCGGCGTCATCGACGACGTGGAACGCCGCATCGGGCACGAGCTCGGCACCGTCGACGGCGGCGAGGTGCTCTACCTCCTCGGCGAGACCCGCGACGAGTTCGGCGGTTCCATCTGGCAGCAGGTCAACCACGACCAGCTCGCCGGTATGCCCCCGACCGTGGACCTCGCCGACGAGGCCGCGCTGTGCCGGCTCCTCTCGGCGCAGACCGTCGACGACGGAGCATCCCCGGTCATCACCGCCGCGCACGACCTCTCCGAGGGCGGGCTCGCCCAGGGACTCGCGGAACTCGCGATGACCGCCCGCCGGGACACCGGCATCGGCCTCGACATCGACCTGTCCGGCGTCCACGACGACCCCTTCGTGGCGCTGTTCTCCGAGTCCGCGTCCCGCGTCCTCGTCGCCTGCGCCCCCGGTGACGCCGAGGAACTCGAGCGCCGCGCCGGCGTCGAGGGTGTGCCGTTCACCAAGCTCGGCACCACCACCGAACTCGGCGACGCCGCGCTCATCCGCGTCAGCGGTGGGGTCGACCTCGAGGTCTCGGTCACCGAGTTGCGCGAGGCCTGGCAGGCCACGCTGCCCGGAATCTTCGGCCACGCCGTCGGAGCGAACTCCGTGGTGGAGTAGACCGCGGACACCCCGTGGAGGGCCCGGTACCGCCGCTGGTGCGGTACCGGGCCCTCCACCTTCTTCCGCCCCACCCCCGGGGCGGAACCGAACCCGGGGGGTGGGGCGGAACCGAACCCGGCGAGCCCCGGGGTGACCGCGGAGCCCCGGGGTGACCGCGACCGATACACTCCACCCATGAGCTTCCTCCGGCACCGCCTCGTCCGCGCGTTCGGCCTGTTCTGGTTCCTGCCCGCCGTCATGGTGCTGTTCTCGGTGGCGCTGGCGCAGGCCCTGATCGTGCTGGAACGCCACCTCGGTGTCCCGGGTTCCCTGGAGTTCGTCTACGCCGGCGGCGAATCAGGGGCCCGAGGCCTGTTGTCCGCGATGACGGGAATGTCCATCGGAGTGGCGGGCACGCTGTTCTCCATCACCATCGCCGCGCTGTCGTCGGTGATCTCCACGATGGGGCCCCGACTGCTGCACAGTTTCCTCTCGGACCGCGGTATCCAGGCCACCCTGGGGATCTTCCTCGCGACGTTCGCGTTCTCGCTTCTCAGCCTGCGGGCCGTGTCGGCCGGCAACGGGGACACCGTGTTCATCCCGCACTACAACGTCAGTGTCGCGATGGTCTACGCAGCGCTCTGCGTCGGGTTCCTCGTGTACTACATCAACCACATGGCGCAGTCCATCAACATGACGCGGGTGGTCAACCTGCTCAGCGGGGACCTGTCCCGGGCGCTGCGGCGGGGGACCGAGCTCGCCGAGGAACAGGGTGACTTCCCGCGCGCCGTCGACGGCTTCTTCGCCGGGGCGACGGCGGTGTTCACCGACCGCGGCGGATACGTGCAGCAGGTGGACTACCCCCGGCTCGCGGACATCGCGGAGGAGAACGACTGCGTGGTGCAGCTGCTCGTCCGGCCGGGTGACTACCTCCTCACCGGCTCGGAGATAGCCCGGGTGGTGCACGGGGGAGATGCCCCGGACGGGATCACCGACTGCCTGCTGCTCGGTGCGAACCGGGACGATTCGCAGGACCTCGAGTTCTCGGTGAACCAGCTCCTGGAGGTCGGGGTACGGGCGCTCAGCCCCGGCACGAACGACCCCTTCACCGCGATGGGCGTCATCGACCGGTTCGCGGAGTCGCTCGCCCGACTGGAGAACCGGGAACTGCCGCGGGGCGTCATCGCCCGCGACGGCATGCTGCGCGTCGAGTTCGCGGTCACCACGTTCGAGGGCCTCGTCGACACGATGTTCCACCAGCTCCGGCAGAACGCGGCCGGTTGTACCGCGGTGTACATCCGGTTGCTCGACAGGTTGGGTGACGTCGCCGGGATCGTCACCGCGCGGAAACGCCTTGACCATCTCCGGCACCACGCCGACCTGGTGTGGGACGACGCCAGGCGGACCGTCGCCAACTCCGGGGACCTGGCGGACATCCGGTTGCGGTACCACCGGGCGCGGAAGGCCTGCGCGCGCAGCACCCGCGGGGCGGAGAGCCTCGGGGACTAGTCGGTGTCCCCGGCGTCGGGCCCGTCCCCGGTGGCCGCGGCATCCCGGAGGTCCCGCAGCTGCTCCCGCCGGTGGATCACGTACCAGATCAGGAAACCGAGGCCCGGAAGCAGGGTGACCAGGGAGAAGACCAGGATCAGGCGCAGCGGGTCCGAGTTGCGCCGCAGCTCCAGCCGGACGGCCGTCACGGGCATCGCGATGAACAGCAGCATCAGGACGAGACCGGATAGTCCGAGGCTCCCGAAGTCGTTCAACAGGCTCATCGCGTAGGTGGTCCGGGACATTTCCTTCCCCTGTCGGTGTGGTCCGCCCTTCCGGTCGAGACCGACCATACCCCACCTCCACCGCACCGGAGCCCGAGCGATGGGAAAAGGGAACGCGTTGTTCATTCCGGTCTCACCCGGGGTTCACGCCCGTGTGCGACGATGGCCGACATGAACCGGCCGATGATCTCCCTGTCCCTCTCCTCCCTCCGGTCGGAGAACCTCGGGGACGCGCGGAACCTGATGGCCGAACTCGCCCCGGCGGGTGTGCGGCCGACGCTGCGGGTCGCCCCGCACTGCTCCCGCGACTGGGCGCTGCGCCGCCACCCGGACGTGCTCGAGTTCATCCACGACTGCCGTGACGAGGGAGCCGAGATCGTGCTCGCCGGCTTCGACGAGTCAGTCCGGGGCAGGCGCTCCGAGTTCGCCGAGCTCCCCGCCCACGAGGCCCGGCTCCGGCTGACCGCCGCGTGCCGCCAGATGGCCGCCATGGATCTGACGACCGACGTGTTCTCTCCCCCCAGGTGGATCCTGTCCGAGGGAACCCGGAGCGTCCTCCCGGAACTCGGCTTCGCCGTCCTGTCCGATCTCAACGGGGTGCAGGATCTGCGCACCGGGGACGTCGCGGCCGTACCGGTTCTCGCATTCGGCGAGGGGTTCGGCGCGGCGCGGTGGTGGCGCAGAAGCGTCCGGAAGGTCGGTGCGCGCCAGATAGCCACCGGTCACAGCATCCGGTTGTCCACCGCGGCGTGCAGGCTGGCGGAGGACGATGTCCGGGACAGTCTGCTGACCGTGGTGCACTCCGCGCTCGCCGCCGGGTACGCCCCGGCGAACCGGATCTCGGATGTCCTGGCGGACGGCCCGAAGGTCTGAGAACCGTGGAACAGCACGTTTGGCGCCCGCCCACCCGGCCGGCGTAGCGTTGATTCTGGACCGGTACCTCTCGGATGGCCGCCTGGCGTCCGGCCCGGGGGATGCCGTTTCCCGCACACGATGAAGAGACGAACACGAGGAGCACTCACATGCACCGGGGCGGACGTCGTTCGACACTGCACGGGGAGACCAGTACCACCGAAGAGGAGATCATCGAACGGAACACCGCCTCCGTCAGGGCGGACGGGATGATCGCCCGCACGGTCTGGCGTACGGACCGGGGTCCCCGCCCGGGCAGTCGCGGCTGGATCCACTTCTTCGCGGCTATCCTCGCCGTGTTTTCGGGTTCCGTCCTCGCCACCTACTCCTGGATCCGCCTGCCGTGGTGGCAGGCGCTCGGTGTGATGGTGTACGCCGTCGGCGTCGTCATACTCTTCGGGGTCTCCGCCGCGTATCACCTGGGTCCGTGGAAGCGGGCCTCCACCGTCCTCTGGTGGCGTCGGGCCGACCACTCCACGATCGCCGTGTTCATCGCCGCGACGTACACTCCGTTCTGTCTGATCGCCCTGCCCCCGGAGACCGCCAGGTGGGTGCTCGCCGTCGCCTGGGGTGGTGCGCTCCTGTCAGTCGTGATGAACCTCGCCTGGATCGACCACCCGCGGTGGCTCGGGGTCCTGGTCTATCTCGCTCTCGGGTGGCTGATCGTGCCGGTCGTCCCGCAACTGTGGACGTCAGCCGGGGCGGCCGTCGTGTGGCTGCTGTTCGCGGGCGGCATCGTGTACACCGTCGGCGCGCTGATCTACGCCTTCCAGTGGCCGGGCCGCGAAGCGCGCTGGATGGGGTACCACGAGTGGTTCCACCTCGCCACCGTCATCGCCGCGGTCGCGCACCTCGTCGCCGTGTGGATCGTCGTCACCCAGGCCGCGCCCTGACGGGTCCGCCCGGGCGTCAGCGCCGGATCAGCGGCAGCGGACGGTACTTCGCCCGCAGCTCCCGCAGGGTCGCCGCGTGTTCGGCGAGACGGACATCCTCCGTCGTGCGCGGCGTGAACTGCCGGGCGGGCAGGGGGTTGCCGTCGATGTCGACACCGATGTAGGTCACCGTGGCGTGGATCGCGGTCTCGAGGCTGTCCCGGCCCCCGCGCGGTGAACCGGCGCGCAGGTGCACCGACGTCTGCATGGACCGGGCGTCGGTGCGCATCAGCCGGGTGTCCACCTCGATGAGATCGCCGATGTTGATCGGACGGTAGAACCGGATCCCGCCCGCGTAGACCGCGACGGTGTACTCGCCCGACCACTCCATCGTGCAGGCGGTCGCCGACTCGTTGATCCACTCCATCGCGGTGCCGCCGTGCACCTTGCCGCCCCAGTTCACGTCCGTCGGCTTCGCCAGGAACCGCGTGATCATCCTCGGCGCCTGGCTCGGCCCGTCGTAGGTCTGCTTGGACATCTCCTCCTCGATGGCCTTGCGCAGCTCGATGCGGGACAACGCCGCGGCGTGCACCTGCTTCTCGTGCTCCGTGCCGGGAATGAACTCCGGGACCTTCTGGGACCGTCCGGTCGACGCGTCCCGGGCGACGAAGATGACCAGGCAGTCGCAGGCACGGGTGTAGACGCCCTCGCGGGGATCCGCGGAGAACACCTCGTTGATGATGTGCATCGAACTCCGTCCCGTCATCGCGATCCGGGAGCGCACCTCGACCATGTGGCCGGAGGGGATCGGACGGGCGAAGTGGATGTGTCCGACGTACGCGGTCACGCAGTACGTGCCGGACCACGCGGTCGCACACGCGTAGGCGGCCTTGTCGATCCACTCCAGCACCCGGCCGCCGTCGACACCGTGGGCACCCGCGGTGATGACGTCGGTGGGGCTGGCCAGGAAGCGGAGCGTGACGGCGGGGGAGGGGGTCGGCATGGGTTGTGTTCGTCCTCGGATCGGGTGACGGATGAGCTACCTGAACTCTAGCCACCCGGCGTCGCCGGGCGGAAAAGTCGTTCCACCGGACGGGAACGGGCACGGTCCCGTCCCGCGCGTTAGAGTCGGGAACCATGACCAGGACACCCGACCCGGCGGCGGTCCACGCCGCCGTCACCGCCGTAGCCGACTGGATCCGCGCGGAGGACCCCGATGCCGGTGTCCCCCGCCCGTCCCGAGGTGCACTGGCCGACGCCGTCCGGCTGACCGCACGGGCGCTCGCCGCGGACGCGCCGGGCAGGAGCGTGGAGGTCCGGGTTCCTCCGTTCGTCGCCGTGCAGTGCGTCGAGGGACTCCGGCACACACGGGGCACCCCGCCGAACGTGGTCGAGTGCGATCCGCACAGCTGGCTCCGGCTCGCCTGCGGCCTGGTCACCCTCGATGAACTGCGTGGCCGCCCCGGCATCGAGGTCTCGGGGACCAGGGCCCACGAGATAACCCGGTGGCTGCCGGTGCTCCACCTTCCCCGCGCGGGGGAATGAGCGGCCGCACCGCCGCCCCCCGATTATTGGGGGTTCCACGGCGCGGCGGCTAGCATGATGCGATGTGGCAGTCAGTGAAAAGCCGGAGATGACGGACGACAGGCCCAGCGGAAACCGCAGGGTCGATCTCGATGACCACGGGGAGAATCCACCCCGCGAGGAATGCGGGGTGTTCGGGGTGTGGGCGCCCGGCGAGGACGTCGCGAAACTCACCTACTACGGGCTCTACGCGTTGCAGCACCGCGGCCAGGAGGCCGCGGGCATCGCCGTCGGCGACGGCGACCAGATCGTCGTGTTCAAGGACCTCGGGCTCGTCTCGCAGGTGTTCGACGAGCAGTCCCTCGCGGCGCTCAAGGGCGATCTCGCCATCGGGCACACCCGGTATTCCACGGCCGGTGGTGCCTGCTGGGAGAACGCCCAGCCCATGTTCCGCATGGCCCCGGACGACACCGACGTCGCGCTCGGACACAACGGCAACATCGTCAACTACCTCCAGCTCCTCGACGAGGCGGCGGGGAAGAAGTTGGTCAATCCGGACACCGCACCCAGCGACTCCGACGTCATGACCGCGCTCCTCGCACACCGCATCGGCTCGGGACGCAGCATGCTCGACTCCGCGCGGGAACTGCTGCCGCGCATCGAGGGCGCCTTCTGCCTCGTGTTCACCGACGGTAACACCCTCTACGCGGCGCGCGACCGCAACGGCGTCCGGCCGTTGTCGCTCGGCCGGCTGGACAACGGCTGGGTCGTCGCGAGCGAGACCGCGGCCCTCGACATCGTCGGCGCGTCCTTCGTCCGCGACATCGAACCCGGTGAGATGGTGACCATAGACGGCTCCGGCGTCCGCAGCGAGCGTTTCGCGCCGGTGAATCACAAGGGCTGTGTCTTCGAGTACGTCTACCTCGCCCGCCCCGACTCCACGATCCGCGGCCGCAACGTCAACGCCACCCGCGTCGAGATCGGTCGACTGCTGGCCGCCGACCACCCGGCCGGCGGCGCGGACATCGTCATGCCCGTGCCCGAATCCGGTACGCCGGCGGCGGTCGGCTACGCGGAGGCGTCCGGTATCCCGTTCGCCCAGGGCCTGATGAAGAACGCCTACGTCGGACGCACCTTCATCCAGCCCTCCCAGACGATCCGGCAGCTCGGCATCCGGCTCAAGCTCAACCCCCTGCGCGAGGTCATCGCCGGGCGCTCGCTCGTCGTCGTCGACGACTCCATCGTCCGCGGCAACACCCAGCGTGCGCTGATCCGCATGCTGCGGGAGGCCGGGGCCCGTGAGGTCCACGTGCGGATCGCGTCCCCGCCCGTCAAGTGGCCCTGTTTCTACGGCATCGACTTCGCCAGCCCGGGGGAACTCCTCGCGAACTGTGTCGAGGGGGACAACGAGGAACAGATGATCGACGCCGTGCGTACCGCGATCGGCGCGGACTCGCTCGGATACGTCTCCGTCGAGCGCATGGTCGAAGCTTCGAGGCAGGACTACACCCAGCTCTGCTGCGCCTGCTTCGACGGCCACTATCCGCTCGGGCTGCCCGAGGGAAACCCCAACGCGGATCTGGTCCGGCGACTGCAGAACCCCGCGGGGGAACCGGCGCTGAACTGATCCGTGCACCCCCGCCCGGGCCCGGTTCCTCTACGATCGGCTCCGGAACGGTGATGCGCGACCGGCCGATGACCGGCCCCGTGCAGCACCCGCATACACACACCTTCACCGAGTACGTACCTAGTCCAGGAGAGACGAAACACCATGAGCCCACACGACGAGCAAGGCGCTTCCTATGCCGCAGCCGGTGTCGACATAGCCGCCGGCGACCGGGCGGTGGAGCTCATCGCCCCGCTGGCCCGTCGAGCCACCCGGCCCGAGGTGCGCGGGGGAATCGGCGGTTTCGCCGGGCTGTTCGCCCTCGGCAAGTACGAGAACCCCCTCCTCGCCGCCGGCTCTGACGGCGTGGGCACCAAGCTCGCCGTGGCCCAGGCGATGGACGTCCACGACACCATCGGCATCGATCTCGTCGCCATGTGCGTCGACGATCTCGTCGTCTGCGGTGCCGAGCCGCTGTTCCTCCAGGACTACATCGCGATCGGCAAGGTGGTACCGGAGCACGTCGCACAGATCGTGTCGGGCATCGCCGAAGGATGCGTCCAGGCCGGATGCGCCCTGCTCGGTGGCGAGACCGCGGAGCACCCCGGAGTCATGGAGCCCGGGCACTACGACGTCTCCGCGACCGCCGTCGGCGTCGTCGAGGCCGACCGCGTCCTGGGACCCGAGCGGGTCCGGACCGGCGATGTCGTCATCGCCATGGCGTCCTCCGGGCTGCACTCCAACGGCTACTCGCTCGCGCGCCACGTCCTGCTGGAGAAGGCCGCGCTCCCGCTCGACGGACACATCGAGGAACTCGGCCGGACCCTGGGGGAGGAGATGCTGGAGCCCACCCGCATCTACGCTCGGGACTGCCTGGCGCTCGCCGCGGAATGCGACGTGCACACCTTCTGCCACGTCACCGGTGGCGGACTGGCGGGCAACCTGGCCCGCGTCATCCCGGAGGGGCTCACCGCCGAGCTGTCCCGCGGAACATGGGCCCCGCCGCAGATCTTCCGCACCATCGCGGACCTCGGCAAGGTGCCGCAGAACGAGATGGAGAAGACCTTCAACATGGGCGTCGGCATGGTCGCCGTCGTCGCCCCGCAGGACCGGGACCGGGCGCTGGCCATGCTCACCGCCCGCCACATCGACTGCTGGGAGCTCGGCACCGTCCGCTCCCGCACCGGGGCGGACACCGCTCCGGTGCTCCTGAAGGGAAGCTACCAGTAGCGTCACGCCAACGGTGAACCGGCGCCCCCGGGGGCCTTCCGTCACGGAGGGAGACCCGGGGGTGCCTTTTCGGATGCGGGTCGGGGAGTCCCGTGACCGGCGGGCCGTGGTGGATTGGTGCATGAATCGCCGAAAACCGCCCTCCACGTCACCTGCCGGTGCGGGGAGGGCGGGATCAGGTGCGACGCGCCCGGGTGCGGAGAAAAGGTGCGGAGAAAAAGAGGGGGACCACCGGGGTGGTCCCGCGTCATCCGGTCAGCGCCATCTGGAGGCACTGTCGTCGTCAGCGCCGTCGTCCTCGGACCAGTCGGCCCACTGGTCGTACGGGTCCTCGCCGTGGTCCTCCTCGGAGTGGTGGCTCCCCTCATCCCGTCCGGACAGTTCGCGCTGGAGCGAGTCCAGGTCCATGTCCGGGATGTTGTACTTCAGTTGACGAGCAACCTTGGCTTGTTTTGCCTTGGCACGGCCGCGACCCATGGTCTGACCCCCTTGGAGTGATCGGGGCGCACGCGTACGCGTCGCCCCGGGGCGTGTTTCTAGTTCAGTGTATTCCTGTTAGACAGGATAGCCGGAACCGGGGGATTTTTCCGCTTTTGGTCCGTGACCTCGGCTTCTTCCCAACCCCGCTCACCGTGGCGTCAGCACGACGTCCGTACGGGCGCCGGTAGGGGGCGTCCGCGGTGCAGCCCCGGAAGGAGGGGCTCAGTCGGTGATCCCCTTGAGTCGGTTGATCGCCGCCCGCCCGGGCTGCACGCCCCGTTCCCGCTCGATGGAGTCGGGATCCACGGACACGGCGACCCCGTCGCCGGCGCTGAGGCTTCCGGAACGCTGTGCACTGCGCTTGACCAGCGCGAGCGCTATGGGGCCGTAGTCGCAGTCGTGGACGACGGTTCCGATCCTGCCGACGGTGCGGCCACGGTCGGCCACCGGGTCCCCGGTGGCCGGGAGCTCGGGTGCCGAGCCGTCGAGGTGGAGCAGCACCAGGGAGCGTGGGGAGCGGCCGAGGTTGTGGACCCGGGAGACGGTCTCCTGCCCCCGGTAGCACCCCTTGACCAGATGGACGGCCCCCGGGTGGCCCTCTCCACCGATCCAGTGGGGGATCTCGTGGGGGATGGACCGCGGATCGAGGTCCGCGGCCACCTCCGGTTCGAGGGCCCTGACCCGTTCCGCGGTCCACGCCATCAGTCCCGCGAGCCTCAGCCCGTCCCCCCCGTCCCCGGAGGGGCAGAGGGCGTCGACGACGGAGCCCATCAGGGGGCGGGGGACGGCGATGTCCCTCCGGGTGGGGCCGCGCCAGTCGACGTCCCGGATGAAAGCGGCCCCGGGGGGCGGAGGGGGAGTCGCGCCGAGGACCGTGAGGATCGCGAGGTCGGTCACCTCGATCTCTACCTCGGACCAGAACTTCATCCGCTCCAGGTAGTCCACGAGGGTCGTCGCGGAGGCGGCGGGGAGATCCAGGTGGAACACGCCGTCGGACACGGTCAGATCCGCGTGGTGGAGGATCCGGCCCTGCGCGTCGAGGTCGAGCGCCGCGGCGCTGTAACCGTCGGCGACGTCATCGAGCTTCTGCGACAGCAGTTTATTCAGGTAGTCGGCGGCATCGGGCCCGCTGACCGCGATCACGGTGCGGTGCGACCGATCCACCAGGGCGCCGGGGCCCTCCACCGCGCGTTGCTCCACCAGCGGACCGCCGTAGTGCCAGGCGACGCCGACGGTGTCGGCCGCGGTATCGGGACCGAGCGCAGGTTGTGCCCCCGGGCGGTCGAGGAGGATGGAGCGGTAGCTGCTGTTGTCGGAGTCCACACCACGCATGCTAGTACCTGCACCCGGTCGGGTGCCCGCCGCCGGAGGTCGCCGCTTCAGCGATAGGCTGTGTGCATGAGCAGCACTCGCCCCGGCCCCGTCATCCTCATCGTGGAACCCTCCGGGGGGTCGAGCAGGCGCCACAACCCGGAACTCGCGATGATCTACGCCGACGATCTGGGTGTGACCAGAGGAGACGGCATCTTCGAGACCCTCCTGGTCCGGGACGGCTCGGCACGGAACCTGGAACGCCACCTCGACAGGTTCGTCGCCTCCGCGCGGATGCTGAGCCTCCCCGAGCCGAACGCCGCGCAGTGGGCGAGGGCGACGGCGGAGGCCGTCGCCGACTGGGAGGAGGCCGGCGGCAACGAGGCGGCGTGTGTCTGGACGTACACGCGTGGCCGCGAGTCGACGGGGCGTCCGACCGGTTGGATCACCATCAAACCCGTCTCCGAGAAGGTTCTCCGGCAGCGGGAGGAGGGGGTGTCCGTGCTGACGACGCCGCGCGGATACTCGATCACCCCGACACTCCCGGAGCGGGGCGCCGTCGGTGGCGGGGAGACGCCACCGTGGCTGGTCACCGGCGCCAAGACCCTGAACTACGCGGCGAACATGGCGGCGCTGCGGTACGCGGCGGCCAAGGGCTTCGACGACGTCATCTTCACCGACGACGGGCGGGTGCTGGAGGGAGCGACGTCGACGGTGGTCACGGTGACCGGGAAAACACTGCGGACCCCGCCCCCGGGGCGGGACCTGCTGCCCGGAACCACACAGGCCGCGCTCTTCAGCTACGCCGGGGCCCACGGATGGACCTGCCTCGAGGAGCCCGTGGACGTCACCGATCTGCTGTCCGCCGACAGCGTGTGGCTGTGCAGCTCCGTGCGCCTCGCGGTGAGGGTGGTCCGCATCAACGACAGACAGCTGCCGGAGACGGCCGCGGTGGCGGGGGCCCGGGAGCTGTTGACGGCGGCTCTCAGCTGAGCGGGCGTCAGCCCATGAAGCGCTTGAGCTGGGCCGACATCCGGGGATGCAGGGCGCCGTCGACGAGGCGCTCGTCGACCCATCCCAGGTCGTTGTTGGGCAGCAGGCCGTAGAGCCGCTTGCCCGGCCCGAGGGTCGACGGACCCGTCGCCGTCACCATGGTCGAGGCGCTCTCAAGCTGCCAGGCACGTTCGGTGATCGGCTCACCGTAGAAGATCTCCACGACGCCGGTGGAGTGGCAGCAGATCAGCTCGATCTCGTCCTTCTCGCTGATCCGGAGGAAACCGGTCTCCCGCTGATCGGCACCGGCGGGATTCCCCTCATCATCGAGTTTCCAGATCCTCGACTCGTAGGAGATGTAGTTCTCGCCGTCGTGCGCGAAGGTGAGCTGTTGGCCGAAGTTGTACTGACCGTCGGTGGCGGTGTCCGCCTGTCCCTCACCACGCCACACCCCGATCAACGGCAGCAGTGCGAGGAGTCCGTCGTGCAGACTCGGGCCCTGGCGCAGGTTGGCCGTGTCGTCGGGTACCGGGAGATCGCCGAGACCCGGGATGTTCCGGCCCGCGGTCTGCTGCGCCTGCTCCGCGGCCAGGTTCACCGCGTCGTTTCCGTTCAGCGGCGCGCCGGAGCCGGGATGTCCCGCGGCGGCTGCGTCGGCGGGGGTGTCGGGTCGGGGGCTGTCCGGGGTGGGTTTCGTCGAGTCATCCATGGGCACCAAGCCTAGCGGCCCGGCCACCGCCGTGTCCCGCCGGTGTCCCCGGTCAGGTGAGCGGCGCCCCGGTCCCCGGGAGCGCCTCCCGTTCCGGGCCGACCGGCAGGATCGGCGTCTCGCCGACCACGACGTTCCGTTGCCGGGACTCCAGGTAGATGGAGCCACCGGAGCAGAAGACCTTGTCCACCCGGGTGGGCAGCGGGAGATCCTCCGTCCGGAGCCGCCAGGTGAAGATCGAGCGGATCTCGTCCGCGCGGTCCTCGGGGACGCCCACGAGCCGGTACGGGGTCATCGTCAGATCCGGACCCTTGATCCGCAGCCGCACGTAGACCGTCACCGGCCGGTCGAAACCGGGTGGTGTGCCGGTCAGGCGCGCCTCTGTGGCGGGCTGCGCCGCGGGCGAGATGTCGGTCGGATGCGCGATGTCGAGGTCCGTGACCCCGATCCGTGTCCCGAGGGCGACACCGTCGAGGCGCACCGTCCGGGCGATGACCGATGCGGGGGCGCCGGTGATCTCGCCGCTGAGCACCCGGTCGCGGGGGAGCTCGAGATCACGGATCTCGGTGCGCAGGTTGGCCGTACCGATCCCCTCGACCTGTACGTCGCCGGCCTCGACGACGACCATCGGCACCACGTGCGTCACCAGCGCCCCGAGATAGGGGAGACCGCCGACCGTCACCCGTGGACTCTGGTCGAGGTCCTCATCCGCGCGGATCTCCCCGGAGATCCGTCGCTCGGCGTGCACCGCCGCGCCGGTGTCGACGGCCCAGGGCGCGGCGAGGAGTACCACCGCGGACAGCAGAAGTCGGCGAAGCAGGGATGGTTTCACACCTCCAAGGTTTACCGCACGTGGTCCCGCGGGGTTTTCACTAGCCTGGGAACACATGGAGATCAGTACGACGACACCCACCGATTCAGCCGCCCCCACACCCGCCGCGGAGATCCGGCGGCTCAACTCCGCCGCAGCCGCGCACGACGGGATCGAACCGTTCTCCGAGCAGTTCCTCCTCGGCCTCGACGACGGAGGAGATCGGGGCCACCGACACGTGATCGCCCGCACCGGCGGCGGGGAACTCGTCGGGGTCGCGGCCTCCGACGGTTCGACGGCCGAGCTGGTGGTGGAACCGGGACACCGTCGTCGCGGTGTGGGGGCCGCGCTGTACCGGGCACTGTCCTCCGGGGTCGGGGTGGATACCGTCTGGGCCCACGGGAATCTCCCCCCGGCCGTCGAATGGTGCCGGAGCCGGGGGCTCGAACCGGTCCGGGAGCTGCTGGTGATGGGGGTCGGGGGTCGGGATCTGGCCACGGCCGCCGGGGCGGTGGAGCGGGAGGGCTTCCACGTCATGGATCTGGACCGCTCCCGCCGGGTCTACGGTGCGGACCACGTCGACGGTGAATGGCTGCGCGTGAACAACGAGGCGTTCAGCTGGCACCCGGAGCAGGGTGGATGGGACGCCGACCGGCTCGCCCGCGGCCAGGACACCGACTGGTTCGACCCGGAGGGTGTGCTGCTGTTCTGGAGCGGTGCGGGCGGTTGCGGCGGATGTCCGGACCCTGAGCTCGCGGGGTTCCACTGGACCAAATGGCACGGTGGGGACAGGTCGGGGAAGTCGGTCGGTGAGGTCTACGTCGTCGGACTCGCCGACGGGTACCGCGGGCGGGGACTCGGTGGCCCGCTGATCGCCTCCGGGCTCCGCCACCTGGCGGGCAGGGGAGCCGATGAGGTGATCCTGTACGTGGAGGCGGACAACACCGCCGCCGTGGTCGCGTATGAACGACTCGGTTTCGGCGTGCGCGAACGTCATGTCGCCTACGGCTCCCCGAAGTAGTGCGCGTGGGGGGATGACATTAGTGGTGAACTGGGAACAATGGGGCAGACCCGGGGTAGTTCCCGCAGCTTTCCGTCCGAATTAACCTGCCGTTCACCGACAGGGCCCGGTCGGGACATCTACACCCTCTAGCTTCGTGGGTGAGGCAAGCGGACCACACCCCTGCCCCGGCCGGTCGGTGTGGTTCATTTTTCCGCCGTGAAGTTCCTTTTCGCGGCATCACCAGGGAAAGCTGCCGCGAACAGCCCAACCACACCCATGGAGGAATTCCACAGTGATCCGCAACCGTTCCCGTCGCGCCGCCCTGCTCGGTGGCATCGCCGTCGTCTCGCTCGCAGCGACCGCCTGCTCCGAGTCCGCTGACACGAACGCCACCGGCGGCGGAGAAGGCTCCGCCGCAGTCGAGGGCCTGTCCGGTACCACCGGAACGCTGTCGGCAGAGGGTGCCTCGTCGCAGCAGAAGGCCATGGACCTCTTCGGTACCGTGTACCAGCAGCAGGTCCCGGGTGCCCAGTTCAACTACACCGCCTCCGGCTCCGGTTCGGGTCAGAAGCAGTTCATCGCCGGTCAGGTCGCCTTCGGTGGATCCGACTCCCCGCTCTCCGACGAGCAGATCCCGGACGCAGCGAAGCGCTGTGGCGGCAACGAGGCGTGGCACCTTCCCCTGGTCATCGGCCCCGTGGCCGTCGCCTACCACCTGGAGGGCGTCAGCGACGACATCGTCCTCTCCCCCGAGGTCATCGCCAAGATCTTCAGCGGCAGGATCAGCTCCTGGAACGATCCGGCCATCGCCGAGCTGAATGACGGCGTCGATCTTCCCGACACCGCCATCAACGTCGTCTACCGCTCCGAGGAGTCCGGTACCTCCGACAACTTCCAGAAGTTCCTGAAGGCCTCCGCCCCGGGCGAGTGGGACACCACCGGCAAGTCCTTCCCCTCCGCCACCGGTGCCGGCGCCAACGGCTCCAACGGGGTCGTGACCGAGGTCTCCAGGACCGACGGCGGCATCACCTACGTCGAGGCCGGCTTCGCCACCGAGCAGGGCCTGAACATCGCCCGGATCAACTTCGGTGAAGGCGCCGTCGAGCTCAACGACAAGAGCGTTGGCAAGGCCCTCGACAACCTCAGCTACAAGACCGAGGGCCACAACATGGTCGTCGACTCCACCAAGCTGTTCGAGATGAAGAAGGAGGGCGCATACCCGCTCGTCCTGACCACCTACGAGATCGTCTGCTCCGCAGGCTACGACGAGGAGACCTCCAAGATGGTCAAGGACTTCCTCAACGTCGCCCTCAACACCCAGAACGAGCGCCTCGAGAAGCAGGGCTACATCCCGGTCTCCGGTGACTACGCCAAGAAGCTCAAGGACGCGGTCGACGCGATCCAGTAAGACCCCACCTCGTGCCCCGGTAACCCCGGGGCACGAGCCCCTTTCTTCAGATCTCACGAGGACACACATCAGACATGACGAAGCCACTCTCCACTTCGGGGCGTAGCCGACCGGGTACCCGAGGGGACGCGGACACGGTGGAACCGACCATCGCCGACACCCCGGTCGGATCCGGTAGCGACACAATCCACGCAGCAGGCACGGCACACCGGCGCAACGACCGGATCTTCAAGGGAATCGCCACCACCTCGGCGGCCACCATCACGGTCCTGATCGCGGCCATCGGCTTCTTCCTGCTCTGGCGTGCGGTCCCCGCACTGATGAACAACGCCGAGGGCCTCACCGGATTCTTCACCTACGGCGGTGACTGGAACACCAGCGACACCAGCGCGATGCTGTTCGGTATCCCGAACCTCCTCGCCGTCACGGTGACCGTCTCGCTCGTCGCCCTGGCTCTCGCGATGCCGGTCGCCCTCGGCGTCGCCCTCTACCTCTCCGCCTACGCGCCCGAACGCCTGCGGAAACCCCTCGGATTCCTCGTCGATCTCCTCGCCGCGGTCCCGTCCATCGTCTACGGCCTCTGGGGTGCCGCTGTCCTCGGCCCGGCACTCGGCGGGGTGTTCGAGTGGATCAACGCCCACGCGGACAGCTTCTTCCTCTTCCGGCACTACGCCAACTCCCCGGCGTTCTCCACCTCCCGCAACGTGCTCACCGGCGGTGTCGTGCTGGCCATCATGATCCTGCCGGTCATCGCCGCCACCGCCCGTGAGGTGTTCGTCCAGACGCCGGTCGGGCACAAGGAATCCGCCCTCGCCCTCGGCGCCACCCGCTGGGAGGTCGTGAAGATGACCGTCCTCCCCTTCGGTTTCTCCGGCTACATCTCCGGATCCATGCTGGGCCTCGGCCGTGCCCTCGGTGAGACCATGGCCCTCTATCTCGTGGTCTCCCCGTCCTCCGCCTTCCGCGCCTCCCTGTTCGACGGCGGTACGACCTTCGCCACCGCCATCGCGAACGCCGCCCCGGAATTCAACGACAACCTCAAGGCGGGCGCCTACATCGCGGCCGGCCTGGTGCTGTTCCTCCTGACCTTCGTGGTCAACGCAGGTGCGCGCGCCGTGATCAAGAACAGGAGCATGTCCTGATGAATGCAACCTCCCTCTCCCAGGACACCGGAGCCGGGCACGACGTCATCGGCACCACGCCCACCTTCCCCAGGCTCTCCTCGTCGCGGCGCAACGCCAACGCGGTCTCCAAGTGGATCATCCGGGTCTGCATGGTCACCGCCCTGATCCCCCTCGTCTGGATCCTCGCCGACGTCCTCATCAAGGGCCTGAAGGTCACCCTCACCCTCGACTGGTGGACGAAGTCGCAGCTCGGTGTGCTCTACACCGAGCCGGGCGGCGGCATGGTCCACGCCATCATCGGCACCCTGGTGCAGTGCGGCGTCGCCTCCGTGTTCTCCATCCCGATCGGCGTGTTCACCGCCGTCTACCTCGTCGAGTACGGCGCGAACAACAGGCTCTCGAGGATCACCACGTTCATGGTCGACATCCTCACCGGTGTCCCCTCGATCGTCGCCGCACTGTTCATCTACTCGGTGTGGATCGCCCTGTTCGGGTTCAACCGGTCCGGTTTCGCCGTGTCCCTCGCCCTCGTGCTCCTCATGGTGCCCGTCGTCGTGAGGACGACCGAGGAAATGCTCCGCATCGTCCCCCAGGACCTCCGCGAGGCGTCCTACGCACTGGGTGTCCCGCGGTGGAAGACCATCGTCAAGATCGTGCTGCCGACCGCGTGGTCCGGCATCGTCACCGGCATCATGCTCGCCATCGCCCGGATCATGGGCGAGTCCGCCCCGGTCCTGATCCTCGTCGGATCGACGCAGGGCATCAACTGGGACCCGACCGGGAACTCGCAGTCCTCCCTCCCCCTGATGATGCTCGACATGTACCGCGCCGGCACCTCCCCGGCCGTCGTCGACAAGATGTGGGGAGCCGCCCTCACCCTCGTCCTCCTCATCGCGGTACTCACCATCACCGCCCGCATCCTCTCCATCCGGGTCACCGGAAAGAAGAAGTAACCCGGCCTCCGGCCCCGCACCCAGATCCGCACATCCTGGAACAGAAGGACACACAACAAAATGGCCAAGCGCCTCGATCTCAAGGACGTCAACATCTACTACGGCGATTTCCACGCCGTGCAGAATGTCTCCCTCAAAGTGCCGCCGAACGCCGTCACCGCGTTCATCGGCCCCTCCGGGTGCGGCAAGTCCACGGTGCTCCGCACGCTCAACCGGATGCACGAAGTCACCCCGGGCGCGACGGTCAAGGGTGAGATCCTCCTCGACGGTGAGGACATCTACGCACCGAACGTCGACCCGGTCGCCGTCCGCAGCACCATCGGCATGGTCTTCCAGAAGCCGAACCCGTTCCCGACGATGAGCATCGAGGAGAACGTGGTCGCCGGCCTCAAGCTCGCCGGTGAGCGCAACAAGACCAAGCTCAAGGAGGTCGCGGAGCGCTCCCTGCGCGGTGCGAACCTCTGGGAGGAGGTCAAGGACCGCCTGGACAAGCCCGGTTCCGGCCTCTCCGGTGGACAGCAGCAGCGCCTGTGCATCGCCCGCGCCATCGCCGTCGAACCCGCCGTCCTGCTGATGGACGAGCCCTGCTCCGCCCTCGACCCCATCTCCACGCTCGCGGTCGAGGAACTCATCGACGAGCTGAAGCAGGACTACACCATCGTCATCGTGACCCACAACATGCAGCAGGCCGCCCGTGTGTCCGACCAGACGGCGTTCTTCTCCCTCGAGGCCACCGGCAAGCCGGGCCGCCTGGTCGAGGTCGGACCGACCAACCGGATCTTCGAGAACCCGCAGGAGAAGGAGACCGAGGACTACATCTCCGGTCGCTTCGGATAGCCCCGACCGACGAGAGACCCGGGCCGCCCACCATGACGGTGGGTGGCCCGGGTCTCTCGTCGTGCAACGTCGACCGTGAGCGTGGACCGTCAGTGACCGCCCCGGGAGAAACGCCGCTCCAGTTCCTCGAAGCGGCGCTCGATGTCGGCCTCCGCCTCATCCTCGCGGCGCTTCGCCATGTAGTCCCGCGGCATCAGACCGGTGGACAGGTAGACGATACGGCTGGCGACATTCACCGCGTGGTCCGCGTACCGCTCGTAGTAGCGGCTCAACAGGGTGACGTCCACCGCCGCCGTGGTGGAGTACGGCCAGTCCCGCTTCGTCAGAACAGTGAACAGGTGCTCGTGGAGGTCGTCGACGGCATCGTCATCGGCGCCGAAGACGAGGGCGACATCGACGTCCGGGTCGATCAGGATCTCACGTACCTTGGCGCTCATCTCCAGCGTGACGCGGGACATCTCCTCGAAGTAGCCGGTCAGGGGCCCGGGTACCGCAGGTTCCGGGTGTCGACGGCGGGCTGTCCGGGCGACGTGCTTCGCCAGGACACCCATCCGGTACATGTCCTCGACGATGTAGATGGAGGAGACCACCTGGCGGAGATCCCGTGCCAGCGGGCCCTCGAGGGCGAGCAGCTGCACCGCGCGTTCCTCGCAGCGGAGTCGGACCACCTCGAGATCGTCGATGAGGGACAGGGCCTTCTCAGCGGACTGCAGATCCTGTTTGAGCAGGGCGTCGGACGCATTGCTCATGACAGAATGGACCTGGTCACACATGATGATGAGGTCATGGGCGAAGGCGTCGAGGTGTTCCCGGTATGAGGTGCGCATAACTGCCACTATAGAGGTATCGACACCGGTCCGCCCGCCGACCGGTGGGCCGATCCAACGCGGTCAACCGTGCGCTGCGGAGAAGCTATCCGCCGGAGTTGTCGATGTCGGCACCGACCGGAACGGTCTCATCCTCGGGATCATCGAGCCAGCCCTCGGGAAGAACCACCTTGCCGGGTGAACCCTGGCGGCCGCGGGGCCCGTCCGCGTCATCCGGCAGCGCGTCCGAGCCGAAGAGTGGTTCGAGATGGGAGTCCAGCTCCGCAAGGGACGCCACCCCGGCCAGTGCCCGTCGGACGTCACCGCCGACGGGGTAGCCGCGGAAGTACCAGCCGACGTGCTTGCGCAGGTCGCGGCATCCCTTGGTCTCCCCGTCGTGCTCCACGAGGAGCTCCGCGTGCCTGCGGATGATCGTCGCGACCTCGCCGAGCGTCGGTTGCGGGGGGAGCGGACGCCCGGTCAACTCGGCGGACAACTCCGCGAACAACCAGGGCCGGCCGAGACAACCCCGGCCTATGACGACGCCGTCACAGCCGGTCTCGTCCATCATCCTCCGCGCATCGGACGCCGCGAAGATGTCACCGTTGCCCAGCACGGGTACGTCCGTGTCGGAGAGGTGCTCCTTGAGCTCGGCGATACGCGACCAGTCCGCGTGCCCGGAATAGCGTTCGGCCGCTGTCCTGCCGTGGAGCGCGACGGCCCGGGCACCGGAATCCACGGCGATCCGGCCGGCGTCGAGGTGCGTGAGGTGCTCGGCGTCGATGCCGACCCGGAACTTGACGGTAACGGGTATGTCCGTGCCCTCGGTCGCACGGACTGCCGCGGAGACGATGTTGCCGAAGAGCCGTCGTTTGTAGGGGAGCGCGGCACCTCCGCCCCGCCGGGTGACCTTCGGTACCGGGCACCCGAAGTTGAGGTCGATGTGGTCCGCCATGTCACGGTCCACGATCATCCGGGCCGCCCGGTAGGTGTATTCGGGGTCCGTGGTGAACAGCTGCAGGGACCGCGGGTTCTCGTCCGGGGCGAACGTCGTCATGTGGAGGGTCTTCTCGTTACCCTCCACGAGCGCCCTGGCGGTGACCATCTCACACACGTAGAGACCTGCGACGCTGCCCATCTTCGACCGTTCCTGCTCCCGGCACAGCGTCCGGAAGGCGACGTTGGTGACCCCGGCCATCGGGGCGAGCACCACCGGGGAACCGAGGGACAGGGGGCCGATGGTCAGGGCGGGGGCGGAAGCGTCAGTCACGCGCCCATTGTCGACGGTCGAACCCCTTGGGGACAAACCGGAATCACCCCGAACCCCGGGACAGTGGAACGGGAGTGTCCGGGAGCGGTAGCCGGGAGTGATCTGAGCCACCATCCGACGCCATCAGAGGGGGGGTTGGGGGTGCAATCATCCAGGTTGTAGCAGGAAAGTAGTGGAGTATGGGGGCGACGTGGGGGGCGGCGATGTATCGTGGGCCACGTAACTAAAACGCCGGCGGAGCGGGGAGATCACAAGCTTTCACCCTGTTCGCACGGCAGACCGCATCTCTGGATGCCGCTCGTCGGCTGCCAGACACCCAGGAGGAAATTAATGTCTGACCGGATCGCAAACGCTCAGCTCAAGGGCAAGATCATGTCGGCCGAAGAGGCCGCCCAGTTCGTCAACGACGGAGACAAGGTCGGTATCTCCGGCTTCACCGGCGCCGGCTACCCGAAGGCCCTCCCCAAGGCCATCGCCGAGCGTGCCAAGGAGGAGCACGCCAAGGGGAACAGCTACATGATCGATCTGTTCACCGGCGCCTCCACCGCCGATGACTGCGACGGGATCCTGGCTGAGGCCGACGCAATCCGGTTCCGCACCCCCTACCAGTCCGACCCGACCCTGCGGAACAAGATCAACGACGGCACGACCTTCTACGCCGACTACCACCTGTCCGAGTCGGGCATGTACGTCGAGCAGGGGTTCTTCGGTCAGATGAACGTGGCCATCGTCGAGGCCACCCGCATCACCGATGAGGGTCACATCGTGCCGTCCTCCTCCGTCGGCAACAACGTCGAGTACCTGGACGCCGCCGAGAAGATCATCATCGAGGTCAACTCCTGGCAGTCCGTGGAGCTCGAGGGCATGGCCGACATCTGGCGGATGCCGTCCCTGCCGAACCGCGTCCCGATCCCGCTGACCGAGGCCGGCCAGCGCATCGGCAAGACCTACATCGACATCGACCCGAACAAGGTTGTCGCGGTCGTCGAGACCGACGCCCCCGACCGCAACGCCCCCTTCAAGCCCGCCGACGAGATCTCGCAGAAGATCGCCGGCAACTTCCTCGACTTCCTCGAGGGCGAGGTCCGTGCCGGCCGTCTGACCTACGACGGCTACGTCATGCAGTCCGGTGTCGGCAACGTCCCGAACGCTGTCATGGCGGGTCTGCTCGACTCCAAGTTCGAGAACATCAAGGCCTACACCGAGGTCATCCAGGACGGCATGGTCGATCTGATCGACGCAGGCAAGATGACCGTCGCCTCCGCGACGTCGTTCTCGCTCTCCCCCGAGTACGCCGAGAAGATGAACGAGGACGCCAAGCGCTACCGCAACACCATCATCCTGCGTCCGCAGTCGGTCTCCAACCACCCCGAGGTCGTCCGTCGACTCGGCCTCATCTGCACCAACGGACTGGTCGAGGCCGACATCTACGGCAACGTCAACTCCACCAACGTCACGGGCTCCCGCATGATGAACGGTGTCGGCGGTTCCGCGGACTTCACGCGTAACGGCTACATCTCCTCCTTCATAACCCCGTCCGAGGCCAAGGGCGGCGACATCTCCGCCATCGTGCCGTTCGCCTCCCACATCGACCACACCGAGCAGGACGTCAAGGTCATCATCACCGAGTACGGCTACGCCGATCTCCGCGGCCTCGCACCGCGTCAGCGTGTGGACAAGATGATCGCCCTGGCGCACCCGGACTACCGTCCGCTCCTCCAGGAGTACTACGACAAGGCGCTGCACCTGGCCAAGGAGAAGAAGATGATGCACACCCCGCACGTCCTCTCCGAGGCTCTGAGCTTCCACCAGCGTTTCCTGGAGACCGGCTCCATGAAGAAGACCTCCAAGAAGTAGCCACCGGCACACAACCGTGCGCCGCGAGCCTGAGCCAGTCGGGCTCGCTGCGGCCGCGGGGACCGGACGGACGCCCCCGGGCCCACCGAACCATCGGATGGGTCCCGGGGGCGTCCGTCGTGTCGGTGATGTGTCCCGCTGAATGCCCGTCGATTCCCGGGGCACTACCACGGAACCTGATTGACGGAGGCGGCGTCGATCGTCCGCGACCGAGCCTGAGGGAGTAATAAAAATGAGATCGAACCGCAGCCTTCATAAGAGATTATCTTTATCCCGAAACTAACTGAAATATTTAGACAGAAACAAAAATAATTCGGAGACACCGATTTCGAGCGCGGATAACCATGGCGGCCGGAAAGTCTGGGTTTTTCACGGGGGACGCGTTGTGTGGGCCATCTCTGTCCGGGAGGGGTCGGGCATGGGTGCAGGTGGGGGTTGTTATCCGCTTCCGGTGATGGGGTTGCGGTGGTGGTGTGACGGGGCGGGTAGAGGGTGTGCGGGGGTGGCTGCGGGTGTCGTGATGTGCAGCCCCTCCGGTGCGCGTCCTTGAACCCGCTGGTGGCGGAGGGTGAATCTGATGAGAGGCTGAAAGATGTGAGGAACCTTAAGGAATTGGGGGGTGGTCGGTTTCAATTCGGTACCGGGGTGGTTACGATCCATGTATAAATCTGTCTCAGAGCGGGCCTGCCCGGCCTGCATCGGGCGGGTTGACGTTAGCAGGAGCCGTAGGGCTCAAGCACTCATGAATTGAGAGGAATCAATGACAAGACAACTGAGCCGTGTGGGGGCGGTGCTGTTCGCGATATTCCTTATCGCGACGGCGCTCGTCGTCACACCGGCAACCGCGATAGCGCAAACCGGAGGGGGTTCCGTATGGAGGGCTTATGAAAATCAGCAGGGTAACCCGAAAAAAGTCGAGTTTTGGGCGTATCCAGACGGCGCCCCATCTTCCGAGCGGCGTGTGTATTGTTTGGAGGCTGGGAGTGCTTCGCCGGTCAAGAAGGCAGAGTATCGACAGGTGGCAAACCAGTCGTATGCTTCCCTTGCGTCGGGTTTCAGGGGATTTACAGGGGAACAAGCTCAAAAATCTGCGCTCGGTATTGCCATTGCACGTGAGCTAACCAAAGCCCCTGCATCGAGGGTCGATGTTTCTCCTGTCTTGAACTGGAATGATATCTCCAGTACGGCAGTTTCAGCTTATGATGCAGAAACTGCCGCCCAAGCTGCTGCGTGGAGTCTTGGAAAGTATAGTTCGGAAACTATTCTCCAAAGAAAGTTGGGGCTCCTCGATGTCAAGGGTAAAAATATCGGTGACAAAATTACCCGAGCAGTAAATCAGTATTTTGATAATACCGATGCGTCCAATCGGATTGATTTCAACATTAGGGCCGATTACTATCTGGATACTAATCCTAATGAGGCGCAAGTCAAGAGACAAAGTCTTTTAACCGCCTGGTTTGAGGGTCCTCCGGTTACGTCGACTGTGGTGACTCCGACGACGACGACTCAGAGCACGACGACGACTGCTAATACGGGTACGACGACGACTGAGCACAGTGGTACGACTGCGACGGAGACGCAGACGACGACTGAGACCACGACGCCGCCGGCGTCGACGGTGACGGTGACTGAGACGACGACTCCGTCGACGGTGACGGTGACTGCGACGACGACTCCGTCTGCGACGACTGAGACGGTGACTGAGACGACGACGTCGGTTCCGCCGACGGCGACGACGACGGTGACCCCTGTTGCGACGACGACGTTGACCTCGACTGAGAAGACGACGTTGCCGGGTACGACGGTGACTACGACGGCTCCGGCTACGACGGCGACGACGACTGCGCCTGGTACGACGGAGACGACGACGGATACCGCGACGGTGACCACGACGGCTCCGGCTACGACGGCGCCTGGTACGACTGTGACCACGACTGTTCCGGGTACGACGGAGACGACGACTGCTCCGGCTACGACGGAGACGACGACTGTTCCGGGTACGACGGAGACGACGACTGCGCCTGGTACGACTGTGACCACGACTGCGCCTGGTACGACTGCGCCGGGTACGACTGTGACCACGACTGCGCCGGGTACGACGGAGACGACGACTGCGCCGGGTACGACGGAGACGACGACTGCGCCGGCTACGACGGTGACTACCACTGCGCCGGGTACGACTGCGCCTGGTACGACGGTGACTGTTCCGGGTACGACGGAGACGACGACTGCGCCGGGTACGACGGAGACGACGACTGCGCCGGGTACGACGGAGACGACGGTGTCGAGTACGACGGTGACTGCTCCGGGTACGACGGTGACGACCACTGCACCGGGTACGACTGTTCCGGGTACGACGGAGACGACGACTGTTCCGGGTACGACTGAGACGACGACGTCCACTGAGACGGAGACGACGACGGCGCCTGGTACGACGGAGACGACGACTGTTCCGGGTACGACGGAGACGACGACTGCTCCGGCTACGACGGAGACGACGACTGTTCCGGGTACGACGGAGACGACGACGGCGCCTGGTACGACGGTGACTGTTCCGGGTACGACGGAGACGACGACTGCTCCGGGTACGACGGAGACGACGACTGCTCCGGGTACGACGGAGACGACGACGAATACCGAGACCACGACGGCTACGGAGACGACGACGGCGCCTGGTACGACGGAGACGACGACTGCTCCGGGTACGACGGAGCGGACGGCGGGGACGGAGGCCACGCGGGCACCGGGGGCG
>NZ_JAHUTN010000012.1 GCF_019209935.1 Corynebacterium sp. TAE3-ERU16
CCCTCGGTCCCCGGCTCCCCCCACGTCCCCCCTGGCGGGCCGGGCGCCACTGCGCCCCCACCCCGCCCCACCCCCCGCGCGCTCCCCACCTGTATCTAACCCCCTCCCCGGCCAGTCTCCCGGCCGCCCCACCCGGCCCGGGCGGGGCGCCCGGACGCCCCCACTTTTCCCTGTCCCTGCGATGCGCACCCCCGGTTGCGCAGGATTCACGCACTTCAGTGCAGGAGGAACCGCGATGATCCGCAGCGAGCGACTCACCACGATTCTCGACACCATCGCCGACACCGGCACGGTCACCGTCGAGCAGCTCGTCGATGATCTCGACATCTCCCCGGCGACCGCCCGCCGTGACCTCGATGCACTCGCGGAGCGCGGCCTCCTGCGCCGGACCCGTGGTGGCGCACGGAGCAACATCGTCGCCTTCGACACGCCCGTCCGCCAGAAACGGATGCAGCAGTTGACGGAGAAGACCACCATCGCCCGCTACTGCCTCAACTACCTCGAGCCCGGTTGCGTGGTCGGCATGTCGGGCGGTTCCACGGTGGGAACCATCGCCCAGCAGCTCGTCGAATGGGCGGCGGAGCAGTCTCCGAACGACGTTCCGACGAACTACCCGGTCGTCACCGTCGTCACCAACGCCATCGACATCGCCTATCTGCTGGCGGGCAGCACGAACATGAAGATCGTGCTCATCGGAGGGGTCCTCAACGGCAACTCCTACGAGTTGACGGGCCCCCTCGGCGCGACCGTACTGGGGCAGCTGAGCATGGACGTCGCATTCATCGGTGCCAACGGCATCGACGAGAACGGACCCGGCACCGTCGACGAGTTCGAGGCCCAGACGAACCGGATGATGGCCACCAGGGCCATCACCCCGGTCGTCGTCGCGGATCACGCGAAGTTCGGGCGTCGTTCGTTCTCCTCACTCGGCGGCATCGACACCGTGAACACCATCGTCACCGACTCCGATGTCGATCCGGCGTGGACGCAGCGACTGACGCAGCTCGGATACAACGTGATCATCGCCCACCAGGACGCCGGCACCCCCTCCGCGCAGCGTTCCGCGGTCTGACAGGCGGTGATGCCATCAAGACAGTTCTCCACAGTTCAGCTCCGGGCCGGGGCATCTTCCCGACCCACCTCGCGCAACAACCCGAAAAGGACCGTTGAATCATGTCCACCCTGATCATTCACTCAGCCGCCCTCTACGACGGCACCATCGGCGGAACCGCCCCCGACGGCGCCCTGCGTATCGAGGACGGAGTAATAACCCACGTCGGAACCACCGCCGATTCCCGAGGCTGGCCCGCAGACGGAGCCGAGGTCATCGACGCCCAGGGCGCACCCGTGGTCCCCGGCTACGTCGACGTCCACCACCACGGCGGCGGCGGCGTCGCATACGACGACGGCCCCGAGGCCACCGCCACAGCCCTGGCGAAGCACGCGGCGCACGGAACCACCCGCGCGGTACTCTCCTACGTCACCGACTCGCTGGATCTGATGGAGAAGCGCATCCGCGAGGGTGCGGAGATCGTCCGCACCAACCCGCGGGTCATCGGCCTGCACCCCGAAGGCCCCTTCCTGGATCCGGGGCACAAGGGTGCGCACCCCGAACACGAGCTCAAGGACCCCACCGACGAGAACGTCCGGCGGATCCTCGACGCCGGTGAGGGCACCATCGTCCAGATGACCATCGCTCCGGAGCGCACCAACGGCACCGAAGCGGTGAAGCTGCTCGTCGAGAACGGCGTGGTCGCGGCGGTCGGACACACCAACGCGAGCTACGAGACCTCCCGCGAGGCCTTCAACAACGGCGCCACCCAGCTCACCCACGCATTCAACGGAATGAACGGCATCCACCACCGCGCCCCCGGCCCGGTCATCGCCGCCCTCCGCGACGAGCGGGTGTGGGTCGAGGTCATCAACGACGGGATCCACGTGCACCCGCAGGTCGTCCGGTCCCTGTTCCTCGAGGCTCCGGAACGCGTCGTACTCGTCACCGACGCGATGTCCGCCACCTGCAACCCGGACGGCGACTACATGCTCGGCCAGCTCAAGGTGAACGTCCGCGACGGTGTCGCCCGCCTCGCCGAAGGTGATTCCCTCGCCGGATCCACCCTCACCATGGATCGTGCGGTGGCAAACGCAGTGCACGAGGTCGGCGTTCCCCTCGATGTCGCCGTCGCCGCCGCCACCGGACACGCCGCACGCTGCATCGGAATGAACGACCGCTACGGCCGTATCGCCAAGGGCTACCCCGGAGACGTCCTCATCCTCGACCCGGAGAGTCTGCTCCCCACCCACATCTGGGCAGCCGGCGAAGCTGTCGAACCGGCCTGACCCGGAGGGGTAGAGTCAGGGGTGAGATACCCGACGCCGTACACCGGCGTCGGGGCCTTCCGCCGAGAGGCCAGCAGTGAGGAGCCCCCGTGAGCAGAACCCCGAAATCCCCTGTCGCCTTCTTCGTTGACCACCGTCGGGTACTACGGACGGACCTGACCGCGATTCTCCTGTTCGCTCTCCTGGCTCGGCTCGCACACCGCGGTGACGGGCTCGAATTCTCGATCTCCGGATGGCTGGCCACGGCATGGCCGTTTCTCGTCGGGGTCCTGGTCGCATATGGGATCCTCTCGGTGAAACACCGTCGACCCCTGCCGGTGAACCCCGGGGGAATCACCGTGTGGCTGATCACCCTGGTGACCGGTCTGGCTGCATGGGGAATGTCACACGCGGCGATCCCGCACTGGTCGTTCATGATCGTCGCGGGCCTCATGTCCGGGCTGCTCCTGCTCGGGTGGAGGGTCTTCGGAAAAGTGGCTCGCCGCATGGGGTGGGTTCGCACGGGAAACCGCTTCGGCGCGGCTGACCGCGAGCTGCGCAGGCGCCGTGCCCGAAACGAGAAACGCCGGTTGAGGTAGCGCCCCATCCCGCGCAGTGCCTCTAGCGCCGCAGGAGCGGCTCAACGCACGCGCGGTACGCGAAGGCGAGCGCCCCCGGAATATCGGTCAGGAGATCGACGGCCGTCGAAAGGGCGGGTGCCGGTCACTGCCGACCGATCCGGCCGTGAGAGAGTTCACGCGTGGACGGCTCCCGGGTCCGCCTCCCTCCCGGGATGTGGGATGAATATGTCCTCGATGCGGCAGGATGAGCGTTCGGCCAGCTGGAACGCCAGGGGCGGGGATGGGTGGTAGCGACCCTTCTCGATGCTGATGACGGTCTGCCGTGACACCCCAGGGCGTCAGCCAACTTCTGTTGCGACAGCCCGTGCTGCTCACGTAGCTGCCTGAGCCTGTTGTCCACGATCTAGCTTTCCCGCAGCTTGCGGAGACCGAAGGCGACGGCGAACACCCCCGTCAGGAAAGAACCGACGTATATCGCCATCAGGGATCCTGACACGGAGAAGTCCCAGAACACCGATGCGACACCGAGCACTCCAACCGAGATCAGCGCCGTATGAAAGGTGTCCTGCACGGCTCGCGCGTACCAGTGGTTCTCGATCGATTCCCCGGGCCTCCCCACGGCACCCGCGATGGACCCGCGGTCAACCATCAACGCCCATGTCCCGGCGGTGGCCACGGGGGTGATGCACACGCTGAACACCGTGACCGCGAGCAGAGGGTTCCCGGTGAATCGCGTCAGCGCCACAACGCTCCCGAAGCCGACCGCGACGATGATGCCGCTCACCGGGGAGAGCGCGATCAGGGTTTTCGGGGTTCCGCCGAACTTCGCCCGGCCGAATCGGGTGCGGGTCCCGTTCATGTTTTTCAGCTCCTCGGGTTTAAGTTTCCGTGGCATGACCGAGACTCGGCCGGGCCAGCATCGTGGTCGAGGTTCCTTGACATCCACCGGGACACCCCCGCCCGCGGGCGAGGTGGGTGCCCCGCCATCGGATCGAGCATCGCCCGCGAGAAAGCACCGCTGTGTACGGATGGAACCGCGGGCCGAAGCCCCGACCCGGCCGGAAGCCGGTCCGGTCGACGGGCCAGCCAGCTCGATGTGACGGTATCCGTGCAGCCACCCCCTTCCAGCGTGCGGTGCGTGGGCTCACACGTGGTGCACCGGGGAGTGCGTGCAACCGGGACGCCGCCGATTGAGCCGCGCCGTGGAAGTACGCATCCTGCGCGGACCGGACACCCGGCCGAGGAAAATCCCGCCCCGCCACCGTGATCGTCAACTAAACCCCGTGCGGTTGCCCACCGAAGTCGACGGATCAAGCTGGCGGGGTACCGCCCGGGGCGAAAAGCAGGCGGAGCCAATCGGACCGACGGACTGCGTGACGCCTCGATGTACCGTGCAGTTCACGCTCTGAAACACAGTCCACCACATCCGATCCACCGCCCCGGCCCCCGGTGGTCACCGCCGTCGGGAATAAACCCCGTTCCCCCCGCGACCGCTCCGAGTACCGTCCACGGCCCACTGTCCTTCTCCGGGTACGGTGCGGCGATGGACAGCCCGACGGTATGGCTCAGCGCCCTCGTACTCGCGATTCTCACGGCGACCGCCGCCAGTTCCGTGGAACGGGCGGAGTCCACGCCCACGACGGCTCTGGTCTGCGCGGCACTGTGCCTGCTCACCCCGGGAAAAGGTCGCCCGCAGGCTACCAAGCGGTGGTTCCTGCCGTTCACAGGACCGGCGCCCGCCACCCCTCCCGGAAGTCCCGGTCACATCGGCATGATCGAGTGCTTCTTCCGCTCCACGGGAACGCGCTTGGTGGACAGCTGCCGCAGGGCCTGCCGGAGTGCCACACGCGTCTGGTTGGGTTCGATCATTGCGTCGATGTAGCCGCGTTCAGCCGCGACGTAGGGGCTGGTCATGTTCTCGTCGTAGAAGTCCATGAACAGTTTCTTCATGTACTCGCGCTGCTCCGGCGGGGCGGCGGCGATCTGCCGACCCTGGATCATCACGACGGCCGCGGCGGCCCCCATGACGGCTACCTGGGCGGTCGGCCACGCGAGGTTGATGTCACCGGAGAGGGACTTCGAGCCCATCACGGCGTAGGCACCACCGTAGGCCTTGCGGACGATGAGCGAGATCTTCGGCACCGTGGCCTCCACGACGGAGAACCCGAGCTTCGCACCACGGTGGATCAGACCGAGCTTCTCCTGCTCGACGCCGGGCAGATAGCCCGGGGTGTCGACGACGAACACCAGCGGGATGTTGTACGCGTCGCAGATCCGGATGAAACGCGAGGACTTGTCGGCGGCGTCCGCGTCGATGCAACCGGCGTAGAACATGGGCTGGTTCGCCACGACCCCGACGCTGTTTCCGTCGATGCGCGCGAAACCGGTGATCATGTTCGGGGCGTACTCCGCCTGGATCTCCAGCAGACCCTCATCGTCGAAGATCTGGTCGAGGAGATCGTGCATGTCGTACCCGGCATTGGTGTCATCCGGCATGAACGAGTCGAGCGCCAGGTCCCGTTCAGTCGGAGTGTCGTCCGCGGCGTCGTACACCGGCGCCGACTCGAAGCAGGAACTCGGCAGGTGGTCGAGGAGTTCGTGGACGTAGTCGTACGCGTCCTCCTCGTCGGTGGCGACGTAGGAGACGTTGCCGTTCAGCATCTGCTCGTCGGCACCACCGAGTTCGGCCGAGGAGATGACCTCGCCGGTGACGCTCTTGATCACCTCGGGGCCGGTGACGTACATCTCGGACCGGTCCGCCACGGCGACGACGAAGTCGGTGGTGACGGGCGCGTACACCGCACCGCCCGCGCACTTGCCCAGCATGATCGAGATCTGCGGGCTGCGCCCCGACAGGGGCAACTGGCGACGGGCGATCTCCGAGTACATGGCGAGAGAGGTGACGGCGTCCTGGATGCGGGCGCCGCCCGAGTCGTTGATGCCGATGACGGGGCACCCGATCTTGATGGCCATGTCCATCACCTCGCAGACCTTCTTGCCGAAGGTCACGCCGACTGAACCACCGAACACGGTCTTGTCGTGGGCGTAGACCGCGACGGTTCGCCCGTCGATCCGGCCGTATCCGGCTACGACACCGTCACCGTAGGGGGCGTCCGGGGTGTCGGGTGTACGCCCTAGGGCTCCGATCTCGACGAAGGATCCCTCGTCGAGAAGCCTGGAGATACGGTGTCGGGGCGTCGTCAGGCCGGCGGCATCGCGCTTGGCGCGCGCTTTCTCACTCCCCGGATCCTGCGCCCGTGCGAGTTTGGCGTGCAGATCCGCGAGCTTTTCAGCGGTGGTGTGGCCGGTCACGTCGCCCCTTTACCTCTTCTGGTCCTAGTTGTCGTCGCGGGCGAGCTCTTCGATGCGCCGGGTGAGATGTGCGCCGACGGTCCCGATGACCGGCTCGTCCACGATGGCGAGATGGTCGCCGCTCAATTGAACGATCTCCAACTCATTAACGATAGCGGACCATCCGCCGTCCGGGTCAATCCGCGCGAGCCGTGGTTCCAGCTCGATCGCGCCGTCGTGCATGCGTTCCGCGCGGAACAGCAGGACCGGCGCCTGAACATCCGCCCAGCGCCCCAGATCGACCCTGTCGAGGATCCGGTTGTCGACGAAGCTGGCGCGCTGGTGCTCGAGGACACCCGCGGACAGTCCGTGTTCGGTGGGGTCGGTGTTGGCGAGGAAATCACCCATCATCGCCAGCAGCGCCTCCTCTCCGGCGCTCTCGAGGAGATCGAAGGGAACCGGGAAGTCGAGACCGTAGGTCTTCTTCGCGAAGGCCTGGTAACGCTTCCACCGCGCCTTGGTCTCCTCCATCGTGTCCGGGACCGGTTCGGAGGGCTGCACGGTGTCGAGCAGCACGATCTGCTCGACGTCAATGTCGGAGCCGACGAGCTGGTGCGCGACCTCGTAGGCCAGCGCACCACCGAAGCTCCAGCCGCCGAGGATCACGGGCAGACCGTCGGAGTAGGTCCGGACCTCGTCGATGTACGCGGCGGCGCGTTCCTCCAGGGAGCCCTCGAGGCGCTCGACGCCGTAGACGGGGACGTCCTCCGGCAGCCGCCGCATCAGTGGCTGGTACACCACCGAGGAACCACCGGCCGGGTGGAACATGAATACGGCGGGCTTGTCGGAGCCCTCGGCACGGGGCCGCAGGACGCGGATGTTTCCCTCCACCTCGGTCTCGAGCCCCTCGCGCACTGCATCCGCCAGCGGTTCGAGGGTCCGTGCCCCACGGACCTGCTCTGCGGTTATCCCGGTGCCGGCGCGTTCGCTGAGTCGCTCCGCGATAGCGGTGGCGGTCTCCTCGTCGATCTCGGGGAGTTGGCTGGTCACGCCGGCCGCGGCGCTACCCGTCAGGGTCGCCCAGGTCGCGAAGACCAGTCGTTCGGACGCGTCGCGGGGTGCGACACCGACGCCCGGGTTCCGGGTGTCGGTCGTCGACTGCGCGGCCGGAACCACCGGTGCGGGTGCCGACTCCGGTTCCCCGGGTGCGGAGTGGCGGTCCGCGACGAGCTGCTCGACCAGGACGACGACATCGGCGACGGACGCGTCACGCAAAGCCTGGACCTGCAGCGGCGGGATCTGGAAGTCGTTCTCGATGCGGTTCTTGATGCGCATGCCCATCAGGGAGTCGAGGCCGAGATCGATCAGCGGGAGTTCGCCCGGAAGATCATCGACGTCATAGCCCATGGACTCACTGACGATGGTCCGCAGCCGGTCCTCGACGCTCTCACCGCTCGCGGGGTCCCAACGCACGGCGTCGACGATGATCTCCGGCAGCCCCGTCTCAGACGGGTCCGCGGCCTCGGAATCGGAGTCGTAGCTGCCCACACCCGCGCCACCGGGCACCGGTCCGGCACCGGTGTGCGCCGCGGCGAAGCCCTCCGCGAGGAGGGTCGCGGTGCCACCGAGCATACGGTGGACGGTGACGTCCACTCCGCCGAGATGGCGGCGGGCTACCGTCGTGATCTCACCCGAGGGCGGCAGGGTACCGCGTTCTTCGAAGGCGACGACCGTGACCTCCGGGTTCAGCGACTCGGCGGCGGCCTCGACGAGAGCGAGGGTCGACGGAACGGTCTCCGCGAGGATGGAGAAAGCCACCGATCCGTCCGGCAGGGCCACCCGGTTACCGGGGATGCCGGACACCGATGTCGAGGACGGACGGGCGGCGGTCCAGTAGCGCTGGTGCTTCCAGCGCACGCCGGGTGCGTCGACGCGCTCGCCGTCGCCGAGGAGCAGACCGAGGTCGATCGACTGGCCCGCGACGTAGAGCCGGGACAGGAGCTCCCGCAGGGTCTCTGCCGGGGGTACCTTGCGCTTGAGGGTGTGCAGCAGCTGAGCGTCGGGCTTACCCACCGAGAATGCGGTGTTCATCATCCCCATCAGGGCGACGGGGTTCGGGCAGACCTCGACGAGAATCTCGTGACCGTCGGCGAACACGCGGGAGATCGCGTCCAGGAACCAGACCTGTCCCCGGGTGCAGCGCACCCAGTAGTCGGTGTCGTGGACGACGGAACCCGCCGGGTAGACCACGCCACGGTCGACGGAGCTGTAGAGCGGGATCTTCAGCGGACGGGGCTCGATGTCGGAGGTCTCCGCGGCGAGTTCGCCGAGCAGCGGTTCAACGGCGCTGGTGTGCCCGGCGCCCCGGACGTTGAGCAGCCGGGCGAACTTCTCCTGCTTCTCCAGCAGTTCGACGAAACGGACGACGGCGTCCCGGGGTCCACCGACGGTGGTCATCCCCGGACCGGCGTAGACGGCGGGCTCGATGCCCGCGAAGTCGGGGTTCGCGGCGATGAAGGTGTCCAGCTCGTCGACGGAGAACTCCACCACGGCCATCGCACCGAGCTGGTCCTCGGGCAGCGACTTCTCTCCCTCACCCATCAGACGTGAACGGTGGCAGGCCACCCGCATGGCGTCCTCGGCGGTGAGTCCACCGGCGGCGTAGGCTGCGGCGATCTCTCCCATGGACATACCCGCGACGGCGGCGGGTACCGCCCCCAGATGTGCGAGCAGGTCGGTCAGTGCGATCTGGATCGCGGTGATGCCGACCTGGGCCGTCTCGGTGTCGTAGGTCTGTTCGTCGTCGGTGATGATGTCGGTCAGCGACCATCCGGACTCGAAGCCGATGATCTCGTTGAGTTCATCGAGCCGCTCGCGGAACAGCGGCGACAGCTCGTAGAGGTCCTTGGCCATCTTGCGGTGCTGTGAGCCGAATCCCGAGTAGACGAACACGGGGCCGGGCTGGGCGGGGGAATCAGCGACCGCGATACCGGCTCCCTTCCTGCGTTCGGCGACGATGCCCAGGCGTTTGACGGCCTCGGCGACGGTCGACGCGGTGACCACGGCCGCGGAACGGCCGTGGTTCTGCCGCGCGAGGGAACGCGCGACCTTCGGCAGATCGGAGTCCGGACGGCCCTCGAGGAATTCGGCGAGTACGCCTGCGGCCCGTGCGCGGCGGGACGGCAGCAGGCCGGAGACCGGCAGCAGGACGGCCCGGCCGTCATCGAGCTGCGCCTCGACGTCGGGGCGCTCGATGTCGTAGTCCATCGGATCGAAGTTCTGCACCACAGCGTGCGCGTTCGTGCCGCCGAAGCCGAAACCGGATACGCCCGCGGTGGGGCGTCCCGAGTAGCAGGGCCATTCGCGCGGGTCCTCGACGACCTCGATGTGTTCGGCGTCGAAGTCGATGTAGGGGTTCGGTCCTGTGAAATTCAGCGACGGGGGGATCACGCCGTTACGCATGCCGAGGACGACCTTGATCAGGCCCGCGGCCCCCGCCGCCGACTCGGTGTGCCCGAAGTTCGTCTTCGCGCTGCCGAGCAGCATCGGGTCCGCGGCGTCGCGGTCCGCTCCGAGCACCGCCCCCAGGGCGGTGGCCTCGATCGGATCGCCGAGGATCGTGCCGGTGCCGTGGGCCTCGACGTAGTCGACCACGGCCGGATCGATGCCCGCGTCCGCGTAGGCACGCTCGAGGACGTCGATCTGCGCCTCCGGGTTCGGAGCGGTCAGCCCGTTGGAACGGCCGTCGGAGTTGACGGCCGTTCCCTTGATCACGGCGAGGATCTCATCACCGTCGGCTATGGCGTCGTTGACGCGCTTGAGCACGACGAGGCCGGCTCCGTCGGAGCGGATGAAACCGTCGGCGTCCTCGGAGAAGGCGTGGATCTTGCCGGTCGGGCTGATCACCCCTAGTTCCCCGAAGGCCGTGGAGATGAACGGTGATGAGAGGATGTTGACGCCACCGGCGAGCGCGACGGTGGCGTCGCCGTCGCGCAGCGCCCGGACGGCGTGGTGGATCGCGACGAGTGACGACGAGCATGCGGTGTCGACGGACACCGAGGGTCCCCGGAAGTCGAAGGCGTAGGAGATGCGGTTCGGGATGATGGAGCTCGCCGTTCCGGTCAGCGCGTAGGGGTGCGCCTCCGCCGGATCTGCGGAGATGAGCATCCCGTAGTCGTTGTTCGTCGAACCTATGTAGACGCCCACGGGCTCACCGCGCAACGAGGACACGGGGATGTGCGCGTTCTCGAGGGCCTCCCAGGCGAGTTCGAGGACGATACGCTGCTGCGGGTCCATGTTGGCGGCCTCGACGGGTGAGAACCCGAAGAACTCTGCGTCGAAGGTCGCGATGTCCTCGAGATAGCCGCCCGTGGTGTTGACCTCGGCCAGTTTGCGCGCCATGACGTCATCGCCCGAGTACTCGGACCAGCGGCCGATGGGCAGGTCACCCACCCCGTCGCGGCCGCTGACCAGCAGATCCCACATCTCGTCGAGGTTGCCCGCGCCCGGATAGCGGGCGGACATTCCGACGATCGCGATGTCGTGGCTGCCGGGTGTCCGGCCCGCCGATGTGGTGCGCACCCCGGCCTGCGCCCGGGGACTGCGCTGAACCGCCACGGGCCCCTCGATGACGCGACGGGCGAGTGCCGCGATCGTCGGGAACTCGTACGCCACCGTCGCGTCGAGCTGGGTACCGACGAGGTTCTCCAGTTCACCGGAGAGGACCACGACGTCACGCGAGGACAACCCGAAGGTCTCCATCGGCTTGTCGTCGGTGATCTCCTCCTCAGGCAGACCCGTTGTCCTCACGACCCAGTCGCGCAACCACGTACGTAGTTCTGCGGTGGTCATCGACGAGGACTGCTGACTGTGATCCATACGGTGGCTTCACTCTTTTCGTGTGGTGATTTCGGTCTTCATGAACTATCTCTGCCGCCGTGATGAATGTTTCACCTCCGACAACGCATCGACCCCCCGTGATTCCCCTCCCGTGGGTGTCACGGGGGGGATTCCATGGAGGGCCTCTACGGTGGTGGCGGATGATCCCTATGCGAGATAGTCGCGGCTGCAGACCCTCCGCGCAATCTTACCGCTGGAGCTGCGTTTGATCTCGTCGGGCCCGACGATCACGATGTCCGCGGGCACCACACCGTGCGAGCTGGACACGGCGGTACGGATCGCTTCGACGGCGGCGGCGTCCCCGTCCGCGTCGCGTCCCAGGTCACGCTCCGCGATGATGACGAGTTTCTCCACATCATCGCCGGGAACGGCGAACGCGGCGATGGCGGCCGGCCGGATGTGGTCCGAGGCGTGGTCGACGGTGTACTCGATGTCCTGCGGGTAGTGGTTGCGGCCCGCGATGATGATGAGGTCCTTGCGACGGCCCGTGATGTAGAGCTCGTTGTCCACGATGAGCCCGAGGTCGCCGGTGGCCATCCAGCGGTCGTCGTCCGGGGCTCCCTCGGCGCGGGAGTTCTCCGGCAGACGCCCGGCGAGGGTGTTGCGGAACGTCTCCGCGGTGTCCTCGGGGCGGTCGAGGTATCCGGCGGCGGTGTTGTCGCCGTGGGTCCATATCTCGCCGACGGTGCCGTCGGGCACCTCGCAACGGGTCTCGGGGTCGACGATGACGAGCTGCTGGGGCCGGGCGACCTGGCCGTTGGACACCAGGGCGGCCGCGTTGTCGGCGGGGCCGTCGACGACGACGGCGGTGCCCTCGTTGAGACGCTCCCGGTCGACCCACGTGATGACGGGTCGGTTCTCGGTCATCGGGGTGGAGACGATGAGCGAGGCCTCGGCGAGGCCGTAGGAGGGCCGGATGGCGGTGGTGTCCAGCCCGTAGCCACCGAAAGTCTCGATGAACTGGTTGATGGCCTTCGGGGTTACCGGCTCGGAGCCGATGATCAGTCCGTCGACCCGGCTGAGGTCCAGGGCCTGCCCCTCGGCGGGACGGCCGTAGCGGACGGCGAGCTCGAGGGCGAAGTTCGGGACGATGGTGTAGGTGTGCTCACCCTCGTCACCGGCGGAGATCTGCTCCAGCCAGCGGCTGGGCTGCTGGATGAAGTCGCGGGGATTCATCATCTCGATCTTCAGTCCGAGGATGATGCAGAATGCGGCGAGGATGATGCCCATGTCGTGGTGCAGCGGCAGCCAGGAGACGACCCGCAGCGGAAGCTTGAAGTTCGCGGCGGTGAAGATCTGCAGCACGTTGGTCATGATGTTCCGGTTGGTGAGCACCACGCCGGCGGGCGTGCGCGTCGACCCGGAGGTGTACTGCAGGAAGGCCACGAGGTCGAGCGGGGAAGAGGTCGAGGATGCGGCGAGCTGCTTTCCCGCCTCGGTCTCCAGGGGATTGACGAAGCTCTCGGCGAGGGAGTCCGGCAGCGCGTCGATCGTGAGGATGCGCGGGCGTTCGGCGGCGGGGCGCGACGCGAACAGCTTGCGGACGGCCGCCGCGGACGCGGAGTTCGTCAGGATGAACTTCGGCTCGCAGTCCGCGAGCACCGCCGTCAGGTGGTCACCGTGACCGGGTTCCGTCGGATCGTACAGCGGGATCGGGGCCATGCCTGCGTACATCGCGCCGAGGAAGCCGAACATGTACTCCGGGCTGTTGCCGGCGAGCACCGCGACCCGGTCCCCGAGGGTCCCGATCTGCTGGAGTCGGGCGGCGACGGCCTTGATTCGGGTGTTGATCTGCTTCCGCGAGTAGTCCGTGCGGTCCCCCTCTCGGTTCGCGGAGTAGTCCCAGAACCGGAGGCACTCACGGTCCGCGCCACCGGAGGCGGCCTCCACCATGTAGAGGGTCTCGCACAGTCCGGCCAGCGTCAGCTGCTCGGGAAGGTTGATCTGGCCCTTGTCATCAAAGAACTGGCCCATTGCCGCCTTGAGATCCATCATTCTCCTCGTTCGTCGGTGAGGTGCGTGCTGTCCGGCACCGAAATCTGCATCGTAAGTTTGGTCCAGTGTATTACTTTGCCGACGAAACCCACGCCGACGCGCGGTGTCAGGGCACCGGAGGCACTGAATTGACCGCCCCTGATTCGGGCGCCTGCACAGGGGCCGGAGCCCCGTCGATGAGACCGGAGATCCAGCCGATCAGCCACTGCGTGGTGGTCGACCCCGGGAAGACGTTCGGATTCGTCGCGTACTGGGCGTGCACCCCGTTGTTCTCGATCAGGCCCTGGGCACGCTCCACAGCATTGCCCACGCCCAGCGGGGCATCGCAGATGTGGTCGTTCGGGGCGCAGACCTGGAAGGTCCGGCCGTCCAGGACACCGAAGCCGCTGTCCCGGGGACCCCGCATCGTGGCACCCGGGGTGATGATCTGCACCGCCGGGTTCAGCAGTTCGAGCGAGATCTCGGCACCGACACCGGACACCGGGTTACCCACGGCCTGCCCGACACCGGGCTCGCGGCGGCCGTCCGCGACCAGGGCGACACCCCTGACCCGTTCGGCCGGCACGGCCCCGTGGCCGTTGCCGATCTCACTCGCGACGTCACCGACGATGACCGCGCCCTGGGAGAAACCCGTCATGATGAAGTCGGTGAGGGGACAGTCGCCGTGGGTGATCCGGAGCTCGTTCTCCAGCGTGGACGTGCCTTCGTTGCGGGACTCGTCGTACGTCATCTCACGGTCGGCGTTGATGTTGCGGAACTGCGCGGTGTACGGCAGCGTCCACACCTTCACCCGGTCCGCGGGATAGGTGTTCTGCAGCGGTCGGGTGACCGTCAGCAGGAAGGAGTTGGGGTTGAACGACGGGTTCACCGGATCGTCCGCGGGCGATGACTCCCAGGTTCCCGGCGCGGCGATGACCTCGACGTCCGGGCACCAGTCCGGCTGCACCGGACCGGTGGCGGCGGGCCCGCCGGGCTCGCCCGAGTCCTGGCCGGGAATGCCCCCCTCGTCGTTGGCCCACCGCCATGTACCCACCGCGATGAGGCCGACGACGACAATGACGGCCAGGACTGTCAGCGTTTTTTTCATACCGTCTAGCAGTACGCCGACTTAGCGGCGGAGGCAATCCGATCAGCGATCTCCGGGACCGGTGCGGATGCACGCTCCTGTTCGACGAGCTGGCCGGCGACAGCCTCCAGCGTGTAGTTCTCCACACCGCTGGCCGCCGAGCGGCACACCTCGGCTGCGGCACCGATCATCTGGTCCTCGACGCCGTCGACGGAGATTCCGCCGTCCCTGAGGGCCTTCAGGTAGTCCAGATCGGCGGGGCTCCGTTCCTGGGCGAGGCCGGGGATCTCGTCGATCTCCTTCGCCGCGCCGTCCCGGGGCTCGGGAACCGCGGGCACGACCGGCGCCGGTGCCGCCTCCCGGCGTTCCGGACTGGAGGTGGAGAGCTCCGCCTCCCCCGATTCCCGGGTGGACTTCTCCCCGTCGGAGTCACCGGCCCCGGAGGTCCGCGTATCCGCCTTGGGCAGTGCGGAGGTGGTTGCGGTGGTCGCGGAGACGTCGTCGCTCTCCGAGGTGGCTCCGCCGCATCCGGCGAGCGCGAGTACCGCGACGGTCAGCAGGGGAAGGGAAAACCTGCGCATCAGTTCATTTCCTCGACGATTCTGCCGTTGACCTGCTTGATCGTTCCGTGCTGGAAGGACTGCTGGAGTCCTCCGGCCGGGATCTCCTGGAGGTCACCGGTCGGCCAGCCGAACTTGCCCCGCTCCCAATCGTTCCTGCCCCAGTGGTCACGGATGTCGCCGTTGTACACGGCGTGTGCACCGGTGGAGGCGGACCAGTAGATCGTGCCGTTGTCGAAGTTCTGGAGCGCACCCCCCGGGATGAGGATCTCGTTGGAGGTCGGTGCGCCGAGCTTCGACGCGGTCGCCTTCATCTCGCCGTACTTGCGGGCGATGAGGCCACGGGACCAGAACGTCCCGTTCTTCGGGGTTCGGATGACGTAGCCACCCTGGAACTGCTGGATCCAGCTGCCCTCGAGCTCCTTGGCCACGTCCACCGGATATCCGAGTACGCCGGTCTCCCAGCCCTGATCGCCCCAGGCCTCGAACATGTCGCCCGGGATCTCGCGCGCGCCGGTCTCCGGGGTCCAGTAGATGGACCCGTTCTCGAAGTGCACGAAACGTCCCTTGCCGTCCGGCGTGCTCAGCTCGTTGGTCTTCGGGAAGCCGAGGAACGAACCCGGCCCGCCGAGCTCCGCGTAGCGTGCGGCGATACGGCCGATGACCACGTGTGCCCCGGTGTCCGGGGACCAGTACGCCTGGCCGCCGCGGAAGTCCTGCGCCTTGCCTGCGTCGCCGTCTCCGGCGACGACGTCGTACTCGTTGTTCACGCAGTTGCCCCACGCGCCGGAGGCGGTCGCCTGCGCGATCGCACCGATCGCGACACAGTCCGCACCGCGGTCCTCTTCCTTGAGGGCGAGGGTGTCGGCGATGTACGGCCACGCCTGGGTCAGTTCGAACTGCCAGTAGGGCCAGTTGTGGACCCCGGACGGGCGGAACATGGCGATGACGGGGACGTCAGCCTCCTTCGCCGCCGCGACGAAGGTCTCCGATGTCATACGCGCGATGACCTCGAGTCCCTTGCCCGCCTGGTTGGATGGTCCGGTGGCGACGGAACCGGGCTCACCGAAGTCGTCGCGGCCCGAACCGGCGGAGACGTAGACGGTCTTGCCCTTCAGCGCCTCGATGCCGAGCTTCGGGTCGTTGTCGATCCAGCGCTGGGAACCCGCCGGGCCCCACATGGCGTCGGCGTTGTAGCCGCCGCCCTCCCGGAGCGCGCCGGAGATCATCAGGGGCATACCCGTGGACGTGGTGTCCAGGTAGCCCGAGAACGAGCCGACGAACTTGAAGAGGTCGGGACGGTGTTCCGCGATGTTGACGGCGGCGGTGCCGCCCATCGAGAGGCCGACGAGGGCGCGCTCACCGTTGGCGCGGTAGCCCTGGTTCAGCACGGCCGGGAGTTCCTGCGTGAGGAAGGTCTCCCACTGGTAGTTCTTGCCGTTGTCGGGGCGGTTCCAGTCGGTGTAGAAGGATGCCTCGCCGCCGATCGGCATGATCACGTTGACGTTCTTGTCGGCGAAGAACTGCTCCGCGTTCGTGTGCAGCGTCCAGCCGGACTCCTCGTCCACGGCACGCAGGCCGTCGAGCAGCCACACGCTCGGGAAGGTGGCGTTCGGCTGCGAGTACCAGTCACGGGCGAGCAGGATCTGGACCTGCATCAGCTGTTCCGGCATCGCCGCCGACTTGATGAACAGAGCGATACGGTGCGTGCCCAGCCATTCCTGGCGGACCACGTCGACCCCCTCCGGGAGACCCTGGATGTCGGGGTACTCCGTCTTTACCGGGGTGCGCTCCGGGACATTGTTTTCCTTGAGGTAGTCGGAGATTCCACCGGTGGGACCGATCGCACCGGGCAGACCCCCGAGCTGGGAACTCTGTGCCAGGATCGTCGACTGCTCGGCCGAGGCGACCGGGGAGAGGAGGCCGACGCCCAGAGCGAGGGCGGTGGGAACTGCAGCGAGTGCGATCCGGTGAAAGCGCCGGCTGCTGTTGGATGCGGTGTCGCGCATGAAGGTGTCCTTTGTATCGGTTCTTGAGATCAATGGTCGCCGGAGAACCGGCCGACCGGTGGATCCGGTGGCACGTAACAGCCTACCGTCCCGCTCCGGGAGTTCCCCTCCCCCGGAACGAACGGCGACACCGCCACCGGCTCTTCTTCGGTTATGTCGTTGCTCGGGGGTCGGACCGTTACTTACCGCTGTACCGGTGCCCGGCCAGACCCTAAAGATCGACTTTAAGTTTAGGTAGCTCGCCGCTGTTCGTCGACATTGACGGCGCGACACGCCGACGACACCCCGCACGAAGACACGTGACACGGCACGACGACCCGTGACCCACGGGCCGGCAGCCCCCCGCCACCGAACCGGATCATCCCGTCCGTCCCGTCCTCCCGTCCCCGCACCACGGCCACGGACACGGAAAATCCCCGCCGGAACCCTCGTTCAGGTTCCGGCGGGGACTCTTCGGTCAGACTTGAATCACCAGGCGTTCATGACGTCCAGGACACGGCCCTTGGTCTTGTGCATCTGATCGGTCCAGATACCCCACCGGTGGATACCCGTCGGCGGGTAGTCGACGGTCGGGTTCAGGCCGATCTCGCGGGCCTTGCGTTCCCAGGAGACCGTGGTGCTCCTGGAGACCGCCTCGAGACCCCAACCGACGATGCGGTCCCAGAGGGGAAGATTCCAGTCGCCGCCGGTCCACGTGCCCGTCGACGCGGAGACGTAGATGTCCTTGCCGCGCAGACCCTCCATGTTCCAGTAGGGGTCGTTCTCGAACTGGCGGGGGCTGATCAACGCGCCGTACATGGAGTTGAGGTTCAGGCCCCCGGTTTCCAGGAGCGCGAAACGAATCATGGTCTGCATGCCGGGGGCCGTCGTGGTGAGGTACCCGGAGAAGCTCATCGCCTGCTGGTACATCTCGGGATGGCGCGCCGCGATGTTCAGTGCCGCGGTTCCGCCCATGGAGAGACCCGCGATGGAGTTGCGGTTGGGGTTGACCCCGAAGTGCTGCTGCAGGTAGCCCGGCAGCTCAGCGGTGAGGAAGGTCTCCCACTTGATGACCTGCGGATCGGAGGATGAGAAGGTGTTCCCGGGGTCGACCCAGTCGGCGTAGAACGTACCCGCTCCGCCGATCGGCATGATGAGGTTGATGTTGCTGTCCTCGTACGTGACCTGGGCATCGGAGAACATCGTCCAGCCGGTCTGGTGCGGGTCCGCGCGCATACCGTCGAGCAGATAGAAGCCCGCATCGCCGCCGCGCTGGGCGGGCTGCACCAGGACGGGCACGGTGCGGTCCATCGCGGGCGACCAGACATCGCACCGCTGGACCCAGTGCCCCGAGGCGTCCCATTCGCACGTTCCGGTGGCATCCGGCCGGAGCCAGTCCCGGTTGGCGGCCTCGGCGGTTCCGGCGCCGAAGACCATGAGGGTGGCGGTCACTGCGGTGGCGGCCACCACGGACGTGACCTTCTTCCCTGCGTTGTGCAGACGGGAGGCGATTGACATTGTTCTCCTTGCGGGACACTATTTCCGAAAACAGGCGGTCGCCGGTGACTGCAACCGGTCGGAATATCCACTGGCTTGATCGTTTCGTTACACAGTCACCGTACACGGACAACGTGTCTGCCGTGCTATCCAGGGTGCACCTGCGTCGTTGGGGATCTACAGGGCCGGCATGACGTAGACGGCGATCACGATGCAGGCGACCCACAGCACGGCGAGCGCCTGGAGCACCCGGTCCGACAGCGCCAGTTCGTCGGGGGCCCCACCCTCGCCGCGGTCGATGTCCGCGGCGTACCGGAGGATGGCGACGGTGAACGGGACCATAGAGATCTGGTACCAGACGCCTCCCGCGCCGTCGAGGGAGCGGCTGACGTCGAATCCCCAGAGTGCGTAGCTCATGACCACGGCGGTCGCGGACAGCGTCCAGACGAACCGGAGATAGGTGTCGGTGTAGCCCTCGAGGGACTTCCGGATCTTCGCACCGGAGGATTCGACGAGGAGGATCTCCGCGTACCTCTTGCCGGAGGCCATGAACAGGGAACCGAAGGCCGCGACGAGGAGGAACCACTGGGACAGCTCGATGCCCGTGGCCACGCCGCCGGCCATCGCACGGAGCATGAACCCGGAGGAGACCAGCGCGATGTCGATGACGGGCTGGTGCTTCCAGCCGAAGCAGTAGCCGAGCTGGAGCGCGATGTACACGGCGACGACGATCGCGAGGTTCACCCCCGCCGAGGCCAGCAGGGAGATCAGCACCGAGGCGACCATCAGCCCGACGGCCATCGCATAGGCGAGCTGCACGGGGAGCACACCTGCGGCGATGGGGCGGAAGCGTTTGGTGGGGTGCGCCCGGTCGGCGTCGACGTCCCGGGCGTCGTTGATCAGGTAGATCGAGGACGCGGCGAGACAGAAGACGGTGAACGCGATCGCGACGTCGGCGATGGTGCGGCCGCTGAGGAGCGCGGCGGATCCCGCCGCGGCGGGTGCCGCGATGACGAGGACGTTCTTCACCCACTGCTTGGGGCGGAGCGCCTTCACCATGGCGTCGGCGAGGTTCCTCGGGGGCTGGTGTTTCCTGTCGCCCTCGATTCCCCGGGTGTGGGGTTCGGACCCGAGCAGCCCGTCATGCGGCTGGCTCATGAGTTGTTCCTTTCACGCTTCTCGACTGCCCTGCAGACCACGTCGGCGGTTGCGGCACCGAGGGTTGCTCCCGCTGCGACGTCGGTCGGGTAATGCACTCCGAGCACCATACGCGACAGCATCATCACCGGCACGCCGACCAGCGGCCAGGGAGAGCGGGTGATGCGGCTCACCGCGACGAGGGCCGCGGTCGTGGATGTGGCGTGCGACGAAGGGAAACTCAGCTTCGACGGCGTGGCCACCCCGATCCTGATCCGGGGGTCGTGTGGACGCTTCCGGCGCACGACCCGCTTGACCACGACGGAGGCCGCGTGGCTGAGGAACGCCGATCCGCTCACGGCCAACCACCGGGACCGCCTGCGACCGTCCACGGCGGCACCCGCGGCACCGAGCGCCATCCACCCGAGGGCGTGTTCACCGAAATGGCTGAGGCCTCTCGCCACGGGCAGCGTCGCGGGGACGTCGTAGAGGGTGTCCTGGATTCCGACCAGTACATCGGACTCACGCATGGAAGACCTTCCCCCAGCTGCTCCGGCTGGTGAGTTCCCCGTGCGCGGCACGATAGGCGGTCCGCAGGTCATCGAAGCGTTCGAGGACCTCACGCTGCAGACGGTTGGATTCGGCGAGGAGCTTCCTCGCCTTCTCCCGGTCCCGCTGGCGGTAGACGACACCACGGCCGTCCGCGGTGGTGACGGTTGCTCCGTCGACACGGGACAGGGAGAACCAGCGGGCCTCGATCGGGGCGAAATTCGCCTGCGGCACCTCGTGGTGCGCGGGGTCGTGGGGTCGTACGGAGTGCAGGAGTCCCCTGGCCAGCCAGACGGCCTTCTTCACCGGGGCCAGGCGACCGCCGATGTCCTTCACCGGCACACCCGGCGCACCCGACGGTTTCGGCAGTTCCGCCGCGGTCGGCAGGACCACGGCGTCAGGGTACCCGCGGCGCAGCCGGTTGATGCGCGGCAGGGCGGTCTCGAGAATGTCGAAGAGATGGTCCGGGCCGGCGAGGAAGTCCTTCATCGCCTCGTTCTGGATCGCGACGGTCGAGTACTCGAGGCACAGCAGATGCTTCAGCGTCGCCTTCTTCATGCTGCGCACGATGCCCTCCGGCCCGCCGTCGTGGTCCATGGCGGCGACGATCAACCGGTTGCGCAGGTGGAAGTACGCCTGCCAGTCGATGGCGTCATCCTTGTCGGACCAGGCCATGTGCCAGATCGCGACGCCCGGCCACGTGGCCGTGGGGAAGCCCGCTTTCGCGGCCCGCAGCCCGTACTCGGCGTCGTCCCACTTGATGAACAGCGGCAGCGGCTGCCCGATCCGCTCCGCGACGACCCGCGGGATGAGGCACATCCACCAGCCGTTGTAGTCGACGTCGATGCGTCGGTGCAGATCACGGGAGTTGCGGTCGTTCGGGCCGTCGCCCGGCCTGCCCTGATGGGACAGCGGGAACTCGGAGAAGTCATGGTCGTAGCGCACGTGCGGTGCGGACGTCCACATGAAGATCGACCGGTCGATGACCTCACCCATCGAGTGCAGGTGACTGCGCTCCTGCAGGTTGAGCATCTGACCGCCGACGAGCATGGGGCTCTTCGCGTAGCGCGCGACCTGGAGGGCACGGAGCACCGAGTCCGGTTCGATGGCGATGTCATCGTCCATGTAGAGGATGTACGGGGATTCGCTCGCGCCGGCCTCCCCGCTGCCGTCGACACCGCCGAGAGCCTCGAACATGATGCGTGAGTAACCGCCCGACCCACCGAGGTTGCCCTGGCGGAACTCGAAGAAGCGGTCGCCGAAGTGCTCGGTCACCGCCGCGTAGCCGGGCTCGTCCGAAGGATGCCGGGTTCCCTGATCCGGCATGATCACGGTGTCGATCACCGCGTCGACCTGCGGGTCGCCGGCGAGCGCCTCGAGCGCGGCAACCGCGTCCGCGGGTCGGTTGAACGTGGGGATGCCGACGGTGACCCGCGGTTCGAACGGTCCGACGGTCGTGCCGTCGGGCATGGTCTGCGGCGCGGGCGCGCAGGGCGCGAACCAGCCGGCCCGGGTGATCGTGGCGTCCGTCTCCGCGGTCACGTCGAACCACAGCCAACCGCCGTCCTCGAAGGGATCCAGCGACAGCTCGAACTCGGCGGCGTCGTCTGCGACGAGCTCGCCGGCGACCGCGATCCGGGAACCGTCGATCTTCGAACGGTAGACGTCGACGCGCGCCTCACCGGTGACCTCGACGCGGAGGATGACGGTGGACAACTGTGACCACCGACGCCAGTAGGACGCCGGGAACGCGTTGAAGTAGGTCTGGAAGCTGACCTCCTGACCTGCGCGGACGCTGAAGCTCGTACGGTCCGGCCAGGTCACCCGCTGGGTGTTCGTCTCGGCCTCGAGCAGGTAGAGCGTACGGACGTCGTGCGGCTCGCCCCTCCTCGGCAGCAGAACACGCTGCAGCTGCTCCACCGCCCCGGAATCGGCTGGCACCCGGGGATCCAACGGAGCGCCAGGCGTTTGCCGGGGAGTGGGCGCGGAAGATTCGCTCATGACGTTTCAACGTCCTTTCGGCCTGTGGTCTGGTACCCGTCTCAATGTAATCGTTGGCGCGGGAGGACTGCGTTACCCACGCGGTGGCGGTGTCAACCGGCCACCGCCACCCGCCGCGTCGACGACCAACCCCGGAGGCTCACACTGTAAGCGCCCTGCCCCGATCTTTCCTAGACTGGCGGCCATGAACCGCATCGATTCCCCGTTCCGGTACGCCCGGCCGGTGGCGGCCCTCATGGCGCTGTTCGTCGTGCTGCTCCTGCCGATGGCGGTGGCCACCGCCCAGGCCACCACCGCGACACGATCTGTGGAGGTGCCGCTGCGCGGCGGCCGGCTGACCGACGACGACGTCCGGCTCCTGGAGAACGAGACCCCGGCCCTGTCGCTGCCCGCGACGGTCGACCGGGTCGTGTACCTGGTGTTCGAGTCGAATGAATCCAATCTGAACGACTCCCTGCGTCACTACGCGGAGCGCGACGACCGTTCTCTGCTGTCCGGGTCGGAGGACAAGTTCGCACCGGGTTCGTTGATCGTGGCCGTGGGCATGGATCCACGCCGCGTGGGGGTGGCCTGCGGCGATGACGTGTGCAACGCGATCAACTTCTACGGCTCGGGGCGCATGGACGGGATCCTCGACGAGATGCGGGTCCCCCTGCGCCAGTCGGGCGACCCGAACATCGCGGCGGCGCTGCTGGCCGGCGCCCGGGCGGCCGGGGACACGACGGTGGTGTCCGGGGACGGGGGCGGGGACCCGACACCGTGGTGGATCCCCGCCGGGGTCGGTGGTGTCGGCGCCGCGGCCGGACTCGGAGTCGCGGCATGGGGGCTACGGCGCCGGCGACGGCAGCTTCGTGAGCGCTACGACCACATCGTCGACAACTACGCACGGGTGGCCTCACAGCTGGACTCGATCAACGTCCGGGCGCATTCCCTGTCCTCACCGCTGGCCGATGACACCGTACGCCGCGACTGGGAGGACGTGCGCTCCAGGTTCCTGGCCGTCGACGGCACGGTGCAGCGCCTGAGTGGAATCGGCGACGAGGTCGGCGACCGTGAGCTGGCCAGGCACCGGAAGGAGATCACGGAGGCGTACGAGACGGTGCGGCAGATGGAGAACGCGGAGCACAACATCGATGAGTTCTTCCGGATGGAGCACGGCGACGACACCGTGCGCCGGCGGCACCTGACCGAGCTGCACGAGGATCTGGTGGAGGCGCGGGCCACGGTCTCCGATGAGGGCCTCCGGGACGACCTGGACGGGATCGATGCCCGGGTCGTGGCACTCCGGGAGACACCGGATGCTCCGGATTTCATGGACGCCTACGCCCGGATCATCACCGACTACCGGATCATCATCGAGGCCGTGCGGAAGCGCGAGTTCGACGACGTGGAACCCGACGACGACAATCCGGCGCCCCGGATCTGGGATGCTTCGTGGCACCCGGGCTACGGGTACTCGGGGTTCGTGCCGTTCGTGACGGTGAACTCGTGGCACGAATCGGCGACGGGCACCGGTGCCGGTTCCTCCGGCGCCACCACCGGGTACTCCTCGGGCGGATTCTCCGGCGGGGCCGCCTCCGGGAGCTGGTGAGCTACTCTCCCGTGAGCAGCGGGGAGAGCTTGTTGTCGAAGAGGTTCATGGCGCTCGCGATGGCCATGTGCATGTCCAGGTACTGGTAGGTGCCCAGGCGTCCACCGAAGAACACGCGGTTCTCCGCTGTCTCCTCGTCGGCACGCTTCCGGTAGGCGAGGAGCTTCTGCCGGTCATCGGGGGTGTTGATCGGGTAGTACGGCTCGTCGGCGTCCCCGGCGAAGCGGCTGTACTCCTTCATGATGACCGTCTTGTCGTCCGGGTAGGTGCCGCTGCGCTCGGGGTGGAAGTGCCGGAACTCGTGGATCCGGGTGTAGGGGACGTCGGCGTCGTTGTAGTTCATCACCGGAGTGCCCTGGAAATCGCCGGTGTCGAGGACCTCGGTCTCGAAGTCGAGGGTGCGCCAGCCGAGCCTGCCCTCGGAGTAGTCGAAGTAACGGTCGAGCGGCCCGGTGTAGACGACCGGCGCGTCGGGGTTCGCCCCGCGGATCTCGTCGCGGACCTCGAACCAGTCGGTGTCGAGCCGGACGTCGATGAGCTCATGCTCCGCCATACGCTCGAGCCACGCGGCGTAGCCGTCCTTCGGCAGGCCCTCGTAGGTGTCGTTGAAGTAGCGGTTGTCGAAGGTGTACCTCACGGGCAGGCGGGTGATGTTGCCGGCCGGCAGCTCGGTGGGGTCGGTCTGCCACTGCTTCGCCGTGTAGTCCCGGATGAACGCCTCGTAGAGCGGACGGCCGATGAGGGAGATCGCCTTCTCCTCGAGGTTGGAGGCGTTCCCGGAGTCGATCTCGCTGGCCTGTTCCGCGATCAGTGCGCGTGCCTCGTCGGGGCTGTAGTAGCGGCCGAAGAACTGGGCGATCAGGCCGAGTCCCATCGGGAACTGGTAGGCCTGTCCGTCGTGCATGGCGAAGACCCGGTGCTGGTAGCCGGTGAACTCGGTGAACTGGTTGACGTAGTCCCAGACCCGCTTGTTCGAGGTGTGGAACAGGTGCGCGCCGTACTTGTGGATCTCGATCCCGGTCGTCGGCTCGGCCTCCGAGTACGCGTTGCCGCCGAGGTGGCTGCGACGTTCGATGATGAGCACGCGCCTGCCCAGCTGGCTGGCGGCCCGCTCGGCGACGGTGAGCCCGAACAGACCTGAGCCGACGACGATGAGGTCGTAGGGGGCGGCGTTCGTGGCGGGGCTGGTCGAGGGATTCGTCATGCAGACCAGAGTAGTGCCACGGCAGCTGCCCGGGCGCGGGGCACGCCGTGTCCCGTAGCTGCGGGGTGAACGGCGTGAGGGGCCCCGGGAAGCCCCGTGACTGTGGTGCCCGGGGGTCGGGCCCGGCCGTCCCGGGCCCACCGAGGGCACCCGTGCCGTGACCGACGAGTGGTCGGGAAGAGCGGATCCGCGGGCGACACGCCGCCCCCGCCCCTACAATCACACCAACAACACTGTTACCATCAGCCACGTACGTAGTCTGTCGTGCTTTTTTGCCCCATTGTTCAGCAATGGCATCTTTCGACACATGAGCCTGTCCCGGTAACTCCACCGGGAGTGGAGTGGCCGACAGTCCCACCTGTCCCATCAAGGAGAACCAAGAACGTGAAGCAGCGACGCCGCATCACCACACAGTCCAGACGCCCGGCCCTCGCGGTGATCCTCTCCGCGGCTCTGATCGCCTCGGCGGTGGTCGGGGTGGGCGACCGGTCGATCCTCCGGACCGACACCGTCGGCACGGAACCGATCACCGCTGCGGTCTCCACCGAGAACTTCGCCGCCGGAGAGAACGTGGTCGTCCCGGACGCGGCGATCATCAGCCAGGGCGAGGAAACCACCGGCAGTCGGGTGGTCAAGGAGTTCACCCGCGACGAGGAGTTCTCCATGTTCGCCCTGACGTGGCACGGGGAGAAGGACATCGCGGCGTTCTTCCGCGCCAAGCGCGGGGACGGTTCCTGGAGCCCCTGGTACGACGCGGAACCCGCCGGCGACATCCAGGATCCGACGGGACCGAACGGAACCGAACTGATCTACGTCGAACCGACGCACACGATCCAGGTGTCCACCGGCAACATCGACATAGGCGCCTCCCCCACCGGAGCGGTCCCGGTCGCGGAGGAGACGACCGACGGCCCCGCGGCCGCTCCCTCCGGTCAGCCTGCGGCGTTCGAGGGGGTTCCGGAGATCGACGGCACACCGGCGGGCGAGACCGGGTACACCACCAGTGTCGGTGAGATCGCGCCGGTCGCGGAGGTCATCGACCCGGATGCGATCGAGGCGGTATTCATCGACGGCAGAGCCTCCGAAGGCACACCCGTCGATCTCGTGAACGCCGAGGAGGACGCCCGGGGCATGCCCAAGGTCATCTCCCGCAAGGGCTGGGGCGCGGACGAGTCCAAGCGCTGCGGCGACGTCACCATCGACGACCAGGTCAGCGCACTGACGATCCACCACACCGCGGGCTCGAACGACTACACCCCGAGCCAGGCCGCCGGCATCGTCCGCGGAATCTACCAGTACCACGCCCAGAACCTGGGCTGGTGCGACATCGGATACCAGTCGCTCGTCGACAAGTACGGCCGGATCTACGAGGGACGGTACGGCGGCATGAACCGCGCGGTGCAGGGCGCACACGCCGGCGGTTTCAACGAGAACACGTGGGCCATCTCCATGATCGGCGACTACTCCACGGTCACACCTTCCCCGGAGACCCTCGCCTCCGTGGGTGAGCTCGCCGGATGGCGGGCCAAGGTCGCCGGATTCGACCCCCTGGGCTCCGACACCCACTACTCCGAGGGCACGTCCTACACGAAGTACCCGTACGGCCAGGCGGTGACGCTGCCGAACATCTTCGCGCACCGGGATGTGGGCAACACCTCCTGCCCCGGTGACGCGGGCTACGCACAGATGGACACGATCCGGGGACTCGCCGACGCGAAGTACAAGGCGCTGCTCCGTGGCGGGGACACCACCGGCGGAACGACCACCACCGAGCGGACAACCGCCGGACAGACCACCACCCGGCAGGCTCCCGCCGGGGATGCCCCGACGACCACGACGGCGCCGCCGGAGAAGAAGACCACGACCGCCGCCACAACCACGGAACCCGCGCCCGCCGACGATCAGGACGCAGCCGAACCCGCACCGGCCGCGACGCTCCCGGGGAGCAGCGGTAGCCGACTGAACTCGATCCTGGGGGTCGCCGGATCCCTGTTGTCCGTCGTGATCGCCTTCCTCACGTCCCGGGACGGGGTACCGCAGAGCATCTCGCAGATCGGCCAGACACCGGTCATCGCGGGTCTGAAGCTCTCCGATGTCCCGGCCCTCGTCGACAAGGCCGTGTCATCCAGCGGAAACCCGACGGTGAAGGACGCCTGGAACCGGGCCACCACAGTGGCCGGCCCGGTTCTCGGGTCCCCGCGCGGTGGGACCCAGATCGCGACCCCCGTCGGTGAGAGGAACTCGCGCATCGAGGTCACGCCGTTCGACGGTGGTCTGGTCGTGTCCTCCCCCGAGACCGGTACCCACGCCATCTGGGGCGCGATCGGCGACGCATGGGCGGCGCAGGGCTTCGACGCCGGCCCGCTGGGTATGCCCGTCAACGAGGAGTACCGCGACGGCGACCTGATCCGCACCGATTTCCAGGGCGGATGGATCACCTTCGACCCGGCGACAGGCGACGTTCAGATCCACGAGTCCTGATCTCCCGGGAACTGACAGGCGGGGGCGGCCCCAACACAGGGGCCGCCCCCGCCCATTCATGTCCGCCCATGTCCGCCGGTGACCGCCCGCCGACGGCACCGGGTCAGCTGCGGGAGCGCTCGCCGAGCATGTCCATGGCGACGGTGCGCAGGAGCTCATCGACGGAGTAGCACCGCGCCCCCTCCTCGAGGAGCCGAGCCGCGTACTCGGGATCCCAGGGCAGCATGTCGGGCAGCGATTCGCTGGAGCAGAGCGGCTTTCCCGCCGCGGACGTGGCCCTGTCCACCTGACGCACGATGACCTCGCCGACGATGATGCGGCGCAGTGACTGCACGCTGCGGACGATGACATCGTCCGGAACCCCGGAGTCGTGGGCGGTCAGGGCGAAGTCGCGGTAGAGCGCACCGAAGACGATGGACATGTCCTCACCGGAGATCATCATCTCCTTGGCGAAGGGGAAATCCTCGAGCTGGTTGATGATCTCCCGGGCGACGGCGACGATCCGGTCCACCGGGTCCTCGGGGAGCTCCGCCGGGGCCCGGACCTTCAGGGTGTGGAGGAAGGCTTCCGCTATGAGGGCGTTCTTGCAGTCGAAGTGGTGGTAGAGCGCCATCGCGGTGACGCCGACCTCCTCAGCCACTCCACGCATGGAGAATCCGTCCGCACCGTTGTCCCGAATCTGGCGCGCGGCGATCTCGATGACCTTGTCGCGGGATACCGTGAGGGGACGACCACGTCGGCCGCTCACAGCTCTACCCCTTGCGTCCCTGGCGTTATTCACCGTTCCCCATTTTCCGGTGGCGGAGGGCCACGGAGCAGACTGATTCCGGACCTGCCGCCACACCGTAGCTTCGTACAGGTGGCAGTCGGAACGGAAAGCCACACCCGCTCCCGCTTCAGCCTCCGGCCGATTGTCGGGACGGCCGCGGGCCGGGGGCGGGTGTGGCCCTGTTCCGGCAGAGGTACTATCCCCGAAGAACTCGATTTCGTTTCACAGCAGTACTCCTACTGTACAACGACTTTCAACATCGGGAGTGTTTCCGCAGGTCCTCAGAACCAGCGCTCCAGGACGACCGCCAGACCATCTTCATCGTTGGTGACGGTCGTCTCGTCTGCGACGCTCTTCAGTTCCGGGGCCGCGTTCCCCATGGCGACACCCGTACCCGCCCAGCGGAGCATCTCCGTGTCGTTGGGCATGTCACCGAAGCAGATGGTCCGCGCGGCGGGGATCCCCAGGGCTCCGGCGATCTTCCGGAGCCCGACCGCCTTCGTGATGCCCGGCGCGGCGACCTCGAGGAGTCCCTCGCTGACGGAGTAGGTCAGGTGCGCCATCTCCGGGGGGATGGCGGACGCGAGCCTCCGGTACATGTCCGCACTGTCCAGCGCCTCATTGCGGAGCAGCAGTTTGATGGCCGGTTCGGACAGCAGATCCTCCTCCCCGGCCTCACCGAAATCGATCGCGGGCCAGGCGTGCGCCCATTCCGGGGCGATGACGAAGAGCTCGGACTGGGGATCGAACGCACTGTTCCCGGCGCGTTCGACGGCGACACCCACGCCTCCGTCATCGGCGAGGATCGACCGCGCGGTGTCGACGATGGTGCGCAGCTGATCGGGGAGCAGCGGGTGGGTGTCGACGATGCGGTCGGACGCACTGTCGTAGAGGACGGCGCCGTTGGCGCAGACAGCCATCGGCCGGACGGGCAGCTGTTCCAGGACGGGGAGCAGCCACCGCGGGGGCCGACCGGTGGCGAGAGCCAGGGTCCCCCCGGCGTCGATGAAGCGGCGCAGACACTCTCTCGTCCGGGGGGTGACCCGCTCGGCACCCGTTATGAGGGTGCCGTCGATGTCGCTTCCGAGGAGCAGGGGACGTTTCACCGAAGTCCCCGGAGGAACGCACCCAACCGGGCGAAGGCGCGGTGGATCCGGGCGGGGAGCGCCCGGCCGTGCTCGGTGATCCGTTCGAGGGCGAAGTCAGCCCGGCGGTCCGCCCGGGCGGCGGCCCGGGCCGCCTTTTTGTCTGCGCGGGCCCGCTTCTTCTCGGCGGTGATCGCGGCGGCCTCCTCGAGGGTGGGGGCACTGCCGCCGAGGGAGGCCGGCATCCAGGGTGCGCCAGCGAAATCGCCGTACTCCGCGGCGTAGTCGGCGCGCACACCGTCGAGAAGTTCGGCGACGGCGTTCCGCAGGGTGTCGGTGACCTCGACCGGATCGCCTGCGGCGGAGATGGGTTCGCCGATGCGGATCCACACGGGTATGTGCTTGCGCCCCAGGTTGCGGGGCACACCCTTGCTGATGATGCGCTGCGAACCCCACATGGCGACGGGAATGAGCGGTACCTCGGCGGCGGCGGCGATGCGGGCGGCACCGGTCTTGAAGCGGTCCATCTCGAAGCTGCGGGAGATGGTGCCCTCCGGGAAGATCCCGACCAGCTCACCGGCGCGCAGCCTGGCGACCGCCTCGTCGAGGGCACCGCGTCCGGCGGAGCGGTCGACGCGGATGTGGCGCATCCGGCCCATGAACCAGCCGACGACGGGTACGTCGTAGATCTCGCGTTTCGCCATGAAGCGCACCAGCCTGCGGCCCCGGAAGTAGCCGGCGACCCCGCCGAAGATGAAGTCGTAGTAGCCGGTGTGGTTGTAGGCCAGGAGCGCGCCGCCCTCGGCGGGGACGTTCTCCACGCCCTCGATGGTGATGGTGATGTCCTGGGCCCCCATCAGTGCACGGACCGCGGCGATGATGCGGGAGTAGAACGGCTCGGTTGCCTCGGTCGGGTGGTCGGGCACGCGGGCGAGGTCCGCCGGATAGCGGAAGATGCCTTCCCGGATGAACTCACGCTGGGTCATTGGGGGTCCTGTCTGTGTTCGGCTGGCGTCTCGTCTCGAAATCCGTTCCGGTCACGGGCGGGTGTGGTTCCCGCGGCCGGTGGGCGGTGGTGTCTACTTCACCGGTTCGAGAACCTCGCGGCCCACGAAGGGCTGCAGGGCCTCGGGGATCCGGACGGATCCGTCAGCCTGCTGGTTGTTCTCGAGGATGGCGACGAGCCAGCGGGTCGTGGCCAGTGTCCCGTTGAGGGTGGCGCAGGGCTGGGTGCGCCCGTCGTCATCGCGGTAGCGGACCTTCAGGCGGCGGGCCTGGAAGGTCGTGCAGTTCGACGTGGAGGTCAGCTCACGGTAGGTGCCCTGCGTCGGGACCCACGCCTCGGTGTCGAACTTCCGCGCCGCGGAGCTGCCGAGATCACCACCGGCGACATCGATGATGCGGTAGGGGACCTCGACGGCGGCGAGCATGTCACGTTCCATGCCGAGGAGCTTCCGGTGCTCGGCGGCGGCGTCCTCCGGCCTGCACCAGCTGAACATCTCGACCTTGTCGAACTGGTGGACGCGGAGGATCCCGCGGGTGTCCTTGCCGTACGAACCGGCCTCCCGGCGGAAGCAGGAGGACCAGCCGGCGTAGCGCAGGGGCCCGCCGGAGAGGTCGATGATCTCGTCGGAGTGGAAACCCGCGAGCGCGACCTCACTCGTGCCCACGAGGTAGAGGTCGTCCTCCTCGAGGTGGTAGATCTCGTCGGCGTGACTGTCCAGGAACCCGGTCCCCTGCATGGTCTCCGGCCGGACGAGGACCGGCGGGATCATGAGGGTGAAGCCTGCTGCGGTGGCACGCTGCGCGGCGAGGGTGAGCATGCCGAGCTGCAGGAGAGCACCGAATCCGGTGAGGAAGTAGAAACGGGAGCCGGAGACCTTGGTGCCGCGTTCGACGTCGATCAGCCCGAGGGACTCGCCCAGTTCGAGATGATCCTTCGGTTCGAAGTCGAAACTCGGGGGCTCGCCGACGTGCTCGAGCACGATGAAGTCGTCCTCCCCGCCTGCGGGGGCACCCTCGACGATGTTCCCGATACGCGACTGGAGCCGTTCGACCTCCTCGGCGGCCTGCCGCTGGGCGGCCTCGGCTTCCTTGACCTTGGCCTTCAGTTCGTTGGAGCCGGCCAGCAGGGCGGGCCGGTCCTCGGGGGCGGCCTGGCCGATCTTCCTGCCGAAGGCCTTCTGCTCGGAACGCAGGCTGTCGGCGGCAACGATCGCCTCCCGTCGGGCGGAGTCGGCGGCGATCAGCTGATCGACGAGCTCGGGATCCTCGCCGCGGGTGCGCTGGGAGGCACGGACCACGTCGGGGTTGTCGCGGAGGAATTTGAGATCAATCACGGGTGCCAGCCTACCGAACCGTGCAGCACCGCGGCCCGGGTGGTGGATCATCACGGCAAAGACGGCCATCCGGTTATGACCACCGGAGTATACTGAGCACATGGTCACCTCCGCGAAGTTTCCGGCGCTCCCGGCCCGCCAACTCACCGACGGGCCGAAACCGAAGCACGCGCAGCTGCGGGAGATTCTCGAGGAGATCTGCACCACCGAACTGGAACCCGGGGACATGCTGCCCGGCGAGCGGGTCCTGGAGGAGACCTTCGGCGTCTCCCGGATCACCGTCCGACGGGCCATCGGGGATCTCGTCGCCTCCGGCCGCCTCAAACGGGCCCGCGGCAAGGGTACCTTCGTGGCCCCCGCGCCGCTCATCTCCCGTCTGCACCTCGCGTCCTTCTCCTCCGAGATGAGTTCCCAGGGAATCCGGGCAACCTCAGACATCCTGCTCGCGGAGGTGACCGGTGCTCCCACCGAGGTCGAGGCGTTCTTCCGCGCCGGCGAGCGGCCGCACACGCACCTCCGACGCCTGCGCCTCGGCGACGGTCGGCCCTACGCCATCGACGACAGCTGGTACAACAACGCGCATGTGGCGGATCTCCTCGACAGGGACGTGCACACCTCCGTCTACGGCATCCTCGACAAGGAGTACGATCTCCCGGTCACCGAGGCGGAGCAGATCGCGACGGCGGTCAACGCCGACGCGACCACCGCGGGGATCCTCGACGTGGAACCCGGTACCGCACTGCTCAAGATCGTCCGGCTCTCGCTCTCCGGGGATCTCCCCGTGGAGTGGTGCTCCTCCCTCTACCGGACGGACCGGTACACACTGAAGACTCACGTGGAGAGAGCCTCTGAGCAGTCCGCCGACTGACGCCCGCGGCGACCACCCCGCCCCCGGCGCCGGGGGCCCACGTGCACCCATCCGACGCACCCGGCATGATGGAGGAATCATGACAGCAACCAGATCCTGGCGTTCAGCCACCGCGGTGCAGGCGGGACTCATCGCGATGCTCGTCGCCGCCGTCGGCGTCGGGTCCTACAGCTACGTAGCCGGAGAATCCGCCGCGGACACCGGAGCCGGGGCGGTGACGGGCACGCCGCCCACGGGCAGCAGCGAGACGACCACCACCAAGCCGACGGCCGCCCCGTTCACCACCGCCGACGTCGGAGACTGCCTCACCTGGGACATCGGCGCGGACGGCACGGTCTCGAACTTCCAGAAGGCCGACTGCGCGGCGGACCACCGGTTCGAGATCTCCGCCCGTGAGGATCTCGCGACCTACCCCTCGAGCGAGTTCGGCCCCTCCGCCCCGGCGCCAAACCTCACCCGGCAGGCGCAACTGCGCGAGGAACTCTGCAAGACCCCCACCATCGACTACCTGGGCGGCCGCTACACGCCGCACGGCCGGTACTCGATCGCCCCGATTCTCCCCCCGGCGAGTGCCTGGGAGGCCGGTGACCGCACCATGCTCTGCGGTGTCCAGGTCACCGATGACGGCGGCCAGACGCTGACCACCCGTGGCCGGGCCGCCGAGCAGGACCAGTCCCGGATCTTCCAGCCCGGCGAGTGCGTCACCATCGGTCCCGCGGGTTCCCCCCGGGCGGTGGACTGCGCCGAACCGCACCAGCTCGAGATCACCGCGGTCATCGACCTCAAGCCCGTGTTCCCCGAGGGCACCCCCACCGTCGAAGACCAGGACGCCTACCTCAAGAACGCCTGCACCCAGGCCGCCCGGGACCACCTCGGCGGTGATGACCCCTTCTACTACTCGACCCTCGAGTCCTTCTGGACGGCCATCGACGCCAACGCCTGGACCGGCGGTTCGAACACCGTGAACTGTGCCCTGTTCAAGGCGAACGCCGGGGGCGGCTTCGCCACCCTGGAGGGCACCGCCACCGGCCCGTTCGTGATCGACGGTGCGCCCCCGGCACCGCAGCCCGAGCGCGACCCCCTCCGCCAGTAGCCCCCGCACCGCAACACAAGGACCTTCGATGATCGACGTCTCCGACGAACGCTTCAACGAGCTCGTGGACATGGGCTTCGAGCGGATCCCGGACAAGTTCCTGGACAACCTCAGGAACGTCGCCATCCTCATAGAGGACTACAACCCCGACTCGCCCTCCATCCTGGGGTTGTACCACGGCGTCCCGCTGCCGGAACGCCTGGCCAACCACACCGGGCTCCCCTCCTCGATCACGATCTACAAGGAGGCGCTGCTCGACTACTGCACCAGCGAGGAGGAACTGATCGAGCAGGTCCGCATCACCGTCGGCCACGAGATCGGCCACCACTTCGGGCTCGACGACGATGAGCTGCACGAGCTGGGGTGGGGGTAGAGCATCCCGACCGTGGGCGGCTCAGCCCCCGGGACCCCCTGCCGTGATTAGATGAGTCGGTACCCGAGGGGTACGACCACAGCTGTCCACCGCTGGCGGATCAGGGCACCGGCCCGAAGACACCACACGGCACTGTGGCCGACACCTCACCTAGCTCAGTCAGCAAAGGCGTGATCCACCCAGTGACCTCCGTGCCCGACCCCACCGGCCCCACCGCCCACGACCCGGTGCTCACCGCGAGCCGCCTGACCCAGGTGTTCGGCACGGGTGACGCCCGGGTCACCGCGCTCGATGACGTGTCGGTGACCATCCCCCGCGGCCGGTGGACGACCCTCATGGGGCCGTCCGGATCCGGCAAGACCACTCTGCTGCACTGCCTCTCGGGACTGTCGGTCCCCGACTCCGGCACCGTGACCCTGCACGGTACGGGTGCTGGAAACCGACGGGAGCGCAACACCGTCCTGAGCTCGCTGTCCGAGAACCAACGGGCGAAACTCCGCCGCACCCGGATCGGTGTGATCTTCCAGGAATTCAACCTCGTCCCCGTGCTCACCGTGCGGGACAACATCCGGCTGCCGATGCGCCTCGCGCATTCCCGCATCGATCCGACCTGGTACGACGAGATCACCGGACGGCTCGGGCTCAGCCAGCGCCTGAAGCACCTCCCGCACCAGCTGTCCGGCGGGCAACGGCAACGCGTCGCCATCGCCCGGGCCCTGCTGGCCCGCCCGGACATCATCTTCGCCGACGAACCCACCGGTTCCCTCGACTCGGAGACCGGCGCGGAGGTGCTCACCCTGTTCCGGCGGCTGGTCGACGAATTCGGGCAGACCCTGACGGTGGTGACCCACGACCCCGCCGCAGCCGAGCGCGGTGATCATCTGGTGGCCATGCGCGACGGACGCGTCACCGGCGCAGACGGTCACGCACTCAGGGCTCCGGTGGCACGCCCCGGACGACACTCCCGGCACGCAGCCGACGGAGGTGCCTCCGCGTGATCCGGCTCGCCCTCGCGCAGCTCCGCCGACGTGGACTGCGTTATCTCTCACTGTTCTTCTCCATCTTCGCGGCCGTCGCACTCACCGTGGCAACCGCCGCGATCACGACCACGCTGCAGCGCACGGTGGGCGAGATCTTCGACCGGCCCTACGCGAATGCGGATGTCGTGGTCACCGTCCGGCACTCCGCCGGGGAGGCCGATCCGTTGGCGGTCATCCGATCCGTTCCCGGCGTCGCGGATGCGGTGTTCGACCGGACCTTCCGGGGCGCGGTCGCCGACACCGGCGCCGTGTACCGCTCCACCTACGTCCAGTCCATCACCGACGGTCCCCTGCAGTGGCGCTCCCTCACCGAGGGCGGTTTCCCGACATCCGACAATGAGGTCCTCGCCACCGACGACGACCACACGATCGGTCAGGAACTCTCCCTCGAGGCACCCGGGATCCCGGACCCGGCCCGGGTGACGATCGTGGGACAGGTGGAGAAATCCGCCCAGGAACAGCTCATCGGCTCAGACTCCGTTCTCGCCACACCGGCAGCCGTCGAAGCCTGGTCCGGCGGTTCCTACACCGGGGAGATCCGGGTCGCCGCGGCACCCGGAACCACGCCGGAGGCGCTGGTCGGCGCTATCAGCGCCGCACTGCCGCCGGGCACCTCGACCGCGGTCACCACCGCCACGGCACACACCGCGGAACTCTCCGACCGGTACCTGTCCAAACGCGACCGCTACTTCCTGCTGCTCGCGGTATTCATCGCGGTCGTCGCGGCGGTCGCCGGCCTGGTGATCCTCTCGGCGTTCTCGGTACTCACCGGGGAGCGCCAGCGCGAGTTCGCACTCCTGCGCTCCACGGGTGCGTCCACCACTCAGATCCTCACCTCCGTCATCGTGGAGGCCACGATCCTCGGCGCCCTCGCGGGAATGCTCGGCGCACCTGCCGGGCTGTGGCTCGCGGGTATCGCGGGTGAAAACGCCGGTGCCCTCGGGGTGCGGGTCCCGCTCGCGGATGTGACACTGCCCGGGACCTGGCAGGCGGTCATCGTGTTCCTCGGGGTGATCACGGCGGTGCTCGCTGCGCTCCCGGCGGGACGGTCGGCCGTTCGGCGCCCCATCACGCAGTCACTCGCCTCACAGGGGGTGAGCCAACAGAGCGCCCTGCGCCGCGTACTCACATTCGTCCTCGGCGCAGCTGCAACCGCGGCCGGGCTCGCCGCCGCGACCTTGGTCGCCGGACAGACGGCGAAGCGGGCGGTGGTCGGTTCGGTGGGGGCCGCCAGCCTCATCGCACTCGGCGTTCTCGTCATGCTCGCCGTCCTCCTGCCTGCCCTGATCAACCGACTCTCCCGCGTCATGGGGCTGCTCCCCGTTCCCACGCTGCAGCTCGGCGCAGCCTTCGTCGGCCGCCAGGTGCAACGCTCGGGAGCGCTGGTGGCGATCATCTTCGCCGGGGTCACGCTCGTCTCCGCGGTGCTCCACGGGCAGGACATAATCCGGGACCATCTCACCGCGGGTGCCCGGGGATCCGGCGACATCGATGTCACGGTGACCGCTCTCGAGGATTCGGTCCCGGATGATCTGGTCGCCGCGATCCGGAACACCGACGGGGTGGCCGGGGCGATCGCACCGGGTGCGGCCCGGGTCGACAACCCGTGGGGTGGCTCGGAGAACGCCCTCACCCTGGATCAGGCCGCTGGTGGGCAACTGCTCCGCGGTGGAGAGGGTGCCGCACCGGGGGAGATCATCGTCGGTGACTACTCACCGATCCGCGATCGTGTGAAGGAAGGCCGCCAGGTCGAACTGACCATCTTCGACCAACCGGTCACCGCCACGGTCCGCCACGGGACCGGCCGAACGAGCTTCATCGCGCCGGATCTCGTGGACGGCGCCCGCAGCCGCTCACTCGAGGCGAAGGGCGTTCCGGTGGACAAGGCACCGCCACTCCCCCGCCCGGCGATCCTGATCCGCACCGACGGGCCCCCGGATCAGGCCGCGGACAGTCCTACGCTCACCGCCATCAATGCCACCATCGCGCAGAACGGGTCCCGGGTGTCGGTCGCGGAGAGCTTCTCCACCAGGGCCGAGATCGCCGCAACCGCAGACCGGATACTGACCATGTCAACACTGATGACGCTCGTCGCCGGACTGATAGCTGGTGTCGGTGTCGCGAACACGGTCACCCTCGCGGTCCGGGAGCGCGCACGGGACACGGAGCTTCTCGGGGCGCTGGGCATGTCCCGGGGTGGTCAACTGTTGATGCTGCTGACTGAAGTCACGGTCCTCGCGATCCCGGCCGCCCTCATAGCCGCCATCGCCGGAGGGGTACTCGGAACATGGGTGGGGGGAACTGTCACTTCGGGCGGCAGTGGTACCGGAATGCCTTCCCGCCCAGACACCGTAGCAGCCTTTGGGCTCTCCCTCGGGGCGCTACTCATAACGTGGTTCGTAACACTCGCCGCTGGAGGGCGCAACCGTGCTAGTGAAGATAAGAAACATTGCCCAACCAAAATGCCCTCGACAAGCCAAGCGTAACCTAAAACAGCCATCGGAAATCTGCGGGCGACATCACAGCGATCCAAGAATCTAACCACATAGAGAAGTTCTCCACCCCGACCAGCCCTACAGCAGATTCGTCGAACCGGGTAGAACGTGGGACGATCATGGGAGACGTTGTAGAATCGATCCAACTCGTCACGAAAACCAGAACCATTACCCCCCATCATTCTCGGAAGACCGGCCCACATGTTTCAAATCTCCCCCGAAGCTAGACACCCCAATAGCTCAATCCTCGCCTATAGCGACCATAGCCGTAGCAACCCCCGAGGAATCTAAACCGGATGCATATCCTCCTCATCACACAATACTGGGAACCCGAACAGGGAGTCGTTCAACGCCGCTGGCAGTGGATAAGCGAAGCACTCATTGAGGCTGGCCATGAGCTTACTGTCGTATGCCCACCACCACACTATCCCTCCGGGCACCTTATTTCGTCCGAGCCTCGCCACCAGACAGGGTCAATAGATCAGACATCCGAAGGTATACGGGTGTACCGGACAGCATTTCTTGGCCACGGAACATCATTGGTGAGCCGAATCCTGGACCAAGGGAGAATAATGCTGTCTCAGATGTGGATCGCGAGGCGAGCTGCTCGCGACGCTAAAAAAGAGGGACGACCATTCTCCTTGGTTTGCTGCACGATACCGGCCCTGCCGTCCTCAATTGTCGCTTTTACGTTATCTAGAATCCTACGCAAACCTCTCGTTGTAGAACTCCGAGATGCCTGGCCAGAAATCTTAGAATACCTCGACGAATGGAAAGACCGACCCACCCAAGAAACAGCAACACCTAGGAAACTAAAGGTTTCTGCGCTTCATTTTGGACTAGTTCAATTCGGGCGTATCCTGAATTTCATACTGAAATACAGCAATACAATAATCACAACAACCGAATCGCTCGCCGATTTGAAACGTACACAGGTTCGCGGATCGGTTTTTACTGTCCGAAATCGACCAAATATCATGAAACCAATTACACTGGCAACAGACTGCCGCAAGGACGGACCACTTCGCATCCTGTATGCGGGGACCGTCGGCAGAGCACAGGGAATGGAAAATGCTATGCGGGCCTTACAGATCGCCGTCAATGAAGGCACGGAAATCGAAATGAGAATAATCGGCGATGGCGCACATCTAGACCGTGTCCAAAAAATCGCCAAATCCGAGAAATTGCCCGTCGAATTTCTCGGAAGAATTCCGTTCTCTGAGGTAGGCCAGCACTATCAATGGGCCGATACCGTTTTGGTACATCTTCAATCATGGAAACCAATGGAATACACAATACCTTCCAAACTATTTGAAGGGATGCGGGCGGAAAAGCATATTACTGCGGCGCTAGCGGGTGAAGCAGCAAATATCGTAAAACAAGCACAAATTGGAGACGTAGTTCAACCAATGAACCCACAAGCATTGGCACGTCTTTGGATAAGCTTGGCCTCTAACCGCCAAAAGCTGCATGTTCACGGACGAGGCGCAGATTGGTTTGAACAAGACCTCGGAGAGGATGAACTTAAGAAGCTCTGGCTTCGCGCAGCTGAAACCGCATGTCGTAAACCAAAGAGAAGATAAGCCTCCCCTATCAGGATGGCGTTCTCGACACCTCAATTATGGCCTTCTACAAACGGTCCAGCGAGAGACGAAAACTCATTTCTAGAACCCGCACCATCAGGATTTTTTATATCCTCGCGATCGCGCGCCTAACATAATAAGGAGACATAATCATGATAAGCGGACGTCCTCGTACAGGAAATCAGGGACACCATCGACGCACTGAGCATAGTCGATCCGGGAGAGAGCTGTTTCTAAAACCGGTGACGGGACGCCCGCCGTTACCGGAATACGTAGCGCAACTCTGGCAAAGAAGACACTTCATTAAAGCCGAAGCAAGGGCCAAAGCGTTCTCCGGAACACGAAACATGGTCCTTGGAAATCTCTGGTTGATTATCGGGCCTTTTCTGGACGTTGCTGTTTATGGTTTGATTTTTGGAATGATATTAAAGACCTCTCGGGGGATCGACCAATTCGTGCCATATCTGGTCGTCGGCGTGATCCTTTTCCGTATGCTAGCCAAGGATCTGAACGACGGAAGCAATCTAATTCGGTCACATCGGAATATTATTAAGGCGTTTCCATTTCCACGCGCCGCCCTGGTGTTCTCGCTTAAGCTCCGCGGCATTTATGATTCCTTGCCGCCAATTATTGTGTTGCTTTTATTCATTTACCTTTACCCAAACGGGCCAAATCCCAATTGGACAGCGGTCCTTTTTTTTCCGGTTTTTTGCCTCCTTAAACTATTTGGAACTGGGCTAACTTTTTTGTCCGCATGGATGACTCACATTATTCCAGATCTTTCAAAGATCATCCAATTTTTTTCTCGGTTTTGGTTTTACATATCCGGCGTATTCTTTAGCATCGACAGATTTGTCGAACAGCCGCAGTTACTAAAAATCATGCAAGGAAATCCTGCTTACCAGATTCTATCTATGTCTCGAGATCTGCTGATCTACAATGTCTTACCGCCGTTAGATTCTTGGATATTCGTATCGGCTTGGTCTTGCACTACATTAATAATTGGGTTTATTCTATTTTGGACAAGGGAGGTAAAGTATGCGAAATTCTGAAGATTCCTCCGCAAAGCACGGCACCAAGCTGCCGGAGTTTATTTCAGTTGATGTCAAGGGGATCTCAGTTACTTACGATGTACCTTCATCAATGCCCAAAACAGGGCTTTCAGCTACACTAAGAAGGCTTCTCGGAAAAGCAGCCACCGAACAGGTCCACGCGCTAAAGAACATCAATCTCACTGCTCGCGCCGGAGAATCCATTGGCGTCCTCGGACTTAACGGATCCGGTAAATCAACGCTTCTTCGAATACTCGCTGGCCTCGAAACTCCAACCACCGGGCGCGTACTAGCCTCGAGCCAGCCAACGCTTCTCGGCGTCTCAGCTGCGTTGGAACCTACTCGATCGGGTTTAGAAAATATAAAGTTAGGCTGCCTTGCAATTGGCATGAAACCCGACCAACTCGATTCAGCTATCCGCGAAGTTGTTGAGCTATCCGGTATTTCCAACTCGTTACACCTGCCGATGAATACCTACTCATCAGGCATGGCAGCGCGTCTTAGGTTTGCCATTGCCACAGCAGCCGAGCCGGATATTCTTCTGATCGATGAGGCCTTGGCGACCGGCGACGCGGCATTCCGTAAAAGAACGCAAGATAAAATGGCACAGCTTAGAGCGAGGGCCGGTACAGTGTTCCTTGTTTCACATCAACCGAAGACCATCGAAGCCATGTGTTCCCGTGCCATCTGGCTACATGAAGGGCGACTCATCGCGGATTCGACAGCTGACGACTTGTCGAAACAGTACACTAAGTGGGCTTTAGCTATGTCACAAGGGAGGATGAGCGAAGCAGATCGAATTATAGGGCACACCATTAGAAGTGCCGATCTACCAAGATTCCACACGAAATCTGAGGGCAGTGGACAACATTCTGCTTAATCTACATTACATAACTCGGCGGCCACACTACTGCTGCTGAAGACAGTACAAGGACCAATATTCTAGTAGCCTCAATCTGGGGTAAATTCGCAAAAATGTTGAAATCCTTACACCAAAGCAGTAGAATTACGTTGACCTTCACGGGGGCGATCTCCATGCCCCAACACAATCCCGCCGTTTTCACGAAAGGCCAGCTATGATTTCTTCAGCTTCAACCGGTTCCCCTAAGAGGGTGTGCGTCGTAGGGCTTGGCTACATTGGGCTGCCGACCGCGGTATTCATCGCGAAGGCTGGATACGAAGTGGTCGGCGTTGACATCAAAGAAAGCTTTGTTAATAAGATAAACAACGGTGACGTACCGTTCTTTGAACCCGACTTTGAGGCTCTTCTTAAAGAAGTTGTTTCGAACGGTTCCCTCAAAGCTCAAACGACTACACCAACCGCGAATGTATACATCGTGGCAGTGCCTACCCCATTCAAAGAACACTATGAGGTCGATGACAGCTTCATTATGGCAGCAGCGACCGGAATCGCAGAGAAGCTTGAAGGAGGCGGCCTGGTAATTCTCGAATCAACTTCGCCCCCCGGAACTACACAGCGCATGGCTGACCAGATCCTGAAATTGCGTAGCGACCTAACCAGTAAGCCTGGCCTTCCGAACTCCGTGTACTTTGCACATTGTCCAGAACGGGTCCTACCGGGACAAATCGTTCGTGAGATGGCGGAGAATGATAGGGTCATTGGCGGCCTGAATGGCGAAGCCAACGAACTGACTCGAGAAGTTTACAGCTCTTTCTGTAACGGCGAGCTCCTCTTAACAGACGCTACCACCGCCGAAATGGCCAAGCTAACCGAGAATTCTTTCCGAGATGTTAACATTGCCTTCGCGAACGAGTTATCACTTATATCAGACCGGCTGGGCATTGACGTTTGGGAACTGATTGATCTTGCGAACCATCATCCTCGCGTGAATATCTTGAACCCGGGCCCGGGCGTGGGTGGACACTGCATTGCGGTAGACCCTTGGTTCATCGTATCTGCCGTACCTGAAGAGGCAAAGCTGATTCGTACAGCCCGCGAGATAAACAGTGGAAAGCCGGCATACGTCGTTGAATCACTCAAGTCCGCAGCAGAGGAAGCCGGTCCCCAGTCCAAGGTGGCAATTCTAGGCTTAGCGTTTAAGGCCGATATCGACGACCTGCGAGAATCGCCCGCTGTAGAGATTACGGCGAATTTGTCCCAGGAACTGGGTAGCCATGAATTACTTGTCGTGGAGCCATTCGTCGATAAGTTGCCAGATAGTCTAGCAGAACGTCCAAACGTGACCATGACCGAACAAGCCTCAGCAATTGAGCTCGCTGACGTCATTGCGGTACTCGTCGATCACACTCAGTTTAAAGAAATTTCTCCGACTGCATTAGCCGGAAAAACCGTGGTCGACACACGCGGGTTGTTTCGTAAGAAATAGCCGCAGGTGTCCCTGATTGGGGCACCACCTTATTGTTACGGGTTGTGCCCCAGTCGACTCCGTCGGCATCCCACTAATAGCGGGCCTTTCCGGTTTTTCGATGGCGTTGATCTGGTTGGGGAATCAGCCGGAGTCGGAGAATCAGCGCAGGATGTATTTGGGTTTAGGAAAGCCCAGGGCGATGCCACGGAGGTGTTCGAGGCGTGCGTTGACCGCTTCGACGAGGGCTGTTTCTGGCGCCAGTATCGAAACAGGCCGAGATCTCGCGGCGTCGTGTCCACAGTGATCGTCTTGGTTGGGCAGGTTCGGCCAAGAGCGTCGGACACACCGCGATGGATCGAGCGGAGCACCTTGTCCATGGCGATCCTGCCGTCCCGGCGCCGACGACCGGCTTAGGTGTCGGTAGGTCGTGGGAGACGCGGTAGATCACCTCCACCCCGACACGGGAGTCATAAGCGGTGAATACAGTGTCGAGACGGGTTCATCGCCGCTCGGTGCACAACCCAGTACCGGTCACAATCATGCGTCAAATCCCGTACAGCAGATCCCCGGTCCGGCTGTGGTGCCTGCAGGCGTGGTGCTGGATTCGTGGGCGGCACAGCTTCGGTTTCTCGGCGGCGAGGTTCACGACCTGGAATGGGTCCATCACCGAACGTGCCGACTAGCACCGCCCGCGATGTCCGCAGGGTGGTAGCCGGCGGACCCGTCCTAGGCCACGACCTTGACTCGGTCCCGCTTCTGCCGGTCACGAGCACCCAATCAGTCGGACGGGAACTTCGCGCAGTGGACCTGGACCATCTCTCCAGCAGACAGCTCGGCCACCTTCCCGTCGACCACCGGTATGAAGGTCCACCAAATCGGTGACAAACACACTGCGCCCGTCCCCGCGAACGTGTGCTCATCGACGCCAGGCACCCGCCCCCCCTTCAAGGTGACACACACCGTCATAGGCCAGTGCCCGCACGGCGTTGACCAGGGCCCCACCAATACCGAATTCTGCGACGACCGCGGAACACGCTGACGCGGTCGACCACCGAACCTTTGCAGGACCCTAACCGTGCACCGTAGGTAATCGTGGCCCTGGGTTCGTCCGGAAGCGGTGACTGTTATCGGAACATCCCCGTGCCGCAGCTGCAGTTGCCCCAAGTCGGCCGGGGTAACCGCACGGGCGGCCCGATAGAGTGTCTGACAATCAGTGTGTCTGACAATCAGCGAATCAATGACCGTGCAACCGGGGTGATCAAGCGACCGGCCCGCGACCTTGTGCTCCGGGTATGCCGGGCCAATGGTGAACCGGGCACTGAAACAGGTGCGTGCGGTGTCCTCGATCCCGTCAACGGCGATCGTCACCCGAAATTCCACGGTACGGAACATGGTCTCAGCGAGCAGGCTGGCAGTAGCGTTCACGGCAGGTCCCCGTGGTGTTGGGCACAGGCGTAAAGAAATCTACATCTTCACCCCCGGAAACCGGCTATCTCACCCCGGCGACCACCAGGGCTCCGCGCCCAAGACGCTCTCTCAAACCGGACAATCCTTATGGTGTCAAATCTCTAGTTTCGAATGTATGGCCTTTTATCGAGATTGATTTACAAGCAACTGGTAGATCTTACTATAATCCGAGCCAGCGCTTTCCCACGTTGTATCTTCGGCAAATGAAAATGCCCGTTCCGCAAGCGATTCGTAGAGCTCAGGACTCTCAAAAAGCCGTATAATGGCATCGGCCAATGCGTGCGGGTCCCCAGCTTTCACTGCTATCCCAGCCCCCCTATCGGTGGTAATCTCTGTCAATGCCGGTAGATCCGAAACTACTACAGGACGACACCGAGCCATCGCTTGCAACGGCTTTAGAGGTGTCACGGCTCGAGCGACATCTACGTCCTTACGCGGAATACAAAAAACATCAATCGCGTCGTACCAACGCAAGACTTCCGAAGGGGGAACTTTACCGACAAATGAAACCAAATCTAGTAAATTCCTTTTCTCCGCTAGGTCCATGAGACTTGGCAAAGCTGCACCATCTCCGACAATTACGGCCTGAATCTTCATATCCGGCTTCATATCCCGAATTTTGTCCAAACTAAGCAGCAGTACTTCTAGACCTTCGTAGTCGACGATAGAAGTGATAGTGCCAATAGTAAATCGATCGGTTAGGTTAAGTTGCTTTCTAGCATCCGACGATGTCAATCCGGGTTTAGCCAGCGTCTCTCTCTCGACAGAATTATGAATAACATCGATCTTGGATGAATCAACACTTCGTTCAATATGCGATTGTTTTTGCACATTCGACAACGCTATTACTCGACTAGCATCACACATGAGTTGCGTTTCGAGCTTCCTAGTCCGGACAAAAAATGAGGATCCCACAGCTCGCTCATAGTCAGAATCTGAGCACCGTGCTAACCAGGTTTTTTCCATCTCTCCTCGAGTTTCATAAACCCAGGGGACCCCGAGAGCATTGGCAACGGATCTCCCAATTAATCCGTTCTCGTAATTAGTAGTTACGTGGATAACATCCGGCTCATAAACCCGAGCAATGGCTAAAATAAGTTGGTAATTCAGCGCCAGCCGCTCGTCAACAAAAGGAGGTATCTCAAAACCACTCAATCGGCAGTACGGTACGCCATCAACTTCCTCGAAGTTATCTTTGGGTTGTACGCCAATATTTTCTGGATACCCAAGTCGAGTTACCGCAAGGCAGTTAATGCCGAGCTCACGTTGGCTTCTCAGAACTGCGTGCGATCGAACAGAGTAGCCGGACAGCGTGTAAGGAAAAGAATTTGTAAGTAGGTGAAGAACACGTAATCCTGTAGAAGATTTCTTTTGGTCCCGAACGCTCTGCAGTAAATCAGGGGAGACCTTTGCCGTTGTCCGGATACAGAGGTTTTCTGGGCGATAGTCCCCACCAAGAACATTCTTTACGGCACGCCAACGCCGCGCCGTTAGTGAACTAGGGCGTATTAGACGAATCGCGTTGTCCATGTCGCCGATGTCCCAAGCTTTTCGTGCCCTCACGTACGTCAGCTGGGATTTACTCAAGTCACCATGAATGTATAGTCCGAGCAAATCTCGAAGTTTACCCGATCGCAGACGACCATATTGCCGCTCGGCATCGTCACGACGGTCACCAATGATATAAATGATAACGCGGACCACAGAGAAAGGAAACACTCGGGCTGCAACGTTTGTAATTCTATTGCGCCAAGGATTGGGTATCTTCCTCGACACTAGAATACCAAAACCAATCGGGTCCTCCCGGGCAGTTTCAATAAAAAAACGAAGACGGAAAAGTGATTTCTTCATAGCTCCCCAGCTTCCATTCCGAGAATACCGAAGAAGGAATGTAGTCCCCGGCCTGCGGTTAGAAACAGGGCAATCTCCTTCAAACGAATCTTTATAATACGAAAATCAGTTATTACCGGCATTTAAGATGGACAAGACGACGTAGATCGATCGAACCAGAAGCTGGCCATGAAATTTCTAATGGAAAGCGAACCAGCCCGCGCGGCTAAATATTTCCGTTCTTGATTTTACCGTGAACACAAGTCGAAGGCTGGTTTTTCAAGTTCAACTTATCGCCTGAACGCTAAACATATCTGCCCAGAATACTAAGCGCCGCTTCGCCGGGCTCCCAAAGACTCATAGATCCCGCCAACCCGTTCACCCAGGATAGACCAATCACGGTTAGCCCGTACCCAGGCTAGGCCATTGCAACTCAAACGGCGTCTTAGCGCTTCGTCGTCTAGAACCATCGTTAATTTTTCTTCAAAAGAGTCGATATTACCTTTTTCAAACAAAAGGCCCGTTTCACCATCCTGGACAATCTCTTTCAACGCATCGACATTTGATGACAGGATCGACTTACCCATTGCCAATGCCTCAAACGGCTTCAATGGCGAGACCATCTCGCAAACTGGAAGTGGTTTTCGAGGAAAGGGACAAATATCTATGATCGAGTAGTAGGACTCCACATCTTCATGAGGAACCCTTCCGGTTAGTTTCACTACCTCTTCAAGACCCTCTGCTTCGACACGCGCTTTTATTCGGGGCCAAACCGCACCATCGCCAACAATCAACAGAATAAAATCACTCCGTTTCTTGGCGAGACGTACTACCACGTCGAGGAGGTCCTCCAGCCCTTCGTAGTCTACAACAGACCCTACGTAACCAATAACGGTTCTTCCATTAACCCCAATCTGTTCTTCGAGTTCCTCGTCTCGTATCAAAGGTTTAAACCGCTTGGTGTTGACCCCATTCGGGACTACCGAAATCTTTTCTTCCGGGACGCCACGTTTCACCATTTCAAACTTCAGAGCGTTTGTAATAGTTAATACCCTATCGGCTGCGTTACAGGCTTCAGCTTCGATGGCGGCCCTCTGCTTGTAGTGCTCGGTTTCTGAGTAACCCGGTTCCCTCGAAGCTCGCGTTACCTCCCAAAGCCCGCGAACCTCGTATACCACAGGTATATCGAGCCTCCTGCCGACCTCAGCTGCAGCCAAGCCATTCCAGTGGTTTGAAGCACCATGAAGGATAAGAGGCCGCTTTTCAATCGCTAGCTCTTGTGCGGCATCCGCATAGCGGCTGATAAATGTCAGCAACGGGGTCTTTCGGACCGGCAGTACGACATCTTTCGAAAACCGCTCGTAGGTAACGTTGTCTACTTGGCAGCCAACTACTGGTGTTTTTTGAACATCAAAACCAGCCCGATCATACGGATAGCCGTACCGGGTCACCCCTGAAATATCCCAACCAGATCGGTTCAACGCCGCTAGCAAGCCATGGGATCTCGTCGCATATCCGCCGGAATCATAGGGAAGAGAATTGTGAAGAAAATAAAATCCACGATTCAATATAGGTTGGTAACTTCTCTCCGCTGCCCGTCCAGAGAACGGGAATGGCCCAGTGTGATAGTTCGATCCCGTTCTATCCCCACGGCTTCTCTCGAGCCGAGCCAAATTAGTTTTCGCCCACCTATCATTGGGAACTTCCTTCAAAAATAACCGTAGGTACTCCGCTGCCATTCCGCTGCGTCGGCGTCGGAGCTCCCTGCGTGCAGCAACACGCAGCAGCGCAGGCGGAACCTCGTCAACGCCATAGTCCTTGAGAAGTGGTATTGCGGCGGAATTAGCACCTAGAACAATCTGGCAGACAGCCATCGGCATGAGATTTGGCGAACCTAATAGCTGCGAAGTTTCCCTAAGCCGCTCTTCCGAGTTCAGCCTCATGTACCTGACGACTTCGAGATCTGGACCTGATCCAAAATTTTCATCGCGGTCGAAGAAGTCTTTTACCGCTGCCATGCTGGTCCGTTTGGGTGCCAGGAAGAATAATTTAAGGAATGAATCCTCATCATCGGGCGAATAAGACCTGAGCAAACCTAACGTCAGATCATCCTTCAACTTCTGACTTAGCTTTTCTACCGCTTGCGCCTCTTCAAGTAGTTCATAAGCACGGGTATTTCCAGGCTCCAATACCAAGCATTCCAGTAGTGCATCGCGGGCAGCGGACATATCACCAGTCTGAAGGAGCTTCGAAGCATAGGACAGCGATATTAGCGAATCTTGGGGATACCGTGTTTTCGCCTGACTCAATACATCCATCGCTTTATCTTTATCACCGGCAATCCAAAGCTCGTTCGCCGTCCGACGCAATCTATCACCTTCTGCAACGCCTAAAGACGGTATTATTTTGGATATACTGGCGGGTAGCACTATTTTTAATTTACTGAAAATACTCATTGAAGTTCATTTCCTATTCCGATTAATTGATTAATATGGCGCACCATCAACTCAGGATCCGCCGCGATGTGGCCAGGTCCTTGGTCTACATAGTGTACGTCAATCGGGATTAAGGGATTCCGAACCTTCAAATCGTGAACGAAGGGCCGACAATGGTTAGAATCATGAAACCGATCTCCGCGATTCTGAACTATTGTGATTGCACAATTTCCTGTCCATTTATCTGCTCTCCCGATAAGACGCATGCGGTCTCGTTCGCAGGGGTCTAGATCTTTAGGCTCCTTCCCGAAAACCACCTCAACAGCCTGAGCAGCTACCCTTGGATAGTAACTCAAAATATCGGTTTGCGGATTAACTGCGAGCGCCGCGACCGAATTGAAGTCACTCTCGATTGCGGAAGCGACCGCGGCGAACCCCCCACCGGAGCTACCACAGAAGACGATCTTCTTCACCCTTAGCCGACAAGCTAGAGAATCGATCGCTTCTGCTACAAACTTCGCCAAATCTAGTTTTTGAGTACCCAGATACCAACCTAACGTCAAAGTTGAATCCAGATCCAAAGTAGCATCCGACACAGAAACTAGTGGGCATCCCAAGCGTCGAGCTAAATTTCCACCGGAGACAGATGGAAGCACTGAAGACTCTCGCCGGACTGCGCCTTGAAACAGTACTACTAGCGTCGCCCGGTCCCCGTGGAAATAGGAGAACGGAACACCTAATCCTTCCGATCTAGCTACTCCAATAATGCGATTATTACTCCATTTAGACGGATCATCCAGAGCGTTGAGTAGATTTTCGAATCTCGTAGAAGTTGCCCCCTTTGATACTAATTCCAAATCTGTATTCGTAGAAACAGCAAGAGGCAATCTCGTACGAGAAGATACAAGTTCCGAAGACGGAGTTGCGCGGCCCGCAACGAGCGAAAGATAGTCTAAGTACGCAGCTGACACTCCAAAATCGCGGTACAGGCCACTACCGCGAGCTTCAAGGATTGAACCCAGGTAGTCACTGCAGTATGACGCCGCATCCAAAGATTCGCCGTGGTTCTCAAAATATCGTTGAGCGTATCCTACGGCTTCTTCGAGCGGAACAGAGTCTGATTCAGGGTCCACTCGTCTTGGATTCTCCGAATCGCTTTCGCGATTGAGTCGGCCCTGCGAGTTGTCGTACGGCGAAACCGATCTAACTCCCCGCGCAGAAAACTCAAGTCCGACTACCTCATCACCTAACCTAATCTTTAGTTCGTCTATGCCGTCTTTACTCGCAAAGTCTAACGGTTCCCAAACACGATCACCAAATGAAACAACTGCACACCACTGCAGCAGCCCACGTTTAGTAGGCCGCGCACCTATTACAGAAGTATCGACCGCCTTGCCGTATCCCGTGGAGAACCATCCCTCAACAATGCTGTTGTCTCCTTGAAATACATCAGGTTGTATTCGGTCGAGCCATCGAATATGCGCCGTTTTCTCACCGCTTACCAAATCGACTCGACCACGTCGGCTGTCCGCAATCACGACCTCCGGGTGCAGATGCCAAAGTTGCCGGAATCGAGGGAACTTTTCTGAGGAGTCGATCCGGTCTACGTTATCAATTATAACAAAAATGTCCCGTTTACGGTCATAAAGGAAACGTCTTGTTGATTTAAAACCTTGGTACGGCATCTGTTCCAAAACATAATAGTCATAGTCGATGGATTTGATGTCCGTAGTTAAACTAGGTGGGTTCGTGTCTAAAAAATCCTTAGCCTCCGCAATCAGGACGTTGTGCGCCCGGCGGGATTTCATATAGTTCCGTTCTCGACTAGGGATATAGCCATACAACCCCGGATCAACAAGCCATGGTTTTCCGCTGCCATACAGAGTAAAAGAAGTTGAGTCTTGGTGGCCGTGAATTGCGCGGTCGCTGCCGAATCTTAACGAGTAGAAGGTTTCGTCTTCGAATCCTTTTTGGAATTCACCCCAACCGCTTCTCCCGAAGATATAGCCTTCCTCAAAAGTTACTGCACGTTCCGCCGGCGGGACCCCTTCCGAACCTTTAGTGAGCACATAATCGGTTTCGGCACTTCCATCTCTTGTTATTGTTTTGAGGTCGGGAGTGTCACCCAACATCTCTAGATAGCCGTTGGGCTTAACCCCGTGAACAAGCATCGATCGTCCCTTTAATAGGGTGCTGTTAAGATCTGAAAGATCAATATGCTCCCGTTCTGCTCGTTGGATAGCCTCGCGCCACCACCTATAATTCAGATCCTGATAGGACAATGATGCTTCTTTATTTACTCCTTCTTTATCGTAAGCATCCCAGAACAAGTTTCTTATCTGGACGGCGAATTCTTCGATAAGAGCGTCATCTTGGAGAAAACTAGCAGCGACAAGCAATCCCTGCAGTTGATGGAGTGCGTGATTTCCATCCGCACGGTATTTGGGATCGCTAAGGTGATCAGCGTGGACCCGGATAGCATCCACGTACTTCTGCCGCTTGTCTTCGGGTATTATTGGGTAGCCAAGCACAAGTTCAATGACTCGAAGCCCATCGGCCATGTCCATCCAAGCATATTTATCTTCGCTTTGGATTTTACTATCAATCCAACTTTCGGATATCTTAAGCCAAGTGTGTGCAGCAGTGAAACTACCCTCAATCGCTCGTCTTCGAAGCGGATCAATCCAACGCAAAGCATGGAATTGAAATCTCCAGTTGGGTTGACGAAATGGGTCTTCGTTCCATGTTAGTTCTTCAGGCATTGACCAACTCGGGTGAGGGTCCAGTGTCAACTGACCCATTAAGAGTTCATTACAAAGACGTTCATCCGAATTAGTCTTTTTAAAATGCTTGCCGATCTGTTGACGGAAAGCAACCCCTTCGTCCACTCCGACCATTGCCATATGATCACCTTTCCCAATATCGTGGCTTAATCACGCGCCTCACATACTGATGTTTCATATCTCTAGCGAGTTTATGCTGTTCGAACATAATGGCACATGCTTTTTCGGATTGTGTCCAAGAATCACAAAACTGTTTCTATGCCTGGAATTCAGTCGGCTTTTCCCCAAAACCAAACAGGTTCTTTATTGCTCCGACGCTTCTTTGAGCAGCCCTACCGTCACCATAGGGATTCACCGCATTAGCCATTTCCTCGTAGGCGGCTGAATCATCAATCAGGTGGCAGGCTTCAGCAAATATGGTTCGTTCGTCTGTTCCAATGAGTTTAACCGTACCCGCGGTGATCGCTTCGGGTCGTTCAGTATCTTTACGCATCACCAGGACGGGCTTACCCAAACTGGGTGCTTCTTCTTGAACACCTCCGGAATCAGTGAGAACGATATCTGCCCGAGCCATGAGCTTAGTGAATTGGTCATACGGAAGTGGATCCGTTATGACAATGTTGTCCCGACCTTCAATCTCAGGAAGGATTGCTCGCCTCACTTTCGGATTGAGGTGCGCCGGAAGTACAAAAACGATATCCGGGTATTTTGTGGCCAGATCGTTAAGGGCAGCACCGATCGAATTCATAACACCTAGATTTTCACGGCGGTGCGTTGTGACCATAACGATGCGATTCGACGTACTCGATAGCTCCTCTAACCGAGCGTCCTCAAACGATGTGTTCCAGGTTGCCGCCTCAAGTAGAGCATCGATCACCGTATTGCCGACAACTATGATGCGATCTTCACAACAATTCTCCGCAATCAGATTCTGCTTTGAAGTTTCTGTTGGAGCCAGGTGAAGCGATGAGATTTGCCCAATTATCTTTCGGTTTCCCTCTTCGGGAAAGGGCGAGTGGAGGTTACCGGTTCTCAGGCCTGCTTCAAGGTGAACGACCTTAATTTTTTCGTTGAAAGCTGCAATGGCTGCTGCCATTGCAGTCGATGTATCCCCTTGGACAACAACCGCATCCGGCTTCTCTTTTTCGAGTACCGGTGCGAGTCCTTCGATCGCCCTCGCGATAATTTGATTGAGGCCTTGACCGGGGCGCATAATTCCGAGATCATAGTCAGGAGTGATCCCAAACATTCCGTTCACCTGATCAAGCATTTCACGGTGTTGGCCCGTAGAGACTGTGATGCTCTCAATATCTTTGTCGGCTCCGAGCGCCTTAACCAAAGGTGCTACTTTGATCGCTTCTGGCCTGGTTCCGTAAACAGTTACGACTTTTAATCGTTGCGGGATAGTCAAAGCTAAACTCCTAGCTAGTAATGGTGAGGCAGATGGGCTTGGAACGGACTCGGGGTACGCCCGATTCCCGGTGGCCTAGGTTAATTACACAAGGGGTGTGCAATCAACGATTCTAATTTATCATGATACCGCTTTCGTCTCGTGATGATCGCTAATATCCCCCAAGCTTTTCATAGCATCTTTGAAAGCTCCGCACTGAGGGATTCGCCAGCATATACAGATCAGATGTCAGGCGATTCCGCAGCAGGCGAAACGGGCCATGAACCCAGATACCTCATATCTGTCGTTCTGGAAGAAAGATCGTTCAATGCCGCCGCTACAGCGGCATCATCAATATGACCCTTCAGATCCACATGGAATCTATAGGCTCCCAGTTGAGTTCTGGTTGGTCTTGACTCGATCCTAGTCAAGTCTATATTTCTCGAGGAAAATAGTCGTAGAGCCCTCACTAAGGATCCCGGCTCATTTCGGAGTGTGAACAGAATTGCGGTTCGATCATTGCCCGTGGATTTCGGAGATCGGGAGGTTCGACCCACGGAAACGAATCTCGTTCGGGCCCCCGGTACGTCGATGACGTTTTCTGCGATCGCGTCCAACCCAAAAATCTCGGCGGCTCGGTGGGGCGCTATAGCGGCATCAGCGCGACCTTCCGCTACGGCCTTCGCCGCTGCAGCGTTCGATGAGGCAGGAATGAATTCCGCTTCGGGAAAAGCACGGTCCGTCCAGTGTCGTACCTGCTGTCGAGCGACCGGATGGGTCGTGAAGGTATGTACGTCACTGGCCGAGGTCCCAGGGCGGACCATGATCGAGAAACTGATTTCGATCTCGGTCTCCGCGAAGATCCGTACACCTTCGCCGTCAGCCAGCGCATCGAAGGTGTGTGTGACGGGTCCGTCGACCGAGTTTTCAATCGCTACACACGCGTACTCGGCGGCTCCGGAACGGACAGCGTTCAGTGCTTCATGAGGGCTTTCCACCGGGAGTTTTCCGATGTCGCCGGGCCCGAAACTCCCCCGCCGTTGAAACTCCAGCAACGCTGCCTCGGTGAATGTTCCCTCGGGCCCCAAATAGGCGACGACAGTTCTCATAGACCGCATTGTAGCTGCCCACCCTCATTCGCCCACCCTCACGGGGTAACCTGCTCTGCATGGTCAACGGCTCCCTAGTCCCGCTCGCAGATCGGCTTCACGCCGCTTCCGGGGATCTCCCGGAAACCGTGAAGAAGCGCCTCTCCGACATCACCGAGCGCGCTGCGTCTACCCACGGATTCGTCTCCGTTGATCCTGATCTAGCTCTACGGCGTGCCCGTTTCCTCGATTCGGTTCCCACAGACCGACGGGGAAGGCTCCATGGTCTGATGCTTCCGATCAAGGATCTCATGCCCGTCGCCGGGTTGCCATGTTCCTACGGTTCCGTCACACGGACGGAACCGTCCCCCGAAACGGACCCATGGGCCGCCCAGCTCCTCATGTCGGGCATCATCATTCCGGGCAAGACCCAGACCTCCGAGATGGGTATGACAGCGTACTGCGAACCGGTGGGGATGCCTGCTGTGGCGAATCCTCTGTGGCCGGGGCGGACACCGGGCGGTTCCTCGGGAGGCGCGGCCGCGGCAGTGGCGCTCGGTCTTGTGGATGTCGCCCACGCCTCTGACGGCGGAGGCTCGATCCGGGTACCCGCGGCCGCAACGGGCACCGTGGGAGTGAAACCCCCGCACAACAGTTCCGGTGGTTCCCCCACCGCGCAAGGGTTCATAACCCGCTCGGTCGCGGACGCGGCATTCGTGTTCGGGGTTTCTCCGGTGAGACGCTCCCTGCGGATCGGTGTGCTGGTGGAACCACTGCACGGTGACGGATCGGTCAGTCCGGTGATGGTGTCGTCCGTGTTCTCGGTGGCTGATCGTCTGTCTGATCTGGGACACCGGATCCGGGAGGTGTCCCGCCCGTACGGTGGGCGACCCTTCGCGGCTTTCGGCGACGTGCTGGCCTCACGCTCCATTCACATTCCCGGGCCTGCGAGCGACATCATCGAGTGGCTGCGGGAACGTGGATCCGCACTGCCCGAGGCCCGGCGCGCGGAGGCCGTCGCCGATTTCGATGCCGTTCTACAGACGATCCTGTCCGCGTGGGACATCGACGTTCTCCTGACGCCGACGCTGGCTCACGATCCTCCGGAGATCGGCCATTTCTCCCGGCTGGAACCGCCGGAGGATTTCGCGGCGCAGACCCGCTGGACCCCGTGGGCGACATTGTTCAACATGACCGGGGGCGCGGCGGTGAGCGTACCGGTTGCGGTGGCCGGCCGCCCTCCCGTGGGCATGCATCTCGGGTCCGTACGTGCGTCCTTCGGTGAATTGCTCGGTGTGGCCTCCCAGGTGCATCCGTGATGACGCCAACACCTGACGCCCGGATGACGGCGCCCCGAATCCGCATGGAGATCGGTGTCGTGCTGCTGGTCACCTTCGGCATGGCGGGTGTGCGCTCGGCGCTCCGGCTGATCGATGCGGTCCTGGCACCGGAACCGTTGAATGCACAGAAGGTCACCCTGAATGCGCCGAAGGCCGGTGTGCACTGGCTGGATCTGGCGCTGCAGCTGTGCTCGGCGTCCGTCCTCACAGGTTGGGGTCTGCTGGTGATCTTCCTGCTGTCCGGATCCGGTGTGCGGATGCCCGGACTGCGGGGTGGTGACTGGCTGCGGGGTGCCGGCTTGGCTGCGTTGATCGGCGTTCCTGGACTGGTCTTCTACCTGACGGCGTTGCACCTGGGGCTCAGCAGGCAGGTGATACCCACGACGCTGGATTCGGTGTGGTGGCAGGCTCCCGTGCTGCTCCTGTGGTCCTTCGCCAACGCATTCGCTGAGGAAACCGTTGTGGTGCTCTGGCTGATGACCAGACTCCGCCAGCTCGGCTGGTCCACACCTGCGGTCATCGCCTCTTCCGCGCTCCTGCGCGGAAGTTACCATCTCTACCAGGGGTTTTCCGCAGGCCTGGGGAACATTCTGATGGGGCTCGTGTTCGCCTGGTTGTACACCCGGACCCGGCGCGTGTGGCCGCTCATCGTGGCGCATTTCCTCATTGATGCGGTGGCCTTCGTCGGCTACAGCACACTTGTTGAGCCACTGGGGTTGGTGGGGCTGTTCAGCTCCTAGTCTCCGCTAGGGTGGTTTGCATGGATTCTCGAGGCCCGTCCCAGCATGGTGATCTCCCGGACGACATCGCCCGCGACAGTCGGGGCAGGCCCATCCTTGACAGATTCGGGCGGCCCGTCCGGCGACGCGGTCCCGGCGGTTCTTCCCGCCCGCGACCGGAGGCCGGAAGACACGCGCACGGGGAGCGGTCCCCCCGCGAACGACTTCAGGATCGTCCGGTCCGGTCACCCCGTGGGGACACCGGGGTGACCCGCTACACGCCACGACCGCAGGAACGTCCCCCGTACTCGCGATCGACGCCGCCCCCGGAGCGTCCCATCCAATACCGCCCGGAGGCCCGGCCGGTCCCGGCCTATCGTCGTGAGAGCCCGGTTCCACCACCGAAGCAGCCCCCGGTGCACCCGGAGCGGCGCGGAGGCGGCAGGCGGGACTACTCCCCGGAGCCGCGTTCCCGCCGGCCGCGACGCCGACGCGGGCGTGGCTGCGGCATGGGGTGCATGACGCCGTTCCTGCTCGCTATCGGGATAGTGCTCACCCTGACCGTCGTCATCGGCCTGTGGGCCGACGCGAAACTGAACCGCGTCGAGGCGACCCCCACGCAACAGGTGGCGAACACCGCGGGCACGAACTGGCTGCTGGTCGGCTCGGATTCGCGGCAGGGGCTCACCCAGGAGGAGATCGACACCCTCGGCACGGGTGGGGACATCGGGGTGGGGCGCACGGACACGATCATGCTGCTGCACTACGGCCGCGGATCGAAGCCGACGCTCGTCTCCATTCCCCGTGACTCCTATGTCAACGTCCCGGGATACGGGATGAACAAGATCAACTCGGCATTCACGTTCGGTGGCCCGCAGCTGCTCACGGAGACCGTCGAGCAGGCCACCGGACTCCGGATCGACCACTACGCGGAGATCGGCTTCGGTGGTTTCGCCGGTCTGGTCGATGCGGTGGGCGGTGTGGAGATGTGCGTGACCGAGGCCATCAACGATCCGTTGGCGAACATCGATCTGCCCGCGGGGTGCCAGAAACTGAATGGTCCCGATGCTCTCGGGTATGTCCGTAGCCGAGCCTTCGAGATGGGCGACCTGGACCGGGTGTCCCACCAGCGGGAGTTCCTCTCCGCGCTGATGGAGAAGGCCACCGATCCGACGACGCTGCTCAACCCGTTCCGTCTGGGCCCGTTGATCGGTCGCGCGAGCGGCACGTTCACGGTGGGCACCGGTGACCACATCTGGAACCTGGCCCGTCTGGCCCTGGCCATGCGCTCGGGTGTCGTCACAGAGACCGTCCCGGTCGGGGGCTTCCAGGACACCGCGGTGGGCAATGTCGTGCTGTGGGATGACGCCGCCGCCCGATCCCTGTTCGATTCCCTGCGGTGAATCGGCAGGGGTAGCGAAGGAGAGAGGGCCCGGTCACCGGTGAAACGGTGACCGGGCCCTCTCTCATGTCTCCCGGATACCGCTACCGGATGGTGACCTGGCGGGACTTGATGTTGTCGAGCTGCTTGCGCTCGTCGGCGGTGAGCTCGGCGTCGTTGCCCAGCTCCCGGTTGATCTTCTTGTCCAGCGCCTCGAGCGGGGAGATGAACTCGGCCGGGGCCGTTTCCCGGGGGAGGTCGAACACCGGCACGGCGATACCGTGGGTGCGGAACACGCCGGCGAACCTGGTTCCCTCGCCGAGGGTCAGCTCGCCGGCGGCGGCGATGCGGGCGAGGGCGGAGATGAGCTTGTCCTCGTTCTCGGTGCGGATCCACCGGACATGGGCCTTCTCGCCCGGGTCGATCCACCAGACGGTGCCCTCGATGTCCGCGGTGATCTCCTCGGAGGGCATGACCGCGGCGTTGGCCTGCTCGATGCCCTGCTTGAGGCGCGGATCGAGGGCACTCCCCTCGGCGAGCCACCAGTCGAAGGTGTCGTGTGCGGTCGGGGTCAGGGTGGCGGCGGAATCGATCAGTTCCTTGAGGTCGGGCTGGTTGCCGTCCGCGGCGGTCGACTCGAGGGTCTGTCCGCTCTCCGCGCCCTTCACCCAGTTGATCGCGTAGGCGAGGTCCCGCCCGGGGTTGTGACTGTGGGCCTGAACCTGGAGCGCGACGAGGCGCTCGGTCCCGCCGTCCGGGTTCTCGCGGACGACGGCGGCGACAGCGCCGGGCAGGACGGTGCAGAGGGTGACGGGCTCATCGAGTCCGGTCACCGTGAGTTCAGCGGTAGCGGAGGGAACGAATTCCTGCAGGGCCACCAGGTCCGCTTCCATGGCGAGACCGTCGTAGGGACGGGGGTCCCGGTCGAGTGCGGCGCGTTCGGCGGCGCGGGCGGCGAGCTTCGCCTGGCGGCGGCTCATGCCCTCGGGCAGATTTTCATTCTTCTTCTTCTTTTTGGCCATGCCTTGAAGATACCCGCAGGGACCTGCTCCGGGTGCTACCGCCCGAGTACCCGCCGTGCTGTGCCGGGCCGGTTGGTGGCCATCCACCGCACACCGTGGTCCGCGGCCCATGCCATGTCGGCCGGGTCGTCCACTGTCCACATGTAACCGGGAAGTCCGCGGTACCCGATCCGGGAGGAGTTCTCTCTCGCCCTGCCCACGGAGATGCCCCAGCCGGATACCGCGCCACGGGCGTCCACCACCGGATCGTAGACGGGGCATCTGTCCCGACACAGGTGGATCCTCGGGACGGCAGGGGCGAGCTGGCGCATCCGCAGAATGGACAGCGCGGAGAAGGAGATGATCCGGATTCGGGGGTCATCGAGTAGTCCGAAGTATCTCAGCCGCAGCGTGACCTGTTCCTCCAGTTCGCGGCCGAAGCGGAGGGGATGCTTGGTCTCGATGAACAGTTCGCGGCCCGGGTACGCGGAGATGAGCTCCAGGAGGTCGTCGAGCCGGAGGGGTGGTTGCGGGTCGACCGGGGTGCCGAAGTTGAGACGGCTCAGTTCCGCGAGGCTCAGGGCGGATACGCGGCCCGATCCGTCACTCACGCGGTTCACCACGGGATCGTGGATGCACATGACGGTCCCGCAGGAACTGAGACGCACGTCACATTCGACGCCGTCCGCGCCGAGTTCGAGCGCGGACTCGAACGCGGGCATCGTCATCTCCGGGTGGTTCTCGCAGTCACCGCGGTGCGCGATGATCCTTGTTCCGGGTGCTGGTGCTTCATCGGTCACGGGTTCCATTGTCCCACTCCGGGCCCTTGCCGGTCATGATCGGTGTGCATCCACACGCCGACGGCGGGACGGGCGCCGTCACTGACCGTGCGCCCGCCCCGCCGTACAACTGCGTGCCGCGTGGAACTACCACCTCTCCTGGCCGGGAGCGATCTCCCCGGGTCCTGCTACTTCCTACTTCTCCTCGGTCGGGAAGAACTTCTCCTGGATCTCCCGGAGGGTGTTGGCCGATTGCTTGAAACGGTCCATCTCGTGCTCGGTGAGCTCCAGCTCGACGACGCGGCGGATACCGCGACGGTTCACGATCGCCGGGGTACCGATGTAGATGTTCTCCTCGCCGTACTCACCGCGCAGCAGTGCGGAGACCGGGACGGCGACGTCCTGGTTCTGGAGGATGGCACGGCTGATTCGGGCGAGCCCCATGCCGATGCCGTAGGAGGTGGATCCCTTGGCGTCGATGATCTTGTAGGCCATGTCGCGGGTCTCCTCGAAGATCCGCTCCAGCTTGGGCTCGAGTTCCGGGTCCTTCTCCAGCTGCTTGCGCATGGACACACCGGCGATCGTCGCCGAGGAGAGGACGGGCAGCTCGGTGTCGCCGTGCTCACCGATGATGTACGAGTGCACGGAGGTCGGTGCGACCTCGTACATCTCGCCCAGCATGTAGCGGAAGCGGGCGGAGTCGAGGACGGTGCCGGAGCCGATGACGCGGTGGGCGGGCAGCCCGGAGTCCTTCCAGCAGGCGTAGGTGAGGATGTCCACCGGGTTGGAGGCCACCAGGAAGATACCGTCGAAACCACTGGCCATGACGTCATCGACAATGGACTTCATGATCTTCATGTTCTTGTCGACCAGCTGGAGGCGGGTCTCGCCCGGCTTCTGGGCGGCACCGGCGCAGATGACGACCATGGCGGCGTCCTCGCAGTCCGCGTAGGTGCCCTTGGTGACCTTCGTCCGGGAGGGAGCCCAGACGACACCGTGGTTGAGGTCCATGACGTTGCCCTCGAGCTTCTTCTCATCGATGTCGATGATGGCGAGGTGGTCACAGATTCCCTGGTTGATGAGAGCGAAAGCGTAGGCGACCCCGACATCGCCGGCGCCGATGAGAACAATCTTGTTTCCGACACTGACCTTCATGGATACCTTCTCCCTGCCGGCCCGGTGGAACCGGCTGATGAGCGCCGACTGAACGACGCAGGACGTTCTTCCACAACCCATGATGCCCGTTTATGTTGCTTCGTGTGGAAAATGTGAGGAATCTATCCCTCAAACATGCCCGGCCATCCCCGTACACTGCGCCATCCCCTGAATCCGGCCCGCTCGCCGTACCCGATCAGGCGTTCATGAGCTCCGGTACATGCCACTTCCACAGCAGCCGCACCGTCACTTTCCCGTGGTTCGGGGCGGAGGCGGCCAATCCCGCCTCCCGGAGAGCCCCGGTGAGCTCGAGACCGATGTCGGACTCGTCCTCGGCGACACCGACGAAGCTGACCGGCAGGCGCCTCCTGCGCAGGAAACTCAGGTCCTGCCATTCGTCGCGGCGGACGAGAACCGCACCGCGACTTTCCGGCGGGATCTCCATCGCCTTCCAGTTGGTGAACAACCCGGAGACGATCCCCGTCTCCCGCAGCGCGGCGAAGGCCGCGAGCAACCGGTCGGCGTCCGTCGTCTGGTCCACCCACGGACGGGCGGTACGTTCGCAGTTTCCCCAGACGTGCCGCGCGAGCTCCTCGGAGACGTCGGTTACCGAACCACGGGCGTCGCGGCAGTCGAGCCGGGAGTTCAGGAGCTGCTCGACGAGATGCTCGGTGGCGTCATCCAGCTCGACTATGGCCCCGTTGAGGATGCGCTGCCCCAATTCGTCGAGGACATCATCGATCTCCCCGCTGTCGATGAGATGCTGCGCCTTCTCTGTCGTCTGGTCGTTCACGTCGTTGCTTCCTCCAGCTGACTGTCCATGGAATCGGTTCCGGATCGGCCGGGACCGGAGCCTGCCGGGCCGCCGCCGCGGGACACCCTACCTGCCGGAACACGGAAACTGCTAGCCTGGCGTGGCGTGGATTACAAGGCAATCATCTTCGACCTCGACGGCACCCTCATCGACCACACCGGCGCAGCGCGGGCGGCCTCTCGGACGTGGGCCCGTGAGCTGGGACTCCGTGGTGATCAGACGGACCGCTGGTTCGAGATCGAACGGCGTTGGTTCGAAGCCTACGAGCAGGGCACCGTCAGCCATCTGGAGCAGCGTCGCGGACGCACGAGGGAGTTCACCGGCGATCACACCCTCACGGACTCCGCGTGTGACGAGCTCTTCGGTCGTTTCCTGTCCCTGTACCGCGATGCGTGGACCGCGTTCCCGGACGCGGAACCCGCACTCCGTCGGGCACTCGAGACCGGCGCCCGGGTCGCCGTCCTCACCAACAGCGTCGCCGAGATCCAGTCCGAGAAGCTCCGGCGCACCGGCCTCGATCTACCGGGGGTTCGGCTGCTCGCGTCCGGCGATCTGGGCGTCGCCAAGCCCCGACCGGAGTGCTACCGGAAGGCCCTGGAGCTCCTCGGGGTCGCACCGGGTGAGGCGGTGATGATCGGCGACAGCTACGCGAACGATGTCGCCGGACCGAGACGAGCCGGCATGGCGGCGGTCTGGCTGAACCGGGATGACCTCCCTGCGGTGAATGGCGACCCGGGGGTTGCGGGCCTCGCCGGTTTTCCGCCCGGGGGAATGACCCCCGAGATCAATCACACGTACGTTGGCAGGTCCTCCACGACCCGCCCGGGCTGCACCACCGGCAGAAACTGACGGGCGATTGGACGCCATGCACCCCACGGAGACGCATCCTCACTACACAGCCATAAATTAGCAATTACCCATGCAGCGGGGCAGTGAACGAGCCTTCGGATATGCGTCTTTCTCAGCGAACAGCTAAAGTTTTTAAAGAACAGACATCTTCCAGCAGTTCGGAGCTCCAATTGCGCACATTCAACCGTCTCCGCCTCACGAGCACAGCCGTGCTCGCCACCTCTGCGGTCGTATTCGGAGCCCTCGCCCCGGTGGCCACAGCGTCTGAGCCACCCGTACTGTCAAAACCCTACGAATGGACCGAGGACTTCGACTCCGCTGACGCCCTCGACGGCTGGTTGATCTTCAACCAGCCCGACTATTTGAATAAGAACGTCACGGTGACCCCGGACGCGGTCGAGGTCAGGGACGGAATGCTGGTAATCACCACCGCACGTCACTGCATCGAAAAAGACGGCGACCCTCTGACAGACGCCAATATCGTCGAAACTCCGTGCCCGGAGAACATGATCACCCGGTACACCACGGGTCGGCTCCACAGCGACTGGGTCGCATCCGGGCTTTTCACCGTGAACGTGAGAGCGAAGTTCCACACCGGCGGCGTCAAGGGTGTCCGAAGTGCGATCTGGATGCAGAATGACCAACCGGCCTGCCGCGCGGGAGCGACCGACAGCAGCTACGGGGAGCTCGACATCATCGAGCACTACTCATGGCCCTGGCGATCGAAGCACTCTCCGGCGACGGTCCACTTCGGCTGCAACGAGTCAGGAACCATCCGCGATGGTCGGGTGTTCTCCGAGGGAAAGGACATAGCGGAGAACTGGCACACGTGGACACTGCAGACGACGACGGATGATCTCCGCTTCTCCATAGACGGGAAACCCATCCTGCACGAGAGCGGTCCCCCATTCGACGAGAAGGAGCACATCACTCCTGCAGACCTGGACATCTCGGGCGAGAAGTACCGCGAGATCCTCTCCCGTCCATACCGACTCATCCTGAATCAGTATGTCGAGGTCAAGGACTGGGCACATCCCGCATCGGATTCGGATCCGTTCCCGGTGCGCCAGATGTTCGTCGACAGCATCTCCCTCAAGGGGCAGCCGTTCACCACCGACGAACCGACCACCCCGGCCACGCCGACCGACGAACCGACCACCCCGGCCACGCCGACCGACGAACCGACCACCCCGGCCACGCCGACCGACGAACCGACCACCCCGGCCACGCCGACCGACGAACCCACCACCCCGGCCACGCCGACCGACGAACCCACCACCCCGGCCACGCCGACCGACGAACCCACCACCCCGGCCACGCCGACCGACGAACCCACCACCCCGGCCACGCCGACCGACGAACCTCCGGTTCCGGGCTCCTCCACCCCGACAGGTCAGAACAGCTGGACACTCCTGGGTGGGGCTTTCACCGCGATCATCGGAGCGCTGTCTGTGTTCACTCTGGTTGCACTTCCGATCATCGGCTGGCTTCATTCCACAGTTCAACTGAATGCGCTTCTGCGGTCCATCGGCTTCCGGATGTGACCGGACAGGACCCCAGATGAATGAGGGACCGGGTACCACTTTCGCGGTGGTCCCCGGTCTCTCCCGCTTTTCCAGGAATTTTCCGGAGGCTGTGTGGCCCACGGCATTCAGTCGCGTTCCGTCTGCTCCGGCACCCCGCAGGCGACCCCGGTGGAGTGGTGTGGACAGTACCCCCCGGGATTCTTGTGCAGGTACTGCTGGTGGTGGTCCTCGGCGCGGTAGTAGTCCCCGGCGGGCGTCTCCGCGAGCGGGAGAATCTCGGTCGTGACGGGACCGTAGCCTGCGCCCGCCAGCCGTTCCCCGTAGTCGGTGACCATCGCCCGGATCATGTCGGCGTCGGCACGGGCACGCTCGGGGCCACCCGTGGTGTAGAAGGCGGACCGGTACTGGGTGCCCACGTCGTTCCCCTGGCGGAAACCCTGGGTGGGATCGTGCGCCTCGAGGGCGGTGGCGACGATCTGCGGCAGCGCCACACGGGCCGGATCGAACACCACTTCGACGACCTCCGCGTGACCCGTACGGCCCGTGCAGACCTCCCGGTAGGTGGGATTGGGCGTGTAGCCGCCGGCGTAGCCGACGGAGGTCGACTCCACCCCCTCGAGTTCCCAGAAGATCTTCTCGGCACCCCAGAAACAACCGATCCCGATGAGGACGCTGGACTGTCCGTCCCGCCACGGGCCCGTGACCGGGGTCCCGAGAACCGCGTGCGGGTGCGGCTCATCCAGGACCGGGCTCCGACCCCCCTTGAGAGCATCATCTGCGGTGACCATCTCGGGCTCGCGCCCCATCAACCATCCCATGTCGGGCCCCTTTCTCGGTGCATGTTCGTGACCACCACCCTAGGCGGTGGAACGGGGGGATGGTGTTTCCACGGAATTACCCCTAACCGGGGGAATTGGTGCTTAGCGGCAGGCGACAGGCACAGGGGACTGATGTTCGGCCGAACGTACTTATAACAATTTCGTGCTAGATGTGTGACGTTATTCTGTCTTGACCTATCATGGGGGCCACGGCGCGGACCTGTTCCGCGCTCCGTCTTATACGAAAGGATTTTCACATGACCACCTACTACGAGCTCCCCGAGCTGGATTACGACTACGATGCCCTCGAGCCGCACATCTCCGCCGAGATCATGGAGCTGCACCACTCCAAGCATCACGCCAACTACGTCAAGGGTGCCAACGCGGCCATGGAGGCACTCGCCAAGGCCCGCGAGAACGGCACCATCGGTGATGAGGTCACCGCACTGTCGAAGAACCTCGCCTTCAACCTCGGTGGCCACACCAACCACTCCATCTTCTGGAAGAACCTCTCCCCCAACGGTGGCGGCGAGCCCACCGGTGAGCTGGCCGAGGCCATCGAGCGGGACTTCGGTTCCTTCGAGAAGTTCAAGGAGCACTTCTCCGGTGCCGCGCTGGGCCTGCAGGGCTCCGGCTGGGCGGTCCTGGGTTACGACCACATCGGCGGCCGCCTCGTCGTCGAGCAGCTGACCGATCAGCAGGGCAACATCTCCGCCAACCTGACCCCGCTGCTCATGCTGGACATGTGGGAGCACGCCTTCTACCTCCAGTACAAGAACGTCAAGGCCGACTACGTCAAGGCCGTGTGGAACGTCTTCAACTGGGACGATGTCGCCGAGCGTTACGCCGGCGCCGCCAAGAAGTAGGCTCCACGGATCCAACCGCCCACCATCTTCGGTGGGCGGTTTTTCCGTGGTCGGATCCCGCGGAAAGGGTCCGCTAGGCGACCCCGGTGAGACGTCGTCGCCCGACCGGGACGATGAGCGGTCTGTCCGACACGGGATCCGGCAGGATCCGGGCGTTCAGGCCGAACACGGAATCCAGCAGCTCCTCGGTGACGATGTCCGCGGGATCCCCCTGGGCGACGACGGCGCCGTCGCGCATGACCACGAGATTGTCGCTGTAGCGGCAGGCCAGAGCGAGATCGTGGAGGACCATGACCACCGTCCTGCCGTGGTCCGCCTGCATCGAGTCGATCAGGTCCAGCACGTCGAGGGAGTGGGCGAGGTCGAGATAGGTGGTCGGTTCGTCGAGGAGCAGGATGTCGGTCTGCTGGGCCAGCGCCATGGAGAGCCACACCCGCTGACGCTGGCCACCGGACAGTGAGTCCACCGCGCGGTCCGCGAGATCGGCCACGCCTGTCAGCTCGAGTGCCTCCCGGACCGCGTCATCGTCGTCAGCCGCCCACTGGCGGATCCAGCTTCGGTGCGGGTGCCTGCCGAGCACGACGAGATCGGCGACCAGGACACCCTCCGGCGCCACCGGATTCTGCGGGAGAACCCCCAACCTGCGGGCGAGGACCCTGGACGGGACCCGGGACAGGGGTGTCCCGTCGATGGTCACCTCGCCCGCACGGAGGGGAAGCAGCCGGCACAGGGCCTTCAGGAGCGTTGACTTCCCGCATCCGTTGGGGCCGATCACGGAGGTGACCGCGCCTCTCGGTATGTCGATGTCCAGACCGCTGATGACGCGATGGTCCCGGTACCCGACATCGATACCCCGGGCGGTGAGCGCGGTGGCACCCGGCGCGGTGTGGGTGTGCGTGTCGGTGTTCACAGGGTGACCTTTCGGTTGGTCCGGATGAGCAGAAAGATGAGGAAGGGGCCGCCGATCGCGGCGGTCGCGACCCCGACTGGCAGGGTCCAGGGCAGCACGCTGCCGGTGACGATGTCCGCGGCGAGGATGATGATGGCCCCGGTCAGTGCGCCGGCCGCCAGTGGCGGCGTGGGGGAACCGGTCAACAGCCTCGCCACCTGCGGTGAGACGAAGGCGACGAATCCGATGGGGCCCGCCGCTGCGACGGTCACCGATGTCAGTGCGATCGCCACGAGCAGCACGAGGGCCTGGGTGACCGTGACACGGACGCCGAGACCGACGGAGAGATCACGCCCGAAGTGAAGTGGCCTGAGGTCGAACGCCGAGACGAGCAGGACCGGTACGGAGACCAGGAACACGATGACCAGAGGAACGAACTCGGGCCATCCACGTCCGTTCAGGGAACCGGTCAGCCACAGCGTGGCCTGCTCCGCACGACGGATGTCGGCGATGACTAGCAGCCAGGTGACCAGCGACCCCAGGAGCGCATTGACGCCGATGCCGATGAGTACGAGGCGGTAGGGGTCGACCCCGTTCTTCAGCGCCAGCAGATAGATCACCACCGCGGTAGCCAGACCGCCGCACAGTGCGGCCACAGGCACACCGATCAGCACACCCGCGATGCTGACACCCGATCCACCGAGGACGATCACCGCAACCGCGGCGACCGACGCGCCCATCGAGATACCGAGGATGTCCGGTGACGCGAGGGCGTTCCGGGCGATGGACTGGGTGATCGCCCCCGACACCCCCAGGCACAGTCCGATGACGACAGCGACCAGTGCGCGCCCCAACCGCCACTGGACGACGATCGTCCGCTCGATGTCGGTTCCGCCTCCGGCGACGATCACCGGGACCCGGGTGACCGACACGGGATAGTCACCACGGCTGAGTGCGACGGCGAGGAGAACCAGCAGCACCGACGTGAGCACCAGCACAACGACGAGCCCCCGCCATCTGACCCGCGCCGTCGGCAGCGGCCAGATGAGCTCACTGTTCCGGGGCAGGATCCGCTGTCCCGCGGTGGCCGGGAAACCGTCGTGTGTGTCACTGATTCGATCGTTCACAGCGTCACCAGTCTCTTTCTCCGTACCAGGGCGATGAAGAAGGGGGCGCCGATCAGGGCGAGGACGATTCCCACCTGCAGCTCTCCGGGGCGGACGAGAGTCCGTCCGACGATATCCGCCACCACCAGAACGAGGGAACCGGTCAGCGCGGAGGCCGGTACGATCCACCGGTAGTCGGGGCCGGTCATCGCCCGCACCACGTGGGGGACCATGAGTCCGAGGAAACCGATCGGGCCCACAGCCGCCGTGGCACCGCCCGCGAGCAGCGTGATCGCGGCGAAGCCGAGGAGTCGGGCCCTCACGACGTTCACCCCGAGCCCGGTAGCGACCTCGGTTCCCACGGTGAGGAGATTCAGTGTGGGCCCGCTCGCGAGGGCGATGAGGAACCCGACGATGAGGAGAGGTGCGACAGCGGACAGAATGCCCAGGTCCCTGCCGCTCACCGATCCCGCGTTCCAGAACCTGAGTTTATCCATGGACGCCTCATCCATCAGGATGATCGCCGTGGTGACGGAACCGAAGAAGGCGGTGAGCGCCGCACCCGCGAGGATCAGACTCAGCGGATTCGCACCACCCCCACCGATCGCGGACACCGTGAACACGATGGCGGAGCCCAGGGCCGCCCCGATGAGTGCGGCCCACATGTAGACGTGGATGTCCCCGACCCGGAAGAGATACACGGTGAGCACGATTCCCAGTGCGGCACCGGCGGAAACCCCGAGTATCCCGGGATCCGCGAGCGGATTCCGGGTGTGTCCCTGGATGAGTGCACCGGCGACCCCGAGAGCCGCGCCCGTGACGACGGCGAGGGCCGTGCGCGGTATCCGCTGCTCCCACACGATGATCCCGGTCTCCGTGTCGGTGCCGCCCCACACACGGAGCGACTCCCAGACGTCAGCCGCCGCGGTGATACGCGCACCGACATGCAGCGACAGCAGGACGGCGAGACAGAGTCCCACGGACATCAGGAGCATGAGCGGCCCCCGGAGGGAGCGGAGACGGGTGACTCCGGAGGTGTCGGGACCGGATGCGTCGGCGCACCCGGATTCCGTCACCGACCGCGCGGTCAATTGTCGTCGCGGTGATTGTCGACATCGAACATCTCGGCGACGTCGTCGAGCAGCAGCGGCGCGGCGAGCGGGGAGACGTTCATGTACCAGACGCGGTCCCACACGGGCTTCTTCTCACCCCTGAGGTTGGCCCACAGGCTCCCCTCCATCACGGGCGCGACCTCCTCCTTCCAGGCGGGGTACCGGTCGGAGTCCTCCTCAGGTGCCATGTAGAGGATCAGGTCCGCATCGATGTCCCCCACGGTCTCCGCGGAGAAGTCCGTGAAGATCTCCTCCGGGGCGTCCTTCGGTGCGATCTGGTTCTCGGGACGGGGCAGACCGACGTCGGCGATGAGTGATCCCGGGAAGGAGGTGTCGCGGAACATCCGCATGTTGGGGGCCAGACGCACGATGGAGACGGTGGGCCTGCCCTCCTTCGTCTCGATGTCTTCGCCGATGGCGTGCGCCCGATCGACGATTCCGTCGAGCACCTCGTGGGCCCGTTCCTCCATACCCAGTGCCTTACCGGTGAGGATCAGGTTCTCCCGCCATGTCGTTCCGGCCTTCTCCGAGTACACGGTCGGTGCGATCTCGCTCAGCTGGTCGTAGAAGTCCTTGGACCGGTAGTCGCTGGAGAGGATGAGGTCGGGCTGCAGCGCGGCGACCATCTCGAGGCTGGGTTCCTTCACGTCCCCCACGTCGACGGCGTCAGCGACGAGCTTCTTCTGTTCCTCGGTCACGTACGGCGGAATTCCGGAGCCGTTGAAGCTGGCGTACCCGACGACGGAATCGTCACCGAGGGCGATGACGTTCTCCAGGTAGCTGTTGTCCAGGACGACGACTCGCTCGGGCTTCTTCTCCAGGGTCGTGGTCCCACGGAAGTGCTCGATCGTCACCGGGAAAGCCGTCTGTGCCTCCGATCCGGTGTCGGATGCCGCGGTGGTGGCGTTCCCCGCATCGGGACCGGTGGCCTCCTCCCCGGAATCGGTCGAGCACCCCGCGAGCAGGGAGACGGTCAGTGCAACGGCGAGAGTCGCCTGAACCGGGTTCTTCATGATGGTTTTCTCCTGACGTAACGTTAAAGAAATGATTAATGCCGTACGATTTCGGCACAAACGGTAGTTAGGTTACGCAATCCCATCTTCTCGGGCAACGGGGTCAGCCCCAAGCAGGAAACGGTCGACGGCCTCATCAGGGGTTAACGGGTCAGGTATCGCCCCCGGCGGCTGAAATAAACCCGCGGAACCGGTCCACCGGCGGCGCGGGTGCCGCCGCGGTCCGCCAGACCACACCGAGTTCGCGGTACGCCGGCGGATCCAGGGGGCGGAGCAGCAGGCCCGCCGGCGCCAGGTAGGGATCGTTCATCGGCAGCAGTGCCACCCCGAGCCCCGCGCTCACCAGCCCGGCGACGGTGCTGAGTTCCATCGACTCGAACACGAGATTCGGCCGGAAACCGGCCCCGGTGGTCAATTCCTCGAGCAACTGCCGGGTGCCGTAGCCGGCACGCATCCCGATGAAGGGTTCCCCGGCCGCGGCCGACAGCGGCACCGGACCATTCTCCGCGGCGAGCCGATGCCCCTCCGGGACGGCGAGCGCCAGCGGCTGGCGGTGCAGGCGGAGCCATCCGAGTGCGGCACCGTCCCCGCGACTCTCGCCGGGGCGTGGCCCGACGAGCGCCAGGTCCGCGTCATCCCGGAGAACCCGCTCCACGAGCTGACGGGCGGCTCCCTGGTGGAGTTCGAACTGCACACCGGCGTGTTCCGCGCGGTAGGCGCGCAGCAGTCCAGGGACGAGCCAGGTCCCGAGGGAGTGCATGAAGTCGATGCGCACGGTGCCGCGTTCCGGGTCCATGAGGCGCTCCATGTCCGTCCGGGCGGCGGTGAATCCGGCGCTGATGCGGCGGGCGTGACCGAGGAAGGCCCGTCCCCGGGTGTTCAGCGTCAGCGTCCGCCCGGCGCGGTCGAACAGGTTCGTACCGAGATCCTCCTCCAGCCGGGCGATTCTCCGGGATAGCGTCGGCTGGGGAATTCCGAGTTCTTCCGCGGTCGCGGTGAGATGCCCGGACTCCGCGAGGCGGATGAACGCATCGACGTCATCGAGCCGGGGTGAGGAACGGCGTCGCATCATCGCCCTTTCATGCGTTTAGTGCATCATTTTCCCGCTTTATCCACATTTTACTAATTACCTGACGCACGGCACGATGGACGCCATGAGCACCACCTCCCCCGCCGATCCCACCGACTCCGCCGCTCTCCCGGAGGGCCTGCGGCGCGGCGACGACGACTACCGGCGGGCTGTTCTGGCGATGCTCGCCGCGGGACTCGCCACCTTCAACGCGCTCTACTGCACGCAGGCGATGCTGCCCACGCTCACCACCGAGCTGGGGATCACCCCCACCCAGTCCGCGCTGACGGTGTCGGCGACGACCGGTGCTCTGGCGTTGGCGATCGTTCCCGCCTCGATCCTCTCCGAACGATTCGGCCGCGGTCGGGTCCTGGTCTCCTCGGTGATCGCGGCCGTGGCGCTCGGGGCCCTGCTCCCCTTCGCCCCGGGAATCTGGTGGCTGATAGCGGGCCGTGGGCTGCAGGGTGCACTCCTGGCGGGTGTTCCCGCGGTCGCCATGACCTGGCTGTCCGAGGAACTCCACCCCGAACATCTGCCCCGCGCGATGGGCATCTACGTCGCTGGGACGTCCCTCGGCGGGCTCATCGGCCGGATCGTGCCCGCCGGGGTCCTCGAGTTCGCGTCGTGGCGGTGGGCACTCGGTGCCGATGCACTGGTCGCAGCACTGTTCGTCCTCGTGATCCTGCGGACATTGCCTGCGCAGCGGAGATTCACCCGCAAGGAGCTCCACGTCCGCAGTGAGTTCGCGGCGATGGCCGGACACTGGCACAACCCCCGGCTGGCCGCCCTGTTCGTCACGGCCTTCCTGGTCATGGGCGTGTTCGTGTCCTTCTACAACTACCTCGGCTTCCGGATGATCGACCGCTTCGGTCTCTCCGAGGCACTCGTCGGTGCACTTTTCGTCCTGTACCTCTCGGGTACCTGGTCCTCCGCCCGGGCGGGCGCCTGGGCCTCCCGCTTCGGGCCCGGCAAGGTGCTCGTCGCGATGGTCCTCGTCGCACTGGCGGGCATCGGGATGGCGGTCTCCGGCAACCTGGCGGTCACCGTTCTCGGGACCCTGATGTTCACCGCGGCGTTCTTCGCGGTGCATTCCACCGCCTCCGGGTGGATCGGCCGACTCGCCACCGCCGACCGCGCCGAGGCATCGAGCATGTATTTGTTCTGCTACTATCTCGGGTCTTCGCTGGTGGGCTGGTTCTCCGGAACGATCCTGGTCCGCGCCGGGTGGTCGGGACTCATCGTCTGGCTGCTCGTGCTCCTGGCGGTGCAGCTGCTCATCGCCGTCGCCCTCACCTGGGACCGGATCCGCCGCCACGCGGCACGGAGGCGGGGTTAACCTGGCGGTATGCCCACACCACCCGCCGACACCCCGGAGGCACCGCCCGCCTGGTCCCGTCGCCAGTGGATGCTGCGCGCCAACGCTCCCGTCGCCTGCTGGCTGCTGCTCCTGATCGCCTCTGCTGTATCCGCCCGGGCCGGCGGGGTGGGCACCTGGATCCCGGTGCACGTCCTCGGGATCGGGGTGATCACGACCTCGATCATGGTGTGGTCCCAGTACTTCACGGCGCGGTTCACCGGGAACCGGCCCACCCGCGCGCACCAGGTCCGCCAGCTGTACCGGATCGGTGCCGTGACCGCGGGCACCGCGCTACTGCTCGCGGGCCAGCTCCCGGCGACCGCGTCCCACCGGCTGTCCCTGCTCGGCGCCGGAGCGGTCGGCGCCGGGGCCCTGCTCCACGGACTCTCCCTGGTCACGCAGTACCACACCGCGGAGCGGACCCGGCGGTTCCGGCCCATCGTCGCCGTGTACGTGCTCGCCACGGTCTGTCTGCTGGGCGGGATCACCGCGGGCACGCTCCTGATCGTCGGGGTTCCCGGCGCGTGGGTGCCGCGACTGTACACCGCCCATCTGCTGCTGAACCTCCCGGGCTTCGTCGGACTGGCCGCGTTCGGCTCCCTCACGCTCATGTTCCCCGCGGTCTGGCGGACCCGCGGGGGTGAAGATCGCACGGTAGCGGCCGCGATCGTGCTGGGCTGCGGCCTGGCGACCTCCGTGACCGGGGCGCTGGTCGGGGCCGCCCCGGTCCTGGGGGCGGGACTGGTGGTCTACGCCGTCGGGTGGGCGATCGCCGCCCTGCCGTGGCTGGGCAACGTCCGGGACGTTCTCGCGGATCCGCGGGACCGGCTGACGTTCGCCGCGTTCGCCGTCGTCGCCGCGCCGGTGTGGTTGATCGTCGGTGTGCTCACCGCCGCCGCCGACGCCCTGCGCGGGGGAGATGTCGCCGTCTCCCTGCCGGTACCGCCGCTGCTCGTGGGGTTCGGTGCGCAGCTGCTGATCGGGGTGCTGAGCTTCCTGGTCCCCTCCGTCATCGGCGGTGGGCCGGCCGCCGTCCGGCGGGGCATGGGCCTGCTGGACACCCTGGGACTGCTGCGGTCCACGCTGCTCAACGGTGCACTGGTGCTTCTCCAGCTCCCCCTCCCCCGGGACGCGGGGCCCGTTCCCGCCGTTTTCATCGCGTTGAGCCTCGGCGCTTTCCTCCCGCTCGCGGTCACCGCGGTGGTCGTGCAGCGGCACCGTCCACAGGAGTCGCACGAACCGGGTACCCAGGCGACCGCGACCGGCAGATACCGGCCGGCGTACGGACAGATCGTGGTGGGACTGATCGTCCTCGGCGCGCTCACCGGGCTGATTCTCACGGGCGCATTCAACCCATGAGGGGCGGGGTGCCCGGCGCACCGGCGGCCATCCAGGCCCGGACGACGGACGTAGCCCGGCAGTCGTCGCCGTTGTAGCTGAGCAGCCGTCTCCTGGCTTCGGCCACCGCGGCGGGATCGGCGTCGGTGTGCCCCGCGGCTATCCGGTACATGTCCACGCTCGCCTCGCCGTCCAGCTCCGTCTCCGCCCAGGTGAATCCGGCCTGGGGTGCCACCGTCTTCAGCCCGAGTCCACGGGGCCCGATGAGCTGGGCACGGACCGCGGCGAACACGTCGATCCACTCCTCCGAGGAGATGAACGCGGTGACCTCCGCCTCGGAGGGTACGCGGTGCCCCGCCGCGCTCACGTGGCCGGCGAACCGGCGGGCGCTGCTGGTCAGCCAGTGGTTCTCCCCGTGTCTGGCGTAGCAGAACGCGGCGAAACTGCGGCCCCGGGAGTGGGCGTCGTCGCGCACGGAGTCCAGCCAGGCCCAGAATTCAGCGAAGGTGTCGGCCTCCGCGGTGGTTCCCAGGCCACCCCAGGTGACGAAGGAACGGTAGTCGCGTCCGTCGAACGCACCCCAGAGGTAGGCGCCCTGGTCGAGATAGGCCTCCACGTCGATGTCGATCTCCACATCGAACCGGGGGGCGGTGACCCGTTCCACGCGGCGCAGCACCGGGATCCGGGCCCGCCACGCCGCCGCGAGCGCGGAGGCTTCCCCGAGATCCGCGTCGATCAGCTCACCCACGGTGTCGATCCCACGCAGCCGGTACCGCTCCGCGCGATCCCCGGGGAACAGCAGCGAGATGTCGTCCGCCGCGGTGAGTCTCGGACCACAGTCGAACCAGAAACGGCACTCGCCGCATTCCTTCAGCCGCCGTGGCCGATCGGGCAGGGACGCGGCGAGTGCGGTCGACAACGCCGCCTGGTAGTGGCCGGTGTCGACCAGGAACGCCAGCTCCCGGTCCTGCCCGATCGCCGCCCCGCGGCCGCTGTCGAGGCCGAATTCCGCCAGTGCCCGGGCTGCGAGTCCCAGCCGGTAGCCGTCGACCGCGTGGTGCCGGAGCCGGTAGGCGCCGGTGGACGGGGCACCGAGTCCCAGCCGTGCGGTGGCGATGAGCGGCTGCTTCCCACCTTCCGCCGGGCGGGCGATGCGGTGGTTGGACACGATCACCGGGAGATAGCGCCCGTCACCGTCACGGACGAGCACGTCCGGCGTGGCCCGCCAGCGGCGTCCGTCGGAGATTCCGGTGAACGCCGCCCCGGTGATGATCGTGGTCTGCGCGGCGAGGGCCTCCAGCGTCTCGAGCTCGGCGTCCTCGCCGTCGCCGTCGATGTGTACCCGACTGAACCGTTGCGGATCCCACGGTTCCGGTGCGTCGGGCAGTAGCGCGAGAACACGGTTCCTCCCCGCCTCCGCGCGCTCGATACGGCGGACCGCGGCCTCGGTCGGCGACTGCTCCGCGAACCGGTGACGCTGCACCGCCCGGTACCGGCAGCCGACGAGGTCCGACGGTTGCAATTCGATGTCCAGCTCCACAATGACAGTCAGCTTAACCCCACCTGCGGGTAGGCTTGAAACGAAACGACCGCGACAACATCAACGGGAGACCAGACAGACACCATGGGCATTTTCGAGGCGATCCGCAAGAACCGGGCCAGAACCAAGGCGGAGATCAAGGCCGCGCAGGCCCGCGCAAAGTCTGAGGTCAAGCAGACCGCCAAACTCAACCACCGGCGCTCCAAGATCCTCGCCAAGCAGGAGAAGGAACTGCTGAAAGCGGAGAAGAAGGGGCTGAAGGCCAAGCGGCGTCACGAGAAGAAGATGGCGCAGAACCAGCTGGCGCAGATCCGGCAGGGGCGGTTCAACACGCAGAGTGTGCGCCGTTATGCCGCCGCCGCCCGGATGGTCGTTCCGCTGGCTCTCCCTCTGGTCTACCGGGGTCTCACCCTCGTCCGGGAGCAGCTCGAGAAGCAGCAGGCGCGTCGCAACGGCGTCACCACGGAGCAGCTGGCCCGGTACTCCGGACACGGCGCGCCGTTGAAGGCCCGTATCGACGGCATCCGGGAGAACCTCGAGTCCGCCCCCGTCGCCTCGGGTTTCCGGATCGACGCCAAGGACCGGCTGGACGAACTCGCCAGTGCGGTGGACAACGCCGAATACCTGGCTCCCCAGCAGCGACGCCGCAGCCACAGCACCGTCGCGCGGGAGCTCGACAATCTCGCCGCACAGATCCAGGATCGCCTGCAGAGCCGGAGCTGATCCCGGCCCCCGGGCTGTCGTCCGACCCCTCCTCCCGCGGGGCGGCGGCAGCCTTTTCGTCTGCCGGGAAACACGACGAACGTCGCGTACGACCGAGCCCCGGTGGGCGGGGTCACTGTTCCACCACTGAGACCGATCCATTTGCAGCCACGATTCAAATTCAATCCACGGCTTTCATCATGAAACCCTCAGTATCTCTCAGAAACAACTGGTCAACAATTAATTCGGAACAGCGATAGTTCTCACACCAGACAGGAATCAATAATCCACAGCTGCACCGGGCACATTGTGAAAAGTACCGAAATCGTATAACCTTCATTTAAAGCGGCGAGTAAGGGTGTATATCCGCATATATCTTCGTGTATCGGCCTTCCTCAGCGAAACCGGAAATCTCCGGTCGAATCGGAAGTCGACAAGGCGAACGAAACAGATGTACACCCATCCACTCCACCTACTCGGGCACCGGAACGTGCCCGGACAGAACACGATCAGCTCTCCGTGTACCCATCACGGGTCACGACCATGAATATGAAGGAGTCAACGGTATGGCACGACGGGAAATCACCCAGTACTTCGACGATCTGACCAAGACCCCCCTCTCCGAGGAAGAGCTGCACGTCGTGCACTTCTCCCTCGACGGGACGGACTACTCCGTGGACCTGAACGAGGAGCACGCCAACGAGCTCCGCGAGTCCCTGCAGCGCTACATCGAGGTCGGACGCAAGCGCACCGGCGGCAGCAGCCGCCAGCGTCGCCGCTCCAGCGGCGGATCCCGGAACCGTACCAAGGAGATCCGCCAGTGGGCCCGGGAGAACGGTTACGAGGTCGCCGACCGCGGCAAGATCCCGGACAACATCGTCGAGGCCTTCAACGCCGCCAACTGAGGCATTGCACGGCAGTTCCGCCCCGGTTGTTCGCCGGGCGACGGTAAAAGAAACGGTTGACACCGGTTACACCGGGTCAACCGTTTCTCCTTTTTCCGGAAACCACCGAATGAACACTGCGGCTCGCGGTTATTCCCAGAAGTTCTTCACCATTTATCCAGTTATTCCCCAGTTGTCGCAGTCCGACCACCGGACATGAGCCCGATTTGCTACAGCACTCCCTGTTCCCGTGCCGCGGCAACCGCGGAAGTACGGGAACGGACACCGAGTTTGTCGTAGATGTGCACGAGGTGCGACTTCACGGTTGCTTCGGAAAGGAAAAGGACTTTCCCGATCTCCCGGTTCGAGGAACCCGCGGCGACCAGTTTGAGAACCTCGAGTTCCCGCGGGGTGAGTGACGTACGGGGGGTACGGACGCGGGTCATCAGACGATTCGCCACCACAGGCGACAGCGCGGAGTCACCCTCAGCCGCGGAACGCACCGCAGCCAGCAGTTCAGACGGCGGCGCGTCCTTCAACAGATATCCCACGGCGCCGGCCTCTATCGCGCCCATGATCTCCGCGTCGGTGTCGTAGTTGGTCACCACCAGAACATTCGGCGGGTTCTTCATCGTCCGCTTGATCTCGGCGGTCGCGTCCGCGCCGGTGGACACGAGTGTGCCCTCCGCTCCGGCCCCGAAGCGCAGGTCCATGAGGATGACGTCGAGGCCGCCGGCCTGAGCGGCCGCGATCGCACCCTCCGCGGTCGCCACCTCACCGACGACCTCGATGTCATCGGCCTCCTCCAGCACGGCACGCAGACCCAGCCGGACAATCTCATGGTCATCAGCGAGCAAGACTCTGATCATCGTCTACTAACGTCTCTTCCCTTGTGTCTATCACGGTATGTTCGCGGTTTTCTCGCACGGATCCGGGGTTGTCCACCGGTCGCGCCGCACTACCGGCCGGTCTCCTCCGGGTGCGTACCGGGATCCTCGACCTGCGTGAGCGCCGTGGCACGTCGCGCCGGACCGTGTGTGTCATCGTCCACCGGAATCGCGATGGATACCGCGGTTCCCTGTCCCGGCGCAGATTCAACAGTCAGCGTACCGTGTTGCTCCGCGGCACGTTGTCGCATGGCGTCCAGGCCGATGTGCCCCAGTCCCCGGGGTCGTTCCCCGATCGTCGCCGGATCGAAGCCGCATCCGTCATCGACGACATCCAGCCGGACCTCATCCTCGTCGTAGGTGAGCGTGACGTGGCACCGGCCCGCGTCGGCGTGTTTCGCGACGTTGCCCATCGCACCCTGCGCGATGCGCAGCAGCGACGCCTCCGTCCGCATCGGGAGCTGGCGTTCATCCCCCTCCACGGCGATCGTCACCTCTGTGCCGACTATCCCGTTGGCCACCCGGTGCAGGGCACCCTCGAGCGATGTCCGAGACAGTGCCGCCGGCTGCAGCGCGGCGATCATCGCCCGGGCCTCCCCTAGGTTGTCCGCCGCGGTGGTTCGTGCCTGGTCGATGCGCTTCAGGATGGTCTCGGCCTCATCATCACCGATCCCGGTCTTCTTCAGTTCCTGCTCCGCGACGTAGAGCAGCATCTGGATACTGGAGAGCCCCTGGGCGAGGGTGTCGTGGATCTCGTGGGCGATGCGCTGCCGCTCCGCGGCGATACCCGCCGCCCGCTCGGTGTCCGCGAGCTGGGAACGGGTCTCCAGCAGCTCCGCGATGAGCTCCTCCCGTTCGGCGGAGACCTTCCACAGCGTCTTGAACGCGTAGTCGATGCCGATGGAGACCAACGCGGCCACGGCCGGCCCGAGGATCGCGCCCGCCGTGAGGTGCGGCCACTGCGAGAACACCGAGACCGCCGTCGCCCCGATGACCGCGATCACGCCCCGGACGTCGTCCAGGACCTGGAGGTAGAGGAAGTACAGCGGGAACACGAGATAGATCGCGGTCGGCTGCATCGGTATGAGCAGCACCCACAGCAGCGTCAGCGCCAGCAACCAGATCTGGCTCTTCCCGCCCGACATGGTGTCCCGGAACCGCGAACCGAGGATGTAGATCCCGGAGAAGGCGGCGCACAGGGCCAGGGTCATGAGCAGCTGCAGGGGCCCGGACTTCACCGCGGCGAACGCCACGACGACCAGCAGCACACCGGTGAGGATGTGGATACCCTGCCGGATGCTCTTCTCCCCGGGAGCACCCGAGGTGCGGTCGGCGGCTTCGGTCCCTACGCTAAGTCCCATGCGCCGTACCTTACTTGCACTGTCCAGTCTGCTGCCTCTCCTCGCCGTGGCAGGCTGCGGCTCCGTGGCCGAGAACCCGGCCCCGGCGCCCGCGGCCTCCGCACCCGGGCAGGCCCCCACGGGCGACGCACCGTCCGGGGTTCCGGCCGCGCCAGCCCGCGACTCCGGGCTCCCGGTCGATGCGATGCCGGTGATCCCGGGTGGCCGCGAATCCCGGACGGACTGCCCCTACCTCGACACTCAGTGGGTCGCGGACACGAACGGCCAGCGCGTGACCGGCGTCGGCGTCGATGAACGCTTCGACACCCCGGCCTGCGTCTACTGGTCCTATCCCGAGGAGCCGCAGCTGACCGTCATCGTCCGGCACATGGACTCCGTCGACTCGGCCACCGCCGTGGTCGACTGGGCGGCACCGATCGCCTCCACCGACCCCGCGGAGGAGCCCGAGGGCTGGTCGGGTGGTCGGTTCGGTGGCAACGGGCACGCCCTGTACGCGGTGCAGAAGGACCGTACCGCGGTGGTGGTGTTCTCCAATCAGGAGCAGTCGATCAAACCGCAGCTCGTCGCGGAGCGGGTGATCGGACAACTCGGACTGGGTTAGACCGACACATCGTTGTAGGGCATCAGGGTGGACACCCAGGGATAGACGACCTCCATCAGCAGGAGGAACACCGCCACGAGGAGAAGCAGCGCCACCAGGATCTTCACCGGCCGGGGGCCGGGAATGTGCCGCCAGATGAATCCGTACATGTCAGTTCTCCTCCAGCTCTACCGGACGGTAGCCGTCCTGCTTGGGGTCGGTACGCACGAGCATCGCGTGCACGATCATCCGCTGCGCGTTGGAGAACCGCGGATGACAGGTCGTCATCGTCATCAGTCCCTCCATGTGCGGATCGGCGACCATGTCGGGCCGGCCCGGGATCGGGTCTATCACCGACACATCTCCGGGAACCGTGATGAGCCTGCCCTCGACGCCCGCGTAGTCCCCCGTGACCACGCGTTCGACCTGCCCCGGGGTGAGACATGCGCTCGCCGCCGCGCGCCGCTGTTCCCCGGTTGCGCCGTCGACGGGGAGGATGCGGTAGATGTCCCACGAATCACGGGTTTCGACGACGACCGAGTCGCAGGTGCGGAGGTTCCCGAGGTCGTTGAATGGCGCGCCCTTGCCGACGCGGTGGCCGGCCACGGCGAAGTTGCCCGGCTGGCCCGGCATCTGGGTGTCGGTGTAGCGGCCCGGGCCGGCGAGAAGATCAGCGTCCTCGGTGCCCTCGACGATCGCGAAGTGGAAGTCGGGGCCGAAGGAGGGGACGTACATGCGGGCGAACGCCTCGCCCAGTGCCAGCTCCCGGCGGACCCGGGGATTCTCCCGGGGACCATCATCCTGCGCCCCGGCCCACCGTTGCTCGAGATTCGACGCGACGCGGTCCTGTTCGCGGCTCGCCTCGAGGTTCGTCCAGTAGGACTCGTAGAACGCGAACAGGAGGAGCAGCACCCCGGCCGTCAGCAGCAGTTCACCGAGAAACTCCATGATGCTGAAACCGCGGGATGAGGTCGACGACTGCGGTGACGGATCAGGCGCACGGTGACTCATGGTCAACCATCTTAGCGCCGGTGCTCCCCCGTCCGGTGGTCACTCCGTTCCCGTGCCGTGCTTGGGTTACGATCATGGACGGCCCTCCTGCCTGTCCGGGCAGGCTCCCCAGACAGTACGAGGAAATGACCACCCGCCATGCTCGATATCCTGATCTACCCGGTCTCCGGTGTGATGAAGCTCTGGCACATCGCGCTCCACTCCTGGATCGGGCTGGATGACTCCCTCGCCTGGCTTCTCTCGCTGTTCGGCCTGATCGTCACGGTCCGGCTCATCATCCTCCCCTTCGCGTGGGCGCAGTACAGATCCACCCGGATCCTCGTCAACCTGAGACCCAAGCTGCATTCGCTGGAAGAGGAGTACGGTCTCCGGACCGACGCGGAAGCCAACTCGGAACTCAGCGAGAAGCGCAGGGAGCTCTACAAGGAGCACCGCTACTCACCCGTCGGCGGATGCGTGCCGGCGCTGATCCAGCTGCCCGTGTTCATCGGGCTCTACCAGGTGCTGCTCCGGATGGCGCGCCCGACCGACGGACTCGACGCGGCCCGGCACCAGCCCATCGGGTTCCTCACGCCGACCGACATCGAGACTTTCCTCCACGGCCGGATCAACGGGGTGCCCATGCCGGCGTACCCGGCGATGTCCACTGATCAGCTCACGGCACTGGACACCAACCGGGACACGGTTTTCAACTTCGTTCTGCCGTTCCTGATCGCGGCCGCGGTATTCATGACGATCAACATGCTGGTGTCGATCTACCGCACCCAGATCACCCTCGACCATCAGAGCACTGTGGCCCGCCGGATCCAGCAGTTCATGATCGCGCTCGCCGTGATCGTCCCGATCTTCCCGCTGGCATTCGGGCTCAAGGGCCCGGTGCCCGCGGCCATCGCGCTCTACTGGTTCGCCGGAAATCTGTGGACGATGTGTCAGACCATCATCCTCAATCTCATCCTTGACCGGAAGCACCCGCTCACCGAGGAATTCACCAAGTTCAGGGAGGAGTCGAAACGACAGGTCCGTGCCCGTCTCCGCAGGGCCCGCGCCGCCCGCTGGGGGATCCGCCGACGTCGACTGCTCATGCTGGTCCTGCCCCACCGGATCCGGCGACTCCACCGCAAGAATGTCGAGGTCCGCAGAGAGATGAAGGCCGAGGCCGAAGCGCTGAAAGCGCCGAAGAGAGAGGCCAGGAAGAAGCGGCGTGAAGCCGCCCGGGAACGGGACCGGGAGAAGCAGCGCAGGAAAACGGAGGAAAAGAAGGCCGACAAAAAGAAACCGCCCGCCGGCGGAGAACCGGATGGGCGCGCCGACGGGAACTCCCCCGGGGACGCGTCTCCGGATGCCGACCCCGGTGTGGCCGACGCGCCGGCCGCTGACGCGGGGACTCCGGCCGACGCCCCAGCCCGGAGCGCGGGGGACACCGGTGACGAGGAGCCTCCGTCCCGCCGGTCCGATCAGATGGAGTAGTCCGCGGGCGGAACCATGAGGAGCTGCTTGGCCAGATCCCTCGCGGTCTGCAGCGGTTCGACGCTGCGATTCAGCCGGGCGCCGGCGAGACCTCCGTCGAGGAAGATCAGCAGCTGGTTGGCCTGGGTCGTACCGGGGTAACCGTTGAGCTGGGTCAGCAGGTCCACCATCGTCTGCAGTGTCCACCGGCGGTGTTCCTGCACGGCCGACACTATGCCCCGCTCGCTCTCGGTCTCGGGACGCGGGTACTCGTTGGCGGCATTCTGGAAGTGCGAGCCGCGGAAATCCTGGCCGGGTTCCTCATCGATCGCCTGGTCGAAGAAGGCGAGGATCTTGTCCACCGGATCCGTCATCTCCGCGGTCCGCCGTGCCCAGTCCGCACGTGACTTCTCGTCCAGGTCCTGCAGATAGGCGATCACGAGAGCATCCTTCGACCCGAACAGCGAATACAGGGACGCCTTCGCGACATCAGCCTCACGCAGGATGCGGTCGATCCCGATCACCCGGATCCCCTCCGTGGTGAACAGGTTGGTCGCACTCGCCAGCAGCCGCTCCCGGGGACTCGGCCGGTTGCGGCGACGACCGGTCCGTCCCTTTGAAGTAGACCGACCGGTTGGTTTATCGGGCTTGGTTGTCGCGGCTGCGATGACGCCCACATCCTTCCTGCGCTCGTCAGCGGTGTCCGGCCCCCGCCCCGCTGCACAGCCGCAGGCGGCGGGATCCGGCGCATGTCGGACCCCGGGTCAGACCCGTCATCACAACAATACCCCGGCCACAATCAGCCGGGGTACGGGCCCGCACAAAAGTGGCCGACACCCGGTTTCACGGGTGTCGGCCACTTCTCGGACGTCAGCAGACTGGAGGGCTACTTGCGGATCGCCTGGACGATCGAAAGCAGGATCACCGCACCAACGAGGCAGGTGAGGAAACTGAAGATCCAGCCGCCACCGCTCACCCCGAGGAGGGTGAGCAGCCAGCCGCCGATAAGACCGCCGACGACACCGACGACGATGTTGAGGAACAGACCCTGCTGAGCATCGGTTCCCTTGATCTTGGAAGCGACCCAGCCTGCGAGTCCGCCGATGATGATCCAGCCGAGGAAGGTAAGTCCGGGCATTGTGATCTCCTTGGTTTGAGTTTTTGTGGTCTGCGGATCCGGCCGGTGACATCGATCCGGTGACCGCATCAGGCCCGGACGCTGCACCGGTAAAAGAACCGCAATGGTGAACACCAATCAACATATGTGTCCATCGTCCCCGGGTAAACCTGGAGCAGACGTTGGCACCAAAGTGTGTTGCTACTGCAACCCCAGCGTTACCTGCCCCCGGGGGCTTCAGGAAAAGTGAAGCCCGACGGCGTCGACGGGGGTATCCCGCCAGCGCCGTTACGGAACAGCTAGTCCTCGGACTGCCCGCGGACCACCATCATGGGACAGGGGGCCGACTGGAGGAGTGCCCGGGACGTCGAACCGAGCAGCATCCCCTTGAACCCTCCCCGGCCGTGGGAACCCACGACCAGGAGCTGTGCCCCCTGCGCGGCATCCGACAGCGCACGGACCGGACGGTCCCGCGTGACCAGTTTCCTGACCGTCACATCGGGATACTCCGCCGTGAAACCGGCGAGCCGCTCCGCGAGAAGAACCTCCTGCTCCTTCTCGATCGTCGCCCACTGCTCCTGCGTCGCGGACAGTCCGGCGAGGGAGGCCTGCACCTGCATGTCCATCCACGTGTGCACGGCGATGAGTTCCGCACCCCGCGCCGAGGCCTCGGCGAACGCGTACTCGACGGCCTTCTGGGATGTACCGGACCCGTCGACACCCACGACCACCGGGCCGTACCGGGTGTCGTCCCGGACCCCGGAGTCCTCGCGGACGACGACGACGGGGCAGCTGGCGTGGCTCACCACAGCCGCCGACACCGAGCCCATGACCATGCCGCTCAGACCCCCGAGACCACGGGAGCCCATCACGATCATCGTCACCGAGGGCGACATCTCCAGCAGCATGTCGATCGGGCTGCCCTCCGCCACCACGTGGCCGATCTTCAGGGAGGGGGCGAGGTCATGGGCGATGGCACGCGCCTCGTCGACCTTCTCCATCGTCTCCGCCTGAAGTTCATCGAAGATGGACTGCGGCGGGACCATGCCCTCGGCGTAGAGGAACTGGGGCATGGTGTAGCTCGCCGCGAGGCGCAGGGGAACACCGCGCTTGTCCGCGGTGTTCGCGGCCCACCGTACCGCCACCTTCGACGCCTCTGAACCATCCACCGCAACAACGACGATGTCCTCGCGCCGCGTGTTCCTGTCATTGGTGTGCTGGGTCATCCCGATCACGACCTTTCCCGCCGGACCACATCCGGCCTCTGTCCGGTGCCCGTATCGTGCACCATTTCCACCCCCCAGCCTACCCGCGCGCCACCTCCGGGGGAGGAGGATGAAATGCCCGTCACACGCTCCCGCCGTTCCGTCTGGCCCACTCCTCACCGACGATCTCCAGGGAGCGGAGGCGGATCATCGGATCATGCGCGTAGGTCACCGTGACGATCTCGTCGAGTTCCAGTGCGGCGGCCCAGTCGCTGAGCTGATCCACGACCTCGACGGCTGTCCCGCACGCGGTCACACGGAGCGAATGGTCGACGCGGGACCGCAGGATCGGGTGCAGCTCCGCGGTGTCCCCGGGCGCGACGAGCGCTCCCCTCCGGCCGGTGAGGACCCCGGCGAACGAGTGCCGCAGGGTGAGCAGCTGGCGCCGGGCCTCCGCCGTCGTGTCGGCCGCCATGACATTCACCGCGGCACTGACCCACGGTTCCGGCACCTGGGAGGTGGGGGCGTCCGGGTTGAAGTTCCCCCGGTAGACGGCGAGCGCCTCGTGCAGTTGATCGGGCGCGAAGTGGCTGGCGAAGGAGAAGGGAAGTCCCAGTTCAGCAGCGGCACGGGCGCCACCCGTCGATGATCCCAGGACGAACAGCCGGACTCCGGCACCACGACCGATGACGGCGGTCTCCCCCGGAGCTCCCGTGGCCGGCCCGAGATAGCCGTGGAGTTCGGTCACGTCCCGGGTGAAATCCACGAGATCCGCGGAGCCCCGGCGCAACCGCTCCGCGGTACGTGGGTCGGTGCCGGGCGCACGACCGAGTCCGCAGTCGATCCGTCCCGGGTACATGACCGCCAGGGTGCCCAGATCCTCGGCGATCTTCAGCGGTGCATGGTTGGGCAGCATGATCCCCCCGGAGCCCACCCGGATCGTGTCCGTCGCCGCCGCGACGGTCCCCAGGAGAACAGTTGTCGCGGAACAGGCGAGGGCGGGAGAATTGTGGTGCTCGGCCAACCAGTAGCGGCGGTAGCCGTGTCTTTCGGCGACCCTCGCGGCGGAGCACGCGGCCCGGATCGCCTCTGCCGGACCGGATCCCTCGGACACGGGGACGAGATCCAGAACGGAGAGAGCCGGCGATCGGTGGCGCATCCGGGCGGCCGATGCCTACGCGGCGTCCGCGGTCTCGGGGAGACGGGCCGCGTCGGCGTTGGCCGGGTAGAGGAAGTTGTAGACGGCCCGCAGCACGTCGCCGATGATTCTGCCGATTCCGTGGCTGAAGAAATCAGCCACCTGAGCCATGAGAGTATTAATGTCCATGGGCCAAAGGATAGTACAGCGCCGCCGCCGACAGGCACCTCTACCGATCCGCGACGGCCTCAACCCGTCCCGTGCGCGACTGCCCGACGATGCGACGCCCCTGACGGCCCTCGAGTTCATCACGGAGCTCATCACCACCCAGACCCACCGGGCAACCGGGGATGACGCAGACGCCGTCCGCGCGCGTTTCGACGCCGGCGAGGTTGTTGATCCACAGGGCAGGCGACTTCCCCCGGACAGGGTGCTGTGCCCCGGCCAGGACGTCTGGTTCTACCGCACCCCCGCCCCCGAGACCCGCGTCCCCGGGGAGTGCCGGATCATCCACCACGACGAGCACCTTCTCGTCGTCGACAAGCCGCACTTCCTCGCGACGATGCCGCGCGGGCGCCACATCACCGAGACCGCGGTGGTCCGGCTCCGTCGGTCCACCGGAAACCCCGACCTCACCCCGGCGCACCGCCTCGACCGGCTCACGGCCGGAGTTCTCGTTCTCACGTGCGACCCGGCCGTGCGCGGCGCCTACCAGCAACTGTTCTCGTCCCGGGGAGTCCGCAAGACCTACCGGGCCACAGCCGCCCACCTCCCCGAACTGGCAGATGCCGTCGCCCGTGGCCCGGTCACGTGGGAGCACCGGATGAACAAGACCAGGGGCCGGCTGCAGGCGTACCTCGAGGGCGGGGAGCCGAACGCCCGAACGGTCCTGAGCTCGGTGAGACCCGTGTCCGACGCCGAACAGATGACCCTCGAATCCGTCCACGGGCCGCTCCCCAGACAGGCCCATTACACCCTCCACCCGGAAACCGGGCGCACCCACCAACTCCGGTTGCACATGCTCACGGCGGGTGCACCGATCCTCGGGGACCCGCTCTACCCGGAAGTTCTCCCCGAGGCCGCGGAAGATTTCCGCGTCCCCATGCACCTCACGGCGACCATCCTCGAATTCACCGATCCGATCAACGGACAACCGCGCACATTCAGGGCCGTAACCGACTGAGTGCCCTTCCACGACACTCCACCGATGGACCGGAACCGGGGAAGCCCCTAGGGGTTTTCCCTGTACCCTTCCGCAACGGCAAAGTCTAGGCTTGGAGTGAGGTCTCCGGACAAAAGAAAAGCCCAGCATATCAGCGCCTTGTGCGTGAGAATCACCAAGGAGAGAATGTGAGCACTTCCACCGCCACCTCACCCGCGGAACAGGCCCCGAGCGGCATACCGGCAGCCCGGGCGGAGAATCTGGTCAAGCGATACGGTTCCGGGGACACCGTCGTCAACGCACTCGACGGTGTCTCAGTCACCCTCGAACGGGGTGAATTCACCGCGATCATGGGTCCCTCCGGCTCCGGGAAATCAACCCTGATGCACTGCATGGCCGGACTCGACGGTGTGACGGAGGGCGCCACATTCATCGGCGACACGAATCTCGCGAACCTCCCCGACCGCCGGATCACCGCGCTCCGGCGGGACCGGCTCGGCTTCGTGTTCCAGTCCTTCAATCTCGTGCCCACCCTCACCGCGGCAGAGAACATCACCCTCCCCGTCGACATCGCCGGCGGTACCGTCGACAGCGCGTGGTTCGACGAGGTGACCAGGCGGCTCGGCCTGACGGAACGGCTCGATCACCGCCCGACCGAGCTGTCCGGCGGCCAGCAGCAGCGCGTCGCCGTCGCCCGCGCCCTGATCGGACGGCCCGAGATCATCTTCGGCGACGAACCCACCGGGAATCTCGACTCGAACTCCTCGTCCGAGGTCATGGACATTCTCCGGGCGGCGGTCGACGATCTCGACCAGACCGTGGTCATCGTCACCCATGACGCGAAGGCCGCGAGCTACGCCGACCGGGTGATCTTCCTCGCCGACGGGAGGATCGTCAACGAAATCGAGAATCCCACCGCGGAGAGCATCCTCACCGTGATGGCCGACATCGAGAAGCTGTGAGCCGACGATGAGCACATCCACCCACACCGGTCTGCGCAAACCCATGCGGACGATCTCCCTCCGGACGATCGCCGCCCACAAACTCCGACTCGCACTGACGATCCTCGCCGTCGTCCTCGGGACGGCGTTCATCGCCGGCTCGTCGATGTTCACCACGTCGCTGTCCAACAGCTTCGCCAAGATCATCTCGACCCAGTACGACGACGTCGACGTCGTGATCTCCAGCGAACGGGGCGTCGGCCGCCAGATCAGCGTCGACGACGTCAAAAAGCTCCGTGAACGCGACGACTTCACGAGCGTCGATCTCATGGTCGAACCCGCGCCGATCATCCTGGCGGGGACCGACGGCAAAGCGGTCCAGACGGGCGGGGCTCCCTCCGTCGCACTCTCCTTCGATCCCGACGCCGAGGCCACGGACACCGTCACGCTGCTCGACGGCGACTGGCCCACGGACACCGACACGGTGGCCGTCAACGCCAGCGCCGCGGAACGCGGCGACATCAGCGTCGGCGACAGTGTAACGGTGGTCACACCCTCCGACCAGTTCGAGGTCACCGTCGTCGGTACCTTCGACTTCCCGACGGCCACCGGCGGATGGATCGGTGTCCTCATGCCGGAGGAGCAGTTCCTGCCGATCTACGCCCCGGACGGCAAGGTTAATTCGGCCTCCGTTGTTCTCGCCGACGGCACCGACACCAATGCGGTGGTCGAGGAGCTCCGCTCCGAGTATCCGGACTACACCATCGATGACGCCCAGGTCCTCGTCGAACGACAGACGGAGGAACTGAAGAAGGCGCTCAGCTTCATCAACTACTTCCTCTGGGCCTTCGCCGCTATCGCACTCCTCGTCGGTACGTTCATCATCTCGAACACCTTCGCCATGATCGTCGCGGAGCGGACCCGCGAGTTCGCGCTGCTCCGCAGCATCGGTGCCTCGCGGTCCCAGATCACCCGCTCGGTCATCGGGGAGGCCGTTGTCGTCGGCCTCATCGGCTCTGCGCTGGGTATCGTCCTCGGTGTCGGTCTGTCCAAGGGTCTGTTCTTCGCGCTGGAGAAGAAGGGAATCGGTCTACCGGACAGCGGCCTGTCCCTGACCCCCACGACCCTCATCGTGCCGCTGGTGGTAGGTGCCATCGTCACCGTTCTCAGCGCCTGGGCCCCGGCCCGCCGCGCCGGATCGATCCACCCGGTCGAGGCGATGCGCAGTGGCGACAGTTCCTCACAGAACTCCCTGCGTGTCCGCACCGTCACCGGCGGCCTGATCGTGGCAGCCGGCACGGCGGCCTGCCTGTTCGGCGCGTTCACCACGAGCATCGAGGAGATCAAGCACCGGCTGATCTTCGTCGGGGTCGGAGCACTGGCCGTCATCATCGGTGTGTGGCTCATCGGCCCGGCACTGTCCATCCCGGTGGTGGGCGGTCTCGGCCGTGTGATCGGCGCCCCCTTCGGTGCGGTCGGTAAACTCGCCTCGACGAACTCCCGCCGCAGTCCGAGACGGACCTCGGCGACCGCTTTCGCACTGACCCTCGGTCTGATGACGGTGAGCTCGATCGGCATGCTGGGCGCGACGATGCGGCACAGCATCGAGAACATCATCGACGACGTGGTCGTCTCCGACTATCTGGTCACGGGGCAGAACACATCCACATTCAAGATCCCCTACTCCGTGGAGGACAGGATCACGGGCCTCGACGAGGTCGGTGCGGCGCACAGCGTGTTCCTCGCACCCCTCCTGGTCAACGGCGTCCCGATGTCCAAGTCCTTCGGCGGTCCGCCACAGACCTCCGTGGCCGATCTCAACCTCGACGCCGGCGAAGGCATGAAGGTGACCATCAGCTCGGGTTCCGGCAACCTTCACGATGAGAAGGGCGTGATCCTCTACGACGAGATCGCGAAGAATCTCGAACTCGGCGTCGGCGACAGCGTCACCCTGTCGACGATCGACGGCTCCGGCAGTCTCGACGTCCCGGTCCTCGGTACCTACGAGGAGATGCAGGCCGGTGGGCCCGGCATCGTCAGTACCGCGGCGGCGAGGGAACTCGTCCCGACAGAGCAGATGAGCCTCGAGATGATCCTCGTCGACGCTGCCGAGGGTGTAGACAGCCAGGAGCTGGGCCGGGCTCTGGAGGATGCGATGGCGGAGTACCTCGTCGTCCAGGTCATGTCGAAGGAGGAGTACGCCGGCGCCCAGGCGAATCAGGTCGACCAGATGCTCGGCATCCTCTACGGACTCCTCGGTCTCGCGGTGATCATCGCGGTCCTCGGGATCATCAACACCCTCGCACTGTCGGTCACCGAGCGTCGGCGTGAGATCGGCATGCTCCGGGCACTCGGCACCCAGCGAAGCCAGATCCGCACGATGATCTACCTCGAATCCGTGGTGATCGCGCTGTTCGGCGCGATTCTCGGTGCCGCGGTCGGTCTCGGCCTCGGGTGGTGCTTCACCCGCACCATCGGTGAGGACGCCCTCGAGACCATCATCATTCCGTGGGGCCAGCTGGGTGTGATGCTCGTGGGTTCCGCTGTCGTCGGAGTGATCGCGGCCGTCTGGCCGGGACACCGCGCGGCGAAGACGAAACCACTGGACGCCATCAGCGATCGCTGACCGGTCCAGAGCTCCGATGGGAACGGATCACCGGAGATGGAATCCGGCGGTCCGTTCCCTCTCGTACTCCTGGTGCCCCGGCACATCTGATCCTCCGGGACGGTGACACCCCCGCAATTAATCCGGCTCATCCGGTACGGGAGGCAATCCGGGAAGAAGAGTTGCCACGGGTCCCGGGGACCCGCCGATCTGCTCGTGCCCTCCGTCGGTCGAACGAGCGATGGAGGTGGTCTGCCTCCGACCAGCGGAGTCGCCCACCTGTCGACCAGAGGAGAGGGTCGTCGGCCGAACCTACGGGAGGCTCAGCCAGTCACCGGCCAATCGGGACAGAGTGTCGGGGACGCTGTTGAACCTGCGCATCCGGTGTCGGTGACTACCGTAAATGTGCTCGGGGGGAGACGGTTGTCCCCGCCCCACTCATCAGAATGATGAGGTGATGTCCGGGTTACTCGATGGCACCGGGCTGGACGACGTGGTTTTCGGAGGTTCCTGCTTCCACTGGCGCAGCGGCACCGCTCCCGATGGCGGTTGGTCGGATTCGGGACTCAAAAGTGGCCGCTCCATGGTGCTTGTGTAGCTTTTATAGCTCACAGAAGTAACATGAAGATACGTTTACTGCACCCAGAGTGCAGTAAACGTATCTTCATCCCCACGTTTGCTGCTATGTCTACCGCATGCGCTTTTCCGAGGTTCAACCCATACTTGCCGCCTACTCCTACCTGCAGCATGGTCTGGTCTCTGCACAGGCCGCGAAAGAGGGGATCGACACCACGACGCTGACCCGTCTGGCGCAGCGGGATTTTCTGCGTCGCATCCGTCGGGGGGTCTATATCCTGTCCAGTGTCGCGGAGGATCCGCTCACTGAAATTCGGGCTGCGTGGTTGTCGACACGTCCAGCCGTACTGGCCGATGAACGTGTGAACTAGGGCAACCCGATCGTTGTTTCCCACGCCTCTGCGGTGAGCATGCTGGAATTGGGGGATATCACCCCTGCGTCGCATACGTTCACCTCGTCGAAACGCAAGCAATCCTCGGCCGCAGACATCACCCTCCGCACCGCCGACCTGACCGATACGGAATGGATCGTTGTTGCGTGCATCCCCGTGACGACTGTCGCCCGAACGATCCGCGACATGGCCAAAGATCATCTCGACGGGGACCAGCTACATCACATCATCGCTGACGCGATCCACGATCATCGTCTCAACCCGTCTACGCTGGCCCGGGTATTGGAACCGTACGCCCTTCACTATGGCTGTGATTCGGGAGATGATCTGGTTTCGGAGTCACTGCGTCGTTACCCTGAGCATGAGAGCGTGACAGAGTCGATGGAATACACCCTGAAATCAGTGAATTTTCGATGGGCGATAATTCAGCGATCGCCGCAGCGCTGGCTTCACTGGCGCAACAGGCTGGCGGGCTCCGGCTGGAGGCGGCGAAGGCACCGGGACCAGTGTCGCCACAGTTCCAGGATGCTCTGGCGAGAACAGGGGATTTGAAGAGCATTTTAGACAGCACTGTACTCGCACAGCAGATGGCCACCATCGTTGAACTCGGCCAGCGCTACCGCCCGCCTACACAATGAAGTACGCAAATCCGCCGATGGGCTGGCTGGAGCGGATACACGACACCGGAGACTCTCCGGGGAAGGGTACCTCCGGCCTGAATCGGGGGACCATCGAAACGTGCGATGACGCAGCAGACAGCGACAACTATCCCCGTCGTGTCCGGGATGAGGACATGAAATGAGTTCCACGAGCCCTACCGAACCCGTTCGCAGGCGAACCCAGCTTATGGCGAACCTACGTAATGAAGCTCGCAGGCAATCAGTGACCGCCGAGAATGTCCAGCACCAGTTCGCCTTCGACATGTTCCTGTCCAGACTGTTCTCCCATGGCTACTGTCCGTGGGTTCTCAAGGGAGGAACGAGCCTTCTGCCGCCCATAGGTTCGGGCCGTCGCAGCCGTGACATCGATCTCGCCAGGCGGACGCAGACAGATCCTGGGAAAGCCTTGAAAGAGTTGCGGGTATTGGTCGATATAAACAGTCGTGGCTGGTCTAGGACGACTTCCGTTCTACCCGCCGGCAAAGCCACCGGCTTCTGACTTCGGGCCCCCAAACAACCGCGGATACAGATCTTGGACACCATCGGGGCCCGAGACAATAGGACACGCCCTCGGGAAATCGGCGAAACCGGAGCTTCCAGCGCATGTCCGTGCGAACGGCCCGCGGTTGGCGCCCCTCCACACTGTCGCACCCCGAAAACTCTGAATCACGAAAAAGCACCGGCCCGGGTCGACGTTCCTGTCGATCCGGGCCGGTGCCTGTTATGTGAAGTTGTAGTGTCGGCGGTGTCCTACTCTCCCACACGCTCCCGCATGCAGTACCATCGGC
>NZ_JAHUTN010000013.1 GCF_019209935.1 Corynebacterium sp. TAE3-ERU16
CGGGTACGACGGAGACGACGGTGTCGAGTACGACGGTGACTGCTCCGGGTACGACGGTGACGACCACTGCACCGGGTACGACTGTTCCGGGTACGACGGAGACGACGACTGTTCCGGGTACGACTGAGACGACGACGTCCACTGAGACGGAGACGACGACGGCGCCTGGTACGACGGAGACGACGACTGTTCCGGGTACGACGGAGACGACGACTGCTCCGGCTACGACGGAGACGACGACTGTTCCGGGTACGACGGAGACGACGACGGCGCCTGGTACGACGGTGACTGTTCCGGGTACGACGGAGACGACGACTGCTCCGGGTACGACGGAGACGACGACTGCTCCGGGTACGACGGAGACGACGACGAATACCGAGACCACGACGGCTACGGAGACGACGACGGCGCCTGGTACGACGGAGACGACGACTGCTCCGGGTACGACGGAGACGACGACGAATACCGAGACCACGACGGCCACGGCGACGACGACTGCCCCGGGTACGACGGAGACGACGACGAATACCGAGACCACGACGGCCACGGAGACGACGACGGCGCCTGGTACGACGGCGCCCGGTACGACTGTGACCGAGACGACGACGGCGCCTCCGGCGACGACGACGGTCACGACGACGCCGCCGGCTCCGACGACGGAGACTGTCACGGAGACGGCGACTGTTACCCCGACCACGGGTACGCAGACTGTGGTTGTCACGACGACTCTCACTGAGACTCCGTCGACGACTGCGACGACGACGGCGACGGCGACCGAGTCGACCACGGCGACCGAGTCGACCACGGCGACTGAGTCGACCACGGTGACTGAGTCGACGACGGTGACTGAGTCGACCACGGCGACCGATTCGACTACGGCGACGGTGACGGAGACGACGTCGGGTACGACGGTGACGGTTCCTGTGACATCGGGTACGACGGTGACGGAGACGGCGCCGGGTACGACGGTGACGGAGACGACGTCGGGTACGACGGTGACGGTTCCCGCCACGACTGTGACGACGTCGGGTACGACGGTGACGGTTCCTGTCACGTCGGGTACGACGGTGACGGAGACGGCGCCGGGTACGACGGTGACGGAGACGACGTCGGGTACGACGGTGACGGCGCCGGGTACGACGGTGACGGCGCCGGGTACGACGGTGACGGCGCCGGGTACGACGGTGACGGAGACGACGTCGGGTACGACGGTGACGGTTCCGCCTACGACGGTGACGGCGCCGGGTACGGCGACGACGACCGCTTCGGGTACGACGGTGACTGTGCCTGGTACGACGGTGACGGCGCCGGGTACGACGGTGACGGAGACGACATCGGGTACGACGGTGACGGAGACGACATCGGGTACGACGGTGACGGTTCCTGTCACGTCGGGTACGACGGTGACGGAGACGACGTCGGGTACGACGGTGACGGTTCCTGTCACGTCGGGTACGACGGTGACGGAGACGACATCGGGTACGACGGTGACGGTTCCGGCGACGACGGCGACGACGACTGCGCCCGGTACGACGGTGACTGTCACGAGTGGGACCACCACGAGTGGGACCACGACGGTTGCGACGACGACTGAGGTCGTCGGTTCCACCGGTTCCTCGGGCACGTTGGGTTCGTCGGCTGGCTTGGGTTCGGCTGCGCTGGGTTCGGCTGCGCTGGGTTCGACGGTCCTCGGGTCGAGTGGTCTTGCGGGAGTTTTCGGTTCTTCTGCCGGGGGCACCGACAAGTGTGTCTATGGTTCGTCGAGCATTCTGAGCTCTCTTGGTTTGAGTGGACTGTTCGGCAGTGGTTCGGTTGACTGCCTGTCGGTTGGTTCTTCGGGCCAGGGTGGTTCGGAGACGGGTTCGACTGTTACCGGTACCGATAACTGCACTGCGGGTTCGGTGGGTGTGCTTGGTTCATCGGCCCAGTCCGGTGTGATCGGGTCCACCGGTGACGGGGCCAACGGTTCCGGTAGCTCGGCTGATTGCGTGACGGTCGGTTCTTCGGGACAGGCTGGTTCTGAGGCTGGTTCGACTGGTACGGGTCCGGGCCCTGATGGTGGCGACGGTTCTTCCGTTACCGCTGGTTCGGCTGCGTTGGGTTCGGCTGCTCTTGGTTCGAGTGCGCTGGGTTCAGCTGCTCTTGGTTCGGCTGCTCTTGGTTCGACCGGTCTTGTGGGGGCTTTTGGTTCCGCTGCCGGTAGTGCTGACCGGTGTGTCTATGGTTCGTCGAGCATTCTGAGCTCTCTTGGTTTGGGTGGACTGTTCGGCAGTGGTTCGGTTGACTGCCTGTCGGTTGGTTCTTCGGGCCAGGGTGGTTCGGAGACGGGTTCGACTGTTACCGGTACCGATAACTGCACTGCGGGTTCGGTGGGTGTGCTTGGTTCATCGGCCCAGTCCGGTGTGATCGGGTCCACCGGTGACGGGGCCAACGGTTCCGGTAGCTCGGCTGATTGCGTGACGGTCGGTTCTTCGGGACAGGCTGGTTCTGAGGCTGGTTCGACTGGTACGGGTCCGGGCCCTGATGGTGGCGACGGTTCTTCCGTTACCGCTGGTTCGGCTGCGTTGGGTTCGGCTGCTCTTGGTTCGAGTGCGCTGGGTTCAGCTGCTCTTGGTTCGGCTGCTCTTGGTTCGACCGGTCTTGTGGGGGCTTTTGGTTCCGCTGCTGGTAGTGCTGACCGGTGTGTCTATGGTTCGTCGAGCATTCTGAGCACTCTTGGTTTGGGTGCGCTGCTTGGTAGTGCTGCTGCTGATTGTGTGACGGTTGGTTCTACCACCGGTACCGATCCTGAGCCTGGTGTTGGTTCTGCCGGTGCGGGTTCTGCGCTGGGTTCGGCTGCTCTGGGTTCGGCTGCTCTGGGTTCAGCGGCTCTGGGTTCAGCGGCTCCGGCCGGTGGTTCTTCGGCTGCTGGTTCTGATGTGAAGCCTTCTGCGGGCGGTTCGGGTTCCGGTGTTACCGATGGTGAGACTGCCGGTGGCACGTCGGTACCGGCTGGTGTCGGTGGAGCTGATGTGGACAAGCCGGGTGAGGAGGCCAAGCAGGGTCTTCTGGCTACCACGGGTGCGAACGTCGTGTACGTTCTGCTCGGTGGTCTGTTGCTGATGGTTCTTGGCGCGGTGTTCATCGCTGTTCGCCGGCGTGAGAGCTAGGTTCGGCAGGCTGTAGTTTGAACTGAAGCCCCGGGTGTTCCTTTAGAACAGGGAGTACCCGGGGCTTCACCATGTCCGGAGGAGCTGTGGGGAACAGCATCCCCCTGATCAGGTAGCCCAGGAAACCCACGAACCTCGTCTGACGTGGGTTTCGGTGATGGGGCCCTGGGTTTCGGACTCAACGGCGCAGATCAACGCCGACCGGGTAACAGGTCCCGTTGAGGCGACCGTGCCCTGTGATGTGCGGCGAAGATGCAGCAATTCCCGGTCGAGGATCAGCCGCTGTGGGATCGTGGAAAACGGCCTGCGGTAGATGTTGAGCGGACACCGAGCTTCCGGCCTCGGGCAGACCGTTGAGTGCATGTGATGTGCCCACCGTTGCGGTCCAGATCCTGGTCCGGTACTCCGGCAGCTCCATGGCGGCGTTTCAGCGCTGAAGACCGGGCTGTGTCAGGGATTTCCAAGGCCAGAGAAGACAGGCTGCGGGGACAGAAGATGCGGGCTCGGAGGAAAGCCACCTGATTTCGGATGAGGATGCCTTGTCGCTATACTTGGGGGAGGCTCAGGGACGGACATCGGTTCCCGTTTGGGAGATGGCTCGTACCTGACAGGAAAAATCAATCGCGGGCCTTTAGCTCAGTTGGTAGAGCTACGGACTTTTAATCCGCAGGTCGTGGGTTCGAGCCCCACAGGGCCCACCGCATTGCCACGCCACCCCGACCGATAGTCAGGTGGCGTGGCTTTTTTCGGTTGACCGGCACTGTCGCCGACATCGTCCTTGAACCACGAAGCCGCGAGCGGTGTTCTTGTGACCCGGCAAGCTCAATGGACGTGGGGGCGATGGACGCACCCGGGGCGGATCCTCGAGGACGTAGAGCGCCAGGGGAAAGCCGTCGGGAGTTGGGGGACATCCACCTTCTCCAAGGCTCTGCTCCAGAAGGCTCCCAGCGTACGGAACCGGCCACACTGTCAGGCCTCGCCCTCGGTACGGGGAGTTGAGGTGAGACACGGTTCCGAAGGGGGCACTCAGGATCGGCACGTCGGACTCGGGGAGCCTGTTCGCGGGGCTGCGCGGCTACCGTAGGTTTGCCGGGGTGCCGGGAAGAAGGATCCAACGGGCTTCGGGATGACACCGAGCGCTCAGGTCTCCACTGCTTCACCGATCTCGCCGGAGCGGGGAATCGTCCACCGGGTTGGATCGATGTTGCATCCGCGGTCGTTCGGGCTCCTGTTTCGCATCGCCGACATTTCCGTTGGGGAACTCATCCTTCGATTCGTTTCCCGTGTCTGGTCCGACCGTGCTGGATCTAAGGTGTGGTGGTGTGCTGGCGGAAGGCGGTCGGTCGGATGCCGGAGCCAGTTCACGCTGGGGAGCGGAAGGCCTGACCGTCGGGGCCCTGTCCGACTGTTCGGGCTTCGAGGACATCACATCACCGGTCGCCCGGGTCGTCGTCGACGGGGCGTAGGCGACTGACTGGCTGTGCAGTTGGCCCCTGTGAACTGCTGTTTTGTGTGGAGGCCGTTTGCCAAGTATATTCTTTACAAGCCGCTGAGTGCAGTGAACATCACTGCTATTCAGTTGCAAGCTCCCATCGTCTAGGGGCCTAGGACACCGCCCTTTCACGGCGGCGACACGGGTTCGAATCCCGTTGGGAGTACCACCTTTCCACCTGCTGGAAAAGTGTGGGGAAATTGAGGCCCTGTGGCGCAGTTGGTTAGCGCGCCGCCCTGTCACGGCGGAGGTCGCGGGTTCGAGTCCCGTCAGGGTCGCAGAAACCCCGACAGCTCTAGAGCTGTCGGGGTTTTTCGCTGCCTTCGCTGGGGTCACACGGCAGAGCGGGATCAGTGAAGAGGTGGCCACGCTCCGGCGGTCCGCGGAGTCGAATCCGATAGTGGGTGTAATTGCCGCCTGTACTGTGGATTTGTCGAAAATCCCGCCGCTGTGTAAAGTTTCCTCTCGTGCAACGGGTAACACCCGCGTACAAAATCAAGGCCCTGTGGCGCAGTTGGTTAGCGCGCCGCCCTGTCACGGCGGAGGTCGCGGGTTCGAGTCCCGTCAGGGTCGCGAGAACGTCTCCGGATGTTCTTGGGGCCAGATAGCTCAGTCGGTAGAGCGTCCGCCTGAAAAGTGGAAGGTCGCCAGTTCGATCCTGGCTCTGGCCACAATCACGCCCCCGGGTTTTCCGGGGGCGTTTTTGTTTCCCCGCACGCCCTCTGCAGTCAATCTGCTGCATCATGGGGACATGAACACCATCCACAGGACCCCATCCCGGGCGGCCGCCGCTGCAGCCGCTGCCGTAGCGCTCGCCGTCTCCCCGGCCACGGCACCCTTTGCCGGTTCGACTGAACCCCCGGCGGGGTTCCCTGGATCGCCCGCAGGATCGTCACTCACCACCGCGACCATGTCGAGTGGCGGGGAACTGTCACAGATCCCGTACCTCGACCTGGCGGCGTATCAGGGCACCTGGCACCAGGTTGCGGTACTTCCGCACGCGTTCAGCCTGCAGTGCGCCCGCGACACCACCGCGCAGTACACCATCACCGGTGCGGACACGGTCCGGGTGGTGAACTCGTGCACCGACTGGTTCGGCAACCCCTCCGGCATCGAGGGGGCAGGCGAGGGTCACCGATCCGGTGACGCAGGCTTCGCTCTGCGTCTGGTTCAACGGTGTGCCGTTCCAGAACCCGAACGGGCCGACCAACTACCGGGTGACGTGGATGTCCGACGACGGCGCGACCGTGCTCGTGGGCAACCCGGGGCGGACCGTCGGGTTCGTGCTCTCCCGTAAGCTGTCCCTCACTCCCGGTGACTGGTCCGGGGCGCGCGACATCGCCGCCGCGAGGGGTTACAATTCGTGCACGTTCATCACCTCGCCGGTGACCGGCGGACGTGAGGGGTACCAGCCGCTGTGCACCCTCTGAGTCCATCGGTGCCCGTGGGGCCACAGATCCGACAGAAGGGGCGACACCGATGGCTGAGACCGGCACCCGGGTGTTCCACGACGCGCAGAACCACCGCTACGTCATCACCGTTGACGGCTCCGAGGCAGGGTACGCCGCCTACACCGTGGAGGCTCCGGAGGACGACGGTCCCGCGGTGCGGGACTTCAACCACACCGTCATCGCCCCTGCCTTCCGCGGACGCGGGCTGAGCGGACCCCTGATCCGGTCCGCCCTCGACGATTCGCTCGAGGCGAACCTGACCTACCGCGCCACCTGTTCCGCGGTGGAGCACTTCATCGGGAAGAATCAGGAGTACGCCGACGGGCTGGCCGGACCGGCGTAGCGGCGGTACGGAGAGAAACGCCCCCCCCCACGCGTGAGCGTGGGGGGGGGGCGTTTCTCTGTTGTCGTGGCCCGGTCAGAACAGCGGTGGTTCCTTGTCCACGTAGCGATCCGGGTCGACGAGCTTCTTGCACTCACTGGTCTTGCGCGGTCGGTTGACCGCAGGGATGCCGACCGCGATGTGATTGGCCGGTACATCCTTGGTCACCACGGCATTGGCTCCGATCGCGCTCCCGCAGCCGATGGTGATCGGTCCGAGCACCTTCGCGCCGGCACCGACCGTCACGTTGTCCTCGAGCGTCGGGTGCCGCTTCGTCTGGGTGAGGACCTGACCGCCGAGCGTCACCCCGTGGTAGAGCATGACGCCGTCGCCGATCTCGGCGGTTTCGCCGATGACGATGCCCATGCCGTGGTCGATGAAGAATCTGCGGCCGATGGTGGCACCCGGATGGATCTCGACACCGGTGAGGAAGCGGGTGAACTGGGCGAGGATCCGTGCGGGGCTGCGCAGACCCCGCGTCCACAGGGCGTGGGCGACGCGGTGTGCCCAGATGGCGTGCAGCCCCGAGTAGACGATGGCGTTCTCGACATCGCCCCGGGCCGCGGGGTCGTGCTCACGTGCGTTCGCCAGGTCTTCTCTGATCATCGTCAGCAGCCGGTACATGGGAGCCAATCCTATCAGCGCGGCAGAGCCGCCCCCGCCCGGACATCGGGGCGGTGCCAGGGCAGCCGGGAAGCGCTGTGCGCCCCCGGTCGCCCGATGTTCCAGGACCGGATCAGTTCCGGATGTCGTCGAAGAGGACGGTGGAGACGTAGCGTTCGCCGTAGTCGCAGACGGTGGTGACGATGGTCTTGCCGGCGTTCTCCGGGCGGGAGGCCAGGTCGAGCGCGGCACGCACGTTGGCTCCCGTCGAGATGCCGCCGAGGATGCCCTCGCTCCGGGCGAGTTCACGGGCGGTCGCGATGGCGTCCGCATTGCTCACGGTGAGCACATCGTCGAGGATCCGGCGGTCCAGGACCTCGGGGACGAAGTTCGCGCCGAGCCCCTGGATCTTGTGGGGGCCCGCCTTTCCGGTGGACAGCAGCGCGGATTCGGCGGGTTCGACGGCGTAGATCTCCACGTCCGCCTTGCGGTCCTTCAGCACCGCCCCCACGCCGCTGACGGTGCCGCCGGTACCGACTCCGGTGACGAAGATGTCGACCTTCCCGTCGGTGTCGTTCCAGATCTCCTCCGCGGTGGTGGAGCGGTGGATCTCCGGATTGGCGGGGTTCGCGAACTGTCGGGCGAGGATGGCCCCTTCGTTCTCCGCGACGATCTCGTTGGCTTTGTCGACGGCGCCCTGCATGCCGGCCGCACCCGGGGTCAGTACGATCTCGGCACCGTAGGCGCGGAGCATGACCCGACGCTCCATCGACATGGTCTCCGGCATGGTGAGGATGACGTGGTAGCCGCGGGCCGCGGCGACCATGGTCAGCGCGATTCCTGTGTTCCCCGAGGTCGCCTCCACGATCGTGCCGCCCGGCTTCAGGGAACCGTCGGCCTCGGCGGCGTCGATGATGGCCAGCCCGATCCGGTCCTTGACGCTGTTCGCGGGGTTGAACGACTCGAGCTTGACCAGAATCTCTGCGTCCAGGTTCTCGGTCATCCGATTCAGCCGCACCAGGGGCGTGTTTCCGATGGTCTCGGTTATGTTGTCGTGGATGTTCGGCATGGGTGGTTCTCCTTGGGGATTTTCCGGTTCATCAGTTTGATGGCTGCCGCGAGCACGGCCTTTCGCTGTCACGCTACACCATAAATAGACCGGGATATAGACAGTATGGTCTGTTTCGTGCTATGCATGCCCGTTGGCGCGGAGTCGATGACAGCAGCTGGGGAAACTGTTTTCACCAGCGGATACGGAACCCTGAATGAGGGTAGTTGTTTCCACCGTCGGGGTTCATTCGGACTGCGCACGTGTTACGGTTCCACACGTCGCAGTGATCGGGAATGCCGGTGAGAATCCGGCAGCGGCCCTCGCCACTGTATGACTGTCGCCGATGGTGGATCTATCCGCCGCCAAGGGCTTCACGCCGCAGCACGCCACTGCCTGTACGGGATCTTTCGGGGCCCACGGTGGGAAGGCGCGGCGTCGAGTTTTTTCGGGGACCGAGATAATCGGTTCCCGTTGACGACCGTTGAGCCAGGAGACCGGCTGCGACCATGAGTTGACCAGTCGGTCCGCGAGGCGTCGGACCCGTCCCAGAAAGAGAAGTACAGTCATGCATATCGCTGAAGGCTTTCTACCCGCCGGCCAGGCTCTCGCCTGGACCGCGGCGGCAGCCCCGTTCGTCGTCCACGGTGGATGGGCGGTGAAGAAGCAGCTCGCCAAGGCCCCCGAAACCGGGCTTCTCCTCGCGGCTGCCGGAGCGTTCACCTTCGTTCTCTCGGCCATCAAGATCCCGTCCGTCACCGGCTCGAGCTCCCACCCGACGGGTACCGGCCTCGGCGCCGTGTTGTTCAAGCCCCCGGTGATGGCATTCATGGGCGGCATCGTCCTGCTCTTCCAGGCACTGCTCCTCGCCCACGGCGGCATCAGCACCCTCGGCGCCAACATCTTCTCCATGGCGATCGTCGGCCCCTGGGTCGGATACGGGGTGTGGGTTCTGCTCCGCCGTGCCGGCGCGGGTGCGGACATCTCGATCTTCTTCGCGGCGTTCTTCGCCGACCTCTCGACCTACATGGTCACCTCCGTTCAGCTGGCGCTCGCCCACCACGCCGGTGGATTCGTCAATTCCGTTCTCACCTTCCTCGGGCTGTTCGCGACCACGCAGATCCCTCTGGCGATCGTCGAGGGCATCGTCACCGTCCTGATCTTCCGCAGCCTGCGGGTCATCGCGACCAAGGAACTCGACGTCCTCGGCGTGTTCTCCCGGATCCGGAACACGGACACCCGCGAGCCCGCCACCGTGAGCTGACCTGAGCTGTCCGTAGTCGGCCGGCTCCACGCCGGTGAAGAACACAACCATGAAGAACACGCCTGAGGAGAACCCCACCATGTCCAACACAAACAACAAGGGCGGCGGACTCGCCGTCACCATTGCCCTGATCGTTCTCGCCGCGGCGATCGCGGTATTCCCGATGTTCTACAACCTCGGTGACCCCGACGCCGAGGAGCAGTTCGGCGGCTCGGACGGTGCCGCCGAGGAGATCGTCGCCGAGCAGGACCCCGACTACGAGCCGTGGGCGAGCCCGCTCATCGGCGAGCTGCCGGGTGAGGTCGAGTCCGGCCTCTTCGCCTTCCAGGCCGCACTCGGCGCCGGTGTGCTCGGCTTCGCGATCGGCAACTACCGGGGCCGTACCCGTGCCGAGGAGCGCGGGGCGCGGGAGTCCGGGGCAACCGGCACGACGGCAGCAGCGGGGCCCAAGCCCGGCACTGATGCCTGAATCGCGTCGGAGCTAACGTCATGAACGCCCTGGAGGTCGCTGCGGCGAACTCCCCGTGGGCCCGTGTCAACGTGGGGGAGAAGGTCCTGCTCATCCTGGGACTTCTCGTACTGGCCATCTCCCTCCCCCCGCTACCGGCACTGCCCATCATCGCCGCGGTGCTGATTCTGCTCGCGGTATCCGCCAAGGTGCCGCCCCGGCTGTACGCCGGACTGATTCTGGCGCCCGCCACGTTCATACTGCTGGGCCTCGGACCGCTGGTGTTCTCGGTGTCGACGTCGGGCCTGCGCTGGATCGACGGCGGACTGGTCGATGCCGCGACGGTTCTCGCCCGCACGGTTGTCGGTATGTCGGCGACCATGCTCTTCGCCCTGACCACCCCCATGTCCGAGCAGCTGGTGTGGTTCCGTTCGGTCGGGGTGCCCGCGCCGCTCGTCCACATCACGATGCTGACCTACCGCATGACGGGCACGCTCATCACCACCGCGAGGACGATGTGGGAGGCGCAGGCGGCACGCCTCGGGCACAGCAGCCGCAGGCGCTGGATCCACTCGGTCGCGGGCCAGGCCGCGAGCCTCTTCGTGCTCTCCTTCTCCCGTGCCCGTGCGCTCCAGGAGGGGATGGAGCTCCGCGCTGACATCTCGGAGATCTCCACCCTCCACGCCAGCAGACCCGTCCGATGGTCGGTGATCATCGGAACCGTCGCGCTTCTGGCGGCTGTCGCCGCGATCGGTCTCATCTTCCGGTGAACCGGATCTCCTCACCACCCGCCGATCCCGCCCACGCACCGTCCCATCTATGGAGGACCCGTGTCACACCCAGCAACACCACTCATTGAACTAGTCGACGTGGATTTCTCCCACGGCCCGGAGCTTCCCGTGCTGAGGTCCGTGGATCTGAGAATCGACACCGGCGCCAGGATCGCGGTGCTCGGCGCCAACGGTTCCGGCAAGTCCACCCTCTTCCGGCTGCTCGCCGCGGCATGGAAACCCGATCGCGGGGAACTGCGTCTCGACGGCGAACCGGTGCACTACAACCGTGCGGGGAGGGATCGCGTCCGCCGACGGGTGCAGCTCGTGCTACAGGAACCCGACGACCAGATCTTCGCGACGTCCGTTTCCGCCGACGTCGCTTATGGTCCGGTCAACATGGGGCTCGACCGGGATGAGGTGACCCGACGGGTCGATGCAGCCATGACGGCGGCTGAGGTGGCGGATCTGGCGGACCGCGTTCCCCACCAGTTGTCCTACGGGCAGCGGAAGCGGGTGGCGCTCGCAGGCGCCCTCGCCATGGATCCGGCGGTCCTCCTCCTCGACGAACCGACCGCGGGCCTCGACCCGGCGGGTGGGCGGCAGCTCCTCCGGACCCTCGAAGAACTGAACGCGAAGGGGACGGCGGTGGTGCTGTCCACCCATGACGTCGACCTCGCCTACGCCTTCGCCGACACCGCGGTGGTGCTGACCGACGGGCGGCTGGCCGGTGGCGGCGTCGATGAGATTCTCACGGACAGGGATCTGATGGAACGGGCCCGTCTCGGGCTACCCTGGGCGCCGCTGGTGAGTCGTGCCCTGGGGCGGAGGGTCAGTGCCCCACAGGAACTGCCCTGAATTGGTGGCTACCCCCGGGGTGGGGGCACAGGGGAGAGCGGAAAATGTCACCAGAAACGTGATGTTACTTACGTTCAATGTCTGAACCGGGACGGAAACGGGGGTGATTTGTGGGGGACATCAGTTTCGACGGGTCGGGGCGTCGCCCCCTCCTGTGGAGGGGGGAAACGCCATTTTCCCCCTCCTGCGAAAATATTTTCGAACCACTTTCGTCAGCGGTTCTGCTGCCCAGCTGAGCGGTGTAAACAGCGTCTCCCACCGGGGTTGGTCCGCGGTTGTTTGGGGTGCATTTCCGGTCATTGGGGAGCATTCCCCCGTGCTGTGCGGACTGTGTTCGCGGCCGCCGGACGCCAGGGGTATCGGGAGGGGGGCCGGGAATAGACCACATCACCCCTTAGCCGGACGCCCGTTTTCCTGATTTTGGGAAAAATTACCGATATTGACGGGCTCATCACCCCCTGGGGAGTGGTTATACTGCACCTTAGAAAGATGTTGGCTCGCCCGACGGGGGCACCTGACCGGGTGGATGCGCAGGAGGTACATGTGGACTCACAACGTACGAAAGACGACGAAGAAGCGATCCGCACCGCGCTCTCGTCGTTGAGAACGGCCACCGGAATCCCGGTGACGATGTTCGCGACGGTACTGCCGGACAACAGGCTCCAGATCAGCGCCTGGGTCGGGCTCAGGACCCCGGCACTCCAGAACCTCGTCATCGATCACGGTTGCGGCGTCGGCGGCAGGGTCGTCACCACCAGGCGCCCGGTCGGCGTCAGTGACTACACCCGTGCGAACGTCATCTCCCACGAGTACGACAACGTCATCCAGGATGAGGGGCTCTTCTCCCTCGTCGCTGTTCCCGTCATCGTGCACCGTGAGATCCGGGGTGTCCTCTACGTCGGCGTGCACTCACCGGTGCGTCTCGGGGACAAGGTCATCGAGGAGGTCACCATGACCGCCCGGACCCTCGAGCAGGAACTGGCCATCAACTGCGCCGTGCGCCGGAGCGAGGGAGGGCGTGCCGGAGCGAAGTCCGGCCGCATCATGAATGGTGCGGAGTGGGAACAGATCCGGTCCACCCATTCGAAGCTCCGGATGCTCGCCAACCGGGTCGAGGACGAGTCCCTCCGGCTCGAGCTGGAGGAGCTGTGCGACCAGATGGTCACTCCGGTCCGGGTCAAGCAGACGACCAAGCTGTCCGCACGGGAACTCGACGTACTCGCCTGCGTGGCGCTCGGGCACACCAACGTCGAGGCTGCGGAGGAGATGGGTATCGGTGCGGAGACCGTGAAGTCCTACCTGCGCAGCGTCATGCGCAAGCTCGGCGCGCACACCCGCTACGAGGCCGTCAACGCGGCACGTCGGATCGGCGCACTGCCCTGATTCCCCTTGTCCCCCTGACCCCGGATGCACCGCATCCGGGGCCAGCCGCGTTCTACCGCCCGTCGTGTCGCCCGGAGCCCGGTACCCACGGCACGTCGTCGCCGTTGTTGGCGACCCTGCCCAGGATGAACAGGAGGTCGGACAGACGGTTCAGGTAGCGCGCGGGAAGAACCGACGTCGTGTCCGGGTGCTTCTCCACCGCCACCCAGGCTGCCCGCTCGGCCCGGCGGGCGATGACGCGCGCGGTGTGCAGCAGTGCTGCCGCCGGCGTTCCTCCGGGGAGGATGAACGAGTTGAGGGACGGGAGATCGGCGTTGAACCTGTCGCAGTCGGCCTCGAGCCCGTCGATGTAGGACTGGGCGACTCGCAGCGGCGGGTACTTCGGAGACTCCTCGATCGGGGTGGCGAGATCCGCTCCGGCGTCGAAGAGTTCGTTCTGTATCCGGCGCAGGACCCCGACGATCTCCTCCGGCGGGTCACCGAGCGCCAGGACCTGACCGATCGCGCAGTTCGCCTCGTCGCACTCGGCGTAGGCGATCAGACGTGCATCATTCTTCGGGACCCGCTCGAAGTTGGACAACGCGGTCGTGCCGTCGTCTCCGGTGCGGGTGTAGATCTTCGTGAGGTGTACGGCCATGTCCCCACGCTAGACAAAAAACCCGGTGCGTGAGGGGCGGGGGAGCGGTCCGCGCACATGAGGACGGGCCAACCACTAGGCTGGGGCACTGTGAAGGAACGATTCTTGGTGACAGGCGGCGCACGACTCTCGGGTTCCGTGAAGGTGACGGGCGCGAAGAACAGCGTGCTGAAACTCATGGCCGCGGCTCTGCTCGCGGAGGGGACGACCCTCCTCCGGAACTGCCCGGAGATCCTCGACGTACCCCTCATGGGCGACGTTCTGCGGGGGCTCGGCTGCGAGGTGGAGATCAACGGGTCCGACGTCCGGATCACGACGCCCGCCGAACTCCGCAGCAGTGCCGACTTCGACGCCGTCCGGCAGTTCCGCGCCTCCGTGTGCGTGCTCGGACCCCTCACCGCCCGCTGCGGGAAGGCGGTGGTGGCCCTACCCGGTGGAGACGCAATCGGATCCCGCCCCCTCGACATGCACCAGAGCGGCCTCGAACGGCTGGGGGCGGTCACCGAGATCCGTCACGGCTGCCTGGTGACGAGTGCCCGGAAGCTCAAGGGCGCGACCGTCGCCTTCGACTTTCCCTCGGTGGGCGCCACGGAGAACATTCTCACTGCGGCCGTACTCGCGGAGGGCGTCACCGTTCTGGACAACGCGGCGCGTGAACCGGAGATCGTCGATCTGTGCAACCTCCTCAACAAGATGGGTGCCCGGATCGAGGGCGCGGGGACGAACACCCTCACCATCACCGGCGTCGACAAGCTGCACCCCACGGAGCACACCGTCGTCGCGGACCGGATCGTCGCGGGAACCTGGGCGTACGCCGCCGCGATGACGCAGGGGGACATCACCGTCGGTGGTATCTCACCCCAGTTGCTCCACCTCCCGCTGGCGAAGCTGAAGCTGGCCGGTGCGGACGTCGAGACGTACGAGAACGGATTCCGGGTGCGGATGGACAGGCGGCCCACCGCGGTCGACTACCAGACGCTGCCGTTCCCCGGTTTTCCGACGGACCTGCAGCCCATGGCCATCGGAATGGCCGCCATCGCCGACGGAATGTCGATGATCACCGAGAACGTCTTCGAGTCCCGATTCAAGTTCGTCGGGGAGATGCTGCGCCTCGGGGCGACGGCGTCCGTCGACGGGCATCACGTCGCCGTCCGCGGAGTGTCGCAGCTCTCGTCCACCACCGTGTGGTCGAGCGACATCCGTGCGGGGGCCGCCCTCGTCCTCGCGGCCCTCTGCGCCGAGGGGGAGAGCGAGATCCGGGAGGTCTTCCACATCGACCGCGGCTACCCGAACTTCGTCGAGTCACTCAACGCACTCGGTGCGGACGTCCGGAGGGTCCCGGAATCCCCGTAAGGATGTCCGGGGAGGTCGGTTAACCATCGGTTGAGTGCCCGTAAACACTCAATGACCTGCGTGTTTGTGTGTGTGGTGGGGTGTGTGTAAATTAGTGGGAGTCAGCGAGACCGACAGCGCCCCGCCGGGAAGTGATTCCTGTGGTTGTGTGGCGTGAGGAAAACACAAGCTGGCTCCTAAATTGTTCACCTTCCTGGCTGGTTGCCTGTTTCGGGTTGCTGGTTGGTTGTGTGCGTGATGTTTGAGAACTCGATAGTGTGCCAATGTATCTTGCCGGCAGGTGGGACTGCCCTTTGGGTGGTTGTGTCTGTTGGTTGGATTGTTTTTTTGA
>NZ_JAHUTN010000014.1 GCF_019209935.1 Corynebacterium sp. TAE3-ERU16
ACGCCCGATCCCCCGCGCCAACCCCACCCCCCCCCACCACCAGTCCGCCGTCCCCGCCGCGGGGGGCCCCGCATGTACCGTGCCTCGCCGCACCCGGTCCACCGCCAGCGCCGGGTCCCACACCCCCCCCCCCACCCCCCCACCCCCCGCACCCCCCGCGGCCCGCCCCCCCCCCCCTGGGGGGGCCCGGGCCTCTTCTCAGCCTTCGTCCGGTTGCGGACTCACCGGAGGGGTGTCAGGGGATCAGAATCCGCCCATGCCACCCATTGCGTCGGCGTCGGGCATGCCCTGGCCGGCCGGCTGCGGCTTGTCGGCGACGACGGCCTCGGTGGTGAGGAACAGCGCCGCGATGGAGGCGGCGTTCTGCAGCGCGGAGCGGGTCACCTTGACCGGGTCGTTGATGCCGGCCTCCATGAGGTTGACGTACTCACCGGTGGCGGCGTTCAGGCCTTCGCCCACCTTGAGGGAGGCGACCTTGTCGGCGACGACACCGGGCTCGTGGCCCGCGTTGAAGGCGATCTGCTTCAGCGGGGCCGAGAGCGCGGAGCGGACGATCTTCACGCCGGTGGCCTCATCGCCGGTCAGACCGAGGTCATCGTCGAGCACGTGGGCGGCCTGGATGAGGGCGACGCCACCACCTGCGACGATGCCCTCCTCGACGGCGGCCTTGGCGTTGCGCACGGCGTCCTCGATGCGGTGCTTGCGTTCCTTCAGCTCGACCTCGGTCGCGGCACCGACCTTGATCACGGCGACGCCGCCGGCGAGCTTCGCGAGGCGCTCCTGCAGCTTCTCCCGGTCGTACTCGGAGTCGGAGTTCTCGATCTCGGCGCGGATCTGGTTGACCCGACCCTCAATCTGTGCGCTGTCGCCGGCGCCCTCGACGATGGTGGTCTCGTCCTTGGTGACGACGACCTTGCGGGCGCGGCCCAGCAGCGGGATGTCCGCGCTCTCGAGGGAGAGGCCGACCTCCTCGGAGATGACCTGGCCACCGGTGAGGATGGCCATGTCCTGCAGCTGTGCCTTGCGGCGGTCACCGAAGCCGGGGGCCTTGACGGCGACGGACTTGAAGGTGCCGCGGATCTTGTTGACGACCAGGGTGGACAGGGCCTCGCCCTCGACGTCCTCGGCGATGATCAGCAGCGGCTTGCCGGCCTGCATGACCTTCTCAAGCAGCGGCAGGAGATCCTTGATGTTGCCGATCTTCGCGGAGACCAGAAGGATGTACGGATCCTCGAGGACGGCCTCCTGGCGTTCCATGTCGGTTGCGAAGTAACCGGAGATGTAGCCCTTGTCGAAGCGCATGCCCTCGGTGACGTCGAGCTCGACACCGAAGGTGTTGGACTCCTCGACGGTGATGACGGATTCCTTGTTCAGCTTGCCGCCGCCCACGGCGTACATCGCCTGGGCGATCTTGGCGCCGATGGCGGGATCGGCGGCGGAGATGCCCGCGGTCGCGGCGATCTGCTCCTCGGTCTCGATCTCCTTGGCGGTGGAGAGCAGCTCCTCGGTGACCTTCTTGACGGCCTGCTCGATGCCGCGCTTGATGCCCATCGGGTTGGAGCCGGCGGCGACGTTGCGCAGTCCCTCGCGGACGAGGGCCTGTGCGAGCACGGTGGCGGTGGTGGTGCCGTCACCCGCGACGTCGTCGGTCTTCTTGGCGACCTCCTTGACCAGCTCGGCGCCGATCTTCTCGTACGGATCCTCGAGCTCGATCTCGCGGGCGATGGTCACGCCGTCGTTGGTGATGGTCGGCGCGCCCCAGGACTTCTCCAGGACGACGTTGCGTCCCTTCGGGCCGAGGGTGACCTTGACGGCGTCAGCGAGGGTGTTCAGGCCCTTTTCGAGGCCACGGCGTGCTTCCTCATCAAAAGCGATGATCTTTGCCATGTGTTGTGTGCTCCTTGGGTTTTCATCGGACGACACTCACGTCAAGTATCTGCGGGCGCCCGCGACGGCACGGTCGGTGAGTGTTGGGTCCAACCTCACCCGCAGGTGTACATAAATCCTGGCACTCTCCAGTATCAAGTGCTAGGTCCGTTTCTAGCAGTCGGGACGTGCGAGTGCAAGAACCGGGGCCCTACACTTGGACCCATGACTCCCTCCATCCCCACCACAGCTGAAGTGACCGCCGCGATCGAGGCCCAGCAGGCCCGCATTCTCGCCGACCTGACCGAACTCGTCTCCCACAGTTCCGTGCACGCGGAACCCGGCTGCGAACAGGCCAACGCGGATGCCGCGGCCTGGGTCGTCCGCTCCCTGGAGGAGGTCGGACTCGAGGTGGACACCCACCTCACCACCGACGGATCGACCGCGGTGATCGGCCGCCGCGCCGCCCGTGACGGACGCCCCACGGTACTGCTCTACTCGCACTACGACGTTGTTCCCGCCGGGGACCCGGCCGCCTGGACCTCGGATCCGTTCACGCTCACCGAACGGGACGGCCGCTGGTACGGACGCGGCACCGCGGACTGCAAGGGCAACGTCGTCATGCATCTCGCGGTCCTGCGCGCGCTCGGGGAACTCGGCGACCCCGGCGTCGGCGTCACCGTCGTCATCGAGGGCTCCGAGGAGCGCGGTGGCGAAGGCCTGGACCACCTCATCGAGGAACACCCCGAGTACTTCACCGCGGACGCCATCATCATCGCGGACACCGGAAACGTCGCCGAGGGGGTGCCCACACTCACCACCTCCCTGCGCGGCGGCGCGCAGGTCCGCGTCACGGTGAACACCCTCAGGTCGGCCGTGCACTCCGGCGGATTCGGCGGCCCCGCACCGGACGCCGTCGCCGCGCTGATCCGCATCCTCGACTCACTGCGCGACGAATCGGGACGCGTCTCGATCAGGGGCACCGACAACAACGCCGCCTGGGACGGAATCTCCTATGACGCGGACGCCTTCCGCGCGGACGCTGGAGTCCTCGAGGGAGTGGAGATCATCGGAGACGGAACCGACATCGCCGATCAGCTGTGGGCACGCCCCGCCGTCACGGTGACGGGATTCACCTCCACGCCGGTATCCGAGGCCGTCAACGCGATCCCGGCGACGGCGACCGCACAGCTCAATCTGCGGACGCCCTACGGCGCCTCCGGCACAGCGACGGCCGAGGCTCTGCGCGACCACCTGATCGACGCCGCCCCCTGGGGAGTGCAGGTCGAGGTCGACATCCGGGAGGTCAACGAGCCCTTCGCCACAGACACCTCAGGCCCGGCCGCGCAGGCGTTGGCGGGCGCACTGTCGAAGGCCTTCGGGAACAGGGAGACGGCGTACTGCGGCTCCGGCGGCTCCATCCCGCTGACCACCGCCCTGCAGCGGGCGGTGCCGGGCGCCGAGATCGCCCTGTTCGGCGTGGAGGAGCCCCTGTGCACCATCCACTCGGCCGACGAGTCCGTCTCCCCGGAGGAACTGAAGCGCTGCGCGGTCGCGGAGACACTGTTCCTGCTCAGCTACACGCTCTAGCCCCGGAATCCACCACCCCGTGCGTTCCACCCAGTGGGACGTGCGGGGTGACGTCTTCCCGGAACCACGCCTCCACCAGCAGAATGTGGAGACTGCGCCCGCCAACGGGCACACCCCGACGGCACCCCCACCTCCCCACTTTCGGGAACATTTCTTGACCCGGATGTGGGAAACCCCTAATCTCGACGTTGTGACGCACATCATTCGACTTACGCGAGTAGCAGAGGCTACGTACCCCGGTGAAGGATAGGGACTGACCCCTTCACCCGGGGCAGTAGTCGTTATCCTCCCAGTCGCTTGACAAGCGTCGGTCCATTTCCACAGACCAGACAGATCCGTCACACCACCACAGGCCCTCCCCGGACACCCCGGAAGGTACGAGGCCCGTGCCGGATCAGGATCTTCCAGAGGACCGACGATGCACACGACGAACACCACCACCGACACCCGTACCGGCAACCGGGAACAGTCGATCCACACGCTGCACACCCAGCACCAACCGCACTCCTCCCCCGCCCAGATGAGCCGCCCGGCACCCTTCAGCCTGCGTGATCCACTGCGTGAATGCACGGATGACCCCTTCCGCGCCAGGTTCGGACAGAACCTCCCGGCCGGACTGCGCGAGGAAGCCGCGGGCATGGACTGGCGCACCTTCACCGAGACCTACTGCCCCACCCCGGATCTGCGGATCGACAACCTCTCGCACACCTCGCTCCGCGACGACCGACGACAGTTCAGCGCCACCCTGACGTCCTCCCGCCCGGGCCGGGGCGGCGTCACGCACTCGTCCCGCGAGATCACCGCGATGGGAGCGGTTTCGGCGTGCACCAACCTGCTCGCCGACGCCGGACGACGGGTCGAGATCCTGACCTTCCGGCAGCGGGACATCTTCAACGGAACCGCCGTCTTCCTCGAGGCCTGCCACAACAACAGCAGGTGCTGGGTCCTGGGCTTCGGTGGAACCCCGGAGGCCGCCATCGCCACCGCGATGAGCCGCGCCGCCCACCGCCTCCACCGCGGGGGGAACTGAGGCCACCAAGAGCGTCGACGCAAGGGAAACCACCGGTGACCGGGCGACGATCGACCACACCACCCACCGCGGCACGAACTCTCGGACGCCGGGTGGCATCCCGTCACCGGCCCCGACGCTCATGCCCCTCCCGAACCGGACGGCTCCGGGGGCCGCGTCGATCAGGAGGACACCTTCGTCCGTGGACCCGCGGAACGGGCCACCGACAACGCCGGACTGACGTTGAACCGGGTCCTGCGGTCCGGAAAATCGGCGGCCTCGCGTTCCCGACCGTTCTTCGGTCCACCGGAGCACGACCTCGGCGGGTGATGAGGCAGGAGACGGGGAGCCTGCCGGGTAGACTGACGACCTGACCCGATCATCCCCGCCCAGCCCGGAGAAGTCACAGACCATGGACGTGCTCATCGTGTTGGCCGCTCTCGCCGCGGCGACCGTCACCGCTCCGGTGCTGATCACGAAACTCGGGCGCCCGGCCTTCGGGGTCCTAGCCCTCGTCCCCGCGGCGTCGTTCGCCTGGACCGCCCGGGGCTGGCTCGAGGGCGACTTCGCACCCGGGACGGAGCCACACACCGTCCACCTCCCGTGGATGTCCGCCGCACACCTGGACATCACGCTGCGCATGGATTCCCTCGCGGCGCTCTTCGCCCTGATCATCCTCGGTATCGGCGCCCTCATCCTCTGCTACTGCTGGGGCTACTTCGACTCCAACCCGAAACGCCTGTCCGTCTTCGGGGCGAAGATGGTCGCTTTCACGACGGTTATGTACGGGCTGGTCACCGCGGACAATCTCCTGCTGCTGTATGTCTTCTGGGAGCTCACCTCGGTCCTGTCGTTCCTGCTCGTCGGCTACTACGGCGAACGTGCGTCATCACGGCGGGCCGCGGGCCAGGCGCTGATGGTCACGACACTCGGTGGTCTCGCGATGCTCGTGGGCATCATTCTGCTGGGCACGACATCGGGGATCTGGGACCTGTCCGCGCTCATCGGGGCCGGTCCCCCGGTCGCGTCGACGGCCACGAGCGCCGCCGTGGTGCTCATCCTCGCCGGTGCCCTGTCCAAATCGGCCATCGCCCCGATGCACTTCTGGCTGCCGGGCGCGATGGCCGCGCCGACACCGGTGTCGGCCTATCTCCACTCGGCCGCGATGGTGAAGGCCGGCATCTACCTCGTGGCACGTCTGTCCCCGGAGTTGAACCAGATCGGATCCTGGCATCTCGTGGTCATCCCGTCCGGACTGCTGACGATGCTGATGGCCGGATGGATGGCCCTGCGCCAGGTCGACCTCAAGCTCATTCTGGCGTACGGCACGGTCAGTCAGCTGGGCTTCATCATCGCCGTGGTCGGCATCGGTTCGCCGGGTGCGCTCCTCGCGGGGCTCGCCCTGACGGTGTCCCACGCCCTGTTCAAGGCGACGTTGTTCATGATCGTCGGAGCCATCGACCGGACCACGGGAACCCGGGACATCCGGGAGTTGTCCGGGCTGGGACGGGACCGGCCGGCGCTGGTCGTCCTCGCCGCAGCCGCGGCCGCGTCGATGGCGGGAGTGCCGGGCACCGTCGGCTTCGTGGCCAAGGAGGCCACCGTGACCACGCTTCTCGAAGAGGAGCTGCTCACGGGCATGCCGGGCAACCTCCTGCTGACCGGGGTGGTGGTGGGGAGCATGCTCACGGTGGCCTACTCGCTGTACTTTCTCTACGGCGCCTTCGCCACGAAGGCGCCCGGACACGCTACCGGCGGCGGGACGTCCACGGCGGTGTCGGGCGCCGACGCGATCATCGCACCACTGTGGATCCCGCCCGCCCTCCTCGCCATGGCGGGCATCGTGCTGGGGCTCACCCCGGAGCCACTGGACGCCGTGCTCAACAGTTACGCAGGCGCATCGATACACCTCACACTGTGGCACGGATGGACGCTCCCCCTGCTCATCAGCGCGATCATCCTCGGCTGCGGGATGCTGCTCCACTGGCAGCGGAAGACCGTCAGCCGACTGCACTTCAGCCGCCCCGCGCTGGGTAACGCGAACCTGGCCTATGACACGGTCCTCGACACGCTGCGGAGGATCTCCCTCCGGATCACCGCCACCACGCAACGCGGCTCCCTGCCCGTCAACGAGGCAGTCATCCTCGTCACCCTGGTGGCCCTTCCGCTGACGATGCTCGTCACCGGAGCCCGGACCGACATCCGGATGGAGCTGTGGGACTCCCCCGTGCAGGGCCTGGTGGTCGTGATCATCGTGATCGCCGCGATCGCCGCGACCGTGATGGACAACCGGCTGTCCGCGCTGATCCTCGTGGGGATGACGGGCTACGGGGTGGCGGTCATCTTCGCGCTCCACGGTGCACCCGACCTGGCGCTGACCCAGCTACTCGTGGAGACCGTCTCGGTGGTTGTTTTCGTGCTCGTTCTGCGGAAACTGCCCGCCAGCACGGACGGTCGCGGGCCGGAGTCGGATCACACGCGGCTGCGGGCCTGGCTAGCGGTCGCGGTGGGGCTGACGGTGTCGGTCCTGGGCGCCTTCGCGATGAACGCCCGGAGCACCCTGCCGGTGTCCATCCACATCCCGGACCTGGCCTCCCGCATCGGGCACGGATCCAACGCGGTCAACGTCCTGCTGGTCGACATCCGGGCGTGGGACACCTTCGGCGAGATCTCCGTGCTGGTCGTCGTCGCAACCGGGGTCGCCTCCCTGGTCTACCGCACGCGCAGCTTCTCCAGGGTGTCCCGCCGCCCGACACTGCGCACGGAGTCACCGAGCTGGCTGGCCGCACCGAACGAGGACGCCAAGGCCCGGAACCGATCCTTCATGATGGAGGTGGCCACCCGCATCCTCTTCCCCTCGATGATCACGCTGTCTCTCTACTTCTTCTTCGCCGGCCACAACGCCCCGGGCGGCGGCTTCGCGGGGGGGCTGGTCGCGGCCCTCGCATTCATGCTCCGGTATCTCGCCGGCGGACGCGAGGAACTCGAGGAGGCCCTGCCCGTCGACGCGTCGCGTGTGCTCGGTACCGGCCTGATCCTGTCCTCCGGGGCGGTGATCGCCCCGATGGTCCTCGGTTGGCCACCGTTGTCCTCCGCCAACACCGACATCGAGCTTCCGCTCATCGGTACGGTGCACGTCGTCTCCCCGGTGATCTTCGATGCCGGTGTCTATCTCATAGTGATCGGCCTCGTGCTCCACATCCTCCGTTCCCTGGGCGCCCAGCTCGACATCGACGAGGAGCAGCGCCGACGGCGCGCCAGGGAACGGGCCCGCCGCCTCGCCCGCCGCAGGTCGGCACCGCAGTCCGGGGAGTCCACCGACGGCACCACCGACCGCGTCCCCACCACCGGAAGGAAGAGCAGATCATGATCGCGAACCTCTTTCTGCTCATCGCCTGCGGTGTCCTGATCTCCTGCGGGGTGTACCTGCTGCTGGAGCGGGCGATGACCAAGATGCTGCTCGGTCTGATCCTGCTGGGCAACGGGGCCAACCTGCTCATGCTCACCGCCGGCGGAGGCGCAGGTGCCCCGCCGATCGCGGGCCGGGACTCGACGCTGTCCGGCACTGACACCGACCCACTGGCGCAGGGGATGATCCTCACCGCGATCGTCATCTCAATGGCGATGACCGCGTTCATCCTCGCTCTCGCGTTCCGCCAGTACCGCTACCGGACCGCCGACCTCATCGGCGACGACACCGAGGACACCGCGATCGCGCACCGGCCGGACACCGCGTCCGCGGCACCGGATCACGACGCCTCCGCGGACCCGGAGACCGGTCGTGCGACCGGACAGGGCGACGATTTCGGCCCCGACAGTTTCGAGCGTCCCGTCAAGGAGGACAAGTGATGAACCTCCCCGATGCCTCGACCACCGCATCCGTCGTCCCCTATCTCATTCCTCTGCCGGTCGTCCTCCCGGCGGTCGCCGCCGCGGTCTGTCTCCTCGCGGGCCGCCATCCGCGGGTCCAACGAGCCGTGACCGCCACGGCGCTGACCGTCCTGATCGTTCTGTGCACGACGCTCGTCGCCCTCGTCGATCGCGCCGGGATCCAGACCCTGCAGGTGGGCGGTTGGGATGCTCCGGTGGGTATCACTCTCGTCGCCGACCGGCTGTCCGCACTGCTGCTCGCGGTGTCCTCCCTGGTGTTGTTCTCCGTTCTCCGGTACGCCATCGGACAGGGTGTCCGCGACGGAACCGACGATGAGCCGGTCGGTGTGTTCCTGCCGGCCTACCTGCTGCTCACCATGGGCGTGAACATGGCCTTCCTCGCCGGAGACATGTTCAACCTCTACGTCGGGTTCGAGGTGCTGCTGGTCGCCAGTTACGTCCTGCTCACCATCGGCGCGTCCCCCGCCCGCGTCCGCGCGGGCGTGAGCTACGTGATGGTCTCCATGCTCTCCTCGTTCGTGTTCCTCATCGCCCTCGCGCTGATCTACGCCGCGGTGGGGACGATGAATATGGCACAGATCTCCGTCCGGATGGAGGCGGTCCCGGAGGGGACCAGGGCCGCGATCTTCGCGGTCCTGCTCGTCGCCTTCGGCATCAAGGCCGCGGTCTTTCCGCTGTACTCCTGGCTACCGGATTCGTATCCGACCGCACCGGCCCTGGTGACGGCCGTGTTCGCCGGCCTGCTGACCAAGGTCGGCGTCTACTCCATCATCCGGGTGCGCTCGGTGGTGTTCACCGACGGTCGCCTCGACGGGGTGCTGATGTGGGCGGCGCTGTTGACGATGCTGGTTGGGATCCTCGGCGCGATGGCCCAGAACGACATCAAGCGGCTTCTGTCGTTCACCCTGGTGAGCCACATCGGGTACATGATCATGGGGGTGTCCCTGGGGACCGCCAACGGGCTCTCGGGGGCGATCTTCTACACCGTGCACCACATCCTCGTGCAGACGGCGCTCTTCCTCGTCGTCGGTCTGATCGAGCGTCAGGCCGGGTCCTCGTCTCTCCGCAGGTTGGGTTCGCTGGCCTACATGTCACCGCTGCTCGCTGCGCTGTACCTCATCCCCGCCCTCAACCTCGGTGGAATCCCGCCGTTCTCGGGGTTCCTGGGGAAGATCATCCTCGTCGAGGCCGCCGCCGGGCACGGTGGGCGGATGGCCTGGCTCATGGTGGCCGGTGCCGTGGTCACCTCCCTCCTGACCCTCTACACGATGACCATCGTGTGGTCGAAGGCCTTCTGGCGGGACCGCTCGGACGCCCCGGACGGAGCGACGGCCCTCGCCGCCACCGGTCCCCTCGCCGGCGCTCGGCGGGAGATCGACCTGACCGAGCGTGCCGACGTCGGCAGGATGCCCTTCGGAATGGTGGCGCCGACCGTCCTGCTGGTCGCCGCGTCACTCGCCGTCAGTGTGCTCGCCGGCCCCATCTCGGCGGTCACGGGCCGCTCGGCGGAGTCCGCCCAGGACATCGCCGTCTACCGCCGTGCGGTGCTCGGCCCCGGATACCTCAACCCCGGGCGGACCATGATCCCCGGCCAGTCCGGTCCCGTAGCCACCGATGACAGGTACCGGGTGAGGGACGGGATCGAGGAACGCCGCAGTCCCGGGGATGCCGCGGCGGTGGAGACGACCACGCCGACGCGGGGTGATCGCTGATGTTCGCCGGAATCCGTCGCCGTTTCCGCCCCCAGTCCGTCCTCTGGCTCACGTTCATGTGGGCGCTGCTGTGGGGAGAGTTCTCGGCGGCGAACCTCGTGGCCGGGCTGGGGGTCGCCCTCACCGTGACGCTGCTTCTCCCCCTACCGTCGATCCCCGGCTCGGGTTCGGGTGTCCGTTTCGGGGCGCTGCTGCGCCTCTGCGGGAGATTCGCTGTGGATCTGGTCGCCAGCTCGGTGAAAGTGGCGACCATTGCGCTGCGGCCTGCGCCGGTACCCCCGGGCGCGATCGTCGTCGTGCCGATGCGGGTTCAGGAGGACCTGGTGTTCTCCTTCGCGGTGACCCTGCTCAACCTCCAGCCCGGAGGTACCGTGACCGACCTCGACATAGCGGACCGGAAACTCACCATGCACCTGATCGACGGCTCCTCGACGAAGGCGATCGACCGGGAGATCGCCAGGGTCGGGGAACTCGAACGCCGGCTCATCCGCATCTTCGAAAGGAACGGCTGATGGACCCGTCGGTCTACAACACCCTGCTCCTCGTACCGGCGTCCCTGCTCGCGGTGGCATTCGTCGTGACCGGTTGGCGGATGCTCGTCGGCCCGAACTCCCTCGACCGGGTGCTGAGCCTCGATGCGGTGGTCGCGATGATCCAGTGCGCGCTCGCCGTGTACATCTGCCGGACACTCGACACCACGGTGACCAATGCGATGATCGTGGTGGCACTGCTGGGGTTCATCTCCACGGTCGCGATAACCCGCTTCCGGAAACGGGACGGTGCCCAGTGACCGGATTCATCCTCGACACGATCTCACTCATCCTCCTCTTCCTGGGTTCGATCCTGGCGCTGTCCGCCGCGGTGGGGCTCGCCCGCTTCAGGGACACGATGACGAGACTCCACGCGGTGACGAAACCACAGACACTCGGTCTGATCCTCGCCGTCAGTGGGGCGATTCTACGGGTCCTCGGGGCGAGCGAACTGGATGCGGAGGCCGCCGGTGATCTGGGTGTCCTCATCCTCATCATCGCCTTCACCCTCATCACGGCACCGGTGATCGGGCAGCGGGTCGGGCGACTCGCGCGGAAAGAGGGACTGTACGAAGCCTCCGCCCTCTCCCGGGACGACACCGGGACACAGGACCGGAACTAGGCCGGGGAGCATCCCTCCCCCCGCCGGTCATCCGTTGTTTCGTCACCCAACGCAACAGCTTCGCAATTGATATGATCGGGTCATCCCCTCCGCTACCGGAACGTCGTTCCCCCGATGGGGCAAACCGTCAGACGGGGGCGACGGAGGGGCGGCCGACCGTGTGGCCCCGGATCCCGACAACACCCGAGGAGCATCGTGGACATGAACAGAAAACTCATCTCGACCGCCGCAGCGACCGCACTTAGCGCGACACTTCTGGCTGCACCCGTCGCCGCAGCTGGCCCGGAGAAGGACATCGCCGATTTCGTCGCCCAGGCGATGGGCCGCAACGGGACCCCCGGTTCCTTCTCGGGCCCCCGGCCCGGCCCCATGCCGCAGCCCAACCCGACACCGACCCCCACGCCGACGCCCGATCCCCAGCCGACCCCGGATCCGACACCGACCCCGACGCCGGATCCGGGCACCCAGGAGCTCCTCGAGAAGCGTAGCGGCGAGATAGTCGACGCCATCAATGCCGAACGCAGCAACCGTGGCCTGGACAAGCTCACCGTCAACGGGGACGTCACCGCGCTGGCGAAGAGCATCTCGGACGCCGCAGCCGCCTCGAACAGTCTGACCGTCGACCCGAAGTTCATCAAGGCCGGTCACGGATACTCCCTGGCCGCGTACCCCGGGCTGGACAACCCCCGGTTCGCCGCGGACATCGTCAAACTGTGGATGGACAACGAGGGACAGCGCTCCATACTCATGAAGCCCAGCATCAGCGAGATCGGTGTCGCCGTTTCCCGGAATGACGCGTCGAACTACGAGAACTTCATCTCCGTGGTGGTCCGCTGGACCTAGACCCCCGGTCGCGACGGGAGGGGTGGGCCCCCCGGAGGGTGGGGGGGGGGGCCCCCCCGCGGGGGGGCGCGGGGGGGGGCGGCGCCCGGCCGGGGCGGGGGGGGGGGCCCGGGGGGAGGGCGGGCGCCGACCCCGCGGGGGCGGACGCCGGGGGTTGCAGGGCGGCACCGCCGCG
>NZ_JAHUTN010000015.1 GCF_019209935.1 Corynebacterium sp. TAE3-ERU16
CGCGATGCTGGATGTGTCGTCGGAGACTTGAAGGTAGTCAGAAAAACGTCGTTGGTGCACTGTCGGGTGTCTGGGACATCATGTTCCCGGTGTTGCGGCTCATGTGGCCTGCCGGTCTTTGTTGGCTGGTTGGGTTTCGTGTGGTTGGTGTTGTTGTCAGAACTGGATAGTGGACGCGAGTATCTTTATTTTTTGTTTCGTCGAGAATGTGACCAATTTTTTGGTCGTTCTTAGTGTTTTGTGTGTTTTGTTTGTAAGGGCACACGGTGGATGCCTTGGCATACTGAGCCGATGAAGGACGTGGGAGGCTGCGTTAAGCCTCGGGGAGCTGTCAACCGAGCGTTGATCCGAGGATGTCCGAATGGGGAAACCCGGCCGTCGTTGTGGGCGGTCACCCGCCGGTGAATGAAATAGTCGGTGTGGGGGTAACGCGGGGAAGTGAAACATCTCAGTACCCGCAGGAAGAGAAAACAACAGTGATTCTGCTAGTAGTGGCGAACGAACGTGGATTATTGGCTAAACCGTATGCGTGTGATACCCGGCAGGGGTTGCGTGTGCGGTGTTGTGGGGCGATGGCGTTGTGTGGTCTGCCGGCCGCGCCTGGTGAGTGTCTGTGTGTTAGCGGAAGTGGTTTGGAATGGCCCGCCGTAGACGGTGAGAGTCCGGTACGTGAAAACACCCAGCCTGTCAGTGTCGTCGATACCCCGAGTAGCAGCGGGCTCGTGGAATCTGCTGTGAATCAGCCGGGACCACCCGGTAAGCCTGAATACTCAGTGTGACCGATAGCGGAATAGTACCGTGAGGGAATGGTGAAAAGTACCCCGGGAGGGGAGTGAAATAGTACCTGAACCCGTGTGCCTACAATCCGTCAGAGCCTCCTTCGGGGGGTGATGGCGTGCCTTTTGAAGAATGAGCCTGCGAGTCAGCGGCATGTCGCGAGGTTAACCCGTTTGTGGGGTAGCCGTAGCGAAAGCGAATCCTAACTAGGGTGTTTTAGTGGCATGTCCTGGACCCGAAGCGGGGTGATCTACCCATGGCCAGTGTGAAGCGACGGTAAGACGTCGTGGAGGCGCGAACCCACTTAGGTTGAAAACTGAGGGGATGAGTTGTGGGTAGGGGTGAAAGGCCAATCAAACTCCGTGATAGCTGGTTCTCCCCGAAATGCATTTAGGTGCAGCGTTGCGTGTTTCTTGCCGGAGGTAGAGCTACTGGTTGGTTTAGCGGGACTACAATCTTAGCGACATCAGCCAAACTCCGAATGCCGGTCAAGTGTAAGCGTGGCAGTGAGACTGCGGGGGATAAGCTTCGTAGTCGAGAGGGAAACAGCCCAGATCGCCGGCTAAGGCCCCTAAGCGTGTACTAAGTGGAAAAGGATGTGGGATCGCGAAGACAACCAGGAGGTTGGCTTAGAAGCAGCCATCCTTGAAAGAGTGCGTAATAGCTCACTGGTCGAGTGGTTCTGCGCCGACAATGTAGTGGGGCTCAAGTACACCGCCGAAGCCGCGGCAGCGACACCTTTTGGGTGTTGTTGGGTAGGGGAGCGTCGTGCATGGATTGAAGCCGCCGGGTGACCGTGTGGTGGACTGTGCGCGAGTGAGAATGCAGGCATGAGTAGCGAATGATGAGTGAGAAACTCATCCGCCGGATGACCAAGGGTTCCTGGGTCAAGCTAATCTTCCCAGGGTGAGTCGGGACCTAAGGCGAGGCCGACAGGCGTAGTCGATGGACAACGGGTTGATATTCCCGTACCCGTGCACATGCGCCCATGGTGAATCAGTGATACTAACCGCCCAGAAGCGTTTCGCCACTTTCTTTGATTGTGGTGTTTCGTGGATGCGTGGGACCTGATCTGGTAGTAGCCAAGCGATGGGGTGACACAGATTGGTAGTCGAGCCACTTATTGGATTGTGGTGTAAGCGTGCAGCCCGGGGGATAGGTAAATCCGTTCCCCGTTACATGGGTGAGGCGTGATGCGTACCCTTTATTGGGGATGTCGATGATCCTGTGCTGTCGAGAAAAGCCTCTAGCGATGTGTGTGTGCGGCCCGTACCCCAAACCGACACAGGTGGTCAGGTAGAAAATACTAAGGCGATCGGGTGAACTGTGGTTAAGGAACTCGGCAAAATGCCCCCGTAACTTCGGGAGAAGGGGGGCCATGACGGGTCACCGGTCCTTGCGGCTGGTTGGCGTGTCGTGGCCGCAGAGAATAGAGGGAAGCGACTGTTTACTAAAAACACAGGTCCGTGCGAAGACGATAAGTCGATGTATACGGACTGACGCCTGCCCGGTGCTGGAAGGTTAAGAGGACCTGTTAGACCCACTTGTGGGTCGAAGCGGAGAATTTAAGCCCCAGTAAACGGCGGTGGTAACTATAACCATCCTAAGGTAGCGAAATTCCTTGTCGGGTAAGTTCCGACCTGCACGAATGGCGTAACGACTTCCCTGCTGTCTCAACCACAGGCCCGGCGAAATTGCAGTACGAGTAAAGATGCTCGTTACGCGCGGCAGGACGAAAAGACCCCGGGACCTTCACTATAGCTTGGTATTGATGCTCGGTTCGGTTTGTGTAGGATAGGTGGGAGACTGTGATCATGCGACGCCAGTTGTGTGTGAGTCGTTGTTGAAATACCACTCTGATCGAATTGGGTATCTGTTAACCTCGGCCCGTGATCCGGGCCAGGGACAGTGCCTGGTGGGTAGTTTAACTGGGGCGGTTGCCTCCCAAAGAGTAACGGAGGCGCCCAAAGGTTCCCTCAGCCTGGTTGGCAATCAGGTGTTGAGTGTAAGTGCACAAGGGAGCTTGACTGTGAGACTGACAGGTCGAGCAGGTACGAAAGTAGGGACTAGTGATCCGGCACCGGCTTGTGGAAGCGGTGTCGCTCAACGGATAAAAGGTACCCCGGGGATAACAGGCTGATCTTCCCCAAGAGTCCATATCGACGGGATGGTTTGGCACCTCGATGTCGGCTCGTCGCATCCTGGGGCTGGAGTAGGTCCCAAGGGTTGGGCTGTTCGCCCATTAAAGCGGCACGCGAGCTGGGTTTAGAACGTCGTGAGACAGTTCGGTCTCTATCCGCCGCGCGCGTTGAAACTTGAGAAAGGCTGTCCCTAGTACGAGAGGACCGGGACGGACGTACCTCTAGTGTGCCAGTTGTCACGCCCGTGGCATGGCTGGTTGGCTACGTACGGAAGGGATAACCGCTGAAAGCATCTAAGCGGGAAGCCCGTTTCAAGATAAGGTTTCGTTTGAGGTTCCCCATAGACCATGGGGTTGATAGGCCGGATCTGGAAGCACAGTAATGTGTGGAGGTGACCGGTACTAATACACCGAAACAAAACAACAC
>NZ_JAHUTN010000016.1 GCF_019209935.1 Corynebacterium sp. TAE3-ERU16
GCTGATGGTTCTTGGCGCGGTGTTCATCGCTGTTCGCCGGCGTGAGAGCTAGGTTCGGCAGGCTGTAGTTTGAACTGAAGCCCCGGGTGTTCCTTTAGAACAGGGAGTACCCGGGGCTTCACCATGTTTTGCTTGGTTCGCGCACCTATCTGGAAGTACGACCAAAAGGCCGGGCCGACTGCAGGAGCTTCCGACAGCTAGTGCGCAGGTAGCTATATTGTGGCAGTTCTTGGGAATGGTGGATATTCCTGACTATCGAGACCGCTGGGCACGATATCTATCCGATTACTCAGTAACCTCGACGCCCATAGGGTTCGATTCTCCTGCTCGTCCGGAGGGGACGCCTCACAAGGGTTGATGGGGCTGACGGTGGATTTCTTCGCGGTTGACGTGAAAACGATGTTCGCAAGGTCTAGTCACTGGAGAATTAGGCATGGTTTGACTTGCAGACGCAGGGATGTGTCAGTGCCCGGTTTCGGTGGTGGATTTTCCGTGAGAACGGCTTGACCTTCGCGACGCGGTAAATTAACGGCAAGGGCTGAAAATAGAAGATCGGTAATTCAACGATACTGAAGGAGTATATAGAGTGGCTTTGGTGGCGAACTACGGACTAATTTTCGGTTTTTGGCAAGGTTGAAGTTAGTGAAATGCTCGCGTGTGGTCGTGTAGCGATTTGGACACGAACTATGCAGCAATCTTAGTGTTTTATCGTAGTACTTGAGGGTAGCTGGGGTTACTAGATTTTGCTACACCCGTTCGGACGCTGTGTGGTTCGTGATACACCATATTGTGGTGGCGCTCGCCGTTGCAGGGCAGCCGGACCTCTCCGGATGAAGATTTTGGGGGAATGGGGTACATACACCCTATGGGACGACCTGTCAGAAATTCTATGCTCAGTATCCGTACGGGGCGAGGACCTGGTTTCTGGGGTTTGGTCCGGTAGTGGACGTCACAATGACAGCGTAAAGAAGTAATTAAAATATGATCGACTACCGGCCGCGATAAAGAATGATCTTTTGGCGAAATAGGATTAAAGATGGGTAGGCCAAAAATAGCGGAACTCACATACGACAATTTTGATAGTTCACAAAACTAGAGACTGAACGGACAGGCGAGTTCAGTAGAGGCGGGCTCGGGCAGGGGAACTTCTTCTCGTATTTCCCACTATGGCCGCAGGTGAGAGTCTTTTATCGGCAAGCCGGGGATGGCGCCCCGCCGACGTGGGGACGGTGTCGGCTGGGGCAGTGCGGGGGTGGCTGTAGGTACGCTGACATGCAGCCCCGCGGGATCTGTCCGGTGAAGCTGCTGGTGGCGGACGGTGGATCCGGAGAGGGGCTGGAAGATGTGATGAACCTTAAGGAATCGGGGGGTGGTCGGTTTCAATCCGGTATCGGTGCGGTTACGATCTTCACATAGATCTGTCGTGTGGCTGGCCTGCAGGGCCTGCACCGGGCGGGTTCACGTTACTCGGAGCCGTAGGGCTCAATCACTCATGAATCGAGAGGAATCAATGACAAGACAACTGAGCCGTGCGGGGGCGGTGTTGTTCGCGATATTCCTTATCGCGACAGCGCTCGTCGTCGCACCGGCACCCGCGAGTGCGCAAGGTGGAGGTGGGGACACCTGGCAGATTTACAGGACCACCCAGAAGGCGATCTACTTCCATGCGATTCCCGAAGGGAGTAGTGGGGACGGCCAGCTGCAGCATGTCTACTGCGTTGATGCTGGTCGGGGGGCGCCCCTCGGGAAGAATGTTACAAATCCGTCGCGGTACAGCAGGTCGACGCCCTCTTACGAATCGCTTGCGTCGGGTATCGGACAACTCACGCAACCGGGGCAGGCGCAGAAGACCGCGCTCGGTATCGCCATAGCGCGAGAGTTGACCAAGGCGCCGGGTGATCGGGTGAATATCTCTCCGATTCTGAACTGGAACGATATTTCAGGTACCGCTGTCAACCAGACAGTTGCCGACACCGCGGCACAATCTGTTGCGTGGAGGCTCGGCTGGGCTTCGTCGTCGGGCAAGCGTAAGGCTGACCTCGGTGATCTTCCTGAGCCGGGTAACCAGATGGGGCGGAAGATAGCTGAGGCCGTCACGACATATTTCGATAACACCAACGCATCGAGCCGGCTTGGCTTCAAGATTGGTGTAAATTACTACACTTACATAAAGCGGCCTGTATCGGAAGTCGTACTCCAGGACTTCATGATTGCCTGGTTTGAGGGTCCTCCGGTTACGTCGACTGTGGTGACTCCGACGACGACGACTCAGAGCACGACGACGACTGCTAATACGGGTACGACGACGACTGAGCACAGTGGTACGACTGCGACGGAGA
>NZ_JAHUTN010000017.1 GCF_019209935.1 Corynebacterium sp. TAE3-ERU16
GTTTATGACACACCAGGTTGCACATCGGTACCGGAGCGTGCCATTGCAGGTCGCGTTGTCTCAGAACACTGTGTCAGAATCAAGGTGTCACTAGACTTGTCCGCGACGAGTTTCGGACACCTGGGCACACGAAAGCGGGTTCTATGGGTGAAGTATTCGGGTATGCCCGAGTATCAACAGCGGATCAGGATGCGAGTCTGCAACGCGATGCGCTGAGCCGGCACGGCTGTAGCGAGATCTTCACCGATGTCGGGTCCGGGTCCCGGGCGCATCGCCCAGAGCTGGACCGGTTATGGGGCAAGCTACGTTCCGGGGACACGGTGGTGGTGTGGCGATTGGACCGGCTGGGTCGGTCAGTCCCGCACCTGATTGATCAGTTGGAGGATCTACAGACCCGCGGGGTTGGGTTTGTCTCGTTGCAGGAGACGATTGATACGACGACGCCGGGCGGCCGGTTGGTGTTCCATGTGTTCTCGGCGTTGGCGCAGTTCGAGCGTGACCTGGTGATAGAGCGCACCACTGCCGGCTTAGCTGCTGCCAGGGCACGGGGGCGGGTTGGGGGCCGCCCACGAAAGCTCACCGCACAGCAGACCGCCACCGCCCGCTCACTGTATGAGGCGAAGACGATGACGGTGACAGAGATCGGGAGAGTGCTCGGGGTCAGTCGCTCGACGATCTACCGGGCACTTGAGAGCAATAACGTGGCGGACTGAAGCTGAGGTTGTTCCGCACCTTCTAAGTCATATCAGATCAGGCGACGGGTGGAATCTTGTCACGACCATAGAGCCAACCGTCAGGAAAACCCATCACCACAGTATTTCCACCTTGGTCGACGTCGTTCTGAAGCCTCTTTGCGGTCGCAATATCCCAAGCGGCCCCTACGCAAGTAGGTTCAAAGGACTCCCAATCTTCTTCTATGGGCCACAGCAGGCCCATCAAGACCAGCCAAATCACTTTCCTTGACTCGCCGTCACTGTTTGCAGTATGCAAAGAAGTGTAGATTGGCTCGCTCTGTAGATGGTGATATTTTATCCAACGGTCGGGGTGTGAAGTAGATTTTTCTGATATGTTACTATCAGTTGTAACACACAGAACATATCCGGAGAAACGATTCTCGGGATCATCATAATACGTGGAATAAAAGACGTGGGCTACATCTGAAGACCTTTTTATTCGAGGTTTTCTGACATTGTTTGATCTCTTCCTAGTGGACACGGCAGTCAAGTTTTTTCTGCGGTGGCTTCACAGTGGCGTGGTAGGTCTTCCCATTATAAACGATTGTCCCTTGAACTGAGCCCCACAGAAGAGTGTTTACCGCCGTGCCATCACACTTTTCCTCGAGCTTTTTCTGTAAGAGGCTGGAAGAGTTGGTGTTGCTTACATCATTTTCGGCTGCTTGATTCCACTTAGTATAGTACTTATACATGATTCTTCCATGATGATGGATGCTACTGACTCGGATTGGGGCTTTCTTTGTTCCGCACTGAGTTTGTGGTTTGAAGGCGACATAAGGTCCAGTATCTCCGTCGGGCCTCGGGTCTGTTCGGATGTGCAAGGCAGAGGGGTTTAGCACGCAAGGACCGTATTCCTTCTTTAACGAACGTGCGGATACGCTGTTTTCCTCTGATTGTTCCTGTGCCTCGGCAAGAGTAACTTCGTTGTCGATGGTGTTGTCATCGAAGCCGGGTTCAGCGGGTTCCAGGTCTTCCCGGCCGGGAGCGGGTGTCGCTGCAGCCTCGGCGGCGTTGTCGATCGCCTCTTGTTCTGCATTGGCTCGCGCGGCGGCCGAGTCTTCGGACTCGGTGGTGACGCTGGGCTGTGCTGCCACGGTGGGGTTCAGTGTTGATCCCAGCCCTAAGGCCAGAACAGCCGCGAGTAGCAGTCTGAGTACTTTGTGTCGCATTGATTCCTCTTGGTGGTGAGTGCATGGGGAGAAGCGTCAGGTGTGGCGGGTTCAATGAGTGCAAAACCGCCGAAACATGTGCAGTTCACTAAGAACTGTTGTTGAGTGAACCATGGTTTTTTCCCGGGCTACAAGAGCGGGGGTGGGTGGCTGGCGTGCCTCAACAGGGATAACGCGAGCGTGGCGTAGTGACTGTCACAGGGGCGAACGTCGCTAACGACTGTCGAGTGAAGCGGCTTCTTGCTGTCGGT
>NZ_JAHUTN010000019.1 GCF_019209935.1 Corynebacterium sp. TAE3-ERU16
GATCGTCAACGGAACCTCTTTGCTGTGCTCCATACCCCTCGGCTAGTCGTCTAGTGGAGGTCTATGGCTGTCGATGCTATGATCAACTACAGCGAGGCCCTATATGGCCTGTTGGTCATCCACGGGGTCTCGCACCTCGCGAACCCCTGGCCACATGGTCAGGGGTTCTTGCGTTCCTCTATCCACAGAATGCCTTGATCAGAGTCTGGGATCCAGAGCCTTTTTGTGCGTAGGTAGGCACGGATCGCGTCTGCGACGGGGGTGTGCTTCGACGACCAGTGCTCGGGGTGTTCCTGCACGTGAAGCTGGTAGGCGCCGTAGGCGACGAGATCGGCCGCCTGGATGAGCTGATTGTATTTACTGTCCTGCATCACGACGTCTTCGATGACGTACCGTGTATCCAGATTTAGCGAGCGATGTACATCGCGATAGGGTGCTGAACCACGATAGGCAGCATCCCACTGCGCTTGTATCTGTTCCGGGGTGCGTGAAGAATCATCGGGCCCGTATCCTTGCTGGCCATCGTAGAAAACCATGGCAGTGGTCTGCCTCTTCTCCGCCCAGGCGTCGAGCCAGCGGATAAACGTAGCGTAGGCCTGGGTCGCTGATCGATGAGGTGTAGCGATCGTCGCGATTGTCAAGCCATCGGCTTTCGCTAGCCATGACAGCATGATGCGGCCGGTTGCTGCGCGGCGTCCCGATGAGAACGCATCCTCGTCGGCGGCAGAGTCACAGAAGTGGCCACGGCCCTTATAGAGGTTGTTGGCGTGGAGTTCTTGGGTCTTCGGAACGCCGAACTCGCGGTGAATCTCGCGACGGCCCTGGAGCCATGAGTCAAGCACGTTGCTCCACTGTCGATCCTCGACTAAGAGCGCTGTCAGCATCCTGCCGTACCTGGAGTCCCCCGAATCGTCGACGTAGGCAAGATACACGTGGGGGACTCCGCAAGTCGGTCGGCGATCTGGTGGGAACTAAACTTCGGATAAGTCTAGCGGGTGAAACGGAGCACCGTATACCT
>NZ_JAHUTN010000002.1 GCF_019209935.1 Corynebacterium sp. TAE3-ERU16
CCCCCCCCCCCCACATTTTTTCCCGGCCTCCCCGCCGGCCGGCTGCCCCCCCACCCCCCCACACCCCCGTGGCTTGTCCCCCAATCCGGGGCTCACCCACACAACACAAACCCCCCCGCCCACCCCCCCCCCCAAACGCCCCCCCCGGTGGCCCCCGGCTCGCGTGAACCCCGGGTGAACGGGTGTCAGAAATCCCAGTCTGATTCCTCCGTCGACTCCGCCCTGCCGATCACGTACGAGGATCCGGAACCGGAGAAGAAGTCGTGTGTCTCGCTCGATTCGGGGGCGAGCGCCGCGAGTACGTCCGGCTCGACACCCGACGCCTCTTCCTCGAAGCGGGCCGGGTAGCCGAGGTTCATCAACGCCTTGTCGGCGTTGTAGTGGACGAAGGCCATCACACCGTCGATGAGACCGAATCCCTGGTAGAGGTCGGACGAGTACTCGAGTTCCATCCGGAGCAGTTCGTCGACGAAGTTCCCGGTGAAGTCCTCCATCTCCGCACGCCGTTCGGGATGGGCGTCGAGGCCCCGCTGGTACTTGTACCCGGAGTAGTAGCCGTGGACGGCCTTGTCCCGGAGAATCAACCGGATCATGTCCGCGGTGTTCATCATCTGCCCGCGGGCGGAGAACCGCAGCGGCAGATAGAACCCCGCGTAGAGGAGCAGTGAACTCAGCAGCGTCGCAGCCACCTTTCTCTTCAGTGGGTCATCTCCGTAGTAGTGCTCCATGACGGCGGTCGCGCGTTGCTGCAGCAGCGGGTTGTCCGTCGCCCACGCGTACGCGGTGTCGATCTCGACCGTGGAGCACAGGGTGCTGAACACCGAGGAGTAGGAGCGGGCGTGCACCGCCTGCATGAACGCGATGTTCGCGTAGACGGCCTGCTCATGTTCGGTGCGCGCATCGGGGATCTGCGAGATCTCGCCGACCGTGGCCTGCACCGTGTCCAGGAGGGTGAGGCCGGTGAAGACCTTGACCGTGAGTTGGCGTGTGTCCTCATCCATGTTCCGCCACTGGGCGGCGTCGTTCGACAGCGGAACCTTCTCCGGGAGCCAGAAATTGGCGGTCAACCGCTGCCAGATCTCCAGGTCCTTCTCGTCGTCCAGGCGGTTCCAGTTGACCGGCCTGAGGGGGCGGGTCTCACCGGGGCGCCACTGGGGCGGGGTGAGTGAATCTGCGATTGTCATGACATTGCTCTCTTCCGGGGTTACTTGTCCGCGCCCACCCGGATGGTGGGTGCGTCGGTGAAGAACTCGGTGAGCCCGGTGCGTACCCGCTCGACGTCTCCCGTGGTTCCGAGAAGCTCGAAGCGGTAGAGCTCGGGCACGCCGCATTTGGCGGCGATGACGGGGCCGGCGCAGCAGAAGGCTTCGCCGAAGTTCGTGTTTCCGCTGGTGATCACGCCACGGAGCAGTGCGCGGTTGTCCGGGTTGTTGAGGAACCTGATGACCTGTTTGGGAACGGCCTTGGCCCGGGATCCCCCGCCGTAGGTCGGGGTTATCAGCACGAACGGCTCGGTGACCTCCAGCTGCGGATCCCTCGCCCGCAGGGGTATCCGTTCGGCGGGAATACCCAACTTGTCGACGAAGCGGGCGGTGTTCCCGGAGACTGATGAGAAGTAGACGATATGAGGTTCCGGCATGGCGACACCATCACGAACTTTCATTTACGGCCCAACGAACTATACTGACGCCGGTAACCGTACCCGACGCTCCAAGGAGAACCAACAATGCCAGTCATCACCACCGAGATGCGCGAGATGCTGGGTGCCCAGCTGCCGATTCTCGCGACGGTCACCGATCCGAGCACCCCGAACATCGGCCCCAAGCGGTCACTCCGGGTCCTCGATGACACGCACCTGATCTTCAACGAGAACACCGGCGGCCAGCACCTCGCGAACATCAAGGCCGGCTCCCGGCTCGCCGTCGCCGTCATCGACCGTGAGGCGCTCGACGGGTACCGGTTCATCGGCACCGCCGAGCTGTTCAACGAGGGCCCCGCGTGGGACAACGCCGTCTCCTTCGCGAAGGAGAACGGTATGGGCACCCCGAAGCACGCCGTGGTCATCTCCGTCGAGGAGATCTACTCCCTGCGGTCCGGAGCCAAGGCGGGAACCCGGATCGACGAGAAATGAGTTCAGACGCACTGCCCACAGGCGAAGGTCTGAGAACGTTCTTCCGCGGCTGCGCATCAGGGGTCTGGATCATCACCACCACCGACCGGGACGGCGAGCCGGTGGGGTTCACGGCATCGTCGGTGGCCTCGGTGGCCCTCGATCCGCCCACCCTGCTCTTCTCCCTCCAGGCCGGCTCGTCCTCCTGGCCCGCGGTCGAAGCCGCGGAGGAGGTGATGGTCCATGCCCTCGGCGTCGACGACGCCCACCTGGCCAGGCGCTTCTCGACGTCGGGGATCAGCAGGTTCGAGGGTGTCCGTCACCTTCCCGGTCCGACAGGACTCCCGGTGATCCGGGGTCTCGGCGCCACGCTGCGCGCGAGGATCCTCACCACCATCCCGGTAGGCGGGTCCAGGATCGTGCTGGCACAGTGCGTGGAGACGTACATCGCGGGCGACCGCCCCGATCCGCTCGTGCACTCCGCGCGGAGCTACTGGAGACCGGTTCCGCTGAACTCCGACGAGGACTGAACCACAGGCATCACGCCCCGTCAGCCACCTGCCCGGACACGGGCAGCACCCGGATGCTCGCCGCGATGTCCCGGGCGAGCGGGATGTCGCGCCCCGGGTCCTCCGACCTCAGGAGCATGACGCCGGAGGTGGCGCCGGTGTCGGTCACCGCGAACTCCGCGCCCGGGACGATCCCGAGGCTCCCGAGGTGCCGGAGCACAGCCGGGTCCGCGTCGCGGATCCGGCTCATCTGTATGTGGTCCCCCACCGAGCAGTCGACCAACGGCCGGAGAATACGATCGGGCAGCCCACCGTCGGAGGACGGGATGGGGTCGCCGTGCGGGTCCAGCTCCGGGTGTCCCAGAGCGGCGTCGATACGCTCGAGCATCTTCTCCGAGATCGCGTGCTCCAGCCGGTCGGCGTCCTCGTGCACCTCATCCCACTCGTAGCCCAGCATCTCCGCGAGGAAGGTCTCGGCGAGCCGGTGTCGCCGCACCATCTGCAGGGCCAGTGCACGTCCCTCCTCGGTGAGGGTCACCGACCCGTACGGCGCATGGTCGACGAGGCCGGCGAGCGTCAGGCGGCGGATCTGGTCCGACACCGACGACGGCCGCAGATCCAGGTGCCGGGCCACCTCCGAGGGGGTCACCGCGCCACCGGTCCACTCGGACAGCGTCCACAGGCACTTCAGGTAGTTCTGTGCGCTATCGGTCAGGTCCTCGAGATTCATGCCCACACCCCACCACAATTCATGAGGAAGAACGGAACACACCGGATCCGCATCTTTCCTCGCTCAGGTTTCATACCCCAAGACTTTATCCTGCACCAGCAACTTCCGCAGAGCCACTGCCCCGTCACGATTCACTCTGAGCCACCGGCAGGGGTGCGGGTTCCCGATCCCGCACGTACACTCGTCGTCCATGAGCAACGAAGAATACAACCTGGACCGTGAAACCATCGTCGACAACCTGACCGTCTTCGCGGACGCCCGTGCCGACCGAGCGAAGAGCTTCGCCGGCGGCGACGCCAAGATCGACGACACCGACGTCCGCCAGTTCTTCACCGGCCTGTTCCAGGCCTTCGGGACCGATCCGGACCGTGTCGCGACCAGCTTCGACGAAGCCGAGCGCCTGTCCGAGGGCTCCGACAATCCGCTGTCCGTCTACTGGCCCGGCGTCATCGCGGGTGTCATGAAGAAGCCCGGCTCCAATCTGGAGGACGCCATCCAGGGAGCGCTGCAGACCCTGGCCGCCCAGATCGAGATGCCCGAGTACCTGCTCGTCACCGACTACGCCAACGTCGCGCTGATGAACCTCGCCGACGACTCGGACACCACCAAGTTCCACGTCGGTGAGTTCCCGAAGCACGTCGACGAGCTGATGAGCCTGTCCAAGAAGGAGATCGATCCCGAGGACGATGAGGACGAGTCCAAGTAGCTGGAACGTCCCACCGAAGAAGGCCCCGCCCGGAGTAACCACCCGGCCGGGGCCTTCGTCTGTGGTCCAGGCGATAAGCCACTGCTGTTCCCGCAGCACTTGTTGGGCCCTGTCAGACAACTCGTACTAGAGTCTCAACCGGTGTTCGATCATGCACACCGGCCACGGGACGGGCACAGACCCTCCCCTGGTCAGCGTGATCACCCCGGGACGATCCCGACGGTGGTCACCCACACCCCCGACAACTCCTGATCAGATGGGTCCGCCACGTTGAGCTCCCCGAAGAACGAGTCCACCGCACTCGACACCCCCGACAACTCCGTCCATCCCGTCGACCAGATTCCACCGGCAGCCCAGTTGTGGCCGCTGTCCTTCCAGCACGTTCTGGCGATGTACGCCGGAGCGGTCGCGGTTCCGCTCGTCCTGGGCGGTGCGATGATCGACGCAGGCCGGATGCAGCCGTCCGACCTGCCCTACCTGATCACCGCCGACCTCCTGGTCGCCGGAATCGCCACGATCCTCCAGTGCGTCGGCTTCCTGCGGCTCGGTGCACGCCTGCCGATCGTCCAGGGCTGCACCTTCACCGCCGTCCCCCCGATGATCGTCATCGGCGTGAACTACGGTCCCGCCGCGATCTACGGATCAGTCCTCGCCTGCGGCCTGTTCATGTTCCTCATGGCCCCGGTCTTCGCGAGGATCCTCTGGATGTTCCCGCCCCTGGTGACAGGCAGCGTCATCACCTGTGTCGGACTTTCCCTCATACCGGTCGCCGCGACCAACATCTCCGGCGGCTACGCCGATGACGCGGGCAGCGTCGCGAACATCGCTCTCGGCCTGTTCACCCTCCTCGTCGTCCTCGTCGTCGAGCGCTTCGCGCCTGTCGCCGTCGCCCGGACCTCCGTCCTCATCGGTCTCGCCGTCGGCACCGTCGTCGCCGCATTCATGGGCAAGGTCGACCTCTCCGGTGTCGGGGAGGAACGCTGGGTCGGTGTCGCCACCCCGTTCCACTTCGGGTTCCCCGAGTTCCCGGTCTCCGCGGTGATCGCCCTCGTACTCGTCGGACTGGTCACCCTCGTCGAGGCAACCGGCGACTTCCTCGCCGCCGGCGAGATCGTCGGGAAGAGGGCCACTCCCCGCCAGATCGCCGACGGCCTGCGCGCCGACGGGTTCTCCACCATGCTCGGTGGCGTGTTCAACACCTTCCCGTACACCGCCTTCGCCCAGAACATCGGCCTGCTGGCCATGAGCCGGGTACGGTCCCGCTACGTCGTCGCCGGTGCGGGAGCCATCCTCGTGGTCCTCGGCCTGCTGCCCAAGCTCGGCGCGGTGATCGCCGCTGTCCCGACGCCGGTTCTCGGTGGGGCAACCGCCGCGCTGTTCGGCATGATCGCGGCCTCCGGCATCAAGACCCTGACGAGGCTTGAGATGAACCAGAACTCCGTCCTGGTCATCGCGGTCTCGCTGACGATGGGCCTGCTTCCGGTCATGCACCCGACCCTGTTCGAGCAGTTCCCCAACTGGTTCGGGACCGTGTTCAACTCGGGCATCACCACCGGAGCGTTCACCGCGATCCTGCTGAACCTCCTCTTCTTCGGAACCAGGCGCACGCCCGCCAACGCAGGCCTGGAACTCGACGATGCAGAGTTCGCGGGCGTCGACGCCAACGTCTACAAGACCGGCACCGAACGCAGCTAGATCAGTACCGCACAAAGAGAAAAGACCCCGCTACCAGAGACTGCCCCCGTTCCTATTCGTACGGTATCGCCTATGAATCATCCCCTCACCGGCTGGGATCGCGAGCCAGAACCCACGGACAGCGCGTGATTCGTCTCGGAATCTGGTCCAATGAAACAGGCGTCGGTCCCCGTGCAGGGCGCAATTGACACTTCACCGATAGATGGGTACTGCACTGGCCGCTGCACTCCGTCTGCGGGGATGCGCCGCTTTCCTTTTCGAGGACACCCCGCGGATTCGGGTCCGTATCTGTCACCGACATGCTTCATCTGATTTCGAGGTCTCTACCGGTTTGGGAGTACGTCACGGGCGCAGGGTCGTGGTGGTAACCGGGGTGAGGTAGGTGTCGATGCCGGGCAGTAGCGGTGCGCCCAGCACTTGACTAGAGGTTTCAGGTTCTTCGGCGCATCGAAGAAGCTACGCGAAATACACTTTTCCTGACACAAAACATGAACTTCTCAAGCCAGTGCTCTCCGCGCCAAATGATGCGACCAGGGTATGATTGGGTGATGGGGAACCTAGGGCAATATCAAGAGATTGTCGAGCTAGCCAAGCGTTCCGGCGGCGTCGACCCAATGATCGAAAAGATCCAGCGAAAGGCTGTCACCAAGGCAGCACCGAAAGTATTTTTTGCAGGCTTAGCTGCTGGTGCCGTAATTGTACCTGTCGCACAACCGGTAGTTGGATGGGTCAAGGGCAGGCTGAATGTGAATGTTCGTCGTACAACGCCCATAGAGGATGCAGCAGCTATCCAAGGCTTAGAGAAGATCGTTCAGACCGAACAAGACCTTGCCCCAAACGAAGAGAAGTCACAAGCTCAGGACGCGTCCGTCGAAGAATCCGAATTTGATGACCTAATGCCCCGCACTAAAGCGGAAGCTAAAGAAAACGACGATGTCGACAAGACGTAGCGCCTACATCATTCTCAGGAATGAGTAAGCCTGATTCACGCTGGGCGAAACTCTAAAGATGCCACAATGACGCTGAGCAGGTACGGCCACCTCTTTCCAGATGACTTGGACCCACTGATTAGCACACTCGGAGCAATCCTGTTCACAGAAGATTGTGGGCAAAGTGTGGGCAAGAATGAAATGCCAGCTGTCTGAAGCTTCGAAAAAAGGCCCCTTACCTGCGTTAACAGGTAAGGGGCCTTTGGTGGAGCTGCCGGGAATTGAACCCGGGTCCTCCGCAATCGCGCCAGGGCTTCTCCGTGCGCAGTTCGCGTCTGATCTCTGCTCGGCCCTCCGGCTCGGACGAACACGTTCCGGATGATGGGCCCAGTCAGCGGTGGGAGTCCCGTACGGCCCCGCTGACGCGGCCGGACGGCAAGTCCCTTGATCGATGCCGGCTACCAGGTCAGGGACGAACCTGGGCCGACAGACACGCGGTCGCTGGTTTTAGGCAGCGAGGGCGTAGTCGCGCTGAGTGTTCTCGGCGCTTATGAGGTTGCTACGACGCTTACGGTGGTCTCTAGCCTGCACCGGCACGCTTCCCCTGGCTTGATGCACGAAGTCGAAACCATATCAGCCCCTTGCATCCTGCGTTCTTCCCGATTTCCCTCAGGTCAACCGGAAGGTTCCACAGTCCTGTGGTGGGTCGTACGTTAACCACAGGATTACTAACTTTACGCTACGGCCCCCCCGCCCGCAAGCAGCTTCACCGACCGGCGGGATCATCCGGTTCCGGGGGGCGGTTCGGGTGTCTCCCCGCCATCGCCTGGCCGGGACGACACCGTCGGCTGCTCCTCCCCGGCATCGCTCCCGACTTGTTCCTGCTCCCACCGTCTCCGGGTTTCCCAGGATTTGCGACTGTTGCGCAGTGACACCAGCCCGATGACGACGGGTGTCCACACCTTCGGGTGGTCGAGCAGCCATTCCAGCCATCAGGGTATCTCGTGGTCGGGCCAGGGGAGGCCGACGTCGGGTGGAAGTTCGATGATCCAGTCGAGGATCGTCTCAATGATGCGGCCGATGAGCAGCAGTAGCACCAGGGCTGCGATGACCCAGCCCCCCTCCCGCACCCAACGGGTAGAGCAGCCTTTTCCATGGGGTCTCCTCCATCTGCCGGAACCGGTCTTCGGCAGGTGATCCGGGCGGTGGGTGAATTCGATGACCCGGTCATTCCTGCGGAACAGAACGGAGCGGATCTCTTGGAGGATGTTCCTGTCGATTTTCAGGCAGGGCGCACTCTTGTTCCTCACCGTCCGGCTGTAGGTTCCGGAGGGGATCCGTTCGTCGATCCGCACCGTGATTGTCTGGGCCACGGGGAGCCGGCCCCGGATGGCACCGTCGACGGTGATGAGGATGCCGGCGGTCACGGCATCCCCGCGTCCGGCATCCCCGCGCCCGGCATCCCCGCGCCCGGACCGTCGCCGCGTCGATCCTGTTCCGCGGGTTTTCACCAGTGCTGGTCATCTCGCAGTTTCGGTGGCGCCTTTGAGGAAGGAGGACATAATCGTGACGCTGAAGATGGTGCTCTCCGCCCACTCAGCTTCCTTCTTCGTGTATTTGTCGTCACTGCCCCCAGATTCCTTGACAGCCTCGATGGCCTGTTTGTTCATCGGCCAGCCGGGGTCCAGTTCACATAGCTCACCGGGGCTGCCGAGAGTGAATTCAATTTGGTCAATCTCGGGATGGACGAGGTGCCAGTTTTCCCAAAATAAGACACCCAATTCCGCATCCAAGATACGGGAGGGACTCGACAGAAGAACCAAACGCTCTGCAGTTGGTCTCTCAATTATTCCTTTTGCTCTCTTCCGCACGTTCAGCGGCAGCCTTTATCTTTCTGAAAAAATCCGCACCACACTCACCCCGCAGAGTCTTACCTTCGACTCTTGGATAGACCCTTCGATCAAGTTCAAATATTTCACTATGGTTAAAATCATCTAAAGCACGACCACACAGGTGAACTTTTGATTCATATGTAAAAGGCTTCTTATTCTTTGCATAGCGATAACGTTCACAAACCCACCGATAGGACGAATCCTCAATTAACTGAAAATCAATTGCTCGAGTTACGAAGGCCGCAACCCAATCGGCAAACTGAATATTTGATGAGACCCTACTATCCAAATGCATTGGTGGCTCAACTATTCGCGCCATTTCTGGATGGTAGGACTGGCGAGAAAAAATATGGGCATACATATTTGCCACTCTATTTTTTCGCTCCGCCTCATTAATACTATCCATAAGAACCATGACTTTTTTACCATGCGAATCACTATGTCTGGCAATCCTGTTCAGCGTTTCTTGCATCGCCAGTTTTTCACGTTCGACCGTATTTAATTCAGTCTGCTTCGGCGTTCCAAGAGGTTTTTCATCAACATAATAGAAGAGCGACCCCCCTAACCCACTCAAAAAATTCACTAAATGATCGAAGATCCTAAGATTCTCAGGATGCTCCTCTGCAGTGTCTGGGCGAAATAAGCCAGAACCTTTAACCTCCCAACGTCCAGGATGCTCTGCAGCATCATATTCTTTAGAAAAGCGCACCCTTTTCTGACTTGTGAACTCTTGGCCAAAATCGCGCGCAGAATCAGCCGGGATAATAAAACCCGCATACCCAAAAGCTGGTGAAGTATTATACTTGGAATGGGACTTAGAGATAAAAGCACCTGGCTCACCTATCTCATCGATATACGCAAGAAACATAGATACATTATGGCATACCCAAGAACGAGTAAAACCCCGAGCCATTATGACTCAGGGTTTTCTCGGTCGATGCTCGGGGCGCTATTTCAGCCCTAGCTTTCAATCAACATCATAAAACCAGTTCCATGTGCATGCAACCCTTGTTTTTACCCCCCACACCCCCGCACGGAAAACTAGCCCTTGATGCCCTTGATGCGGCGCCCGAGCTCCCGGGTGATCTCCCGTTCCTCGGTGCGACGCTTGATGTCCTGGCGCTTGTCGTAGTCCTGCTTGCCCTCGGCGAGACCGAGCTCGACCTTCAGGCGTCCGCCGACGAAGTACAGCTTGAGGGGCACCAGCGTGCGCCGCCCGTCGCGGACCTTGCCCATGAGGGAGTCGATCTCACTGCGGTGCAGCAGGAGCTTGCGCGTGCGCCGGGGCGTGTGGTTCGTCCAGGAGCCGTGGGAATAGATGGGGATGTTGAGGTTGTGCAGCCACACCTCCCCGTTGTCGATCATGGCGAAGGAGTCGACGAGGTTGGCCTTGCCCTCACGCAGCGCCTTGATCTCGGTACCGACGAGCACGATGCCGCACTCGTAGGTGTCGAGGATCTTGTAGTCGTGGCGCGCTTTCCGGTTGGTCGCGATCACCGGATTCTCGTTCGCCTTTTTCTTCTTCTTTGCCATAACCCGTCCGATGTTACCGCACCCGGTACGCGACGACGCCCGCCCCGATCACCGCGGCTGCGGGAGGGGCGGGCGTCATGAAACGCGGACGCTACTTGCGCACGTACAGGCGGAGGGTGACCTGCGCGGTGATCGCCGCGAACACGACACCGACGAGAGCGACGACGGGCGCGATGACCCAGATGTCACCGGTGGTGATGGGCGCGATGAGCTGCGAGTCGTAGAGCCCCTTCAGCGCCCTGTCGACGACGAAGCTCTTGCCCGCCATGAGCCCCGCCACCGCGAACACGGAACCGAGGAGAGTGGCGATGACGGCCTCGAGGACGAAGGGGGCCTGGGTGAACCAACGGGAGGCGCCGACCATGCGCATGATGGAGATCTCCTCACGGCGGCTGAAGGCGGCGATCTGCACCATGTTGGCGATGAGGAAGATCGCGGCGAGCGCCTGGATGGCGGCGACGAGGAAGGTGGCGTTCCGGACGGCGTCGAGGTTGTCGGTCGCGGACTGCAGATCGTCGATCTGGTCGATGACGGTGTCCACCTGCGGCAGATCACGGACCGGGTCGAGCGGCGAGGTGTCGAGCGGGTCCTCGAGGCGGACGTGGACCGCCGCGGGAAGAGCGTCCCGGGAGGTCGCCTCGACGAGTGTCGGGTCGGTGTCCTCGAACACCTCGACGAAGTGGTCGTAGGACTGTTCGCGGCTGCGGAAGATGACGGACTCGACCCCGTCTGCGCCGTCGAGTGCGTTGAGGACCTCGCGGCACGGCTCACTCGAGCAGTCGGAGTCGTTGGCGGAGATGTCCTCGTCGAGCTGCACCATCACCTCGACGCGATCGAGGTAGATGTCCTTGGTCCGTTCGGTCATGCCGGTGACCAGGAATCCTGTGGCGAGCAGCGCCAGGGAGATGGCCGTGGTGATGACCAGGGCGATGGTCATGGTGAGGTTCCGTCCCAGCCCCTGGAACGCCTCGCGGGCGACGAATCGGTATCGCATGCTGTTTCTGATTCTCCTAGAGAGGTGACCGGGGTGGGTTAGTGTCCGACGCCGTAGACGCCGTGGGCGTCGTCGCGGACGAGCTTGCCGAGGTGCAGTTCGATGACCCGGCGGCGCATCGCGTCGACGGCCTGCGCGTTGTGCGTTGACATGACGACGGTGGTGCCGGTGCGGTTGATCCGGTTGAGCAGCAGCATGATGTCGTTGGACGTCTCGGGGTCGAGGTTGCCGGTCGGTTCGTCGGCCAGCAGCACGAGGGGCCGGTTGACGAACGCCCGGGCGATGGCGACACGCTGCTGCTCGCCGCCGGAGAGCTCGGCGGGGAACCGGTTGCCCTTGGCCTCCAGCCCGACGAGTTCGAGGGTCTCGGGCACGAGCTTCTCGATGACGCTGCGCTTCTTGCCGATCACCTCGAGCGCGAACGCGACGTTGTCGTAAACGTTCTTCTTGGTCAGCAGCCGGAAATCCTGGAACACGTAGCCGACCCGCTGGCGCAGTTTATTCACCTGGGCGCCGCGGAGCTTGTTCACGTGGAAGTCGCCGACCCGGATGTCCCCGGATGTCACGTTCTCCTCGCGGAGCATGAGTTGCAGGAACGTCGACTTACCGGACCCGGAGGGCCCGATGAGGAAGACGAACTCCCCCTTGTCGATCTGCACCGAGACATTGTCCAGCGCGGGGCGGGTCGAGGTCTTGTACGTCTTTGTTACCTGGTCGAAGGTGATCACACCCGTCACCTTAGTTGATTGCAGCCACTGGCGAAACTCTGACCACTTCCTTGTCCGGACCTGTGGTACTACTGTGACCTGCGATTTCCCGGCGGACACCGCGACAGCCCGCGACGACCCGGCGTCGCGGGGAACCCGGGAACGGGTCCCACCCCGAAATCCAGCGGGGGGAACGACAGCAGCTACCGTCGTCACGTGGTTCCAGCCTCGGTAAGGTACCCCGGACCGGGGTGCCGCCAACACCGCCCCACGCCATCAGCACCCGTACCCCCGTGGTCACGAACCGACACCAGGAGTCGCGAGAAGCAATGACCGACAACAAGGTAACCACCACCCGGACACCGGACACCTCCACCGAAGACGGGAAGAAGCGGGAGCACGCGACCGGTTTCCTCGGGCTCGTCGAGCGCCTGGGGAACATGCTCCCCGACCCGTTCTGGCTCTTCGTGATCCTCTCCGGACTGGTCCTCGTCTCCAGCTTCATCGGCGAGAAGATCGGCATGACCGCCACGAACCCGTCCACCGGCGAGGAAGTGCGGGTGACCAACCTCCTGTCGGCGGAGGGACTCCAGCGGATGATCAACGAGGCGGTCCCGAACTTCACCTCCTTCCCGCCGCTCGGACTCATCATCATCGTGATGCTCGGTGTCGCCGTCGCCGAGCATTCGGGCCTGATCGGTGCGGCCATCCGGGGCGCGATCGGCCGGGTCGGACCGACGATGCTCACGTTCGTCGTGGCGCTGGCCGGTGTCACCGGATCCATCGCCTCCGACGCCGTCTACGTGATCCTCATCCCCATCGGGGCCACCGCCTTCCGCCACGTCGGCCGCTCCCCCATCGTCGGCGCGATGGTCGCCTTCGCGGCGAGCTCCGCGGGCTTCAACTCCTCACTGATCCTCAACATCACCGACGTCCTCCTCGCCGGCCTGTCCACCTCCGCGGCGGAGATCGTCGAGCCCGGCTACGAGGTCTCGCCACTGGCGAACTACTTCTTCGTCGTCCCCTCCGCCGTGGTCCTGGCGCTCATCATCACCGCGGTCACCGAGCTGTTCGTGCGGAACAAGGCCCGCGAACTCGTCGATCACGACGACGTCGACTACGAGGCCGCCAGCTTCGGCGAGACCCCACCGAACGCCTCGGACGGGGACACGGCACCCGATTCCGCGGAGAAAGACGCCGACTCCGACGCCTCAACCGCGACCGGCACCGGGACCGACGACGCGGGAGAGACGGACGACGGTGAGGATCAGGACGAGGCACGTCTCGAACTCCACGATGTGGAGAAGCGCGGCCTGGTCCGGGTCGCCGTCTGGTCCCTCGTGCTGCTGGCCGCCTACTTCGCCGCGATGTTCGTCCCCGGGTCACCCCTCCAGGGTGAGGACGGCGCCGTCATGGACTCACCGCTGATCCGCTCCATCGCCGTGGCCATCGCCCTGTACTTCCTCATCGTCGGCATCGTCTACGGGCGGGTCACCGGAACCATCACCGAGGCGGCCGACGTCCCCGCGTTCATGGCCAAGGGGATCCAGACCCTCGTCCCCATGATGGTGCTGTTCTTCGCCGTCGCCCAGTTCCTCGCCTACTTCAACTGGTCCAACCTCGGTGTCTGGTCGGCGATCCACGGCGCAGAGCTGCTCTCCCGGGCGGACCTCCCCAACCCCGTCCTCTTCGGCCTCTTCGTCCTGCTAGTCGCCGTCCTGAACCTCATGGTGACCTCCGGTTCCGCACAGTGGGCGCTGATGAGCCCGGTGGTCGTCCCGATGATGATGTACGTGGGTGTCTCCCCCGAGGTCAGCCAGATGCTCTTCCGCATCGGCGACTCCCCCACCAACATCGTCACCCCGATGAGCCCCTACTTCGCGCTCGCGCTGACGTTCCTGCAGCGCTACTACAAGCGGGCCGGCATCGGGACACTGATGTCCCTGGCCCTGCCCTACTCCATCGCGATGCTGGTGGGCTGGTTCCTGTTCTTCCTCGTCTGGTACTTCCTCGGGCTGCCCCTCGGCCCCGGAGTGCCGGTGCGCTAGAAACTGCGGCGCCCGGCCGCGGCGGAAAACCCCGCACACGGAGACGGCCCCCTCCCGAGACCTCGGGAAGGGGGCCGTCCTCACGTCCGGACAAGGCACGGAGGGCCCGGAGAGTATCCGGGGAACTATCCGGATCAGCTCTCGGACTGCTGCTGGGCCATCCGCCACCGGATGCCCGACTCGAGGAACCCGTCGATCTCCCCGTCGAGAACCTTCGACGGGTCGTTGACCTCGAAGTTGGTGCGCAGATCCTTCACCATCTGGTAGGGGTGCAGCACGTAGGAGCGCATCTGGTTGCCCCACGAGTTCGACCCGTCGCCCTTCAGGGCGTCAAGCTCGGCGCGTTCCTCCTGGCGCTTGCGCTCCAGGAGCTTGGCCTGCAGGACCCGCATCGCGGACGCCTTGTTCTGGATCTGCGACTTCTCGTTCTGACAGGTCACGACGATGCCGGTGGGCTCATGGGTCAGCCGGACCGCGGAGTCCGTCGTGTTGACAGACTGTCCACCGGGCCCGGAGGAACGGTAGACGTCGACGCGGATCTCGTTGTCGGGGATGTCGATGTGGTCGGTGGTCTCCACGACGGGCAGGACCTCCACCTCGGCGAAGGAGGTCTGGCGGCGCCCCTGGTTGTCGAACGGGCTGATCCGCACGAGGCGGTGGGTGCCCTGCTCGACGGAGAGCGTGCCGTAGGTGTAGTCGCCGTGGACGACGAAGGTGGCGGACTTGATGCCGGCCTCCTCCGCGTAGGAGATGTCGTAGATGTCGACCTTGTGCCCCGCCTTCTCGGCCCAGCGGGTGTACATGCGCATGAGCATCTCCGCCCAGTCCGCGGCGTCGACGCCGCCGGCGGCGGAACGGATGTTGATGACGGCCTCGCGGGCGTCGTACTCCCCGGAGAGCATCGTCTTGACCTCGTAGGCCTCGATGTCGGAACGCAGGTCGCGGCGCTCCTCGTCGACGAGGTCGGTGGACTCGTTCTCCTCCTCGGCGAGCTGGTACATGACCGGGAGGTCCTCGAGCCGCTGGCGGAGTTCCCCCACCTTGCGCAGCTCGGCCTGCATGTGCGACAGCTTCGAGGTGACCTGCTGGGCGTGCTCGGGATCGTCCCACAGCGTCGGGTCGGAGGCCTGTGCCTCGAGCTCGCGGACGCGGTCGGCCATCGCTTCAGGGTCCATCACCTTCTCGATGGTGGTGAGCGTGGCGTCGAGTTCATTGAGGTCTGCGGTTACATCAGGTTGCACAGTGGTTAACACTACCGTGACGGTGCACAATGGGCAGCATGAGAGAGCAGTACCGGCGCAAGGACCCGTCAACCACCCCCACTCCCTCCACCGCACAGCCGGGAATCCACCCGCCGAACCCGGTGCCCGCCGACCTCAGGGCGCTTTTCGGCACGGACATCCGTGCCCTGGTCTCCGCTTTCGTCGACACTCACCAGCATTCGACCGACCCGGAGCTCGCGTGTGCCCTGGTCGCCACCGCCGGTCAGCTCGCGCTCGCGATCCGGGACAGCGGGGGGCTCGGGGTGGACTACAAGACGTCCGTCTCCGACGTCGTCACGGAGGCGGACCGGGCCGCGGAGGAGTTCGTCGCGGAAGCGTTGTCCGCGCTCCGGCCGGATGACGGCCTCCTCGGCGAGGAAGGGGCGGCCAGGGAATCGGGGTCGGGCCGGACGTGGGTGATCGACCCGGTGGACGGCACCTACAACTTCACCGCCGGGTCGGACTACTTCTGTTCCGCGATCGCGCTCGTCGACGGCCCGCCGGCGGCCCCGACGCGGGTGCATTTCGGTGCCGTGCACCGTCCCTCCCACAACACCACCCATCTCGGCGGACCTGACCTACCCACGACGGTGAACGGCCGCGCCGTCGCCCGGCTGGCCGAGGCTCCCGGTGCGGAGATCTCCCTCGCCACCTACATTCATCCGACGTTCCTGGCCGATGATGCGGTGCGCGGAGCATGGCTCGCGGTATCCACCCGCTTCGCGACGCTCCGGATGCTCGGGGCGGGTTCCATCGACCTCTCGGGGGTGGCGGAGGGACGTTTCGGGGCGTGGACCCAGCACAGTGTCGCGGACTGGGACTGGCTTCCGGGACGCGCTCTCGTCGAGGGCGCGGGAGGCGTGTGCCGGAAGGTGCAGGCGGGCGGAAGAACGTGGTGCGTGGCCGGGAACCGGCTCGTGGTGGAGGAGATCATCTCGGTCTGGTCCTGACCGTCCCCGGGGAACCGGCGGGAGAATCCCCGTCCACGTCCCAGGGGTAAAACCTGGAGCAGTCCCACCGCCCGCCCCCGGTGCGGGAAACCACGCGTGTCGGCACACGGCGAGAGGGCCGCTGTCTCTGTGCGTCGCACCCTCCCACCTCCACATCTTTGTCCCCCGTCCGTGCCGGACCCGCTCCGGCTGCTCGCCGCCACCCCGGTCCCCCCGTCACCGGGAGTACCGCTTCGTGGGACCGGCGTCGTCCTCGCCCCCGGATTCTCCACGGGATCGGGGTGCTCCCGGGTTTCACCCGGGGGAGACGTTGGCGAGGATGCCTCCGGTCGCTGCACCGCGCCACGGGTAATCCCGTTCCGTACGGTGTCGGCGGGGCACCCCCTTGCGGGGCGACTGCGGTTGCCCTATACAGGACGGGGAATCACCCGGCGGCACTCTGGTGCATCCCATCCGGGGGACGATCGCCCTGGAAGGGGGTGACCGACCCCGCCACGGATACACTACGAGACTCCGACCGCGAGAACCGAAAACGCACCTGACGGTGCAGACAGAGGAGAACACACAGTGGCAAAGGACGACTACCCCTCGTATCCGGGCGGCGACTACCACCCCGAGAACGACAACAGTTCCGGTGGTCAGTACGGTGGCCCCAACGACCCCGGCTACTGGTCCGATGACAGCGCGGGCTACGGGGCATCCGACAACCCCTACGGCACGTCCGCCGGTCAGCCCGGCTACGGTGCCAACGATCCCTACGGCACGGCCGGCTATGCCGGGGCGGCGCCCTACGGTGCCGGTGGACGTCGCATGGTGCAGGGCGACGGGAAGGTCCGCGTCCTGGATAGCGTCGGCTACGGTTTCCGCACCGTGTTCGCCTCGCCCGGCCCGTGGATCGTCAGCTCCCTCATCGTGGGCATCCTGTCCATCGCGGCATTCACCATCGGGCTCTTCATGATGATGAGCAGCCTGCCGGAGGGCGGGACCTTCGATCCGGAGAATCCCGCGACGGCGGGCGCCTTCACGTTCAACATCGGCTTCTTGATCCTCTTCATCCTGATACTGGTCGCGGCACAGGTACTGTTCGCCTCCGCGGCGTTGAAGGCGGCCGACGGCAAGAAGGTCACCTTCAGCGATTTCTTCGACAACCCCAATCTCGGCAAGGCCCTGCTCTTCCTCCTGATCGTCAACATCCTCACGTCCTGGGTCCCGTACATCATTCCCGATATGTACAACTCCGACACGACTGGCGGACTGATCGTCCAGATGATCATCAACCTCGCCGTCCTGTTGATCGGGCCCCTGTTCATGCTGATGTTCCTCTTCGTCCTCGATCAGGGGGCGTCCTTCGGCGATGCCGCGACCCGCGGGTTCCAGGCCGGCACGCGAAACTACCTCCCACTGCTGGGGTTCTCGCTCCTGTGGGGCCTGATCCTGGGTATCGCGGCCCTGATTCTCGGCCTCGGCCTGCTGATCGCCTCGCCCGCGTACGCGGCTGCGCTCGCGTACGTCTACCGTCAGGCCAGCGGCGGTATCTACCCGGAGGACTGACCCGGGGCTGATCCATCAGTAACGAAGAGCCGCCCGACACCGGTTGAATCCGGCATCGGGCGGCTCTCCGTGTGTCCCGTGGAGGTGGTGCGTTCCGGACCCGGGTGTCAGTCCGGGAGCGGGGAGGGCCGGTTGTCTGCGGCGACGGGTGCCGCGGCACGCCTCTCCTCCGCCGTCATCCTCCGGTCGGCGAGCAGGTAGATCACGCTGCCGACCACCGCGACGAGGGTGATGGTCCAGAGGACCGTGGCGTACTGGACGCCGGTGTCCGATGAGGCGGTGGTGGCGAACCGGAAGAACTCGAGCTTCAGGTCCATGAGCTTCGCTGTGTACGCGATACCGACCGGGATGGCGATGTTGATGGTCAGGTTGTAGAAACCGATGGCCACCCCCGATTTCTCCGCCGGGATCGTGGAGATCGCGGTGGACACGAGCGGCGCGTAGAGCAGAGCGAACGCCGAGGCGAACAGGATGATCGAGATGACCAGAACCGCGACGCCGGCCGTGGTGAACACCGCGGGCAGCGCCAGCGCGAGGATGATTCCGCCGAGCGCGACGGCGATCGTCTGCCGGGAGGTGAGGCGCTCTCCGATCTTGCCGGACAGCGCACCGACGACGATGGCGACGGCGTAACCGGGGGCCAGCAGCATCGACGCTTCATCGATCTCCATGCCGTGGAGGTCAGCCGTGGCGAACGGGAACATGAAGATGTAGGCCAGCTGCACGGAGTAGACGACGAGCACGAGGACGAGTGCCCAGACGTAGCGCCTGTTGGTGAAGAACTCCGGACGGACCAGGGCGCCCTCGTGCGCGCTGATGTGCCAGATGAAGCACGCGGTGCCGAGAACGACCGGGGCCAGGTAGATCCAGTTGAAGTCCTGCATGAACAGCATGACGGAGGTCGCGATGACCGCGATGAGGAACAGACCGAGCACATCCAGGTGGCTGGACACGGCCTTCGCCGGTGGCACCCTCCTGATCAGCAGCGGGATGGTGAACACGAGGATCAACGGCACCAGGAACATCGCGGTCCAGGACACGGTCGTGGCCAGGAAGCCGGATCCGAGGATGCCGAAGAGCAGCCCCGCCTGGAATGCGGAGGTGGAGAAACCGAGGTAGGTCTTCCGGTCCTTCGCGTCCAGGTACTTGGTGACGTAGATGACGTAGAGGGTCTCCGCCGCCGCGAGGCCGGTGGTCTGGATGACGCGACCGGCGAGAACCATCGGCCAGAGATTCTGGAAGAAGAAGCCGATGAGTGAGCCGGTGACGATCAGGGCGATGCCGGTGATCATCAGGGATCTGATGGAGAAGGCGTCGGCGAGGGCCGCGTAGACCACCGCACCGATGCCGATGACGATTCCGGCGAGAGTGGCCTGGAGGCTGACGGTGGTGACGCTCAGGTCCAGCGCATCGGCGATCGGCTTCGACATGAATTTGAAGCCGTTGTCGATGACCAGGCAGAACACGAAGCTGAAGAGCAGGATCGGCACAGCTCTCTTGGGGTTGACGCCGTACCCTGCGGGACTGGGGGTGTCCATTGTTGTGTCGCTCCTCGGGTCGCGGGCGGATGTTCTAGACGCCTGCGAGCGGCAGGGCGAGTTCCATCATGCGGGTGAACGCGGTCTGGCGTTCCTCGGGTGTGGTCCTGGCGCCGGTGACGATGTTGTCGGAGACGGTGAACAGGCCGAGCGCATCGGCACCGTTGGCGGCTGCCACGGCGTAGAGGCCGGCGGTCTCCATCTCGACGGCGAGCACGCCCATCCTCGCCCAGCGGTCGTTCGCGGTCTCGTCGGCGTGGTAGAAGATGTCGCTGGACAGGATGTTGCCGACGTGGGTGTCGACGCCCTGTTCACGTGCCTGTTCCTGCAGTGCGGACAGCAGCCGCCAGGAGGCGGTCGGGGCGTAGGTGCCGGGGACGTTGTACTGGGAGAGGAAGTTCGAGTCGGTCGACGCGGACTGCGCGACGACGACGTCGTAGAGGTCGAGTTCCCTCTGGAGGGCGCCGCAGGACCCGATGCGGATGAGCTTGCGGCAGCCGAAGACGTTGATCAGCTCCCAGGAGTACAGGGAGATGGAGGGGATGCCCATGCCGGAGCCCATGACCGAGATCTCGCGTCCCCGGTAGGTGCCGGTGTAGCCGAGCATGTTGCGGACGTCGTTGAACTGGACGGCGTTCTCGAGGTAGGTCTCGGCGATGAACTTCGCGCGCAGCGGATCACCGGGCAGCAGGATGGTCTCGGCGATGGGGGCGCCCTTGGGGTTGATGTGCGGGGTGGATTCGGTGCTCATGGCGCAACTCCTCATGGGTCGTTCTCGGGGGACGACCGGGCGGTCGCCCCGTATTTCTGAGCCCATTGTGACCCAGCGGGAGAACATTTGTCCATGTGATTCTTTTCATTTGTTCGACAGTGGGCCTCCACACCTCTCCCCTCCGCGACCCATGGACCCGTACTTCTCGCCTACCATTGGCTCCCATGAACACCTACGCCGACGACCTCGCCCTGGCCCTCGAACTCGCGGACACCGCGGACACCCACACCCTCGACCGCTTCGAGGCCGCGAACCTGTCCGTGGAATCGAAGCCGGACATGACCCCGGTGAGTGACGCGGACCTGGCGTGCGAGAAGCTGCTGCGCGAGCGACTCTCCACGGCGCGACCCGCGGACGCCGTACTCGGCGAGGAGTTCGGCGGGGACGCGACGCTGGAGGGACGCCAGTGGGTGATCGACCCGATCGACGGCACGAAGAACTACGTCCGAGGCGTGCCCGTGTGGGCCACCCTCATCGCCCTGCTCGTCGACGGAAAACCGGTCGTCGGCGTGGTCAGCGCACCGGCGCTGGCGCGCCGCTGGTGGGCCGCGGAGGGGCAGGGCGCGTGGCGTTCCTTCTCCGGCGGATCACCGAAGCACCTGGAGGTCTCGCGGGTCTCCGACATCGCCGACGCCTCGGTGTCCTTCTCCTCGCTGGACGGCTGGCGGGACAGGGGGCTGCTCGACGCCTTCCTGAAACTCTCCGACGACACGTGGCGCCTGCGTGGCTTCGGGGACTTCCTCTCCTACTGCCTGCTCGCGGAGGGTGCCGTGGACATCGCCGCGGAACCCGAGGTGGAGCTGTGGGACCTCGCCCCGCTGTCGGTCCTGGTGACCGAGGCCGGAGGCCGTTTCACCTCCCTCAAGGGAGCGGACGGCCCCGCAGGTGGCGACGCACTCGCCACCAACGGGCTGCTCCATGACGAGGTCCTGGGCCGGTTCGGGGTCTGACACCGCCCGGATCACCCGGACAAACGGAAAAGCCGGCCCGAAGGCCGGCTTTCTCCGTGCGGTCACTACTCAGAACCCGTCACGGGGATCAGCGCCGCTCCCCGTCACCGGGGAGGGTGAATCCCGCACCGACGTCGCCCCTCGCGTCGAGGTTGTCGGTGATCGCGTCGATGGTGGGACTCACGGTCGGCATGAAGAAAGGACCCTGGAGCGGCGTGCGGCACGACAGGTTGTGGTCCGGGAACACACCACCGGACACCACCCCGACGAGCCGGTCCCCGGCCAGCAACGGGGCACCCGAGTCCCCGCGCATCGCGCACACCTGGGAGAAGTTGACGCGTTTCTCACTGACCCAGGAGATGCCGCAGGTGTGCCCGGTGGCGACCCCCCGCTTGCACAGCTGCTCACCGGTAGCCGGCGAACCTCCGACGGAATTCACGGTGACACCGTTGTAGCTGCGCGAGATCTCCGCCCGCTCATTGAACTCGATGACCGAGTAATCGTAGTTCCTGCTCGAGGCGACGACCCTGCCCGCCGGACCGACCGACCACGAGTCCGCGGAGATGACCTCCTCGCCCGGATTTCCGCAGTGACCGGCCGTGATGCCCACGGCGCGTCCCTCCGCGTCGTAACCCGCGACACCGAGCGTGCACAGGGTCGTCGGGCCGATGAACACCGGGGTTCCGGGACCGAAGAGAGACCTGCCCTCACGCTGCGCGGCGAAGGACTCTTCGGGGATGTCCGGGCTGTCGAACCAGCTGCCGTTCACGCGGTTGAGCACCGGGCCGGGACGACCCGCCATGAACTGGGAGACGACATCGGAACGCCAGCGGTAGTTCGGTCCGCGGCGGGACGCGTCGAAGGCCTCGACCCCCTCGTCCCCGGTCACGACCGCGTTCGCAGGCTGGACCGGATCGGCGTACTCCCCGGCGGCGGGGGAAATCGTGGCGCCCGTGTCACCGGCGGGCGCGACCGCGGCAGCGGCCTCGATGACGTTGTCGGGGATGACCTGACCGAGTCCACCGGCGACGGCCGCCTCGTTGAGGCGCTCCGCGGTCTCCGCGGAGCCGATCCCGGTCCCGGCCCGGAGTGCACCGTCGAAGGCTCGGTCGATGTCGGACTGGATCTGTCCCACCACCGAAGTGACCTGATGGTTGAACTCCGCGATCGGGTCCACCTCGGCGGCGGACGCCTGGGGCGCCCCTACGATCAGCCCGATCCCCATGAGGGTGACGGGAAGGACACGGCGGAGTTTGACCAGGTTGGGCATGAAGACGCTGACTGCTTTCACAAGAACGGAAGTGGGCTCTCCGGCGCCCGGAAAACGGCACCTGAGAAGTTTCGGCAACAGCTCCATACTGCCACAGAATCCCGTCGTCTCCGCGGCTTCGACACGGAGACTCCACTTGTCCGGCACCCCCGGGGCAGACCCGTGGCAGCTCACGCGCGCGACAACCGCGGGCAACAGCATTACCTGGACGTGGCCTGGTATTTTCCGGCCAGATTCAGCTTTCCGAAGCCGTCCGGGGCCCCGACGGGGTCCGCGCCCACGCCGCCGAGAAGAACGCGACCGCGGCAACCAGGGACACGACCACGACGATCAGACCGGCGCCGACATGATCGGTCCACCACGGCACGGGCAGACCCGCATCCGCGGCGTCGATCCCCACGGAGAACGCCGCCGTCAGATAGCCGAGCGACGCGAGGAGAATCCCCACCGAGGCGACCGCCGTCCACTCCAGGACACCGGCACCCCTCCGCGCAGCCCGCACCGCCAGCACGATGAGGATCACCGGCACCATGAGGAGGACCGGACCACCGAACACGGTCGCGGAAAGAAGGAGGACGACGACACCGGCCCACGCGGCGCAGGCCGACAATACCCCCATCTCCCCTCGCAGGACAGCTCCGACACCGGCGAGCGGCGAATGTCTGTAGGTCATGGACAGCTCCTCGAATCCCGGGCGAACAGTATTTGCTGGCAGCACATCATCTTTCGTCGGGTGCGTCAAGGGGTCTGGGCCACCTTGCGCACCTTCCACCACCCCCTGAAAGCGACGACACCGACCTCAAGCGTCGCGGTACCCACTCCCCTACGCCACAATGGTCCCCATGGCTTCCAAGGTTTCCGTCGACGACGTCGTCACAGCGCTCCGTGAACTCGACTCCAACGCAGCGAGAGGGCTGGAGTTCGAGAAACTGATGGTGCGGTACTTCCAGCTCCACCCCATGTACGCGCAGGAGTACGACGAGGTGTTGCGCTGGAACGACTGGAAGTACAAGGACCCGAGCGCCGGGGACACCGGCATCGACCTGGTCGCACACCGCGCCGAGGACGACTCCTGGACGGCGATCCAGTGCAAGTTCTACGAGCCCACCACCACACTGCAGAAATCCCACCTGGATTCCTTCTACACCGCATCGGGCCGCACCTTCGTCACCGACACCGGCGAACGGAAGTCCTTCAGCAACCGGATCATCGTCTCCACGACCGACAGGTGGGGAAAGAACGCCGAGGCCTCACTCGAGGGACAGACCATCCCGGTCCAGCGCATCGGTCTCGCCGAGATCGCCGACGCCCCGATCGACTGGCAGATCGCGTACCCCGACTCGGACTACGCCATCGAGTTCTCCCTGACCAAGCGCAAGCGGTTCCGTGCCCGCAAACACCAGAAGGAGGCCATCGACGCGGTCTTCGCCGGTTTCCGGGACCACGACCGCGGCAAGCTGATCATGGCCTGCGGCACCGGAAAGACGTTCACCGCGCTGAAGCTCTCGGAGCAGCTGGCCACGGACCTCGGAGGCCAGGCGAAGATCCTGTTCTGCGTCCCGTCGATCTCCCTGCTCTCGCAGACACTGAAGGAGTGGACCACCCACTCCGAACACGACCTCCGCGCCTACGCCGTGTGCTCCGACAGGAAGGTCGCCAAGGACGCCGAGGACATCGCCACCTACGAGCTCGAGGTACCGGTGACCACGAACGGTGTCGATCTCGCCGCCAAGATGCGCCACCGCCGCCGCGCTAAGGGCCTGACGGTCGTGTTCACCACCTACCAGTCACTCCAGGCCATCCACGAAGCCCAGAACACCACCAACGGCGCCGACCCGTTCGACCTCATCATCTGCGACGAGGCCCACCGCACCACCGGCATCACCCTCGCCGGCGAGGATCCCTCACACTTCGTTCGGATCCACGACAACTCCTACATCAGGGGCACGAAGCGGCTGTACATGACAGCCACTCCCCGACTGTTCGGCGAGGACATCAAGGACAGAGCGGAGGAGCACTCCGCCGAGCTGTGCTCGATGGACGACGAGGACACCTACGGACCCGAGTTCCACCGCCTGAGCTTCGGTGCAGCCGTGGAGAAGGGCCTGCTCACCGACTACAAGGTCCTCGTGCTCGGCATCAACGACCGGATCGCCGCCGACACCATCCCCCGCGCCCTGGAGCTCGCTGGCGAGGCCGGGAACCTCGATGACGTGTCCAAGATGATCGGCGCGTGGAACGGGCTGGCGAAACGTTCCACCGACGCTATCGACACCGGAAAGGGCTCAACCACCGGATTCCCCGAAGGCGCCCAGCCGATGCGCCGCGCGGTGCTGTTCGCCTCGAACATCGCCTCCTCGAAGCAGTTCACCCAGTTGTTCCCCTCGGTCACCCGGGTCTACTCCCGGAACCTGGAGGAGAAGTCCGCCACCAATGAGTCGATCTCCACCCGGAACCTCGATCTCACCGTGGACACCAGGCACGTCGACGGGACCATGAACGCCCTCCAGCGCGGCAACGTGCTGCGCTGGTTGAAGTCCGACGCGGTCCCCGAGGATGAGTGCCGCATCGTCACCAACGCACGGTGCCTCTCCGAGGGCGTGGACGTACCGGCCCTCGACGCGGTCATCTTCATGAACCCGCGCAACTCCCAGGTCGATGTCGTGCAGTCCGTCGGTCGGGTGATGCGTAAATCGGAGGGGAAGACCTACGGCTACATCATCCTGCCCATCAGCATCCCCGGTGACAAGAAGCCCTCCGAGGTACTCAACGACAACCAGAAATTCAAGGTCGTCTGGCAGATCCTCAACGCGCTGCGTGCACACGACGAGCGCTTCAACGCGACGGTCAACTCCGCGAAACTCAACGCCAGCAGCGAAGCCCTGGCGAGCAAGATCCAGACCGGATACATCGACGACCAGCTCTTCGAGGTAGAGGACAACACCACCGGATCCCCGGAGCCCCTGGTGTCGGGTGACGAGATCTCGACACCGGCACCGACGCCGAGGAACGTAGACGACTCCGAAACGCGGGACGACGCCTTCTCCAGCCGCCAGCTGGCACTGTTCTCCATGGAGAAGTGGCAGGAGGCCGTCTACGCCCGCATCGTGGACAAGGTCGGAACCAGAACCTACTGGGAGGACTGGGCGAAGGACGTCGCCGGCATCGCCGAAGCGCAGATCCGGCGCATCAACCAGCTGCTCGATACCGTCGATCCGACGGTCTCCGCGGAGTTCGACGAGTTCCTCACAGGGCTGCGCGCCAACCTGAACGAGTCCATCTCCCGCGACGACGCCGTCAGCATGCTCTCCCAACACCTGATCACCGCGCCCGTCTTCGACGCACTGTTCGCCGAACACGACTTCGCGCAGCACAACCCGGTCTCCCGGGTCATGCAACGCATGGTCGAGGCACTCTCGGACAAGGACCTCGAATCCGAGACCGAATCCCTGGAGCGGTTCTACCGGTCCGTCCGGGTCCGCGCCTCCGAGGTCACCACCGCCGAAGGCAAGCAGCAGGTGATCAAGGACCTCTACGAGCGCTTCTTCAAACTCGCATTCAAGAAACAGTCCGAGGCGCTCGGCATCGTCTACACCCCGGTGGAGATCGTCGACTTCATCAACCGCTTCGCGGACTGGGCCTCCCGCAGACACTTCGGGCGTGGCCTCACCGATGAGGGCGTGCACATCCTCGACCCGTTCACCGGCACGGGTACCTTCCCCGTGCGGCTTCTCCAGTCCGGGTTGATCCGCAGAGAGGATCTGGTACGCAAGTACGCCACCGAGATCCACGCGACCGAGATCATGCTCCTCGCGTACTACGTCGCGGCCGTCAACATCGAGACCACCTACGCCGCACTCAACACAGACGAGGACGGCAATGCGGGCGGATACCAGCCGTTCGAGGGCATCGCACTGGCCGACACCTTCCAGATCACCGAGGACGACGACGCCATGGATCTGGGAGTTTTCGTGGAGAACAACGACCGCATCGAGCGCCAGAAGTCCGCGCCCATCCACGTGATCGTGGGTAACCCGCCCTATTCCGTGGGGCAGAACAACGCCAACGATCTCAACGCGAACGTGAAGTACCCGACGTTGGACAGGCGTATCGAGGAAACCTACGCGGCACACTCGACGGCCACTAACAAGAACAGCCTCTACGACTCCTACCTCCGCGCCTTCCGCTGGGCCACCGACCGCATCGGCGACCACGGAATCGTCGCATTCGTGTCCAACGGCGGCTGGATCGACGGCAACACCGCGGACGGAATCCGGTTGAGCCTCGCCGATGAATTCAGCGAGATCTACGTGTTCAACCTCCGGGGAAACCAGCGGACCGCCGGGGAACAGTCTCGAAAAGAAGGTGGAAAAGTCTTCGGCTCAGGCAGCCGCAACACCGTCGCCATCTTCATAGGTATCAAGACACCGAACGCTGAATCCTGCACGATCCACTACCGGGACATCGGCGACTATCTCACGCGTGAAGAGAAACTCGCGATCGTCGAACATGGCTCGGCAGAGAGCATTGAGTGGGAGAAAATCATCCCGAATAACCACGGCGACTGGGTAAACCAGCGTTCGGACGAGTTTGAGACGTGGCCTGCACTGGGAGATAAGAAATTGACCACCACGGGATTTTTCTCAGTACATTCCCGAGGCCTTGCTACAGCACGCGACGCGTGGTGCTACTCGATGAGTAAGACCACCCTGACGCAAAACATGGCTAGGTTCCTGGACACCTACGAGTCAGCGAGACGAGATTTCAGAATCTGGAATTCTTCACAGCTTACGGAGAACCACTCCGGGAAACGTGTCGTTGAATTCCTCAAACACAATCCCGAGTACCAGAACACGACCACAATCTCGTGGAACCGGAGCCTGAATAACCAGCTTTCCCAGGGTCATGAGATCTCGCTACAGGAGCGCAGTTTCAGGCAATCTCTCTACCGACCATTCACCACACAACACTGCTACTTTGACCGGGCCGTGAATGACATGGTCTACCAACTCCCCAAGATGTTCCCGACAGCAGAGCACGACAATGTCGGAATAATGATGACTGGGCCCGCCGCAATGTACGAGTACACGGTGATCTCGACAAATCTTCTCCCGAATATTCACACGTTGCACACAGGCCAGTTTTTCCCCCGCTGGACCTGGGAACCGGTCGAAGCCCCGGCGGGAACCCTCGACTTCGGCTCCGCCACCACGTCGGAAGCCAAGTCAGGCACAGAAGGTGAGATTCTCGACGGCTACCGGCGGGTGGACAACATCACCGATGAGATTCTCGCCATCTACCGCGATGCGCTCGGTGGTGACATCTCCAAGGACGACATCTTCCATTTCGTCTACGGGCAGTTGCACGACCCGAACTATCGGGCGGCCTACGCCGCGGATCTGAAGAAGATGTTGCCGCACGTGGAAACGCCGTCGTCACGCGAACGCTTCGATCAGCTCACCGAGGCCGGACGGACGTTGATGGATCTGCACGTCAACTACGAGGACGTCGATCCTTATCCGGTCGATGTGCGGGTGAAGAAGTCCGCTGATCCCGACGACCGGGAGACGTGGCGGGTGACCAAGATGAAGTGGGCGAAGAAGAAGGATCCCGAGACGGGCAAGAACGTCAACGACACGACCACGATCATCTACAGCCCGAAGGTTACCGTCTCGGGTATCCCGGAGGAGGCGGAGCGCTATCTCCTCGGTTCACGCTCCGCGCTCGGGTGGATCATCGACCGCTACCAGGTGAAGAAGGACAAGGCCTCCGGCATCGTCAACGATCCGAACGACTGGTGCGATGAGGTCGACAATCCTCGCTACATCGTGGATCTGATCGCCAAGGTCACCCGCGTCGCGGTGGAGACCGTGAGGATCACGGACTCACTGCGCTGACGCTACGCGGTGTCCCGGACCCGCGGGGCCACTCTCGCGGGGCCGGGCTTCGGTTCCACGACGAGCGGAGGCGCGCCCTTCACGGAGTCCGCCGTGATGAGGTGAGTCTCACGGTCCGTGTTTTCTCATCCCGTGCGAAACGTCCCCCCTCGCTTCCCGGGGTCGAACACCCGAATGGACATGTCGTGTCGCCGAAGCAAGCCGCAGATACCGTTCCACCCCCGACGGCGGTCCCGCATGGAACCGTTTCATTTCCGGTCCGAATGTGTAGCGTGGGATACAGCACGATCACTTTGTTCCTCGGGCCCACTACAGCAGTGGTGTCCGTACCCGGCAGTCAGACCCGCCGCCCGTCGCATACCGACGGGCACAACGGGACCAGGCTGCGGCCCTTTTCCACAGAGAACGGACCTTTCCAATGTCACCGACAACAGAACCAGAATCCTCCAGTTCGGGACGCCACGCGGCGCCGAAAACCAGGACGCTACCCGTACCTGCGGTGAATTTCGATGAGCACGTGGTCCCGTGGCGCAGGCGCAACTTCATCATCTGCGTCATCGTTCCCACGATCCTCGCCCTGGTACTTCTGACCTGCGGTGACATCCTCGTGGAGATCATCAGTGAGCTTTTCGGTGGTCTCGCATCCCTGACCCCGGCCTCACCGATCAGCATCGGGTCAACCATCGGACGCATCGTAATCGTATTCCTGTGTGTTCTGCTGCTCACGAAACTTTTCCGGTTGACGTTGCCCGATCTGGGCATGGTCCGGGAGAACCGCTTCGGTACCTGGGCCACGGGCGTCGGGTTCGGTTTCGCCGCCGTGACCGTCGTCTACCTGATCAACGTGATCTTCGGGGCTCTCGACGTCTCCTTCACCCTGAAAGCGAGCGAACTGTGGGTGCTCCTACTCGCGGCTGTGTTCTTCGCGTTCCAGGGTTTCTTCGAGGAACTGCTCTTCCGCTTCTTCATCATTCCCGCCTACGCGGCACGGATCACCGTGGCCGGAGCCATCGGCCTGTCGTCGATCCTGTTCGCCTTCATCCACCTGAGCAACCCGAACCTGACCATCTTCGGCATGGTGAACCTGGTGCTCTACGGCGTCGTCTTCGGCACGATGTACTGGCGCACCGGTAACGCCTGGTTCGTCGCCGGTTGGCACAGCGGCTGGAATTTCGTGCTCTCGATGCTCTACGGCTCGCACGTCTCGGGCAACGCACTGCCGGGCTCCGTCCTGTCCTCGGCGCCGAGCGGCAGTGAACTGCTCAACGGCGGGGAATTCGGTCTGGAGGGCTCCGTGCTCTCCACCCTCCTCGGTATCGCCATCATCGCGTGGTGCGTGAAGACGAAACCGGCATCGGACACCGGTTTGTTCACTCGGCGAACCAGGCCCACCCGGGATCTCGCCTGACCCCATCCCGGTCAGTGTCCCGACCCATCAGAACCCGTGGACGGGAAGAACGGCGGGACGACTCATTCAGGGAAAGAGAGATATGAAGCTGAGCCCTGCCTACCTCGACGCTCTCGTCACGAAACTTGAGTCGACGGAGCACCAGATCCACGAGGAACTGATGTGGACGGACGATGAACGCTCCGATCATTCGAGGTTCGTGGAGCTGGTGTAGAGACAGCGGGAACGCTTCCGGCCATCCGACTGGATCGGCCAGTGGTACAAGGATCCTGACCCGGTTCCGTTCCCGCCGCCACCGTTCCTGACGGATCAGCCTGATCACCAGTACCTCCCGGTGACCGGGAAAAGACTCTTCGAACTCGGGGAGAACATCGGCGACGGCACCGAGACGGACGAGGCGAACTTCTATGCCTCCGGCTACGCCCGGGGAGCGGCGCAGTACGACCTGCAGGGGTACCGGGGAGTTCAACCGCTGAGGGACCCGCGGACACCCCGGGCGGCTCCCCGCGGGGCTGCAGGCCGGCAGGGAATCGGCCGAGGCCGGTTACCGGGCATTCAATACCTGAGGCGCGGCGAAGATCCACGAACTCGGCCCGGCATTCTTCACCACGCTCCTCCACTTCGCCGCCGGTCGTCCCGACCCGTCCCCGACGCGTGTCGCCCACTCATTCTCGGCGGCAGGGTCGCGGGCGCTCCCGACCGGAAGACCTCGGACGGCGGGATCGCCGCCCGGTATTCCCGGTATCCGGACACCGTGCGGGCTGTCCGGGAACACCGGGGACGGGAAGACCTGCCCACGGATGTCACCGGGTACCTGTCGTTCCGGGCGGATCGCTCCCCGTACGCGCCGAGAAGCTGATCGCATCGGGGCCGTCTCCTCCGGCGGACGGGCACCGCGGCAATCGGTCGACCGGTGCCGTTACGCTTGACCCCATGAGTGACTATTTCGGGCAGGCCGACTACGCGATCCGCATGGACTGGGGCCCGGAGGGCGCGCGGCGGTGTGCCGCGGACGTGAACATCATCGTGGACGTACTGAGTTTCTCGACGTCCGTGACGGTCGCCGCGGAGCGGGGAATGACGGTGTACCCCTGCCGGTGGAAGGATGCCCGGGCTGCGGAGTTCGCCGCGGAACACGGTGCGACACTCGCGGTCGGTCGACTCGAGGCAGGTACCGCACCGGGAGCCCACGGGATCTCGCTCTCACCGGCCGGGCTGCTCACCGCCACCCGGGTCCCGCGGATCGTGCTCCCCTCCCCCAACGGCTCGACGATCTCGGCGGTCCTCGCGGAGCACGGCGCGGGAGTCGTCGCCGGCTGTCTGCGAAACGCCACGGCCGTCGGCCGGTGGGCGGCGCAGCAGGTGGATGTGGGACGGAGTGTCTCGGTCATCGCCGCCGGGGAACGCTGGCGTGGGGACGGGTCTCTGCGACCGGCGCTGGAGGATCATCTCGGTGCCGGGGCGATCCTCAGTGCGCTCGTCACACCACGCCACATCGGGGTGTGCAGTCCGGAGGCTCTCGCGGCGGCCGGTCTGTTCGCCGGGGTGCAGGAGTATCTCGGGTCGCTTATGGCCGACTGCGTCGGCGGGCGGGAACTCACCGCCATGGGCTTCGAGGAGGATGCCACCGTCGCCGCGGATCTCGATGCCTCCACTGTCGTCCCCATCCTCACCGACGGAGCGTTCAGTTCGCTCCGGGTTGTCTGACGGCAGCTGCCTCCAGCACCGGCCCGCACCCGCGGATGACCACACCGACCCCGATGAAGGCCAGGACCACGGCGACCACGGAGACGGGCAGGAAGCCGATCAGACCGGACAGCGCCATGCCGCCTCCGGCCGACAGGACCATCACGAGCGCCGCGAGGGTGCTGAATACGGTGAAGTCGGTCCCGGCCGATTCGTAGCGGGTGAGGTCCATCGCCACCGTGTACACCACGGTCATCGTGGCGGCCACGCCTCCGTAGAGGATCCCGATGATGAGGGTCGCGGCCCACGTGCCGGTCATGCCGAGCGCGAGCAGGACCACCCCGAGGGTCGTCGTCGCCTGGATCAGCCCCAGGGTCCGTATCGCACGGTGTCGTGACCATCTCCGGGTGAGGATTCCGGCGCCTATCCCGGCGACGATCCCGAACAGGCTTCCGCAGATCACGAAGAGGATCCCGATGCGGGTGGCCGACCAGTCGGCGGCGACGAGGATGGGGCGCACCTGGTTGTACGCCACGGCGACCCCGGCGAAGTAGAGCGGCATGTGGACCAGTGCCCACTGTCGCCGGGCGCGATCCGCAAAGAAGGAGCGGATCACGTTCCCGTTCACACCGGGCTCGGGGAGCCGGGCGGTGCTCTGCCGTTCGCGCCACAGGAGGACGAACGGAAGCGGGACCGCACTCCAGAAGGCGAGGCTGAGTGCGGCGGCCTGCCATCCGGCGGTGTCGTAGATGACGAGGACGAGCCCGCCACCGACGACCTGGGAGAATGCGCTTCCCGCCGACTGGAAGCCGTTGCCCAGTCCGCGATCGCCGGCGGACAGGAGCCGGGTCGCCGTCGCATCGGCCGCGATGTCCTGGGTACCCGCCACGATGAACAGGAACCCGAACACGACGAGTGCAACGGAGAACTGTCCGACGGGGTCGATGAAGCTCAACAGCGCGCAACCGGCGACCAGGGTGATCTGCATGGCCATGAGCCAGCTCCGGTAGTGCCCGAACCTGTCGGACCCGAACCTGTCCACGACAGGTGCCCACAGGAACTTCAGGACGAGGAGGGTCGCCAGCCCGCTGGCCCCACCGATCCTGGTGAGAGGTACCCCGCCGGCCTGGGCGATGGTCAGGAACGCGTAGGCGAACATGGCGAGGCTGAGATTCTGGGTGCTGTACAGCGAGGCTATCAGCGCCATGTGGAACTTCCGGCCGCGCACCGCAGGACGTGTGTCCTCGGGCGGAGCGGTTTCACTACCGGTCACGGTCATTCTGTGACTCCTCACGTGGTCGTCGGTTGGTCCGGGAGACCGAGCAGTTCCCGGTAGACGGAACTCGTCCCGATGATCTCGTCGTGTGTTCCGGCGCCGTCGACCCGGCCGTCGGCGAGGACGACGATCTGGTCCACGTTGCGGATCGTGTTCAGCCGGTGGGCTATGACGAGCACGGTCCTGCCGTGGATCAGCCTGTTCACCGCCGCCTGGATGCGCCGTTCGGTACCCGGGTCGACGGCGGCGACCGCCTCGTCGAGGAGCAGCACCGGAGCATCCTTGAGCAGGGCGCGCGCGATCGACAGCCGTTGACGCTGCCCTCCGGACAGGTTCGTGCCGCCGTCGGTCAGGACCGTGTCCAGTCCGTCCGGCAGAGCGGCGACGAAGTCGCTCGCCTCCGCCTGCGCGAGTGCCGCCCACACCTTCTCGTCGGTGATACCGGGGGAACCGATGGTGAGGTTGTCCCGGATGGAGACCGGGAAGAGGTAGACGTCCTGGTAGACGGTGGAGATGGTCTCCCGGCGCGTCGCGGCGTCCATGTCCCGCAGATCGACACCGCCGATCCGGATCGCCCCACTGCCGGGGTCGAAGAACCTCGCGACGAGGTTGACCACGGTGGATTTGCCCGCGCCGGACGGCCCGATGACGGCGGTGACCGTCCCGGACCCGGCGGTGAACGACACGTCGTGGAGGATGTCCCGGTCGCTGTACCCGAAGGTGACGCCGTCGACCTCGACGGTGGAGTCGGCGGGTGCGCGGGGGACTTCCGGTTCCGGCAGTTCCCCGGTGTCCCAGACCTCGGCGAGGCTCCGGGCGATGCGCTCCTGCTGGTGCCGGTACGCGGACAGTTCCAGCAGCTCCTGGAAGGGCCGGTACATGTTGAGTGCCAGGATGAGGAACAGCAGCAGAGTGGTCGCGCTGACCGATCCGCCGGTGAACAGGCCGGATCCGAGCCACAGCATCGCGACGAACCCGGCCTCCAGGACGATGGTGCCGAGCGTGGTCATGGGGCTCGTGCGCACCGCCATGCGGACGCTGGCACGGCGCAGGGCCTCCACCCGGGCGCGGTAGACCTGCGCCTGCGGGGCGTCGGGGAAGGCGCGGAGGACCGCGGTGCCGCGGCAGAACTCGAGGAGCGCGGAATTGGCCTCCCGCCTGGCGGCGGTGACATCGGTGAAGGTGGCCTCGTGCGCCCGATCGGTCATCTTCAGGGTGAGCAGGAAGAACGGGACACCGATCAGTGCCGCGGCCGCGAGCCGCCAGTCCAGGGAGAACAGCACGACGGTGATGAGGACGGGCTGGACCACCGCGATGATGAGCTTCGCGGGGAGGTTGATGAAGTCGACGAGGGCGAGCTCGGAGACGAGGAGTGTCGTCGTCCGGCCCGCGTCCATCCGGTCGAACACCCCGAGCGGTGCCCGGGTCAGCCGGCGGAGCACCGAGCGGCGGAGATCCGAGATCGCCCGGAACGCGACCGGCCACCAGTGCTTCGCCACGCCGATTCCGACGGTCAACCGGGCGATGAAGATGAGCAGGAGCGCGCCGGACAACAGGTGGACGTCCCGGGTGGTCAGTGTGTCGTCGAGAACAGCCAGGAGGCTGAAGAAGACCACGACCATCGGTGCCGAGGTGAAGAATCCCTCGAGCAGCAGGCGCCAGAGTCCCACCCGCCACAGTTGCCCCCGGTGGGTTCCCAGCATCGCGAACCACTGGCCGACGGGGCCGAGACCGGTCAGGTTCCGGACCGGTGGGGTGTGTTCGGCGAATCCGCCGTCGGACGCGGGTTCCGCGGCGGACGTCACCCTTGCCGGCGACGGGGCTGCGGTCGGGCACCCGTCGCCGGCTTCCATCCCCCACTTGTCCACGGCGACGAAATCCCGCCAGAGACGGCGGTACGTCCCGGAGGTCGCGGACAGCTCCTCGTGGTCGCCCTCGGCGACGATCCGGCCGTCGTCCATGACGAGGATGCGGTCGTAGCCGGTCAGGGACCCGAGTCGGTGGGCGACGGTGATGACGGTGCGACCCTGCTGCAGTTCCGCCAGCGCCGCCACCACCGACCGCTCGTTGGTGGCGTCGAGTGATGCGGTGACCTCATCGAGCATCACCACCGGGGAATCGGCCAGCAGCGCACGGGCGATGGAGATCCGCTGCCGCTGCCCACCCGACAGATTCGCCCCCGCAGCACCGAGCACGGTGTCCCATCCCCGGTCCAGTTCGTCGATGAACTCGGTGACCCGTGCCCGCCGGCCGGCCGACCGGATCTCCTCGTCGGTGGCGTCCGGCCGGGCGAGGCGGATGTTCTCCAGGACGGTGTCGTTGAAGATGTAGTCGTCCTGCTGGACGAAGGCGATCGCCCCGGAGAGTTCCGCCGGGTCCAGCTCGCGGACGTCGGTTCCACCGAACGTGACCTTTCCGGCGCTGACGTCGATGAACCGGGCGATGACACGGAGCAGGGTTGATTTCCCCGCCCCGGACCCGCCGATCACCGCGACCCGTTCGCCGGGTTCGATGACGAGGTCGATGTCCTTGACGACGTCCGTGTCCCCGTAGGTGACGCGCGCGCCACGGAGCTCGATGCGCGAGCCGTCCCGGGTGGCGGGGGTCGGTGGCACCGGTAGGTCTGGTTCCGCCAGGAACCCGGAGATGTTCTTCAGCCCCGCCTCGATCTGGTACTGGAGAACGGCCGCGGAGAGCGTCAGTGTCATCAACGGCTGGGCGAAACCGACGCCGACGAGGATGAAGAACACGAAGTCCTGTGGCTCCAGCGAACCCGAGCGGTAGAGCCACAGGCCCAGCGGCAGGATGGCGATGATGCTGATCGCGACGAGTGTGGCCGCACCCGCTGCGCCCACCCGGCCGCGCTCGGTCTTGTCCAGCTCGATGTCCTCGCTGGCGACGATCGCGTCCCGGATACCGTCGAAGAGGAACGTCGAACCGACGAAGCCGCGGATCACCCGGATACCCCGGACGAAGGAGACCGCCTCGACGTTGAGCTGCTTCCTCACGTCGGATTCCCGCTCCATCAGGTCCTTCGACGCGGTGACCGCGGCGGCGACGCATCCGACGATGCCGAGGACGACGACGAGGGCGGCGAGGGCCATGCGCCAGTCGATGATGAACATGAAGATCAGCGTGGTGACCGGGACGGTCACCGATGCCGCGATGTCGGGGATCGCGTGGGAGAGCCCGAGTTCCAGCTGCTCGACGTCGTCCTGGAACACCTTCTTCACCTCGCCGCTGCTGCGCGCCTGGGCCCGGGCCAGTGGCATCCGGGCGAGGCGCTCCGCCAGCGCGAGACGGATGTCGGCGAGCGCCCGGTAGGCGGCGATGTGTGCGACGTTGTTCGCCGCCATACGCAGCAGGGCCTTGCCCGCCACCCCGGCCGCCGCGACGGCCACGAGGAAGGGGATGCGACCCGTCTGCTGCTCGCCGACGAGAAGATCCCGGGCGAGGAAGTAGATGACGACGTAGGGCACGAGTCCGGCGAACGCCCCGAGCACGGAGAGCACCCCGCTGGCGATCAACCGGGGTTTCTGCCTACCGATCAGTGCGCCGACGGAAGTGCCGGGCAGTGGGTCGCACAGCGTTCCGGGCGGGCCTGCGGTGTCAGCGGTGGCCTCGGCATCGGGGTCGCACGTCTGCCTCATGAGGAAAGGTTAGCCTCAGCTGTTTTTCAGGGCAACCAACTTTCCGTTTCTTTCCCGACACAGACAGCACCACCACCGGACCAACCCGGCTCGGGCACACCACGACCGCGCTGGATCTCCCCCGAAGCAGCGCAACCGAATGGGCGCACGCGGCAACCAGTGGTGGCCAACCACTGCCGTTCCGGGCCGAGTGAAAAAACATCCACGCCCCCGAAAACGCCACGGGTCCACGGACTTCACGATCCTGGACCGCCCACCCGGTGACCCCAGCCTCGTTGTCGATCGCTGTCCGTTCGGCATCGGTCCGCGCGGCGGCCGAGCCTGCGGGATCGGTGGTGACGTCGGGTTGCGCGGTCAGGGTCGGGGTCAGAGTTGAGCCCAGCCCGTGGACCGGGACAACCGCGGGCAGCGGTCCGGGTACCGGGGACCGCGCCGCCCCCGTCGATGTCTGTAAATTCCACCTGTCACCAACCAGAATGTCAGAGATGGCACATGTTTAGCTTCCTGGAAGCGAACACGAGAAAACCCCTCTCCAGAAGGAGAGGGGTTTTCTGTACGTGGTAGCGGGGGCAGGATTTGAACCTACGACCTCTGGGTTATGAGCCCAGCGAGCTACCGAGCTGCTCCACCCCGCGTCGGGTGCTACGTACTGACACCGTGCCGGGAAACGTTCTCTCGTCTGCTCCCTGGCAACGTTGAGTTACTTTACATAGCTTCCCCGAGAACGTCCAATCGGGGCGGTGAACTGCGAAAATGAGAGAAGCGGCGAACCCTGCCGTCCGGATCCGCCGCCTTCTCCCATCTGTCACACGTTGGCTTCCTCCGGGTCAGCCGGGTTCGGGACAGCGGGGTCACTGTCCGCCCCGTCTGAGGTGGCCTGGTTCTGGAGCCGCTGGTACTCGGCGACCGCACGATCCAGACGATCGAGGGCCCGACCGTACTCCTCATGGGAGGCGTTCTTGGCGTCGTTCAGGCCCTTGAGTGCCTCGGAGACGCGGTCCATGGCCTCGTTGAGGTCGGCGGCCGGGACACCGCCGATGGTGGTGGAGGGCTCGGTCGCCTCCCCTCCGCCACCGGAGTCGCCGCCGGCAGGCGTCCTGCCCACGCTGTCCGGCAGATCCGTCGCCTCCTCGACATCCGCCGCGGAGCGTGGGTCGATGCCGACCTGGCTCAGCGCCTCGGCGATGGTCGGGGCGTAGCCGACCTGACCGTTGTAGTTCACGAGCACACGCAGCAGCTTCGGGAAGGCGGAGTCCTGGTCCTTGCGCTGGGTGTAGATCGGTTCGACGTAGAGGATCTCTCCCCCACCGACGGGCAGGGTCAGGAGGTTACCGTTCTTGATGTCGTTCGTGCCCTCCCACAGCGACCGGTCGCGGGCGACCTGGTCGGAGGACATCATCGTGTCCTGCGCCTGCGCCGGGCCGAGCGTCTGGGTCTGGGTGGGCAGGACCCGGACCGTGATCTTGCCGAAGTTGTCCGGGTCGGAGGACACGGACATGTGCGCGGCGAGGAACTGGCGCTCCAGCCCACGGAACGGGGTGATCAGCTGGAAGCCTGCGTCCCGGGATTCGGGGTCGGCGGCGACGACGTAGTACGGGGGCTGGTTGACGCCCTCGACGCCCTTCGAGGCGTTCGGGTCGCTGGGCACGGACCAGAAGTCGTCGGAGGTGAAGAACACACGCGCGTCATCGACGTGGTACTTGGCGATGATCTCCCGCTGGACCTTGAACAGGTCCTCCGGGTAGCGGAGGTGCTCGCGCAGGTCGTCGGAGATCTCCTCCTTCGGCTTCACCGTTCCGGGGAACACGCCCTCCCACGCCTTGAGCACCGGGTCGGAGTCGTCGAACTCGTAGAGCTCCACGGATCCGTCGTAGGCGTCGACGACGGCCTTGACCGAGTTGCGGATGTAGCCCACCTGGTCGGTGAGCAGGCGCTGGTTCGTGCCGTTGGCGTTCAGCGAGTCACGGGTGACCTCGCTCAGCGTGGTGCGCTGGGCGTAGGGCAGGTTGCTGAGCGTGGTGTAGCCGTCGACGATCCACTTGATCTTCCCGTCGATGACGGTGGGGTACGTCGCGGAGTCGGTGGTCAGCCAGGGCGCGACCTTCTCCACCCGGGAGCGGGGGTCGCGTTCGAAGATGATCTTGGAGTTGCCGTCGATCCGGTCACTCAGGAGCATGTTGATCTCCTGGTAGCGCAGGGCGAAGGCGGTGCGGTTGACGATGTTGCCGATGGAGACGCCGCCGGAACCGGTGTAGGTGTAGCTCGATCCGTCGGTGTCGTACTCGAGGGCCTTGCCGTCGAGGGTGCCGCCGACGATGGCGTAGTCGCTGTTGGTCGGGCCGGAGGCGATGACGGGACCGAAGTACACGCGGGGCTCATCGACCTCGATACCGAGTTTCTCCGCCTCCTCGTTCTCCGCGCGGCGCTGCAGGGTCTGCAGGTCACTCACGGTGTAGACGGGGTAGCCGCCACGGGTGGATCCGACGTCGCGGGCGACCTCGTCGACCTGGTTCGCGGGCGCGGCCACGAGGCCGTTGCCGTGGGTGTAGACGGTGTGCCGGTTGATCCAGTCCCGCTGGTTGTCACGCAGGGCGTTGGGGTCGATCTCACGCGCGGCGACGACGTAGTCGCGCAGCTCGCCGTCGACGGTGTAGCGGTCGATGTTGAGCTTGTCCGGAAAACCGTAGAAGTTCTTGAGCTGCTGCTGCTGGGTGAACGTGTCGGAGAGGATCTGCGGATCGAGCAGGCGGATGTTCGACAGTGTCGCCACGTCATCGGCGACGGACTCCTCCGACGCGCCTTCCGCACCCCAGTTGGAGATGTAGGTGACCTCGTCGTCCGTCACGCCGTAGGCGTATCGGGTCGCCTCGATGTTGCGGGCGATGTACTTAGACTCCTTCTCCGCGCGGTTCGGGGCGACGGAGAACTGTTCGATGGCCAGCGGCCAGGCGGTCCCGATCACCACGGCCGACAGGACCATGAGGCCGGTCGCCAGGGCGGGGATGCGGAGATCACGGAGAACCACCGCGGAGAAGAACGCCGCGGCGACGACGACGGCGATGACCATGAGGAGGATCTTGGCGGGCAGGACCGCGTTGATGTCGGTGTAGGAGCCACCGTAGAAGGAACTGCCCTGTCCACCTCCGTGCTGTGCACTCAGCAGGTCGTAGCGGTCGAGCCAGTAGCTGACGACGCGCAGCAGCATCCAGAGCCCTGCGGTGACCGCGAGCTGGATGCGCGCGGGGTTGGACATGGCACCCTTCTCCGCGAAACCGTTGGCCCCCACCCGGATTCCGCCGAGCAGGTAGTGCCCCACGAGTGCCACGAGGAAGGCCACGATCAGCAGCGACGAGAGGGATCCCACGACGAGCCGGATCAACGGGAGGGTGAAGGCGTAGAAACCGTAGTCACGGTGGAACTGCGGGTCGGAGACCCCGAAGTCGGATCCGTTGAGGAACAGGGAGACGGTGGTCCAGTTCGCCTGTCCGACGATGCCCGCGAGGATTCCGATGAAGATCGGGACGCCGAGCATGACGCGCTTGAGGGACTGCTCGATCGCGGCGCGGTACGCGCGGATCGGATTGTCCGGTTCGAAACCGAAGACGTCGTCCATGTCGTCCGGGCGGTACCTGAACGCCAGGTACCCGGCGAGCCACACGATGGCGGCCGCGATCACCCCGAACACCAGGAACAGGACGATCCGGGTGACCAGGACGCGGGTGAACACGCCGCGGAAGTCCACCTCGGAGAACCACAGCCAGTCGGTGTAGTAGCCGATGAGGATCGGCCCCACGAAGATGACGAGGGCGACGAGGAAGATGATCCCGCTGACCAACCTCGGCGGTCGTTTGAACGGCTTCTGGGGGCTAAGGCCGCTAGACAAGCCAACTCCTTTAATTAACGTGCACGTGACGGATAGAATTCAACAGTACTTTCTTTTTTCCGTATCCGAGACAACCGGGAGCACCCATCCCATGCCAGCAACGCCGGAGTCCCCTCTCACCCAGCAGGCCCTCAACCGGGCCATGATGGAGGCCGTCGAACACGTCCACGCCGGAGGCTGGGACTCCTCCCCCGCTCTCTTCGCCCTCGTCGAGACCTCGATGCTCGCCGATGCGACGGGAGCTGCGGACCTGATCGAGGACGATTCCCCGCTGACGCTCGTGCAGCAGGACGACCTGCCTCCGCACATCGAGGGGGGCTCCGATGAGCTGGGTGATTTCGTCTCCCGCCTGGCGTGGCCGGAGCAGGTGTGCGGGGTCATCCTGGCCCAGGAGATCCTCTTCCGGGACACGGCGGGAACCGATCCCGACGATGCGGGGGACGGCCCGACCGGCGGGATCGAGGCGAAACCGGCGCGCCTGTTCTCCGGTGTGCTGCGCAGCGGGGAGGAACTGACACTGCTGCAGCTCCGCCCCACCGAGGAGGAGCTCGCGGCGGCGGGCCCCTTCGCGGATGACGAGATCAGCCTCCGGGGCGGACCCGGTGTCGCTCCCGGTGTCATCGCCGCACTTCATTACACTCTTGAGCAGCCGGCCGTCGACTGACGCCCGGCGAGAGAGAAGACCATCCGGCGGTTCCCACCCGCCATCACCGAGGAGCTGACTGACACCAGTGCCCGACACCCCGTACCGCAGCTCCTCGCGCCGTCTCCGGTTCGCCGCAGCCCTGACCGCGACCGTCCTCCTCGCCGGGTGCGGTGGAGGCGACGGTCCGGAACCCGGACAGGACGCCGACCCGGCGGACACGACGGAAGGCACGTCGACCGCATCGGCGACCTCCACCACGGATTCGGGCGGTTCCGGGAGCCCCACCTCGACGACGTCCGGGGCCTCCGCCGGCGCCACGGACAGGAGTCCGCGGCTCCCACGGAGCGTCCAGGACGCCTACGAGCGTTTCGGGACCCTCGCGCCGCGGTCGCTGTTCGAGAAGTTCGACTCCTGCATGCCGAACGGGGTGGCTGATTCCTCCGCGTGCTCGGGAGAGGAGGTCGGGCAGTTCCAGTTCTTCGCCAACGAGGCGAAGGCGGCGTCCACCACCCAGTTGCTGACCGAACTGCGCAGCGCCCGGATCGTGCAGGACGACGGGGACGTGATCGTGGGTTGGTCGAACGTGGGCACCGTCGCGATCATCACCGTGGTCGACAACGCGAACGGCGTCGTCCTGCAGCAGATGATCTCCACCGATGAACAGGACCCACGCGAGCGGATCATGGAGCTCGGCCTCGCCCGTCGGACGGCGACGACTCCGCCGCGCACCGCCACATCGACCAGACCGACGGGACAGCCCACCGGAACGGGGCGCCCTACCGCTCCCACCGGGACGTCGACGACACCGACGGATCGGGCGAAGAACTAGTTGGAGAGATAGTCCTCGCAGGTCAGCGCGCTGCCCGGGCGGGCGTCGTAGGCCGCCATCTGGTCGATCGCCTCAGCGAGCGTATCCACCTTCAGCACGGCCATATCCCCGTGGTCCCGGCTCACCGCCTCAGCGCAGTTCGCGCTCGGGGCGAGGAACACCTCCGCGCCGGCGTCACGCGCGGCGCGGACCTTGTGGACTATCCCGCCGATGGAACCGACGTCACCGGTCACCGAGATGGTTCCCGTTCCCGCCACGAAGCGACCGCCATTCAGCGGGCCTTCGCTGAGCTTGTCCACGACGGCGAGGCTGAACATCATGCCCGCACTCGGACCGCCGATGTCCTCCAGGTTGTAGTTGACGGTGATTCCGTCGGCGGGGGTGGCGTCCATCATTACCCCGAGCAGCGGCACGTCGGGCTGGTCCGGGTGGCTTCCGAGCGTGACGTCGACGGCCCGGTCGCCGCCTTCCCGATCCACCTCCAACCGGATCCGGTCGCCGGGCTTCTTCCCCCGTACGGCCTCCTGCACCTCGATCGGGAGGGTGACCGCGGTGCCGTCGACGGAGCGGATGATGTCGCCGTCCCGGAGTTCCCCCTCGGCCGCGGAGTCCTCCGCGACACCGACGACCCTGACCTGGAGCGGTTTGTCGAGGTAGGTCATGGCGGCGATCGTGGCGGCGGACTCCGAGGAGCTGAACAGCACCTCATTGCGTTGGGAGACCTCCTCGAGCGTCTCGCCCGGACGGATGAAGTGGTCGATGGGCACGAGGGTGTCCTCGGACAGCCACCTGCGGACCGCCTCCGCGAGGGTCATTCCCGTACGGATCTCCACGGTGGTCATGTCGAGGTTCCCCTCGGTCTCGTCGAGCTCCGCGCCACTGATGTCCACTACCTTCTCCCCCCGGTACTCCCCGAGGGTGTCGAAGGTCGGCCCCGGTCCCTCCGCGGCGTAGGGCACCGTCAGATCGATACCCGTCCCGGGGATGTGGTCGGCCATGGCGAGGTAGGTCAACGCGACCACGGGCAGCGCTCCGGCCAGCACAGTGCTTGTTCGACGATTCACGCCTACCAACGATACAGTCCCGGACCGCCGATCCCCGTCCCCGGCGGAGCACCCGCCACCGGTACGGACCCCGGCGCGCCCCGACGTGTTCGCTGAGAGCGTTGTTCCCGCGATGGCGAAGCTCTCGCAGCCGCCGGTAGGTTGGAGCCATGAACAACCATGGTTTTGGCTTCCGACCCGGTGACGATGACGATGACGACCGCAACGACGGTCAGAACAACTTCGGTTTCTTCAGCTTCGGGCCGGGCATGGGCGGAGGCAACATGGGCGGAGGTCTGGGCGACATGCTCAACCAGTTCGGCCAGATGCTCTCGGGCATGGGATCGTCCATGAACTCCCCCGACGGCCAGGGCGCGGTGAACTACGCCCTCGCCGAGCGGATCGCCCGTCAGCAGATCGGTCGCGTCCAACCGGTGCCCGCGAATCAGGTCACCGCCGTCACCGACGCGGTACGCCTGGCGGAGCTCTGGCTCGATGACGCCACCGAACTGCCCACCGCCTCGGGACGGGTCGAGGCGTGGAACGCGGAAACCTGGCTGGAACAGACGCTCCCGGTGTGGAAGCGGATGGTCACCCCGGTCGCGGAGCGGATGAATGAGGCCCAGCTGGAGTCGCTGCCGGAGGAGGCGCGGCAGATGATCGGCCCCATGCTGCAGATGATGAACCAGATGTCGGGCATGAACTTCGGCATGCAGCTCGGAAACGCCCTCGGTGATCTCGCCCGACAGGCGCTGACCGGTTCGGACTTCGGTCTCCCGGTCGCCCCGGCGGGGGTCACCGCGGTCCTTCCGGTCCATCTTCGGGAGATGTCGAAGGGACTCGACGTCCCGGAGCAGGAGGCCCTGGTCTACCTGTGTGTCCGGGAGGTGGCCCGCCAGCGCCTGTTCAAGCACGTCCCGTGGCTGGTCGAGCGTCTCGTCTCCTCCGTCGAGGAGTACGCCGCGGGCCTCGTGATCGACACCTCCCACATCGAGGAGGCCGCCCGCGAGCTCAACCTGGAGAGCGGTGACCCGGCGCAGATCCAGGACGCGATGCAGCGCCTGCAGGGCATGGACCTCTCGCCCAGGATCTCCTCCCGGAACGCGGCTGCCGCGGCCCGGCTGGAGACGATGCTCGCGCTCGTCGAGGGCTGGGTGGAACTCGTGGTCACCGAGGCCATCGGCGACCGGATCCCCTCCACCGCGGCGATGAACGAGGCATGGCGTCGGCGTCGCGCCACCGGTGGTTCCGCGGAGCAGGCCTTCTCCAGGGTCGTCGGCATCGAGTTCGCCGCCCCCAAGGTCGCCGAGGCCATGGAGCTGTGGCGCCGGGTGGAGGTCGCCGTTGGCGTCAAGCGCCGCGACGCCGTCTGGGACCACCCCGATTTCCTGCCCGTGGCCTCCGACCTGGAGAACTCGGCCGAGTTCATCGACGGCCTGCTCGATGAGGGCGACGCCGGGGACTTCGATCCCATCGCGGAGATCGACGCCCTGGAGAAGATGCTCGCCGAGGAGGCCGACCGGAAGAGCTCGGCGGAAGACACGGACCCCGACGGTTCCGGCGATGACCCCTCCGACCCGGTGGAACCGGGTGACGACGGGGACGACAGGCGGAACTCCTGACGTCTTTCCTTCAGTGATCCCGCGGTGCCCGGCGCTGCGGGATCACTTTCCGTTACCCCCGAAACGCTGGTAGGCCTCGAGATAGCCCTTCGCCCGCTCGGCCTGCGGTGCGCGGTCCGCCCATTCCCGGAAGGACGCGTCGTGCCCCGAGTGGATGAAGGTGTGCGTGAGCTCGTGCACGAGGACCGCGTCGAGCACGTATCCCGGAACCTCGCGCAGCCGGTCGGTGATGCGGATCTCCCCGGTGTCCGGGCTGCAGGACCCCCAGCGACGCGTCTGGTTGCCCACCCACCGCACCGAGCTGAACGTCGCGCGCCCCTCCAGCAGCCGGCTGTTGAGTTCCCGGGCGCGGGCCTCGAGCTCCGCGTCCCCGGTGTGCACCGATGTGGACCGCCGCCGGACCCTCGCGACGATGTCCGCGACCGCTTCCGCCTCCTGTGCCGCGGTGAGCCGCGCGGGGATCCGGACGACGATCTTCCCGTCGACGATCCGGCCGGAGACCGTCCTGGTCCGGCGGGTGGATCGGATCACCTGGATCTCGGGGTCTGTGGACTGCGCCATGACAGTTGAGTCTATCTGTGGTGAAATGGCCGCACCGTCACTGCTGCTGGGGCCTGTGGACAACCGAGACACGAGGTATCCCCATGCCCGAAACCGGACAACCTGTCCGTCTGGCCCCCACGGTCAGCCTGCATCTCCGCCGCGGCCGCAACCTCCAGTTCGGCCTCGACCCGACCTGGGCCGGCATCATAGACACACTTCCCCCGGACACGACGACACGGATCCGGGACGTCCTGGCCGGCACCCGGACGCCGGTCACCGTCGATGAACTCACCGACGCACTCGTCTCGGCCGGTGGGACACCGGCCGAGACCGCCACCCTGATCGACGAACTCATCGACTACGGGGCGCTCCTCCGCGTGCCTGTCGGGGTACCGCGCGTCGGGGTGCTCGGTGAGGACCGTGCCGCGGACGGAATCCGTGATCTGGTCGCGCAGTACGGAGCCGAGGTGTCGGGACGACTCCCCGGTGAGCGGCCCGGCGGTTTTCTGCGGACCTTCAGCCCCGGAGCACCGGTCGTGCTCACCGGCGCACCCGATGAACTGCACGATCTGTCCACACCGATCATCCAGCGCGGCGGCGACGTCATCCCGGTCACCGTCATCGACGGCCGGGTGGTCCTGGGGCCGCTCCGTCTACACGGTGCGGGGCCGTGCCCGTTGTGCGCGCGTCTGCACCGTTTCGACGCGGACCCGGACGCCCCCAGGGAGGCCCCACGGTTCGGGGACGGGAGCTGGCTGCCGCCGGATCCGGTCGTGCTCCGCACCGTGGTCACGACCGCGGCCGCACTTGTTCTCCGGTTCGCGGGTGTGACCGCCCCGCCGCCGGGGCCGGAGCGCGACCTTCCGTCCGCGGGGACGGTGATCACCGTCGATCCGCACCGGCTCACCTCCACCGCCACCCGGTTCGGGGTTCACCCGCACTGCCCGGACTGCTGGGCGGCCGCCCGGGGATGCGCCGATTCCGGCGCACCGTCACCGGGGGTGCCGGAGGTCAGTCGAGGGTTCCGTTGACGATGGCCAGCACCTGACCGCCGTACTTGTCCACCTTCACCGGGCCGACGCCGCTGACCCCGAGGAGTTCCCGTTCATCGGCGGGCATCGCCTCGGCGATGGCCATGAGCGTCGCGTCGGAGAACACGATGTACGCGGGAACCTGATCCTCCCGTGCGGTCTCCGCCCGCCAGGCGCGCAGCTGCTCGAAGATCCCGTCGTCAGCGCCGCCGGGGCAGTCGATGCAGCGCCGCAGGACCTTCTCCTGCGGGCTCTCCAGCGGGGAGCCGCACACCCGGCACCGCTTCGGGCGGTTGCGGGAGGATCCCCGTTCCACCGGCTCCGGGTCGGTGACGATCCCGTCGAGGAACCGGGTCCGCTTCCGCGACTTCCTGCCGCCCTCCTGGCGGGCCAGCGCCCAGGAGCAGAAGAGATGGGTCCGGGCACGGGTGACTCCGACGTAGAACAGTCGGCGTTCCTCCTCGACCTGGTGCTCCCCGGCCTTGATCGCGTGGCTGATGGGCAGGGTGTTCTCGACGAGGCCGACGAGGAAGACGGCGTTCCACTCCAGCCCCTTCGCGGCGTGCAGCGACGCGAGGGTCACCCCCTGCACCGTCGGCGGGTGTTTGGCCTCGGCCCGGTTCTTCAGCTGCACGAGCAGTCCGTTCATGTCCAGGTCCGGGGTCGCGAGGCCGAGCTCGTGGACGAGCTCGACGAGGGCGTTGAGGGACTGCCACCGCTCCCTGGCCTGGGCGCCCTCCGGTTCCTCCGGGGTGAGCCCCAGGGGCGCGAGGACGGCGCGCGCGACGACGCGGAGTCCGGGGCCGACGGCCTCATCGGGGAGATCGTCGCGCTGCGCCGCACGCACGAGCTCGGAGATGGCCTTGCGGACCTCGGTCCGGTTGAAGAAGCCCTCTCCCCCGCGGACCTGGTAGACGATCCCTGCGTCGGAGAGAGCCTGTTCGAACACGGCGGACTGGGCGTTGATGCGGTAGAGCACGGCGATCTCGGACGGCGGCATCCCGGAGTCGATGAGCTCCGCGATCCTCTTCGCCACGGCGGCGGCCTCCGCGGGCTCGTCGTCGTGCACGGAGAACTCCGGCTCCGGCCCCGGATCCCGCATACCGGTGAGTTCGAGCCGGGTGCCCGCCACGCGGCCCTTCGCCCGGCCGATCACCGCGTTCGCCAGCCGGGTGACCTGCGGGGTGGAGCGGTAGTCCCGCTCGAGTCGGGTCAGGGTGGCGTCGGGGTACTTCCGGGTGAAGTTGAGCAGGAAGTCCGGGGTGGCGCCGGTGAACGAGTAGATGGTCTGGTTCGCGTCGCCGACGACGGTGAGATCGTCGCGGTCCCCGAGCCACGCGTCGAGGACCCGCTGCTGCAACGGGGTGACGTCCTGGTACTCGTCGACGACGAAGCTGCGGTACTGCTCGTGGAACTCCTCCGCGACGGCGGGGGCGTTCTCCAGGGCGGCGGCGGTGTGCAGGAGGAGGTCGTCGAAGTCGAGGAGCATCCCCTCCTCCGAGGTCTTCGCCTGCTCGTAGCGGCGGTAGACCTCCGCGACCTTCTCCGCGTCCACGGGCGGGGTGCGCTGTGTTCCCGCGATGGCCTGCACGTAGGCGTCCGGGGTGATCAGCGAGGCCTTGGCCCACTCGATCTCACCCAGGATGTCCCGCACGGTCTCTGTGCTCGAGTCCACCCCGACGCTGCGGGTCGCCCGCCCGACGAGCGGGAACTTGTTGTCCAGCAGACGCCACGGCAGGTCCCCGGCGACCTGCGGCCAGAAGTACCGCAGCTGACGCCGCGCCGCGGCGTGGAAGGTGCGTGCCTGGACACCACCGATGCCCATGCGGGCGAGCCGGTGCCGCATCTCACCCGCGGCCCGGGCGGTGAAGGTGACCGCGAGCACCCGGTTCGGGCCGACGAAGCCCTGGTCGATGAGGTGCGCGATGCGGTAGGTGATGGTGCGGGTCTTGCCGGTCCCGGCGCCAGCGAGGATGCAGACCGGGCCGCGGGGTGCGGTCGCCGCCACGCGCTGGTCCGGGTCGAGTTCGTCCAGGTTGATCGCCAAGGGGTGCCTCCGGGTATCAGTGTTCGGTGTTCGTCGTGGCGGCGGTCGCCCGCGCCCGGGCCCACCCGAGGATCAGACGGTGCGCGATGGAACCTGGCGGGGCGATGGGAACCACTCCGTCGAGGATGTCGGCGGGTCCGGCCCAGATGATCTCGGCCAGCTCCCCGTCGGTGCCCCACCGGGCATCGGCGTCGTCGGTGACGGCGGTGAATCCGATCATCACCGAGTCCGATATCGGCCACGGCTGGCTTCCTGCGTAGCGGATGTCCCGGCAGGTGCGCCCGGTCTCCTCCGCGACCTCGCGGGCGAAGGCGTGCTCCAGACTCTCCCCCGGCTCCACGTATCCGGCCACCAGCGAGAAGAAGTCCCGCCGGGCGTCGCGGGCGAGGAGCACCCGGTCGGTTCCGGCGAGCTCGATCAGCCCGATGACGGCCGGATCCACGCGCGGGAAGTAGTCCGCACCGGCACCGTTGACGGCCCTGCTTCCGGTTTCGTTCCAGGTCAGCACCGATCCGTCGCGGGGGTCGAAGCGTGTTCTCTCGGTGGTGCGCAGGACCGCGACGGCCCGGTCCACGGTCCGGGACCAGGCCCGGCGTTCGAGATCCCGGGGGGCGACCGCGCGGGTGGCCGACGTCCGCGACATGATGGTCGCTGCCGCTTCGTCGTCGACGCGCAGGGCGTAGTCTCGGTCGACGGTTCCCCGGGTGGTGCCCACCTCGAGCAGCACCCTCCCGTCGGTGGGTACGCCGAGGGCTGTGAGCTGTGCGGTCGTGAGGTAGACGGCGGTGAGGTCCTCGGCCATCAGGGCCCTGTCGCGCGTGGTGACGCAGAGATGGTTCTCGTGGACGACGGGAACCGTGCCCGCCGTGTCCGGTTCGCGGGGTGTCACTGAGAGGACACGTCCTCCCGGAACACGCGGCGCACGAACAGCAGCCGGTCCCCCGGTTCCACGGTCTCGGCCTCGGGTGAGTCGATGCGGTAGAGCTCACCGGAGCGCACGACACCGAGAACGATGTCCGCGAGGTGCCGTGGGTTCGCCCCGACCTCGTCCTCCCCGACGAGCCGTTCGGCGATGGAGAAGCCCTCGTCCGGGGACAGCAGATCCTCCATCATCTCCACGACGGACGGGGTGACGGTCGCCAGACCGAGCATGCGGCCGGCGGTCTCGGAGGAGATCACCACGGAGTCCGCGCCGGACTGCTTCAGCAGGTGGAGGTTCTCGGACTCACGCACACTGGCCACGATCGTCGCGGCCGGGGCGATCTCCCGGACGCTCAGGGTGACCAGGACGGCGGTGTCGTCCATGTTGGGTGCCACGACGACGGCCCGGGCCCGGGTGACACCGGCGAGTTTGAGGACGTCGGCCTTCGTCGCGGAGCCGTGCACGGTGACCAGTCCCTGGCTCGACGCCATGTCGAGGGAGTGCCGGTCGGTGTCGACGACGACGATCTGGCTGGGTGGCGTGCCGTCGGCCATGAGTGCGGCGACGGCGGAGCGTCCCTTGGTGCCGTAGCCGACGACGACGGTGTGGTTGCGCATGCGCTTCCTCCAACGCTGGATCTGCAGTGCCCGGCGGGTTTCCTCCGTGAGCACGGACAGGGTGGTACCGACCAGGAGGATCAGGAATGCGATCCGGATCGGGGTGATGATGATGATGTTGATCAGGCGGGCGTTCTGGGTCACCGGGGTGATGTCGCCGTAGCCGGTCGTGGACAGTGAGACCGCCGAGTAGTAGACCGCGTCGATGAAGGTGAGGTCCTCGGAGTAGCCGTCCTTGTCCGCGTAGACCATCAGCGCGACGAGAGCGAGCAGGATCAGTGCGTACACCACCCGGCGCGCGATCAGCGTCCACGGGGAGAAGTAGCGCTGCCCCGGGATGCGGATGATGTTCAGCAGCGCGTGATCGGGCAGATCATCGAGTTCGGTGTCGCTGCGGAACCGGTCGCGGAAGCTCTTGCGCATCTCGTCTCCGTGTTCTGGTCGTCTCGCGGTGCCGGTGGGTCCCGGTTGTGCGGCGTGCCCACCCGACGGTGGGGAACCCTACAGCAACCGCGCCAGTTCCCCGGCGTCTGGTAGCTTACCCGGCTCGAGAGTGTGGTCGGGGCCGATGTAGTGGAAAGCGGCCCTGATCTCCGCGGGGTCTATGCTGCGCCCCAGTCGCCTGGACAGCAGCTGCGCCCACGCCAGACGGTAGACGGCCAGCTGAACCACCGCCGAATCGAGGTCCCGGCCGGTCGGCGGTCGCCCGGTCTTCCAGTCCACGACCATCCATCCCCGCGCGGGGTCGTCCCCCTCGTGGAACACCGCATCCATCCGGCCGCGGACGACGTGTCCGCCGATGGTGATCTCGAAGGGCTGCTCCACGTGGGCCGGGGTCCGCCGGGCCCAGGCGCTGGCGAGGAAGGCCTCCTTGAGCCGTGCCAGTTCGGGCCCGCGGATGTCCTCCTCCCCGAGCCCGGGCAGCTCGTCCTCGTCCAGTAGTCCGGTGGCCCCGTAGCGGTCCTCGATCCACTGGTGCAGGGCGGTTCCCCGTTTCGCGTAGGTGTTGGGTTTGAAGGGCACCGGCCGGCGGAGCCTGCGGGCGAAGGCGGTGGCGTCGCGGGACACGGCCACCAGGTCGGAGGCGGTGAGTTCGCGCCCGATCTCCACGTCCACGACCGGGGTGTCCAGTCGCCGCTGCTCCTCGATCAGTGCGGTGACCTCCTGTTCCCAGAGCTGCTCGATGTCGCCGTCGCGGCCCGGCGCGGGCGGGTCGACGGCGGCGGCCCGGACGAGCTCGGCACCGCGGCGTACGGCGTCGGCACGCGCGCCGAGATACTCGGGCGGGAACACGGCGTCCGGGGCACCCGCCTCCCCGTCGTCCGTCGCCGGTCGGGTACCGGTGGCGGTTCCGGCATCCTGCGCCTCCGGTTCGTGCCAGTGCGCGACGGTGTCGGGCTGGTCGCGGCGGATGGCCTCGAGGTGGACGTAGGGGGCTGCGGTCGTGCCGGTGTCGCTCATCCCGGAACCGGTGACGTAGAGAAGTCGCTCGGAGCGGGTCAGGGCGACGTAGAACAGGCGGGTGTTCTCCTCCTCGAGCGCGGTGCGGAACTGCGCACGGTGCTCCTCCATCGCGGTCTCCAGGTCCTTCCGGTTCTCCACGTCGACGGTGTCCAGGACGGGGCTGCCGACGCTGTCGGCGCCGTCCTCGCGGGCGTCACCCCGCAGGGTCGCCGGGACCTTCGTGATGTCGGTGAGCCAGGTCTCGACGGTGACGCGGGGCGAGGAGGCGTCGGTGTAGGTGCGGTTGTCGGCGTGGAGGACGGCGACGGTGTCCCACTCGAGGCCCTTCGCCTTGTGCACGGTGAGGATCTGCACGCGGTCGGCGTTGACCCGCACTTCGCCGGGTTCGAGTCCCTCCTCCTGTTCGCGGGCGAGGGCGAGGTGGTCCAGGAGGCTGCGCAGAGTCGCCCCGGGGATCTGGGCGAAGGAGGCGACGTGCTCGTGGAAGCGGTCGAGGTGCACGGTTCCGGCGGCGCCGTCGGCGTACGGGTCGGTTCGGGCGAGGACCTCGGTGCGGATCCCGGTGATCCGTTCGATGTCGCCGAAGATCTCGGGCAGGTCGTGTCCCAGGGAGCGGGTGCGCAGGTGGCGCAGGTGGGAGGCCAGCCGACGGAGCCGGGACAGGCCCCCGGGACTGTAGCGTTCGGGTTCGCCGAGGTCGGCGACGGCGTCGGTGAGACCGGCGGTGGCGGTGTCGTCCCCGGTGGGCAGGGCCTCGGCGATGATGTCGCGTAGTCGCGCGAGTGCCGGGTCGTCGGGGATGCCGCCGTCCCCCGCATCCGGGATGCGGCTCCGGTCGTCGCCACGCCCGCTGTCGGAGCCGCCGGTCGCGCGGCCGGTGAGATTCGCCGCACGGCCCGCGAGGGCGAGGACGTCGGCGGCCCCCAGACCGACGTGGGGGCCGGTGAGGATGCGGAGTGCCGCCCGGTTGTCCCCGGGTCGGACCAGCATCGTCGCGAAGGCCACGAGATCGGCGACCTCGGGGATGTCGAGGAGCCCGCCGAGCCCGACGATCTCGACGGGGACACCGCGTTCCCCGAGTGCTGCGGCGATGGCGGCGGAGTGTTTCCGCTTGCGCACGAGGACGGCACCGGTGAACGTCTCTCCCCCGGCGCGACGGTCCGCGTAGTCGGCGGCGAGCCGGTCCGCGAGCCAGCCGATCTCGGAGGCGGCGTCGGCGAACCAGCCCAGCCGGAGGGTTCCCGCGGGTGAGCCGGGGCGGGGCCGGAGCGGTTGGACGGCCCGGTCGGGGTTGTTCGCCGGGCCGAGGACGCTGCGGGAGACGGCGTTGGCCGCGGTGAGGATCTCGGGTGGGTTGCGCCAGCTGGTGACCAGCTCCATCTTCGGTGCCGGCTGCGGCGGTGCGGTGGGGTCGTGCCGGTCGATGCGGGGGAAGTCGGTGACGAAGCGCGTGAGGTTGGCCGCGGTCGCACCCCGCCAGCCGTAGATCGACTGCATGGGATCCCCGACTGCGGTGACCGTCAGGGAGGGGTCGGTGCCGCCGAAGAGGCTGGACAGCAGCACCCGCTGGGCGTGTGAGGTGTCCTGGTACTCGTCGAGCATGACGACGCGGAAGCGGCGGCGCTGGCTGTATCCGACCTCGGGGTGTGTGGAGGCGAGCCGGGCGGCCAGGGACATCTGCTCGCCGAAGGTGATGACGTTGCGGCGGGTGAGTTCGGCACGCAGTTGTCCGACGAGCGGGAGGAGCGCGAGCCGCAGCAGCTGCCGGTCCCTGATCCTCGCGGTATTCTGCGCGAGCTTCTCCTTCTGTCGTGGCCCCGGGGGCAGTTCGTCGAAGAGGCTGACGAAGGGATCGGTCTCCTCCGTGATACCGGCGGCGTCGACCATGTGGTTGTCCATGTCGGCGGCGAGCGCCAGCAGGGTGTCGACGATGTGGGCGCGTCCCGTCTCCATGGGCAGCTCACCGCGGTAGGAGCCGACGAGGTCCCAGGCGATCTGGAAGAGCTCGGTGCGGGTGATCAGACGGGCGGAGGGCTCCACGGGGAGCAGCAGGCCGTATTCGCCGATGAGCCGGCCGGCGTAGGAGTCATAGGTGGACACGGTCGGGGTGATGGCCCGGAGACTGTGTTCGAGGGCACCGGTGGGGTCGAGGTCCCGGAGACGCGGGATCCCGGCGAGGGTCGCCAGCCTCGCGCGGATGCGCTGGGAGAGCTGCTGGGCGGCCTTCCGGGTGAATGTGAGGCCGAGAACCTGGTCGGGGGCGGCGAGGCCGGAGGCGACGAGCCACACAACGCGGGCGGCCATCGTCTCGGTCTTGCCCGCACCGGCGCCGGCGACGACGAGGAGGGGGCCGGGGTCGGCGCTGATGATGGCGGCCTGCTGGTCGGTGGGGGCGTGTTCCTGGCCGAGCCACCGGGACAGCAGCACCGGGGAGAGTTTCTCAGCGGGCATCGGTGAGCACCCGTCCTTCCTCCTGTGCGGGGCACATTCGGCGCAGGGAGCACCGTTCGCAGGATTCGTTGATCCGGGCGGCGAGCCGGGGGCCGGTCACCGAGGCGGCGAGCCGGGGCAGGGTGGCGGCGAGCTCGGCGAGTTCCTCCGGGGTCTTGGCGGCCTGGTCGCGGGTGGTGATCTTCGCGGTCGTGGTGCCCGGGTAGACGAGGACGCCGCCGCCGACGGATTCGGCGGAGCCTGAGGTGTCGGCGTCGGTGACGCGGACCCGACCGGGCCCGCCACCGGCGGTGGTGTCGGGGACGACCTTCCCCCGCGACAGGGCGAGCTGGTAGGCGGCGAGCTGCGCGTGCTCCCCCATCGACTTCTGGGTGGGTGGGTGGGCGCCGGTCTTCAGGTCGACGACGACGAGGTCTCCGTCCGCGGTGCGTTCCAGGCGGTCCATCCGTCCGTTGATGACCAGGTCCCGACCGTCCCCGGTGGTGCCCACCGTCACGGACACGGGGACCTCCACCCCGACGGCGGTGAACACCGAGCGGGAGATCGTGAGCCAGTCTGCGGTGCGGCCGATGAGGCGGTCCCAGGCGGCGAGGTCGATCGGGATCCGCCAGTCCGGGGTGCCGTTGAGTTCGAGGACACGGGTGTAGGCGTCGCGCACCAGCCGTTCGGCCGCTTCCCGTTCCGCACCATCCCCCACCGCCTCGGCGAAACCGTGGGCGAGGATTCCGGCGATCAGGTGCAGCGGAATCTCCTCGTCGGTGTCCACCCGCCCCAGAACGGCCCGCAGCGGACACGCCGCGATCTGTTCGATCTGCGACGGGGACAGGGTCACGGTGTCCCGGCGCGGGCGGACCGGCCGGTCGGTGGACGGCCCGGCGAGCCCCCACCACTGATCGGGGTCGGCACCGGGCACCCCGGCCTCCGCGAGGCGGACCAGCTGACGGGCGGCCTGGCGCCGGCGGCTGTCGGATGCACCGGGGTCGCAGACGGCACGGCGGAGTTCACCGACCATGGCCGGAACCGACAGCAGTCGGGTGCCGAAGGGAATTCCGTCGATCTCGGCTGTGTAACCGTGGTCCTCTCCCTCGACGTCCCGGGGTCCGCCGCCCATCCGGTGGATCTCCACGCCGAGTTCCTCGAGGAAGCGGGACGGCTCGAGGACCTCGTTGCCCTCCGGGGTGTCGAGGGCCGTTACCAGCAGGGTGTCGGTGGCACGGGTGCACGCCAGATGGAACAGGCGCCGTTCCTCGGCGAGGCGTTCCACGGCGCGGGAGATGTGGACGTCGGGGTCGATGCCGTCGTCGAGGAGGTCCACGAGTTCCTCCTGGCCGAACAGGGTCCCCGTCTCCGAGGTGGTGGGCCAGGTGCCCTCCTGGACTCCGGCGACGACGACGGTGTGCCATTCCCTGCCGCCTGCGGCGTGCGCGGTGAGCAGGTGGACGGCGTCGGGTTCGACTCCGCGCCGGTCGCGTGCGCCGGTCGGGAGCTGCTGGTCACCGATGTGCCGGACGAAGGCGGCGGTGCCCGCGCTGGGGCGCCGTTCGACGAAGTCTCCGGCGGCGTCGAACAGGGCCATCATCGCGTCGAGATCGCGGTCGGCCTGGGACCCGGCGGTGCCTCCGCGCAGGGATGCGGCGGCGAGCCGGTCCGCCAGCCCGGTGGCGTTCCACAGTTCCCACAGGACGAGCTCCACGGATCCGCCCGCGCGCTGCGCCTCCGTGCCTGCGGTGAGGACGGAGCGGACCCGGTCGAGTATGTCGGTCTCCCGTTCGGTGAGGAAATCGGTGGCGCTGACTCCGCCGTCCGCGGGAGCGGGATCCGGATTCGCCACGGTGGAGCCGTGCGGGAGGACCAGCTCGGCGAGGACGTCGACGGCCCGGCGGCGCCCACCGCGCCGGAGTTCGGCCTGGCGCAGTCCGCGCAGCAGGCGGCGGAGCGTGACGGGGTCGGCGCCGCCGACGGGGCCGAGGACGAGATCCTCGACCTCGGTGCGTTCCAGCGGGCCGTCGAGGGCGCGGGCGGCCAGCAGGATCGCGGAGACGATCCGCTGCTCGGCCAGGACGGTGTCGGTGGGGTCGAGCTGGACGGGCACCCCGGCGGCGAGCAGCGCCCGCCGGATCGCCCCCAGCGCCGCGGTGGAGCGGACGATCACCGCCATCCGGGGCCAGGGGACCCCGTCCATGAGGTGGGCCCGACGGAGGGCGTCGGCCACGGCCCCGGCCTGGGCGGCGGCACCGTCGCAGATCACCGCGCCGCGGTGGGCCGGCGTCCGGTGCGGCGTGTCCAGGACGAGTTCGTCCGTGCAGGGGTGCTGCGTGAGGAAGTCGGGGTCGGCACCACGGAAGCGGAACACCGCCTGCCCCGGATCGCCGGCGATGACGGTCAACCGGGTGGAGGGGATGAACAGATCCAGCAGCTCGGCGGTGCGCGGGTCGAGGTTCTGTGCGTCGTCGATGAGGAGGGTGTGCAGCGCGGCGCGCTGACGTTCCAGCAGGCCGTCGTCGAGGGCGAGGGACTCGATGGCGACGGTGACCAGTTCGGAGGCGTTGTAGCGCCGCACTCCCCCGAGAGCCATCGTCTGCTCGTACTCGCGGAGGAAGTCGCCCGCCGCCCGCCACGCGGGACGCCCGTGCTCCATGCCGAGGCGCACGAGATCCTCCGGCCCCAGGCCGCGCTCGACGGCACGGAGCAGGAAGTCTCGGAGCTGGCGGGCGAAGCCGACCAGGGTCAGGGCGGGCCGGAGTTCCGCGGGCCAGCTGCCGAGCCCGTCCTCGGCGTGGCCGGCGAGGAGCTCCCGGATCACGGCGTCCTGTTCCGCACCGGTGATGAGCCGGGGTGCCTGATCGCCGGCGCGGACGGCCGCCGCTCTGAGCAGCGCGAAGGCGAACGACGGTGCGGAGCGGACGAGGGGCGCGGAACCCGCGAAGCCGGGAATCTCGCGCAGGCGGTCGGCGAGCTGTCTGCGGAGCCGGCCCGCGGCCTCCTTCGACGGGGTGACGATCATCAGGCCGTCCGGGTCCGCCCCCTCACGCAACCGGGCCAGGGCGGTGTCGATCAACAGTGCGCTGACCCCGTGACCGGCGGCGCCGGTGACCCTCCAGACGCCCTCCCCGCCGTCGATCAGGTTCCGTGCCACAGGCCCCCAGGTCCGTACCGGAGGCTGTGGTTGCGCCGTGGAACGACGCAGTCTGACGGTCGGGTTCGGTGGCGGCGCGAGGTGGTTCCACGCACCGCCACCGGCGGTGGAGCGGGTTTCAGGCATGGGTCACAGTGTGTCGGTGTCGCCGGACAGGAGGAGTTCGACGACCCGTGCGAGTTTCGCACTCACGTTCGGATCGGCGTCCTCCAGCAGGGCGTGGAGATAGAGCCGGTAGAGCAGCGCGCGCCGCATCAGCTGCCCGATGTCGGGCAGGTGGGAGTAGCGGGCGATGATGCCGTCATCGACCTCGCCGGCGACCAGGGCGTCGACGATGACCTGCGCGGCGGTGTAGCCGTGCGGGTGCGCGACACCGACGATGTCGGTCACCACCGGCGGCAGATCCCCGGAGAACAGCGTCGTCGCGTACATGTCCGCGTGACCGACCTGGCGGGCTCCGCCGACCGGTTCGATGGTCCTGGTGACCAGTGCGGCCATGGTCATCCCGGCGCGCTGGGTCTCACTGGCGGTGGCGTCGAGCCCGAGTGCCGGGGCGAGGACGGACGCCGGGTCGGGGGACCAGGCGGCGCGGTCCGCGACCGCGAACAGATCGGTGACGCCGTCCGGGGTTCCCACGGGTGCGGTGAGGTGCTCGGGGACGGGCAGCGGCGCGAGCGCGTCCGCCAGCCGCAGTGCCGCGGCGACCGTCTCGTCGACCCTGGCGACCGGTTCGCCCTCGATGAAGGTGGAGGCACGCCAGCCGGACACGACGTAGCGGCCATCGGTCGACCGTACGGGTCGGACCGGTCGGACGCCCTCCGGGTGCAGCTGTTCCCGGACCTTGGCCGACCAGCTAGCGGCGACCGGGTCGAGGACCCGGCTGATCACCGTCTGGTCCACCAGCCAACCGTTGTCCCAGGCGGGGCCGAGGGGCTGCGGTGTCCGGTCGGAGGCGCGGAAGATGCCGCAGACGTAGTCAGGCAGTTCCGGAGGGGTGTTGTCCATGCCAGTCACGTTACCGCCCGGGCCCGGGGCCGCGGGAAGGGACGTGGCGGTTCACCGGCCGCTCACCGTCGGAGCCACCAGGCGTTGATGCCGCCGGACAGGGACACGACATCCGTGAATCCCGCGCGGTCGAGCAGGAGGGCCGCCGCCCGGGAACGGATCCCGGCGGCGCAGTAGACGGCCAGCGGCGTGTCCCGGGGCAGGTCGTCCAGGGAGCCGAGGGTGCCGGTCTTCAGGGTGCTCAGCGGCAGCCGGAGCGGGTCACCGAGGACACCACCGGCCCATTCGTGGGGTTCCCGCACGTCGACGAGCCGGACACCGCTCCCGGTGAGCTCGGGCCACCGGGCCACCGGGGTCTCCCGGATCCCGTCCGGGGTGACGACGGGTGCGGGTGTGCAGACCTGCTCCCGCTCCGGCGGGGTCGTGTGCCGCAGCGCCACGGATCCCCGCTGGGGCTCGAAACGGACGGTGCGCATGGTCGCCTCCGCCCCGTCCCAGAGCGCGAGCCTGCCGATCAGCGGGGTCCCCGTTCCCGTGACGAGTTTGATCACCTCGGTGGCCATGATCGTGCCGATGACCCCGGGCAGCACCCCGAACACACCACCCTCGGCACAGGTCGGCACGGTGCCCGGTTCGGGCGGTTCGGGGTAGAGATCGCGGAGGGTGTGGCCGTCGTCGAAGACGGACACCTGACCGGAGAACCGGCTGATCGAGCCCCAGACCAGTGGGATGGCCCGATCAGCGCACGTGTCGGCCACGAGGTACCGGGTGGCGAAGTTGTCGGAACCGTCGACGACGATGTGCGGGTCCAGTCCGTCGAGGATCTCCCCGATCGTGTCCCGGGTGAGCCTGGTGTCGAAGGTCCGGACGGTGACCAGCGGGTTGAGGTCCGCGATGAACTGCGCCGCAGAACGTACCTTGGGTGCGCCGACCGCGGAGGCGGGGTGGATGATCTGGCGCTGCAGGTTGCTCAGGTCGACGACATCGTCGTCGACGACCCCGAGTGTCCCGACGCCGGCGGCGGCGAGGTACTGGAGGACCGGGGACCCCAGGCCACCGGCACCGACGCACAGGACCCTGGCGCCGACGAGCCGCTGCTGCCCCACCAGTCCGATCCCGGGAAGGCTCAGGTGCCTCGCGTACCGCTCGGCGGCACCCTCGGGCAGTTCGACCGGCTGTACGGGAAGTGCGGTGTCAGGCATGAGGGTAGGGCCAGGGGTTGTAGCGGCACACCGCCCCATCGTCCGGGTAGACCTCGGTCGGGCTGATCCCGGTCAGGACGGAGTTGGACAGCGACAGGGTCTGCTGCATCATCACCGGGGCCAGTTCACCGTCACCACCGCAGGGTTCGTGCGCGGCGAAGCCGATACCGTGCCCGACCTCGTGGTTGATGAGGTACTGGCGGTAGGAACCGAGGTCCCCGCCGAAGGGCAGGGCGCCGCGGATCCAGCGGGACTCGTTGAGCAGGACCCGGTTGCCGTCGGAGTAGAAGCAGCTGGTCTCCATCTCCAACGACTGGCCGCACAGTTCGTGGGTGGTGCCGACGGACGTCAGCTGGATCCGGAGATCCGGGGTGCGAGGGTCACTGCCGTCGATGTGCTGGAACGCGAAGCGGGGGTCGGCACTCCATCCCCGGGGGTCCGCGAGGGTCGCGTCGACCATCGCCGCTACGGCGTCGTCGCCCCCGTAGACGGATCCGTCCACGCCCTCCTCGATCTCCACGACGTACGTGAAGGTCTTCTCCCCCCTGCCGAGCGGCGGACCGGCGTAGCCGACGGTGCGGAACTCCCCGGTGCCCTTCTCCGTGTAGGGGGCACCGGGCGGGAGTTCCCCGTTGGGCAGTTCGGGCCGCCGGGCATCGGCGGGATTCGGTCCACCGCCGAGCCCGGTGTCGACGACGCCGGAATCATCCGTCGGCGCCGCGGAGGTCATCCGGGCACGTGCGTCCCCGGTCGTGGAGCCTGCACGCGGATCGGCCTGCGGCGCGGCCGCCTCCCGTGCATCGGTGGTGAAGATGCTGACCAGTACCCAGACGGTGATCACGATGAGCACCGGGATAGCGTAGGCGCGCCATCCGTATTCACGGGCGAAGCGTACAAGCATCGGTTCCACGTCTCTTCAGGTCTCTCCAGTTGCGGTGGGTGGCCGTTCCCGGTGGTGTCGACAGGCCCGGCGTCAGTCGGTCAGTGCAGGAATCCGACGGGGCGTGACGTCGCCGTCCCGACCTCGACGTAGGCGATGCGGCTGTTGCGCGCCAGGACGACGCGTCCCTTGTCGTCGGTGAGCCGGAGGACGCCCCCGTCATCGGCCAGGGCCTCGGTGACCTGCTCGATGATGGCGTCCTGTTCCTCATCGGTGCTGACCACTACTTCGCGGGCGGTGTCGGAAAAACCGATCTTGATGTCCACGTCGTGTCTCCTCGGGTTCGTTCAGATTTCATCGTGCCCACGGACCCGGCCGGATCGACCCGACGGGGGTCCGGCGGGAGTGCACGAAGGTGAAAGGGTGTCCATCGGGAGCCTACGCGCCCGCGGATTCGGGCGCACACGCGGGCCCGGACCGGCCGCTCGGGCCGTCCGGGCGAAGGTGGGCCCGGGGCGCGGTGGGCACCGGGGTGTATACCGGGCATCGACGTGGATACTATGAAGGGGTGTCTGAACAGAAGCAGAAGCCAACGTTCGCCGAACTCGGCGTCGCCAAGGAGATCACCGATGCCCTGGCTGACGCCGGCATGGTCCGGACCTTCGCCATCCAGGAGCTGACTCTCCCGCTCGCGCTCGCCGGGAAGGACCTCATCGGGCAGGCGCGCACGGGCATGGGCAAGACGATGGGTTTCGGTGTCCCGCTCCTCGACAGGGTCTTCGATGACGCCGACGTCGAGGAACTGGACGGGACCCCGCGTGCCCTCGTGGTCACCCCCACGCGTGAACTCGCGGTGCAGGTCGGTGAGGATCTCCGGAGCGCCGCGACGAATCTGCCCGTGCGCATCCTGACGATCTACGGTGGCCGGCCCTACGACGAACAGATCGAGGCGCTCGACGCCGGCATCGACGTGGTGGTCGGCACGCCCGGCCGCCTGATCGACCTGTACAACCGCGGCTGCCTGAAGCTCGACCACGTCGCTGTCCTCGTGCTCGATGAGGCCGACGAGATGCTGGATCTCGGGTTCCTCCCCGACATCGAGAAACTGCTGAAGGCACTGACCCACAAGCACCAGACGATGTTGTTCTCGGCGACCATGCCCGGGCCCATCATCGCCCTGGCCAGGACCTTCATGGATCGCCCGGTGCACATCCGGGCGGAGGAGGTCGGGGCGGCCGCGACCCACGCCAGTACACGCCAGGTCGTCTTCCAGGCACACCGGATGGACAAGACGGCCGTTCTGGCCCGGGTGCTCCAGAGCCGGGGCCGGGGGCGCACGATCATCTTCGCCCGGACCAAGCGCAGCTGCGCCACGATCGCCGAGGATCTCGCCGCGAAGGGGTTCGCGGTGGGTGCCGTCCACGGCGACATGGGTCAGCCGGCGCGGGAGAAGTCGCTCAACGCGTTCCGTGAGGGGGCCGTGGAGATCCTCGTCGCCACGGACGTCGCGGCACGCGGAATCGACATCGACGACGTGACCCACGTGATCAACTACCAGACCCCGGACGACGAGATGACCTACGTCCACAGGATCGGCCGGACCGGCCGTGCGGGGCACACCGGGACCGCGATCACGCTCGTCGGATACGACGAGCTCGTGAAGTGGGACCTGATCAACAAGGAACTCGATCTCGGACAGCCGGAGCCTCCGGCCTGGTTCTCCACCTCGCCGGAGCTCTACGAGGCGCTCGACATCCCCGAGGGCGCCGGAGAGAGCGTCGGGCCCGCGCGCAAGGTCTTCGGAGGTCCCTCCGTGACCCGCCCCGCGGGTGCCCGGTCGGCCGGCCGCCGGCCGCACCGTGACCGCCCCTCCGGCGGCGGTGGCGGAGGTTCCCGCCACGGCCGGGACACCGGCTCCCGCGGTGGACGGGGAGGACGGCGATGAACGGATCCTCCACCGGAACCCCGGAGAAGGGCACCGTCATCCTGCAGCGCAGCCGTAGGGATCTCATCGCGACCGGGGTGATCACCGCGGTGGCGCTCCTCGGCGTCGGCACCGTGTGGTTGACCTCGGAGAACCGGGCGGCGGACCTGCAGACCGCCGCCGAGCCCCACGTGGCGGCGGCGGCCCCCGCCGCAGCACCCGCGCAGGTGCACGAGGCGTGGCGCGCCACGGACTCCGCCGTCCCGGCACAGCCGCAGGTCCAGTCCGCGGCCGGGCTCGTCTTCACCGCGGAGGGCGGCACCCTGACCGCCACCGCCCCGACGACCGGTGACACCGTCTGGTCCTACCACCGCGACAACCACGAGATCTGCTCCGTGAGCACAGCCTTCGACCGGGTCTACGTCACGTACCGGACGGGTGTCGGGTGCGGGGACGTCATCGGGCTCGACGCCGCCAGCGGCGAGTACCGGGCGGCACGGTCCGCCGTCACCTCGGACGAGACCGTTCCGGTCCGCTCGAACGACGCGGTGGGCATCGTTTCCCGCGACCGGGTGGAGCTCTGGCGCAACGATCTCGTGCGCACCGTCGAGTACGGCGACGTGGAGGCCAAGCAGGAACCGAACATGCAGCCGAACGAGGACTGCACCATCAGTTCGGCGCTGACCCGCAAGGATCTCCTCTCCGTGGTCGAGTACTGTCCCCCGAGCGAGGGCCAGGGGGCGGGGTACTGGCTCAGAATGCAGGATCGGGTCCCGGATGACTCCCGGAAGCCGGAGATCAAGACCCAGGTCTTCCTGGGCGGAACCCGGGCCGAGGTCGTCGCGGCGGGCGAGGCCGGCGCCGTGGTCTACCGCGATTCAGCGGGCGGGGAACAGCCGCGGATGACGGGCTTCAACCTCGACGGCAACGAGACCGGTGTCGCCGTGGTGCCCCCGTCGCCCCTGGTCGATTCATCCGGGGAGCTGTTCTCCCCCGTCGTCGCTGACCTGCCGCACCATCTGACGTGGTTCGACGGAGTTCGCCTCTACCTCTTCAAACCCGAGGCACTGATCCTCGACCACTACTTCCAGGATGCCCTGGGTACGGGTGTCGCCGTCGGCGACCGGTTGCTCTATCCCACGGCGGAGGGGATCGCGGTGGCCAACTGGGACACGGAGGAGATCGAACGGGTCATCCCGGTGGACCGTGGCGGCTACAGCGGGCAGGTGACCCTGTCCCTCGTCGGAGATGTGCTCGTGGAGAAGCGGGGCGACGGCGGGGAGGTCGTGGCGCTCGTCAGCTGAAGACGCCGGCCGCCCAGCTGAGCGATCTTCTGTTGAATGTGAGATAGAGGCCGGCCAGGGCGCATGCCGCGACGATGACCGCGGGGACGATCAGCCCCGCGGAGGCGATGTACCAGGAGACCGGCAGCAGCAGCATCTGGAGGATGACCACCGGGCCGCGTCCCCACCGGCGTCCCCGCCGGAGAGCGAAACCCGCGGCGGCCACGGTCCCGAACACCGCGACGAAGAACGCGGCGGTCCCGTAACCGACGAAGACGTTCTCACTGCCGTCCGAGGTCACCGTGCCGTAGTCATGCTGGCCGGTGATCTCGCGGAAGACGAGGAACACCGCGTAAGCGAGTCCGACGAGGGACTCACAGATACCGAGCACCCCGGCCCGCCGGATGTCCGCCGGCGGCTTCCGGGATTCTGCCGTGTCGCCGGTTTCCGGGGACACGGACGGGGAACTGGGCACGTCGCGGTGGGAATCAGTCACTCCCCAAGCGTACCGCGTGGGTGCACGCCTTCCGTGTGCGCGGGGTTACACTCGACGCCATGCGCGCCTTGATGCTCTCCAACCCCAACTCGACGGCCCTGACGCCACAGGTCACCCGACAGGTGGTGACCCCGCTTCTGGAGGCGACCGAACTGACCTCGGTATTCACCCAGTACGCCGGGCACGCGGAGGACATCTGCAGAGGTCTGACGCGCGAGGACGTCGACATCGTGGTCGTCGTGGGCGGGGACGGTACGGTCAACGAGGTGATCAACGGGCTCCTGGGCCGCGAGCCGGAGAGCCGACCCGGTCCCGGCGAGCTGCCCAAGGTCGCGGTGGTACCGACGGGCTCCGCCAACGTGTTCGCGCGCGCTCTGGGCCTGCCCAACGAACCCGCCGGAGCCGCGGCACAGGTGCGCGACCTCATTCTCTCGGGCACGTACCGGCGTCTCCCCCTCGGGCGCGTCGAGGACCGTTGGTTCTGCGTGAATGCGGGATTCGGTCTGGACGCGAACGCCATAGCGCTCATGGAGGATCTGCGGGACGCAGGCAAGTCGGCGACACCGTGGCGCTACGCGATGGTGACGGCTACCGCCTGGCAGCGGCTCCGGCGCCGCCCTCCGGCCATCACCTATGCGGCACACTCCGCCGAGGGACTCCGCACGGGCAGCGAGGTCCCTTTCCTCATCGTGTCCAACACGAATCCCTGGACGTACGCGGGTCCGATGGCGGTGGTGACCAATCCGGAGCAGAAGCTGGACGCGGGGCTGTCCCTCTACGCCCTGCGGGACATCGAGGGCCCCGGTGGACTGGTGGCGCTGCTGCACGCCACCGGCATCGGGAACAAGATCTGGCGGCCGCTACGGGTGGATCTCCGGGAGATCCGGGTTGACGATATTAGTGAGCTCACACTCACCTCCCCGAGACCATTGAAGTGGCAGGTAGACGGTGAATCGGCAGGCAAAACAAAGAAGTTGCGGCTCAGTTCCCATGGCGACGTCATCGATATTGTGTCGCCTGTGGACAACGACAAGGTGTGACCTTAATCACTTTTAAAGGTGGAACCCTAGCGGACGCCTATGTGTACGTGTCATTATCTTGCGGTAGCACAGACACCCGGCGTTAAACCCGGGTTCATTTTCTGGCATGACGCCGGGACCATGACCGGAGTGAACCAACCACTCGCGGCCGGCCCGGTGGACCAGCACGGGAACCGCCCCAGGCGACCCACCGCCCCAGCTTTCCGAGACACCGGGACACCGGCCGTCGGAAAGTGTCCCGCCATGCCGAATGTCTGACATAGAACACATATTCTTTCTGAAGGAGATTCACCCATGGATTGGCGTCACAAGGCGGTCTGCCGCGACGAAGACCCCGAGCTTTTCTTCCCCGTCGGCAACTCCGGCCCCGCTCTGGCCCAGATCGCGACCGCGAAGGTCGTCTGCAACCGGTGCCCCGTCACCTCCGAGTGCCTCACCTGGGCTCTCGAGTCCGGCCAGGACGCCGGCGTCTGGGGTGGCATGAGCGAGGACGAGCGCCGTGCACTCAAGCGGCGCCGCAACCGTGGCCGCACCCGCACCCGCGCAGCCGTCAAGTAGTACCCCGCAGCACCAGAAACATCCGGTACCCGCCCCTCACAGGGTGTCCGCGGTACCGGATATTTCGTGTCACCGACCCGACTGCGTATAATCAACGACATTTGTCACTGCGGGTGAGCCGATCCGTCGGTCACACCCGGTGACGATCACGACAACCACACACGGCAGGATCCCCTGACCGTCATGCTGCGGCCCCGCCGTCGCATACCCCGATACCTTCCTGGAGGAACACCATGAGCAAGCGTGGACGCAAGCGTAAGGACCGTCGCAAGAACAAGGCCAACCACGGCAAGCGGCCCAACTCCTGATCCGGAGACTACCCCGAGAAGCCCCCGCACACTGTGCGGGGGCTTCTTCTCTCGGCAGGTGACCTCCGCCGCGGTCGGCGCCGGACGGCTCAGCCGCGGTAGCGTTCGACCCGGAGCCGCAGGATGATCTTCTCCCGCAACGTCACGGGCGCGTGTGCACAGCAGCACCGCCGCATGAGCTCCCGGATCTCCTCCTCTAGACCGAGCTGTGCGAAGCAGCCGGGGCAGGCCTCGATGTGGGCGCGCAGGACCGCACGCCGCTCGGGAGTCGCCTCACCGTCGAGAAGCTCGAACAGGGACTCGTAGACGTCTCCGCAGTCAGCCATGTGGTCGCCGGTCTCATTCCGCGGTGTCATCTGTCCGCTCCCTTCCGTGTCTTCTTCGCGGTCGCATCTCCCCACCCATCCGCGAGATCCGGATGGTTCAGACCGATGCCCTGCTCGCGGGCCACATCCTTCAACAATCCACGGAGCTGTTTTCTTCCCCGGTGCAGTCGACTCATCACGGTACCGATCGGGGTGTCCATGATCTCGGCGATCTCCTTGTAGGCGAGCCCCTCCACATCGGCGTAGAACACCACCATGCGGTAGTCCTCGGGGAGCTGATTCAGGGCGTCGGTGATCTGCACGTCGGGCAGCTTCTTCAACGCCTCTACCTCCGCCGACTCGAGGCCGGCGGAGGTGTGCGAGGACGTCTCGACCAGCTGGTGGTCGGTGATCTCCTCGGTGGGCAGCTGCGAGGGCTGACGCTGTGCCTTCCGGTAGGAGTTGATGTAGGTGTTGGTCATGATGCGGTACAGCCAGGCCTTGAGGTTCGTTCCCGGGGTGAAGGAGCTGAACTTCTGGAAGGCCTTCATGTAGGTCTCCTGGACCAGGTCCTCCGCGTCGGCGGGGTTGCGGGTCATCCGCAGGGCACCGCCGTAGAGCTGATCGAGCAGGGGCAGTGCCTCCTTCTCGAATCTGGCCGCCTGCTCGGCGGCACCGGTCTTCGTGTCCGGCATTGGCGTCGCGTCCCTTCCCTCTGCTTGTCGACGCCCTCCCACCCGCGGGTGTGGGGCGGGGTTCGGCGTCCGGCAAGCGCGCCGCACAGCGACGCGCACATCTCCCCCATTGTAGAAAAACACTGCTCCCGCGCGTAATACTGGCTGTATGTCGAAGCGTAGGTCGAAATCATCCGGCGCAGGAACGGCCGCCCTCGTGGCGCTGAACGAGGCGGGTGTGAATCACACGGTGCACACCTTCGAGTCCGGTCACGACCATTTCGGGGCGCAGGCCGCGGCCGAGCTGTGTGGCCCCCTCGGAATCGACGAGGGGCAGCTGTTCAAGACCCTGGTGGTGGACCTGACCGCCGGATCGGGGCCGAAACGAAGGCTCGGGGTGGTGTGCGTCCCGGTGACCGGCCACGTCAATCTCAAGGCCGCCGCGCGCGCGTTCGATGTGCCGAAGGTCTGCATGGCCGAGCCGCGCGACGCCGAGCGGTCCTCCGGCTACGTCACCGGCGGGATCTCCCCCATCGGCCAGAAGAATGCCCTGCCCACCGTCATCGATTCCTCTGCGCTGGAGTTCGGCGAGATCCTGGTCTCCGGTGGGCGCCGGGGCCTGGACGTCCAGCTCACCCCCGATGATCTCGCGGCGGTGACCGGCGCACGGTTCGCCGCGGTCGCGGCACCGGGAGCACACTGACCATCCCGACTCCACCGGGTCCGGGACCCGGGAACCCCGGTCGGAGGGGACTGAAAGGACACCACCATGAATCCCGCTGAACAGCTCGTCTCCGGCCCCCGGGGCCGGGACCTGCTGCTGAATCTGGAGGACGACACGGGCCCGTCAGGCCCTTTTAACCTGTTTCACAGGGCGGCGAGCACTCTCGACGTCGAATCCGGGGTGGGGACCGTCTACTTCCCCTCTTCCTCCCCGTCGCCGGGAAAACCGGTTTCCCACGACTGCAGTGCCGGTTGCCGCCTCCCTGACGTCGTTGATGCCGGGGACATCGCCGCCGCATTCCGGGATGTGGAACTCGCGGAGATCACGTGGCCCGTGCTGCGCGACGCACTGGCCTGCTCCGTCGACAACGCCGCCTACTGGCAGGAACCGTACGGTGCCCAGATCCTCGCGGCAGCCCCGGAGATGCGCGGACCACTGCTCCGGATCGCCGGGGAACTCACCGACTCCCCACTGATGGACGTCCTCACGGCCCCGTTCGATCCGGAGCGGCAGTGGACGCTGTCGGTGCGGGGCTCCACAGCTCTGACATCGGGGGTCGGGAAACGCCTCACCGCGGAACGTGACGGACTGATCGCCCGGGAGGCCGCTGCGGCGGAGACATTCGATCCGGAGAAAGAGGTGTCGGGGATCTGGTGGTCTTCTCCGATGGGGGCACCGGCCACCACGGCCCCGCTCCCGGACGGTGCTCCCTCCGCTCTCTGGTTCGAGGAGGACTCCTTCGACCTCGGGCCCCGGGAGACGCGCCGCATCGTCGTCCCGGGAGACGCCAGGATCCTCGAGATCACCGGTGCCGACTCGTGGGCGGATCTCTGCCGGCGGTTCCCTGTCGAGGTCACCCGGCAGCGCTACCACGACTGGCACCGCACCACGGGGCGGCGGGGACGGTGGGTGATCCCGGACTGGGCCGCCGTCGCGGAGCACCACGACGCCGTGCACCTGACCCATCTCGGATATCTGGAGGCCGCCGGTAGAGCCATCGACGTGGACGCCGGGACAGCGTCCGTGATCGCCGGCTGGAACCCCGGCGAGACCTACTGGCTGACCGATGTGGCGGTCGGTGATCCGGTGCGCTGGTCGTGGGACGAGGACGGGAGGATCTGGGCCCGGTGCTGAGGCCGCCCTCAGTCCGGTGCTCCGCCGTACCGGAGGTGCGGAGCGGATCCGGGGGGACCGGAGACGGTGATGATCTCCGCACCCGAGGCCCCGTCGCCGCCGAACCGGTGCGGGGTCGTCGTGTCGAAATCGGCGCACCCACCCCGTTCGGGAACGACGTCATCCTCACCGACGATCAGGCGCAGCCGCCCGGAGAGCACGTACATCCGTGCGCGGCCCGGATGGGTGCTTGGCTCAGGTACGGATTCGTCGGGCCGGACGATGATCTTCCGGGTGTGGGCACCCGCCGTCCGTCCGGTCAGCGGGACGACCACCCGGCTCCGGATCACTCTGGGCCGTATCCGGATGCGGTGCTCCCCGATCCCCGGCACGCCGACGGGGGTGTCCGGGTCGCCCCGGTGGACGATGGCCGGCGGCAGGAGCGGGTCGAGGGTCGGGCGGCGCCGCCCGTTCTCCAGCCGGGAGAGGGTGCTCGTCGATACTCCCGTCTTCCGGGCGACGGCGTCCAGCGTCAGGCCGCGCTGTTCACGGGCGCTCCGCAACCGCGGGCCGAGCTCCTCCAGGATGCGTGCGGTTCCGGCTGCGGTCGACGTCATTCACCCAGCACGGCAGGATTTCCCGGTTTCGGCGACACCCGTTGTCCGGTACATCTCCGGACAACCAGGGTGGAGGCATGTTCACGGATCCCCACACCGTCCGGTCGCTGCGGCTGATCACCCTGGCCCGCGGCGCGACCACCACCCAGATCGGTGTGAGCGCGGTACCCGTCGTCCTGCCCGCCGTCGCCGCGTGGTCCGGTGGCGATCCGGGGACCGCACGGTGGATCGTCACCGCTTTCCTCCCGGGGATGACGGCCATGGGGCCGGTGGTCGGGTATCTCGGGGATCTTCTCGGCCGGGATCGGGTGCTGCTCGGTGCGGCGATCCTGTTCACCGTCACAGCGGCACAGTGTGCCCCTGCCCCTCGCCCGGCGTTCTCATCGCCGTGCCAGCGATCCGGGGCGCCGCGGGCGCGGCGCTCGCGGTGCTCCCGGTCGCCGCCGTCCGGGATCTGCTCACGGCACGACGATCCGGTACCGGGCTGGGACCGCACGGTTCGGCGACCGCCGTGGGAACCGCCGCCGGTCCGGTCCCGGCCGGTGTCCTCGTGGATGCGACCGGTTGGCGGGCCGTCTTCCGGATGCTGGCGTGTATGTCACTGTCCACCGCCGTGCCGCTCCGCGCGACGTATGACGGTACCGGTGGGGCGCATCCGGTCGGGCGACATCGCCGCCGGCCGGATGCCGCGGGCACGGCGTTGCCCATGGTCGCGGTCCTCGCGTACGCGTCGGCATGCGGCGGGGCCGGGGGCTCCCCGGCCCGGACTGTCGTTCTCCTGGCGGTGACGACGGCTGCTCCGGTCGTGCTCCACCGGATCGAGGGCCGGGCCCCGCGGCTCCTTCCACCGGCGTGGCTGCTCGGTTCCTCGGCTGTACGGCGCGCCGTGACCCTCATGGTCGTCGTGGGCGCGGTGATGATGAGCACCCCGGTCATCGGCCCGTTCCATCTCTCCGTCGCACACGACCTCACGTCACGGGACATCGGCCTGATCACGGCCACAGGTCCCCTGACGTCGGTGTTCGCGGGCGTGATCACCGGGGGATTCGTCACCGGAGACACAGCCCCGGGGCTGACGGTGCCGGGGCTGGCGTGGATGAGGGTGCCGTGGCGGTTCCCGCGGTCGGCGGACCGCGGCTCGGGGTGCCCGGTCACGTCGCGGACACGGTTCTCCCCGCTCCGGGCCACCGGCTGTTCACGGCGGCGAACAACATGACCGTTCTGGAGTCCGTGCCCGGGAATCGCAGGGGCACCACCGCCGGGGTCCTCGGGTTGGCACGCAACATCGGCCTCGTCACGGGCTCGGCCGCCCTCGGTTCCGTATTCCTCCGGATCGCCGGGTCACGGATTCCGGGACAGTGCTCACGGTGACCTACGGGGCGGTGGGTGCGATGCTGATGGTCGCCGTACCCGCCTGCGCGGTGGATCTTCACCGGTCGCGGTGCACAACGACGTCCGTCAACCGGTGATCCGACCGATGTCGTCGATCAACCGCGGCCCCTCGTTGCGCGCGTTTCCCACCGCGCGGTCAACCTCCCGAAGCGCGAGCCCCGACACGAGCGTTTCCCGGGCGGGACGCAGCAGCTCACGGGCCTGATCGGTGGTCCCGGAGATCCACGTCGCCACCTCGTCGGGGGCGAGGATCCTCGGCATGCGGTCGTGCAGCCGGGTCAGCTGTTCCCCGACCGGGGTCGTCGTGATGATCGTGGCGGAGACGATGTCCATGCCGGTGTCCCGGAGTCCGGCGATCCACATCACCGGCTCCCCGTCCGCCGGGTGCACGTAGTACGGCCGCTTCTCCCGCCACTCGTACCACCCGTTGAGCGGGATCGCGCACCTCCCGCGGACGAACGCGTCCCGGAACGAGGGCTTGTCCGGTGCGGTCTCGGCGCGGGCGTTGAACAGCACCGGCCCTCCCTCATCCCTTTTCCAGGACGGCAGCAGACCCCAGCGCGCGGGTGAGATCTCCAGGTCCGGGTCGGCGCCCTCAGAGACACGCCCGACCCGGCGCAGCACCGGGATGATCTGCGTGGGGGCGATGTTGTACCGCGGCGGGGGTGTTCCCAGGGGCGCGGTGACCGAACGGACCCCGGGGAGCGCGGTCGCTGCAGCGGTGAGAGCTTCGGATGTGGTGAACAGGACGAAACGGCCGCACATATTCCCTATCATGGAGGAGTGAATTCACTGAAGCACTCTGATCCACCCCTGTGGTCCGCCCCCGTCGCATCCGCCCCCGTCGACTGCGAGGTCACGGTCCCCGGTTCGAAGTCCATCACGAACCGGGCGCTGGTGCTCGCGGCGCTGGCCGACGGTCCCTCCACGATCCGTGGCGCGCTGCGCTCCCGGGACACGGAGCTGATGATCAACGCGCTGCGCGGCATGGGCGTCACCGTCACGCCGACCGACGCCGACGGCACGACACTGTCGGTCGATCCCGGTCGTCTCGGCGGCGGCGAGGTCGACTGCGGTCTGGCCGGCACGGTCATGCGTTTCGTCCCCCCGGTCGCCGCACTCGCCGGCGCCCCGGTTCACTTCGACGGCGACCCCCAGGCCCGCAAACGCCCCATGTCCACCATCCTCGACGCGCTCCGCGATCTCGGTGTGGAGGTCACCGGCGACCGGCTGCCCTTCACCGTCACCTCTTCCACCACCCCGCGGGGCGGCACCGTGGACATCGACGCGTCGGCGTCGAGTCAGTTCGTCTCCGGACTGCTGCTGGCGGGCGCCCGGTTCGGCGACGGGATCACCGTCCGGCACACGGGCGACCGGCTCCCGAGCCAACCGCACATCGAGATGACCGTCGCGATGCTCCGCGAGGCCGGGGTCAGCGTCGACTGCTCGGCGGCGAACCGCTGGACCGTCCGCCCGGGCCCCGTCGGCGCCCGGGCCTGGCTCGTCGAGCCTGACCTGTCCAACGCCACCCCGTTCCTCGCCGCCGCCGCGGTGACCGGCGGACGGGTCCGTATCCACGACTGGCCCGTCCACACCACCCAGGCCGGTGACGCCATCCGCGGGATCCTCGCCGAGATGGGCTGCACGGTGGAGATCTCCGCCGACCCGCAGACGGGCCACTCCTCGCTGACCGTCACCGGCCCGTCCGACAGCGTCCTGCGCGGTATCTCCCGTGATCTCGGGGACATCGGCGAGCTCACCCCGACGGTCGCGGCACTGGCCGCCCTGGCGGACTCCCCCTCCGAACTCACCGGCATCGCACACCTGCGCGGCCACGAGACGGACCGGTTGAAGGCCCTGTCCGACGGACTCAACTCCCTCGGCGGCGACTGCACCGAACTGGAGGACGGACTGCGCATTCAACCGGTCGGAAGGTCCGCGCTGCACGGCGGGGTGTGGGAGTCGCACCACGACCACCGCATGGCCACAGCGGGCGCGATCCTGGGGCTCGCGGTTCCCGGCGTCGAGGTCGTCGACATCGCGACCACCGGCAAGACCCTCCCGGGCTTCGAACGGATGTGGGCGGAGATGCTCGCACCGGACGAGGAGGCGTCCGAGCGTGGGTAGGGGACGCCGCGACTGGGACGAATCCGACGTCCGGGTCCGCCCGCCCCGCCGGGGGACCCGCCCCCGGACGAAGGAGCGCCCCACCCACGACGACGCCGAGTTCGGGATGGTCGTCAGCAGGGACCGCGGCCGGTGGGGGGTCATCCTCGACGGCACGGACCCGCACTCCGATCCCCTGGTGTGCATGCGGGCCCGGGAGCTCGGCCGGACCGCCATCGTGGTCGGTGACCGCGTCGGGGTCGTCGGGGACACCTCCGGCGACCCGGGGACACTGGCCCGGATAGTGCGCCTCGAGGACCGCACCAGCGTGCTGCGCCGGACCGCCGACGACACCGACCCGTACGAACGCATCGTGGTGGGCAACGCCCGGCAGCTGCTCATCGTCTCCGCCGTCGCCGATCCCCCGCCGCGTTCCGGGTTCGTCGAACGCGCCCTCGTCGCGGCGTTCGTCGGCGGGCTGAAGCCCGTCCTCTGCCTCACCAAGTCGGACCTGGCGGACCCGACCGAGTTCGCCGCGGAGTTCCGCGACCTGGATGTCCCGGTCGTGGTCTGCGGCGTCGACGACCCCCTGGAACCGGTGCGGGAGATCGTCGATCATTCGGTGACCGCCCTGATCGGGCATTCGGGGGTCGGCAAATCGACGCTGGTGAACCGCCTCGTACCCGACGCCGACCGGGCGACCGGCGTGGTGTCCGGGGTGGGCAAGGGACGGCACACCTCCACCCAGTCGGTCGCGCTCCCCCTGCCCAACGGGGGCTGGATCATCGACACACCCGGTATCCGGTCCTTCGGCCTCGCACACGTCGACGCCGATCGGGTCGTCGGCGTCTTCGAGGATCTCGCGGCAGCCGTCGCCGACTGCCCACGGGGTTGCACGCACGCGGGGCCGCCCGCTGACCCGGAATGCGCACTCGATACCCTCGAGGGGGCTAGTGCGCGCCGCGTGACCGCGGTCCGCAACCTTCTCGAGGCACTCCGCAGCAACGACGACTGGGACCGGCAGGGGTAGAACATGGGCTGGTGGGTAGGTAGCGGGCACTCCCGCGAACAGGACAAGCAGGGTAGCCCGTTGACCGAGCGGCAACTCACCGACGCCCACCACGACCGGGACTCCCACGTCAACGAGCCCACCGGTGGGGCGAACCCCGTGGCCCGGCCGCCGATGACCGTGACGCCACTGAACCGTCTGGCGGTCCTGGCGATCGTCGCCGGTGCACTCACCGGGCTGCTCGTCGCGATGGGCAACCGCCTCATCGTGGCCACCGAGCAGTGGATCTACGGCGCCCACCACCTCATCGTCCTGGACCCGGGCAGCAACGTCTCCCCCGAGCGGCTCGCCGTGACACTGATCTGCGTCGGAGTCGTCACCTCCTGGATCTGGTACCTGCTCGAACGCTTCGGTAGGCCCGCGGTCTCGGTGCCCGGCGCGATGCACGGCACCCCGATGCCACTGTTCGAGACCGCCCTCTCCGCCTTCACCCAGGTCGTCTCGGTCGCCGCCGGCGCCCCCGTCGGCCGGGAGAACGCCCCGCGTCTGATGGGCGGCATGGTCGCCTCCCGCCTCGCGACGGCGCTGTCCATCGACGCCGGAGCCCGCCGGATCCTCGTGGCGTCGGCCGCCGGTGCGGGCCTGGCCGCCAGCTTCCATCTCCCCCTAGCGGGGGCGCTGTTCGCCCTGGAGCTCCTGCTCGTCGAGATGTCGACCCGCACTGTGGTGTCCACGATGCTCGCCTCCGCGACCGCCGTCGCCACCACCGGGATCTTCGTCGATCCGCACCCGATCTACCATTCGGTGCCGCTCAACGAGCACCCGGACATGCTGCTCGCCGCGATCCTCGTCGGCATCGTCTCCGGGATCTCCGGGCACTGGTTCGGCATCCTCGCCCGCAAGGCGGCCGCCTCCCGGCCCCGGGACACGAACATCCTCTGGGAGATGCCCTTCGTGTTCGCCCTGTGCGCCATCGCCGCCTACTTCCTGCCCGGTGTGTCGGCGAACGGGCGCTGGGCCGCGGAGACCATGTTCACCACCGGCCTGCCCATCGGCGTCCTGATTCTCCTCGGCATCGCCCGTGGAGTGATGATCCTCGCGTGTTTCCGTGCCGGGACCGTCGGCGGTACCCTCACCCCGGCCTTCGCTCTCGGGGCGCTGACCGGCGGTGTCATCGGGATCCTCTGCCAGCCGTTCTTCCCCGGTGTTCCCGTCGCGGCGTTCGCCCTCCTCGGGGCGGGGGCGTTCCTGTCGACGACGATGGCGGCACCGATGTTCGGCATGATCGCCGCGGTCGAGTTCACCGACCTCGCCGCCCAGGGGTACCTGGCGATGTTCATCGCCGTCATCACGGCGGCCCTCGCCGTACGGGTGTGGGGCGTCATCGTCGACAAGGACCAGCGCCAGCTCCCCTTCACCTACGCCGCGTGGACCGCCGAGGCAGACATCAGGCCCTGATCCGGGTGGCACGCGGACGCCCGTCCCTCCCTCTGTGCGGTACGGGGAGGGGCGGGCGTGGTGGGGCCCTGACGGGCCGGTCAGCTGCGGGTCTTCTCCACGGGGGTGTGGTAGGGGCTGCGGCCGGTGAGTCCCCGGATGCCCTCGACGACCGTGGGGCGGAGCTTCTCCAGCATCCTCAGACCGGTGCGCAGACCCTTGCGGACACCGTCCGCGGCGGCTCCGACGTGCAGCTTCTCCTCGACCTCGGGGTACTTGGTGAACGCCGCGTTCGAGCGCACCTCCGGAGCATTGTCCGGATCCGCCGCGAGATACTTGTTCGGCAGCGTCAGCTTCAGCAACGTCTTCTGCACCTTGATCAGCTGCATCGGGAAGGAGTCGGTGTTGTACGGCAGTTCGAACTCCCGCGCGATGTCCTCCACCCGCTTGCCGACGTCGGCGAGCCGGTTCGACGGCATGTCCGGGAACAGGTGGTGCTCGATCTGGTAGTTCAGGTTGCCGGAGAGGATCGTGAGCAGTTTCCCGCCCTTGAAGTTCGCCGAGCCGAGCATCTGCCGCAGGTACCACTCGTTGTGGTCCTCCGTGGCGTACTGCTCCTTGGTGAACGTCTCCGTCTCGTCGGGGAAGTGCCCGCAGAAGATCACCAGGTACGCCCACACGCTGCGGATCCAGTTGGCGAACGCGTTGGCGGTGACCGTGTGCACGTAGTTGGGTCCGGACAGCGCCGGGAACAGGACGTAGTCCTTGATCACCTGGCGCTTCGACTTGTGCACCGCCTCCCAGAACCGGACCTTCGTCTCGTCCCAGCCCTGCTTGCCCGCGAAGTAGCGGCCGAGCTCAACGTCGTAGAAGGCGATGGCCCACTGGAACAGGGACGCCAGCACGACGTTGGTGAGCGGCTGGAACGCGTGCTGCGGGGTCCACTTTCGGTCACGGGTGACCCGCAGGATGCCGTATCCCACGTCGTTGTCCATGCCGATGATGTTGGTGTACTTGTGGTGGACGTAGTTGTGGGAGTGCATCCACTGGGAGGACGGGCAGGTCATGTCCCATTCCCAGGTGGTGGAGTGGATCTCGGGGTCGTTCATCCAGTCCCACTGTCCGTGGATGACGTTGTGCCCGATCTCCATGTTCTCGAGGATCTTGGAGACCGCGAGCATTCCGCTGCCTGCCCACCAGAGGGGCTTCTTGTGGCTGAACAGCAGTGTCGCCCGGCCGGCGATCTCGAGTGAGCGCTGGAACCGGATCAGTCCCTTGATGTACCGGACGTCGTCCTCGCCAAGGTCCGCCTCGATCTCGGCCTTGATGGCGTCGAGACGACGCCCGATCTCGGCGATGTCCTCGTCGGTCAGGTGGGAGTAGGCCCGGATGTTGTCGATGGCCATGTCGGTGTCCTTTGGGGTCTTCGTTCGGTGGGTGTTCTGGGGGTGGGGTCGGTGGGTCAGACGTCGACGGAGACGTCCCCGGCGGCGACGCACACGCAGGTGCGGATCCGTTCACCCGGCCCGTGGATGTCACCGGTCCGCAGGTCGTGGACGTATCCGTCGGTCAGGGGCCGTACGCATGTCTGGCAGATACCCATGCGGCACCCGAAGGTGAGCTGGATGCCGGCGCCCTCCGCCGCCTCGAGCAGTGTCGTCGCGCCGTCGGCGTGGCAGCTGCCCCGGTGGCCGAAGGTGATCTCGCCACCGGTCGCCTCACTGCTGCGGTCGAGGGTGAAACGTTCGGTGCGCAGTTCCTCGTCGGTGTCGAGATCCGACCACCAGGCCTCCAGGGCGTCGAGCATCTCGTTCGGTCCGCAGGCGTAGGCGGTGCGCTCGGTGACGTCCGGGACGATCTCCGCGATGGCGTCCGGGGTCAGGCGCCCCTCCTCGCTGGTGATGCGCACGATCGCGGCGAAACCGGGGTGTTCCCGGCGGAGCTTCCCGATGACGTCCGCGAACAGCATGTCGTCCCCGGTTCTCACCGAGTGGATCAGGATCACGTCGCCGAACTGGTTCCGGTCGGCGAGGGTCCGCAGCATGCTGATCACCGGGGTGATGCCTGTCCCGGCGGTGATGAACAGCAGCTTCTCCGGGATCGGGTCCGTCAGGTGGAAGTCACCCGCCGGGGCGCCGATCCGCACCGTCATACCCGGGTGGGCGCTGCCGACCAGGTGGTTGGACAGCTTGCCCCGTTCGACCGCCCGGACGGTGATGGACAGAAGGTCCCCGGCGGGGCGGGGGCTGCAGGTCAGTGAGTAGGAGCGCCAGACGTAGCGTCCGTCGATCTGGACGCCGATCCCGATGTACTGGCCGGCCTCGAAATCGACGGGTACCCCCCACCCGGGGCGGATGACGAGATTGACGGTGTCACCCGTGTCCCGGGAGACGCTGACGATCTGTCCCCTCAGCTCCCGCACCGACCACAGTGGATTGACCAGCTGCGTGTAGTCGTCGGGCAGGAGGGGGGTGGTGAAACGTCGTAGTACATGGCGCAGGGCGCCGAGCCCGTCCCGCGCCCTGGCGGCTTTGGTGACCACAGGTGATTCACTGTCCTTCTGCATTCCCGGATACTCGTACGAGCCCGTAGCTTACGGCATCGTAGGTTGAGTGTCCACGCAGGACACGACACCAGGTTCCGTTGGCGCAGAGAACGTGCGGCACAGACGGAGAACTCGGGGGCACCACCGTCATCGTCACCGTCCGGCTGACTCCGTTCCCCCACGGCCGGTCCGACGGGACCGCTCAGAGAAGCTGCACCAGCGCGTCGAGCTCCTGGACCTCGTACCAGGCCATGAAGTTGTCCAGGGCGTCACCGACGGTCAGCTCGGCGTCCTCGTCACCCAGATCCGCGGCATCCACGACCTCGACGGCGGCCGCCGTGGCTGCCTCGCTGCCGGCGATGTCGACGTGGAAGCACACGATGTCGGCCAGATCGATCCGCGGAGGATCGAGCCGCACCACGGACTCACCCGATTCCGGGGAAACCTCGACGGAACCGTCGTCGATGTCCGCGGAAACCACCACCCGACGGTGCGGGAAACGCTCCGGGCTCCCCGTGGCCAGCAGGCGGAGCGAGGCGCGCGCCGCATCCTGGAACGCGAGATGTGCGATCTCCTCCTCGTCCCCCGACGTGTAGAACTCCAGCAGAGCCGGGGTCACCGCGAAGCCCCATCCCCCCCGCGCGGTGAACGACCTCTCCTCCGCGAGCGCGGACAGCATGTCGAAGGTGGCCGGAATGTAGACCCGCACCGCTCAGAACTCCCCTTCGATGCCGAACAGGCCCGTGATCTCGACGACCGCACGGTCGAACTGCTGGTAGTAGACGCCGACCAGCCCCGCACGCACGGCCGCGTGCACGTTGAGGATGGAATCATCGACCATGACGCAGTCCCGGCGCTTCAGTTCGATCGCGTCGGCGGCGGCCTGGAAGGCCCCCTCCTCGGGTTTCTCGACGCCGACCTCGCCCGAGAGCACGACCGCATCCACGATGCCGCGGTACTCCAGTTCCCGGATGTGCTCCGCTCCGGGGCCGCCGGGATCATTGGACAGCACGGCCGTGGCCACACCGTTCTTCTTGGCGGCGACCAGCAGATTCCGCCACCGGCGCTGGTCCTCCTCGGTTCCGTCCAGGACACCGCAGTAATCGACGATCAGTCCACGCACTTTTGTTCTCTCCGCTCCTCGGACACGTTGTCACGCGCGCGGCCTTCCGGTCGACGCGCACCGACGGGTGCGGCGTCAGTGGACGCCCGCAACCCCGGCACCACCAAGGTAGTCGGTCAGCGGCCCCGCTGTCGCGCCGGGTATCACACGTCCCACGGATCAGGTCCCGCCACCGGCGCCGATCCGGAACCGAATACGGGGCGCCGGGGTCCATAGGGACAGAAAGGCACCCCCAACTCATCCCGAACCAGGAGCACACGATGCTGAGCACACTCCCCGGACACGTCCACATGAAGTCCGTCGATCCCCGCGGGCACCGTACCGCGGGGCCGTCCCCCCGTGACCGACCGCGGGGAACGTTCAGCCCGTCGACCCCTGCGTCCCCGGAATCCCGGAGGGCGAGTCACCACCTGGTCGTCGTCTGTCTCGAGGCCGCGTTCGCCGTGCGGCCGCCCACGCAGCTGCGCATGTCCGAGTACTCGGCGCAGGTGCGGCAACTCGTGCAGATCCGCCACCGGCGGATCCTCCGCGAAAGACCGGCGAGATCGGGACGTGTGACCCTGACCTCCCTGCACATCCGGAGGGAGGACTCCGTCCCCGACGACACGGGGGCAACCGGGAGGAAGATCCTGGAGGTCTGCGGATCCACCCATGCCGCGGGCCGACGCTGGGCGTTCGCGGCCAGGATCGAGCGGGACAGCGGCACCCGCCCCTGGCGGATGACGGTCCTGCGCCTGTTCTGAGCCCCCCCACCCCGGACATCCGGACACGGAAAGGCGGGTGCGCCCACCACCGTCAACGGTTGGCCTGCGCACCCGCATCCGTCACCACGCCCCGCCGGGGTTGCGGTGTGGATCAGTCGATCAGGGTTCCTGCGGGCCGGAGGTCGGCAGGGACTCCGGCGAGGGACGACGGGAGCCGGCGTCCTCGAAATCCCGGCTGTCGAGCTTCCCGTCGTGGTTGAGGTCGGTCGACCCCTCCTCCTCGATCTTGGGCAGGATCTGCTTGCGCAGGATGAACAGCTGTCGGATGGTCTCCTCCTTGATCCCGTCCTTCATGGCGTTGAACATGTCCCCGCCCTCCTTCTGGTACTCGACCAGGGGATCACGCTGCGCCATCGCGCGGAGGCCGATGCCCTCCTTGAGGTAGTCCATCTCGTAGAGGTGCTCGCGCCACTTCTGGTCCACCACGTTCAGGATCACGCTGCGCTCGACAGACCGCATCTGCTCCTCGGAGCCCTGCCGGATGATCGTGTCCTCCATCTCGCTGTACTGGGTGTGCACGTCCTTGAGGACCGCATCCAGGAGCTGCTCGGAGGTCAGTTCGCCGGGCTGGCCGTACTCGGAGCCCTTGACGAGCGTCTCCCAGTCCACCGACGGACCGTAGAGGCTCTCCAGGGCGTTCCAGAGCCGGTCGAGATCCCAGTCCTCGACGTATCCGTTGGCCGTCTCACCGGCAACATAGGCGGCGATGGTGTCGTCGATCATCGACTGCACCTGGGGGCCGACGTCCCGGCCCTCGAGGATCTGGCGGCGCTCACGGTAGATGACTTTGCGCTGCTCGTTCATCACCTCGTCGTACTTGAGGACGTTCTTGCGCATCTCGAAGTTCTGGTTCTCGACCTGGGACTGCGCACCCTTGATCGAGTTCGACACCATCTTCGCGTCGATGGGCATGTCATCCGGCACGTTGAGCCGGTTCATCATGTTCTCCATCGTCGCGCCGACGAAGCGGACCATGAGGTCGTCGCGCATGGACAGGTAGAAGCGGGTCAGGCCCGGATCCCCCTGGCGGCCGGAACGGCCACGGAGCTGGTTGTCGATGCGGCGGGACTCGTGCCGCTCGGTACCGAGGACATAGAGCCCACCGGCCTCGCGGACCTCCTCCGCGAACTGCTCGGACTTCGCCTTCATCCGGGCGATCTCCTCGTCCCACGCCTCCTCGTAGGCCTCCGGATCCTCGACGGGGTCGAGGCCGCGTTCGCGCAGGTTGATGTCGGCCAGGATGTCGGGGTTGCCGCCGAGCACGATGTCGGTACCACGGCCGGCCATGTTGGTGGCGACGGTGACGGCCCCGGGCAGTCCGGCGCGTGCGACGATCTCCGCCTCCTGCTCGTGGTGCTTGGCATTCAGCACGTGGTGCCGGATGCCGCGCTTCTGCAGGAGGCCGGACAGGTACTCGCTGCGCTCGACCGACGTGGTGCCGACGAGGACCGGCTGTCCCTTCTCCACACGCTCCGCGATGTCATCGACGACGGCGGCGAACTTCGCTTCCTGGGTCTTGTAGACGAGGTCGGTCAGATCCTCGCGCTGATTAGGCCGGTTGGTCGGGATCGACACCACGTTGAGCTTGTAGATCTGGTGCAGCTCCGCGGCCTCGGTCTCGGCGGTACCCGTCATACCGGCGAGCTTGTCGTACAGACGGAAGTAGTTCTGCAGGGTGATGGTGGCGAGGGTCTGGTTCTCGCTCTTGATCTCGACACCCTCCTTCGCCTCGATCGCCTGGTGCATGCCCTCGTTGTAGCGGCGACCGGGTAGAACGCGGCCGGTGAACTCGTCCACGATCATCACCTCACCGTTGCGCACGATGTAGTCCTTGTCCCGGGTGAACAACTCCTGAGCCTTGATGGCGTTGTTCAGGTAGCTCACCAGCTGGGAGTGCTCCGGGGCGTAGAGGTTGTCGATGCCGAGCTGATCCTCGACGAACTCGACGCCCTCCTCGCGGACACCGATCGTCTTCTTCCGGTGGTCCACCTCGTAGTGGACGTCGAGGCGCATCTTCGGGACGATCGTGGAGAACGCCGAGTACCACTCGCTGGAACCGTCCGCGGGACCCGAGATGATCAGCGGGGTCCGGGCCTCGTCAATGAGGATCGAGTCGACCTCGTCGACGATGGCGTAGTGGTGCGGTCGCTGCACCAGCGCATCGACGCTCTGGGCCATGTTGTCCCGGAGATAGTCGAAGCCCAGCTCATTGTTGGTGCCGTAGGTGATGTCCGCGTTGTAGGCACGACGCCGCTCGTCGGGACGCATGCTCGACAGGATGACGTCGGTCTCCAGCCCGAGGAAACGGTGCACACGACCCATCCACTCCGAGTCGCGCTTGGCCAGGTAGTCGTTCACCGTGACCACGTGGACACCCTTGCCCTCCAGGGCGTTGAGGTAGGCGGGCAGCACACAGGTCAGCGTCTTGCCTTCACCGGTGCGCATCTCGGCGACATTGCCGAAGTGCAGGGCCGCGCCGCCCATGATCTGCACCGGATAGTGCTTCTGCCCCAGCACCCGCCACGACGCCTCCCGGGCGACGGCGAACGCGTCCAGCAGGATGTCGTCGAGGCTCTCCTTGTCGGCCAGGCGCTCCCGGAACGTGTCCGTCATCGCCTTGAGCTCATCATCACTCATTTCGGCGTACTTCGGCTCGAGGGCGATGACCTCGTCGGAGATCTTCTTCAGGCGCTTCACGGCGCGCCCCTCACCGACTCGGAGGATCCGGGACAGTCCAAACACGGGCAGTCGTCCTTTGTCTTTTGTGGGTTCAAGCGGATGGATTCCCGATCATTCTACGCGCCCACCCGGACATGGGAAGCACCCGCCACCTCACATCCGGTGTGGGTGACGGGTGCTCAGGTTCCGACCCCCGTGGAGCCGGAGCGGTGCCTGCGACTCCCGCGTAAGCGAAAGTGCTGCACACGCACCTCTATCCGATCACTCCTCGGGCTCCGTCAGTGTGATCAGACCGTAGTCGAAGGCGCGGCGACGGTAGACGACCGAGGGCCGGCCGTTCTCCTCGTTGACGAACAGGTAGAAGTCGTGGCCGACCAGCTCCATCTCCGACAGGGCGTCGTCGACGCTCATCGGGACGGCCGGGTGTTCCTTGGTACGGACGATCTGGCCGGGGACGATGTCCTGGACGCTGTCCGCGTAGGGATCGACGTCGAACTCGCCCTTCTTCTCCTTCTGCTGGGCGTTGGCCTCGGCGGTGAGTTCAGCGGCGATCTCCCCCGTCGACAGCGGCGCACGGTGTCCCGAGCGGCTGATCTTGCGGCGTGCCTTCACCTTGCGCAGTGAACGTTCCATCCTGCTGAGGGCGGTTTCCAGGGCAGCGTAGAAGCTGTCCTCCTTCGCCTCGGCGCGGGCGATGTGGCCCTTGCCGGTTGCGGTGATCTGGATCTTGTCGCTCTGATCACTGCGTCGCGGATTCGGCTCGTGCTGGAGCTCGACGTGGAAGAAGGTCAACGTCGGGTCCAGGCGCTCGATCTTGGCGAGCTTCGAGTTCACGCGTTCCGCGAAGTGCTCCGGAACCTCCACGTTACGGCCCGTGATGCTCACCTGAGTCTCAGGGCGCAGGCCGTCTTTGTTGTCAGCAGGCGTGGTCATTGCTCTTACCTCCCGGTATCGGCCACCGCACAGAAGTGGGTGGGATTACCCACGACGTCCACGGTGACGGGAACTACTGCAACCTCAAGTTTACCTGCCGGTCATAACCATCGGGCGGGATACCCCCGATAGCTAAGCGGCGGTAAGCGCGACCACCCCCGTGACCTGTATTCCGGCGACTGACAGACACTCCACTGTGGCAGCTGCGGTTGCCCCCGTCGTCACCACGTCATCGACGACCACCACCCTCTCCGGCCACCCGCCCACCCGGCGGCCCATCCTGACCGCGCCCAGCAGGTTCGTCCGGCGGGAGGCGGCGTCGAGACCCGCCGAATCGCGGACCGAGGGGGCGAGATGGACCAGGGGCACGACGTCGAATCCGCTCGTACGGCAGATCGCGGCGACGGAATCCCCGCCACGTAGCCGGGCCGCCCTGCGGCGGGTAGGCGCAGGTGAGAGGACCGGACGGGGAGTCGCGGGCAGTTCCCCCCGGGCCGTGAGATACCTGATCGCGGCGGCGAGGACCGCCCCGATCTCGGGGATGGCGTCCCTCCTGCCGCGCTCCTTGATCCCGATCACCGTGGACCGGTGCACCCCACCCCACGGCCCCAACGCGAACACCGGTACCCGGGGATCGATCCGGGGGTCGACCCGGAACGGCGGACGCCTCCACTCGCGCCTGCAGGGTTCACACAACGTCACCCCTGCGACACCGCAGCCCGCACAGCGCCTCGGCAACAGAAGCTCGAGCATCCGGACTCCCCGCTCCCCGGCCCGGCCCGCGGCCTAGTCCGCTACCACGGGGACCGCACGGGTCCCCTGGAGCGCCGGGACCTCCCGCCAGAACGCCGCGGAATTCGTCGACGCCGGCAGCTGGAGCATCGCGCGGGCGTCGGTCACGTACAGGGTGTTGGGGGATGAGGCGACGGCGACGATCGGTGCCGTGAGGTTTCCGGTCGGCAACGACGTCACCGCGGACCCGTCCACTTCGACCCGCCAGACCGGAGTATCCGGGGACGACGTCCCCACCAGCAGCGAACCGTCCTGCTGCCAGGAGAGCGCGAGCGCGGTGTCCCCGATCGCCGGTGCGATCTCGACCGGTCGAACGATCTTCCGGTCCCCGGGCGCGGGCCGGGCCACGGTCCCGACCCACACCCGGCCGCTACGGATCATCGCGACCCGCACGCCGTCCGGTGAGAGCCGGAGCACCGAGATCAGCTGTTCATCGCCCCCGTTGTCCGGTTCATCGAGAGCACTGGCGTCGACCTCCACCTGGGACAGCTCCCCCGTCGACGTCGAGCGCGCCACGCGGGCGACGGTCCGGCCGTCGAGGACGGTCCACAGTGCGGTGGCCTCGTATTCGAAGCTGGGGCGGGTCAACGTTCCCGCGGTTAGAACCTCGGCGGTCTGCCCGCCGACCGGTCCGAGCAGGAGCCGCGAGGACGCCCGGTCGCCGGCCGCGGTGACGGATGCCGGCTGACCCGGCGCGCCCGCTCCGCCCTGGTTCTCCACCACGGCGACCACGCCGCCGGACGAGGAGATCTCGGCGGATTCGATGTTCCCCGCCACTCCGAGGGGACCCGCCACGGGCCGGGCGTCGGTGCCGTCCACGAGCATCAGCGATCCCTCGTTCAGCGCGTAGAGCGGACTGATCGCGCCGGCGAACGCATTCGGGTTGAATTCCGCGACGTCCTCCACGGTCAACGCGTCGTGGGCCGGGTCTATCGGGGTCCCGTCGAGTTCGACCCGGTATGGGCCGCGGGTGCCTGAATGCGCGAGGGTCCACACCACCTGCGCCGCGAACCGGTGCCGCTGATCGATGTCGAGGTCACCGAAACCGGTGAAGTGGTAGACCCCGTCCTCGGTACCCGTGAATACGGCGTTCGGTGGTATCTCGTCGACCACTCCCGGAGCGAGATCCGCCTGGGGTCCCTCCATCAGGAGAGAGAGCAGAGCCGTGTCCAGGGAGGGCTGACCGTTGTAGACCCAGCGCCGGTCCCGGACCAGGAACTTCCCGGTCGGGGCGAAGAAGAACAGTTCATGCGGGCTGAACTTGTTCCGGAGCTCCGTGCGCTCGAGAATGATCCCCGAGGGCAACGCCGATATCCGCCATTCACCGTTTACCCGATTCAACTGCATCGTCGCCTCGTATTCCCCGTTCTCCGGGGTGTACACGCCGCCGGCGGCGAGGGTGCCCACGACGGTTCCGCGGACCTTGTACGAGATCGAGTCCTCGGTGGCCCCGGGTTCCGCGTTGAGGTCGATCCGGTCGAGGACCAGGGTGGACGCGGTGTCGTCCCATTTTGCGGCGGTCGAGTCCGTGAGGAACCCCCGTGCCGCCTGATGCTTCTGCGCCGGGTTGCCCGCGGCCGTGAAGAACCCGCGCAACAGCAGATCGGGTTCCTGCCCGGGGACCGGGGCCAGCTCGTCCTCCGTCGGGTGTGTCCGCTCGAAGGGACGGATCGCCTGCGGCGCGGAATCCCCGGGAAGGCTCGTGCATCCCGCGACCAACGCGGTGACCAGTGTCAGGGCGATGAAGGGGCGGCGACGTCGATGCTCCATCAGCTGGGCTCACCTTCCTCCCCGGTGGTGACGGGGGACGGGGATGCTGCGGTGTCCGGGTGTCCGGCGGGCACCGGTGGTTCAGTCCGGTCCGGCTCCGGGTCATCCTGATCGACCGCCAGTGGCAGCGGAGGTTGACCGCTCCACGTCGTCCCCGGGGTGGCGGGGAGCATGAGCCGGAAACAGGAACCGACGCCGACCTCGCCGGTGGCCTCCAGGGAACCCCCGTGCAGTACCGCGTCCTCGTGGGAGATCGCCAGTCCGAGTCCGGTACCCCCGGAATGCCGGACCCGGGAGGGATCGGCCCGCCAGAACCGGTTGAACACCAGTTCCTCCTGGCCCGGTTTCAGGCCGATGCCGTGATCGGTGACGGTGACGGCGACGACGTTGTCGCCTGTCGCGACGCGGACCATCACCGGTTCCCCCTCCGAGTGGTCGACGGCGTTCGCAAGGAGGTTCCGGAGGATCCTCTCTATCCGGCGGGAATCGCCCACGACGGTCACCGGGGTGGCTGGCTGGTCGAAGTCGACCTCGACCCCGAGCTCCTCCGCGAGGTGTTTCACCTGCTGCCACGCCGCCGCGACGCAGGTTCGCAGATCTATCCTCTCCTCGGACAGGTCCGCGACGCCGGCGTCGTGCCGGGAGATCTCCAGCAGGTCCGCGAGCAGGGACTCGAATCTGTCGAGTTCCCGGACCATCAGTTCCGCGGCACGCCGGGTGTACGGGTCAAGCTCGTCCGCGCGGTCCGCGATCATGTCGGCGGCCATCCGGACGGTGGTCAACGGGGTGCGCAGTTCGTGGGACACGTCCGAGGTGAATTGGCGCTGCAGATTGCCGTACTCCTCGAGCTGGCGGATCTGTTTCGACAGCGATTCCGCCATGGCGTTGAAGCTCATGGCCAACCGCGCCATCTCGTCTTCGCCGTCGACCCGCATCCGCTCCCGCAGGTGGCCCGCCGCGAAGCGCTGGGCGATCCTCGAGGCGGACCGGACGGGTGCGGTGACCTGCTGGGTCAGCAACCAGGCGATTCCGACGAGGAGGACGATGAGGACCACACCGCCGAACGACAGCAGGCCGCGCATCAGAGCGAGTGTCGCCTCCTCATTCTCCAGCGGAAGGACGAGGTACAGCTGGAGCCCGGGGATGTCGGATTCCGTCGGTGTCCCGATGATCAGTGCCTTGTAGATCGATCCGTCGACGCGGTCGATGGTGGAGTACTGGTAGGAGATCTGCCCCTGGGAGACGAAACTCCGGAGCCGGTCCGGGATCCGGTAAGCCTCCGGGGACGTGGCGACGACATTCCCGCCGTCGGCGACCACCAGGACGGGCTCGAACACCGCGACCGACTCGGCGGTTCCGCCGGTGCCCCTGTTGGTCAGGGCCGCTCGGGCGGAATTGATGCGCACCTGGGTTGAGTTGGAGGTGTCCGTCGCGGCGACCTGCTGTTCGACGATGGCCCGGGCGCGGTCGATCTCAGAGGTGGCGATCGACAGTTTCGCGTCGATCAGCCGCTGGGCGACGATACTCACCATGGCGAGTCCGAGGATCAGGACCACCGCCGCTGACGCGGCGAGAATCGATCCGATGACCCGAACCTGGAGTGACGTACGCCATGACTCCGTCAGGCGTTGCCGTACGCCCATCAGTTGACTGTTTAAAACTGTCCCGCTCCCTCATCCCGCTGATCCGGTGGCCCCGAGGACCGGTGTCGTCATTCCCCGGCGCCGGTCTTGTACCCGACGCCCCGGACGGTCAGGACGATCTGGGGATTCTCCGGGTCCTTCTCTATCTTGGCCCGCAGCCGCTGCACGTGGACATTCACGAGCCGGGTGTCCGAGGCGTGCCGGTAACCCCAGACCTTCTCGAGAAGCTCCTCGCGGGTGAACACCTGCCGTGGGCGACGCGCCATCTGGAGGAGGAGGTCGAACTCGAGGGGGGTGAGCTGGATCTCCTCGTCTCCCCGCTTGACCATGTGCCCCGGAACGTCGATGGTGAGGTCGCCGACCTCGAGCACCTCGCTCGGCTCGTCATCGGTTCTGCGCAGGCGGGCGCGGATCCGGGCGACCAGTTCCTTCGGTTTGAACGGCTTGTTGACGTAGTCGTCCGCCCCGGATTCGAGGCCCAGTACGACGTCCACGGTGTCGGTCTTGGCCGTCAGCATGACGATCGGCACCGTGGATTTCTGCCGGATGACGCGGCAGATGTCGATCCCGTTCATGCCGGGGAGCATGAGGTCGAGCAGGATCAGGTCCGGCTGCTCGCGCTCGGCCACCGCCACCGCCTGCGCGCCGTCCATCACGGCGACGGTGTCGAATCCCTCGGCCTGAAGAACGATGGTGAGCATCTCGGAGATGGCGGGGTCATCATCGACCACCAGAATCTTGGCGTTCATCTGTCCTACTTCGCGTGTTGTCCGGGATTGTCCGGTGGCGTACCCGGTGTCCGGGTCAGCTGCCGCCGATACGGGCGCCGCACGGCTCCTTCCCCCGATACTACCCAGGGTTGGCGGTCAGGTCCGGTATCTCAGACCTGCCGGGCGTGGCCCTGGATCCGCACCGCCCTGAGCCGGGACTCGACCTCCGCAGCGGCCTCACCGGCGTCTCCCGGTTCCACGGAAAGCCACGGGCCCTGCCACGACTGTTCCGCGAGCCGACGGTAGACGGCCGATGTCCGCTCCTGGAGGCCACGGTCGCGCTCGTAGTGGTCCCGGGTCCGGGAACGGTCGGCCATCTCCCTGGATTCAGCTCTCGACGCAGCGAGTTCCACTGGCGTGTCCAGGAGTACCTGGAGATCCGGCACGGGCAGGCCCAGTTCCCCGAACTCCAGATCAGCGACCCAGTCGCACAACGCGGGGTCCTGGGCCCGTGCCGTGGAGTACGCGGCGTTGCTCGCCACGTAGCGGTCGAGGATGATGACGTCGGTGCTGTCCCGGAACCGGTCGAGGACGTCCCGCGCCCCGTACCTGTCGAGGGCGAACAGGGTGGCCATTCCGTGGACGCTGTCCGTGAGATCACCCATGTCCCCGTGCAGTGCCCTCGCGGCCAACCGGGCGGGCAGGGACGTGTCGTAGCGGGGGAAGCACAGCACGTCCGCTCCGGTCCGGTTCCTCAGTTCGGTGACGAGAGTGTTCTTCCCGGCTCCGTCGATGCCTTCGATGCTGACGATCATGGGTCCATTCCTGGGATGGGGTCGGGTGAACGGCGCTCAGGCGACGACGCCGAGGGCCTCGATGTAGGGCTCCGTGTCATACTCCTCATCGACCTCCTCCAAAACCGATGTCGCGTCATCGTACAGCGATTCATCGCCGCTGCCGATGAGCTCGCGGATGAAGGGGTACTCCTCGACGACGTCTCCGGCGGAATACGGGGCCCCGGCCCAGATCGCGGCGATCGTCGCCGCACACCGCCCGTTCGCCCGGTCATCGTCGGTCACGTGCGGATCCCCCAGCAGCAGCTTGCACGCGTCCGCGACGGCCTCGACGATCTCTTCGTCATCGAGGGCGGCCAGCTCATCCAGGAAATCCGTGTTGACCGGATCGTTGAGGATCTTGTTATCCCATGCGCCCATGTGGACTTCTCCTGCTCTCTCGAGGGTAACAACGTCCCTGACCGGGCTTCCCCGATCCGGGCACCGTGCTAGTGTCTACTGTCACAGAGCCGCCACCTGCGGTTTCCGCCCCGATCCAACCGGCGGCTGATCACGGGTGGACCGGTAGCGGATCATGCAGTACCGAAGAACCAGCGAGTATCACGAGGCACCACAGGCCCCTGCCGAGGTGCCCTGAGGAGAGAAGATGAAGCGAGAAACGGGCGGGATCATCGTTTTCATCGTCACCGGGTGTCTCCTCGCCATCGCGATAGGCGTCGGTGTCTGGCGGTCAACGGCTCCGGCCCCCACCTTAGCCATATCGGCAGGGGAGTCGGCAACACCGGCCCCGACGGGCACGACCAGATCCGCGTCACCGACCGCTCCCTCCGCCGCGACGCAACCACTGTCCACGACCTCCACCGCCACGGATCCCCGGGAGGGTCCCGTCGAGGCACGTCCGCCGCTCACGGGGCGGGCCACGGTCGACAGGTCGGATCCGCTGCTCCCGCCGAACGCGCACATCCCCGCCCCGGGACCCCGGGGCACCAGATCCGTCAGCCCGACCACGTCGTTCCGGCCCCCGGCCGAGCCGGGACCGGCCACGGTGGAACCGGTCCCCGACCGTGACGAACCGGCCCCGGGACCGTCGACGGGTACGACACCCGATCCTGCGACACCGGAAACCGGTACGCCGTCGCCGTCACCGACACCGACCACCGAGGTCACGGCGCCCTCCACGACGCCGGAGGCTCCACCCACCGCGACGTCCATCCCCACGACCGAGCCGGAACCCACCGGCACCACGGGGCCGGACCCGGAGGATCCGGAGGAGCTTCCGCCCCCGGCCATCGAGCCTCCTGAACCACCGTTGGTCCCGACCGACGCCGCACCCGACGGGGACGCTCCGGCATCTCCCGCAGCAGATGTCCCGGGCAACCGGTCCGGTGGCACGGATGAGCCGGCGGACGGGACACCCGCAAGACCCATCCCGACGGATGGCCCGGCGTAGTCGGCTCTAGGCCTTCGCCACGAACAACTCCGCCCCGTCGGGTGCTGAAACGGTGACGGCGCTGTCAGAGGACGGTATCCAGAGCGCGGAACCCGGCTTCAGCACGAGGGGTTCATCCTCGACCCCGTGCCCCGCCGTGACCTGGCCCGCGGTGCACAATGCGATGACGGGGCCGTCGTGTTCCACGACCGTGGATGAGCCCGGCCCCAGGTTGTACCGGGTGAGATCGAACTCCGAGGTCGGGACCGGGTAGTGCGTGGCCTCACCGGCCACCTCGCCGCGGACGACGGGATCCTCGAGCGCCCGGAAGGTGAGCACCCGGACGAGTTCCGGGACGTCGACGTGCTTGGAGGTGAGCCCACCACGCAGGACGTTGTCCGAATTGGCCATGATCTCCACGCCCATGCCGGAGACGTATGCGTGCAGCTGACCGGCGTCGAGGAACACGGCCTCGCCCGGACCCAGGTTTATCTTGTTCAGCAGCAGAGCGCCGAGCACTCCGACGTCACCGGGGTAACGCTCGTCCAGTGCCAGGATGTTCCGGAGGACGTCCAGGATCCAGGGTTCGGCGTCGTTCCGCCGGATGGTCCGCCGGATGCACTCCGTGACCTTCTCTATCAGGGAGACCCGGGTGGCGGGCGGGATGGTGATCCACGTGGTGAACAGCGCACGGAGATTCGTCTCCTCGTGTTCCGGGTCGCTGTCCAGCATCGTCAGATAGCGCGCCAGCTCGGGGCACGCGATCGCGTCGAACAACCGGAGGGTCTCGGCGAGCGGCCGGAATCCGGCCAACGCCTCGAACTCGGTGAGGGCGACGATCAGCTCGGGTTTGTGGTTGTCGTCGCGGTAGTTGCGGTTGTTCGCGTTCCGGGGGATCCCGGCGGCGTCCTCTCTCGCGCACCCTTCGCGTGCCTGCTCGAGGGACGGGTGCGCCTGGAGGGACAACGGCTCAGCCGCGGCGAGGACCTTCAGCAGGAAGGGCAGCCGACCGTCGTACTGCGAACAGACCCGGCCGCCGAGGGCGGCCTCCGGATCGGACGCGATGATGTCGATCAACGGGGTGTCCCCGACCGTCGATGAGCCTCCCGGATGGGATCCGAACCACAGTTCCGCCTCAGGCCGGGGGGACGGTGTCGGCAGACCCCGGAGTTCCGCGATAGCTGTCCGTGAGCCCCACGGATACGTTCGGACCGTACCTGTCAGCAGATGCATGGTTCTGAAGTCACGTCCTCATTCGGTGGCGCGGTAGATGGAAGCGGCCCAGCCGCGGGTGGTCAGGCGCAGCGCGCCGGCGAGTTTGCCCGGTGCCGGTTCTCCACAGCCCTGGGCGGTAGCATCGGGCAGTTGGGTGTCATCAACGGCCCAGACGACGATCCTCAAGGATAGCATCGCAGGTTGGTCATCAAGATAGGGGTCGTGGAAAACGTCCGCGGTCCGTGGACGGAGAGCGGGCAGCGCGACCGCGAGTTCGGGCTGCGGGATGACGGCCCCCGGCAGACCCGCGGAGTCCCAGATCGCGGAGACCACATCTGCGACCGCTGCACCGACAGGCTCCTCGGCCGAGTGGATGATGGTGCGCCCCGCGACACCGTCGCGGAGTCTGCGGGCCGGATTCACCACCTCATCGCGCTCGGGCCTCAACGCCACCAGCTCGGCGTCGATCTCGTCGGCGACCCGCTTGAGGGACTCGATGACGAGCGTGCGGTCCTGTTCCAGCAGGTCCAGAACCGCGTCGACGGTGGCGGTGACCCGTGCGGGCGAGTTCGCCCGCACGGTGGGAGGCTCGGGAACCACGGCCACCCGGGCCGGAGCATCAGCGATGAGCGGACCTCGTGACGGGGCGATGAGTACGGTGGGACACCCACGCCCCACCGCAGCGGACAGTGCCCGCGCCCGCTCGGGATCATCGCCGTGTCCCGACGCGACGATGACGACGTCCAGGGGGCCTGCGTAGGAGGGGAGCACCCCGGTCACGACCATCGGCTGCCGTAGGGGCGAACGGAGCGCGACCGCGAGCTGTGCCGCCCGCTTCGAGAGCAGATCCCCGGCCACGATGATCACGCTCCTGGGGCGGGTACCGACGATGTCGTCGAGTGCGCCGTCCGCGATGAATCCGGCGACGCACCGCACCTGGGCTCCCTCGTGGGCGACATCGAAGAACCTGACTGCGTCGCTGTCGTAGCGTGATCCGTCCGACCAGTCGTATTCGTACGTGGCATTCTCCATGACCGGGATCCTCTCTGCGCACTAGTCGCCGACACCGGGAGGGGCACGGGAGGACGCAGGAGCCGTCCGTCCCCGTGCAGCAGCGCACCACCCGGTGTGGTTCGAACTCCCAGGGTAGCGTGGAACCGCCTCCGGACGCCGGTACCCGGAGGCCCGGTGACGGCTACGCCCGGATGATCCCCAGGATTTCGGTCACGAGTGCATCGACCTCCCCGTCGCTGGGCGCCTCGACATTCAGGCGCAGCAGCGGCTCGGTGTTCGACGCCCGCAGGTTGAACCACGCGGGCGTGCCCGCGAGCCGCACGGTGACCCCGTCGAGGCGGTCGACGGATTCGGTACGGTCGGCGAACGCCTCGAGGACGGCCTCGGTCCGCTCGGTCTGCGCGGTCGAGTTCTCGAGGCGTGAGTTGATCTCCCCGGAGGCCGCGTAGCGGTCGTACCGGGCCATCATCTCGCTCATCGGGGAGTCCTGGTGGCCGAGCGCCGCGAGAACGTGCATCGCCGCGAGCAGACCGGAGTCGGCGTTGAAGAACTCGGTGAAGTAGTAGTGCGCGGAGTGCTCACCGCCGAAAACGGCCTTCTCCTCCGCCATGGTGGCCTTGATGAAGGAGTGTCCGACCCGGGTGCGGACGGCGCGTCCGCCGTTCTCCGCGATGATCTCCGGGACCGCCCTGGAGGTGATCAGATTGTGGATGATCGCCGCCCCCGGACGATCCGCCAGGTAGCGTTCCGCGATGATCGCGCACACCGCGGAGGGGCTGACGGGGTTCCCCTTCTCGTCGATGACGAAGCAGCGGTCCGCATCGCCGTCGAGCGCGAGTCCGATGTCCGCCCCGGTGTCGAGGACGAACTGCTGGAGATCCCGGAGATTCGCCGGCTCCAGGGGGTTGGCCTCATGGTTGGGGAAGGTACCGTCGAGCTCGAAGAACAGCGGACGGATGTCGACGGGCAGCCCCTCGAACACCGCCGGCACGGTGAGTCCCCCCATGCCGTTGCCCGCGTCGACCGCGACGGTGAGCGGACGGATGTCGGTGAGATCCACCAGCGACCGGAGAAAGGCCCCGTAGTCGGCGAGGGCGTCGCTCTCCGTGACCTTCCCCGTGGCCCCGTCGAACTCCGGAACTCCGGCGACGAGATCGTCGGCGATGGTCGCCAGTCCCGATGCCTGACCGACGGGACGTGCCCCCGCGCGACAGAGCTTGATGCCGTTGTACTTCGCCGGATTGTGGCTCGCGGTGAACATCGCACCGGGGCAGCTCCTCGAGCCGGAGACGTAGTAGAGCTCGTCGGTGGACGTCAGCCCGAGCATCTCGACATCGAGTCCCTGCTCCGCGACGCCGGCGGCGAAGGCGGACGCGAGTTCGGGCGAGGAGTCGCGCATGTCGTGTCCGACCGCGATGGACGTGGCTCCCTCCGCCCGCATGAGCCGGGCGAAGGCGGCCCCGGTGTCGTGGACGAAGTCGGCGTCGATACCGTCCCCGACCACACCACGAATGTCGTAGGCCTTGATGACGGCGTCAACGGAATCACGGGTACGCATGTACTGGTTCTCCTTCGAGAGTGGGCGCAGAAGCTGCGGGACACCGGGGTGGCTGGTCGAACACTCACCCGCCGGCCAGACCGGGTCCGTTTTTGTTTCCGCCCGATCATACCCGGGGGTTTCCGGCGCGCCATCAGCGGACAGGCGGCGGTGGGGGTGTCCTCCCCGGATCAACGGGACGTGATCCCCTGTTCGCCCCACCCCGCACCCGGATCATCACCGTCCGGGAACCGGCGCTCCGTCACCCGTCCTGTTCACCGGACGAGTCGGGTCCGGGCTCATCGGGATCCGGGACGACGTGCAGATGGGAGCGGCGACGCTGCCGGGCCGCCTGAATGCGCGGCATGCGTCGGGCGGGATGCCGGGAATCGTCGTCCCGGGAAGCGGACTCGGGGCCCTCCGGAACCAACCCCGAGGTGGATCTCCCGGCCTCACGGACGGCTTCCGCCAGGGCGGTGAGATCGTCGTCGTCACCGAACTCCGGGTGTATGTGGTTGAAACGCAGGAGTTCCCAACCGAGAGGCGCGGTGATGGAGCCGGCGTGGTGGTCGCAGAGGTCCCAGCTGTGCGGCTCACTGTTCGGGGCGAGCGGGCCGATCACCGCCGTCGACTCGGCGTAGGCGTACGTCAGGGTGGCCACGGCGGGTTTGCCGCAGCCCGGGCGGGAACAGCGTCGAAATTGGCTCACGGGGACAAAGTCTAGACCGTAGGTTGAGGTTTAGGTAGTGCCCTCCCCCGGCGCGCCCCCTCAACGGGGACGGTGGACACCGCTACGATGGGCCCATGCCCGTCCAGTCATCCCGCAACCGTCGGGACAGGGGACCCCGGGGCCCACTGCTCCCCCCGGGAACGCCCCGGTACCGGACCGCGAGCCAGCTCTTCGATGCCGCGGTCGTCGACGCCTACACTCCGTTGCTGGACTCCTACCCCGAACAACTCCGGAACCTGGACGTCGCGGTCGACACCGTTCCCCGCATGCGACTCCGCCCGGACATGACGGTGTTCCCCGAGGAGATCGCCGCCGACGGACCCGTTCCGCTGGGCCGGGTCATCCCGGCCGGCGTCGATCCGCTCGGCCAACCGACGCGGGCGCGGATCGTCATCTTCAGGAAACCGGTCGAACAGCGTTGCTCGGGAACCGCGGAACGGACGGAACTGCTCCGACGGATACTCACCCAGCTGGTCGCCGCCCACCTCAACGTCGATCCCGCCGACATCGACCCAAGGTTCCACGACTGACCGGGAACACCGGTACGGGGAACGTCAGTGGGCGAATCGGGCGCTCAGCGGGTGCATCAGTTACCCGAGCTGCTTCTTCAACCGGCGACGCTCACGCTCGGAGAGACCGCCCCAGATGCCGAAGCGCTCGTCATGCTCCAGTGCGTACTCGAGGCACTCATCTCGAACACCGCACGCCTGGCAGATACGCTTCGCCTCGCGGGTTGATCCGCCCTTGTCCGGGAAGAACGCCTCCGGGTCGGTTTCGGCGCACAGCGCCTGCTCCTGCCATTCCTGCTCGACGGCACCGAACAGCGCATCCAGAGGCAGGGTGACTCCGCGGAGCACGGGACCGTCGGCCGGCGCCCCGCCGTCACGGCCACCCACGGGCACGCTACGCAGAGACGCATCGGACGCGTAATCCTCCATGGGCACTCCCTTCCCCTGGTTGGCGTTGAACAATTCCGGACCACGACCCGGGGGCCGCGATGCTGGCGCGGAGATCCGGATGGAGAGGATCGACCCGGCAGCCAGTTACATAAGTGTGATTACACACGCGCCCCTAGATATCGTCAACCCGGAAGGGGGCTATTTTTCACTCCCGACGCGTTTTCCCAGGAAGTAAACAACATCAGCAACAGCAGTCACTGACGAGTGGAGATGGGGGTGAACCAAGGGGGTGCCACATGTAGTGGCTCCCCCTCCGTCAGATCGCAATGGGCTGAATGCTCGGCGTGTCGCAGCCGGAAACCGGGCCCGAATGATGTTAGAGCACGGGGCGCCGTACCGTGGTGCGACGTGCCGCCGCTCAGGCGTCCGACGAGAACCTGACGCCACCGTCGGGGATGACGACCCCCGGCCAGACGCGCATCCCGTTGCGCAGCTCACAGCGTGCACCGATCTGCGCCCCCTCACCGATCACGGCGTCGAAGATCCGGGCGTTCGGTCCGATGTGCACACCCGAGGCGATGATCGAGTTCTGGATGATCGCCCCCGGCTCTATGGTCACACCGTCGAACACCACCGTGTCATCCAACCGACACCCCGCACCGATCTCCGTGCCACGGCCCACGGATGTTCCACCGAGCAGCAGAACCCCGTCCTTGACACCGGCTGACTCGTGGACGAGAGACTCCCCGGTCTTTCCCTCGAGCAGAGGAGACGGGGCGATTCCACGCACCAGGTCACTGGACCCGCGGACGAAGTCGTGGGGGGTCCCCATGTCCCGCCAGTAGGCGTTGTCCACGTGTCCGTACACCCGGCAGCCCTCCTCGAGGAGGCGCGGGAACGTCTCCCGTTCGACAGAGATGTTCCGGCCCTCCGGGATGCCCTCGATGAGCTCGCGGCGGAAGACGTAGCACCCCGCGTTGATCTGATCGGTCGGCGGATCCTCGGTCTTCTCCAGGAAATTCCGGACACGCCCCTCCCCGTCGGTGGTCACACACCCGTAGGCCCGGGGATCGGCGACGCGGACGAGGTGCATCGTCAGATCGGCGTTCTTCTCCGCGTGGGTCCGCAGGATGCCCCCTAGATCGGCACCACCGAGCACGTCACCGTTGAACACCATCACCGTGTCGTTGCGGAGACGATCGTAGACGTTCCGGATCGCACCACCGGTGCCCCGGGCGGTCTCCTCGACGACGTACTCGATCTCCAGCCCCATGTCGGAACCGTCACCGAAGTGCTCCTCGAACACCTCGGCACGGAAAGAGGTACCCATGACGACGTGGGTGATCCCCGCAGCACGGATCCGGCCGAGCAGATGCGTGAGGAACGGCACATTGGCCGTTGGCAGCATGGGTTTCGGTGTTGAAACGGTGAGCGGTCGCAGCCGGGTTCCCTTGCCACCCACGAGAATGACGGCGTCGGTGTCCTTCGCTACCTCATGTAGATCAGTCATCTGGTCTCTTTCTTCCGATCGGTTCTTCGGGTGACAGTACCGCACCTGTGGGGTGTCGGGCTGCTACGGTCAGCGGCGCAACGGGAGGGGCCGGGACGCCGCCAGGGCCACCGCGGCCCGGAGCTTCAACCCCAGCCAGAGCACGATCCGCAGCGGCGCCATCCACGGCCCCGGGTGCCGGTCGGCCTGGAAGCGGTAGGCACTGTCGTGGTGTGCCGGAAGCATGAGATCGAGGTGGGCACCGGCCGAATGCCCCTGATCATGTCCGATCAGGGCGGCGGGACAGTAGACGTTCTCCCACCCCGCGCGGCCGAGCCGGTCCCCCAGGTCGACGTCCTCGAGATACATGAAGTAACGCTCGTCGAACCCCCCGACGGCGTCGAAGGCCGACCACCGCAGCAGCAGACAGGATCCGGACAGCCATCCGGCGGTGTGTTCGGTGTCCATGTCCGTGTCCGCTCGGTACGCCGCGGTCCAGGGATTGGACGGCCAGACCTCCGAGAGCAACGCATGTCCGACACCGTTGCGCAGAGTTGGGACAGCACGCGCCGAGGGATAGGTGCTGCCGTCCGGCTGACGTATCCGGGGACCGACGGATCCCGCCCTCGGATGCCTTCGGGCACACGCGATGAGCTCGTCGATGCTGCCGGGACCGAAGGTGACGTCCGGATTGACGACGATGAGGAACTCGGGGTCCAGTTCGCCCCGGTCGCGCCGGGCCCGCAGCATCCGGGCGGCGACGTTGATGGCGCTGCCGTATCCGAGATTGCCCCCGGTACGCAGCAGCTCGACGTTCTCCCGCCCGTCGGCGGCCCGCTCCGGGACCCCGTCGGTCGATCCGTTGTCCGCCAGGATGACGTGCAGTTCCCGCCCACTGGCGTCGGGCAGTGAGCGGAGGAAACTGTCGAGATGCCGTCCCGGCGAATAGGTCACGGTCACAACGGGTAGAGGGAGGGTCACGGGGTCAGAGTCTAGCGCCCACCGCACGGGAGACGCCGGACCGCCACTCCGGAAGTTCGCCGTACCGCTCAGACCATGCCCCCGTGTCGAGAACCGACCACCCGGGCCTGGGCGCCGGCCGCGGATACTCCGTACTGCCGCAGGGCTCGACGCGTTCCGGATCCGCACCGGCCTCGGCGAACACCTGTCTCGCGAGGCCGAACCAGCTCGTGTGCCCCGCTCCGGCGGCATGCAGGATTCCGGTGGGCGCGGATCCGTCCGCCGCGAGCCGCCACAGTCCCCGGGCGAGATCCACGGCGTAGGTGGGGTTGCCGAACTGGTCGTCGACCACCCGGACCGGGCCGTCCTCCGCGGCGAGCCGCAGCATCGTGCCCACGAAGTCGCGGTGCCCCGGCAGGAGCGCTCCGGAGAAGACCCAGGCGGTCCGCACCACCGTCGCCCGGAGACCACACCGGTCCGAGACCTCACCGACGGCGCGTTCCCCGGCGCGTTTGGTGATTCCGTAGACGCTGTCGGGATCGGTCGGCGCGTCCACGGGAAGCGGACCGGCCTCCGCGCTTCCGGAGGAACCGAAGACGTAGTCGGTGCTGAGGTGTATGAATCGGGCGCCGATCTCCGCGCACCGCCCGGCCAGCAGACCGGGTGCCCGGACGTTCAACGCCTCCACCTCCGCGCGACGCCCCGGGTCCTCGGCCCCGTCGACGTCGGTGAAGGCGGCGGTGTTGATCACGACATCGGCACCGTGGAGCACAGCTGACGTCCCGACGGCCTCCGCCGATGTGACGTCGAGGGCCCGCCTGTCGAGCCATCTGACCCTGATCCCCCCGGGAGCCGTGAGCCTCAGGGCCGAGGCGACCTGTCCGTTGCTTCCGGTCACTACGACGTCCATGGCATAGACTCCTTCTCTGACAGTGGCGTGCGGCCCACGCCCGTGAGGGGGTGCCCGGTTCTCCGGGAGCGCCCCACCGCCACCTTAGAGCCCTTTTCGTCGACGCAGTTGGAGCTTGCCCGTGACCGATCACCACCGCCCGGTACGCGACATCCAGCCACCGCCGTCACCGGTACCGGAGCTCGCTCAGACCGGCCCCAGGGCACTGAGGATCCTCCTCTCGCTGATGTCGGTCGCGGTACTCGTCGTTTCCGGCATGGGCTACTTCACGGTCGGCCGTCTCGGCGACACCGTCGCAGGTGCGAGCAACCTGAATCTCGGCGGTGGGACCAGGGTGAAGAAGGGCGAACAGCTCGACGGCGCAACCGACATCCTCCTCGTGGGGTCGGATTCCCGGTCGGACGCCCAGGGAAATCCCCTCACCCCGGATGAGGTCGCCATGCTCCGGGCCGGCGACGAGGCGAACGACAACACCGACACGATCATGGTCATCCGGGTACCCAACGACGGTTCGTCGGCGACAGCCATCTCCATCCCCCGGGACACCTACATCCACGATGACGAGCTGGGCAACACGAAGATCAACGGCGTCTACGGCGCGTACAAGGCCCAGCGCAAGGAGGAGCTCGTCGAGGACGGGGTCACCGACGAGAACAAGCTCGAGGAGCAGTCCAAGGACGCGGGGCGCAAGGCGCTGATCAATTCGGTGGCGAATCTCACCGGAATCACCGTCGACCACTACGCGGAGGTCGGGCTCCTCGGCTTCGTTCTGCTCACCGATGCGGTCGGTGGCGTCGAGGTCTGTCTCAACGACGCGGTCTACGACGAGTTCTCGGGCGCGGACTTCCCCGCCGGACGGCAGAAGCTCTCCGGGCCGGACGCGCTGTCCTTCGTCCGCCAGCGGCACGGTCTTCCGCGGGGCGACCTGGACCGGATCGTCCGTCAGCAGGCCTACATGGCCTCGCTCGTCAACCACGTCCTGAGCAGCAGCACCCTGTCCAACCCGAAGACCCTCAACCAGTTGGGCGAAGCCGTGAGCCGGTCGGTGATCATCGACGAGGACTGGGACGTGATGAGTTTCGCGAACCAGCTGCAGAATCTCGCCGGCGGTCGGGTGCAGTTCACCACGATCCCGGTGACCTCCATCGACGGCGTCGGCGACTACGGCGAGTCGGTGGTGACGGTCGACGTCGACTCCGTCCACGACTTCTTCGACACCCTCCTCGGCGATGAGGACGGTGGCCGTGGAAACACCTCCGGTTCCACCGCCTCCCCGACCGAGGACAGGAAACCGGTGCCGGAACTCGACGTCCACGTCCTGAACGCGACCACCGTCTCCGGGAAGGCGGGCAGGGTCGCCGGCGCCGTGAAGGAACTCGGTTACCGGATCGGCGAGGTCACCAACGCCCCCGACGGCCTCTATCCGGAGAGCGTCATCGTCGCGGCGGATGCCTCCGATCCGGCGGTCAGACTCCTGTCCGAACAGTTGGGCGGCCTCGAGATCACCGAATCCCCGACCCTGGTCGACGGTGAGGCGGTCGTCGCGGTCGCAGCGGACTGGTCCGGCCCCGTCGCGGCGGAACCGGTCGACGGCTCCGCCGCGACGGGAACGGACGGGGCCACCGTGGGACAGCCAGGGCCGGACCCCGCCCCCTCGGCACCGGTCATCGATGCCGGTGGGAACGGTCCGAGGTGCGTCAACTAGGACCGTCCCCGCGGGTTTCACCTACCCTCGGGGTATGGACCTGCTCCGAGATCTGTTGGCCGCCGACCCCGGTGTGCCCCGTCTGACCGTCTACAACGAGACCACCGGCGCACGCCTCGATTTCTCCGCGCAGACCCTCGACAACTGGGCATCGAAGGTGGGGAACATGCTCTACGAGGAGTTCGATCTCCAGCCCGGTTCCCGGATCGCCGTGGACCTCCCCGCCGGTTGGCAGTCGGTCGCCGTGGTTCTCGGCGCCCTGGCCGCCGGGATCGACTACGCGATAGGCTCCGACCCCTCCGCGGAGGTTCTGTTCACGTCACCTGACCGGGTCGACTCCACGTTCACCGGCGACACCGCGGTGGTCACCGACGACCCCTTCGGCCGCGGAGTCGAGGAATGCGGGGGCACCATGCCGGACGGAGTCGTCGACTTCGGCCCCGTGGTGCGCTTCTACGGCGATCAGTTTCCTTATCCGACGAAGACGCTGCGCGAGGTCGTCGGTGATTCCGCGGTCCTTCCCCCCGTGGGAGCCAGGACCCTGATCACCGGGTGGACCGACAACGCGGGATTCCGCTCCGGGGTACTCGCCCCTCTGGCTGCGGGAGGCTCGGTGGTGGTGGTGAACGGTCCGGTCGACTCGGCCCGCCTGGAGGCGATCTCCACCACCGAACGGGTGACGCACAGGTGAGACGCCGCCACCGCTGCTAGATTCTCCTCATGGCTACCGTTCGCTTCGACAACGTCACCGTCCGCTACCCCGGCGCAGAACGCCCTTCGGTCGACACCTTCGATCTGGAGATCGGGGACGGCGAATTCCTGGTTCTCGTGGGCCCCTCGGGCTGCGGGAAGTCCACCACACTCCGGGCACTGGCGGGCCTGGAGGACGTCGAGAGCGGAAGCATCCTGATAGACGGCCGCGACGTAACCCGTGCGGAACCCGCCGACCGGGACATCGCGATGGTCTTCCAGAACTACGCCCTCTACCCCCACATGAGTGTCGCCGAGAACATGGGCTTCTCCCTGAAACTGGCGAAGCTGCCGAAGAAGGACATCGAGTCCAAGGTCCGTGACGCCGCGGAGCTGCTCGGACTCACCCCGTTCCTCGACCGGAAGCCGAAGGACCTCTCGGGAGGTCAGCGGCAGCGCGTCGCGATGGGCCGGGCCATCGTCCGGAATCCAGCGGTGTTCCTGATGGATGAGCCCCTGTCGAACCTGGACGCCAAACTGCGCGTGCAGACCCGGACCGAACTGGCTGCGCTGCAGCGCCGACTCGGCACCACGACGGTGTACGTCACCCATGACCAGGTCGAGGCAATGACCATGGGAGACCGCGTCGCGGTACTCAAGGACGGCATCCTCCAGCAGGTCGCCCCACCCCGGGAACTGTACGAACGTCCCGTCAACGCGTTCGTCGCCGGGTTCATCGGGTCCCCCTCGATGAACCTGATCGCCGCGGACGATCCCGAGCGGGGCCGGGTCACCCTCGGCATCCGCCCGGAGCACGTCCGTCCACTGGGCGACGGAGAGCCGCAGCCCACCGGGACGGTCGTCGACGCCGAGGTCGATCTCGTGGAGGAACTGGGATCGGAATCGTACCTGTATTCCCACCGGGTCGACGCACCGGATGTCACCGTGGTCGCCCGGCTGCGGGACATCCCGACTCCCGCCCGCGGTGATCGCGTCCGGCTGGCGCTGGACATGGATCGGGCACACTGGTTCGACGCGGAGACCGGCGACAGACTGGGGTGAGCGCCCCCGGGACGACCGGCCGAACGGCGTTCCCGTGTGCACCGGCGGGGAGCCGGTACCCGACGCTTCACCTGCACAATCAGTTTGACCGCTCCCCCACGGATGTGACGTGACTCCCCCCACATACGACATCTCTCCACCTGATCCCGTCCGTTTTGAACGGTATCGAAGGTATAGTCGGTCACAACCGCCCCGATGTGTGTCCCACTTCATCACCCGCACTCCGGGACACGCGGGACCACACCGGGGAAAACCGAACGAGAGGTAGTCACCTTATGACGATCAGATTCAACCGCAGAGCCGTCACCGCCGTCGCGGCCACCGCTTTCCTCGCGACCGGCGCCCTGACCGCCTGTTCCTCCGACTCCGGCGAGCCCGCGGAGAAGGCCACGTCGGCCAGCTCCGCCGCCTCTTCCGCGGCGAAGGACGCGACCTCCTCCGGCGATGAGGCCCGCGGCCCGATCACCTTCGCGATGGGCAAGAACGACACCGACAAGCTCAAGCCCGTCATCGAGAAGTGGAACGCCGAGCACCCGGAAGAGAAGGTCACCCTCAAGGAACTCGCCGGCGAGGCCGACGAGCAGGCCGACACCCTGAAGCAGGCGCTGCAGGCCAAGAGCACCGACTACGACGTCATGGCACTCGACGTCATCTGGACCGCCGAGTTCGCCGCGAACCAGTGGCTCGAGCCCCTCGAGGGCGACATGGCCGTGGACACCTCCGGGCTGCTGCAGTCCACCGTCGACTCCGCGACCTACGTCAACAAGCTGTACGCGGTGCCGCAGAACACCAACGGCCAGCTCCTCTTCCGGAACACGGCCCTCGTCCCCGAGGCCCCGGAGAACTTCGGGGAACTCGCCGAGGACTGCGAGAAGGTCTCGGAGCAGGACAAGGACTGCCTGACCCTGCAGCTGAAGAAGTACGAGGGCCTGACCGTGAACACGGTCGGCTTCATCGAGGGCTGGGGCGGCCACGTCATCGACTCCGATGAGAAGCCCGTCGTCGACTCCGACGACTCCAAGGCCGGGCTGAAGGCACTCGTCGACGCCTACGACGACGGGGTCATCGCGGGTGACTCGATCTCCGCGACCGAGGAGGAGACGAACCTGGCCTTCACCGAGGGCCGTACCGCCTTCGCCATCAACTGGCCCTACATGTACGGCAACGCGGAGAAGGACAACTCGGCGGTCAAGGGCGAGTTCGCGGTGCAGCCGCTGGTGGCCAAGGACGGCGTCGGTGTCTCCACCCTGGGCGGATACAACAACGCCATCTCGGTCTACTCCGAGCACAAGGCAACCGCGCGTGACTTCATCGAGTTCATCATCTCCGAGGACAACCAGATGAGCTTCGCCGAGGCCTCCTTCCCGCCGGTGCTCGCATCGATCTACGACGATGAGGATCTCATCAAGGAGTTCCCCTACATGCCCGCGCTGAAGATCTCCCTCGAGAACGCTGTCCCGCGTCCCGTAAGCCCCTTCTACCCGGCGATCTCCAAGGCGATCCAGGACAACTCCTACGCCGCGTTGACCGGTGAGAAGAGCGTCGATGACGCAGCGTCCGACATGCAGGCGGCCATGGAACAGGCCAGCCGCTAGTCGGCCCCCGGGTGGGCGGTGGGACACCGCTGACCCGGATCCCCCCCCACACCGCGGATCCGCCCCGGTGGCCGACACGTCGTCGGGCACCGGGGCGGACCTCTGCGTACCGACCGCGTTCCACCGCACTCCGCCCCCGCGCCACCCCCGGCCTCCGGGGAGGATGTCCACCCCGGTGCCCGGCGGGTAGATGTAGTAGTGGGATGACCCCACCGGGCCCACCGCCTTCAACCGGGCCCCCACCACCGGACCGAGGAGTTCCATGTCCAGGTTGAAACAGACCCGCTCTGCGGTAGCGCTCATCGCACCGACGATGATCGTGCTGGCCATCGTCATCGGGTATCCCATCATCCGCGCCATCTGGTTGTCGTTCCAGGCGGACAAGGGTCTCGACCCGACGACGGGATTCTTCGTGGAGGGGGGATTCGCGGGGCTCCGGCACTACCTGTACTGGCTGACCCAGAGCTGCCCCGCCGGGGGCGGGGAATACAGCACGTGCCCCCCGGGTGTGTTGTCCACGGACTTCTGGCCCGCGCTCCGGATCACCCTCTTCTTCGCTGTGGTCACCGTGAGCCTGGAGACCGTCCTCGGCATGTGGATGGCGACCGTCATGAACCGCGAGTTCCTCGGCCGGGGGCTGCTCCGTGCCGCGGTCCTGATCCCCTGGGCGATCCCGACCGCGGTCACGGCGAAACTGTGGCAGTTCATCTTCGCCGATCAGGGCGTGGTCAACGCCGTCCTCGGACTGGATGTCCGGTGGACGACCGACCCGTGGGCGGCGCGGACGGCGGTCATCCTCGCCGATGTGTGGAAGACGACGCCATTCATGGCGCTGCTCATCCTCGCCGGCCTGCAGATGATCCCGAAGGACGTCTACGAGGCCGCACGCGTCGACGGCGCCTCCAGGTGGCAGATCTTCACCAGGATCACCCTCCCGCTGGTGCGTCCGGCGCTGATGGTGGCGGTCCTGTTCCGCACCCTCGACGCACTGCGCATGTACGATCTCCCGGTCATCATGATCTCCGGGGCGTCCAGTTCACCGACCGCCACCATCTCACAGCTCGTGGTCGAGGACATGCGGCAGAACCACTTCAATTCGGCCTCGGCGCTGTCCACCCTGATCTTCCTGCTCATCTTCGCGGTGGCGTTCGTGATGATCCGGTTCCTCGGCGCGGACATCCGCGGCAGTTCACGGACGGCCAAGGGCACCGCACCCGCCCCCGTCGATGAGGCGCCCGCGGCCCACAATCCACTCGTCCTGGTGGCCCCGGGCGCCGGTGTGGGGACCGCTGACCGACACGGAAGCAGCACTGAAGGAGAGGAACGGCGATGAAGACCGTCCGCAACTACATCGGTGTCCTGGCGATCCTCGTCTGGGGGCTCGCGCCCTTCTACTGGATGCTGGTCACCGCACTCCGGGACTCGGACTGGACCTTCGACACGACCCCCTGGCCGACGCACGTCACCCTCGACAACTTCCGCGATGCCCTGGCGACGGACGCCGGCAACAACTTTCTCGCCGCGATCGGTAACTCGCTGATCATCGGTCTGATCACCACCGTGGCCAGCGTCCTCGTCGGGGTCTTCGCAGCGTATGCGCTGGCCCGGCTGGACTTCCGCGGCAAGGGCATCGTCACCGGCATCGTCCTGGCGGCCAGCATGTTCCCGGGAATCGCCCTGGTCACCCCCCTCTTCCAGCTCTTCGGCGATCTGGGGTGGATCGGGACCTACCGGGCCCTGATCATCCCGGACATCTCCTTCGCGCTGCCGCTGACCATCTACACGCTGGTGAGCTTCTTCCAGCAGCTCCCGTGGGAGCTCGAGGAGGCCGCGCGCGTGGACGGCGCCTCCCGGGGCCAGGCGTTCCGGCTCGTCCTGCTCCCGCTGGCGGCGCCCGCACTGTTCACGACCGCGATCCTGGCTTTCATCGCGGCATGGAACGAGTTCATGCTCGCCAAGCAGCTCTCCACGACCGCGACGGAACCGGTGACGGTGGCGATCGCACGCTTCTCAGGCCCGTCCGCGTTCGAGTACCCGTACACCTCGATCATGGCCGCGGGTGCGCTGGTGACGGTCCCCCTCGTCATCATGGTGCTCGTGTTCCAGCGTCGTATCGTCGCCGGCCTGACGGCCGGCGGTGTGAAGGCCTGAGCGGCGACCCGTACCCGAAACCGCACCTCAGGGAGGAGCACCCTTGTCCACGCCCCGACCAGACCGCGACCCGTCCGAGGCCCGCCGCCGGAGACTGCAGCGTGACACCCTCACCGGATTCGTGTCCTTCTTCGCGGCGGTGGCACTGCTCCAGGCGGTGATCAACGTGACGCGCCCCGAACCGGAGGTGTGGCCCGCGGTGCTCGCGCTCGTCCTCGTTCTCGCCGCCGTCTGGTTGTGGCGTTCCGGCAGGAGGCACTGACCGGCCCGGGGAACGGTCGTTCAGGAGCGGATCCGCCGCCAGACGATGCGCAGTAGAGAATGAACGAGCGCGAATACCTCGCGGGTCCACAGGTGGGGGATCCTGACGAGCGGGGTTCTCGCGGCGACCATCCGCACACGGTACCCGTGGTGCCAGGCCCAGAGCTTCACCCGGGGGGTGTGGAATTCGTTGGTGACCACGATCCACTCCGGCCAGTCGGCGAGCAGTTCACGGGTGTTCTCGAGATTCTCGTTGGTCGAGGTCGCGCGATCCTCGGTGATGATCCGCGCCGCGTCGACCCCGTTGTGGACGAGCCAGTCCCGCATCGCGGGGGCCTCCCCGTATCCGGTCACCACGACGGGTGAGTCCCGTTGCCGACGCACGGCGGGAAGGGCCGCGACGAGGCGCTGCTCGAGGGCGCGCCCGGGACGACCGTCACGGAGACGGCAGCCGAGGATGACGACCGGGAGCCGGGAGCCGTCGCCGACGGGCGGGGTCACTGCCCCAGCAGCCGCTCACGCAGCGCCGCATCCTTGGCGAGCACCGCGTCACGCATCTCGTCCTGATAGGCGGCCATCCGCTCGACGAGTGCGGGGTCACCGGCACCGAGAATCCGGGCGGCGAGGAGCCCGGCGTTCTTCGCTCCACCGATGCTCACGGTGGCCACGGGGACACCGGCGGGCATCTGGACGATCGACAGCAGGGAGTCCATCCCGTCGAGGGTGTCGAGGGCACGGGGAATGCCGATGACCGGCAGCGGGGTCGCCGCGGCGACCATACCGGGAAGGTGCGCCGCGCCGCCCGCACACGCGATGATGCAGGACAGGCCGCGGGTGTGCGCCGAGCGGGCGTAGTCGAGCATGCGTTCAGGGGTCCGGTGCGCGGACACGACACCGACCTCGAAGGGGATGCCGAACTCGGCGAGGACCTCAGCCGCCGGTTCCACGGTCGGCCAGTCTGAGTCGGATCCCATGATCAGGCCGACGAGCGGGCCGGTGGGGCGTTCGGAGACGCTGCGTTCGGTGGTTTCCATGACCGTCCTTCCGGTGAGCTGATGGGGTGCGGGACGTGGGGCGTGGGTCAGTCGGAGATCCAGCCGTCCGCCCAGGTCGCGTGGACGAGGTAGTGGGCCGCGAGACGCGCCCGCCTGCGCAGTTCGGGGACGTCACCGTCGTGACCGGGGCCGGCGACCAGGTTGACGTGTCCGATCTTACGTCCGGGGCGCCAGTCCTTGCCGTACATGTGGATCTTCGCGTCAGGGAACCGGTTCCACACCTCGATCATCCGGTCGTGCATGCTCTGCCCGGGGTCCTCGTCGGCGCCGAGGACGTTGGCCATGACCGTCGTGCCACCGACGGTTTCGGGGGAACCGAGCGGGAGATCGAGGACGGCACGGATGTGCTGCTCGAACTGGCTGGTGCGGGACCCGTCCTGTGTCCAGTGACCCGTGTTGTGCGGCCGCATGGCCAGCTCGTTGACCAGTATCCGGGGTTCATCGTCCCCGCCCGCGTGGGTGAGGAAGAGCTCGACGGCGAGGACACCGGTGACACCGAGTTCGTCGGCGATCTCCACCGCGAGCTTCTCGGCCTGTTCCGCGAGTTTCGGGGGAAGCTCGGGCGCGGGCGCGACCGCTTCGGTGCAGACACCGGAGGTCTGGACAGACTCGACGACCGGCCACGTGGCGCAGCGTCCGGAGGGGGTCCTGGCGGCCATCGCCGAAAGTTCCCGGTCGAGGCGGACCTTCTCCTCGGCCATGAGCGGGATCCCACGGCCGAGGAGTTCGGTGACCAGCCGGACCAGTTCCTCCCGGGTCCCGGGGAACCAGACCCCCTTGCCGTCGTACCCTCCGCGGCGTGCCTTCAGGCAGACCCGTGCGTCGACCTCATCGAAGAAGGTGGTGGCGTCATCGACCGACCCGATCGCGGCGAACGGGGGTACCGGGGCGCCGAGATCGCGCAGTCGTTCCCGCATGACGAGCTTGTCCTGCGCGTGAACCAGGGCATCGGGACCGGGTTGGACGTTGACCCCGGCGTCGATCAGGGCACGGAGGTGCTCGGCGGGGACGTGCTCATGGTCGAAGGTGACGACGCTCGATCCCTCGGCGGCGGTTTCGAGCGACTCGAGGTCGGTGTAGTCCCCGATGACGACATCGGCGGCGACCTGAGCCGCGGACGCCCCGTGGGATCCGGCGAGAAGTCTCACGGACTGGCCCATCTCGATCGCCGCGGTCTGCATCATCCGGGCGAGTTGACCGTCACCGATGACGGTGACGACGGGCATTCCGGCGGCGTGCGCCTCGGGTTTTCCACCGGCGGGCAGGGGGTCACGGGGATGGTTGCTCACACCGCACAACTATAGCGGTGCGGTGGACCGGTTCAGGCGAGGGGATCGTTGATCATCCGGGCGATCTTCCGGATCTTCGGCAGACCGCCGTAGTAGACGGGTAGATCACTGTCCCGCAGGTAGACGGCGAGTCCACCCCGTTCCTTCTCCGCCCACGTCACCGCGGACATCGCCAACGACCGGGGACGTGACCGGAAGCCGTCGGCGCGGAAGATGATGCGCCGGTCCGTGACGATCATCCGGCGGCGCCGCTTCCGCAGGAGCGGGACCACGAAACGCCAGACGACCAGCATCATCCAGAGGAGGACGAAGCCGTTCCGCCACTCCGGAGGCAGGTGCAACGGCCCCACCCCGTACCTGCCGGCGTCCGTGGCGTCGAACCATCCGATGATGATCCAGAGCACGCCGGTTGCCGCGATCATCTCCAGGAACGGGAAGACCATCTCCCGCAGCGGTGCCCGCACATCGACCAGGACGTGTTCACCGGGTACCGGGACCATCCCCCCTCTCATACGGACCTCAGGTGGGTGACGTCCCCGGCCGCCAGTTCGTGGTCGGTCCCGTCCTCGTCGTGGAACAGCAGCCGACCATCGTCGGCGACCCCGGTGACGGTGCCGTAGATGGTCCGGTCCCCGTTCGCGGCCGGCACGACGACCTTGGCACGGGCGCCGATCGAGGAGCAGACCCGACGGTAGTCGACCAGGAGACCGGGTTCCCCGGCCGCCCACTGGGTCAGTCGTCTGTGCAGGGCGAGAAGGACGTCCCCGGTAAGGAGGGTCCGGTCGAAGGTGTGCGCGGGATCGGCGAGGTCCAGGGAGATCGCGTGCGGGACGGGCAGCTCCTCCTCCGTGAGGGACACGTTGATGCCGAGACCGACCACCACCGCGGGGGCGTCGGAGAGATTCGCGGCCTCGGCGAGGATGCCGCAGAGCTTCCGCCCACCGAGCAACACGTCATTCGGCCATTTCAGCACCGGGTCCAGGGAACACGGGCAACCGGATTCCGCGGTGGCCCGCTTCCCGGCGTCCCTGACGGCGTCGACGACCGCCAGTCCGGCCGCCAGCGGCAGGGTACCGAGACGTCCGAGGCTCGACCGGGGCGGGCGGATGAGGACGCTGACGATGACCTGGCTGCCCGCGGGGGCCGTCCAGACCCGCCCGTGCCGTCCCCTACCGGCCGACTGGTCCTCCGTGACGGCCGCGGTCCACTCCGGCGCTCCCCGACCGGACGCGGCGACCAGATCGGCGTTCGTGGAACCGGTCCGCGCGGTGTGGTCGATGCGGTTGTAGGGTCCGCCGTCCACACAGCGGCGACGCAGGGCGTCGGTGTCGACCGGGTTACGTGGGGTCCGCGAGATCATGCCTGTCACGATAGCGCGTACGTGGTCGGCCGGGCGACACGCCCGAAACCACCTCGACCCCAGGAAACGCCCTTTAACCAGCACTTTCTCTAATTGTGATGCAGATCACCACGTTTTTGCTTTGAAAACTAAAACCGCTGCCCTAGACTCCCCAAACATGACGATTTCCTCACCTTTGATCGACGTTTCCTCGATGTCCGGCCCGATGACCACCGCCGACAAGATCGCGGACCTCAAGGCACGCCGCGCCGAGGCCACCTTCCCCATGGGCCTCGCACCGGTGGAGAAAGTTCATGCCGCCGGTCGCCTCACCGCCCGGGAACGACTGGATTTCCTCCTCGACGAGGGCTCCTTCATCGAGACGGACCAGCTGGCCCGTCACCGCACCACCGCCTTCGGGATGGGTGGACGTCGACCGGCCACCGACGGCATCGTCACCGGCTGGGGCACCATCGACGGCCGTGAGGTCTGCATCTTCTCCCAGGACGGCACCGTGTTCGGTGGCGCACTCGGCGAGGTTTACGGCGAGAAGATGATCAAGATCATGGAACTGGCCGTCGAGACCGGCCGTCCCCTCATCGGCCTCTACGAAGGGGCCGGCGCACGTATCCAGGACGGTGCCGTGTCCCTGGACCTCATCGCGCAGACCTTCTACCAGAACATCAACGCCTCGGGCGTCGTCCCCCAGATCTCCGTGATCATGGGAGCCTGTGCCGGCGGCAACGCATACTCCCCCGCACTCACCGACTTCGTCGTCATGGTCGACCAGACCTCGAAGATGTTCGTCACCGGACCCGACGTCATCAAGACCGTCACGGGCGAGCAGATCACCCAGGAGGAACTGGGCGGTGCGAGCACCCACATGGAGACCGCCGGCAACAGCCACTACACAGCCGCCTCCGACGAGGACGCCCTCGAGTGGGTTCAGGAACTCGTCGGCTACCTCCCCTCGAACAACCGGAGCTACGCACCGCTCGAGGAGCACGATCGCGACGAGGGCTCCATCAGCGACAACATCACCGCGGACGACCTCAAGCTGGACGGGATCATCCCCGACTCCCCGACCACGCCCTACGACGTCCGCGAGGTCATCGAGTGCCTGACCGATGACGGCGACTACCTGGAGATCCAGGAGGACCGCGCGGCGAACGTGGTGATCGCGTTCGGCCGTATCGAGGGACAGTCGGTCGGGTTCGTCGCGAACCAGCCCACCCAGTTCGCCGGCTGCCTGGACATCGACGCCAGCGAGAAAGCCGCCCGGTTCATCCGCACCTGCGACGCCTTCAACATCCCCATCGTCATGCTCGTCGACGTCCCCGGATTCCTCCCCGGAGCGGGGCAGGAGTACGAGGGCATCCTCCGCCGGGGCGCGAAGCTGCTCTACGCCTACGGAGAAGCCACCGTCCCGAAGATCACCGTGACCATGCGCAAGGCCTACGGTGGCGCGTACTGCGTCATGGGTTCCAAGGGACTCGGCGCGGACCTCAACCTGGCCTGGCCCACCGCACAGATCGCCGTCATGGGCGCCAAGGGTGCCGTCGGCTTCATCTACCGCAAGCAGCTGAAGGACGCGGCCGACCGGGGTCTCGACGTCGCGGAGTTCGCGGCCTCGTTCGAGCGTGAGTACGAGGACTACATGCTCACCCCGTACCTAGCCGCCGAACGCGGCCTGATCGACGCGGTCATCCTGCCCAGCGAGACCCGCGGTCAGATCGCCCGCAACCTGCGCCTCTTCGCCGGAAAGAACGTCCAGCGGCCCGCACGGAAGCACGGGAACATCCCCCTGTAAACCCGGAAAACCGGGCCCACCGTCCGGAGGGAGGCCACACCACGGCCCCCTGCCCGGGGGTGACGGACATGAAAACCCGGGAGCCTCCCCGGTTCCGTGACGGAACCGGGGAGGCTCCTTCATTTCCCGATGTTCCAGGGGCAAAAGTGCTGTACAACTCGCACCCACAGGCTTCGGGAAGGTGCGGAGACCCCTGCTAGAGTGTCCCCGTCCGCGGGGCTTTCCCACCGGCAACGCGTCCCGACAAGAGAATGCCGACCGATTTTCACTCCTTCGGCGGGCCCCACCCCTATAAACTTGGAAAACATGACGACCGAAAACTCCACACCCGACCTGACCACCACGGCCGGTAAACTCGCCGACCTCCGCGCGCGCCTGACAGAGACCGTCGCCCCCATGGGAGAGGCCTCCGTCGAACGTGTCCACGAGGCGGGCAAGAAGACCGCCCGCGAACGCATCGAGTATCTGCTCGACGACGGCTCCTTCGTTGAGGTGGATGCTCTCGCACGCCACCGGTCGAAGAACTTCGGTCTCGACGCGAAGCGTCCCGTCACGGACGGTGTCGTGACCGGTTACGGAACCATCGACGGGCGGAAGGTCTGCGTGTTCTCGCAGGACGGCGCCGTGTTCGGCGGCGCACTCGGTGAGGTCTACGGTGAGAAGATCGTCAAGATCATGGACCTGGCCATCAAGACCGGGGTCCCGCTCATCGGCATCAACGAAGGTGCCGGTGCCCGGATCCAGGAGGGTGTGGTCTCCCTCGGCCTCTACTCCCAGATCTTCTACCGCAACACCATGGCCTCCGGTGTGATCCCGCAGATCTCCATGATCATGGGCGCCTGCGCCGGCGGCCACGTCTACTCCCCCGCACTGACGGACTTCATCGTCATGGTGGACAAGACCTCCAAGATGTTCATCACCGGTCCCGACGTCATCAAGACCGTCACCGGTGAGGAGGTCACCCAGGAGGAACTGGGCGGTGCCGACACCCACATGTCGATGTCGGGTACCTCGCACTACACCGGGTCCGACGACGCCGACGCCCTCGACTGGGTCCGCGAGCTCATCACCTACCTGCCGCAGAACAACCGTGCGGAGACGCCGCGCCAGGAAGCCGAGATCATGGAGGGCTCCATCGCGGACAACATCACCGACGCCGACCGCGAACTCGACACGATCATCCCGGACTCCCCGAACCAGCCGTACGACATGAAGGACGTCATCACCCGCGTCGTCGACGACGGCGAGTTCCTCGAGATCCAGGAGGGCTACGCGGAGAACATCCTCATCGGGTTCGGCCGCATCGAGGGCCGGAGCGTCGGATTCGTCGCCAACCAGCCGATGCAGTTCGCCGGCTGCCTGGACATCAAGGCCAGCGAGAAGGCCGCCCGGTTCATCCGTACCTGCGACGCCTTCAACGTCCCCATCGTCGAGTTCGTCGACGTCCCCGGATTCCTCCCCGGCACCAACCAGGAGTACGACGGCATCATCCGCCGCGGCGCGAAGCTGCTCTTCGCCTACGCCGAGGCCACCGTCGGCAAGATCACCGTCATCACCCGGAAGGCCTACGGCGGAGCCTACTGCGTCATGGGTTCCAAGGACATGGGCGCGGACATCTGCCTCGCATGGCCGACCGCACAGATCGCCGTCATGGGCGCCTCGGGCGCCGTCGGCTTCATCTTCCGCAAGGAGCTGAAGGCCGCCGCGGCGGAGGGCAAGGACGTCGCCGCCGTGATGAAGGGGTACGAGAAGGAGTACGAGGAGACCCTGTGCACCCCGTACATGGCGGCCGAGCGTGGCTACGTGGACGCCGTCATCCCGCCGTCCGAGACCCGCGGCCAGCTGATCGAGGGGCTGCGTCTGCTCGACCGTAAGGTCGTCAACGTCCCCGCCAAGAAGCACGGCAACATCCCGCTGTAGAGAAACGCCCCTTCCCACCGCACCTTCACAGAGACACAAACCGGAGGATCCATGTCCGACACCACCACCGCGCCGGCCGACGCCGCGGAGACAACCGATGCGGAGAAGCCCGCGAAGCCGGTCCTGCAGATCGTCAACGGCAATCCGGATGACGCCGAGACCGCCGCGCTCACGGTGATCTTCGCCGGCCTCGCGGCACAGGCCGCTGCGGAGGCGGAGAACTCTGAGCGTACCCGGAACCTGTGGGGGAATCTCGAGGAGCGGCTGCGCCGCCCGGTCACCCACAACCCGACCGCGTTCCAGAACGTCAGCTTCTACTGATCCCCGCGTAAGACGCGGTCGACCCCCACCCAGACATCCGTGATGGTCAGGGCGGGGGTATTCGCGCGTCAGTCAACGGAGACAGCTGCACTACCGTAGCCGGCGGGTACGCGGCCCCTCCAGCGAACCGACCGAAGAAACAGTGCTTCAGATCGGGACCGGATCCAACGAAGTGACCGGACAGCTCGAGGCTGATCGTCCCTTAGCTCTGCGCTCAGAACCCGATGGTCTCCGCAGTCAGATCGACCAGCTCCAGACGGAATCCTTCCGGACGTATGGTGCGGCTGAGAGTGTCGATGATGAGTCCACCGCCCTGTACGGATGGTCCGCGCCGCCGAGAGCCACGCCGGAATCCTCGCCTGCACGGATCCTCCCCGCCACCGTTGGCCGACCTGTCACCCTCTCATCGAGTCAGTCAAGCCGCTGCGCGCACCGGCTGCCGCGTGGTGCTCATGGCCCCCACCCCTACGGAGATCCCGGCGGAGTACGCGTGCACCCCGACTCCCCCGAACTCACCACCGGGGCCCAGATCCGGGGCACGCTCGGAGATCTGCCGCCGTCTACCCGCCGCAGGGTCCGAACACGGGTTCGTCGCCACCGAGCTCCGGGCGAGCGACCACTTCGGGGCCGACGCACATTCCGGCGCGATCCACGGGGAGAGATTCTGCCGGTGCCCACCCACCGGCCGCACCTGTCGGATCCCCGGCGACGCCGATGCTGTCCACAGTTTGTCCCCGCCGCCCCGATACCGGCACCGCTCCGGCGGCCTCGGCCACAACCGACCAGCACGTGTCCGGGTGGATCTGGAGGGCCTTCCGGCGACGCGAGCATGCGGGAGAGGGTGGAGACATGTCGGAGCACCAGCAGAATCCGCGGGCCCCGGCACCGGAGATCCGGGTGGTCGGGATCCGTGAACCCACTGGCACATGGGCTGCGCGTGGTCCTCCACCGGCACACTTCGCGGTATGTGCTGGATGACTCGGATCTCCGCACGGAGACGGGCGCCGCCCTGATCTCCGGATGAGAGGACGGCTACAGTACCGGACCGATGGTGGCGAGGACGTTGTGCCGGGCACGCCGGTACCAGCTCCAGCCGAGCACCTCGGTTTCGCTCACCTCCCTGGATGAGGCGAGGTACTCGGACTGGCGGGCCCGCACCGCCCCGGTGGTCCGTCGGTCCTGCAGGAGAATGTTGTTCTCGTAGTTCAGGTCGAAACTGCGTAGGTCGACGTTCGTCGACCCGATGAGGGTGATCGTGTCGTCGATCGTGAGCGTCTTCGCGTGCAGGAGCCCACCCCGGAACTCGTGGATGCGGACCCCCGCCGCGAGGAGCTGACGATAGTAGCTGCGGCTGGCACCGGCGACGATCCAGCTGTCGTTGTTCTCCGGGAAGATCATCGTGACCTCGACACCCCGGAACGCGGCGGCCATGAGCGCCTGAACCACGGTCTCATCGGGCACGAAGTACGGGGTGGACATGGTCAGCCTGTGGTGTGCCGAGGCGATCAGGGTGGCGAACAACTGCGGCGTGGCCCCCTGACGCTCGGTCGGTCCGTCCCCCATGACCTGTGCGGGGAAGCCGGCCGGGTCCGCGGGTTGCGGCGGAACCGGGATGACGTCGAGGTTCTCCCCCGTCGTCTGTGCCCAGTCGCTGGCGAACAGCAGCTGGTTCTGGGAGACCACCGGTCCGGTGAATCGGAGCATGATGTCCACCCACGGCGCGTACTTCGGCTTGACCCGGAACTCGGGGTCCGCGGAGTTCCGGGAGCCGCAGTAGGTAACGGAGCCGTCGATGACGGTGATCTTCCGGTGGTTGCGCAGATCGATTCTCGACGTGATCATCGTCCGGAGTGGATTTCGTAGCGGAAGTGCGACCCCCAGCTGCACCCCCGCGTCAGCCATCTCCCGCCAGAGGTCCGACCGGATGAGTGCCCGGGAGCCGAGTCCGTCGGCGAGTGCCCGACAGGTCACACCGCGCTCCGCTGCGCGGATCAGCGCTCTCGCCACGTCGGTGCCGGTGGTGTCCGTCAACCAGATGTAGTACAGGACGTGGACGTGGTCGGTGGCACCGTCGATGTCCGCGATGAGCCGGCGGTTGGTCTCCGCAGCATCAGTCATGAGCTCCGCACGGTTGCCGGGGACCGCGTGGAAGCCGTTGATCGAGGCGGAGTAGCGGAAGGCGGGCCGGTACCGGGCATCGACCAGATCATCGGTGACGGCGGGGTCGCCCAGGAAATTCGCGCCCCACCGTCGCATCCGGGCCCAGACCTCATCATGCCGCCGGTTGGCGGACTGCCCGAGGTCGACCTCACCGAAGAGGAAGTAGATGATGGCGCCGATGAATGGCAGCACGAGGAGGATGATCAGCCAGGCGAGCCGTACCGGTGGCTCGAGATCGTCCCTGATGAGGATCCGGAGCCCGAAACCGATCAGGATCAGGATGTGGAGGATGACGACGATTGTCACGGAGTACCGCCTTTGCGTTATCGGTCCCGGAGAGCCCGGTGTGGCGAACCGGATTCTACCCCGGCCCCCGGCCCGCCGTTTCCCACCGGAGCGCGGGGATCATGCCTCCGCGGCGAGGTCGCCGTAGTCCCTGATCCTCAGGAGATGCCATTCACGGACGAGGCTGATGCAGGGCCGGACTCCGAACAGGACTGAACCGATGAGGAACATCCAGGTGGCGATGGTCGTGGTCGATTCCCGGAAGAAAAGGATCGAACCGATGACGAACAGTACGGCGGCGGCCACATCGACGACGGTGTAGGCGATGGCGTACCACGCGTAGATCCGCTTGCTGGCCGGGGAACAGGTCGCGTTTCCCGGATCGAACATCTTGCCGCTCAGTGCACTCATCTCCTCGTCGTCCGAAGGGTCGGGGCATTCATGCTAGCACCATCGCTTCACCCACCGTTGCCGCTCCCGGGAACCGGGCAATAGAGTCGGGGCATGAACATCGTCCTCGCATCCGCGTCCTCCTCCCGCCGGTCCATCCTCAATTCGGCGGGGGTGGAGCCGGTCATCCATCCCGCGGACGTCGACGAGGACGCGCTGATCGCCGGGTTGCCGGAGGCCGAACCCGGCGATGTGGTCGCCGCCCTGGCGGAGGCGAAGGCACGGAAGGTCGCACCGGATCACCCGGACGACATCGTCATCGGGTGTGACTCGATGCTGCTCCTCGACGGTGAGCTGCAGGGCAAACCGCACACCGCGGCCGCCACGGCGGAACGCTGGCGGCGGCAACGGGGGCGGACCGCCGAGCTCATCACCGGCCACTGTGTCGTCGGCCCCGGGGGCGCCTGCAGGGTCACGGTCTCCCGCACATCGGTGGTGTTCGCGGACGTGTCCGATGCGGACATCGAGGCATACGCCGCGACGGGGGAACCGTGGCAGTGCGCCGGGGCCTTCACCCTCGAGGCGCTGGGTGGCTGGTTCATCGACCGGATCGAGGGGGATCCGTCCAATGTCATCGGCCTGAGTCTCCCCGTCGTCCGGCGCGCGATCTACGAGCTCGGCCACGACGTGAACCGGTTCTGGAACCTGCCGGCCCGGTCATCCGTCCGGTGACCCGGGCGCGATGGTTCACCCGCCCGGGTCACCGGCGGCTAAACTCCGGGTATGAACAACACCAGGACAGTCCTATCCGGTATTCTCGCCGCCACGGCATTCTGTGTCACGGCCTGCGGTTCAGCCGGCGGCCCGGATCCCGCAACCACCGACGACACGCCGGGATCGGCGACCACGGCGTGTGAGTACACGGTCTCACGGGCGGCGGCGAAGGACGTGGCCCTGCCCCCGTCGGAGCCGGAGGGCGGCACGGTCTCCATGACTCTGGAGACCAGCGCCGGTGAGATTCCGGTCAGCCTGGACGGTGACCGCGCGCCGTGCACGGTCAACGCGATCTCCCATCTCGCCCGGGTGGGCTACTACGACGACACCATCTGTCACCGGATCACCACATCGGGTATCTACGTGCTGCAGTGCGGGGATCCCACCGGGACGGGAACCGGCGGACCGGGGTTCACCTACGCCGACGAGTACCCTGTCGGCTCGGGCGAGTCACCCACGTACGCGGCCGGGGTCCTGGCGATGGCGAATGCGGGCCCGGGAACCAACGGATCACAGTTCTTCATGAACTACGACGACTCCCCGCTGCCCCCGAGCTACACGATGTTCGGCACCGTGGAGCCCGAGGGGATGAAGGTACTCGCGGAGATCGCCGGGAAGGGCGCGGTCGGCGGCGCCGCGGACGGTGCCCCCGCCGAGGAGGTCCGCATCAGCCACGTCAGGATGAACTGACGGAGAAGTACGGAAGGGGTGCCCGGCGGAACATTCGGTGCAGCGTACCGTCGGGATTGTTAGGCTCGGACCCATGCAGCAGTTCCTGGCTCTCCTCGGTGCACTCGGTGCGGTACTGACGCTCGTCGCTCAGCTCCTCACAGGGTCCCCCGCCGCCGGGATCGGATCGACGGGTTCCCCGGTCCCGGGCGTATCCGCCGTCATCGTCACGGACGACCTCGGGGGCGTGCGCGTCAACGGCATCACCATCGGACAGTCCCTCGTTCAGGTGCGGGCGCTGAACGACGATTTCCCCGAGACAGGCATCTCGGTGTACCTCGAGACCGGTGATGCGCGGATCCGCTACGACTTCGGTGGAGCAGAGTACTACGTCGATGACGGGTCGGTGATCACCCGCATCGGAATGCCGCACACCCCCGAGGGCATCCGCGGGGGATCGAGCCTGGCGGAGGCGACCGCCGCCTACGGACGGCCGGTCCACGGGTACGGATCCTCGAGCGGGGGAAGGTACGCCGTCTACCTCGCGGAGGAGCAGCTGAACCTGGTGTGGATCTTCGGGTACAGCGGAAGAACCGTGCAGTCGATCTATCTGGATGATTCGCTCGAGCGGATGCGCGGGGACGCCGGGGGTGCTCCCGCCGCGATGGTCCCCCAACAGGGCTCCAGTTAGACGGGATCATCACGGTGCGCCGCATCGGGATGGCCCCACCACGTAGTGTTGGCGGCATGAATCAGTTCAAGGACATGCTCGCCCCACCGCCCGTCACGCTCCCCGACGATCCTGCCGCGGCCGCGGTCGCCGACGCCCCGGACGACATCTCGGTTCTCGCGGCGAAGGCGCGGGAACAACCGGAGTCCCCCCTGGTCTGGGCCGTGCTCGCGGAACATGCGCTGGCCACGACCGCCACCGACTCAGTGTCCGATGTGGACGCGATCACCGCCTACGCGTTGTCGCGTACCGGATACCACCGCGGACTCGACAGGCTCCGTGGTAACGGGTGGAAGGGATTCGGCCCGGTACCCTACGCACACGAACCGAACCGGGGCGTGCTGCGGGCCATCGCCGCTCTCGCGCGCGCGGCCCGTCTGATCGGCGAGGACGACGAGTACGACCGGTGCCGTGCACTGCTCTCCGACTGTGATCCGGAGAGCGTGGCCACGCTTCTCGGCCCCTGACAGGGTCAGGAAAAGAACACCCACCGACGCGAGAGCGTCGGTGGGTGTTCTTTTCCGTCACCCGGGGTGTCAGGCGCGGTTCTTGTCCTCGACACGCTTGATGGCCTCTTCGGCGACGAGTTCCTGGATCCCCATGTCCAGCTCGGAGGTGAACCCGACGCAGGAGCAGTTGATCTCACCCAGGACGTAATCGTCGCCGCCGCCGACACCGTCGGCGAGCATGAAGTCGGCGGTCCAGATCAGCGGAATGTTGTCGCCACCCAGCTTCTCGGCGATGACGGGGCGGGCCGCGGAGAACTGGTCGATGAGCTCCTGCCACGCCTCCGGCTTGTCGTAGGTGTACTTCGCACCGGAGAACAGGGTCGCGGAGAAGTTGTCGCCGCCGGCGGCGGGCTTCTTGTGCACGACGAAGACGGGGTGGGGTCCGACCAGGAGGATGCGGATCTCGCCCTCGACGATGCGCGGCATGAAGCGCATGTCAACGAGCATGCCGTTGTCGCCGATGATGTACTGGTCGCAGAAGTCCATGAACTCGCCGAGCTCACGGACCTCGGTGTGGTTGTCCACGGCCTCGGTGCACTTGAGCTTGGTGTCGAGGGGCAGGGACGTTCCGGGTTCGACGGAGGCGGCGAGCTCCTTGTCGACGAGCTGCACACGCCAGATCCCGGATCCGGTGGAACCGCGGTTCTGCTTGAGCACGCGCTCACCGTAGGACAGGGAGGACGGGAACGTTGCGTGGAAGTTCTCGACGTCGTAGTACGCGTAGGTGTCCTCGGGGACGAGATCGGTGTCGGCGAGCTTCACGAGCGCGTCCTTGGCGCCGTAGGACATCATCTCGTCAGGGCGGGACATGCCCACGAGACCGGCCTCATCGGACAGCCGGGTCAGAAGATCGAAGTAGCCGCGCTCGCCACCGGGGATGTTCCCGGGGTTGACGCGCGAGATGTAGGCGTCGAAGTTGTTCGACACGTACTCGAAGAGGGCATCGGCCCACTCCGGGCGGTAGAAGACGACCTCCGCGTCCCATCCCTTCTCGCGGATGGCGCGGACGATGGGCATGGTGTCCTTGCGGTGGCCGTCGATGAACTTGTCGGAGCCGCCTTCTACCTCGAAAACGACGATGCTCTTGTGCACGTAATTTCTCCTTGTTTCTTCGGGTGTTTCAGTTGGTGCGGGATAATGTGCCCGTGGTTGCGCCGCTCCGTTTTCCGGTGTCCCGGAACCCGGCCCGACGCTCCCCCGGATTCCTCAAGGCTATGTCAGATCGGGGGGCTGCACCGGGGTTGCGGAGACAACGTAACTAAGCCCACACCACCTCCACCCGCGTGCCGTGAGCTGCACGACATAATATGCTTGGTCCAGACGTGCGCCACACAGCGCTCAACATCCGGCGACCTCCGCCGTTTGCCGCATCCGAGAGCCACGAAGAAGAGGAACCGATGTCCGCAGCATCCGATCAGAACCCGCCGACCGCCACCCCCGGGTCACAGGAGAAGCAGGGCTACGCCCACCCGGATCGTCTCGTCGAGGCCGCATGGCTGAGCGCCCGCCTGGGCGGCAGGGGACTCAAGGTCGTCGAGTCCGATGAGGATCTGCTCCTCTACGACATCGGACACATCCCGGGGGCGATCCGGATCGACTGGCGTCGGGAACTGAACGATCCCGTCCAGCGCGATTTCATCAGCCCGGAGGCCTTCGCCGAGCTGATGCGGTCCAAGGGAATATCCAGGGACGACACGGTGGTCATCTACGGAGACCGCTCCAACTGGTGGGCGAGTTTCACCCTGTGGGTGTTCGAGCTCTACGGACACCCCGATGTCCGCCTCCTCAACGGTGGACGGGACGCCTGGATGGCCGAGGAACGGGAGACCTCCTACGTCGTCCCGGAATACCCCCGCACCGACTACCCCGTTCCGGAACGCAGGGAGTCGGAGTTCCGCGCCTTCGTGGACGACACCCTCGCGCAGATCGGAACCGGTCCCCTCGTCGATGTCCGCTCCCCCGCCGAGTACACCGGCGAACCGGTCCCCGCGGATTCGGCCCCCTGGGAATTCGTCATGCGCGACGGCCACATCCCGACTGCGGTGAACATCCAGTGGACCCGGTCCGTCCACCCGAACAGCCGCTTCCGGTCCCGCGAGGAACTGGAGGAGATCTACTCGGGTCTCGATCCGAAGGAACCGACGATCGTGTACTGCCGTGTCGGCGATCGCAGCGCCCACACCTGGTTCGTCCTGAAGCACCTGCTCGGTTTCGAATCGGTGCGCAACTACGACGGCTCCTGGATCGAGTGGGGCAACATGGTTCGGATGCCGATTGCAGTGGGTGCGGAGCCGGGGGAAGCCCCGAACGCCACCCCCGGTGCCCCCACCCGTAAATGAACAGCGTTCAACTCCGCTGTTCACACGACGCCCACCATCACCCCCTCCCCCCGAAGTGACGGAAAAGCTACCCCAGATACAGTATTCCGGCCCAAAGCAGGCCCCATATTGTGCAAGAATGTGGGGTATCCCGAAATTCGACCGTGACGTGTCTGCTACGCGTCACAGCCGAATCCAACGGTAAAAATGTCAGGCCCGCCCACGCCCGCCCCCGTCGGGGTGCGCTCGTCGGTGGCGCAGCAATCTATCAGGAGTGTTTTCAGTGACCGTCGAGACGAAGAAGATCACCAAGGTTCTGGTGGCCAACCGCGGTGAGATCGCCATCCGCGTTTTCCGGGCCGCCCGGGACGCAGGCATCGCCAGCGTCGCCGTCTACGCTGAGCCGGACGCGGACGCGCCGTTCGTGACCATGGCAGACGAGGCCTTTGCCCTCGGCGGACAGAACTCCGCCGAGTCCTACCTCGTCTTCGACAAGATCCTGGACGCCGCCAAGAAGTCCGGCGCGGACGCCATTCACCCGGGCTACGGCTTCCTCTCCGAGAACGGTGAGTTCGCGCAGGCCGTCATCGACGCCGGACTCATCTGGATCGGCCCCTCACCGCAGTCCATCCGTGACCTCGGCGACAAGGTCACCGCACGTCACATCGCACTGAAGGCCAACGCCCCCATGGCGCCGGGCACCAAGGAACCGGTCAAGAACGCCGAGGAATGTGTCGCCTTCGCCGAGGAGCACGGCCTGCCGATCGCGATCAAGGCCGCCTTCGGCGGCGGCGGACGCGGCATGAAGGTCGCCTACGAGATGGAGGAGGTCGCCGATCTCTTCGACTCCGCGACCCGTGAGGCCACCGCCGCATTCGGTCGCGGCGAGTGCTTCGTGGAACGTTACCTGGACAAGGCCCGCCACGTGGAGTGCCAGGTCCTCGCTGACCAGCACGGCAACGTCATCGTCGCCGGCACCCGTGACTGCTCCCTCCAGCGCCGGTTCCAGAAGGTCATCGAGGAGGCCCCCGCCCCCTTCCTGACCGATGATCAGCGTAGCCGCCTGCACGAGTCCGCGAAGGCCATCTGCCGCGAGGCCGGCTACTACGGTGCCGGTACCGTCGAGTACCTCGTCGGCGCCGACGGCCTGATCTCCTTCCTCGAGGTCAACACCCGTCTCCAGGTCGAGCACCCCGTCACCGAGGCAACCACCGGCCTGGATCTGGTGCGCGAGCAGTTCCGCATCGCCGAGGGCGCCGAGCTGCACCTGAAGGAGGACCCGAAGCCGCGTGGCCACGCCTTCGAGTTCCGCATCAACGGCGAGGACGCCGGAAACAACTTCATGCCGGCCCCCGGCAAGGTCACGAAGTACGTCGAGCCCTCGGGCCCGGGCGTCCGGATGGACTCCGGCATCGTGGAGGGATCGGTCATCGGCGGCCAGTTCGACTCCATGCTCGCCAAGCTCATCGTCTTCGGCGAGACCCGCACCGAGGCGCTCGAACGCTCGCGTCGTGCTCTTGCCGAGTACGTGATCGAGGGTCTTCCCACCGCTCTCCCCTTCCACCGTCACATGGTCGAGAACCCCGCCTTCGTCGGTGACGAAGAGGGCTTCGACGTCTACACCAAGTGGATCGAGGAGGAGTGGGAGAACACCATCGAGCCGTTCGTCGATCCCGCCGACGCGGAGGACGAGGACGAGTCGGTCCCCGCCAAGAAGGTCGTCGTCGAGATCAACGGCCGTCGCGTGGAGGTCGCCCTGCCCGGCGATCTCGCGCTCGGTGGTGGCGCCGCCAAGAAGAAGGCCAAGAAGCGCCGCGCCGGCGGTGCGAAGAAGGCCGTCTCCGGCGATGCGGTCGCGGCCCCCATGCAGGGCACCGTCATCAAGGTGAACGTCGAGGAGGGCCAGGAGGTCAACGAGGGCGACACCGTCGTGGTCCTCGAGGCCATGAAGATGGAGAACCCGGTCAAGGCACACAAGTCCGGCACGGTCACCGGCCTCGACTGTGAAGCCGGCGCCGGCGTCAACAAGGGCGCCGTCCTGATGGAGATCAAGTAGCACTTCCCCGCTCCAGCACAAACGCCTCTCCCGGATTCCCGGAGGGGCGTTCCCCATTCACATCCACCACTCAGCGTTACACTGGACCCATGGATCACGATGTTCCCAGACAGTCACCCGCTCCCAGTCTCGTTCCCCCGTCACGGGAGACCCGAATCGGTGACGAGGACCGCGCCAGGGCTCTGGATCTGCTCGCCGGATACCTCGAGACGGGCCACCTCACGATCTCCGATTTCGAGGAACGGTCCGCCGCTGTACCCGGCTGTCGGACGGCCAGCGATCTGGAGATCATCCTCGCCGATCTACCCGCCCGCGGCGACGCCCAACGTTCCACGGAGCACGTCACCGCACGTCCGGCATCCGGCCGCGTGTCCGGGCTCCGCACCCGGATCGGGATCTTCCTCGCCATCGGCGTGGTCTGCATTACCGCCATCGCCGCGACGGAGAGCCCGGCGCCACTGGTGGTGTGGGCACTCAGCGCCATCGCACTGTTCATCCTCAACGTCGGTCCCGACAGCTGGTACACACCGACACTACGGCAGCTCGAGCGCCGCAACCGTCGCCCCGGCGGAGACCGCGGGGAATAGGGCCTCCACTTCCCGGAAACCTCGTTCTCCCGGGTGGGTCCTTCCGTAGACTGGGACGCATGGAACCGATGGAGATCAACGGCGGCAGGTTCTACGCCCGCCCCCTGCACGACGACGACCGTATCGACGACCGCCCGGCGCTCGGTGAGGTGTTCGGGAGACCCGTGGAGCCGGATTTCGTCGACCGGGCTCGCGCGGACTGGACGGCCGACCGGGCCTACACGTGGGCGATCTGCGAGCAGACCTCGGTGTTCATGCTCGCCCTCGCCACCCTCACCCTCCACGGGGACGGCGAGGCGAGTCTGGAGGTTCTGCCCGCCGGCGCCCCGGACAGAATGCTGCCCAACGACCCGACCCTCCCCCCGAAGTCCGTGGGCGACGGCGTGATCGAGGGGACCGGAACCGTCGAACGCTGGGCCCGGGGCTTCCGCGGACTGACTCTCCGATGAGTTCCGGCCGTGGCGCGATGAGCGAGGTCGGCGAGATGGTCAGCCGGGTCACCGGCCGGAGCCAACGCAAGCGGAACCGCGACCGGAGGGACGCGGCGATCATCGCGGCACTCGACCACGGCACCACGTCGACACGCTGCATCCTCTTCGACGCCCGGGGCAACTCGCTCGCGACATCGCAGCTCGAGCACCGGCAGATCTTCCCCCGGGCGGGCTGGGTCGAACACGACCCGACCGAGATCTGGGCGAACACCCGTCGGGTACTCGCGGATGCCGTCGCCCGCTCGGACGTGAACCCCGGGGACATCGCGACACTCGGCATCACCAACCAACGGGAGACCGTCGTCGTCTGGGACGCGGCGACGGGCACACCGGTCCACAACGCGATCGTCTGGCAGGACACCCGCACCAAGAAGATCTGCGCCGGACTCGACCCAGACCTGTTCACCCGCACCGGCCTTCCGGTGTCCACCTACTTCTCCGGACCGAAGATCGCCTGGATCCTGGACAACGTACCCGGCGCGCGGTCCCGCGCGGAATCCGGCGAGCTGCTCGTCGGCACGATGGACACGTGGCTGGTGTGGAACCTGACCCGGGGCGAGCGGCACATCACCGACGTCACCAACGCCTCCCGCACCATGCTGATGGATCTGGAGACGCAGACGTGGGACCCGGAGCTGTGCGCGGCGCTCAAGCTACCGGAGTCGATGCTGCCGGAGATCGTTCCGTCCTCCGGCGACCTGGGGACGGTGACCCGCACGGGTGACTTCTCCGGGGTTCCGATCGGCGGAATCCTGGGCGACCAGCAGGCGGCCACGTTCGGGCAGGCGTGCCTCGAACCGGGAGAGGCGAAGAACACCTACGGCACGGGGAACTTCCTGCTGCTCAACACCGGCACCGAGGTCAAGCGCTCGGAGCACGGGCTGATCTCGACGGTCTGCTACAGGATCGGCGACGAGCCCACCGTGTTCGCCCTGGAGGGCTCGATCGCGGTCACGGGTTCACTGGTGCAGTGGCTGCGCGACAATCTCGGGATCATCCGCAGCGCACCGGAGGTCGAGCGGCTGGCCCGAACGGTCGACGACAACGGCGGCTGCTACATCGTCCCGGCGTTCTCCGGGCTACTGGCGCCGCACTGGCGGGACGACGCCCGGGGCGTGATCGCCGGCCTGACCCGCTTCAACAACAAGGGACACATCGCCCGCGCGGCACTCGAGGCCGTGGCCTACCAGACCCGGGAGGTCGTGGAGGCGATGAACGCCGACTCCGGGGTTCCGCTGACCGCACTGCGGGTGGACGGCGGAATGGTGGCCAATGAACTGCTCATGCAGTTCCAGGCCGACCAGCTGGGCGTCCCGGTGACGGTGCCCGCGGTGCACGAGACCACAGCTCTGGGTGCGGCGTACGCCGCCGGACTCGCCGCGGGGATCTACTCCTCCACCGACGAGATCCGCACGCTGTGGCGGGAGGAGCGCACCTATCAGCCGGAGATGCCGGAAACCGAGCGGGAGAGCCTGTACGCGGGGTGGCACAAAGCGGTGGAACGGACGCTGAACTGGGTGGACTAGCCGGCCTGCCGGCGTCCGATCCCCTCCGCGACGTCGTCCATCAGTTCCAGGACGGCGGGCGCCCGCCAGGCCCGGTGTCGCTTCCCGATCTGGTACGCCACGACTATCCCCGCCTCCTCCAGTGACGACAGTGCCCGCCGTGCGGTGATCCCGGTGCAGCCGAGGTTGTCCGTCACCGTGGTGACGTCGACCACCGGTTGCGAGGTCAGGAGATCGCAGATCTTCCGGTCAGCGGCGTCCGCCCGCGAGGTGAGCATCGGTTCCCACTCGATGTCACGTATGGAACGGAGTTCAGCGGCGGTGTCCACACCGAGTTCAGCAGCCTGGCGTGCACACGTGGTGAACAACCGGATGACGGGTTCGGGATCACCTGCACGATAGGCCGTCAGGGCGGCGAAGTAGTCCGCGACCCGCGTGAGCAGTCGCGCGGAGAGCGGTAGCGCCGCGGTCGCCGTCAGACCGGCATTGCGCAGCAGCACATGGACGAGCGCCCGCCCTGTCCTGCCGTTGCCGTCGGCGAACGGGTGGATCGTCTCGAACTGGGCGTGCGCCACCACGATCTTCGCCAGCGCCGGAAGATCCGTCCGCCGCATGAACGCACAGAGATCGTCGATGAGGTCGGGGACCGTGGCACTATCGGGGGCGACGAATTCCGCACCTGCGGGGCTGTGATCCGACCCACCGATCCACACGGGTTCACCACGGAACAGGCCCGCGATCTCCGGGTTGGTGCGCTCCATCAGTATGCGGTGCATCTCGAGGATGGTCCCGGGGTTCAGTGGATCGACCGTCCGGGACGCCAGCTCCATGGCTCTGGTGTTGGCGACGATCTCGGGTGCGTTGCCCCGTGAGCCGGGTTGACCGGTGCCGAAAATCTCTTCCTCGACCAGTTTCCGCGACGAGACGGTCAGGCGTTCCATCCGTGAGGAAGCGCTGGCTTCGCTACGGAGCAGCAGGGCGGTGAACGGCAGCGGTGAGGTGTGCCGGGCGGCATCGAAGCGGACGATCTCCAGGGTCGCCGCCTCTATCTCGGCGAACAGATCCGTCGGAAGGCTGAGCGTTGCACCTGAGATATCCGGGACCACCGATTCCCGGTAGGTGGCGGGGAGCCGTGTGCGCCGGCGCGTGGACAACAGATCGGTGTTGCGGGGCTTCCAGGGGCGTTCACGGATGTGGACACCGGGCCATCCCCGTTCGGCCATGTCCACACCCGTCCGGCCTCTTCCACTTCAGCAATGAACGAACAGTTATCCGGTCACGTGTTCACGAGGCTACCACCGGTGAACATTTAGGGTCTCAACTGTTCACTTTCCTCCCTTTCGGGGACAGATCCGCCGGTTGATGACCACGATCCCGCACAGACGGGCGCCCCCGTCCCCGACGATGACGGTCAGGGACAGGGCGCACCGGGTGGGTCTCTGCGGTGGGTCTACTCCGCCGGATCGATGACCACGAGCAGGTCACCGCCCTCCACCTTGACCGCGGCACCGAGGACGACGCGACTGATCGTGCCGGCGACCGGCGCGGTGATGGTGGCCTCCATCTTCATGGCCTCGATGACGGCGACCGGATCACCGGCCGCGACGGCCGCGCCCTCCTCCACGTTCACGGTGACGACGCCGGCGAACGGGGCCGCGACGTGACCCGGGTTCGAGGTGTCGGCCTTCTCCGCCTCGGGAGTCTCGGACTTCACGGCACGGTTGCGGACGCGGACCGGGCGGATCTGGCCGTTGACCGTGCAGACGACGGTGCACATGCCCTTGGAGTCCGCCTCGGACACGGCGTCGAGACGCACGGTGATCTCCTGACCCGTACGAAGCCGGACGGTGATCTCCTCCCCGTGCTCCAGTCCGTAGAAGAACTGGTTGTCGCAGAGCACGGTGGTGTCACCGTGCAGGCGGCGGTGCTCGGCGAGTTCCTTCGCCGGAGCCGGGAACAGCAGCCGGTCGAGCGTGGCGCGCCGGACCATCGGATCCTCGTCCGAGAGCAGTGCCGCGTCATCGTCGGAGACCGGGGTGAGGGTGGAGGGCTTCTCCGCACGGCCCTCGAGGGCACGGGTGCGCAGCGGCTCGGGCCAGCCGCCGGGCGGGGTGCCGAGCTCGCCACGCAGGAACGCGATCACCGAGTCGGGGATGTCGTACCTCTGCGGATCCGCGACGAAATCGGCCGGGTCGACGCCCGCACCGACGAGATGCAGCGCCAGGTCACCGACGACCTTGGAGCTCGGGGTCACCTTCGTCGGGCGGCCGAGCATCTCGTTCACCGCGGCGTAGTTGTCCTCGATGAGCTCGAAACGGTCGGCCAACCCGAGTGCCGTGGCCTGGGCGCGGAGGTTCGACAACTGACCCCCGGGGATCTCGTGGTGGTAGACACGCCCGGTGGGTCCGGGGGTTCCGGACTCGAAGGGTGCGTAGACGCGGCGGACGGCCTCCCAGTAGGGCTCGAGGTCACAGACCGCACGCATGTCGAGCCCGGTGTCGTGCTGGGTGTTCTCGAACGCTGCGACGATCGCGGACAGGGACGGCTGGGACGTGGTTCCGGACAGCGGAGCCGAGGCGCCGTCGATCGCGTCGGCGCCCGCGGTCACCGCGGCGATGTAGGTGGCCAACTGGCCACCGGCGGTGTCGTGGGTGTGCACGTGCACCGGCAGGTCGAACTCACTGCGCAGCGCGGAGACGAGGTTCGCCGCCGCGATCGGGCGCAGCAGACCCGCCATGTCCTTGATCGCGAGGACGTGGGCCCCGGACTCCACGATCTGTTCCGCGAGCTTCAGGTAGTAGTCGAGGGTGTAGAGCTTCTCCCTCGGACTGCTCATGTCACCGGAGTAGGCCATGGCGACCTCCGCGACGGCGGTGCCGGTGGACAGGACCGCGTCGATCGCGGGACGCATCTGGGAGACGTCGTTGAGTGCGTCGAAGATGCGGAAGATGTCGACGCCGCTCCGCGCGGCCTCGTCGACGAAGGCGTCGCAGACGGTGTCCGGGTAGGGCGTGTAGCCGACGGTGTTGCGGCCGCGCAGAAGCATCTGGATATTCACGTTGGGCATCGCCCGGCGCAGCTGGTCGAGCCGCTCCCACGGATCCTCGAAGAGGAAACGCATCGCGACATCGTAGGTCGCTCCGCCCCACGCCTCGACGGACAGGAGATCGGGGGTGGAGTGGGCGACGTGGCGTGCGGCGTCGACCAGAGCACTGGAGCGGACCCGGGTCGCGAGCAGGGACTGGTGTGCATCGCGGAAGGTCGTCTCGGTGACCGCCACGGCGCGCTGGGCGCGCAGCTGCTCGGCGAAGGCCTTCGGCCCGAGCTTCAGCAGCCGGTCGCGGGACCCCTCGGGCAGCGGTGCGTCGAGATCCAGGGTGGGCAGCTTGTCCGACGGCAGCGGCGCCTCGGGGCGGGGACCGTGGGGACGGTTGACGGTGGTGTCCGCCAGGAAGTTCAGCACCCGGCCGGCCTCGTTGTCCGCGGGCGGGGCGGCGAGCAGCCAGGGGTGTTCGTTGATGAAGGACGTGTCGATCCGCTTCTTCTGGAAGTCCGGTTCCCGCAGCAGTGCGCGGAGGAAACCGATGTTCGTCGCGACACCCGCTACGGTGAACTCAGCCAGCGCACGCTGGGCGCGGGTGACCGCGGCGGCGAAATCGCCACCGCGGCAGGTCATCTTCACCAGCATCGAGTCGAAGTGGGCGGTGATCTCACCGCCGAGCTGCGCCGCGCCGTCGAGACGCACGCCCGCGCCGCCCGGCGATCGGTAGGCGGTGACGATACCGGTGTCGGGGCGGAATCCGTTGCCCGGGTCCTCGGTGGTGATACGGCACTGCAGGGCCGCGCCGTTGAGTTCGATACGGTCCTGGGTCAGACCGAGCTCCTTGAGCGTCGCGCCCGCGGCGAGCTGCAGCTGGGCCCGGACGAGATCGACGAGGGTGACCTCCTCCGTGACGGTGTGCTCCACCTGGATCCGGGGATTCATCTCGATGAAGACGTGTCGGCCCTGCTCGTCGACGAGGAACTCCACGGTGCCGGCCCCGGTGTAGTTGATCGACCGGCAGAACTTCACGGCGTCGGCGCAGATGGCCTCGCGCTGTTCCTGGGTGATGTGCTGCGCGGGGGCGATCTCGACGACCTTCTGGTGGCGGCGCTGCACCGAGCAGTCGCGCTCGAAGAGGTGGACGACCTCGCCGGTGTGGTCGCCGAGGATCTGCACCTCGATGTGCTGCGGTTTGATCACCGCGCGCTCGAGGTACACCCGGGAATCACCGAAGGCGCTCATCGCCTCGCGGGACGCCTCGGCGGCGAGAGCGGCGAGCTTGTCGGGCGACTCGATGAAGCGCATGCCGCGCCCGCCGCCTCCGGCGACGGCCTTGACGAACAGCGGGTACTCCTGTCCCTCCGCCTGGCGGACGATCTCGTCGATGTCGTCGGTGGGCGGGGACTCGTTCAGGGTGGGCAGCCCGGCGCGGCGGGCCGCGGCGACGGCCTGCGACTTGTCGCCGGTGAGGTCGAGCACCTCGGGGGATGGTCCGATGAACGTGATGCCGTTCTCCGCGCACTCGCGCGCCAGCTGGGCGTTCTCGGAGAGGAAACCGTAGCCCGGGTAGATCGCGTCGGCCCCGGAGAGCTTCGCCACCCGGATCATCTCGTCGATGTTGAGGTAGGCCTTGACCGGAGAATCGTCCTTGCCGATCAGGTAGGCCTCGGTGGCGTGGCTCCGGTGGAAGGAGTTGCGGTCCTCCTGCGGGTAGACCGCGACGGTGGCGGCACCGACCTCGTAGGCGGCGCGGAACGCCCGGACCGCAATCTCACCGCGGTTGGCTACCAGTATCTTCTTCAGCATCTCGTCTGCTTCCTTGGAACTAGAACTGTGGATCACGGAACGGGTCGGATCCCGCCTGTGTCGGTCGGGGCCGGAACCGGGCTGCGGGACACCGGGGCATCACCCCGGTGAGAATGACGGTGCGCCACCGCCGGGAGCGACAGTGGCGCAGGACACTTTCAATCTAGCAAGTGGCGGGCGTCTCCCGCAGTGGTTTGGGGCGCCCCCACCATCCCGGACGACCGAGAACGGGATGGTGGGGACGGGTCTTGTGGGATCAGGCGGCTCCGGAAACCGGGACGTCCCGCTGGGAGTGACCGTGGTAGGCCGACAGGGGCCGGATCAGCCGGTTGTCCTCGCTCTGCTCGATGATGTGCGCGATCCACCCGGTGATCCGCGCCATGACGAACAGCGGGGTGAAGAACTCGACCTCGAAGCCGAGCAGGTAGTAGGTCGGGCCGGAGGGGAAGTCGAGGTTCGGCTTCATTCCCTTCGCCTCGTCGACGGTGGCGGCCATCCGGTCGTACATCTCGACCCACTTCCCGCCGTCGTGGTTCGCGGCGAGCGCCTTGAACGCGGCCTCCATCGTCGGCACGCGGGAGTCGCCCTTCTTGTACACACGGTGCCCGAAGCCCATGATGAGCTCCTTCCTGGCCAGGGCGTCGGTGACCCACTGTTCGGCCCTGGCGGGGTCACCGATCTCGAGCATCGTGTGCATGACGGCCTCGTTCGCGCCGCCGTGCAACGGGCCCTTGAGCGCCCCGATCGCGGCGGTGATCGCGGAGTAGCTGTCCGACATGGTGGACGTGGTGACGCGGGCGGTGAAGGTGGAGGCGTTGAAGGAGTGCTCCGCGTAGAGGATCATCGACACATCGAAGGCGTGGATGTCCTCGGGATTCATCGCGGGCGAGCCCTCTCCCCTGCCGAACGCCATGGAGAGGAAGTTCTCCGAGAAGCCCAGATCAGGGTCCGGCGCGATGAACTCCTGGCCACGACGGCGACGCATGTCCAGGGCGACGATGGTCGGCAGCTTGGCCAGCAGGTGCATGCCACTGTCACGGATGTGCTCGGAATCGCGGCTGTAGGCATCCGGGTCCTGGGTGCCGATCCAGCTCACCGCGGTGCGGAGCACGTCCATGGGGTGACAGGTGGTCGGGAGTCCGCGGACCAGGTCAACCAGACCCGGCTCGAGGTCGCGGAGTGAGCGCTCGCGGTCGGAGAACTCCCTGAGCTGCTCCGGCGTGGGCAGTTCGCCGTGCCACAGGAGGTAGGCCACCTCCTCGAAGCTGCAGTTCGCGGCGAGATCCTGCACGGGGTAGCCGCAGTAGGTGAGCGAGTTGGTTTCGGGGACGACCTTGGACACCGCGGTGGAGTCGACGACGACGCCACCGAGGCCCTTGTGGATGGTCGGCTGGGTGTTTTCGGACATGACGGATACTCCTTGGAGGTGAGCTGGGGGAACGCTGGGGGACTAATCGACGTCCGTCTGGGTCGCGGCGTCGCTTCCGGGTCGCTGGTGTCGGCGTTGTCCGGGAAAGTCTGTGGGGTGGGCCGGTCCCGAAATGTCAGGAACGGGACCGGCCCCGTCCACCTAGTCGCCCGGAGGTCGGCGGTAGGTGAACAGCTTCTGGTCGAAGACGTTGTACTCGGCGTAGCGCAGGAGCTCGTAGAGCCGGGAGCGGTGCTGCATCCGGTCGAGCCACCCGGTCTGGGTACCCGTCGCGGCGATGTCGGCGAGGGCGTCCTCGACCTGTCCCATCGCGATGCGGAGGGTGGTGACCGGGTAGATCACCGCGTTGTAGCCGATGTCCTCGAGTAGTTCGGCACCGATCAACTCGGTCTTGCCGAACTCGGTCATGTTGGCCAGCAGTGGGATGTCCACGGCGGCCCGGAACTTCTCGAAGTCCGCCGGGGTGCGGAGCGCCTCGGTGAAGATCATGTCCGCACCGGCGTCGGCGTAGGCCTTCGCCCGTTCGATGGCGGAGTCGATCCCCTCGGTACCCGCGGCGTCGGTCCGGGCGCAGATGACGAAGCTGTCGTCACGCCGGGCGGAGACCGCCGCACCGAGCCGACGCACCATCACGTCCGTCGGGACGACCTCCTTGCCGTCGAGGTGGCCGCAGCGCTTGGGGTTGACCTGGTCCTCCAGGTGGCAGCCCGCGATCCCGGCGTCCTCGAGTTCGCTGACGGTGCGGGCCGCGGACATGGGCTCACCGAAGCCGGTGTCGGCGTCGACGAGGACGGGCAGTTCCGTGGCGCGGGCTATCTGCCGTGCACGTCCGGCGACCTCGGTGAGGGTGGTCAGTCCGATGTCGGGAAGGGCCAGGTCAGCGGCGACGACGGCGCCGGAGACGTAGACGCCCTCGAAACCGGCGTCGGCGATGGCGCGGGCCACCAGCGGGGAGAACGCCCCGGGCAGCCGCTGGATGCGGTCACCCGCGAGTCCCGCGCGGAAAGCCCTGCGCCGTTCGGTGGGGGTGGGTGCGGCGGAGAACAGGTTGGTCATCTAGAACAGCCCCTCCGGGGTCTCGGGTGCGCGGGCCAGCACATCATCGGTCAGTTCGATGTTGAGCTGGTCGAGCTCGCCGGCGCCGAGGTCGTCGAGCCGCTGGACGACGTCGAGGAAGCGATCCTGCTCCTCGGCGGGGACCACGCCCTCGGCGAGGGTCCGGAACTTGTTGATGTACTGCTCGCGGGCGAAGGGGCGGGCGCCCAGCGGGTGGGCGTCGGCGATGGCGAGCTCGTCCGTGATGACGGTGCCGTCCTTCAGCGTGACCTCGGCACGGCAACCGAAGGCCTTCTCGTTGGGGTCCTCGGCGTGGTAGCGACGGGTCCACTCCGGGTCCTCCACGGTCGAGATCTTCCGCCACAGCTCGATGGTCTCCGGGCGGTGCGCACGCTCGGGCGCGTAGGAGCGCTCGTGGTGCCAGTCGCCGTCCTCGAGGGCCACGGCGAAGATGTACATGATCGAGTGGTCGAGGGTCTCACGGGAGGCGTCCGGGTCGAACTTCTGCGGATCGTTGGAGCCGGTGCCGATGACGTAGTGGGTGTGGTGTGAGGTGTGCAGCTCGATCTTCTCCACCCGGGTGAGGTCGCCGATCCGCTCCCGCATACGGCGGGCCAGGTCGATGGGCGCCTGGGACTGGTACTCGGCGGAGTGCTCCTTGGTGAAGGTGTCGAGGATGGCGCGCTTCTCCTCACCGGCGGTGGGCAGCGGGATGGTGTAGCTGGCCTCGGGGCCACCGAGCATCCAGGCGATGACGCCGTCCTCGCCTTCCCAGATCGGGGCGGGTGCGCCCTCCCCGCGCATGGCGCGGTCGACGGATTCGATGGCCATCTTTCCGGCGAACGCCGGGGCGAAGGCCTTCCAGGAGGAGATCAGGCCCTTGCGCGACTGACGGGTCGCTGTGGTGGTGTGGAGCGCCTGGCCGATGGCCTGGTACACGGTCTCGTCATCGAGGTGCAGCAGGGTTCCGAGGCCCGCGGCGACGGAGGGGCCGAGATGAGCGACGTGGTCGATCTTGTGCTCGTGGAGGCACATGCCGCGGACGAGGTCGACCTGGATCTCGTAGCCGGTGGCGATGCCGCGGATCAGGTCATGGCCGGTGGAGCCACGGTGCTGGGCGACGGCGACGATCGGCGGGATGTTGTCGCCGGGGTGGGAGTACTCGGCGGCGAGGAAGGTGTCGTGGAAGTCGAGTTCGCGGACGGCGGTGCCGTTGGCCAGGGCGGCCCACTCGGCGGAGTAGGTGCCCGGCACACCGAAGACCCTGGCGCCCCCCTTGTTCGTGGGATGGGCGGTGGCCTGCCTGCGGGCGACGCTGACGGGGCGGCGGAGGACGGAGGCGGCGGACACCGCGGCGTTGTCGATGATCCGGTTGATGATCATCTCCCGGGTGTCGTCCGGAACCTCCACCGGGTCGGTCGCCACTTCGGCGATCCGCTGTGCGAGGTGTTCACCGCGGGGGAACTCCTCCGCGGAACGGCGGGTGCGGACTTCGATGTTCTCCATGTTCTGTCCTAACGGGGTCGGGGCCGGCGCGCTGCGGCGTCTCGGATGGTCAGTCACCGCCACACCCCCGTTAGGAGGTATGAAACGGATATCTTGTTGCCCGACTATACAGTGGTCCACAACCCCTCCAAGCTGCGGAAACAGCATAATCCTGCGGTACGTAAACGGCCTTTCCGCAAAGTTTGCGGAAACGTCAGGCCACAGCCGCCTTACCAGGAAGTGACACCCATGGAGAAGATGTACGCGGGGGCACGGATCCGGACCCTGCGCCGGGCGGAAGGCCTCACCCAGACCGAGATGGCCAAACACATCGGCCTGTCCACCAGCTATCTCAACCAGCTGGAGAATGACGCGCGACCACTGACCATCACCGCCCTGATGGCCTTCGTCCGTGCCTTCAACGTCGACGCCTCATACTTCGCCCCGGACTCCAACTCGCGCATGGTCGCCGACCTGAAGGACATCCTGACGCTCACCGGGACATCCGGGGTGGACGATGCCGAGCTCGTCGAATTCGCCGAACGACACCCGGAGATCGCGCGGGGAATGCTGCGGCTCACACACCGCGGCACCGCCACCGGAACGGCCGACCCAACCAGCCCCTCCCCCACCCCCGAATCGGTTCTGAAGGTACAATCCCCCCCCCTTTCCGGAGGAAGCACGTCCGCTTACGAGCACGTCCGCGACTTCTTCTACGCGCACCGCAACCACATCCCGGAGCTCGATGACCGTGCGGAGGAGTTCGCCGCGACACTGGGCCGCCCGGGGCTCCGACTCACGCGCCTGACCGCGCTGCTCGACGGGACACACGGAGTGACGGTTCGGTTCAACGCTCACGACCGCGGTGCGCGGCGCATCTTCGACGACAGTGCCCGGACCGTCCGGCTCCGGGCGGATCTCACGGAGGCCCAGCAGACCTTCGAGCTGGCCCTGCAACTCGCGTTCCTGGTGCACGGGGACCTCCTGACGCGGCTCGCGGATTCGCCTGAACTGCCCACCGCCGAATCCCGGGAACTGGGCCGTTTCGGCCTCGCCCAGTACTTCGCCGCGGCCGTCGTCATGCCGTACACGGAGTTCCTGGAGACCGCGCGCACCAGCGACCACGACATCGACCGTATCGCCGCCCACTTCGGGACCGGATTCGAGACGACCGCCCACCGGCTGTCCACCCTCCAGCGTCCGGGCAGGGAGGGTGTCCCCTTCTTCTTCGTCCGGACCGACCGGGCCGGGAACATCTCGAAGCGACAGTCGGCGACCGGTTTCCACTTCTCCCGCACGGGCGGTTCCTGCCCGTTGTGGGTGGTGCACCGGGCGTTCGAGAATCCGGGGCACATCGTCCGCCAGATCGCCTCCATGCCCGACGGCCGCACCTACCTGTGGATCGCGCGCACCGTCCGCAGCCGGACGCGGGAGTACGGCGAGGTGCCGCGGGAATTCGCGATCGGGTTGGGCTGTGACCTGGATCAGGCCCACAAACTGGTCTATTCCCGGGGGCTGGAACTCAACCCGGACGCCGCGACCCCCATCGGTTCGGGGTGTCGGACCTGTCCGCGCGGGCACTGCCGGCAGCGGGCGTTCCCGGCGACGGGGCTCACCCTCGACATCGACGAGCGCTACTCCCCCGACGAGCCCTACCGCGCTTTCAGCCCCTCGTGCGAGAAACGCTGAAGGGGCGCCACCCGGTCACGGGCGCGCCCCTTCCCGGGGTTCCGGTCAGCTCAGGTCGTCGTGGGCGACGAGCTGGCGGGCGGCCTCGGTGACGGAGCCCGACAGGGTCGGGTAGACGGAGAACGTGTTCGCCAGATCGTCCACGGTCAGGCGGTTGGTGACGGCGACCGCGATCGGCAGGATCAGCTCGGAGGCCGTCGGCGCGACGACGACACCGCCGATGACGAGGCTGGAGTTCCTCCGGCAGAACAGCTTCACGAAGCCGTGGCGGAGGGAACGCATCTTGGCCCGCGGGTTCGTGGTCAACGGTAGGACGATGGTCCGGGCGGTGACCTCACCGGACTCGATGTCGCTCTGGGTGTGTCCGACGGCGGCGATCTCCGGACGGGTGAACACGGCCGTGGCGACGGTCTTCAGCCTGATCGGGCTCACCCCCTCACCGAGGGCGTGGTACATCGCTACCCGACCCTGCATGGCCGCGACGGAAGCCAGCGGGAACAGGTCGGAGCAGTCGCCCGCGGCGTAGATTCCGGCGACCGACGTCCGGGAGACCCGGTCGACGATGATGTGTCCCGAAGGGGCCGTCTCCACGCCGACGGTCTCCAGGCCGAGGTTCTCCGTGTTGGGTACGGAACCGACGGTCATCAGGGCGTGGGAACCGAGGATCTCACGTCCGTCGGTCGTCCGGACGCAGACCCCGCCGTCGTCGGTCCGGGTCACGGACTCCACGCGGGCGTGCTTCTCGAGTGAGACCCCACGCTCGGCGAGCACGGTCTCGAGGACGTCGGCAGCGTCGGCGTCGTCGTGCGGGAGAATCCGGTCCCGAGAGGCGACCATGGTCACCTTCACGCCGAGCTCCGCGAACGCGGAGACGAACTCGGCACCGGTGACACCGGAACCGACGACGATCAGGTGTTCCGGCATCTCGTCGATGTTGTAGACCTGCCGCCAGGTGAGGATCCGCTCCCCGTCGGGCTGCGCACCGGGCAGGATACGGGGTGAGGCTCCCGTGGCCAGGAGCACGAGATCGCATTCGATGACCTCGTCGTCACCGCCGTCATTCGGGGTGACCGCGATGTAGTGGGTGCTCTGCTTGGGCTTGTAGTCGTCGAAGCGGGCCCGTCCGTCGATCAGCCTCACACCTGCGGACTCCATCTGTGCGCGGACGTCCGCGGACTGCGCGGCCGCCAGGTTCCGCACGCGGTCATTGACCTCGTCGAGCTGGAGCAGAGTGGAGGTCTCGGTCCGTTCGAGCCCCATGTCGTCCGCGCGCCGGAGGTCGGTCTGGATGCCGGTGGCCGCGATGAAGGACTTGGAGGGGACACAGTCATGGATGACGGCGGATCCACCGAGCCCCTGGTCCTCGATCAGGGTGATGTCGGCGCCGTACTTCGAGCCGGCTAGTGCGGCTTCGTAGCCGGCGGGGCCACCGCCGATGATCACGATTCGCTTGGACACAGATATCCTCCAGGTACGCGTCGGGTGCAGGTCAGTGCGTCAGTGTCGGGTCACACCGCGGGGGCGGCGCAGCCGCCTTCCACGGACAGTGTGGGCTGTCCCACGGTGCAGTCTAGTGCACCGGTCACGCACGCGACCGCCGACCTGTCCCGGGGTCACCTGGTGGGCAGGAAACCGTCCGGTCCGACGGGCCGCTGCGCGTCCTTGTTCATCTCGCGGGAGTAGCCGTCGACGACGGCGCCGAACAGGCGCACACCGACGCCGAGGCACCGTTCATCGACCACGAAATCCCCCTGGTGCAGGTCGAACTGGCGGCCGGTCCCGGACCAGCAGCCGAGCCGCGCCATCGAACCGGGGACATGTTCCAGGTACCAGGAGAAGTCCTCACCCCCGGAGGACTGCGGCGCCGCGACGATCGAGTGGGCGTCGATTCCGCGTGCGGCGTTGGCCATCAGGGCGGTGGCGACATCGTCGTTGATCACCGGTGGAACGCCCTTGGTGTAGACCACCTCGTGGCTGCAACCTGTCGGCGCGATGACCTGACCGATGAGTTCGGTGATGAGCGGCTCGGCCGCACGCCACACCCCGATGTCCGCGGTCCGGAGGGTACCCGAGACCCGCCCGTTCTCGGGGATCGCGTTCGCCGCGTAGCCGGCGTTGATCGAACCGAAGACGAGGACCGTCCCGGTCCGCGGATCGACCCTGCGGCTGAGGAGCGCGGGAAGCTGTGTCACGACACTGGACAGGGCGTAGACGACGTCCGAGGTCATCTGCGGACGGGATGTGTGCCCACCGGGCCCGTTGACCTTGACCTCGAGGATGTCCGCGGCCGAGGTGATCGCGCCGGTACGCAGTCCGATCTTCCCGGTGCGGAGTTTCGGCTCGACGTGGACGGCGAAGATCGAGGCGACGTCCTCGAGGCCGCCCCACGAGATGACGTCCGGGGCACCTCCGTCCATGACCTCCTCAGCGGGCTGGAAGATGATCCGCACGCCGTGGTCGAGGTCGGCCGCGTGCAGGGCGCAGGCCGCGCCCATCACGATCGCCGTGTGGACGTCGTGGCCGCACGCGTGCATGACCCCGGGGGTCCGCGAGCTGAAATCCACGACCGCCTTCTCCTCGATGGGGAGGGCGTCGATGTCCGCCCTCAGCGCGATCCGGTGCCCGGTGTCCGGCCCGAGGTCGACCATCAGGCCAGTTCCCGGGAAGAGCTTCGGCTCCATGCCGTACCCCGACAGTGTGTCCGCGATCCAGGCGGTGGTGTCGTACTCCATGTGGCTCAGCTCGGGATGGGTGTGCAGGTGCCGTCGCCACCGGATCAGCTCATCGGTGTGCTCAGCCAGCCAACCGTCGACCTGTGCCCGGATGCTCATCTGATCCTCTCACGCTGTGGGTGTTGATTATGTGTCTGCACTGAACCGTGGGAACGCCCCACGCATCGGCGCCTCCGTTGCGGCGGAGACGAGCCACCGGATGCGGTGGGCCTGGCCAACGGTCCTGAGTTGATTCTATATTTGACGCATGATCCGGCCCGCACCGCCCCGTCCCCCCGCCCCTGAACACCGGACCGGGCCACGTCCGGGGGCGCCACTCCGATCCGACCGGAGCGTGTGATGCACACCCGTCACCTGTCCTTCGGGACAGCCGGCCTCCGTGCACCGGTGGGACCCGCACGCGGTCAGATGAATGTCACGCAGGTGACCCGGGCCACCGCCGGACTGGCCGCATGGCTCGCCCGGAACGCCGCCACAGCGTCGCCGGCGTCAAACCGGATTCCCGTCGAACAGATCTCCGATGAGGATCCGCGGGGCTTCGGTTTGTCCATCTACGGGGAGAACGGTCCGCTCCGGGTCGCGGTGGGATATGACGCCCGCTACGGATCCCACACCTTCGCCACCACCGCCGCGGAGGTGTTCGCCGGGGCGGGCTTCGAGGTGACGCTGCTGCCCACCCCGACACCGACCCCGGTGCTCCCCTGGCTGGTCCGCTACCGGGGACTGGACGCGGGCGTCCAGATCACCGCCTCCCACAATCCCGCGGCCGACAACGGCTACAAGGTGTACGGGCCGGACGGCTCCGAGATCGACGTCGCCACCGAGAAGGATGTCGAGGCCGCGATCAGGGCAGTCGAGGACCCGCTCTCGGTTCCCCGGGTCGCGGTACGCCCCGCGGGGAACCAGCTGCGCCGGTACCTCGACCAGGTCGTGGCCGAGATCAACCCCGATGAGAACGACAGGCTCCGGGTGAACAACGAACGGGCCGCGCTGACTGTCGTCTACACCGCTCTCCACGGGGTCGGGGGTCGCCCGCTGGCCCAGGCTCTCGGTGCGGCCGGTTTCGCACGCACGATCCCGGTCATCGCGCAGCAGCACCCGGATCCGACATTCCCGACCGTGAGCTTCCCGGATCCGGAGCAGCCGGACGCGGTCGCGCTTCTCCTCCGGCAGGCCTCGGAGACGGACGCCGACCTGCTGATCGCGCTCGATCCGGACGCCGACCGTTGCGCTGTGGGATTCCGACTCCCGGACGGGACCCATCGCATGCTCAGGGGCGATGAACTGGGCCCGCTCCTGGCGACCCGGCTGCTGGCTCCGCATGACGGTGACGGCCCGCCGCCGGTGGTCGCCACGTCACTCGTCTCCTCGACACTGCTGCCGGACATCGCCGGTGAGCTCGGGTGGGACTGCGTGATAACCCCGACCGGCTTCAAGAATCTCATGCGAGCCGGTGACCGTAGACCGGGTCCCCTCATGTTCGCCTACGAGGAGGCGCACGGGACCTGCCCGGTGCCGCATCTCGTCGCGGACAAGGACGGGTTGGCCACCGCGCTCCATGCGTGTGCGTGGGCGGCCGAGCTCAAGGCCCGGGGCAGGACCCTCGGCGACGAGCTGGCTCGGCTGCACCGGCGCTTCGGGGCCCGTGCGGGCACCCAGATACACGTGCGGACGTCCGACCCGGAAGGCCTCGTGGATCAACTCCGCACCGATCCGCCGGAAACACTCGCCGGAATCGACGTCGACAGCACGGATCTCCCGGCTGAGCAGGGGGTCCTCATCAGCGGCCGGCACCGGGACGGAACATGTGTCCGGATGATCGGCCGGGTCTCCGGGACGGAGACCAAGACCAAGGTGTATCTGGAGGTGTCCCACTGCTCCGACCCCCGCGGGGCCGAGGATCTCCTGGACCGGCTCCGGGCCGAGGTCGAGGAGCTGCTGCACGGGATCTGAACGGTCTACAGGTGGATGTTGCGGGGACCGTAGAGGCGGTCGCCCGCATCCCCCAGGCCGGGAACGATGTAGGCGTCGGTGTTCAGCTCGGGATCGACGGTCGCGGTGACCAGCCGCACGGGGTATCCGGAGTCGGCCAGTGCATCGACGCCGGGCTGTGCGGACACCATGCAGACCGCTGTGATGTCCTTCGCCCCCCGGTCGCAGAGCAGTTTCAGCGAGTGGAGGAGGGATCCCCCGGTGGCGAGCATCGGATCGACGATGAACACCGTCTCATCGGACATGTCCTCCGGCAACGCCTCGAGGTAGGGCACCGGCTCATGGGTCTCCTCGTCGCGGGCGATCCCGATGAAGCCGACCTGTGCGTCGGGGATCATCGACAGTGCGGGGTCGACCATCCCCAGCCCCGCCCGGATCACGGGCACGATGATGGGCGGCTTACGCAGCCGGGTTCCGGTGGCGGTGGCCACGGGGGTCTCGGTGTCGAAACGCTCCACATCCAGGTTGCGGGCCGCCTCGTAGATGAGCATCGCCCCCAGGTCCCGCAGCGCCGCACGGAACACGGAGTTGTCGCTGCGTCGGTCGCGCATGATCGTCAGGCGGGCTGCAGCCAGAGGGTGGTCGACGATTGTGATGTCCATGACCCCAATCCTAAGGCACCCCGACCACGGGAAGGGAACCTCTCCGACCCCTCCCCGGTCTGACGGTGCATGAACACTCTCACTCTCGATCCAGACCACGCCCGGGCCCTGGCCCGGGACCTGGTGCACTGCGCCGATGCCACCCCGACCGAGGAAGCCCCGGTTCCGGCTCCGACCCCGGGCACCTTCGACCTCATCCCCGCGTTCGCCGATGCGGCACGGAACCTGAACCGACGGCGGATCACACTGGCGGACCACGTCCGGGACCTCGCAACGATCCACGGCGGTCCCGGCGGGCACATCGACACCGTCGTCGATGCGGACACCGCGCTGGCGAGGGGGTGCGGAGCATGAATGCCCTGGCCCGGGCGACGGCCCCGTTCGCCGGGTTGCTCGACGGCCTGAACACGATCTCGTCTCTCCTCCCGCCGGAGATCCATCCCCCGGACACCTGTGTCACCGACGTGTCCTCGGCACCCGCTCTGGCCGGGATGTTCGGTACGGACGCCTCAGCACTCCTGGAAGCTGCGGAATCACTGACGGAGGACTTCGGCTCATTCCTACTGACCACCGGAAACGCGTTGGTGGTCCTCCGCTCCACCCGGGATGATCTCATCCTGATCGCCTCGACGGCCGTGAACGCCGCCCGACCGGTCCTGCCGCTCCTCTGCGCCCCGAATCCCGTCACCGCCGCGGCCGCGGTCCTGCGGTTGGCGGCGATCGTGGCGGGGGCGGTGGCCGCCGCCACCGGGCGGATAGCGACGATGGAGATGGCCCTGCGTCCACTCGCGGCCAGGTTCCGCGAACTCGCGGTGACCGACACACGGCTGCCCCGACTCGTTCCCGCCGACGCAGCTCCGCATGCACCCGCTCCGGTGCCCCGTCCGACGCTCTCCCCTCCCGAACCTTCAGGTCTGGACGCGGGGCGGCGGGCCGCGGATGCCGCCCGTGCGATGATCGGGACCCCGTACGTCTGGGGTGGTTCGGAACCCGGCGGATTCGACTGCTCGGGCCTGACCAGGTGGGCCTGGGCCCAGGCCGGGGTCGAGCTGCCGCGTCTCGCGGAGCAGCAGACCGTCGGCCGACGGGTCAGCGCCGAGGAGCTCATCGCGGGTGATCTGGTGGTGTGGAACGGACACGTCGCGATGTACGTCGGTGACGGCGAGATCATCGAGGCGGGGAGCCCGGTGGGGATCTCCCCGCTACGCACCACCAACAACGGCATGGACTTCTACGGGTTCTGGCGCCCCACGGGGTAGATCATTCACGGCACGGCAGGTGACGGCGCCGGAAACAGCACGCTAGAATCTGCACCCATGGCATTACAAGGCATCGTCCCCATCACCATCGCCCTGACAGAGGGCGACTTCCACACCCTGTGGGCCCCGAAGTGGAGGGAGCACGGGCAGGAGTGGCAGGCGTTCCTCGGAAACGGGGATGATGTCTACCTCTTCCGGTCCACGGGCGAACTGCTCGCATTCATCGAATCCGATGCCCGCCACGACCTGCGCGACCACCCGAAGTGGCAGGCGTTCCAGCACGGGGATGCGGCCAGGGTCGTCCCCGGCAAGCGGGACTACTGCGATGTGATCGGCGTCCCGGAACTGCTCGCGGGCCGGCCGAGCCACGAGAACGTCACCGGTGCAGCGCGCGCACTCGCCGTCGCACGTTCCCTCGGCGACGTCATCGACTCCACCACGATCGGCTCCTTCTTCTCCTCCTACTCCGTGCTCGCCAACGTCGAGCGCGGCGCCGACCACTACGCGGTCGAGAACGGGGAGTCGGAGTGGTCCGCCGTCGGACGGGCGGTGCTGTCCAACTGGGACCGGGTCGTCGACGAACTAGACCAGTGCTACGTCATCCCGGAACAGGACGCCGCGGCCGTCGAGGCCGCGCAGAAGAATATCGACGCCGCCGTCGAGGCCCGTGAGCAGGCCCGTATCGAGAAGGAGAAGGCCGCCGAGGAGGCGGCTTCGCAGATAGACCCCTATGACGTGTCGCTGTGGGGTACCGCAGGCATCGACCCGGTGAAGATCGCCATCGAGGGCCGCACCCTCTACACCCTGCGCACCTACGTGGACGGCCAACCGGTGTTCCTCGGACACTTCGGCCAGATCTACACCTTCAACAACCGTCGGGCGATGCTCCGCTGGCTGGCGGAACACGATGAACATGATCTGGCTGCCACGGCCACCTGGTCGGAGATCATGGACGGCATCAACGGCGGGACGCTCGAGGTCCTCGCCCACCCGGACAACACCTACGTATTCACCGGGCTGACCGAGGACATCACCAGGGGTCCGAAGGAAGTCGACACCGAGCAGATGCGACAGGCCTACGAGCTGCTCGCCGATGCCGCCGACTGGGCCCGCGACGACGCCGTGAACTCCGTTCTGGTGGCCAACCCGGCACTGCAGGAGTACATCGCCTACATGCTCGGCGGTTCCTCCGGGTACTCCCCGTCAGCGCCCTACACCGCGGAAGCGGAGGGCTGGCGCCAGCTGGAGAACGGGCTGATCGGCCGCTTCAGCCGGTTCTGATCCCACCACGACGACGAAGGCCCCGCCCCGGTACCGGGGTGGGGCCTTTCCGCATCCGAGGGAACGGTCCCGGTTCAGTCGCGGGGTCTCAGATCATCCGGATCGATGCCCAGTTCGGCGAGGAGCTGCGGGTCTATCCCGGCGAGGTCCTCCTCCGGGAGATCGAACGACGCACCCGGGTCCCGGTCCCCGTCCACGGTCCCGGAGCCGGTGGTTCCGCCGGTTCCGTTCTCCGCAAGTTCTTCCCAGCCCGGCACGATGAGCGTGGACATGATCTCCCTGCGCTCCGGCTCGGGGATGAACGCACCACTGATCGCGGTCGCGGTGAGCTCGAACAATTCACCGACCCCGTACCCGAATGTGTCGACGAGCAGCATCATCTCGTCAGTCATCGTCGTACCGGACATCAGACGGTTGTCGGTGTTCACGGTGCAGGCGAACCCGAGCTGCTGGAGCAGCGGCAGGGGATGGTCGACGAGATCGTCCACCACGCCCGTCTGCAGGTTGGAGCTGGGTGCGAGTTCGAGGATGATCTGCCGGTCGCGGACGAAGGCCGACACCCGACCGGGTTCGATGCCGGTGTCGAGGTCGGCGGTGAAGTCCTCGTACAGTCGCGCACCGTGGCCGATCCGCCAGGTCCCCTCTCTCACGGCGCCCTCGAGCGAGTCGATACCGGCGGCTTCACCTGCGTGGATGGTGAATGGGACGAGTTCTCGGCGCAGTGTCGCGAACGCCCCCGCGCAGCAGCTCGGCGGGAATCCGTCCTCCGCCCCGGCGATGTCGAAACCGACGACGTACCCGCGGTGCTCCCGTTCCGCACCGTTCCGGTAGTCCACCAGCAGATCGGCGATCTCCTGCGCCCGGTCGGCGTGCCGCATCGCGCAGAGGATGATCCGCGCCCGGATGGTGCGGCCGGCCAGCGCCGCGGTCTTCTCCCCCTCGATGATCCCCTCGACGACGGCGTCCACGATGGCCCCGAGCCCCAGTCCCCGCTCCTGGTGCTGCTCCGGCGCGAAACGCAGCTCGGCGTACACGACCCCGTCCTCGGCGAGATCCTCGACGGCTTCCCGCGCCACCCGGTGGAGTGCCGGGATGGTCTGCATGACCGCGCAGGTGTGCGCGAAGGTCTCCAGGTACTTCTCGAGGGATCCCGAATCGGCGGCGTCGACGAACCATCTGCCCAGTTCATCGGGGTCGGTCGCGGGGAGCGCGTCGTAGCCGCACCCGGTCGCCAGATCGATCACCGTACGGGGACGGAGTCCCCCGTCGAGGTGATCGTGGAGGACGACCTTCGGCAGGGTGGCGACGGTCCCGCGGGTGAGGCTCTTGTGTTCCGGGGTGTAGTCCGGTGTCTGCCTGCTGCTGATGTCCATGGACCACAATCTACCTTCGGATCCCCTCCGGAGAGATCGTGGTGCCGGTGCCCGGCCACGGTGGGTCACCCCGTCCCGGCACCTCACCCGCAGTAGTCTGGGCAACCATGAGAAGACGTCTCCTCGGTGCAGTCACAGCGACGGCACTGCTCTCCGCCTCCCCGTTCACAGCGGCCGCGGAACAACCGGACACCGCCACCCTGACTGTCACGACCACACCACCCCAGACCGCGCTGTCGGGACGACCCTCCGCCCCACTGACTGACGGCTGCCCCTGGGCCACCACGCCCGCGGAGCCGGTCGACGCCTCGGAGATACCGACCGACGGACGACCCGTGCCGCCACCGCTACCCGTCGCGGCGACGCCGGCGGGCGGGCCGGCGATGGCCGAATGCGGTGTGTCCGCGGCGCCCGGGTTCCTCGTCCCGGAGGAGCAGACGGCGACCGCCTGGATCGTCTTCGACCTCGACACCGGCGACGTCATCGCCGCCAAGGACCCGCACGGCAGATACCGGCCCGCGTCAATCATCAAGGCTCTGCTCGCGCTGGTGACGCTCGAGCATCTGCCCCTCGACCGGGAGGTCGTCGCGACACACGACTCCGCGGACATGGAGGGCTCACGCGTCGGGCTGGTCGAGGACGGCCGCTACACGGTGGAACAGCTGCTGCAGGGCCTGCTCATGGCCTCGGGCAACGATGCCGCTCACGCACTGGCGCAGGAGCTCGGTGGCGACCAGCGGACCCTGGAGCTGGTCAACGCGAAAGCACGGGAACTGGGCACCCAGGACACCCGCGTCGCCGACTACACCGGTCTCGACGGGCCGGGGATGTCCACCTCGCCGTTCGACCTCGCCCTGATCTACCGGGAGGCGTGGAGAAACCCGGTGTTCGCCCGTATCGTCGACACCGATTTCGTGGACTTCCCCGGCGGGCCGGAGAACGAGGGATTCCAGGTCTGGAACGACAACCATCTGCTGCTCAACGATCCGGACGGCATCGGCGGGAAGACCGGTTTCACCGACGACGCCCGGCACACGTTCGTCGGTGCCAAGGACGTCGACGGGCGCCGTCTGGCGGCGATCGTCCTGGACACGACCGTCGACAGGGGCCGGCCGTGGGAGCAGGCGAGACGCCTCCTCGACGCGGCGTACGCGGTCCCGCGGGGCACCGGCATCGGATCGGTGGAGAAGCTCCCGGTGGTCTCCGCCGCCCCGTCCCCGTCGGTGACGGCGGCCGGCTCCCCGACCGTGACCACACCGACCAGAACCGGCGGGGACGGCGTTTCCGGGGCCTCCGGGACGCGGTCGCACGCGTGGGGCCCCGCGGCGATCACCACCGGAGTGCTGTTCCTCGTGGTTCTCATCGCCGGGATCGCCCTCAACCGGAGACTGGCGGAGCGGCGCCGCGCCCGGCAGCGACGTCGGTAGCCCGTGAAAAAGGGGCTTGGCGTGCCGGAATACACACACCACGCCCCGGGGACCGGAGGAGACGGGGAAGGCCTGCGCCTACTTCCCGACCATCTTCCGGGCGACCGCGATCCCGGCCGCACCGATCGCGGCACCGGTACCGACCAGCATCGCGGAGGCCTTCGGATCGGGAACCGGGTCGACGTCATTGCGGACCCGGATCACGGCGGGCTCGGGAACAGGTGTATGGGTCTGCTCGAGGGATTCCTCCGTCGTCGCCGCCCACGCGGAACTGTAGAGCAGGATCCGCCAGACGAAGTACAGCAGGACCATCACGCCGATGATCGGACCGAAGGTTGCACCCGCCGGATTGTCGAGCGCCTTGGAGAAGAAAACGGTACCGATCTGCTTGAAGATCTCGAAGGCGACGGCGCCCAGGATCGCGCCCTTGACCGCAGCGGCCCTGGGAACGTGGGTCCGCGGAAGGTAGCGGAGCAGCCCCACGAACACGATGAAGTTCACCAGCAGTCCGATGACGAGGGTCAGCGCGAACACGATGTACGTGATACCCGGGATGTGGTCCAGGCTCAGTTTCTCGAGGAGAATCGCCGTCAGGCTCGAGGAACCCGCCGCCGTGACACCGAACGCGACGATCAGCGCGAACAGCAGCGCGATCAGCCCGATGAGATCCCGGAGTTTCCGGATGGCGAAGTTCCCCTCGGTCGGGTCGGCCTTCCACATCATGGAAACGCCGTACCGGAGGTGGTTCATCCAGTTCAGCCCCGACCACAGTGCGGTCAGACCACCGATACCGGCGACCGTCGAACGCTGCTCGATCGCGGTGTCGAGGATCTTATTCACCGGCTCCGACAGGTCACCTGATATCGAGCTGTTGATCCGGTCCTGGACCTCGATCACCGCGGTGGGGTGGTTGGCGAGAGCGAAACCGACCGCGGCGAACACGAGCATGAGGATGGGGAACATCGACAGCACCGAGAAGTACGTGATGCCTGCGGCGTACTGGTTTCCCCCCATCGAGCCGTACCGCTCCTGCATGCGCATCACGTGGTCGAACCACGCCCACTTCTCGCGGTACCTGTCCACCACGCCTGGATCGTCCTGGGTCACCCGCTCAATGCCGAACTCATCGGTTTTCTTCGGCGCGGTCTTCGTTGATGCCACAGTCGTGTCGGTCCTTCTGGGTCGGTGAAAAAGATCATCTGAGAAACAGCAGGTGCCTTCAGAGTAGGCATAGTAGGCGACAAGGCGGCAATCAGCACAGCCACATTCCCCGGGCGGTCGAAGCCGTCCACCCGGTCCGGGGCCGCCCCCGCCGTCATCCGCCGACACCGGGGGCCGTCCCGGACGACAACGACGCCCGGAGCCACCGCCCTTGTCGTCGACCGACCACACCGCCCCCTCACCGACCACACGGTGCACGTCACCGGCGCCACGGCGAATGCACAGGTCACCGTCGTTCCGGTGACGTTCCCCACCCTCGACGTGGAGATCCATCCCCTCCCAGGCGTCGCTCGGTGACACCGTGATTCCACGGTCCACTACCGGACGGCCGGAGGGAATCCCCGGGCAACGGTGTCCGTACCGGTACCGCCACCACCGACGGGTACGGGACCGCAGTCCCGCCCCGTCGACCCCGCGGGCCCGACGAGTTCATCTTCACAGCCTTCGCACCGAGCGCACCGGGACGGACGAGCACCACCGCAGTGCGGCGGATCCCGAGGCCGTCCGCATCTCGGTCGAGACCCCGGGGTGCCCCCTCCCCAACCACGCTCAGCCGCACCCTCCCCGCCGGGGGAGACACCTTCGCGGCCGGTGAAGACGCGGAGTCCACCGCCACCGTCGACACCGACGGGGCCCGGGTCGAAGATACGGTTTCGTTCTACAGCGGCGACGTCCTCCCGGACACCGCGGAACCCGACCCCGACATGAAGGCCACGGCTCTCCGGCACACGTTCACCACGCCGGGCAAGGTCACCGTTCACGCGGTGTCCAGCGGCAGGGAGGTCCGTACCGGTGACGTCACCACCGCGACCTACACCTACGCTCCAGCCTCCGGTACTCACCGTGGCACCCCGCGACATCGTGGTCCCCGCCCCGGCGGGGGAGACGGCGCCTCCGCCGATGGGGTCGGGGCGGTGCTGCAGAAACTGTCCGGTTCTCTCGGAAACACCTCATTCACAGACTTCTTCAGCGGTATCATCAGTGCGATCCGGGCCTTATCCACCGGTTTCGGGAAGCGCCGATTCTCTCTTCCCTGAGCGTGGGGTCCGTTCGCGGTACCCTGCCGGACCCGACGTCCGTTCGCGGCCGGACCCCGGGGCGCGACGTACACTGCTCTCCATGAGGATCGCCGTGCTCTCCCCCGCGTTCGCCGTACCTGCCGTGTTCCCGGGGATACACGAGCAGGCCATGAGGCGGATGCGGGAACTCGGATGGGACCCCGTCGAGTATCCGACGACGAGACAGCTCGGTGCGGCCCCCGCAGCCCGGGCGGCCGACATCCACGCCGCGTTCACCGATCCCTCGATCGACGCGGTCTTCGCCACCATCGGCGGAAACGACCAGATCACCGTGATTCCGCATCTCGACGCCGATCTGATCGCGGCACGCCCGAAACAGTTCTTCGGATACAGCGACAACACCAACCTGCACAATTTCCTCTATACCCTGGGCATCCCCAGCATCTACGGAGGTTCCACGCAGGTGCACCTCGGGTCGGGCACCGGCATTGACGACGCCCACCTCCGCACCCTGCGCGCCGCTCTCGCCGGGGACAGCATCGAACTGACCGCACCCTCGTGGGGCGCGAGTGTAGGGATAAGCTGGGAGGATCCCCGGTCGCTCACCGAGGACGGCCCCCGCCACACCCCGATCCCGTGGCAGTGGTCCGGCCCTGCGGAACGCGTCAGCGGCCGCACCTGGGGTGGGTGCATTGAGGTGCTCAACCAGATCGCCATCGCCGGACGACTGCCCGAACGTATCGACGGCGCGGTGCTCCTGCTCGAGGCGTGCGAAGATCTCACCCCCGCCGGGCGCATCAATGACATCGTGCGGGCGTTCGGCGAACGCGGTTTCCTGCAGCAGGCGGCGGGCGTCCTCGTTGCTGCGCCGCCCACCACCAATCTCGAGGGGCGCACCCTGGACCCGGACACCTGGCGCGACACCGTGCTCGGCACCATTGACCACTATGCCCCGCACGCGGTGTGCTGCTTCGGGGTTCCTTTCGGCCACACCCTGCCACAACTGGTCGTACCCTACGGAGGGCGTGTCACCCTCGACGGGCGACAACAGCGCATCTGGGCTCACTACGAGGTCACCGGACGCTGCTGACCCCCCACAACGCGCGCGACGGCCGCGAACCTCCGGGAGGCGCGGCCGTCGATACGCTGACGCGGGGATGCTGCGCTAGGTACGGCGCAGGAAACCGATGTTCTCGTAGACGTCGGCGAGCGTGCGGGAGGCGATCTCGCGGGCATGATCCGCCCCCTGGGCGAGCACGCGCTCCAGCTCGGCGCGGTCGGACATGTACATGTCGTACTTCGCGCGCAGCGGGGTGACGAAAGCCTCGAGGGCCTCGGCGGTGTCCTTCTTCAGGTCGCCGTATCCGGAGCCCTGGTAGCCGGCCACGAGATCATCGATACTGGTTCCGGTGAGCCCCGACTGGATGACCAGGAGGTTGGACACGCCCGGCTTGTTTTCCTTGTCGAAGCGGATCTCACCGTCGTTGTCGGTGACGGCGCTGCGGATCCGCTTGGCGGAGACCTTCGGGTCATCGAGCAGGTTGATCAGGCCCTTGGGGTTGTCCCCAGACTTGCTCATCTTCGATGTCGGGTCCTGCAGATCGTAGATCTTCGACGCACCGGTCGGGATGAATCCCTCCGGCACCGGGAACGTCTTCCTGAACCGGCCGTTGAACCGCTCCGCGAGGTTGCGGGTGAGCTCCAGGTGCTGCCGCTGGTCCTCTCCCACGGGCACGAACTGCGGACGGTAGAGCAGGATGTCCGCGGCCATGAGCATCGGGTAGGCGAACAGTCCGGCGGAGGTGCGGTCCGCACCCCGCTTGGTCGACTTGTCCTTGAACTGTGTCATGCGGGAGGCCTCACCGAAGCCGGTCAGGCAGGTGAGCACCCACGCGAGTTCGGCGTGCTCCGGCACATGGGACTGCACGAACAGGCTGGACTTCTCCGGGTCGATGCCGAGGGCGAGGAGCTGGGCGGCACCGCCGACGGTGCGGGCGCGCAGCTCCTTCGGGTCCTGGTCGACGGTGATGGCGTGGAGGTCCGGGATGAAGTAGAACGCCTCGAACTCGTCCTGCAGGTTGATCCACTGCTTCAGCGCACCCAGGTAATTGCCCAGGTGATAGGAATCGGCGGTCGGCTGGATGCCGGACAGCACACGCTGTCTCGTGGTGGGTCGGTCCTGCCCGGAGGCGTTCTGTTCACTCATGGGAACCACTGTAGTCCGGGCCGGTTTCCGGGCTCAACGGAAGGTGCCGGTCGGCGTTCCCCGCGTGTCGACACTCGCCCGGATCCGGTCCTCCCCCGGTTTCCCGCCCGCCGCGCGGGGTCGGCACCGGCCGGGGCGAACCGTCAGTCCGCCGTCACCCCGGGGCTGAGGCGGCGACGCAGGGAGGTGGTGAACCTCTGCGAGAGCTTGAATGACTGGGTCGGCAGTTGTCCGCTGGCGGGGATGACGAGGAACATCATCTGCCGTACGTAGCTGTACTCCTCGACGGTGAAGGTCACGGTCGCGCGACCCGGGGAAGTGGCCGCGTAGTCGATCCGGTACCGGTCGAGCCCGGTCCCGACGATGTCGCTGAGCTCGTACCAGATGCTCTCGTCACTCTCACCGACCCGATCCAGTTTGATCCCCGACTTCCGGAGAACGTCAGCGGATTCCTCGGCCGCCTCGGACACCTCGTCGAACGTGAGGGACGTCTCCTCGGAGAACTCCACCAGCTCGTACTTCTTCGCCAGGGACATGAATGTGGTTCCCTCGAACCGGTCATCGACCCCTTCTGCAGGGATGGTCGCCTCATAGGCGGTTCTCGCCTTCAGGGCCATACCCCCGAAGACGGCGGCCACCAACAGTGCCATCACGATGTCGCCGTCCTTCAGACAGAGCAGGACGAAGATCGCCCCGATCCCGGAGACACCGTAGAAAACCCACTTCAATACCTGATTGATGGCCTGATTCATGACGATCCTCAGCGGGGAATTCCCCTGTCTGTGCTGCGCGGATCCACGGAAGGGCGGGGACACGCTCCCGGCGAGCCCCCCCCCCACGGGGAACACCGGGAGACGGACCGAAAAACGCCCGACCGGCGGATTATGGTTCGTCACCGAGTCAACGCCGATTCCCCGGGACCGACAATCGGGTGGCCCCGATCAGGTTCGCCTGTAGGAGTTCTCAAGCCATTTCTCACCAGCACTTTCCGACATCCGCCGGGCCGGTCCTTACTCATCGACGGTATCCACCGGAGCACCATCCACCGGCTCCCGCGGGATCCTGAACTGCAGCTCATGCCCGCGGCTCCGGAGCATTACAGTGGATACCGTCCTCCCGTCCCGACCTCGTCCCCGCCCACGGAGCCGCACCACACATGACCACCACCATCGTCGCCTGGGGTTTCACCGGCCCGGCGCTACTGACCATCGGACGCGCCGCCGACGAGCTGGACCGGGAGCACGGCATCCGCCTGATCCGCGTGCCCCTCGACGAGGACCTGCCCCCGCAGGCGGACGTGGTGTGGGTGCAGGGGGCGATGAATCCGATGCTCGGCGAACGGATCCTCGCCGCGGTTGGTGGACGGCCCCTGTTCTCCTCACCGCCCGTGGCACAGTCCCTCCAGATCGCCACGGCACACGGCACCGGGATGGGGCGTCCGCCGAGGAATCCCTCGCCGGAGGCCCGGATCGCGCTCGCGCTGCGGCTGGTCACGCCGGGCCGTCTGGTGCACGCGGGCCGACTGTCGGCCCTGGTCGCGGGCCACACCGATGTCGACCCGGGGCCGATGCCCGACGACATCCCCCGGGGCATCTTCGACACCGGTCGCGGGCCCGAACACCCGGTGGGTACCTGCGGGATCATCGGCACCGGCCTGAACGTCGCCGCGGGCGACGCCGACTATCTGCGCACCATCGCCCGCGCCCTCAACAGTCTGGACGTCGCCACCTGCACGTGGCTCGGTTCCCCGGAGGACATGCCGGGCGACATGAAGAACCGGGTGGACGTGTGGCTGAATCTCACCGGCTTCACCGCCTGCGGCAACCACGGTGCCCCCGCCACGGACAAGGGCACCGCACTCGCGGAGGAGACGGACGCGCAGCTGCTGACCCCGGTCCCCCTGCAACGCGGCACGCTGTCGGACTGGCGCGCGGACCCCGGGCCGGTGGGCCTGTGGCCCGCGGCGGTGAGCATGAACATCGCCGTGCCCGAGCTCGAGGGCGCCACGGTGCCCTGGGTGTTCATGGGCCGCGACGCGGACACGAACCACCTCACCCCGGACGACACGGCGGTCGCGCGCCTGGCGGAACGGGTGCGGCGCACCATCGACCTACGCCGGGCACGACCCGCCGACCGGAAGGTCTCGGTGACGATCTTCGGCTACGACGGCGACGGCACCATCGGCACCGCCGCTCAGCTCGACGTCTTCGCCTCCCTCCACGCGCTCCTGCGTCGGCTGAAGGAGGAGGGCTACACCGTCGAGGTACCGGACACCGTCGAGGAACTGACGGACATCCTCGTCGGCGACGGCGCAGGCGGGGCACGCTCGCAGGCCAGTGAGCTCGCCCGGTGGCGGGCGCCTGAGTACGCGAAGGTGCTGGGTGAGCACGCCGCACGCATCAACGGCCCCTGGGGGCGACTGCCCGGCACCGTGGACACCGACGGCCGCGACCTGATCATCCGGGGAGCCCGCTTCGGCAACGTCATCGTCGGCGTGCAGCCGCAGTTCGGGGACGTGTCAGACCCGGCTGAACTGCTCATGGCGAACGACTCCACACCGTCGCACAGTTTCGCCGCCTACTACCTGTGGCTGGAACACGTCTTCGGCCACGACGTGATGCTGCACTTCGGCACACACGGCGCACTCGAGTTCATGCCCGGCCGCCAGACCGGGCTCGCCGCCACCGACTGGCCGGTCCTGCTCACCGGCTCGGTACCGCACCACTACCTGTACGTGATGGCCAATCCCGGCGAGGGAACCATCGCGAAACGGCGCGCCGCGGCGAGCCTCGTCACCTACCTCACCCCACCGCTGGCGGACGCCGGTCTCTACGGCGCGCTGGACGAGCTGGCCGAGCTTCTCGACGCCCATCTGTCCTCCGGCACGGGACCGGAACCGGTGCCGCGGGAGATCACCGACGCCGCGCTCCGCGCGGACTTCAGCGAGGAACAGGCGCAGGATCCGGCCGGGCTGCGGCGCGAACTGGAACGGGTGCGCCGCTCCCCCATCGCCCTCGGCCTGCACACCGTGGGGCGTCCGATGGAGCGGCGGCAGACGGCCCGCTCCCTGGAACTCGCCGCCACATACCTCGCGGAAACCGGCGAGCCGGAGCGCACGGCGATCCTCGCTGACCTGGAGCAGAAACTGCAGTCCAACACCGAGCTGGACGCCCTGGTCCGGGCCCTCGCCGGCGGCTACACCCCACCGGTCGTCGGTGGTGACCCGGCCCGCCGCCCCGACGCCCTGCCGACGGGTCGGAACCTGCACGCCATCGACCCCGTCTCCGTCCCCTCCGCCTCCGCCATCGCGCGGGGCAGGAAGACCGCGGAGCAGCTCATCGCCGCGCACGTCGACGCGCACGGGAGCTTTCCGGAGTCGGTGGCGATCGTGCTGTGGGGCATCGACAACATCAAGACCGGCGGCGAGGGCCTCGCCCAGGCGTTCGCGCTGCTCGGCGTGGAACCGGTCGCCGGACCCCGGGGCCGGGTGGACACCTTCCGCATCCTCTCCCCCGAAGAGCTCGGCCGCCCCAGGGTCGATGTGGTGTGCACCCTGTCCGGCGTGTGCCGCGATGTGCTGCCGCAGCCTGTGCAGCTCCTCGACGAGGCGGTGCGCGCCGTTGCGGCGCTCGACGAACCCGATGAACTCAACCCTCTGGCGGCCCACGCCCGCGCCCACGCCGAGGAGATGGACACCACGGCGGTGGAGGCCGCGACCCGGATCTTCTCCGCTGCGGCCGGGTCCTACGGCACCGGGGTGAACAAGCTGGTTCAGGCCGGCGACTGGGACGGTGGGGAGGATCTCGCCGAGATGTACCTGACCCGCATGGGCCACGCCTGGGGCACCGGATCCGACGGCGCGGACGCGGGCGCGGTCCTGCGGAAGGTGCTCGGCACCGTCGATGCCACCTTCCAGAACGTCGACTCGGCCGAGACCTCCATCGCCGGAATCGACCACTACTTCGAGTTCCTCGGCGGGGTTACCGGTGCGATCACCCAGATCCGGGGCGACGCGCCGGCGTCCTTCGTCTCCCAGTCGTGGGCGGCCGACGTCAACGTCGGCACGCTCCGGGACGCGATGCAGCTCGAATCACGCACCCGGCTGCTCAACCCGAAGTGGGTCGAGGGGCAGCTCGCCCACGGCTACGCCGGAGTCGCTCAGGTTCGGACCCGGCTCGAGAACACCTTCGGCATGCAGGCCACCACCGGCACCGTCGACGGCTGGGTTTTCGACCGCGCCGCAGAGAATCTCCTCCTTGACGAGGACGTGCGCGGGCGCATGCAGCGGGCCAACCCCGCGGCGGTGAACTCCATGACCAACCGCCTGCTCGAGGCCGCCGACCGGGGACTGTGGGACGCCGACCGGGACACGCTCGACCGGTTGGAGGACATCGCCGACCGGCTGGACGGGGTGCTGGAGGGTATCGAGGAGGTGTGAGCGGGGACGACGCCGGGAGACCGTCATGGCTTGGCGTCAAGTATCTCCCGCACCCTGGAGCGGTAACTGAGGAACGTGTGCAGGTCCCGGTCGAGCATCGCAGCCAGATGCATGGTGTCCTCGTGCGCCTCCATCGCGGTCACCCGCACCCGCTGCCCCGGTAGGGGAAGCCCGTTGATCAACGGCCCGTGGTGGGCGACCCTGTTACGGAGTTCGTTGACCCTGCTGACAACGGCGAAGGCGTACTCCCGGTTCCGGTGTTGATTCTCGGCCCTCGCCAGGGCACGACCTCCGGGAAAAGCCTTGTCGAGAACACCACGCCACAGCACCTCGTAATCGCATTTGATCCGCCGTGGTTTCTTTCCCGTGTAGCTCCCTGCGTCGAGCAATCCACGCCAGAAACCGAACATGCACTGTGCGACGAGCCTGTCCGCGGTCTTCTCTCCCGTGATTCTCCGCCAGGCTGTGCTGAGGGTGTTCGGGGACCGGTCATCGAGTGGCATGCCTGTGTTCCTGTACCACTCACAGCCCCATTCATCCTTCAGTCGGGCGGACATCGCGTTGCGCAACGCCACCTCGAGAATCACGAGGTCCGCGGAGAAGGCCGCCGCCAGCTCACGGCCCCACAGGTACAGTGCCCGTGCCCGATCACTGTCCCCCTCGGCGGCAGCCACGTAGGTTCCCATCCGCACCGGTCCGATCGACCGGTCCAGTGCGACCCGGTGTTCAGGCAGCATGTCCACTTGATTCAACCTCCAGAATCGGAGTAGCCTTTCTGACGCAGTCCCCAGCGCACGCCTCTGCCGAACCCGAGTCGGTATGCAGCTGGGGTTTCTTTTTGCCCAGTGCAGATCAGCGGGTCTGAAGCGTCTCCCACCTCCATGGAGACCGTGAGGGGGACGGCGCGGTACCCCGACTGCCCGGTGACCGCCCGTGATCACACTTCACGCAGCTCACGGCAACGGGCGTTCCCGGGGGATGCCGGTGCACATGGCAGCGTGACGACCGGAGCCACGGTTCCCCCGGCGAGGTACCCTGATCCCGTACATCACCGTCCGCCGACAAGGAGCCCGACCAGTGCCCACCTACCCGTTCACCGGAATCGTCGGCCAGGACGAGATGAAGACCGCCCTGCTGCTGTGTGCGGTGGATCCACTGATCGGTGGTGTGCTCGCGCTCGGCGACCGGGGCACCGGGAAGACCACCACGGTGCGTGCTCTCGGAGCCCTTCTGGAAGGGGCGGGACTGAGCACTCCGGTGGTGGACATGCCGCTGGGTGTGACGGAGGACCGCGTGATCGGTTCCCTCGACATCGACGCCGCCCTCGCCCGCGGGGAGACGAAGTTCCGCCCGGGGCTGCTGGCTGACGCACACGGCGGTTTCCTCTACATCGACGAGATCAACCTGCTCGACGACCACCTGGTGGACGTGCTCCTCGATGTCGCGGCGTCCGGGGTGAACATCGTGGAGCGTGAGGGCGTGTCACACACCCATCCGGCGCGCTTCGTGCTCGTGGGATCGGGAAATCCGGAGGAGGGGGATCTGCGGCCGCAGCTGCAGGACCGGTTCGGGTTGGCGACGTGGGTCACCACCATCACCGATCCCGCGGTCCGCCTGGAGATCGTACGCAACCGTCTGGCCTTCGACCGTGACCCGGATTCCTTCCTGGAGTCCGTGTCCGCCCGGCAGGATGAGCTGGGTGAGCGGGTGGTGGCCGCCCGCGGCCTGCTGCCCGATGTGACGCTCGATGACGGGCTGCTGGCACGGATCATCGAGGTCTGTGCCGCCGCGGGCACCGTCGGGCACCGGGCTGAACTCGTGGTCAGCCGTGCGGCCGCGGCGCACGGCGCGCTCGAGTCCAGGTCCTCGGTCGAGGAGCGGGACGTGCGCGCCGTCGCGAAGCTGTGTCTGCGGCACCGTGTCGTCCGCGAGGCCTTCGAGACGCCCGCGGACGTGGAGGAACGGCTGGATTCGGTGCTGGCGTGATCTCCACCGATCTGCACCGTTGGCTGGATGGCTGGGCCCGTGCACCGCGGGTGGGGCTGGTGGTCACCGGCGATCCGGCCCTCGTCGACGCCGCATGGCCGACGCTCCGGGAACTCGCCGGTGGCGTGTCGGTCACGCCCGGGATGGAGCTGCCGGAGATCAACCGGACCACCCGGACCGCACGGACCGCGGTGGTGGCCCACGGTGACGTGCTCGCCACGGAGCAGGCCGCCGCGATCACGAGCCCCCGGGTGCTCGTGCGTGCGGCGGATCTGACCGAGGTGCCGGGTGCGCTGATGGACCGCTGCCACCTGATCCTCCCGTTGACGGACGACGGTGGCGGCGACCCGGTCGCGGTGCTCCGTTCGCTTCTCGACGGCACAGGCGTGCTCGGGGAAATGACCGCGGGTGGTTCTCCCCGCGCGGAGGTGCCGGTCGAGCGGATCGTGGATCTCCTCACCGCTGCCGGGCTGGCTGCCCACTGCCTCGATGTCCCGGCCGCCCGTTTCGCCGCGGCACTCGCGCGGGCCGGAGCAAGTGAGGATGAGATCCTGGCCGCGGTGCACGCGCTGATCGTCGCACCCCGGGTGCCGGACTCCCCACCACCGGCACAGCAACCGCCGCCACCTGACGAGCCCACAGAGGAACCGGAGCCTCCGGAGGACACGGAGCCGGATCAGGAACCGGAAGAGAAACCGGAACCGCCGCGTCCCCGGGACGTGGAGGAACCGCCACAGGACGCCGACGGGGAGGAGTCCCCTCCCCCGCCACCGCGACTCGGCCGGGGGCGGGCCCGCGGACCGCGCTGGCCGGGCGACGGGGGCGCACTCGAGCCTTCCCGGACACGCGGACGGCCGCGCCGCTCCGTGGCGATGCGGAATCCGGGTGAGTCCCTCGCACTGTCGCCGACGCTCGCGACCGCGGCCCCCTGGCAGCCGGTCCGGCGACGCGCGAACCCGGACGATCCCCGCGGTGTACTCCTGGAACGGGACGATCTGCGCACCCAGGTGCGCCTGTCCCGGGGCGGCGAGCTGGTCGTCATCGTCGTCGACGCGTCGGGGTCGATGGGCGTCGGGGCGATCCGCACGGCGAAGGCCGTGGCGCTGGGTGTGCTGGAACAGGGCTACCGGCAGCGGAACCGGGTCGCGATTGTCATCGCCCGCGGTCGGGAGGCCTACGTCGGGCTCCCCCCGACTAAGTCCGTGTCCCGCGCCCGCGACTGCGTGCGTTCACTTCCGACCGGTGGCGGTACACCGTTGGCGTCGGCCCTGCTGCTGGCGGCCCGGATCGCCGGAAGGCAGGATCCCGGGCGGGTCCGCGCGCTGATCCTCACGGACGGTGCCGCGAACGTCGGCCTCAACGCGACGGGAAAGGAGGCCGCCCGCGCAGACGCGGTGCGGGCGATACGGTTGCTCGCAGCCGTGGTCAGCGCCGTCGACGTCGTTCCGCTGAACGCGGGTCGGGGACGGCGGCGCCGCCGGCAGCCCGGCGCCGGGGACATCGGGTGGCTGCGGGCGGCCACGGGAACATGAGGCAGCGGTGCCGGTCGGTGACGGCGGGAAGACCCGGCTCTCTCAGTGTCCGCGCTCGATCCACTCCCGCAGATGCGGCTTCTCCACACCGATGCTCGTCTCCTCACCGTGTCCGGTCTTGACCACGGTCTCGTCGGGCAGGGTGAACAGCCGCCCGCGGATGGACTCGATGATGGTGTCGAAGTCGGAGTAGCTGCGTCCGGTGGCCCCCGGTCCGCCGTTGAACAGGGTGTCCCCGGAGAACACGACGCCGAGGGACTCCGCGTGGAAGCAGGTCGATCCCGGGGAGTGCCCGGGGGTGTGGAGTGCGGTGAGGGTCGTTTCCGCGATGTCGAAGGTGTCGCCGTCCGCGATCCGGTGATCGGGGGTCGTGCCGGGGAACACCTTCTCCCAGAGCACCTGGTCCTCCGGGTTCATGTGAATGGGCGCGTCGACGAGCTCAGCGAATTCGCGGGCGTAGCGGATGTGATCGTCGTGACCGTGGGTGAGCAGAATCCTCGTGACCCTCCGGTCGCCCACCGCCTCCCGGATGGCTGCGGGGTCGTGGGCGGGGTCGATGACGATGACCTCTGTGTCATTCCCGATGATCCAGACGTTGTTGTCCACCTCCCACGTTCCCCCGTCGAGGGAGAAGGTGCCGGAGGTGACGACGTTCTCGATGCGCGCGGCCATCACAGCTCCACCACCGAACGCAGTACCGTGCCGTTGCCCATTTTGTCGAAGGCCTCCTCGATGTCGTCGATGCCGATGCGCTCGCTGACGAACGCATCCAGATCCAGTCTGCCCAGTTTGTACTGTTCCACCAGCATCGGGAAGTCCCGCGACGGCAGGCAGTCGCCGTACCAGGAGGACTTCAGTGAGCCTCCGCGCGCGAAGACTTCCAGGAGGGGCAGTTCCAGTTTCATGTCCGGGTTGGGCACCCCGACCAGGACGACACGACCCGCCAGATCGCGGGAGTAGAAGGCCTGCTCGTAGGTCTCCGGGATCCCCACGGCGTCGATGACGACGTCGGCGCCGAATCCGCCGGTGGCCTCACGGATGGCCGCGACAGGATCGGTGTCACCGGAGTTGACGGTGTGTGTGGCCCCGAGTTCCCGGGCCGTGGCCAGTTTCCCGTCATCGAGGTCCACGGCGATGACGGTCGTCGCACCGGCGAGCTGTGCCCCCGCGATGGCCGCGGTACCGACCCCACCACAGCCGATGACGGCGACGGATTCTCCGCGCCTGATCTCCCCGGTGTTGATGGCCGCGCCGATACCGGCCATGACGCCGCAGCCCAGAAGCCCGACGGCGGCGGCGTCGGCGTCCGCGTCGACCGGGGTGCACTGGCCCGCCGCGACGAGGGTCTTCTCGGCGAAGGCACCGATCCCGAGGGCCGGGGACAGTTCCGTTCCGTCCTCGAGGGTCATCTTCCGGGTCGCGTTCGCGGTGTTGAAGCAGTACTGCGGTTGCCCCTTGGCGCAGGCGCGGCACTGCCCGCAGACGGCCCGCCAGTTGAGGATCACCCGGTCGCCGACGGCGACATTGGTCACGCCCTCCCCTACCTCCGCGACGACCGCGGTGGCTTCGTGCCCGAGGAGATAGGGGTACTCGTCCCCGATCCCACCGAGCTTGTAGTGCAGGTCGGTGTGGCAGACCCCGCAGGTGAGCACGTCCACCACCACCTCTCCCGGTCCCGGGTCGGGGACATTGATGGTGACGGTTTCCACGGGGGCATCCTTGGCCCTGGATACGACCGCTCTCACCTTGTACGGCACGACAACCACTCCAGACTTCCGGGACTCGGTGCTACGGACGTCGGCCACCCTACCAAGGGTGTCCCAGTCGGCAACGGGGGCACCGACTCCGGGGATGCCGGTGCCGCTGACGGAGTCGACTGAGCCTCGCCTGCATGGCGGGGTTCCGCTGAGGTACCTAACCTCATGGCATGACCGACAAGAAAAAGATCATCATTGTTTCCACCGACTTCGGCACCGAGCAGGCGGAGATCGTGCAGCCCGCCGACAAGCTCCGGGCTCTCGGCCACGACGTCACCGTCGCGACCCCCACCGGCGAGGACGTCCGGACACTCGAGGGCGACAGGGAACCGGCATCCGTCATCCCGACCGATGTCCGGCTCAGCGAGGCCGTCGGCCCGTTCGACGTCGTCGTGCTGCCCGGAGGCACCCTCAACTCCGATGCCGCCCGCATGGATGAAGACGTCCGGGACCTCGTCAGGCGACAGGCTGACGAGGGCCGGGCCGTCGCCGCGATCTGCCACGCTCCGTGGGTTCTGATCGAGAGCGGGGTGGCGGCCGGCAAGACGATGACCGGCTACGACTCGGTACGCACGGACCTGCGCAACGCCGGCGCCACCGTCGTGGACGAGTCGGTGAAGGTCTGCACGGCGAACGGCTGGACGCTGATCACCTCCCGTACCCCTCGGGACCTCGACAACTTCATCGATGCGATCGACCGACTCTGATCCTTCGCGGGCGCCGGAGAACCGCTGACCGGCGGGGACAATCCCATCCCCTTCCGCTCCCCGGTTCCCCGCCGCCCCGGACCGGCCCGCCGCCCGACTGGGGAAGATCTTTCCCTGCTGTCGGGTGCCGCCTCCACGGCGGATACCTCAGGTGACACGAAGCTCGCCCACTGGGAACGGTCACATTCACTCCGCAGGCGTATAGTCGTTATCGCGTCCGGTTGCTCTGAAGGACTTGTTTCCAGCGTGTGGTTGAGACAGGTCCGATCATCTCCGGACGGCCGCCCGGGACCCCGGTCGGCGAACGGACCTGACCCGGGCCACCCCCGTGGCCCAGAAAGTCGAAACCCATGACGCACAGAATGATCTTCAACCAGACCTCCTACTTCGGTCGCGGTGCGATCTCCAACCTCGTCCCCGAGCTGCGCTCCCGCAACCTGAACAAGGTGCTGCTCATCACCGATGCGATCCTCCTGGAGACCGGGGTGACCGCGAAGATCACCGATCTGCTCGACGACGCCGGATTCCCCTACGAGATCTTCAGCGACGTCCGCCCCAATCCCCCCGTGGAGAACGTCAAGGCCGCGGTCGAGGTGTTCAGGGAATGCGGTGCGGACGCACTGATCGGACTCGGTGGCGGCTCACCGCAGGACACCGCCAAGGCGGTGGGCATCATCGCCGCCAACCCCGAATTCGCGGATGTCATCTCCCTCGAGGGTGTCGCGGACACCAAGAACCCCTCGGTGCCGATCATCGGCATCCCGACCACCGCCGGGACCGCCTCGGAGACGACGATCAACTACGTCATCACCGACACGGACAACCAGCGGAAGTTCGTGTGCGTCGATCCGCACGACATCCCCGTCCTGGCGATCGTGGATCCCGATCTGACCGATTCGATGCCCCGTGGACTCAAGGCCGCGACCGGACTCGACGCACTGACTCACGCGATCGAGGGGTACATCACAAAGGGAGCCTGGGAGCTGTCGGACTCGGTCCACATGACCGCGATCCGGATGGCCGCGGAGAACCTCGAGAAGTCCCTCGAGGGCGACGCGGAGGCCGGCGAGAAGATGGCCTACGCCAGCTACATCGCGGGCATGGGCTACTCCAACGTCGGCCTGGGACTGGTGCACGGCATGGCCCACCCGCTGGGCGGCCGCTACGGCGCGCCCCACGGTGTCGCCAACGGCATTCTCCTCGCCCCGGTCATGCGCTACAACGCCGAGTACTCCGGGGAGAAGTACCGCGACATCGCCGACGCATTCGGTGTCAAGGGAGCCTACGACATGCCGCTCGAGGAGGCCCGCAAGGCGGCGTGCGACGCGGTCGCCGATCTGACCGTGCGCGTCGGCAACCCGACCAAGGTCTCCGAGGTCGGGGTCGACGAGTCCGGCCTGGACGCCCTCGCCGACGACGCGTTCGCCGACGTCTGCACCCCGGGCAACCCGCGTGAGGCCACCCGCGACGAAATCCGCGAGATCTACGCCTCGCTGCTCTGATTCAGGTACGGGTACCACACCCTCGTCCAGGGGTGAGACGGTACCTGCCGTAACCGGCCGCCCACCCGGACCCGATCCGCTGCGCCCGCCCAAGGCGGGCGTGCGGTGATCCACTCCACGGACACCGGGCCGGCGGCCTGTTCGCGGCTCCACGACCGCGGCCGGGCCGCCGGCCCGGTCAGAACACGGGACGAGCGATTCCGTACACCACCGGCGCGGTGGATCCGGACCCCCTCCGGTGGTCTTTCTTTTCTTGCTACTGTTTCCGTCATGAAGCGGCGCAACGGCATAACCAGAGCTGAACTGACAATCTCCAGCATCGCATTCGCGCTGCTGATGGCGTGGACGGCCGGGTACATCGACGCTGATCGACCCCTTGCGTCGATCGGCATCGTCGCGTTCATCTTCGTTCTGTGTCTCATCGTCTTCGGCCTGGCCGCCAAGGCCTACAGCCATTTCTTCCGCAACTAGCCGACCCCCCGGCGACACCACTCCCTCCCACATCTCCCCGCCCCGCACTCCGCAAGCCTGCGCCCGGAGGCGGGGCCCTCGTGCATTCACCGGCTCTGGCCCTGTCGGCTTCTCTCCGGGGCCGCGGTCCGCCAGGAAAAGCCCATATGTGAACGCTCCCAATCTCCTCAAGTAGTGATTGCGAACACTGGGAAACCTATATAAAGGGGCATTCAACAGGCATTATGTGACAGTGATGTGGATCACCCTTGACTTTGACGCGGCTCCTCCGTCACACTCAGGTAAGAACGTTCACATCAGTGGACGAACACAGGCTGGAGTGCTTGAAGTTGCTGTTGATAGCGCACCAACCACATGGGATCGTTCACACAACCTGGAAAGGATCCATCATGACCAACCATCCGGCAATCGGTATCCGCCCCCTCATCGACGGTCGTCTCGGCGGCGTTCGGGAGTCCCTGGAGGACCAGACCATGGAGCTCGCGCACAATGTCGCGAAGCTTCTGCGCGAGAACGTCCGCTACACCGACGGCGAGCCGGTCGAGGTCGTCATCGCCGACACCACGATCGGTGGCGCCGCAGAGGCCGCCGCCTGCAAGAAGAAGTTCGACGCCCACAACGTCGGCGCCGATCTGACCGTCACCTCCTCCTGGAACTACGTCACCGAGGTCATGGACCTCGATCCCTCCATCCCCCACGCCATCTGGGGCTTCAACGGCACCGAGCGCCCGGGCGCAGTCACCCTCGCCGCCGCACTGGCGGCCTACACGCAGCTGGGTATCCCGGCCTTCGGCATCTACGGCCACGACGTCCAGGACGCCTCCGACGACGGACTGACCGACGATGTCGTCGCGCAGATCCTCAAGTTCGCACGCGCCGCCATCGCCGTCGGCCAGATGAAGGGCCGCAGCTACCTCGCGATGGGCACCGTGTCCATGGGTATCGCCGGCTGCCGAGTCCCCGAGGTCGACATCCTCAAGTACCTGGGACTGAAGTCCGAGTACATCGACATGATCGAGTTCGACCGCCGCATCAACCAGGGCATCTACGACAAGGACGAGTACGAGATCGCCCGCAAGTGGGTGCGGGAGAACTTCGTCGAGGGTGAGAACCCCAACCCGGAGGACAAGCGACTCTCCGACGCCGAGTACGAGGAGCAGTGGGACTACATCACCAAGATGACCCTCGTCGCCAACGACCTCATGAACGGCAACCCGAAGCTCGCCGAGATGGGCTTCGCCGAGGAGGCCCACGGCCACGACGCCATCGCGGCAGGCTTCCAGGGTCAGCGCCAGTGGACGGACTACAAGCCCAACGGCGACCTGCTGGAGACCATCCTCAACACCAGCTTCGACTGGAACGGCAAGCGTCAGCCCTCCATCCTCGCCACCGAGGGTGACGTCCTCAACGGACTGGCCATGCTGCTCAACAACCTGCTCACGAACCGCGCCCAGCTGTTCAGCGACGTGCGCACCTACTGGTCGCCGGAGGCCGTCAAGCGGGTCACCGGCTACGAGCTCAGCGGACACGCGGCCAACGGTTTCGTGGATCTCCGCAACTCGGGTGCGACCACTCTGGACGGCGCCTGCGGCGCCAAGGACGCTGACGGCAACCCCACGATCAAGCCCTGGTGGGAGATGACCGACGAGGACATCGAGGCCGACATCAAGGCCAGCACGTTCCACGCGGCCATCAAGGAATACTTCCCGGGCGGCGGATTCTCCACCCACTTCAACACCCCGGGTGACCTCCCGGTCACGGCTTCCCGCCTGGTGATGGTGGATGGCCTGGGTCTCGCGCTCCAGGTCTCCGAGGGCTGGACGGTCATGGTGCCCGATGAGGTTCGCGACGCCATCGCCGACCGCACCAACCCCACCTGGCCGACCACCTTCTTCGCCCCGCGTCTCACGGGCGAGGGCGCACACCGCAGCGTCTACGACTGGATGGACAACTGGGGCGCCAACCACACGGCGACCGGCTACGGCCACTTCGGCGACGAACTGCTGACCCTGGCATCGATGCTCCGCATCCCGGTGTTCATGCACAACATCGAACCCGAGCGCATCTTCCGCCCGCGGGCATGGTCCAGCTTCGGCACCACCGATCTGGAGAGCGCGGACTTCCGGGCCTGCGCGAACTTCGGGCCCCTGTACCGCTGATCCCCCGCCCATCCCCTCACTGAAGTAAGGAAGACTGTCATGTCCCCGAGCCAGTACGCCGCCGTAGCTCTCGATCTCGGTTCGTCAAACGGCCGCGCGATCGTCGGAGTCCTCAACGGCGGAACCCTGAAAATGCAGGAGGCCCATCGTTTCCCGCACAAGGTGGACACCGTTGACGGCGCGCTGGCCTGGGACATCGACCGTCTCCTGGACGGTGCGATCGCCGGAATCACCATCGCCCGTACCCGGGTCCCGATCGCGATCGACTCCATCGGTGTCGACAGCTGGGGCGTCGACTACGCGCTCGTCAAGAAGGACGGGCAGGTCGCGCTCCCGGTGCGGTCATACCGTGACACCCGGATGGCGGAACACCGGGAGAAGTTCGCCGAGGCCCTGCCCGCGGACCGGGCCTTCGCCCTCACCGGTATCCAGCCCGCAGACATCAACACGGCGAACCAGTTGTTCGCCGACCTCCAGCAGCACCCGGAGCTCGTCGACTCCGTCGAACGGGTCCAGCTGCTCCCCGACTACTTCGCGTCCCTGCTGTGCGGGGAACAGGCCCACGGCCGCGCGATCTCATCGACCACCGGTCTGGCCACTCCGGGGGCCACCACGTGGTCGGATGAGGTTCTGGACGCCCTGGGAATCCCCCGGCGGTGGTTCTCCGAGATCTCCCGGGACTCGATGGTCCTCTGCCCGGAGACCATCACCGGGATCCCGATGGTCCGCCCCGGCGGACACGACACCGCCTGCGCCGTCCACGCCATCCCGCACGACGAGGTGTCCGCCGAGGAGTCGGTGTTCATCTCCTGCGGATCCTGGACCCTGGTCGGCGCCTGCACCGACGAACCCGTACTCAGCGACGCCTGCTTCACCAGCGGCTTCACCAACGAGGTCCGAATCGACGGCGGCATCCGCCTCCTCAAGAACATCACCGGACTGTGGATCCTGCAGGACTGCATGCGCGCCTGGCAGCAGGCGGGGAAGAGCACCGACCTCCCGGCGCTCCTGGTCTCCGCGGAATCCGCCCCGAGCATGAAAATGGTCTTCGACCCGAACGACGAGGTGTTCACCACCCCCGGTGACATGCCCGAGAAGATCCACGCCCGGATGCGGGAACTGTACGGACGGGAGCCGGAGAGCACCGGCCAGCTCATCCGCCTCATCCTCGAGTCGCTGGCCATCGCGCACGCCACCGCGATCTCCGAGGTCACGGAGCTGACCGGGGCCCGCCCCAAGGTGGTCAACATCGTCGGCGGTGGCTCCCGGAACGGTCTGCTCTGCCAGATGACCGCCTCCGCGACGGGCCTTCCGGTCTTGAGCGGGCCCGCGGAAGCCTCAGCGGCGGGCAACCTGCTCAGCCAGTTCGAGGCGATCGGCGCGATCGAGCCGGGTGAACGCGACGGGATCATACAGCGTTCGTTCACCCCCCTCCGATTCGAGCCACGTGACCCGACCCGCTGGAACGACATGCGCAGGCGTCTCGCAGAGGTCCAATGACGCACCCCGGTGCCGCCCCGTGCGGCACCGCCCCATCACTCTCATCCGATGAAAGGAACACCCAGAATGTCCCACACCGAGTACTCCCACCAGGAACTGCGTGAAGCCATCTGCAAGGTGGGTTACATGCTGTGGTCGCGGACCATGGTCGCCGCCAACGACGGCAACATCACCGCCAAGGTCGATGACAACCACATCCTCTCCACCCCGACCGGCGTCTCCAAGGGACAGCTCACCCCGGACAAGCTCATCCTCATGAACCTGGACGGCGACATCGTCGAACCCGCTCCCAGCGGGATCCACAAGCCGACCAGCGAAGTGAAGATGCACCTGCGGATGTACCGCGTGAACCCCGACATCAAGGCCTGCGTGCACGCCCATCCGCTGCACGGCACCGCCTTCGCCATCAAGGGCGAGGCGCTGACCAAGAAGATGATGCCCGAATCGGTCATCGCCATGCCGGAGATCCCGCTGGCGCCGTACGGCACCCCCTCGACCGAGGCGGTCCCGGATTCGGTGGAGCCCTTCGCCTTCACCCACAAGGTCGCCCTCCTGGAGCAGCACGGTGCACTGAGCTGGGGCTCCGATGTCTGGGACGCCTACTTCCAGATGGAGCGCCTCGAGTACACGGCGCAACTCACCTTCCTCACCCGCCTGATCGACGGCGAACGTGAACTGCCCGCAGATGAGATCGAGAAGCTCATCGGCATGCGTGCCCAGTACGGACTCTAAAGGTCCACCCACCCCCTTCCCCTCCGGACGTTGAAGGACAAAGACCATGACCCACTCATCTCCACCCAGTGCACCCGCCGCGAGCACGAAGCCCCCGCGAACCAAACCGATCGTCTACGTGTTCGCCGTTCTCGGTGGCCTCGCAGGCCTGCTCTACGGCTACGACTCGGGCGCCATCTCACTGGCGTTGCCGGACATCTCCCGGCAGTTCGGTCTGAACCCCACCGCGGAAGGTCTGATCGTGTCCTTCCTGCTGTTCGGTGCACTTCCCTCCATCGCCGTGGCGACCGCCTTCGAGAAGAAGATCGAACGGCGTAATCTCCTGGTCGTCGGCGCCATCATCTTCGGTGTCGGCTCACTGGGCTGCGCCCTCGCCCCGAACCCCGAGACGCTGATGGCTTTCCGGTTCATGCTCGGCATGGCCGCCGGTATCGCCAACATGTTCGGCCTCATCTATCTCTCTGAGATCGCCCCGGCACACCTCCGCGGCATGATGGCGTCGCTGTACCAGCTCTCCGTGAACTTCGGCATCCTGATCTCCTACGGGGTCGGCCACTACTTCTCGCTCACGGACAGGTGGCAGTGGACCCTCGGCCTCGGACTGGTGCCCGCACTCATCTTCGGCATCGGAATGGCACTGTCCCCGCAGTCCCCGAGGTGGCTGATCCGTGACGGACAGATCGAGAAGGCCCGCAAGACCCTCAGCCGTGTCCGGGAGACCAAGGAAGAGGTGGACCGTGAGGTCTCCGACATCCAGAAGTCCCTGGAGCAGCAGAGTGCCGGAATGAAGGAGCTGTTCGGCACCTTCCGCCCCGTCGTCATCCTCGCTTTCGTGCTGGTCATCTTCCAGGTCTTCACCGGTATCAACGCGGCCGTCTACTACGCCCCGAAGATCTTCGAGCACCTGGACATGGGGGTCAACGCCGGTATCATCGCCAACTACGGCGTCGGCGTCGCACTCGTGATCTCGACGCTGGTCTCCCTGCCCTTCATCGACCGGTGGGGACGGAAGAAGCTGCTGACGGTCTCACTGGCCGGACAGATCCCTCCGCTGCTGATCCTCACGTTCTTCGCGGAGTCGAACGCGACGCTCGCCATCATCGCGGTCTTCCTCTTCGTCTTCTCCTTCGGTTTCGGACTCGGTCCGGTGTTCTGGACCTACGTCCCCGAGATCTTCCCCCTACGTGCCCGCGCCCTGGGTGTCGGCATCATCACCTTCGCGCAGTACACCATGAACGCGCTGCTGTCGCTGATCTTCCCCGACCTCATCGCCGCCATCGGCACCTGGGTGTTCCTGCTCTTCGCGGTCATGAGCGGCCTGGCCGTCTGGTTCATCCTGACCCAGGTGATCGAGACGAAGGGCAAGTCCCTGGAGGAGATCGAGGAGTACTGGCAGGAGCGGGCGGACATCCCCGCCGAAGCACTGGCCACCAAGTGATCCGCTGATCCGACCGATACCGAACAGGAGTATCCACCATGCTGAACAGAATCCCGAAGATCCTGAGTCCGGACCTCGTCCATGTACTCATGGACATGGGTCACGGTGAGGAGATCGTCATCGCCGACGCCAACTTCCCGGGAGCCGAATTCAACGACCACGTCCTCCGGGCCGACGGACACGGCATTCCCGAGATCCTCGAGGCGATCCTCGAGCTCATGCCGCTCGACCCCTACAACGACTGGCAGTTCGCGTTGATGAACACGCTCGGCGATGATCCCACCCCGGAGATCTGGCCGACCTACCGGAAGATCATCGAGAACGCCGAACCCGAGCACCACACCGAGGGACATTTCGACCGCTTCGATTTCTACGACCAGGCGCGTAAGGCCCGGGCCGTACTCATCACCGGCGAAACCGCCCTCTACGGCAACATCATCCTGAAGAAGGGTGTCGTCCTCTGACCCGACGGGACCGATGACCCACGGCGCCCCACGAATCCTGAACGGGTTCTGTGGGGCGCCGTACATTCTTTTCCGTGTCCCGATTACACTGAAGGCGCCAAAACCGCAGCACCACGGAGACGATCACTGTGAAACCCGCACCGAACCGCGCGACCATGCGCGACGTTGCCGCGCTCGCCGGGGTGAGCGTCCAGACGGTGTCCCGCGTGCTCAACAACTCGGGTCCGGCTTCCGAGGCCACCAGGCGTCAGGTCGAGGACGCCGCCGCGATGCTCAAGTACGAGGTGAACCTCGCCGCACGGGCGCTCGCCTCGAAGCAGTCGAAGACGACGGGGCTCCTCGTGACAGGGGAGATCCGGCACGGCGTGGCCCGGTTGTTCTCCGCCCTCGAATCCGAACTGGCCTCCCGCGGCCGGCACATCGTGATCGCCACCTCCCCGACCGACAGCCCCAGCTCACTGCGACGGGCGATCTCCTATCTGCACGGGACGAATCCGGACGGCATGGTGGTGCTCGCCCGCACCTCCGACGTGCTCCCGGTCATCGCGGCGAAGGCACAGGTCCCCTGCACGGTCATCATCGCCGGGCGACACGAGACCAACCGGGTCTCCACGGTGTCCATCGACCAGTACGACGGAGCGATCGCCGCGAGTCAGTACATCTTCGACATCGGATGCACGTCACCGGTCTACCTGACCGGTGATCTCCGCTGGCAGGATGCACAGGTGCGACTCAACGGTTTCCGGACGGTGTGCGCCGTTAACGACACCGAGCCCGACTGGCTGATCGGCGACAGCTGGTCGAGTGCCAGCGGCTACGCGATGGGGCAGCAGCTCCTCTCGAGGGGCCTGCCCGACGCGATCGTCGCCGGCAACGACGACATCGCCATCGGTGCGATGCACGCACTGTACAAGGCGGGGATCTCGGTTCCCGACGACGTCTCGGTCGTGGGTTTCGACGACATCCCGCAGGCCAAATTCCAGAATCCCTCCCTCACCACGGTGCGGCAGGACTTCACGACCCTGGGGAGAACCGCGCTGGAGGAACTCGACAGGATCATCGCCGGGGAACCACGCAGGCACCGACAACTGCCCGCCGAACTCGTCATCCGGAAATCGACCCGCCCGCTCAGCGATACGTGACGTTCAGCGGCGAGTGGTCGGACCAGCGCAGCGCGTAGTCGCTGGCCTTGTCCACCCAGGTCTTCTCCGCCCGCTCCAGCATGGCACTGGTCGCCGCCTGGTAGTCGATGCGCCACCCGGCGTCCGTGTCGAAGGCCTTTCCACGGTAGGTCCACCAGGTGTAGGGTCCCTCCCCTTCCGGCTGCAGACGCCGTGCGACGTCGAACCACCTGGGCTCCTCCGGGATCACACGTTCGGGCAGATCTTCGCCACGGACGTAGTCGACGGCGCCGGCGAACGCCCCGGCGCCCTCCACCTGGGTGGAGTCATCGGGAAACGTGCCGAACACGGAGTCCATGAACGCGCGTTCGTCGGGCAGGAAGCCGGACTTCTTCCTGTTGGTCCGCCAGTTCTTCAGGTCCTCACGGCGGTGGCAGATGTTCCAGTCCCCGCCGATGACCATGTTCTCGTGGGCGGCGGCCTGTGCCGCCAGGACATCGGTGAACTCGTCGAGGAAGAGGTACTTCTCGTCCTGCTTGGCGGTGTCCGCGGAACCGGAGGGCAGATACAGTGACGCCACCCGGACACCGTGCGCGGCGAGGTCCGCTGCTATCCACCTGCCTGCGTCGGTGAAGGAGCCGAAGCCGATCTCGATGTCCGTCAACGGCGTCCGGGACAGGATACCGACACCGGCCCGCCCCTTGGCCACCGATTCCGCACCGGCCCAGTGCCAGCCGGCGTCCAGCGCCGGCGCGAGGGCCTCCCGCGCCTGTCTGTCGCTGGCCCGGACCTCCTGCATGAGCACGACGTCGGCGGTGGATCGCTCCAGCCAGGCGTGCAGCCCGAGGTTCTCCTCGCTCCGCTTCTTCACGGCGGCCCGGATTCCGTTGACGTTGACGGTGGTGACGGTGAAAGACATGCCCACAACGATAGTCAGCCTCCACGGCACGGACATGCCCGCCCCGGATCAGGACCCGGTGCACGGTCGCAGGCGGTTTCCCGGTCATGTGCCGCAGCTGCCGTGATCAGGACAATCGCCGGTGGCGGCGCAGTGCACGCCGTCGCAGCAGGTAGGTCGGTACCCAGATGCCGAGGGCGGTGACCGCGAGCGCCGCCCCGGCGAGCGCCGGCGCCGAGTAACCGAAGCCGTGGGCGATGACCGCGCCGCCGATCGCGGCACCGGACGCGTTCGCCGCGTTCAGCGCCGAGTGGTTGAGTGCCGCGGCGAGCGTCTGTGCGCGTCCGGCGACGTCCATCAGTCGGATCTGCAGGGCGGGAACGAGCGTGGAACCGCAGAACCCGATGATCCCGAAGTTCAGGGTGCCCAACCAGGGGCCGGACGAGGTGGCGGAGAATCCGACGAGAGCGACCGCGATGGCGACGAGGGAGGCGGCGATCCCGATCTCCAGGTTCCGGTCCGCCATCCGACCACCGACGACGTTGCCCAGGACCATGCCGATGCCGTAGGCGGCGAGCACCACCCACATCAGGTCCGGACGCATCCCCGCGTGCTCCGTCATGGTCCAGGTGATGTAGGTGTAGACGGCGAACATGCCGCCGAAACCGACGGTACCTATGGCCAGCGTCAGCCACACCTGTGATCTGGCCAGCGCCCCGAGCTCCGTCGCGGGGCGGGTCGCAGGCATCCGGGTCATGTGCGGCATCAGGCGCCACAGGGCGACGAGTGTGCCGGTGCCGATGGCGGCCACGAGTGCGTAGGCGGCCTGCCAGCCCAGCCATTCCCCGAGGGCCTGGGCCGCGGGGACACCGATCACCGTCGCGACCGACAGTCCCATACCGACGAAGGCCACGGCCCTCCCGCGCTGCCCCTCGGGAGCGAGGGAGGCCGCGGCCAGCCCGGCGATGGAGAAGTACGCTCCGTGCGGCAGCCCGGCGATGAACCTCGCGGCGAGCAGCAGATGGTAGTTCTCCCCCAGCATCGACAGCCCGTTGCCCACGGTGAAGGCGAACATGAGGATGAGGAGCAGGCGTCGCCGCGGGATCATCCCGGTCACCGCGGTGATCAGGGGCGCGCCGACCACGACGCCCAGAGCGTACGCGGAGATGATCCGCCCGGCGGCATCCTCCCCGATGGAGAAGTCGGATGCGATGAGATTCAGCAGACCCATCGACACGAACTCGGTGGTGCCGATCCCGAAGGCCCCGGCGGCGAGGGCGAGCATCGTCCACCGCCGCCGGATGTCCGAGATCTCGGTCTGGTCGGGAAGCGGGCGGCGTCTGGGTTCGGTGATTTCACGGATTCTTCGCAACTGCACGAGGGAACCGTACTCTCAACTAACGGTGTCAGCCTCACCACGCGGAGCGATCGTGGCGGAGTCGATGGGTGGGTGGTCGCTGTGAGCTGGATCCGGATCGCCCCCGAACCGGGTTGTCCCTCTGTCTCCCGGATAGCGGGACCCGCTGCCCCGGGCGTGCCCCGAACACCATTTCCACCCTTTTCATGGGTGAGAACGCCACCGGCCGAACGTTGAACAGGTATTCTGAGGAGTCGAACCATATCCGATAATCCTGGGAGTCCCTCTTGGCTAAGATCATCTACACCCGCACCGACGAAGCACCGCTGCTCGCGACCTATTCGCTGAAGCCGATCATCGAGGCCTTCGCCTCCACCGCGGGAATCGATGTCGAGACCCGCGACATCTCCCTCGCCGGCCGGATCCTTGCCCAGTTCCCGGACCGCCTGTCCGAGGACCAGCGCGTCGACGACGCCCTCGCGGAGCTCGGTGAGCTGGCGAAGACGCCCGAGGCGAACATCATCAAACTCCCGAACATCTCCGCCTCCGTGCCGCAGCTGAAGGCCGCGATCGCCGAACTGCAGTCCCAGGGCTACGATCTGCCAGATTACCCGGACAAGGTCGAGACCGACGAGGACGCCGACGTCCGTGCCCGCTACGACGCCGTGAAGGGCTCCGCGGTCAACCCGGTCCTGCGTGAGGGCAACTCCGACCGCCGCGCGCCCGAGGCCGTCAAGAACTTCGTCCGCAAGTTCCCGCACCGCATGGGTGCCTGGACCGCCGACTCCAGGACGAACGTCGCCACGATGGACGACGGCGACTTCCGTCACAACGAGAAGTCGGTCATCATGCCCGCCGCCGACACCCTCACCATCACGCACGTCGCGGCCGACGGCAGCGAGACGGTACTGAAGGACAACCTCAAGGTCCTCGAGGGCGAGGTCATCGACGGCACCGTGATGCGCGCCGCCGCACTGCAGGAGTTCCTCGCCGCGCAGGTCGCCCGCGCCAAGGAGGAGGACGTCCTGTTCTCCGTGCACCTCAAGGCCACGATGATGAAGGTCTCCGACCCGATCATCTTCGGTTACGTCGTACGCACCTTCTTCGCCGACGTCTACGCGGCCTACGGTGACCAGCTGATGGCGGCGGGGCTCGACGGCGAGTCCGGCCTGGCCGCGATCTACTCCGGCCTGGAGAACCTGGACAACGGCGCCGAGATCAAGGCCGCCTTCGACAAGGCACTGGCCGAGGGCCCGGCGCTCGCGATGGTCAACAGCCACAAGGGGATCACCAACCTGCACGTCCCGTCCGACGTCATCGTCGACGCCTCCATGCCGGCCATGATCCGCACCTCCGGCCACATGTGGAACGCGGACGACCAGGAGGAGGACACCCTCGCGGTGCTGCCCGACTCCTCCTACGCCGGTGTCTACCAGGCCGTCATCGAGGACTGCCGCGCCAACGGCGCCTTCGACCCGACCACCATGGGTACCGTCCCGAACGTCGGCCTGATGGCGCAGAAGGCCGAGGAGTACGGCTCCCACGACAAGACCTTCAAGATCGCCGCCGACGGCGTCGTCAAGGTCACCAACTCCGCGGGCGAGACCCTCATCGAGCACGAGGTCGCCTCCGGTGACATCTGGCGCGCCTGCCAGGCCAAGGACGCCCCGATCCGTGACTGGGTCAAGCTCGCCGTGGATCGTGCCCGTCAGTCCGGCATGCCCGCCGTGTTCTGGCTCGACCCGGAGCGCGCCCATGACCGCAACCTCACCGAACTCGTCGAGAAGTACCTCGGCGAGCACGACACCGAGGGCCTGGACATCCGCATCATGAGCCCGGTGGAGGCCACGAAGTTCTCCATCGAGCGCATCCGCCGTGGCGAGGACACCATCTCCGTCACCGGCAACGTCCTGCGTGACTACCTCACCGACCTCTTCCCGATCCTCGAGCTCGGCACCTCCGCCAAGATGCTCTCCGTCGTGCCGCTCATGGCCGGCGGTGGACTGTTCGAGACCGGTGCCGGTGGCTCCGCCCCGAAGCACGTCCAGCAGCTCGAGGCCGAGAACCACCTCCGCTGGGACTCCCTCGGTGAGTTCCTCGCCCTGGCCGAGTCACTGCGCCACTTCGCCCGCAGCGGCTACGAGCGCGCCAACGTGCTCGCCGGTGCCCTGGACCGAGCCACCGAGCGTGTCCTGAACGACGGCAAGTCCCCGTCACGCAAGGTCAACGAGATCGACAACCGTGGCTCGCACTTCTACCTCGCCACCTACTGGGCGGACGAGCTGGCCAAGCAGACCGAGGACACCGAGCTCGCCGAGCTGTTCACCAAGGTCGCCGGCGAACTGAAGGACGCTGTCGACGAGATCGACGCCACCCTCATCGAGGTTCAGGGCGCGCCCGTCGACCTCGGCGGCTACTACCAGCCGGACGATGCCAAGACCTCCGGCGTCATGCGCCCGAGCGAGAAGTTCAACAGCATCATCGACGGTCTGAAGAAGTAGTTCTCCCGGACAGTCACCCGACGGGCCCCGCCACTCCATCCGGAGTGGCGGGGCCCGTCGTCGCGTGCGGGGAACCGCTCTCATCCACGGTCATCCCGCATGCGGCACCGATGTGATGTACCACAGTTCCGTCACGGAACGTCGGCGTCCTAGTTCGCGCGATGCACGGCGCTCCCGCCCTCTCCCCCGACCGGTACACCGATCCCCGGTCCGGGATCAGGGGGTGGTGTCGGCGATTTTACCCGAGCGCCCCAGAATCTCGATCAGTTCCTCGTTGACGAGTTTCCTGCCGTCAGCGGTCTCGATGTAATTGTTGGTGTCGTTGAACAACTCCAGCCAGAAGAGCTGCTGCCAGCCCCACACCATGGCGGCGACCACGGCCACCGAAGCCGCCAGTGCCGTCGAGATCTGTACCCACCGGGCCGCACCACGTTGCCGGAGCTCGGTCTGTTCGATGCTGCGGGCCTCCTCCTGTCGGAGGGCCCGGCCCATGTCGGTGCCGGAGGCTGCGGGATCCCAGGAGGGTGCCGGGTTCGGGCCGTTGCTCCAGCCGGGGGCCGGTGCCGAGGGGCCGTTCGGGCCGTTGCTCCAGCCGGGGGCCGGTGCCGAGGGGTCGTACGGGCCGGGGTTCCAGCCTTCCCGGGGTGAATTGGGTGTGTTCATGGTTACTGTCCGATCGGTGGGAGGTGGTGGTGGGTGCTGTCGTGGTGATTGCGGAAGGGGAGGCTGGACCTGAACTCAGCGATTCCCGAATGGAAAGTGTCTGCGGCCGGTTTTCTTCTCCATCTGTGTCCCCTCCCTCCCGGGGCCCGGGCGCGACTCCCCCGGCGACTGCTGTGGCCGGAGACGGGGATTATCTGTCCGTCCCTCCGACGGATGCGCCGTGGTCCGGGGAGGTTGCGCGGGGAACTGCCGCGGGGAGGGTACGTCGTCGGGCCCCGGGGCGAGGTCGGCCACCGCATCGTCGAACCAGAACTTTCCTCCATTCATCCCTACGCTCCCGGATCCGTCCGGTCACCGTTGAGCAGACCCCACTGCGCCAGGACGTAGCGGAAGGGGTCGAGACAACGGAAGGGCGCGATCCCCGACCGTGACACCGACGAACCGGTCTCCGGTGGGGTCCCCAACGCGGATACCGCGAAACAACGGTACCGCAGGCGGCGGCCGGGTTCATTGAGCCGATTCAGGAAGGCCATCGCGTCGAGACAACGCAGGAGACTCAGGACCTCGTAGTGGAGCAGTTCCGCATTGGGGAGACTGTAAGGCTGGGTGACGTCACCGGACTCACGACGGAACCCGGCACCGAAGTTGTTCATCACCCGTTGCCAGTTCACCTTGTCCTCGGCCCCGTAGTACATGTCCACCTGATCGACCTTCGCCAGCTCCTGCATCGTGTCGAACTTCGCCAGCATCAGGGCGATGAGCGTATCGTCCTCCGGCTCGATGAGGCTCAGCAGGTTCGACAGGACGGTGGCCGGGTCTTCGGTGTCGTGGGTGTCCAGCTTGGGGAGGGACGGGATCGAGCCCTCGAGGAGATTGTTGATCTCCGGCACGCGCACGGGGTCGAACATGAAGATGATCTCATCGGCGAACCGGAAGAACCGCATGCGCTCACGCATGTTGGGGAAGTGGTCCTGCGCGAAGTCCTCACCCGCGACGTCCCTGATGACGATGTGAATCGGCTGGTGGACCCGCTGCCCGTTCGCATCTGTTCTCAGGTGGGTACCGATGCGGAAGATCAGCGGCTGGTTCTGGTAGGCTCCCTCGTTCTCACCGGTACTCGTCGGTGCGGGCAGGCCCATCTGTTCGAAGAGAGGCTCCTCGAACTGCTCGCGGTAGATCTCGCGGGTCGGATCATCGGCGGGTTCGAACACGAACCCGTTGTTCTCGACGAGCTGTTCCAGCAGCTTCACGACTACGGCGATGTAGAGGGATTTGCCCGACGCGCGGGCACCGGCCATCGCGAAGGTCAACGTACCGGTCCCCGCCCAGCCGTCAGGGAGCGGGTAGCGCTCCGGGTTCGTCTGGCACGGTAGGTTCGTGCCCTCCCCCATGATCTGGAAAGTGTACGGGCAGCGCGTCGGAAGCAGAGCCGTCCTACGGTCTCCGGTGAGTGTGTTCGTCATGTCGTTGCCCTCTAGAGTCTTCCGCCGACCAGGGTGCGGGCCATGGCATGCACGTCTTCGGCGATCATGGAGGTGTCTCCGGCGGCCAGTGCCGCACAGACCTCCGGGGTGAACAGTGTGTGGGAGCAGTCGCCGGCACCGACCGGGGTCCGGGTCGTCAGCAGGTGCACGGGACCGTTGTGCCGCGCCAACGGGGCGGGAAGATCGTCGGAGACGACGAGCACCGCCTCACCGTCGCGGAGTGGCCGGTTCATCCGGAATCCGACCTCGTTGTACGGCAGTTCCAGCTGCGCCAGGCCGGCGATGTCGGCGGGACTCCCGAGCGAACGCTGCGGCTCCCCCGCGGAGCTGGAGACCATGATCCTCTTCCCCTGGGAGACCACGGACAGCACTCCGCAGGCGACGGTGTACATGGCCGCCAGCGCCTCCGGGGGCGTCGTCCGCGCCATGGAGGCTGAGGCGTCGATCACCAGGGACACGTCGCGACGGAGGTCGGCGGGGAGCGTGTCCGCCCCCACCGCGGTACACAGCGTTCCACGGACACGGCTCGACAGATCATCGAGCTCGACACCGACGATCTGCTGGTTGACCTCGATGACGACGGTCCCCGACTCGCCGGAGAGGGTGCACAGCGGAAACGAACCGAGTCCACCGACGTTGTACCGCGGGAACTGCAGACTGGTGTTCTGTGCGGCGGTCTCACCGTGCAGGAGGTACGACACCTGGGCGCTGGCGTCGTGGGGAAATGATGTGCCCCCCTGCCCCGGTGTCAGCAGAACTCTGACGGATCCCGTGAGATTGCGCATCCGGAGCCTGTCCCCACGGAACCGGAACTCCACCGAGCCGCGCTCCGGGGGGCTGGTGATGTCCGGTCCCCGGAGCTGCAGCTCAATGGGCAGCACGGTCTTCTGCTTCGTCAACACCTCGCAGGTCAGTTCGCCGAAAGCGGATGCGGGTTGACCGGTGTCATGGCGGTCACCGGGTTGCAGCTGGATGGTGGGCATTGCGTTCTACTGCCTTTCCTCGGCGGCAGGCGTGCTGCCGCCGGACAAGTGGAGTTCGATGATCTGACGGCGGACCGCCCAGTACCGTGAGTCCGGGTTCCGGGCGATGGCTTCCGGGTGCCCCAGTCTCTCGTATTCAGCTTCGAGCATCTTCCGGTGCCTCTCCAGGAATTCCCTGTGAGCGGTGGCCGTGGCGAAGTCGTCCCTGAGACAGCCGATGTAGAAGTCCCTCACCGTGGCGGCCACCGTGTCGTGCGCGGTCTGCTCCAACGCGTTCCAGTCGACGACGTCGATGAGCATGTGGTCGAGGGCATCACGGAACTTTCCGTCGGCCGTGCCGTCGGTGCTCAGCAGCGGCCTGATTCGACTGAAGTCGGCGACGGTGAAACGCAACCGCAGCAACGCCAGTACGGCGTCGGTGTCGCGGGACAGCGGCCAGTGGTCCTCCTCTGGGGAAACGAGGAAATGGGGGTGCCCCGCCCGCAGTCTGGTGATGACCCGGCCGATGTCGACCCCGGGCCCGAACGACGCCGTGAAATTGAGGACGGAGTACCCCGAGTCGTTCGCGGCCCTGATGATCCTGTCGATCCGTTCCCGGTTCTCCCACTGGCTGTACCACTCGTCCCACTGCGCGGCGAGGCGGCCTCCGACGGGCGCGGTCCCGGGATGCAGCCGGAGTTGCCGGGTGAGTTTCTCCGCCACGAGTCCGTACAGTTCGGGGGCGTCACGGTCCGGGAGGGACCCGGAATCGTGCAGCACGCGGTGCCCGAGGACCTCTATCCTGCGCAGGCCGCTCGACGTCCCGGGGAATCCGAGGGCCTCGCGTTTGTCGCTGCTGGTCAATGAACCGGGATTCCCCAGAAGCCTGCCCATCGTGTGGACATCCGATTCGACGATGCTGTTCCACCATCCCGAGACAATTGCCTGCGTGCCCCGATCGAGTGACGGGCGTCCCTCGGCGACGAACCAGCCCATGACCGCTTCCCTGTGCACCGTGACCGCCGCCCAGATCTCCTCCGGAGGATCTTCGGGATCCACCAGTCCCCTCCGCACGGCGACATCGAGCATCTCCACCGCGGCGTCCACGCAGGCGGTGGAACGGGGGGATCCGTACGTGTCGGCGGTGGCCAGGGAACCGGAGACACCCGCGTACAGCATCCCAAGTGCCCGACCTGCCGGGTATCCCGGTTCGCGGTACCCGAACTCCGGGATGCGCCGCCGCTCACGTGGCGGCTGTTCCCAGCCGTCACCGGTGCACCCGAGGCTCCGTAGTTCGTCCATCATCCGGGTCTCCCACACGACCGCGGGATCTGTGGGATCCGGATCCCCGGAACCGGCTGCGCCCCACGCCTCCGCACCATCCGGGTCACCGGCACCGGGGCCACCCCAGTCGGTGTCCCCGAACGCCTGCGACCCTCCGGGCGCGGGAACCCGGGAGCCACGGCCTGCCGAATCTCCGCCGGGCGCCGACTCCCCGAATCCGTCGAGATCGACCGCGGCGGCGAGGACTCCCCCGCGGTCCGTGGTGCCTCCGGCGATACGGGGGTCCGGTTGACCATCGCCCCAGGAGAAGGCTCCGTCCCCGGACCAGGAGATGTCCCCGGGGTCTCCGGCGGGACCCGCCAGGACGTCGCGGAATGCCGCCAGACCGGCGCCGAACCGGGGCACTTCATGCCGACTCCTCAGCGGCTCGGTCTCCTCCCGGAGTACGTCGATGATGTCGTCCATACGGTGGCGGGGGCCGCGGCCCCCGCGGATCAGGAGCTCGGCGGTGTCCGCCGACCAACCGGTCCCCGGGTCCGCTCCCCCGTCGTCGAGGGAGATGACCGTGATCCCGGGGCGGACCGGAACCAGGTGCACGTCCACGTCGGGGACGCACACCAGCGCCGGTGCGCCACCGTGATCCGCACCGGACACGGTGTTGCCACGCATGAAGGTGGTGAAACGCAGGAGGCGTTGTGCCTCGAGGGGCGACATCGTCACCGACACCGCTTTGAGCCACGAGGCCGCGGTCGCGCGGTCCGGGACGGGGAGCACGACGGTGGCGACCTGCGACTGCAGTGCGTCCTGGATCCGGTACAGCGACGCGGCCCGCCGCTCCTCGCGGAGGATGAACTCGATGGCCTCCTCGGCGGTGGGAACGCACTCCCAGCCGGGCCGGGGGCCACCGTCCGGAGTCCGGGCGAGTTGGACGTTGTCGACCATCCTGATCGTGAATGGTCGGAGAAAATCGGGTGACCCGAAGCAGTCGACCGGGTACCACGGACCATCGTCAGCCCAGGGCTGCGAGTCCACGAAGGCGTGCGTGAAGATGTTCCCCTGTCGGTTGGTGGAATCCCGTCCCGCGGGAACCGCCTGGAGATACACGCTCGCCGCCGTACCACCGATGTGCGCCTCCGGGAGGTAGGTGAAGCTCCTCGGCAGCGCATCCACCTGCGCATCGCTGATGTAGTCGCTGATCGGCTCCAGCGGCGACAGCTGGGTCACCGCATTCTGTTTTATCCACTCCCGCTGTTCCGGTGAGGCGTCGAGAGACGGGCCGACCTGCCAACCGCCGGTCCGGCGGCCGGCGGACGCGCCGAAGGACGCGAACGTCACCTGCGCCCAGCGCCCGCCCGGGTCGGGGGAGTTCATCCGTGTCATGCGGTCGTCACCCCTGCGCCCGGAGGTGCTGGCCGGCGGCCGCCGCCCGCTGCCGCAGGTAGCCGACGTTGAGCCACGCGATGAACGGATCATCCAGCGCGATACTCTGCCCCGTCTCGTCCTGCAGCTCGTCGGGGAACACCCGGAGAAACGCACCATCGGGGTAATCCTTCAGCGAGTCGAGGGTGAACCTCCAGTAGACCGGCGGCTGCTCCCCGCGCCCGGCGAACTCCCTGGCGAACAGCCCCTGCTGACCGGGCCGGGACTGGTCCTGGTGGATGCAGTCCACCGCGACGCGCACACCGTCGGCCTTCTCCAGTGGCAGCCGGTCTCTCTGGACGACCAGGGTGAAGGACCGCTCCCGACCGGTCATGGGTCGTTCGCCGAAGATCCCGATCGCGAACAGGCCGGGCTGCTGACTGACCGGCTGGATCTCGTAACTCATCCGCACGCATCCGCGGTAGGCGACGGCACCGCGCTCACCGAGAATGGATTTGCGCTGGTAGACCGTGGAGGGCTCGAGTATCACCGTGCCCCGGCTCGGCAACGGCGGGTGGAGCATCATTCCACCGCGTTTCGTGTACTCCTTCCGGTCGATCGTGCCGATGGCGACGGGATCGCCGACCCCTCCGTCTCTACAGTCATCGGGATGTTCCTGGTGGTACGCCGTCACCCGCGATGCACCGTGCGGCCATCCGAAGGTGAGCAGCTGGTGGGTGACCCGTTCGTGCAACTCGATGTTGGTTGCACCACCGACCCGTTTGAAGGGCCGGGGATTCCCGACCCGGCACACCTGTCCGTCGACGTGCACGGGGGTGAGGACGATCGAGTACCAGTCCCGTGGCCACCCCACCGTGCATCCGTGGTCGGTCCCCTCGATGCTGTTCTGCCAGTCCTGGTCGTCGAAGGTCCTCCGCAGTCCGGAGAGCTCGAGGGAATCGAGCCCCGTGATCTCCGGGGGCGGTTCCTCCTTCGTCCGGTAGATCCGGACCTCGCCGGAGGGAGGTGGGGACCAGGACACCTCGAACTCGGTGCCGTCGAACCCCTCCCGTTCCGTCACCGTGATGTCGACCGCCTGCACCTCCGCATCCACCAGGACACTCTTCTCCTCCGATGCGTCGGACATGATGGAGTCGTCGCGGATCCGCACGACCCGCGCGACGACGAACCTGTGCCGCACACCGCCCTGCGCCGTCTGCCACTTGAACCCCTTCCGGTTCGGGAGATCCGCGCAGATCTCGTTGCGCCGGTGGAACACCTGACCGTCATCGGCGCAGCTGAAGACAGCCACCCGCTCGGTGGGCTCCACGTCCTCCCACTGTCCGGTGATCTCCTGACCGACGGCACTGAGAGTGAAGTTCGTGACGGGACGGATGACGTAGGTCTCGCCGACGAGCTCGGGTTCAGCACGGAGTGCCCTCTGTTCGTCCCCGCCGCTGTTGACCCACACCTGATACATGGTGACGGCGCCGTGCTGTGGTTCGGTCTCGGCCCAGGCATTCCCGACGGTGACGCACTGCAGGTAGCCGTCCTCCGGGTCCCGCTCGAGTACGCGGTTGTCACTGACGACACGGTACAACCGGACGGTGTCGTCCCCGGTCTCCTCCGGATCGTCGGCGGGCACGCGCCAGTCGAGCCGCACCGTACCGTCCCCGTTGATCGTGCGCTGCAGCGATGCGCCGACGATCGGCTGAGGTTCGTCCATCGCCGTCATCGACCGGAAGTTGTTGAAACCGTAGCCACGGATGTCCTCCGGACGTGGCACGGTCTCATCGACGGTCCCGGTAGGCCCGTCTCCGGTCGCGGGTGTCTCCCGGGAATCCGCCGACTCCGTCGAGCCGGTCTGATCACCATCGGCCACCGGGAGTTCGGCGTCGGAGTCCCCAACCGCAGGCTCCCCGGCGATGTGTCGGGGACCACCTGCCGGATCCGGTGCCACGGATGCGCGCTGCCGCGGCTCGTCGGTCGTTCCTGCTGCGACCGAATCCTGTTCCCCGGTCCTCGGCCCCGGGTTCTCCATCACGCCATCCGTCCCGGGTGCATCCGCCTGTGGGTCTGAATCCACGGGGAGGGAGGGCCGCGACGGTTTCCGTTCGTGCCGGCTTCGGGTGACTCCGGCGCCGTCTCCCCGCTTCAGGGGCCCGTTGCCGTTGAAGGAGATCAGGGGGACACCCGAGGTGCCGTACGGTAGCTGCGACCGGGCGGATCCGGGGTCCTGATCCGCGGAACGGTCCCGGCCCTCCCCCGGGCCGCCGGGAGCTCCCAGCGTCAGGAACCGGTCCATCGAACGGTTGATCTCCCGGTTTTTGTGCGCTTCGCGGAGATCGAGCATCTCCTTGAGCTGCGGCACCCAGTCCTCGACCTGTCGGGGCCGTCCCCGGACGCCCGGTCTCAGGGCGACGGGAAAGTCGTGGGCGATCTTCCTCAGGTGCGAGTCGGTGGGGAGCATGGACTCGTCGTAACGTTTCAGCGCGAGGTTCCGCCACCGTTTCAGGAGCCCGTAGCGCGACACGATCGGGCCGCAGAACGCCGTCGGATCGTCATCGAACTCCGCCTCCCTGCCGTCGTCCGCCAGGGTCACCAGCTGGTTGAGCTCACCGTGCCAGGCCCGTACCGGGTCCGGGGCGTTGGTGAAGTCGATGGCTCCGGTCATGTCCGCGATCCGTTCGAGATGGGCCGGGGCCGGTAGCGCGGTGGCCGGATAGAAGGTCAAAGCGTAGTTGTACCACCTGCGCAGGAGCTCGATGCGGGTCTGGCGGGAGTTGAGGTTCGACATATCTGATGCTGCCACCGTTTCAGAGTTGGAGGTTCATTCCGTGGCCCGATCGCCACCGCGAAGCTACAGGTCCTTCGTCAGATCACTGTCCAGGAAACCGAAACCATCGTCCGCCGCGTGACGACCCGGGGCTCCGGGTCCCCCCGCAGGGAACTGTCCCTGACCGAAACCGGTCTCCGTCGCGGAGCCATCCTGATCGGTGGAAAACGCGTCGAGGTCAAAGTCCATCGCCGTCAGTCCGACCCCTGATTCCTCCCGGGGACCCGAGTCCCGGAGAGCCAGATAGCTGCGGTTCCCGGAGCCCGACAGTTGGACCAGTACCTGACTGCTTCCGAGACAATCCAGCGGCGAGGTTCCGGACACGATGGTGCCGGAATACACCCCGTGGAAATTCGCCACACGCCCCTGGTGGGTGATGAACGTGCCGTCGAAACGGCCGCTGTCCTTCACCGCGGGGAAGTCCACGAGGCGGTCCTCCCCGAGAACCTTCCCGTCGGTCGTCGCCAGTGGTCTCAGGAGCTGTTGCCTGCGGGCGTCCGTCTGGAGGGCGGAGGATATGCGCTCCCACCGATCCCCACTGCGGTCGACACCGAAGAAACCCGGGTCTGACATGTGGCGGGACACGACATCGAGCAGGCTGCCCGATCCGCGGCCCAGCTGGGACAGGAGAGCGTCGGTGTTGACGTCGTTGTCTATCCGGCCCTCACTCTCGTCGATCTCCGCGACGACCCGCTGTTCCGCCTTCCGGAAACACTCGTCGAGCCATCCGGTCTGGTAGATGCCGACGCGGTACCGCTGTGCGACCGCCTGGATGGCACTCTCGTCCGGGCGTGCCTCGGCCAGCAGCACCGAGTCCGGCAGTTGCGTCGCAGGACACACGGTGTCGACCGCGGCCGCCCGAACCGTACCGAAGGGGTACTGGACGACGGATCCGACGATGTCCGACACGGCGAGGAACTGGTTGTAGGCCACCTCGCAGCGGCGGATCCCGAGCTCGCAGGCCTCCAGGTTCATTTCGGCGGCCCTCAGGTCGCTCAGATACTGGTCACGACGGTTGAGCAGACGGATCTCCTCACCGGTGAGCGCGACGATCTGGAGTGAGAAGAACACCAGCCACATCACGAGCCAGCCACCGAAGTAGCGGGCCAGGGTCGATCCGGTGACTGAGTTCAGCGCGGCGAGCCACAGCGGTTCGGGTTGCGTCTCATCGCCGCCGAACATCTGGTTTCCGCCCCACCAGGCGAGCAGGAATCCGACGAGCGAAAGCACCGTCACCCAACCCAGCCAGCGCATCGTCGAGGCGAAGGTCGAGTGGTCGACGTCGGTGCGCCTCCGTGCCCGGAGCTCCGCGAGTCTCCGTTCCCGGTCCGCGTGCTCTCTCCGGAGTTCGGTACCGGTACCGAGGATCGAGCGGCCGACGAGATTGGCGAAACTGTCGGCGTGCTCGTCACGCCAGGTGTGGAAGCTGTTGATGATCTTCGGAATGTTCCGGCCCTGTCCGATGGTCGGGTCGCCCAGTGACCTCTGGAACCGGTCCGCACCCGCGATGTCGTAGGGAGCGACCGACGACATGTTGATGCGGTTGAGCAGATGGTGCGGAAGGTCGCGTCCGAAGTGACAACCCGGGCCCGGAACAACGTCGTTGGCGGAGCGCACCACGCGCGCCTCATCCGGGGCGGAGGGAACCTGCACGGCGACGGGCAATCTGGGCCGTGGGTCCTGTCCGATGCTCCTCGGTTTGCCGTCGATCATCGTCAACGACATGTTGACGTAGGTGCGCCACATGCCGCGCAGTTCCCTGGCGAGCTCGTCATCCCGGACGACACGGGACCGGGGGGCGGAACCCCGGGAACCGGGGTCCACTCCGCGGGGATCACCGCCGACCTGGATGCGGCTGCCGGACATACCGTAGAGCTTCTCCTGCAGTTTCAGCTCAGCGCTGCGTCTGCCCTCTGCGGTCAACGTCCCGAAGACCCGAACGGGGTGTTTGACGAAATTGACTGCGAACGTCTTCATGAACGTCCCGATCGCCTTCCCGGCCGTGATCCTCTGGGTACCCTCCACCTTCGGATTGACCCTCGGCCCGCGCAGCTGGTCCCGGTGGTGGTGCATGAACTCGTCGGTGGCGGTCTTCGTGAATTTCTCCTTGTCCGGAGCGTAATCCCCGTAGACGAGGCGTCCCCCGACGCTGGACGCCGGGCGCGGATTCGTTCCGGTGTCCAGGATCCCGAACTTGAGCTTCTGCTGCACCGCCTGGGCGTCGATACGGCGGTAGTAGCTACGGACGAGATGGAAGTTGCCGTCCCGTGATCGCGGGAAGTCGTGCGTGGGGTTCCCCTCGATGCCGGACCAGGCCCCGAAAACGCTGGTGACCCCGGCCGCACAGTGCAGCATGAAGTCCTCCGCGGAACTGTCGACGTCGAAGGTCACCGCGTTGTTGTTGGGCCCGAGGGAGTCCTCGGGGGCGAGCAGGAGATTGACGCAGTCCTCGAAGACGGGAAGTTCATCGTCCGTTCGGCCGCCCACACGGGTGATCATCAGGTTGGTCCGCGTGATGCCTTCGTCGAGTCCGGCGTTGAAGAACGGATCTGTCAGCCTGCGGAACATCCGCCGGTTGACGGTCCCGTCCTCCTCGTCCACGACGTTGACACAGCCGAAGCTGATCGTGTCGGGGTGAAAGCGCTGCAGAGCGTGCTGCAACATCTCCCGTTCAACGAACGGCGTCTCGCCAACCCCCATCGAGGTGACCGTGGAGTGCTGGTCCTCGAAGGTGTCGACGTCGATCCAGACGATGTCCTTGACGAGGCCCAGCAGCGCGAAATCCTCGAGGATCTGGCGGACACCGTTGGCGAAGGTACCCCGGGAAATGAGAACCGTCAGTTCCATCACAGGTCATCGGCTCCATCCAGGAAATCGGTGGTCGGGCTGTCGAATTCGGTCTCCCGGGGGGCCGCACGGAAGGAACTGCCGAACAGGTCACTCTCGGAGGACTCCGGTTCCGGTGGCCCCATCTTGTACGCCTCATCGAGCATGAGACTGATCTGCTTGGTCACCTCCGTGATGTCGAAGGCGATGTCCCTGAGGAACGGGAACCGCACCGCATCGTCACGTTTGCTGATGTCCCCCAGGTTCTTGGCGCCGTAGTTGATCCGCTGTCCCCGCGCGGCCAGATCGCCGGGCATGATCTTCCGCGCGAACTCGAAGTTCCTGCCGAGCCAGGCCTTCGCCGCCTGCACGCGCTCCTCGGGGCTGACGTCCGGCCCGGTTCCCTGGATCCGGTCCTCGGGCCGCACCGATGACGCGACACCGGGCAGCGTGCTGGTGGTCTCGTCCGGATAGAGCCCGTCGAACACCCATTGGTTGAGCAGCCGCACGCCCGACAGCACGCGGGCTCCCCGGGTAGGGGTGGTCCCGTCGTCGTAGAGGCCACGCATCACGGTGTACGGCCGTACCGATTCCATCAGGGGATAGCTTCCGGCCCGCATCCACGCGAGGGTCGAGGACTCCAGCAGGGCCGGCAGCCAGTCGATCTTGTGCCGGAACCTGCTCGGGGGAGTCAGCATCGGGGCTTCGAAGGCGATCCACGCCTGGTTGGTTCCGTCGTAGACCTGAACCGGGTTGTCGTCGTCCGTGTCGAGGGTGTTGGGGAATCCGATACGGCCGGTGAGTCGGCCGATGTACCATCCGCCGATCAACGCGTAGCGCTCCGCATCCGACATCGGCATGGCGCCCGTCATCGGCCGGGCACGACGCCACTTCCAGAACGCCGGATCCTGACCGTGGGTCGAGTCCCACTGGGCACGGATCGGTTCCATGACGGAGTCGAACACGATCGGCGCGTAGTTCGGGTAGGAACCGAAGATGTCGATGGAGCGTTCGATGCCCTGTGTCGAGAGGTTCTCCCGCAGGGGTTCAGCCCTGTTCTCGGGCTTGTAGTGGTCGTATCCACCCGCGACGTCATTCAGCGCCTTCTCGAGGGCGGCGTCACCCGCGAGCGGGATCTTCGAGAAGTTGAAGTGGTAGCTCACGGACTCGCCGTAGAGACGCTGCACGAGCTCGTTGTTGACCTGTGCGAGCGGCAGTGCCGCGGTCATCGTGCGCTTGAAGCAGTCGGCCAGGCGCAGGATCCGCTCGTTGCGCTCCGCGTCGGTCTGCGCGTTGTAGATGTAGTCCCGCAGCGACACCGAGATGAACCGTTCGAAGGAGTAGTCGCGGCGGAGCACGTAACTGCGCGCCCGCGACAGCACCTGCCTCGGGCTGGCGTGCAGTTCCAGACGCGCCGGTTGGGGGTCCCGGTTGTCGTCACCTGAGCCGGGGGTGCGCACGAGTTCGCTGGGCACCCAGGGCTCGATGAGAACCAGGAGGTCGTTCGGCGCCTTGTCCGATCCTGCCGCGGAGTCCCAGTCTCCCGCGACGATGGTGCGCGCCGCCTCCTGCAACGCGGCACTGTAGTCCACCGCGTCGCGGACGCAGGCGAGGACATCCCCCTGGAACTGCTGCGGGAACGAGCCCACGTCGGTGAGGAACACCTCGTTAGCGGCCTGGTAGAACCGCTCCGGTACGCGATCCATGGACTCATCCGGCCACAGGTTCGGAACATCGGTCTTCACCTGTGCCGCGCCGAGATTGTCGTCCTTGGTGATCTTCATCGCTGCCTCGAGATTGCGGTGTCCGGCACCGAGTATCTGCGCGAGCGGGACGAGGAAGGACTTGTCGAAGTCCTCGGCGATGGGCACCATCCGGCGCGCGGTGTTGATGATCGCACTGTGCCGAAGTTGCGGGACACAGCTCTCGATGATGCGTTCCTCGAAGCCCTGACCGTCCTGGATACGGTTCTTGTTGCCCTGCAACTGACCGCGGAGCTCATCCGACACCCGGAACCCCGGGCTCGTGGACGCGATGGCACGCAGCGCGTTGAGTGTGTTCTCCCGGAAGTCGTTGCGCAGTTTCTCCAGTAGAGCCGCGGCATAGGGTACGCCGTACCGTGCGATCTCGGCCCTGAGGATGTCGAGGAACTTCTCCTGGAGATCATCGGCCTGCGCCCAGTTCCAGAGCCCCTGGTAGAGGATCCCGCCGAGGTCGTTGCCCACCTCACCGTTGAGCTGGGCGACGGCACCGTCGATGTCGTGGATCCACTGGTTGCCCGGTCGCCCGTTGGGAGCCGGTATCCGCTCCCGTAGCCGCCCGGCCATTCCCTGGGTCCACCGGTTCACCTCCGTGTTGAAACGCCAGTCGAGCCAGGCCGGGACCCGGTCCGAAGGAGGCAGGAGACGGTTGAGCTTGTCCCGGATGATGACTGAACGCTTCTCGATGAGCTCGTTGATCTGGGTGTCGCCGTCCTCGGCGCTCGTCTCATCCAGGTGTCCCTCGAGGAGACGCTGCACCGACTCGGAGGCGAGCCGCTGCGCGGCGTATTCGCCGTACCTGTCCCGCCCCATCGACAGCTGCGCGTAGCCGAAGGACGCCCACGGGATGACGTCCCGGTTGTTCACCCCCCAGCCGTATTCAGCCGACTTCATGGAGGTTCCGCCGGTGTTGGTGATGTTGTAGTTGATGAGATCATCCAACGCGGACTGGTCCATCATGAGCGCCGCCAGTCCACGCCCGAGTGCACGGTAGACGGTTCTCGGCTTGCCGTCACCGAGCAGCGTGCCCTCGACGCCCGCTTTCACTCCGACGGGGAAGATCCGCTGCAGCGGCATCGGGTTGTGGTTCGCGAGCGGTACACCGAGCGCCCTGAACAGGGTCGCGTCGTCACGGAAGGCGGCCCCGAACTGCGCGGCGGTGAACTCCGCGAAGACGGAGAGAGCGTTCGGGTTGGTGCCCGGGCGGGCCGCGGGATCGAACGACGAGAAGATGTCGGGTGTCACGGCGAACATCGCGATGCGCTGCGGTGGTATCAGGTCCGCGAGGATCCGGCAGACGTCCAGGGCCATGGATGCTCCTGCGCCACCGGCCATCGAGGAGACGACGAACACGATCGGCTGGTTCGGTGCATCCCCCTGGTGGAGCTTCTTGTGCAGCAGGCTGACGTCATTCGCCCGGGTCAGTTCATCGACCGCCCGCCCCAGCTGCTTACGGATCTCCTGCGCCTTGGAGAGGAACAGCATACGGCCGATCCGCCGGTACTGACCCGCTCCCGACGAGATGGCGACACTGACGTCGTCGGGTTCATCGACGAGCCACGATGAAACGGTGCCCAGCTGTGCCTGACTCCCGATTGTGGCCGTGACCGTCGTGTCGATCGAGTTGTACTGTGCGTGCGCACCGCACGAGATGTAGGAGCCGCCCGCCTGCGAGACGTTGGGCAACTTGTTGATCGTCTCGCAGTCGAGGGGGACGTCGATGTTGATGAACTGCCAGCCCTTGGGCAGGGTCACCGACGCCGGGGTCGGGTAGTCGTCCGGGAGACGTTCCGCGAGCATGGACTTGAGCTGGTCCATCATGAATGCCAGGGTCTTTGCGCCCGAGCCTCCGCAACCGACGATGAGTGCCTTATGCATAGCGCGTTCCTAATCTGATTGTGTTTGTCTGGATCTCGAGAGGTTGACCGGTGATCAGGGGTGACGCCATTGTGTGGTGTCATCGTCGTCGCTGGGCGGGGCCTGTTTCCCGAAGTACCGCCCGTCCCCGAACTCTCCGGGGTCACCCGCCGCGGGGCTCTCACCGAAGTCTCCGTGGTAGCCACCGAAACCACCGGTGTGGTCACCGGAGCCACCGAATGAAGGGGGATCGCCGAAACCACCGGGGTCTCCGAAAGACGGAGAGTCGCCGGCCTGAGGGCCCTCGCCGAAGCCACCCCGGTAGCCGCCGGAGTCACCGAATGACGGAGAAGCACCGAATTCACCGGGTGCCTGGCCGAAGGAGTCCGGTCCCGCCGGAGCCGCGTACGGTTCAGCCCCCTGCATGCGGTCCCGGCCTCCCGATGTGTTCTGTGTCGTGGCCTCCTCGTACTGGTGGTTGAGCAGCTCCACACGCTGAGGAAGGCTGTTCGCGATGTTCCCGCAGAGTTTGTCCAGTTCCGCCGCGGAGGTGATCGGGAGGCGGGGAAGGATGACCAGGTCGTGGTGACCGGGCTGATCGGGACGTGCGACGAGGAAGGATGAACCTTGCACGGCCAGGGGCAGCTTCGCCCGCAGGTTCTTCTGGTCACCGTTGGTGTTGACTGACGGTGTCTGCTCGACCTCCACATAGGCCGGCGCGATCGGGTTGGGGTGGAAATGCCTGACCGTGAGCGTGTACGGGCCGGCGGTGACCGTCGTGCCGTCGTGGCCGGGCACCTGTTTGCGGGACGCGTCGTCGATGTCGATGTGCGGAGCTTCCTGACCGTCGTATGTGGGGTATCCGCTGGTGGTGTCGACGTCGATGATGACGGCGGAGAAGGGTGTGTCCGGGATCTTCGCCGCGAGCCTGCGCACGAGATAGAGCAGTCCGAGCGGAATGAGCAGTGCCAGCAGGAGTGCACCCATGAGGGCGGCGACGAAGGTCGTCTTGTTCAACGGCACGGTCACGTTGCCGCTGGCCGGGACGTGGACGATGGCCTCGTTCGTCCCGTCCAGCTTCGACACCTGGATGGGAATGGTTCCCCTGACAAGTCCATCTTTCACCTCCGCGACGGTCAGGGTGACGGGGAGCACCGTCTCCTGTCCCTTCTCCAGGCTCAGTGCGTCACCGGCCCCGGTGTGGGCCCCACCGACCCGGATGTCGCCGAAACCGTCCGGTTCCGAGGTGGTCTCGACGACCGTCCCCTCATCCACCCAGACTTTTCCGGGCCCGGTGACGGGAATGTCGACCGTGACCGTGGGCTCGGTCATGGTGAACACCACCGTGTCGGATATCTGCGGCATATCGACGGGGGTCACCGAGAGCGGCCGGCTGACCGATACCGGTGCGAGCTTGGTACCGGGAGTCTCACCGGTACCTCTGGTGGTGATGGAGAGTGTGGCATCAATCACGCCATTGGCGGGGATCCGGTCGATGGCGTCGATGGGGACATCCACCGGCCTGCCACCCGCCACGTCGATGTTCCTGGCGAGGATGACCGGTTCCGTGGCACCACCCGGGGTGAATGCGATGTCCGCCACGGCACTGCCGTCGAGTGCGTGTGGTTTACCGTCGGAGCCCACGACGGACAGGGTCAGCGACTGATCCTCACGGACGGCGAGGGAACCTCTGGAATCGTTGTCGCCGGCGGACGAGGCGAAGCTGAGGCGCAGGTCGGGTTGGATCCGCACCGAGTTGAATACACGACCGTCACCCGATGCCCCCTTGAAACGCAGTTTCCACGCACCGGCCCAATCAGCACCGGTCCTGTGCATCTCACCCACAGCCTCCTGAACCGGTGCGGTCGAGGCATTCCAGGTCACCTCCGCGCCAGACAGGGAACCGGAGTTGGCGTCGTCGAAGACGAGTTCCTCTCCATCGGGACTGACCAGAGCGAGCTGCGCACCCTGCCCGAGATCATCGAGCCCGAGGCCGACGAACCGTACGGAATCGATGGAATTGTCGAGAACGAAGGTGAAATCCTCGCGGACTCCGGTGACCCCACTGAGATCACCACCCGTGGACAGTGCCCGGTGGAAAGCCGCGAACAACGATCCCACGCTGTCCGCGGGGAAGAACGCTCCCCGCCCCGGCAGTGAACCGCAGTCACCACCGGCGGTCATCGCCTCCAGAAGACTGAAGTCCGAGCGGTTGTCGGGTGTGTCGAGACCGATGCCGACATGGTAGACACCGGCTTTCCGGAGTCTGTCCGCGATCCCGTCGGCGGCGCAGAGCTGTTGCCTGGCCCGGACATCCGCTTCGGCGGGCCCTTCGGCGGTGAGCGCGCCATCGGTGAAGGTGACCAGAAGCCTGCAGCTGTCGGGGGATCCCGAGCGGGAGAAGTCCGCGTACGCGCCGTCAATCGCATTCGCGTAGTTCGTGTACTGCTCGCCGGTGCGTTCACGGGCTCCGTCGATGATCTTCGTGACGTCACCGATGCTCTTCGCGTTCAGCGGCGTCCAGGTGCCGTAGATACCGGCGGTGTCCGACGAGGCGTTGTAGTTCTGACCGAATCCGGCTATCCGGATGTTCGTGGTGAAGCCCTGGTCCTGCTGCCGTTCCAGCAACTGCTCGACGAAGGACCGGGCCGCGGGGATACGGTTGTGTCCGGCATCCGCACCCGGCCGACCGGGATTGATGGTCCCGCCCTTGACCTCGTGGATGAGGGATTCCGTCTCATCCATGAGCAGGAGAACATCGAGCGTCCCCTTGGACGAGACGCACGCTCCGAGCTCGGTCAGTGAGTCACCCGGGGATCCGGACGCCGGCGGCTGTGCCGGGGCACCGACGGCACCGGAGTACAGAATGCACGCGGCGGCGGAGCCGACAGCTGTGGCCCGACGGAGGGTGCGGCGGTATTCATTCATGTGACTGCGTGGTCCTTCGGAGGTACGTGCGGCGGGTTCTTGACGGGGACGGAAACCTGCGGGCGTCACAGTTTGCCCACCCAGAGACCGATTTCCACGGCCGACCACACCACCGCCACGAAGAGGAGTACCACGGTCGCGAAGTACACGGCCTGTTTCCAGCTGACAATCTGGTAGAAACCGAGCGCTCGGCGCTTTGTGTCGGCGATGAAGTACAGGGACATCGCGGTGATGCCGACGACACCTGCCGCAGCCCAGGCGATGAGGGACATCGCGCGATAGGAGGAATCCGTGGGACCCATGGAACTGAAGGTGATGACGCCGGAGAGAATCAGGCTGACGACCGCGAGGACGAGACTCGGAACGAGACTCACGACGGGGGCCGAATTCTCGCTGATGGTTCCGGACGACGTCCCTGTCGGCACCGGTTCGCCGAAGTCCGCCGAGCCCGTCGTGCCGTAGTCTGGGTAGGAGCCACCACTTCCGTACTCCGCCCCGTACGGAGGTACCGCGCCACTGTAATCCTGCGGTTTAAAGTCGGAGCTCCACTCCGAGGCTTCTGAATCCCCCGGGAAGTACTGTCCACCGTCGGAATCCTGACCGAATCCAGGTGTGTAACCGTACGGGGGCCGGGTTCCGTTCATCGGTGCATCCTTCAGCTTCTGTCGGTGGCGCGTGAAAACGCAGTACTGAACCGTCCACGTCTGACGGCCGGGGAAACCAGCCCGGTCTTCGACCCAGGCGGTTCTCCCCAACTATTTTCTGCATACTCGTACGAAAATATCTTATTCCCCTTGTAGCGGTACCGCAGTGGCCACTCAGTCATGGGGGTAGATCCCGCTAAATTTCATCGCCGAAATATCCGTACCGACGGCACATCACCTGGGGTTGACCGCAGCAGCCATATGGAGAACCTGAGCGGTTGAGGGTAACCCGAAAAAGCCGCATTCCCCCTCTCCCGCCCCGAATTCTGTCCCTGTGGACCGGTTGCCACCACTGCGACAAGGTCCGCATTTGTGACTTCTCTGTTGCTGCCGAAATCCCGGGGGTCTAGAAAGACGGTCCGGGAAGACCCTGTGCCCGGAAAACTGGAGGAAGATGAGTAGTGGGCGCTTTCGTTCCGCCGCTCATTCCCGTCCTCCGTCCCCGGACAGAGACGTCACGGATTCTCCCCGGAACCGGATCGTCGGTCCGGGAGCCCGGGGTGCCGCCTGTCACACCGTGGATCACGCGGCTCCGCAGAGCCACCACCGAAGTCCGGGAACGCCGCCGGGTCCACTGGTTCCGGGCCGTCCCGGGACAGCACCGTCCCCGGGTTGGATATGACGGGGCCTCAGCGACGCAAACGGGTGGGTACGGCCATCCGAGCCCCGTACCCACCCGTCGTACACCTCTAGCCGACTAGCCGAAGATCATCGGCAGAACGAGAACCGTCCCGGACGCGACGAGCGCGGCGCAGGGAAGGGTGATCACCCAGGCCAGAGCGATGGGCTTCATGAGGCCCCAGTTGGCGGCCTTGTTGACCACACCGACTCCGAGAACCGCGCCGATGAGGATGTGTGTGGAGGACACCGGCAGCCCCAGCACAGAAGCCCCCATGACGACGCCGGCTGCCGCGAGCTCCGCGGAGAATCCGGACGCCGGGTGCATCTTCGTCAGACCCGAACCGACGGTCTTGATCACGTAGCGCCCGATGAACCACAGGCCCGCGATCAGCGCGATACCGAGTGCGAGCATCGCCTGCGCCGGAACCGCAGCCTTCGGGTTGATCGCCTCCGTCTTCAGTACGTCGAGCACCGCCGCGAACGGGCCGATGGCGTTCGCGATGTCATTGGAGCCGTGGGAGAAGGCGAACGCGGAGGCGGTGAACACCTGCATCCAGGAGAACAGCAGGAACGTCGATCGCGAGAGGTTCGTCTTCTGGAGTGTCTTGGCGAAGATGAAGACCGCCATCCAGACAGCAGCGGCGATCATCCCGAGAATGAGGTAGTTCCCTACCGCCGAAACCCCTAGGTGCAGATTCTTCAGCCCCTTGAAGAGGAGCATCGAGCCGATGACGATTGACCCGAGAGCAGCCAGGACTGGCACCCAGGTGACCAGTGCCTTGTGCGCCTCGACGTCGTCGGCCTGCGAGTTGATCCGGTGCAGCTCACGGTAGTACTCGGATTCAAGCTCATCCGGATCGTACTCGCCCTGTTCCACGAGAACGGAGTCACGGACCATGGCATTGGTGTAGGAGATCTGCTGGAGTTCGTTCAGACGCTGGAACGCCGACTTGTGCTCCTCGCGGAGCTCGGCGCGTTCCTCCTTGATCTTCCGGAGCTGTTCGTCGGCACGCTCGTTGTAGGAGAGGATGTGCCGTTTGACGAGCCAGAAAAGACCGTAGGCGACGATGCCGCCGAGCAGCGGTGACAGCACCCAGGACAGTGCGATGAGCCCGATCTGCGACCACTGGACCATCTCCCAGCCACCGGTGCCGGTGGTGAAACCGAGGGTGAGGGAAGCACCGACTATACCGCCGATGATGGAGTGGGTCGTGGACACCGGCCAGCCCATCCGGGTGGCGATGAGCAGCCAGATCGCCGCTCCGAGCAGCGCGGACATCATGATCCACACGAACTGCATCGGCTGCAGGTCGATACCCTCCAGGTTGACGATGCCCTTGCGCACCGTGTCGGTGACCTCGCCACCGGCGATGACCGCACCACCGACCTCGAAGACCGCCGCGACGATGAGCGCCTGCTTGATGGTCAGGGTGCCTGCTCCGACCGACGTACCGAAAGAGTTGGCGACATCGTTGCCGCCGATATTGAACGCCATGAACATGGCGAAGAGGATCGTGGTGAAGAGAACCATCTTGTTCGCGCCGTCACCGACGAATCCGTGGCACCACAGGGTGAAGCTGACCAGAGCAATGGCGAGCATTGACCCGAAGCAGAGATGCCACCACTTGTCCGTCCGTGTATCGGTCTCAACGACCTTCTGGACGGCTTCTAACGTGCCTGTCGACATACGGTTGTTCTCTTTCGCTTTCACTTGGCTGGATGATGAGTGCCAGGCAGACGTTAGAGAGCGCTCATGAACCGATGGTGAATGGACCCGATACCGTGGGTGTCCCGGTGGCGAATACTTGGGTGATCCGCAGGCCCCACCTCCGACGCTACCGCCGGACGAACACAGCCCGGATACGTCGATCTGGAGGATAATGAACCCATGGACACAAACCTCCCATCCCCCTTCCGCCCCCTGCTGCATCGCCTCCGTCCGTGTGGAATCACCGCGGTGCTCATGTGCGCGTTCACGATGCCCGGGCCGATGACGCCCCGGGCGGAGGCGTACACCATCACGGCGGACACCGAACGGATGGTGTGTGTGATCGACCCGGAGGAACCGGGATCGGATGTCGTCCGGTTCTGGACCTCCCTGGAGGATGACGCCCGAGAGCTGAGGTTGGTCGAACTCGACGAGGCTGATCCGGGACTACGGGCCGCGATCGAAGCCTACGACGCTGACGCAACCGGTCCGGATGCACCGGGCCCCGCCGATCTTCAGCGTCGAATCAGCGACGCCGGGGGAACCGAGGGACTCGGAATGCTGACGACACTGACCGCAGAGGAGGCCGGCGTGGTCAGTGAGCCCGATGAGCACAAGACCGAGTACACCGAGCAGGAGGCCCGGGAGGCCGCGACCGCCATCGGAGCTGATCCGGGCGCGCAGATCGCGGAGGCACTGTGGGGACAGGCCGCAGCGGGACCACGCCTCAACGAGATCAAGGCAGAACTATTCACGGCGAGAGCCGAGGAGTACAACCGCACCCAGGAACACCTGCGCCGGAGCCTGGTGGACTGCGCGGACGAACTGGAGGACGCCAGACCACTACCCACCTGGATCTGGGTACTCGGCGGTGCCGCGGCGTGCGCCCTCCTCGCGATCATCGCCGCCGCAATACTCAACTCCCGCCGACCCAACCGGCACGCGGCCTGAGCCAGATTCCTCAAACACCCCCGAATGAGAACCAAGCTGTCTATTTTTTTCAAAGCTCTGACCTCTATGTTTACCAATTAGTAGACAGAGCTGTTTACTTTTTTTCAAGTTCTCCACTACGGTGATCCCCAGCGCAGAACAATGCACCCGACACCGACAAAGGACACTGATCACCATGACCCGATACGACAACAGCATCGCAGACTCCTGGGGTTTCGAGACCCGCTCCGTGCACGCGGGACAGCCGGTCGACTCGGAGACCGGGGCCCGGAACCTGCCGATCTACCAGACCTCCTCCTACGTGTTCCGCTCCGCCGAGCACGCCAAGCAGCGGTTCGCGCTCGAGGATCTGGGGCCGGTCTACACCCGCCTCACCAACCCCACCGTTGAGGCGGTCGAGAACCGCCTGAATTCACTCGAGGGTGGTGTGCACGCGGTCCTGTTCGCATCCGGCCAGGCTGCGGAGACCGCGGCAATCCTGAACATCGCTCGCGCCGGTTCGCACGTCGTGGCATCTCCCCGACTCTACGGCGGGACGCTCACCCTGCTGAGCGTCACCCTGCCGCGCCTCGGTATCGAGACCACCTTCGTGGAGGACCCCGACGATCCCGCTTCCTGGCAGGCGGCGGTCAAGGACAATACCGTGGCCTTCTACGGCGAGACTTTCGCCAACCCCCAGGCCGACGTCCTGGACATCCCGGCCATCGCGGAGGTCGCCCACACCAACCAGGTCCCGCTGATCATCGACAACACCCTCGCAACCGCAGCGCTCGTTCGGCCCCTCGATCTCGGCGCAGACATCGTCGTGGCCTCGACCACTAAGTTCTACACCGGCAACGGCTCCGCTCTCGGTGGAATCCTGGTCGACGGAGGCAAGTTCGACTGGACCGTCGAGCGCAATGGTGAACCGGTCTTCCCCGACTTCGTCACCCCGGACCCGGCGTACCACGGCCTGAAGTACGCCGACCTCGGTGCCGCGGCATTCGGCCTCAAGGCACGTGTCGGACTTCTCCGCGACACAGGTGCGGCCCCCTCCCCCTTCAACGCCTGGGTCACCGCCCAGGGACTGGACACCCTTTCCCTGCGGGTGGAGCGCCACAATGAGAATGCCCGAAAGGTCGCGGAATTCCTCGCCGGAAACGACAAGGTCGCCACAGTCAACTACGCCGGCCTGCCGGATTCCCCGTGGTACAAGGTCAAGGAGAAGCTGGGGCTCAGGTACACCGGCGCCGTCCTCTCCTTCACCATCAACGGTGGCCGCGAGGAGGCATGGGCTTTCATCGACGCCCTGAAACTCCACTCGAACGTGGCCAATGTCGGTGACGTACGGTCACTCGTCGTTCACCCGGCGTCGACCACCCACTCGCAGTCCGATGAGGCGGAGCTGCTCCGCGCCGGCATCACCGAAGGCACGATTCGACTGTCCGTCGGAATCGAGGACATCGACGACATCATCGCCGACCTGCAGCGTGGTTTCGAGGCAATCAACTGACAACTGATGCAGTAGCACGACACAGCCCCACTTCGCTGATACAGCCGAGGTGGGGCTTCGTCGTGGCACCATCCCGATCAGGAGACACAGGCAGCTCCACCACCCACGGTCCTTTGTCCGAATTCTTCCTCACGTGTGCACCCGACGGCGGGTCATCCGGATAACCTGCCCCACCGGGCGAGCTCGCAATCACCTTCCCCGTTCGTCTACGTGGAGGTTCAGGGGGAGAACCAACAGATGAGTTCGAAGTTCACGGATAAGTCCCCGGACGGCGGTAAGGCATTCAACCACAGACGACGGAGGGCCGATCCTCTGTACCTGAAGCGGCGGGTTGTCTACGGCACACGCTTTAGAACCGTGGGCACCCAGGTTCTTGAGGGCCGGAGGACATCCAAGACTATTCGCGACGCGATTGCTCCGAGCGTTGCCTGGACCTCCGTGAGATCGAGGCATCTGGGGCCATCGATAGCCCTTTTCATTCGGAGGCGGTCCCGATCGGATGGACTCCCAGAAATGACGAAAGCGACCCCAGGATTTCCGGGGTCGCTTTCACTGAACTGTCATCTGCCCAATCGAGCAGTCAGCAGGATCAGCGGAACAGAGGCATGTTGAAGAAGTACAGGATACCCGCAAGCATCGCCAACGCGGCACCGATACCGAAGCCTCCGAAGATGCCGTTGGTGTTGTACAGCCTGTTGAGCAGGCTCTTCAGACCGTTCAGGATACGACTCACAAAATCGCCACCGCCATTGGAGTCGTCGGGATTCGTCGTGGTCGTCGGTGCGGGCTGCTCAGTCGACGTCATCGGCGCCACAGAAGTCGTGGTCACCTCCGTTGACGTCGTCGCCGGTACCGTAGCCTCAGTCGTGGTCGACGCCATCGTGGTCGACGTCGGCACCTCAGTCGTAGTCGACGACATCGTGGTCGTCGTGCCCGGCACCGTAGTCGTCGTGCCCGGCATCGTGGTCGTCGTGCCTGGCATCGTGATCGTCGTGCCCGGCACCGTGGTCGTCGTGCCCGGCATCGTGATCGTCGTGCCCTGCATCGTGGTTGTCGTGCCCGGCACCGCGATCGTCGTGCCCGGCACCGTGGTCGTCGTGCCCGGCACCGTGGTCGTCGTGCCCGGCATCGTGATCGTCGTGCCCGGCACCGTGGTCGTCGTCGGCATCTCAGTCGTGGTCGACGGCATCGTGGTTGTGGTGGCCGGGGCCTCGGTCGTCGTCGGATCCGGAGACTCACACTGCTCAACCAACGTCGCCGAAACACTCACCGGCGCCAACACCTGGCCCATCCCGTAGAACTTGGCGAAGAGCTCCGAAGCCCCCACCTCAGTCAACTTCACATCAGCCCCCGACAGACTGACATCACCGGCAGTCAGATTCGGCGCAGAATCCCACGTCACATTCGCGATGACCGCATCATCACCGGAATAGGGCGGAAGATTGTCCGGGTTGGGGTAACGCGCCGAAGAGAAGTCCATGATGATCTGGCCCTCGGTACCGTCGACCGCGATCTTCACATCCGACAAGGTCTGATCAAGCTCCCACTTGTCACCGGACTTGTGCCCGTGAATGTCGATCGTCCCCTTCAACCCGAAGACACCCTTCGACTCGGACTCGATCGTCGAACGATCAGCATCAACCTCGAACACGAACGGACCCGTCTTCGGGTTATCGATGGTCACGCCATCAGAGACAATCACCTCACCCCTGGTGATCGGAAGCGTCAGGTAATTCAGGTAACTCTTCTTGATCGACCACGACGCAGAACCCTGATCCACCGACGTGACACACCCCGCTCCTTCCTCCTCCGCAAACGCGGTCGGAACCAGAACGGAACCGGCGACCATGGTCAGAGTGAAGATCCCGGCGGTGTAATAAGTTGTTTTTTTCAAAGGAAAACTCCTGGAATAGTGTCTCGACCAAGACGGTCGAATTTGAGATGAGGCTGGGAAATATGGTCGCTGCTCGGATTTCCACGCCTCGACAGGCGGCGAAAGAGACCCGAACTCACCTGCCGACCGGAACGAAGAGCAGGGTGGATGATCCGTGTCGAGCGCCGAGGCGCACCTGCCGCATGGAAGCAGCGGGAACGCGCACGGGAATCAACACCCTGCATCAACATCAACAGCTACCGCCGGAAAAGCACCGCGAGATGCTGGAGGATGACGCCGAAGATCGTCGCTGCTCCGAGCATCGCGAAAATGCTCATGATCCCGTCGATGGGATTCCTTATCAGTGTCTTGATCAGATCTGAACCGATCGTCGATCCCTGAACTTCACCACCGTCACCCGGCTCTTCGGTCGTGCTCGTGGGGTTGGGCGATGTCGTGGTCGTCGGTGCGGGAGCCTCGGTCGTCGTCGGTGCCGGCGCCTCGGTCGTCGTCGGTGCGGGGGCCTCGGTCGTCGTCGGTGCGGGGGCCTCGGTCGTCGTCGGATCCGGAGACTCACACTGCTCAACCAACGTCGCCGAAACACTCACCGGCGCCAACACCTGGCCCGTCCCGTAGAACTTGGCGAAGAGCTCCGAAGCCCCCACCTCAGTCAACTTCACATCAGCCCCCGACAGACTGACATCACCGGCAGTCAGATTCGGCGCAGAATCCCACGTCACATTCGCGATGACCGCATCATCACCGGAATAGGGCGGAAGATTGTCCGGGTTGGGGTAACGCGCCGAAGAGAAGTCCATGATGATCTGGCCCTCGGTACCGTCGACCGCGATCTTCACATCCGACAAGGTCTGATCAAGCTCCCACTTGTCACCGGACTTGTGCCCGTGAATGTCGATCGTCCCCTTCAACCCGAAGACACCCTTCGACTCGGACTCGATCGTCGAACGATCAGCATCAACCTCGAACACGAACGGACCCGTCTTCGGGTTATCGATGGTCACGCCATCAGAGACAATCACCTCACCCCTGGTGATCGGAAGCGTCAGGTAATTCAGGTAACTCTTCTTGATCGACCACGACGCAGAACCCTGATCCACCGACGTGACACACCCCGCTCCTTCCTCCTCCGCAAACGCGGTCGGAACCAGAACGGAACCGGCGACCATGGTCAGAGTGAAGATCCCGGCGGTAAAACGGGCGGTTGTTTTCAAAGGAAACTCCTGGAATGGTGTCTCGACCAAGACGGTCGGGTTAGATAAGGCTAGCCTCAACCTACTAAGGTTAGGCAATATAGTCAATCCTCAGCTTCAGCCGCTCGGCCGGTGGTGAAGTTGGCCTGAGCTCACCTTCAGAGCGGGACGAAGACGCCGGGTGGGTGAACTGTGCCGAGTATGGAGGCGCGCGCTGACACATGGGCGAAGCCGGAACGCCCGCCGGAATCAACGCCCCTCACCAGTTGGGGTTTTCAGGCGTGTATGAGGTCGAGGAGCTCGCTGGCTGCGGAACTGATTCTCCTGCCCATTCCCCGTTCGGGGACGACCTGGATCTGGTTGGGGTGAGGATGCAACACCTCGATGGGCCAGTCGTAGACGTCGCTGAGAATCTCCTTGGTGTAGACCTCTTCGACGGTGCCCTGGGCCGCAACCCCACCCCTGGCGAGGCATGCGATCCGGTCGCAGTAGGCGCCGGCGGCGTTGAGGTCGTGGAGAACGATCACCACGGCGGCGCCGGCGCGTGCCATTCCCCGCGCGAGACCGAGAGCCTGTTCCTGGTGCCCGATGTCCAGGGCGGCGGTGGGTTCGTCGAGCAGGACGACGGGTGTCTGCTGAGCGAGCACCCTGGAGAGCGCCACACGGGCACGTTCTCCACCGGAGAGGGTCATGATGTCCCGCTCCGCGAGGTGGTCGACCTCCGTGGCTCTCAGTGCGGCGTCGATGAGCGCCTCGTCTTTCTGCGCCCGTGGTGTGCGGGCCCACGGACGCCGTCCCATCGCGACGACATCGCGGACGAGGAAGGAGAAGGACACGGAGACGTCCTGGAGCATCACCGAACGCGCTCTCGCGAGCTCGAGAGGCGTTGCCGTGGTCGGGTCCAGGCCGTTGACCGAAATACTGCCGCTGCGTACCGGAAGGTCGCCGCTGATGGCGGAGAGAAGTGTCGACTTTCCGGCACCGTTCGGGCCGATCAGCCCGAGCACCTCTCCGGCGTTGGCGTTTATCGAGACATCGCTCAGCAGGATCCGGTCGCCGAAAGCTATGCTCACATCGCGTGTTTTGAGGATACTCACGTCAGCCCCTCCCCCGCCGCATCATCCGACGCAGCAGAATGAAGAATGTCGGGCCGCCGACTATGGCGGTGAAGATGCCGATGGGCAGATCGGCGAACGCGATGAGCGTCCGGGCGGCGATATCCGAGAGGCCGATGAGCACGGCCCCGGCGAGAGCGGAAGCCGGCATGAGGATCTTGTTCGACGGTCCGGTGATCCCCCTGAGGAGATGCGGGATGATCAGCCCGACGAATCCGATGAGCCCCGCGTAGGCCACCGCTCCGGCGGTCAACAGAGTCGATGCCCCGATCGCTGCGATCCGCACGGTCTGCACGTTGACACCGATGTGCCCCGCGGCCTTGTCCCCGAGAGCGAGAATGTCGAGGGCGCTTCCGAGGAGCAGGGAAATGATCACTCCGATGACGATGATCGGTAGCACGACCGTGACGTACTTCCACTGGGCACCGTTCAGGGAACCCATCTGCCAGAAGATGATCTGCTCCCTCGAGGTGGCGGGTGCTATGTAGACCAAGAGTGAGATGGCGGCACCGCACACCGCGTTGACGGCGATTCCGGTCAGGATCAGATTGAGGACGTGGACCTGTCCGTCGTGTCGCGCCAACTGGTAGACAACCACCGTGGTGATGACGGCCGTCACGAACGCTGCCGCGGGAACCGTGGACGTGCCCAACCAGTTCCAGTTGAAGACGATCACGACCGCTGCGCCGACTCCGGCACCTGACGTGACTCCGATGACACTCGGTTCTGCGAGGGGGTTGGCGAAGACGGCCTGCATCAGCGCGCCGGCCACGCCCAGAGCGGCGCCGACGACGATGCCGAGGACCATCCGGGGTAGCCGGATGTTCCACAGGACGGACTGCTGGATCGAGTCCTGACCGGGACCTGCCATGAGGAGCGCCGGTAGTTCGGATGCGTTCAGTGTGTACTGACCGACGATGACCGAGAACACCGTCGTACCGACGAGCAGCAGCACGAGAACGATGAACAGGAGGACCCGGTTCCGCCGTCTGATCTGGAAGGCATTCCGGTCGCGGATCGAATCGGTGCCCTCCCTCGGAAGTGATGTTGTCGGGGCCGGCACCTACTTCTTCTCCGGGGCGTAGAGCTCGATGGCGAGACGTTCGAGGAGGTCTCCGGTCTGCGGCCCGAAGGCGAGCGCCTGGCCGTCGGGAACCGTGACGATCCGCCGGTTCTGTCCGGCGATGGTCTGGGCGACACCGGGGCGTTCCAGCAGACCGTCGATTCCGTTGGTGGACTCGAGCCCCTTCTCCATCATGATGAATACATCTGGGTTGAGTTTGGCCAGGGATTCGGCGTTGGCGGGGGACGCGGTACGTATTCCGTTCTCCGTGGCGACGTCGATACCGCCGACACCCTTGATCAGTTCATTGACTCCGTCCTCTTCGCCGAGGATGAAGAAGACACCACCGGTGCCCCGCGCGTACAGGAACGCCATGCGCAGGGGATCCTCCGGGGTGATGGTGCGGATGTCCTCGACCGCCCGCTCATATTCCTTGACGGAGCGCTCGGCGAGCACTTCCGCGTCCTCGGGCAATCCGACGACGCCGCCGAGGGTGATGATGTCCTCGCTGATCCCGTCGACGGTGTGCAGGGGTTCCATGACCACAACGGGAACGCCCACGTCCCGAATCTGGTCGATGGCCTCGCGCGGCCCGATCGAGTGATCGATGATGACGAGACTGGGATCGAGTTCGAGAATCGCCTCGACATTGATGTTGTGGCCGCCCTGGGTCACCACCGGGAGATCGGCGAGGGAGGGTTCATCGGAGCTGACGGTCCGCCCGATGATCGACTCCCGCATACCCAGGCCGATGAGGGTCTTGGTGTAGGCGCCGTAGAGATCGAGTGCGAGTACCCGGGAGACGTCATCCACTACCACGTCGTACCCGTCCGCATCGGTCAGTTCGACGGGCAACATGGGCTGGGGATCGTCGGTGACGGGCACAGGTTCCCCGACCCCGGTCACAGCGTTCACACCGGTGATCGTGCGGGGATCAGGTAGATCCGCGGGATCGGGTAGTTCCGGCAGTTCAGCGCCGACCGCGGCCGCCGCGGGCGCCCGGTCCGGTTCTGCACCGCCGTCGGTTCCGGAACAACCGGCCAGCACGGTGGCCGTGCACGTCAGGGAGACGACTGTGGCGAGCGCTTTTCGGGTGAGCCGCGATCGGAGGGTGTGGCGGGTGTTGAACAACGTGGAGGACCTTTCGCAGGGGGATCGTGAATCAGTGTGGAGCGTTCCGGTTGTCCGGCTATCCCATTGGGTTCCGGGACACGAATGAGGTCAGGGTGGCGCCAGCGACGACGAAGGCCGCGAGGATCAGCAGGAGCGGTGTGGTCAAAGTCCCGGTCTGGCTGCTGACCGCCACATTCTCGGTGTCCTGGGGTTCGGAGGAGGGACCGGTCGACTTGATCTTGAACTTCCCCGAGCCACCCTTCTCCGCTTTGAAGCCGCCATCGGTTTTTCCTGCGGCGCCGGGCATACCGGGCTTGCCGGAGGTTCCCCCCGCTTTCGCACCGAGCCGCTCGGCGGCACCGCCACCACCGCCCGTTCCGCCGGACGCTGACGCATTTCCGCCCTGTCCTGCGGCGCAGCTGGCGGATCCGCCGAGTACCGCCGCGAAACTCAGCGGAGCCATCTCCTGCCCTTCAGGGTAGAAGTCGGCGAAGGCGGACGCCCCGGCCTGCGTCAGGGTGACCGAACTGGTCTGCCCGGTCACCGAATCCGATGAGACGTCCAGCTGGCTGAACGCCAGGTTGGCGACGGCGACACGGCCGTAGCTGTTCGAGACACCCTCCATGTCGTTGGAGGTGATGTCCGCTATGAGAACTCCGGAGTTTCCGTTCCACTGGACCTCGAGATCGGCGATGGTGAGATCGAGTATTCCACCGTGGCCGGTGAACCGGACCGATCCGGGCATGAGCAGGGAACCGGTCCCCGTGGACGGGTTGACCGCACCGGAATTGCCGGAGAAGAGGAACTCACCGTTACTGTGACCGACTCCGTTGAGCTCCCAACCACCGTTGGCGATCGTCCCGGAGATGTAGGTCTGGAACGAGGTCTTCACCCCCCAGGCGGCCTGGGCTTCGACCACCCCGAGTGAACCATCGTCGGTACAGACGTCGCCCCCCGCGGCTCCGGCTCCGGCGGAAGCTCCACCACCGGCGTTCCCACGATTCCCCGCGGCGCCGACGGCGACGCCACCGGTCTTTCCGGCACCGGCGGTTCCCCCGGCTCCGGCAGTGCCTCCGGCTGCGGCACCGGCGGCTTTGGCACCACCCGCGGTGGCGCCCTTGGTGCCGGTGTTACCGGGCTTCTTCGATCCCCCGGATGCGTTCCCCTGTGCGGCTCCGCCACCGTTGAGCTCGTCTCTGTCCTCGGCGAACCGTTTTTGCAGCTTGTCGGTGTTGTCGAGGAACTTGTCGGTGGTCCCCATCAGGTTATTCAGGGAATCGAGGTGATCATTGACGGAGTTGACCGCATCGATGCCGACCGATTTGGTTCCGGTGTTCTTTCCGCCGCTGGCGCCTCCACCGGTTCCGCCGCCGGTGGAGGGCTGCTTGCCACAGACCTTCTCGAGCGTGGCGCTCAACGCGATGTCGTCGAATTCCTGACCTGCCTGGTAGAAACCGGCGAAGATCGCCGCACCGGCGGACGACAGGTTGACACTGCCGGTGAAGTCGAGGGATCCGGAGGTGAAGTCGGGGGCGTTCGAGAGCCGGATGTCCATGAACTCCGCGTCATCGGCCGTGATCTCACCGGCGACGTTCGTCGTGCCCGGTTCGAGTTCCAGACCCTTGTAATCGACGACGAGCTTGGCATTCGTGCCATCAACAACGAGTTTCATGTCGGAGAGCGTGAAATCGAGGGCGTATTCGCCGGGCCCCTGTCCACCCTCACCTTCATGCCCGAAGAAACGCAGGGATCCCTGGAGCGGAATCGTCCCGGTGTCTTCGTCGACCACCTTCATCGCGTCTGGGTCTGCGGTGAATATGAACTGTTCGGGTCCGCTGTCGAAGCTCACTCCGTCCAGATCCCAGCCACCTCGGGTGCCTCCGGAACGGATGTACGACATGAAGGATTTCTTGAAGCCCCACCGCATGGCACCGTCGATCCTGGTGTAGGAGTCCGAGCAGTCCTCGGCGACAGCGGGGAGGACGGGCAGGACCATGAACCCCATGGCGGCGGTGGCGGCGACGGTGGCGGTGATGCGGCGTACCGGTCGAATGAATGGCGAACGCAAGGTCATGCGTCGTCCTTTCTGGAGTGCTGTTGTTCTTGGGTTGTGGAAACGGGGTTTCCACGAAATGCTCCCGGGATTCTTACCCGGCGCCGAGATCGGTGGGTGTGCCTGTACACCGCTTACCGCGGACGACTGGGTCACGAATCTATCACTGTGTTTTTCACCAGGCTAGACTAACCTAACGAATTCGTCGCTAGCTAAAACCCCGAACCCCACCCCCTGCACCGAGGACAGCCACACCAACCATGAACGAGAACACATTTGAACACCTCTACCCCGACATCGACCCGGACACCCCTCTCCCCCCGACCAGGGGGGAGAGGTTGGGAATGACCGTTTCTGTCGCGGTATTCGCGTTCGGAGCGGCTGCGGGGGAACTCATCATCGCCGGAGTCGGTTTCGGCCTGCTGATGTTCTGCCTCGTCGCCAACAGCCTCAAGATGCGGCGGAAGATCCGAAACGAGGCCCGCTCGCGGTTCCCTGGTGAGGACTGGGCCGAGTACGGGGTGGTCAGGAGCCTTCGACTCGACATTCTCGTTCCACTCCTCTGGCTGATAGCGACCGTGGCGTGCGCTCTCGTGTTCTTCTTCACCCCGGCCAGCTGGTATCCGTGGGCGCCTGCGGGCGCGGCACTGCTGTGCGCGGCGATCATGTGGTTCATGCCGGGGATGTCTCCCGTATGGTCGAGCCGGGAGCCGGGCCCGGATGACGGGCTTCCGGACCTCGCGATGCCCCCATACCCGGAGGAGAGCGAGACACAGACCGCATAGTCCGACACCCCCGGTTCCGGGCACGCCGGGCGGGTTTTCATCTGCATTGAACTAGACAGAGCGGTCCGTCTACGATGGTTGCACAGTGCGCCGACCAACGGAGACCCCCATGAACAGCCAACCATCAGAGCAGTCAGTATCTTCTCCGCGATCAGCACCCTTCCCGGAATACGGAAAGGTGGCGGTACTCCCCGTGGGTGACGTCCACACCGAAGCAGGCGGGGTGGTTCATGACGCGAGAATCGCCGTCCAACGGTGGGGTGAGCTGCGCAGTGAGCCCGACGGATCGACGAACATCATCCTCATCGAACATGCCCTCACCGGCGATTCCGATGCCGTGAACTGGTGGAACGGGCTGATAGGGCCCGGCCTGCCCCTCGACACGAATCTGTTCTGCATGGTGTGCACCAATGCACTGGGCGGATGTGCCGGCTCCACCGGGCCTGCGTCCCCGCACCCCGACGGCGGGCCCTGGGGATCACGGTTCCCCGCACTGTCCATCCGGGATCTGGTCACCGCCGAGCGTCAGCTTCTCGATGCCCTGGGTATAGGCAGAGTCGCTGCCGTGGTCGGTGGTTCGATGGGCGGGGCGCGGGCACTGGAGTGGACCCTCATGCATCCGGAGCGGGTGGGGGCGGCCGCGGTGCTGGCAGTTTCCGCGCGTGCCAGCGCCTGGCAGATAGGTATCCAATCGGCGCAGATATCGGCGATAACGAATGACCCGGAATGGCTGAAGGGTGACTATCATTCATCCGACGGATACCCCCGACAGGGGCTGGCCGCCGCCCGGCGGATAGCACACCTGACGTACCGCGGGGAGCAGGAGATCGACGAGCGCTTCGGCACCGACGCCCAGGACGGAGAAAACCCGCTCGGGATTTTCCGGGATCCCGGCCAGCGATTCGCGGTGCAGAGCTACCTCGACTACCAGGCCAGGAAACTGGTCGAGCGCTTCGATGCGGGATCCTATGTCGCACTGACCGAGGCACTCAACCGCCACGACATCGGCCGCGGACGCGGCGGACTGAACAAGGCCCTGTCGGAGATACGCGTTCCGACTCTTGTCGCCGGAGTGGACACGGATATCCTCTACCCGTACCACCAGCAGGAGCACATCTCACGCAACATCGGGAATCTGCTGGGGATGGCGAAGATCGTCTCTCCGGTCGGACACGACGCATTCCTCACGGAGACCCGACAGGTCGCCCGGATACTGAGGCGATTCCTGGCGCTGGCGGTCGGCGGGGATCAGGAATGACGCCTCGGACTACGCTCCACCGCTAGCTGCCGAGCGGATCGACCGACATCGCCAGGAACGCCATCGATCCCCCCATGAGGAGTGTGAACGGGGTGTCGAACTTGCGGGAGCGGACGGCGAACACCCCGAGTGTGCGGGAGTCGCAGGTGACGCGGATGACACTGAGCCAGATCAACGCACATCCGAGCAGGAATGTGGCCCTCCGCCAGTGTTCGGTCAGCGCGAAGCCGATTACCACGAGAAACGCGGCGAAGAGAAGAGCCATGAACGCCCGTTGGATGACGTGGGGAACCCGGGAAGGTGGCAGACCGACATCGTGCGGGTTGTCGATCCCCGGGATGTAGGAGGAACCCATGGGTCGTTTCCCGGTCACTCCATCCCGGCCAGTAGCTCCGCGCGCTCCACGACGTTGCGTACGAGAAAAGCTCTGGTGAGCGGACCGACACCACCGGGATTCGGGGACACCGCACCGGCTACCTCCCACACATCCGGGTGAACGTCCCCGGCGAGCTTGCCGTCCTTGCGGGACACCCCGACGTCGAGGACCGCGGCGCCCGGCTTCACCATGTCCGGCGTGATCATGTGCGGGACACCGGCTGCGGCGACGATGACATCGGCGGCGCGGGTCTCGGCTGCCAGATCCTTCGTACCGGTGTGACATAGCGTCGTGGTCGCGTTCTCGCTGCGCCGGGTGAGCATCAGACCGATGGGACGGCCGACCGTCACTCCGCGCCCGATCACGACAACCTTCGCACCGTTGAGATCGATTCCGAATCGCCGGAGGAGGTGAATGGCGCCGTTCGGGGTGCACGGCAGCGGAGCCGGCTCGTTGAGCACCAGTTTGCCCAGATTGACGGGGTGCAGGCCGTCGGCATCCTTGTCTGGGTCGATACGCTCGAGGACGGCGTTCTCGTCGAGGTGCTTGGGCAGCGGCAACTGGACGATGTAACCCGTGCAGGCGTCATCCGCGTTCAGTTCGTCGATGACGGCGTTGAGTCCCTCCTGGCTGACGTCGGCGGGGAGGTGCCTGCGAATCGAGTTCACACCGATCTGCTCGCAGTCGCGGTGCTTCATCTTGACGTAGCTGTGGCTCGCCGGGTCGTCGCCGACCAGGACGGTGGCGAGTCCGGGGACCACCCCACGCTCGGCGAGCCGGTCCACTCTCCTCTTCAGGTCCTCGAAGATCTCGTCGCGATAGAGCTTGCCGTCAAGTTTCTGTGCAGTCACGCGGACCATTATTCCACGGCCCGGGGTGTGACCGCAGGCCCCGACCCGGATCGGGGAGAAAGAAGACCCCCACTAGGATCGGGACCTATGAGTGAGACCGGTGATCACGCAGTTCTGCATGTCGTCTTCGACCGCCCGTGCATACCGCCGAACACGGGCAACGCCATCCGCATGTGTGCGGGCACCGGAGCACATCTCCATCTGGCCGGCCCCCTGGGCTTCAATCTCGAGGAGAAGAACCTCCGCCGGGCCGGCCTCGATTACCATGATCTCGCGGAGGTGAGCGTCCACGAGAACCTTGTCGCGGCACTCGACTCGATCCGCGGAGCCCGGGTGTTCGCATTCACCACCTCCGCCACACGGTGGCACGATGACATCAGCTACCGGCCCGGCGACGTCCTGCTGTTCGGCACGGAGCCCGACGGCCTGGACGACGCAGCGCTGGCGAACCCGAGGATCACGGAACGGGTACGCGTCCCGATGCTCCCGGAGAGACGGTCGATGAACCTGTCCAACTGCGCGGCGGTGGCGACCTATGAAGCGTGGCGCCAGCTGGGGTACCCGGGGGCGGTGTAGCCGGAAAACCTCAGTCACGGGTGACGTAGATGGCCGCCATGCCGGCCGCCGTCATCGGTACATCGGTTGAGGCGTGTTCCCCGTGGGGTCCCTCCGGCCGTTCGACCCGGACGACGGACATCCCCGGGAACAGAGGGGGGAGCACAGTGAGTCCGGCGCCGGGCCGGATTCCGTGGTCCGCGAGGTAGCGCAGGAGTTCCGGATCACGGTCGCTGACCCTGCCCACCGTCACCTCTACTCCCTCTTCAACGCCGGTGAGAACTTCTGCGGGGATGTCGACCATCTCCCCGTCGACATCGGGGATCGGATCTCCGTGGGGGTCACGGACCGGGTGTCCGAGATGGGTGTCGATGCGTTCGATGAGTTTATCGGAGACGGAATGCTCCAGTACCTCCGCCTCCTCGTGGACCTCGTCCCAGGTGTAGCCGAGGGTCGTGCAGAGGAACATCTCGAGAAGCCGGTGCCTGCGCATCATCCCCAGCGCCAGGCGACTCCCCTCCCCGGTGAGGGCCACCCCCGAGTACGGTCGGTGACTGACCAGACCCCGGTCGGTCAGTCTCCGTACCGCCTCTGAGGCGGTCGATGTCTTCTGGCCGGTCTGCGCCGCCACGTCCTTCAGCGCGGCCGGTTCACCGGTGCGCTCGCAGATGTCCCAGATGACCTTGAGGTAGTCCTGGGATCTGTCGGGCAGATCCGAGAGGCTTGTTCCCACTGTCTCTCCCTTCCCCGTGTTCCTTCTATCTCCGGCTTGCGATCAGACGTCCGGCCGCGAGGCATCCCACGTAGAAGACACCGGCCGTCAGCGCGATCATGCCGCCCGCGGAGAGATCCGCCTTCACCGCGAAGGCGAGTCCGACCGCTCCGATGGCCACACCTGCCAGAGGTGCCGCGATGAATAGACCCCTGGTTGATTTCATCAGGGGCTGCAGTCCTGCGGCGGGCGCGGCCACGAGCGCGATGGAGAGAATCGTACCGACCGCGGGAATGATCACGACGATGGCGGCGCAGATCAGGCCGAGGATGATGCCCTCGGCGATGGTTGCACTGTGTCCCGCGGCGCGGTACCCACCCCCGTCGAAGGCGTAGAAGATCAGCTGCCGTCCGAAGGTGACGAGTACGACCAGGGTGATCACGAGGACCACGGCTGCCGCGAGGATGTCGGTCCGGTTGACGCTCAGCACGGAACCGGTGAGGAACGACTCGATCTTCAGCGGCAGGGGCTGGAACCATTTGCTGAGGAAGTAGCCCAGTGCGAACCCGAGGGTGAGCACGATGCCCGCCGAGGCCTGGGACGACTGCCCGGCGATCCGGGTGAGCCGGTGCATCAGCCAGGACAGGGGTACGCACGCCAGAAGAGCCCCCGCGAAGAGGAAGAGTGAGAGCACCGCGTGTTGTGTGTCATTGTCGAGATTCCAGCCTTCAGCAAGCCCTTTTCCGAGCACGACGCCCAGGATGGCCCCGGGGAATGTGCCGTGGGAGACGGACTCGACGAAGAAGACGCGCTGATGGAGGACCGCGAGAACGCCGACGAGTCCGGCGAGGACGCCGACGATGATGATCTCCAGGATGGGTAGCTGGAGAATTGTCCACAGGGTGGAGTCGAAGAAACTCATGCCACACCTCCGGTGGGTACGTTGCCGTATGCCGTGGAGCCTTCAGGGTCGACGACTCCGACCCCGGAGAACTTCGTCCGCAGCCACCGGACAGGCAGGGCCAGGAAGAACAGGGCTATGACGGACAGTGCGACCGACGCCTGGGGGGAGACGGGGTGCGGGGTGTCCAGAGTCATGATGATCATGCCCGCGTATCCGCCGATGACGCCGACCGCGATGGCCACCGGGATCATGAGTGACACGCGTTCCACCAGCAACCGCGCGGTGGCACCGGGAACGACGAGATAACCGATGACCAGGAGGACACCGACGGCGGAAGCCGAGGACACGACGACGGCGGCGATGGCGCCGTTGACCATGAGGTCCACAGCGAACCCGGAGATCCCGGCGGCACGGGCGCCATCCCGGTCGAACGCGGTGAATATCTGTTCCTTCCAGGACACCGTGATGATGGTGAGAGCGACCAGACAGACGAGGACCGATTCGACGAACCTGTCCGGGGTGACCTCCAGCAGACGTCCGAACATCAGGGCCTCGAGCTGACCGGAGCGGTCACCCTTGTAGAGGGACAGCACGATACCGGCGGAGAAGAACGAGGTGAGCACGACGGCGGTACCGGACTCGGAGACCTTCGTGGTGCGCCTTCCGACGGCGGTGAGTGCGATGACGATGAACACGGCGCAGATGGCGGCACCGGGGATGATCATGTCGAGTCCGCCGTAGACGGCGCCCGCGACGATCCCGGGGAACACGGAGTGCACCATGGCCTCGGCGTTGAACTCCAGGCACCGGAGGTTGATGATGACCCCGACGAGTCCGGCGACGACACCGAGGAACATCAGCATGAGGAAGGGACGGAAGAGGTAGGGGGCTGCGGCGATCGTCTGCAGACCAGGGACATCCATGACGACGAGTCTGAGCGACTCGACGGCGTCGGTGACACCGGCGATGAGGCTATCCCACATGAAGTGCCTCCTCGAGTCCTGATCCGACGAATTCGTCCGTGCTGCGACTGCCGTAGGCCTTCTGGAGGTTGTCCGGTGTGAGGACGCTGTCGATGGGCCCGAACGCGATCTGCTGCCCTGCCAGGAGGGCGACATCCTCGCAGCATTCGTAGGCGAGTTTGAGGTCGTGTGTGGACACGACCACCGCCACCCCCTCCTGTTTGACGGAGTGGATGATCTCCAGCAGGGCCTCCCGGTTGGGCTCGTCGAGTCCATTGAACGGTTCGTCGAGGAGGATCATCCTGGGTGACGCGACGATGGAACGGGCGAGGAGGACCCGCTGGCGCTGTCCACCGGAGAGTTCACCGAAACGGAGGTTGGCGCGATCGGTCAGTCCGACCCGGTCGAGTACGGCGTCGACACGTCCACGGTGTGACGCCCCGGGGCGCCGGAGCCAGCCGAGCTCCGCGTAGAGCCCCATCATCACGACCTGCCGCACGGTGACCGGGAACGTGGCATCGAGATCCGCGACCTGGGGTACGTAGCCGATGGCCCCTTTGGGGACCTTTCCATCGCCACGCCCGAGGATCTCCATCGTGCCGGAGACCCGGACCGTACCGAGGATGCCGCGGAGCAGTGTGGTTTTCCCGGCCCCGTTGGGGCCGATGAGTGCGAGGGCCTTTCCCGGCTGGACTTCACCGGTGACCCCGGTCAGCGTCGGGGAGCCGCCGTAACTGAAGCTCGCGTCAACGTAGCGCAGCGCCGGGACAGACTGTGATGTGGCCATTGATTTCTCCCTTGATGGAACCGGTATCTGTTATTGGTGAAAGTGAATGCGGTTAAGGTCCCTAACGCACGAGAGCCGCATCCCGGCGGACGGGACGCGGCGAACTCGCTTCAACGTGAGGTCGAGGGGAAAAAGCCCTGTCTCACAGATCTTTCGGGGTGTAGGGTTCGAGGATCTCCGGAACGGGAGCCACGGTGCCGCCCCATGCACGGACGAGGTTGGTGACGTTGTGCATGATGGATCCGATGTAGGTCTCCCCGTCGGTGCCGACCGGTCCGAGCGAATCTCCGTAGAGTGCGTCGTCACCGATGACGGCTTTCACTCCGGCGGCACTCGCGATCGCCTCGATCGACTTGGAGTTGTTGGAGTTCTCCGCGAACAGGGCCTTCGCGCCGGACTCACGGACCTTGTCGGCCTCGGAGGCGATGTGGTCCGCGGTGGCGTCGGCCTGGTCGTTGAAGTCGGTCAGCGCCGTACCGATGAAGTCGATGTTGAACTCATTGGAGAGGTAACCGAAGGCGTCATGCGACGTGAACAGAACCCGGTTCTGGTCCGGGACGGAGGCGAAGGACTCGGCGGCCCACTCATCAAGGGCCTCAAGCTCCTTCTCGAAGCGGCTGACATGCTCCTTGAACAGGTCGGCGTTCTCGGGGGACGCCTCCTCGAGCGCGGCTCCGATGTTCTGCACCTGGACCATCGCATTGTGGGGCGAGGTCCACACGTGCGGGTCGAAGATGAACTCGGGTTCCTCACCTGCGGCGGTGGCGAACGGCCACTCGCTGATGTCGACCTGTTCCACACCACGGTAGATCTTGTACGGCAGATCCTTCTCGGCGGCGAGGACCTTCTCCTTGTCCGACTTCTCGTCCGAGGTCAGGACGCCGCTGGTCACCACCATGGTGCCGTGGAATCCGGAGGACTCGACGGCGTTGTCCAGGAAGTGTTCGAGATCCACGCCGTTGACCATGAACAGGTCCGCATCGGTCATCGCCGCCATCTGCTGAGGCGTCATCTCGTGGTCATGGGCGGAGGCGTTGGGTGCCAGGATGCAGGTGAGGTCCAGTTCCGACTCGGCGGCACCGGGATCGGCACCGAAATGGGTGGTGTTCCCGTCTGATCCGGTCTTGTTGAAGGACAGCTCCGCATCAGCCGACTTGTCGGTGGCGATCTGGGTGACATAGTCGCAGATCTGGGTGGTGGTGGCCACCACCTTCACGGATTCACCGGAGACCTTCTCGACTTCTCCGGTTCCGGCGTCGCCGGATCCGGAATCGGATCCGCACGCGGTCATGACGAGCGAGGCAGCGGTGCAGGCGGCGAGAGCCGCAACTTTTCCGAGCTTCATGGTTCGCAGTCTCTTTTCAGCAGTTTCCGGGTCGCCCTCCACCGGATCGAGGAGAATCCGGGGGCCACCCACCAGTAAGTACATGGTAACCATACCCAGAAACAGCGGCGCCACAAACCTGAATCTTCAACGCATTGAACTTCATTGTGTCGAACGAACTTTAATTGCACATGAATCCCATTATTCTCCCAGCACACGCACACGGACCCCCTCGCGGCAGCTCTGCCACTCCCCCTCATTCAGGGGTGTTCACCCCTTTCCCCACCGACGGTGGATCGGGCAGCCGACGGCGTCGCAGCAGCTCGAGCAGCCACTGGGCATCGGTGTTCCGGAGATCAGCCGCCACCATCTGCACCGGCCCCTCCACCAGGTGCAGCTGCACGGAGGCGAGGTCCAGCAAGCGCCCGATCGGTCCCGTTTCCAGGGTGATCTCCTGGATGTGCGGTAGTGCAACCATCGACACCCGACGGGAGAAGCGACCTCCGTGAAGAATCACGGCATCCGGAAGATCCCGGTCATCTGCCCCCACCCCACCTGCAAACGTGACCGCCCGGCGACCCCAGCAGATCGGCGACACCCATCGGGCCCGGCGCGGGCTCCGCAGGTCCGGACGGGTCCACCCCTCCGGTTGCGCTGATTCCTCGACCTCCGGAGCCGTCAGCGGGCTGAGCAGTGCCGCAACCCGGATCGCCTCCTCGCGGGTCCCCACCGGGAGAATCTTCGTCGTCCCCCCTCCCTCGGACATCCCGTAGCCAGCCACACAGACTTGTACCGACCACCACCCGGCGAGCCTCCACAAGGCCTGCTGACGGATCTCCACGGAGTGCACCCGGGACATCTTCAGCGTCTGCCTGCGGCGATCGGCGAGTCCGTAGGCGATGTCCAGATCCTCACCGCCTTCTTGCCGGACAGTGAACCGCCAGGAGTTGTCGATGAGATTCCACATGGCGGGGATCGCACCGATGAACAACGGCCACAGCATCCCCAGAAATCCCGGTTGGATGATGACGATGATGAAGGCCGGTGCGGCGAGCAGGAACCACCCGGAGAGAAATGTCGCAACGAGAGACCTGACCACGGGGATCGGGGCCACGATGAGCTCTCCGGCATCCGCCCCCGGATCCGGTTCCGTATCCGGGTCCCCAGCGGACGGGATATCCCGCACTCGGGTTCCGGTGCCCCCCTTCCCCAGGAGCTCGAGGATCTCCATGCGGAGCCGCTCGGCCGTCCTCCTGTTCAGATAGGAGATCTCGATGACGGAGTCGTCCCCACCTGCGGTCTCGATACGGACCGCCGCGAGTCCGAAGATCCGGGCGATGACCGATTCCACGAGGTCGACCGCCTGGATGCGGTCATAGCGGGCGGTCCGGACCCGGACCCCCACCACCCCCTGCCGGTGTACGACCTCTTCCCCGGTGAGCCGGTATCCGGCGGCCCGCCACCAGATGCCGGAAACCAGCCAGACCAGTGCGCACACCGCGGCGAACCCACCGATCCCGATCAGCAGCGGGCGGACGTCCACGTGGATCTTCCCGGAGACCAGGCCCCGCAGGGCCTCGAACACCGACTCCACCGTGTTTCCCACCACGACGGCGACGAGGGCGAGCAGAACCGTCCAGAACCTCAGCAGTGGACTGATCCGGTGCACACGTCGGTATCCATCGGTCCCGGAGTCACGGGCATCAGCTTCCGGGGAAGTGCTCACAGCCCGCTCATCCTCTCCCGGGCCTTGACCGCCAGGCGGTCCCTCAGAGCTTCGGCGGTGGCCGTGTCCAGCCCCGGGATCTCACTGTCGGAGGTCGAGGATGCGGTGTGCAGGGTGAGGGTCCTGAGCCCGAAGCGGCGCTGGACGGGCCCCGAGGTGAGGTCGACGAACTGCACCCGGCCGTAGGGAACGACGGTGAACGTGTACCAGACCCGCCCCTTGGTGATGAGCAGCTCATCCGTGGTCTCGGCCCATCCCAGCAGCCGGACCTGCGCGGGGATCAGCCATGCGAGATACACGGTGGTGAGGAGCATGAGCACGAGACCGATCCAGAACCAGGGGGTCCACCACCAGACCGCCGCCGCGCATCCCAGCGCGAGGAGTACCGGTACCGGGAGCACGGTGATCAGCCGGGCCTTCGCGAGCGCAGGGGACACAGGATTGAGCGGAATCGAATCAACGGGGGCTGCCATGGGATCCATTGTGCCGAACCTCGCGGTGACCGTACACGGTCACCGGAAGTCCCGGGAACCGGTGGAGAGCAGCTCCGCCGCGGGGAAGGGTTCCAACAGGTCCGCCAGGATCGCCGCGGAGCCTGACGCGTTCTGGACGATGCCCCGGATGACCAGGGCGTGGGCGGTCCTGGCGAGCAGTCGCTGCCTGGCCCAGAGACCCGGGGGGACGATGATGTTCATCAGTCCCGTCTCATCCTCCATCCCGAGGAAGGTCACGCCGCTGGCGGTCCGGGGCCGTTGCCGGTGGGTGATGATGCCCGCGACCCTGATCCGGGCACCGTCGCGTTGGCTGAGCAGACGGTCGGCCGACACGATCCCCCGGGCATCGAGCGCGGCGCGCAGGAGCGCGACCGGCTGCCGGTCGTGGGTGACTCCGGTCGCGGCGATGTCGGCCGCCAGCAGTTCGAAGGATGTCATCCCGGGGAGTGCTGGGGCCTCGATCCCGGAAACCCCGGGCAGCATCCCTTCCTTCTCCGTCGCGGCGACACCTGCCTCCCACCGGGCCCGACGACGACCCACCCCGAGGCAGTCCGTCGCCCCGGCCCCGGCCAGCGCCTCCGTCTGCGCGACACTCAGGCCCGCCCGCCGGGCGAGGTCCGCGATCCCGGTGAACGGACCACCGGTGGTCCTCGCCCCGATGATCCGTTGCACCGCCTTCTCCCCCACTCCCCGGACGAGATCCAGCCCGAGCCGGATGCGGCCGTCAGGGCAGTCCGCGACGGCGGCCGAGTCGTTGACGGAGACCGGGTCCACCGGTACTCCGTGGCGTCGCGCATCGGCGATGAGGGACTGCGGCGAGTAGAAGCCCATCGGTTGCGCCCGCAGGAGACCGGTGCAGAACTCCGCCGGGTAGTGGTACTTGAACCACGCGGAGAAGTAGACCAGCGACGCGAAGGACTGGGAGTGGGATTCGGGGAACCCGTAGGCGGCGAAGGCGACCATTTTGTTCCACAGGTTCTCGGCGACATCGCCGGTGATGCCGTTGTTCTCCTCGAGTCCGGTGAAGAACCGGTCGCGGATGCGAGCCATGCGTTCCGGGGAGCGTTTGGACCCCATGGCCCGCCTCAGTGCATCAGCCTCGGCACCGGTGAAGCCCGCGGCGTCACGGGCCATCTGCATGAGCTGTTCCTGGAACAGGGGCACCCCGAGGGTCTTGGCCAAGGCGGGTTCCAGGCAGGGGTGGTCGTAGGTGACCGGCTCCTCGCCGTTGCGCCGCCGGATGTAGGGGTGCACACTACCGCCCTGGATGGGGCCAGGACGGATCAGCGCGACCTCGACGACAAGGTCGAAGAACTCCCGGGGCTTCAGCCGCGGCAGGGTGGACATCTGGGCCCGGGACTCGACCTGGAACACGCCGACGGCGTCGGCGCGCGCGAGCATGGCGTACACCTCCGGTTCCGCGAGATCCAGCTCCCAGAGGTTCACCGTCCTGCCACGGTGTTCAGCGACGAGATCGATCATGTGGTGCAGCGCCTCCAGCATGCCGAGGCCGAGGAGATCGAACTTGACCAGCCCGGCCACGGCGCAGTCATCCTTGTCCCACTGCACGATGCTGCGTCCGGCCTTGCGGGCCCACTCCACGGGCACGACATCGGCGATGGGGCGGTCACAGATGACCATGCCCCCGGAGTGGATGCCCAGGTGCCGGGGTTGTCCGATGAACCGTTCCGCGAGTGCGACGACCTCCGCGGGCGGCTCGGCCGTTCCCTTCGACCACGCGTCGCAGGCACCCTGCGGGTGTCCGAGCGCCCTACCCGCGTCACGGACGGCCCCGCGGCGACGGTAGGTGATGACGTTCGCGACCTGGGCGGCGTTGCCCCTGCCGTAGCGGGAGTAGGCGTACTGGATGACCTCCTCGCGACGGGTGGACTCGATGTCGATGTCGATGTCCGGCGGGCCGTCCCTCTCCGGGGAGAGGAAGCGTTCGAAGAGCAGGCCCGCTCCGACGGGTTCGACATTGGTGATGCCGAGCGCGAAACAGACCGCGGAGTTCGCCGCCGAGCCACGCCCCTGGCAGAGGATGTCGCGTTCCCGGCAGAAGTCGACCAGATCACAGACGATGAGGAAGTAGCCGGGGAAGTCCAACTGTTCGATGATGTCCAGCTCATGTTCCAGTTGTGCGTGGACGAGGGATCTGAGGTCTGCCCCCCTGCGGGCGTACCTCTTCCGTGCACGCCGCTCCGTGAGCTCCCGGAGCCAGCTCATCTCGGTGTATCCGTCGGGGGTGTCGAAGCGGGGAAGCTCCGGGGCGATCAGGTCGAGGGTGAAGGCGCATTCGGCGGCGATCTCGATTGTGGTCCTGCGTAGCCGGTCGCTGCCGGGAAGAGCCCGGGCGATGTCTCCACCACTCCGGAGCCAGGTGCCGCCCATCGGATGAAGGCGAGGTTCCGCCTGCTCCAGCCCGGACCGGAGGCGGAGAGCATGCTTCGCTCCCGCGACACGGGCATCGTGACGGGTGGCCGCCCGGGGAATCGAGCTGACCACGGCCCGCAGCCCGAGCCGTTCGGCTTCTGCGAGCAGGTGTTCGTTTCCGTCCACGTCACCGGGACACATCGTCCAGGAGAGCTGGACCGCGACGCATCCGGCACCGAATGCGTCGATCAGTTCGGGCAGACGTTCCGTCCAGGTGGAGTCGGCGAGAATCTGCCAGGTACCGGACGCCCGCTCACCGAGGACCGGGAGCGGTGGATACACGGGTGCGCCCTTGGCGCCGGCAGCCATGTGCGCGTCGGTCACGGCGTGGCTGAGTCGCCGGTAGCCGTTCGCACCGCGGCAGAGCACACAGAGGATCGCATCTTCGCCGAGGGTGAGCTCCGCGCCGAAGACGGTGGCGAGCCCGGTGCCCGCGGCGGCCTCGGCGAAGCGGACCGCCGAGTAGAAGCCGTCGCGATCCGTGATCCCGAGCGCGGTGAGCCCGATCTCGACAGCCCGTTCGACGAGACTGTCGGGGTCCGAGGCACCGGAGAGAAAACTGTAGGAGCTCCGGGCGCGCAGTTCCGCGAAGGGGAACCCACCTCCCGGAGCAATGGGGGTTTCGGGAACTGATCCCAGTTCAGGAAGGGTAGAAGCCGGAAAAATCCGCCCTTTCACCCCTCCGGAGAGAATCCTCTCCAGCATTCTCCAGTCCATCGGACGACCATTGAATCCGAGACCACCACCCCATTCCATATAGAACATATTAGCGATTTGACCGTCGTCGCGACACCCCGCCCACATGCGACGCCCTTACCCGCCCGGCCGGTCACGACTCTGCTCCCCATACCCCGACACTAGACCGAGCTGTACACGAACAGGACACACTGCTACGGTAATACGAGCGGAATGGCAGAATGCTCTGTCTAGCCCCCACCGGGACACCCGCTTACCCCTCCACCGCGTCAGCCGGGTGGAACAGATAGACAACAGTCAGACCCCGACAGAAAGCTTGAACCCATGAACCTCCGCCGTTTCACCACCATCGCCGCCGCCGGCATCTTCGCCGCGGGTTCCCTCGTCGCATGCGGTGACGACTCCGCAGACTCCACCGGCGCCTCCGGTGAAGAGAGCACGAAGATCACCATCGGCACCACAGACGCCGGCGGCAAGGCATGGGAGGTCTTCGAGGAAGAGGCCGACAAGGCCGGCATCGACCTGGACATCGTCAACTACTCGGACTACAACACCCCGAACAAGGCACTGTCCGAGGGACAGCTCGACGTCAACCTCTTCCAGCACCTGAAGTTCCTCTCCGAGTACAACGTCGGCACCGGCGACGACCTCACCCCCATCGGCTCCACCGAGATCGTCCCGCTGGCGCTGTTCTGGAAGGGCCACGATTCCCTCGACGGGATCGAGGGCGAATCCGTCGCCATCCCGAATGACTCCTCCAACCAGGGCCGCGCCATCAACGTGCTGGTCCAGGCCGGTCTGGTCACCCTCAAGGAATCGGGCCTCATCACGCCGACCCCCGCGGACATCGACGCGGACAAGTCCAAGGTCTCCGTGACCCCGGTCGCCGCCCCGCAGACCACCACCGTCTACCACGAGGGCAAGCCCGCGATCATCAACAACACCTTCCTGGACCGGGCGAACATCGACCCGAAGTCCTCGGTGTTCCAGGATGACCCGACCTCCGAGGAGGCCGAGCCCTACATCAACGCCTTCGTCGTCCGCTCCGAGGACGTCGACAACGAGGGTATCCAGGAGCTCGTCGAGATCTGGCAGAGTGACGCCGTCACCGAGGCCGTCGCCGAGGAGTCCAAGGGCACCTCCGTCCCCGTCAAGCGCTCCGCCGCCGATCTGAAGGAAATCCTGGATCGCCTCGAGGACAAGCTCAAGAACCAGTAGGCGGAATCCTCTTCCGCGGGTGATCCCCGTCACTGACGCGGATCACCGGCCACCGGCCCCGGCGGAGTACCGTCGGGGCCGGTGGCACGCCGTGACGACGGTATCCATCCAGCAGACACCTGCTCCTCCCCACAGAATCGAGCAAACACCGTGGCAGACACCGACACCTCACAGCCGGGAACCAGGGTCGAGTTCCGGAACATCAGCAAGGTGTTCACCAACAAGAGAACCTCGACCACCGCTCTCGATGACGTCTCCCTGACCGTCGAACCGGGCGAGATCATCGGAATCATCGGATACTCCGGTGCCGGTAAATCGACACTGGTCCGGATGATCAACGGCCTGGACACCCCCACCTCCGGGGAACTGCTCCTCGACGGCGTCAATGTCGTCGGCATGTCGGAGAAGAAGCTGCGTCAGCTGCGACGCCGGATCGGCATGATCTTCCAGCAGTTCAACCTGTTCAGCTCCCGCACGGCGGCGGGCAACATCGCCTACCCGCTGAAGCTCGCGGGGGTCGGCGCCTCGGAGCGTAAACGCCGGGTGCAGGAGCTCCTGGAGTTCGTCGGCCTGGGTGACAAGGGTGACAGCTACCCCGAGCAGCTGTCCGGTGGGCAGAAGCAGCGTGTCGGCATCGCCCGCGCGCTGGCGACGAACCCGTCACTCCTGCTCGCCGACGAGGCGACCAGCGCCCTCGATCCCGAGACCACCCACGATGTGCTGGACCTGCTCCGGAAGGTCAACCGGGAACTGGGTATCACGATCGTCGTGATCACGCACGAGATGGACGTGGTGCGCAAGATCGCCAACAAGGTGGCCGTGATGGAGAACGGCCGCGTCGTCGAATGGGGCAGCGTGTACGAGGTGTTCTCCGATCCGCAGACCGAGGTCGCCAGGAAGTTCGTCGCCACGACCCTGCGCAACACCCCGGACCAGGTCGAGGCCGACGATCTCCTCGCCGGCGAGGGGAGACTGTTCACCATCAACCTCACCGAGAACTCGGGTTTCTTCACCGCTGCCGCCCACGCACGCTCGGCCGGGGTGAGCATCAACATCGTCCACGGCGGTATCACCACTCTGGAGCACCACTCCTTCGGCAAGGTCACCGTCAGACTCACCGGCGATGACGCCCCCATCGAGACGTTCCGTGACGCCCTGGACCGCACCACCGACATCGAGGAGATCCTCAGATGACCATCACCACCCAAGCACTGGACTTCGACTGGAACCGTTTCGGCGGAACATTCATCGACGCGATCGGCGACACGCTGCTCATGGTCATCGTGACCATGATCGTCGGTGGATTCCTCGGACTGATCATCGGCGTCCTTCTCTACAGCACCCGCTCCCAGGGGGTGCTGCGGAACAAGTTCGTCTACACCGTGCTCAACCTGCTGGTGAACTTCATCCGCCCGATCCCCTTCATCATCCTCATCGCCGCGATCGGTCCGCTGACCCTGAAGGTCATCGGCACGACCGTCGGTACGAACGCGGTCATGTTCGTCATGTCGATAGCCGCGACATTCGGTGTGGCCCGGATCGTGGAGCAGAACCTGGTGTCCATCGATCCCGGTGTCGTCGAGGCCGCCCGCGCGATGGGGGCCTCCCCCCTGAAGATCATCACCTCGGTGATCATCCCCGAGGCACTCGGACCACTGATCCTCGGCTACACCTTCCTGTTCATCGCCGTGGTCGACATGTCCGCGATGGCCGGAATCATCGGCGGCGGCGGTCTCGGTGACTTCGCCATCACCTACGGCTACCAGTCCTTCAACTGGTCGGTCACCCTGGTCGCCACCCTGGCGATCATCGTGATCGTGCAGATTGCCCAGCTCCTGGGGAACTGGCTGTCCAGGAAGGTCATGCGCCGCTAGTTCTTCTCCCCGGTGCCGTTCGCCACGGTCGATCCCGGTGGCAGGGAACCCACGAACCGGTGAACCCCGGTGCCGGGCCCGATATCGGGTCCGGCACCGGGGTTCACCGGCTGTCCCGGGACGGTGCCCGCGGGAGAGAACTCCGTCAGTCAGCGTCCAAGTACGCGGAGTACGGCCCTTCCCGCGGCGCGGGCGGTCGCTCCACCGGCATCCCGGACTCCTCCCGTCATCTTCTCCATGCAGTTACGTATCGCGGCGGAGCGCTGGGCACCGGCCTGTATCCGTCTCCTGCCCCGGTCCTGTTTCCGGCGCCGCAGCCAGCGGCGTTTCGGGTAGTCGCGCCTCAGTTCGGCGACGCTCGTGGCACTGACGATGTCCTCCGAACCACGCCCGAGGTCGGCCGTCCGGTTTCGGACGACCTCGGGGCTACCGGCCCCGAGGCGGCGGTAGATCGCGTTGTAGCGGGCCATCACGGTCGGCATGAGGAATGTTCCCCGGAGCCTGGCCAGCGCATTGAGGTGCCAGGTCTTGTACAGCTCACCGGACTCGACGACCGATGCGATACCACGGGCCAGCGCCTCGGTGTCCCCGGGACTCACCAGGACACCACAGGGACCGACCACCTCACCGTCCGGCCCCGGGAGCGGCAGACACACGAGCTCATCCATGCCACCCACATTGGTGCCCACGATCGGGAGACCACAGGCCATGGACTCGAGGACGACGATCGGCTGCCCCTCGTTGAAGCTCGCGAGGACAAGACCGTCGTAGGTGTGCAGACGTTCCCGGATGTTGACCGTCCCCTCGAAGTTGACGTAGTCCTCGATGCCCAGTTCGCGGGCGTAGTCGAGGCACTCCTCGTAGTACTCGGGTAGATGGTTCGTCGGTCCCAGGACATCGATGATGATGTCCTCGTGGCCTCCCCGCACGAGCGTCGAGATGGAGCCCAACAACTCGTGGATGCCCTTGATGGGGACGACCCGCGCGATGCAGGCGAAACGCCATTGTTTCTTTACCCCTGCGGCGATCTCGGCCAGCGCCTCTTCGCGGATGGCGCGCCCCTCGGCGAAGTCCTCCCAGCGCATTCCGTTGGGCAGGACCTCTGACTTGGCGGGATCGCCGCCGAGAGCCGCAGCTTCATCGATGGCGGTGGGGTACAGATAGGTGATGTGGTCGGCCGACGGATACAGAATCGCGCCCATCTCGATCCACCACCGGGTCCACAGGTAATCCGGGGTGTTCGTGGGCAGCTCCAGGTGACTTTCCCTGGTGACCGGAAGACTCATCGTGCGGCCGAGAAGGGTGTTCACCGTGTCACGGACGTACAGGTTGTGCTCCGTGAGCAGGAAGGCCCCGTCATGTTGCCGGGCCGCCACGGCCGCGACGAGGCTCGCGTAACCCGTCGTATGGGCGTGATAGACCTTGGCGGGCGGGTGGACGCGGTCGATGAGGGCGTAGGCGAGTGAGAAGAAGTCCCGGACCGTCCAGAACAGATCACCCACAGTGGTGTCATCGTGGTTCGGCATCGCTCCTATCGCGGCCTCCATCATCGCCCGGGTACGGATCACCGGCCAGAGCCGCCAGGTCCGGGTGACGGGGTTGACGGATTCCTCCCACAACCGCCACAAGCTGTCGGGGTCCCCCTCGATCCCCGCCTTGAGGGCGGACACGAAACGCTGGGTCACCTCCTCATCGGATCGCTTCCCCCACCCGGTACGGTCGTGGACCGCGGCCCTGAAACCGTCGTGGTTCTCCTCGAGGGAGAGATACACGACGTCAATCCACGCCACGTTGTCCGGCACTCCGTAGAGATCTTCACTGGGGCGCTGAGAGTCCCAGGCGATGTGGATGATCCCGTACGTGAATTCCGGGTTGTGGGTGATGATGTCGTGGACCACGGCGGAAACCCCGCCCCTGAGGAAGGGGTAGGTCGATTCCATGACTATGGCGACATCGACCGCTTCGAGTTCTCTGTCGTCTCCCGGGAAACGGATCTTCGGGTTCGAATTCACCACTCCACCGCCTGCTTCCAGAACAGTTCGAATGAGGCGTCGGAGACGACTCTCCGGCACTCCCGGGTCCCCCACATCGCCGCGGCGACATCGACGACGGCCAGGATGAGCAGCGCCGGCGCCAGCGGAGCGAGACTGATGAGGAGGACCGCGGCGACGAGATGCACCGCACAGAGCCCTGCGGCGGACCAGCGACTCTGCAACTGGGCCATCTGGAATGTGACCAGCATGAGTGTCAGCATCGCCAGGGGGCTGACGGTCAGGGCGAGCAGTTCGGGCGAGTACACGAAACCGAACCAACGGAAGGCGAACATCATGCCGAGGCCGACCGCTGCCGCCACCCCCACGGTGACGATGACCGTGTTCTCGACGCGGCGGGCGACCTGCCGCAGGCTCTCCTGCAGGTGACGGGCGGGAACAACGTCAACCAGGTTCTGCATGTCGTCCAGGGCCCTGCGGAGTACCTCGTACTGACCGGCGAAGTAGACACCGGTGGCGACCACCATCGGTACGAGTGCGACGTAGACGACGTAGATGTTGACGCCCCCGGGATAGAGATGCCCGACGATCAGGAACTTGTCGGACCACAGGACACAGGCGTAGAGCAGACCGAGAACCAGTGCCTTTCCGGCGGTCCCGGCGGGTAGCACGGTGGGGTTGAGCAACCGGAACAGCCCACGCCCGAGGACGAGGGTCGTGGGAATGATCCCGACGACCGGAGCGAGCCACCACAACCCCGGGGCGATGAACAGAAAACCCGCGTAGCAGCTCCAGGCAGCGATCATCGTCCGGAATCGGCGGGTCTCCTGCAGCGGGATGAGGGACTGTGCGAACAGCATGTTGGTGAAGACGCCGAGTGCGTAGAACGCGGTTTCCGGAGCCCCCCACCCGAAGAACAGGTTGATCACGAGGGTCGCGGCCGCGAGTGGCGGCAGGATCCACGCCACGAGGCTCGGCCACACCGAACAGAATTCACCGTAGAACCGGGCCCGTTCCTCGGAGCGGACCCCCTCCGGTCCGCGGTCTACACCGGAGAGCGGCTCGTAGACGGGCATGCAGACACCTCCGGAGAGCCACGGAACGGTGACCGAGACCGCAAGTACCACGGTCATCGTCGTCGTCTGCCCGATGGATGTCCGGAGAAGAGTGTCGGTGATCGTGGGAAAGACCGTCATGAGCAGGATGGTCGGGGAGAGCACCGAGGCCAGCTGGACCAGACTCGTCCGGCTCCCCCCTCCACGTCCGGTGATCCAGACGGCACCGACACCCGCAGCGACGAGGATGCCCACAGCGAGGACGGCGGACATGGCGGACGGGATGTGCTGTCCGGCGAGCAGGAACCATGCACCGACCGTGAGGACGGCCAGTCCGGCGAGCACGAACCACCTGCCCCAGGTCGTGAAAAACCCGTTGCGGGATGCGGAGTCCTCCGGGCCATCCGATGGCGCGGAGGCTTCGGGCCTACTGGTGATGTGAATATCTGGGATGGTTCTGTGCATAGCTGGCCGCTCCTCGGGCAATCGTGTCGGACGGGGCGTCGGGTGGGACCTCAGAAGACGCGCCCTGGGGAGCATCACTGAGACGTCAGGGATACCGGCAGATCGGGCACCGTACGGCACCGGGACTGTGGCTGGTCGTTGGAGATGGATGGGGGCCGATGTCGGCAACAGCGGACGCACACACCGTTCGCCGTCTCCGACAGCAGAGCGTCGTCCGCCGGGTGATCGGAAACGCTGCCCTGTTCCACCATCTATGCCGATAGATTCCGGTCACGCAATGTCCGGCCCATGGGCAGCACCCCCGCGGCACATAAACCGAATTCTCGTATTGCCCATGAACGTTTGTGGTCAATACTCATACGCCTAAAGCTTGCGACCTGCGGTTAGCTCTTAGAAACGAACATGTCGGAATTGGCCGCCCTCCGGCCACGGGGAAGCCACCCCCCTACGGCTAACGCAATTAGCCGTAGGGGTATTATATTACGTGTAAGATATCAAAAAGGTCACGATTGCGCATTCCCGGCTCCCCAACTGATGAAAACGCCGAAATCACCCCTCAAATGAGTTACCAATGCACACACTGAGAGCTTTCCACACACCGGAATGGAGTTTCAGCTTGATTTTCCTGCCGATCAATGATCCGAACAAATAACCCCACGCCACGGATCGAGGGATTCCCCTCCCCATCGGGAGTCCAGATACACCCGTTCAGAACACAGGTTGATAACAGCACGGCCACGGGTCAGCCGTCTCCCGTATACGCCCTCCCTCAGCTCGACCACCCCCTCCGGACACGGGTCACCCAGATCCAGGTCCACCAGTTCCGTCCACGGGGCCGCATCGTATCCGTCGTGGTCCGTCGCGGTGACCGCGAGGTCCGACGTCGGGGCGAACACCCAGGCGGCGGCCAGCGCCAGGGTGAGGTACGGATCCCCGGGGTGTCCTGTCCCCGGGGTCCGGGCGATCGTGAGTCCCGGCGCGGTCAGGCTCTCGACCTGTGCGAGAACAGCAGCCGTGTCCAGTCGTTGCCCGGCGGTTGTCCCCCAGGCCATCCAGCATTCCTCCAGCCCCCCTCCGTACCTGCTGTGTCTCCGCCACCGCCCCTCCTCCCTCCGGGATTCGGCGATGTTGGGGACGAGAACCTTGTCCACGTCGTTGAGTGCCCGGCCCGCGGCGCACACCAACCGGTCGAGCGCATCGCGGATCACCGGCAGTCCCGTCCCGCCCTCCAACGGCGGACACAGGTCGTAGTAGTCGTCGAACACGTCGTTGTCGGCCATCACCCCGTCGAACGGGGAGTCCCGGAAGTTCGCCACCACCGCTTCGACCCAGGCGGCGCGGTAGCGGGGATCCCAGACCCGCTGCTGGAGATGGCCCGGATACCGGGCCCACTCGATGAGGGAACCGTCGAGTCTCCGGGCACAGGTGTCGAGGGCCCGGGCCTCGGCCGGAGGTAACCCGGAACTGTAGACGGGGCCCGGCTCATAGGTGCGTATCGACGACAGACACTGGTAGGCCAGCACCGTCACATCGCTGTTGCGTGCCTTGAGCTGTTCCGCGAAGCGGGTTTCCCAGGGTTGGAGGATCACCGCGCGGTAGCGCCGCGCCGCCAGTGCGAGCTGTGCCTCGGTCAGCGGACCGCCGTAGCGGATCCAGGCGAGTCTGGGACGTGGTTTCACTGGTGCTCTCCTCGGTGGGGACGGTTGTAGCCGGTGCCGAACATGTGTCGTGCGGTCGGTGCCCCGGATGCCCGGGGCGCACCCCGATCCGCGGCGCGGCCGGGGGGCATCTTCCCCAGAACCACCGGACCATGACGTGGCGTCTCATCCGGTGAAGGTACGCGAGTTTCCGGGATCGCGAGGCCGATCTCCCGCCACACATCGCGATAGCCGGTCACTGTCCGGGTTGCAGGGCGCGCGGCGCCCCGCCGTCGGGCCCCCCTCACCCAGCCACGGTACCGGGAGCCACCCGCGGTCAGTGTCTCCAGCGCATCCACCAGATCCATCACGGACCCGGGAGCCACGACGGGTCCTGCGGGCAGGTGTCCGGGGCCCGCGACCAGGTCGGCGACATCACCGACGTCGCTGACGACGACAGGTAAACCACATGTCATGGCCTCGAGGACCGCCAACGGCTGCCCCTCCGTCAGACTCGGTAGGACGAGTGCGTCATACCCGGTGATCACGGGCCGCAATCGGCGGGGGACGACGGCGCCCTCGAACCTGACCAGGTCCCCGATCCCGGCATGGTCCGCACGTTCCCGGCACCGCGCCACGAGTTCCGGATCATCCAACGGGCCGATGAAGTCGACGGCGATCTCCTTCCCCTCAGCAGCCAACCGTTCGACCGCGGCCACGAGAACCTCGATCCCCTTGTCCGGTACGAGCCGGGCGAGACACAGCAACCTGTTCCGTCGTGTGGGAATGAATGCCCTGGACAGATAGCGCATCAACGACGTTATCCGGGCGATCCCCTCCACCCGGTGGGCGCCGTTGGGCACGATCCTGGTCAGTCGCGGCCGACACCCGAACCTCCCGGCCCGTTCCGCCGCCCGCTCGGACAGAAACACCGACGCATCAGCGGCACCGTGAACCGCCACCGCCAGCCCGCGGTACCAGTGCAACCACACCTGATCCGCGGAGTGCACCCCGTCGAGATCCCGCGCGGCGTCATCGACCGTCAGGGAGTGCTCACTGACCACGAGCGGTGCTCCGGTCCGGAACGCGACCAGCACCCCGAGGGCACCCGCCCACCGCGCGGACTGTGCATGGACGACACCGGTCTCCGGATAACTCCGCGCGGACAGTCCCAGGACCACATCCACCAGTGCCCCTACCGCCACCCGGGCGGTCCCCGTCGTGCACCAGTGTGAGGCCAGCGCATCGACGACCACCCTGACGGGTGCCCCCGCGTCAGGTGCACCGCCGGTCAGGTACCCGAGCAATCGGTCCAGCGCTACCGTGTCGCCGGTGGCGGCGGTCTCCAGCAGTGCGGGGAGCTGTTCGATCGGTCCGGTAACCGGGCGGTGACGGGTGGCGGTGTCGACCAGCGACAGTACGTCGATCCAGCGGACCGACGTCGGCACCCCGTAGCAGTCCGTTTCCGGTTCGGTCAGGCACAGGTGAACGATCCCGAAGCTCAGCTCCGGGTTCCCCGCCAGCAGCTGATCGACAACCGTCCCGACGCCACCGATGTGGAACGGATACCCGGAATCGACGATGAGCAGCACATCGACCGGAGGCAGTTCAGTCGTCCCGTCATCCGCCCTGCGGATGATCAGCTGATTCACTCCCCCGGATCCAGACGCAGGAATCCGGTCACTTCCCAGGTGTCGGCCGCCGCCGGTTCCTTACCGCAGGACTTGAGGACCGGAGGAAGGTCCCGGTGCCGGAGTTCCACCGACCAGCGGCCTCCACCGGGCCGGACGACCGTGCGTCGCACGGTGTCCGCGGTCGGGGCCCCGTCCCAGAACACGGCGAGTTCCCCCGGCGCCACGGGACATTCCCTCGCGGCCAGCTCCGCGGCCACGTACACCTCGGCCGCCTGGCCGGGACCGTCATAGCAGCCCCTGCCTCGCAGGCCGGGCAACGGAAGTTCACCGCGCGCCAGGGTCGCCAGCATCGCCATCCCCTGATCCGTGCTGATCCGACCGTAGGAGTAACCCCAGGGAAGGAGAATCATCGACGGTGCGAAACGGTGCCCTCCGGTGTGCGAGGATTCCCACACCACATCAGGTGACTCGCCGGTACCGGATTCACTCCCGGCACCGTCGACGGAACACGGCCCCGTGCTTCCATCACGGAGAAGAGCCTCCATCGAGGAGGCTGCGGAACGCATGGCACTCGCCATCGGGCGCCCCTTCACCGCGCAACACAGATCGCGCTTGCCGTGCGTGCAGACGAGTACCAGGGGGTGGGAGACCGGACGCATCCCGAGTACGGCGTTGCGCCCAGGCCCGCTCAGGTCGAGGGCCAACACGTCCTCCATCCCACCGGGCAGGTCACAGGCCTCGATCGACGGGGGCGGAGCGTCCGGGGACGGCGATGAGGTGAAGATCAGGTAGGCCCGGATCGGCACCCCCTCGTGGGAGTGTCGCCCCGGCCTGCGGATCAGGTGGAACGCGGCTCCGGCCCCCTCCACGAATTCCCGGATCCGGTCCGCGAGTTCCCCACCGAGAGCCTCCCCGTCGAGCACGTCCCGCCCCCACCCGTGGGAATGCTCGACGATGAGATAGGTGGTGCCTTTCTTGGCGGTTCCCGGCAACGGCTCACCGTGGGCATCGGAGCACCTCGGGGGGCGGGCGGAATCCGTTCTGGAACTCATGTGCCAAGAATAACCACGACGGGACCGGACGCATCCGGGTGGGCGGCCACGGGCCGACGCCGCGGACGGTGTCTTTCACAACAATTCTCTCACGATCCCACACAATTCGACCGAGAACTTTCCCTGATGCCCCGGCGACAGTTACCGTGAAGCCATGACTCTCCCACCTGTGAAAATCTCGCCGCGACACACTGTCGGGGTGATCGGGGTGGCCAGCGCACTCGCACTGTCCGCCTGCGGCACCACCGACGGCGGCGATCGCTCGGTCGACCCTGTCACCGCGGTGGGCACCGTCACCTCCACCATGACGAGGACGTCCTCCCCGAGCGGTCAGGATGAATCGGGAACCACCGGGGCCACACGTGCCGACGCCGGGCTCACCCCGCTGGGGGACGCCGACACCACGATGAAGACTCTGCGCCCGGAGCCGGGGGCGCAACTCGTGGTCACCGGGGTCCGGCTGGGAACGCACGAGGGCTTCGACCGTGTTGTCTTCGATCTCGCCGGCGACGGATCCCCCGGCTGGTTCATCGACTACAACGACCGCCCGGCGGAGCAGGGGAGCGGATTCCCGATCGAGTTCCCCGGAGACTCCGCGATCGAGGTCAACATCGACGGCACCACCTACCCCTTCAACCTCGGCATGGAAGCCCCGCAGATCGGGACGACCACAGGCCCCGGCCCCATCGTGGCGGGTGTGACCTCCGGGATCAGCTTCGAGGGCCGAACCCAGTTCGTCATCGGGGTCAACGGTGGCAGACACCCCTACTCCGTCCAGACCCTGGAGAATCCCTCCCGGCTGGTCATCGACATCCTGCGGGGCTAGGGCCGACCCGGTCAGCGGTAGCTGGCCTCGATGAGCCACCGTTCCTTCAGCCACATCAGCAGCCACGCCTGGCACCCGGCCCCCTCCCGATCCGACGTGTCTTCGGCGATGATCTGCACCCGCGCGCACCTGAACCGGGCATCCGGGTCCCACCACCGTTCGTCCACGGGCCACGGCCCGGCCCATCCGGTCACCCGGTACCGGGCCGTACCCCAGTGCACCGTGTGCGGTGGTCGGTCGAGCAGGACCTCAGCCGTCACCTTCACCGGATGATCCCCGGCGTCGAGGAGTCGCACCCGGGACGCCGGGTGCGCGACTCCCCCTCCGCACCTGGCCGGATGCGGGCCGGGCACCGCACCGGGCCATCCGGAAGCATCACGGACCGGGCCGCGGTCCTCCCCCACCGGGACGAACTCGATGCGTTCGACCGGACTCCGCCCTCCGGTGGGCCGGGGACGGAGAACCGCATCCGTCCCCAACACCGACTGCACCCGGGTGATCACCCGCCCCGCGGCACCATCGGCCGCGGTACCGGTGTCCCACAGTCCCGTCCCCTCCGGGGCCGTGACCTCCACCGGGTCGAGTGTCAGCCGGACGATCCCGGAATCCGGGGCCCCGTCGTCCGGGACTCCGGCACCGGGGGTCTCCGCCATGCGGGACGTGAGCCATCCGTCGAGCTGCCACCGCACCCTCTCCGCCGTCGACTGCTCGGTGAGCGGTTCCCGGGTGCGCCAGATCCGTTCGAGCACACTCTCCCGTCCGTCCACGAGGATCCTGGCCTGCACCTTGAGTCGTCGACAACACAGGCCGGCATCAGCCAGCCGCAGGTGCAGCCTCGTGGCCAGCGCGCGGGCGAGGAACGCGGCCTCGTCGACCCTGGCGACGGGAATGTCCGGTTCATGGTTCACCGCCAGTGGGGTCGCCGGGAGTACCGGTGCGATCGCCCCGGCGGTCTCCGCGCGGGCCAGTCGGTGCAGCGCGGCCCCGGATACCCCGAAACGGGTCATCACCGCCGGCCCGGGGAGAGCCGCGAGTTCACCGAAGGTCCGCACCCCGAGCTCCACGAAGGTCTCGACGGTGCCCGGAGCACAACCGAGCGCATCCTCCGCGACAGCGAGCCGGAGGTCCCCGGGTGCGAGGAACTCGGCGGAGCCGCCCTCCGGGACCACCGCCCCCACACGGGCGGCGATGAGTGCGGTGGCGATCTCGTCGGCGATCCCGGCGAAACAGTCCACACCGGCGAGCGCCGCCGCGTCGATGAGCCGCTGCGCCGCGGTGTCCTCCCCTCCGTGGTACCTCGCCGCCGCGGCCGCGTCGACGATGAGCAGCCCGGGGCGCAGCACCTCGACGGACGCGGCGACATCATCCACCCCGGCCAGCACCTGCTCGAACATGCGGGCGTCGCGCTCCGGGACGTCGTCGATCAGTGTCAGTGCCGGACAGATCTCGCGGGCCCGCCGCAATCTCATCCCACGACGCACACCGGCCTTCCTGGCCTGAACCCCGCAGACCTTCACCACGCCCCGCACCGGGCCCGATCCCGCGACGGCGACCGGGGCACCGCCATCGGGCACATCACCGGCGAGCACGGCCGCCTGGATCGGCCAGTCGGGAAACCACAGCGCCAGAATCCGGGTGGCACTCATCCCGCCCGGACCACCTGCAGCCCCGGAATCCGGGGTGCCCGTCGGGCGACCCCCGGCGGATCAGTCCCCGGATCCCGCCCCACCCGCAGGAGAACCTCCCGCGGCGGCGCCCCTTTCGTCACGACCTCCACGGAGAGATCGAAACCTCTGATCCGGCCCGAACCGGCACCGACGCCGTGATAGGCCGTGATGTCCGCGTCGATCCGCACCGCGGGTGCCGGGAACCGGGCGCCGACGACGAGAAGGGCGGCGGTCCCCCGCCGCACCCTGGCGAGCAACGACCTGGTCTGCGTGGCACTGACCCGGACGTTCCCGGCACTGCGGTGGACGACGAGGTCCATCCCCTCGACGAGCATGCCTGCGACGGAGAAGGACCTGTCCCCCGGGTCCGGGACGACCACGATCGAGTCGAGGACCCCACCGGCGTCGGCGACTCCGGTGAGCAGGAGATCCGGCCACCCGACCACGGCCACGTGGGAGCCGCCTCCTGTCGCGGCGGCGAGGAGCTCGATGATGAACGCCGGGCAGTCCGCCACCGTGGTGATCGCACGACGCGGGAGCCCGCCCCCGGGCAGACAGTCGGCGAGCGCCCCTGGAACCGGGACCACGGAATGCGCGGTGACACCGGCCGCACCGGTTTTCCCGGCGGTATGCAGGGAACGGTGTCTCCCCCCGGGAGCCGCACCGGACACCGGCGCGGAACGGAGATCGGACGCGGTCACCGGGGACGATCCACCGCCCATCGTCGCGAGTGCGGCCTTCAGTGCACGGACACGCTCCGGGCGGTCCAGCCCGGACAGGTCGGGAGCGCGGACCACACCGTCACCGGTTCGAACATGTGTTCCATTCACATCCTCAGTCAACTCGACGTGCGCGGCGATTTCAAGCCGGATCCGGGCGATCCCCGATCAGCACAGGTGGAAGGAGGTTTCGTCAGTCCAGCTTGTGGGACTGCGCCCACCGGGTGAGTGCGTGCCGGTTGGACTGCTGGGTCTTGCGCAGGATGTTCGAGGCGTGGGTCTCCACCGTCTTGACCGAGATGAACAGCTCCGTGCCGATCTCCCGGTAGGTGTATCCGCGGGCGAGCAGGCGCAGGACCTCGAGTTCCCGCCGGGTGAGAGCGTCGACGAGCGGATCCGCCTGCGGTACCGACTGCTGCCTCTCGACGGCGGCGTCCGCCTCAGGTGCATCCACCACACCGGCACCGGCTCCGGCGTCCGGTGCACAGAAGGCGTCGAGAACGAATCCGGCGAGTCTCGGGGAGAACACCGCGTCACCGTCCCGGACCCGGCGCACCGCATCAGCGAGTTCCTCCCCGGAGATCGTCTTGGTCACGTAGCCGCGTGCCCCCTCACGGATCACGGCGATCACGTCCTCCGCAGCATCGGACACGGACAACGCGAGGAACACCGTGTCCGGGCACCGGCGCCGGACCTCCCGGATCACCGCACATCCACCACCGTCCGGCATGTGGACGTCGAGGAGCACGACGTCAGGGGCCGTCGAGACGATCCCCTCGACCGCCTCAGTCACGGTGCCCGCCTCCCCGACGATGTCCGCCACCCCGGACAGTTCCGCCCGCACCCCCGCGCGGAACACCGAGTGGTCATCCACCAGAAACACCGTGATCATGTCCGCTCCGTCCACCTCACCCGTCGCATCTGCACACCCCCGAGATTACCCGTCGACGGGCACACGGAGGATGACCTCGGTGCCGTCTCCGGGGGCGGATCTGATCTGCACGGTGCCACCGGCGCGGGTGACCCGGCCCCGCACCGATTCCACCAACCCGTGGTGTCCGTCCGGGATCTTCTCCGGGTCGAATCCACAGCCCCTGTCCCGGACGTAGACGGACAGTTCCCCGGCGAGGTTCTCGGCGTAGACGTCGATCTCCCGGACACCGGAATGCCGCGCGGCGTTGACCATGGATTCCCGGGCCGCGAGGACGAGCGCCCGGGTGGTCTCGGTGAGGGGGCCGTCCGCACCCACGGTGACCGGTGCGATCCGGACGGAGTATGTGTCCTCGACCTCCCCGCACGCGAGTTTCAGCGCGGCGAACACGGTGGTGGCGGCACCTGCAGCAGCGTTCTCCCGCTGGCCGAACAGCCACTGCCGGAGCTCACGTTCCTGACTGCGCGCGAGTGCGGCGATCTCCGTGTCCTCCCCGGCGCGCTTCTGGATCAGCGCGAGTGTCTGCAGGACCGAGTCGTGCAGTCGGGAGGCGATCTCGGCGCGTTCGGCGGCCGCGAGACGTTCCGCACGTTCCAGGGTGAGTTCCTCCCACATCTTCAAACCGAGTGGCACGCCGAGAACCGCGACCCCCGCGAGGGTGAGCAGCACCGCCATGAGGGTCGTCCCGAAGGCCTGCCGGTTCTCCCAGTTCACCAGCACGAGAACGATCCCGGTGAGCACGAGCGTCCCGCCTGCCAGGAGCGTGGGCACCCCACCGCGCAGCTCCGAGAAATCCATGCCGCGGTCATAGGTGCGCCAGACGATGACGGCTCCGAGTCCGACGATCAGAAGCGGCCACCATCTCACCACCGTCGACCCGGCGACCAGGGCGAAGGCGGCCAGCGACCCGACGACGGCGAGCACGACCAGGAGATGATCCGTCCGTGACGCCTCCGGCGCCCCGGCAGGTGCTCCGGGGGCCGGGGCACCTTCGGTCTGACTGAACAGCACCCAGATCAGCGCGTAGCAGAGCACCCCGGCACCGCTGAGCAGGCAGCTGAGGGCGAGCAGCAACCGTACGATCCGGACATCGACCCCGAGGTGCCGGGACAGCCCTGTCGCCACTCCCCCGATGACGCGCCCCTGACGGACCCGGGTGAAGCGGGGATAGGGCCGTGGTGGTGTCTGGGCCGGAGCAGGGGGTGTCGCCATGATCCCAATGATCGCACCGGTCTCATCAGGGAGCATCAGGGACCACCCTGATTTCCTGATATTCAGGGTGGTCCCTGATGTGCCGCCACCGTTCCGGGTATCAGAATGAAGACATGGACAACACACCTCCCCCCACGGCCCCCGGTACCCGCGACATCAGCGACACCCTGCGTCAGATGTGGGCGACCCGTCCGCCCCGTATCCCCTCCGACCAGGGTGGAAACGGAAAGATCGCCGGTGTCTGCGAGGGAATCGGCACCCGTTACAACGTCGATCCCACTCTCATCCGTGTCGCCTTCACCGTCGCGGCCCTGTGCGGTGGTGGAGTGCTGCTCTACCTCCTGGCGTGGCTCATCATGCCGCGCTGGTCCGTCCCGGTGTCCCCGGTGGAGGCGATCAGCCGGGCGGGCTCCGACCCCAGGTTGAAGAGCGAACGTTCACTCGGCTACACGCTGATCATCGTCATGCTGCTGGTCGCCTGGCCCGCCAGTTCCTCCGACGTGTTGTCCTCGTCGACGCTGCTGACGACGCTCGCCGGCTTCGCCGCATGGTGGCTGCTGCACAACCGGCAGCCGGACCCCCCGGAGGGACTGCTCGTCACCTCCCCCGACACCACCGACAACGGAGCAGACGCCGACACCGGAACCCGGTCACCGGAACCCGGAGACAACGGGATGCGGGTCTCACCGAACCCGGGTCTCGTGCACCTGAAGCCTGCCGAGGGCTACGACATTCCGGACGCACAGCCGGTGCCGCCAGACTGGGATCCGCTGGGCACGGTACCCGAGCTGTGGAACCTCCCGGAGCCGGGTCCCGTCCCGGCTCCGCCGCCAACCAGGAACCGGTGGATCACCGCGGGCGGGATCATCGCACTCGTGATCGGAGCGGCGGGCGGGATCGGACTGATCTCGCTCGGCATCGGTACGGCGTTCTTCGCCCTCACCGTTCCCTCTGTGGCCTGGACGTTCTGCGTCGGGGCACTCCTCGGGGGAACCGGCATCGGCGTGGGGATGCTCTCCCGGGGAGGTCTGCGCAAATCCGCGCTGATCCTGGGAATCGGCACCGTCGTGGCCCTGAGCGTCACGGCGGGCGGTACCCCCAGGATCAACTTCAGGGTCGGGGGTGACACCGCATCGACCCGCATCGCCCCGACGTCCGGGGACACTCTCCCGTCCGACGTGGACAACGGTGTCGGGAAAACCGAACTGGATCTGCGTGGACTGCAACCGCTGACCGAGAGCCGGAAGGTGGCCGTGTCCAACGGCGTGGGCAAGACCGTCGTGTGGTTGCCGACCGATGTGCCGGTCACACTGAACTGCTCGAACGGCGTCGGCAAGTTGGTGTGCACACCGGGTGACTACAACCCCGGTGCCGAGGGCGGACGACTCACCCTCGACGTGTCGAACGGCGTGGGCAAGGTCGTGGTCTACACCGAGTGACCGGCGGGTTCACTCCCGCCCGCGGAGGACGGCCCGGAACCGTTCCCGCAGACCGTCGGACCAGGTGTCGTGGTCCCTGTCGGCGCGGTCGGCATCCGGGTCACCGCCCTCCGCGCGGAGCAGCTCCCTGACCCGCACGAATCCCGGGGACCCGACCAGCAGATGGGCGACGAACACAGCGATCCACACTCCCGCGAGCTGCGCCCCGTACAGCGTGGGGGCGGGGTCACCGCCCGCGATCTGCCGGTAGGCCACCAGGAAACCGGCGGCGACGGGAACCGTGATGAGCACGGCGGTGAACAGCTGACGACGCAGGTGCAGCACGAAACCACTGACCCCCGCGTCCCGGTCCGCCGCGTAGTCGGCACGGCGGCGTTCCCACATCCGGGCACCGGCGGTGAGCGTCAGCAGGTAGAACACGGAGAGGGCCACCGCGAACAGCAGCGCGGTCAGCAGGGCCGCCGTGGCCGAGGACCGCTGGACATCGGTGTACACACCGTCACGCGCGATGGGATAGACACGATCACCCGATTCCTGATCCCCCACCAGTCCGGTGAGGACAAACGCCGTCCCGATGAGTTCATCCGGGTCGCAGAGACACGTGACGGATTCGGCGAGTTCGCGCGTCCCCGGGAGCAGATCGGGGTCGAGAACCGAGAAGTCCCGCGGGGTGAGGGCCACGATGGGCCGGTTGTCCGGACGGTTCGGTGCACCGGTGCCGTCCAGCATCGACACCGCCGCAGGATCGTTCCCCTCCCGGATGACGGTGAGGCCATCGGTGACACCGGAACCGGTGACGGTCTCCGTGTCCCCCCACACCACGGCGACCCCCTGGCGGAGCTGGCCGGTGGCCGGGATCGACTCCGGCTGCCCGACGATGAGCAGGACCCTGTCATCGGCGACGGGGATCTGCGCGGTGAGACCCGGATTCTCCTCCATCTCCCCGGCGAGCACCAGCAGATCGGGGCGTACCTCGAACGCCTTCGAAATCTCCTCCATCCGGGCCTGGAATTCGGGATCCACGTCGGAAGTCCGCAGCACGCTGACGGGCCCGTCCGGTTCATTCGCCGCGACCCCCAGCTCCCGCATCTCCCCGCCACTGCGCGCTGTCGCGAAGGTGAGCGCCATACCGAGGACGAGACCACCGACGACACAGAGCACCGCCCATCCCGGAACAGATGCCAGGTCCCCGGGCAGACCGCGCCTCCGGCCCCCCACGGCTCTCCCCTTCCCGAGGTCGCCGAGGGAGATCTTCGCGGGGATGATCAGGACAGCCCCGATGATCACCGCCCAGATCACGGCGCACAACAGCAGAGACAGCAGCCCGACGGTGAACACCGTCCCGAAACCGACGAGCGTCGTCGCACTGAGCCTGACGAGGTACACCAGCCACACCGCGAGCACCCCGGCCCCGGCACCCGCGGCGAGCACGGAAGCGAACCGGATCAGCCCTGCCCTGCCGTCGACACGACGTAGCTGAGTCACACTGAGAGCGACGCCCACGGCGAGCAGGAGCAGCATCGTCGCGACACTGAACTTCCCGAACGTGGAACCGGCGAAGTCACTGCCGGAGCGGGGCAGCGCCACGGTCGTCTCCACATCATCGAGACCGGCCGACCGGAGAACATCCCCGACGGCGCCGGCGAGCTCGGGTGCCCCGTCACCGGCGAACAGCCACGTGTCCCGGGGGCCCGGGACCTCGAAGCCCTGCAGCGCCACGACCGGGGTCTTGCCCACCAGGGCACCGGCGGGGAATGTTCCCGTGATCGGGTAATCCAGAGGCGTGCTGAACACCGTCTCATGGAGGAATCTCCGCTCCTGCGACGCCGACAACACCGGTGTGCGCGCCGACTCCCCCGGGGTCTCCGGCAGGGCGGTGGAGATCAGGGTGCGGTCCCTTCCCAGTTCCGCATCCAGCTCGTCCAGGCCCGCGACGTGGAAGCGACCGTCCGGATCGTGCACCGCGAACGCCCCGGTACCGCCGCTCGAGAAGGCCAGCACCGACATGCCCCGGGAATCCGCCAGATCGGCGATCTCCCGCTGCAGCTCCACCTGCTCCTCCGGATCGAGGTCGCCGGCACCGGCGGCCGTCGCCCGGAGCGTCGGCCCGGAATACCCCAGCCGCATCGCGGTGGCGATCGAGCCACCTTCGACCACCAGGAGCATGAAGATCATCACGACGACCGCGATCAGAGCACTGATCACACCGGGGAGGACGATACGTGCGGGATTCCTGTCCACGTTGACTGCCACCTGTTCTTCGACGGGTACCGGCCCGGGCCATGACCGGCCATCCGGCGCCCCGGGGCAGAGCTGACCACCCCGGAGGGCGGCTTTCCCCCACAGTAACCCAGACCGGATTCCTCCGTCCGCGGGGTCGTTCCGCGGTGCCCGGACCGGAAGCGGCGGATCCTGTACCTCCGGATGCGGTGCATGACCGGAATACGGCGGATCACCCGGTCAGCATCACCTACCGTGGGAACTGAGAGTTTCTCCGGGCGTTCCCGGGACCCCCACCGCACCGTACAGCCACCCGAATCGAGGAAAACCATGTCACCCCAGCACAGATCCGGACCCGCACGTGTCGCGCGGATCACGTCGCTGACTCTCGGAACCGTCCTGTCGCTGGGTCTGCTCACCGCCTGCGATGACCCGGACGAACCGGCCGGAGACGACACGGGCGGCCGGGTGACGGTCACGGACAGCATCACGGAGGTCCGGACCGAGACAAGCACGGAGACCGAGACCGCCGCCGGGACGACGGGCACACAGACACCGGAACCGGCGCCAGCACCTGAGCCGGGGGCAGCACCTGAGCCGGGGGCAGACACCCGGATGCAGGGCTTTCTCGCCCCCGCCCCCGCTCCCGCGCCGGCACCCGCCCGCCCCGCGTCCACGCACTTCTCGAACTGCCGGGAGGCCCGTGCGGCAGGTGCCGCGCCACTCTACGAGGGCAGCCCCGGGTACAGCCGGAAGCTCGACCGGGACGGCGACGGCGTCGCCTGCGAGTGATCTCCGGCCGGAGACAGGAGGAAGGCCCCGCACAGGGTGTGCGGGGCCTTCCTCACGGAACGGGTGCGGAATCTACTCCCACTCGATCGTTCCCGGGGGCTTCGAGGTGCAGTCGAGCACGACGCGGTTGACGTCGGCGACCTCGTTGGTGATGCGCGTGGAGATGCGCTCCAGGACGTCGTAGGGGATGCGGGTCCAGTCGGCGGTCATCGCGTCCTCGGAGGACACGGGGCGCAGCACGACCGGATGCCCGTAGGTGCGTCCGTCACCCTGGACGCCGACGGAACGGACGTCGGCGAGCAGCACCACGGGGCACTGCCAGATCTCCCCGTCCAGGCCCGCGGCGGTGAGCTCGGTACGGGCGATGAGGTCCGCGGCACGCAGCGTCTCCAGACGCTCGGCGGTGACCTCACCGATGATGCGGATACCCAGGCCCGGCCCCGGGAAGGGTTGGCGGCTGACGATCTCCTGCGGCAGGCCGAGCTGACGACCGACCGCACGGACCTCGTCCTTGAACAGCAGGCGGAGCGGCTCGACGAGCTCGAACTCGACGTCGTCGGGCAGGCCACCGACGTTGTGGTGGCTCTTGATGTTCGCGGTACCGGAGCCGCCACCGGACTCGACGACGTCCGGGTAGAGGGTGCCCTGCACCAGGAAGTCCACCGAGGATCCCTCGGGGGCGGACTCGAGGACACCGGCGACGGCGCGCTCGAAGGAACGGATGAACTCCGCGCCGATGGCCTTGCGCTTGGCCTCGGGATCGGTGACACCGGCCAGCTTCGACAGGAAGGCGTCCTGCTCGTGGACGGTGACCAGCTTCGCGCCGGTCGCGGCGACGAAGTCCCGCTCGACCTGTTCCCGCTCCCCCGCACGCAGCAGACCGTGGTCCACGAACACGCACGTCAGCCGGTCACCGATGGCGCGCTGCACCAGGGCCGCGGCGACGGCGGAGTCGACGCCACCGGACAGCCCGCAGATCGCACGCCCCTCGGGGCCGATCTGCGCGCGGACCGCCTCGACGAGCTCGTCGGCGATGTTCGCCGCGGTCCAGTTCTGCTCGATCCCGGCGATCTCGGTGAGGAACCGGGTCAGCACCTCCTGGCCGTGCGGGGAGTGCAGGACCTCGGGGTGGTACTGGACACCGGCCATGGACCGTTCCGCGCACTCGAAGGCTGCGACCGGTGCGCCCGCGGAGGACGCGGTGACGGTGAAACCCTCCGGTGCGGCGTGCACGGCGTCGCCGTGGCTCATCCACACCTTGTGGGTCGCCTCGAGGCCGTCGTGCAGGACGCCGCCGTTGACGTTGAGGTCGGTGCGCCCGTACTCGCGGTCCCCGGTGTTGGCCACGGTGCCCCCGAGGGCGTGGGTCATGGCCTGGAAGCCGTAGCAGATACCGAACACCGGGATCCCCAGGTCGAGCAGCTCGGGGCGCAGCTCCGGCGCGCCCTCCGCGTAGACCGAGGACGGTCCACCGGAGAGCACCAGCGCGGCGGGGTTCTTGGCCCTGATCTCCTCGACGGTGGCGGTGTGCGGGACGACCTCGGAGTAGATCCGTGCCTCACGCACCCGACGGGCGATCAGCTGCGCGTACTGGGCGCCGAAATCGACGACGAGCACCGGGCGGTGATTCGTTGCGGTAGCTTGCTTTGAGTCAGTCACGGGACGTACTTTACCGCACCCACCGACCCGTACCGTGCCCGGAACAGACCATTCCGGGCACGGGGAATCACGGAGTTCAGAAACCGAAGCCGGCGGAGACGCTGAGCTGCACCCGCTGGAAGCTCTTCAGGTCGGTGTAGCCGCACTTGGCCATCGCCCGGCGCAGTCCACCGACGTAGTTGAGCATGCCGTGCGGATCGGTGGACGGACCGTGGAGCACGGTCTCCAGTGTGGGGGCGTTCTCCGTGGTGTCGGTGCTGTCGAAGTCATTCCCGTTCAGCTCCGCGGCGAGCGTGGCATCCACCCAGGATGGCTCGACGATGCCCCGGGGGAACCGCGGGTGCGCCGCGGAATGGGGCCAGTAGCAGCCCTTCGCAGCGGCCTCGCGCGCCTTCGCCAGCGGATGCCCGAGGATGACGCCGTCCGCACCGCAGGCGATGGCGGTCGCCGCGTCCCCGGAGGTCTCGATCTCCCCGTCGGCGATGATGTGCACGTAGCGGCCACCCGTCTCATCCAGGTAGTCGCGGCGGGCCGCGGCGGCGTCGGCGATGGCCGTGGCCATCGGACAACCGATGCCCAGTGCCACGTCGTTGGTGCTCGCGCCGCCGCCGACGATGACACCGGCCGCGCCGGTCCGCATGAGGTGCAGCGCGGTGGTGTAGTCCGCGACACCGCCGGCGATGACGGGTACGTCGAGGGAGCCGATGAATTCCTTGAGGTTCAGCGGTTCCCCACCGGTGGCCACGTGCTCGGCGGAGATCATCGTGCCCTGGATGAACAGCAGCTCGGCACCCGCCTTGATCACGACGGGGGCGAGTTCCCGGGCGTGCTGCGGGGTGACCCGGACGGCGACGGTGGTGCCGGAGGCGCGGACCTCGGCGATACGGGCGGTGAGCAGATCCTCGTCGATGGGCGCGGCGTGCAGTTCCTGCAGGACACGGGTCGCCTCGGAACCGTAGAACTCGGGACCCGACATCTCGGCGTTGACGGCCTCGCGGACGCGCTCGACGGCACCCTCGAGGTCGGTCTGCCGGCCCCAGAGCCCCTCGGCGTTGATGACGCCGAGGCCGCCCTGGCGGCCCATCTCGATGATGAACTCCGGGGTGGCCAGGGCATCGGTCGGGTGGGAGATGAACGGGTTGTCGAAGGTGTAGGCGTCGATGTGCCAGCTGGTGTCGACGTCCTTCGAGGACCGGGTGCGCCGGGAGGGGATGATCTGGATGTCCGACAGCCGGTAGCTGCGGCGGGCCTCGCGCCCGATTCCGATTTCGACGATGTCACGCATGGTGGTGGTGCTCCTTGGGTGGTGTGCCCGGCCGGAGCCGGGCGGCCGGGGTTCAGCGCTGGTAGTAGTTGGGGGCTTCGACCGTCATCTGGATGTCGTGCGGGTGGGATTCCCGCAGCCCGGCGGCCGTGATCTGGACGAACCGGGCACGCTGCAGGTCCTCGATGGACGCGGAGCCGGTGTACCCCATCGCGGCCCGGAGCCCGCCGACGAGCTGGTGGGTGATCGTGTCGATCGAACCGCGGAACGGGACGCGTCCCTCGATGCCCTCGGGGACGAGTTTCTCCTCGCTCTTGACGTCGGCCTGGAAGTAGCGGTCCTTGGAGAAGGAACGCTTCTCGCCGCTCAGGCCACGGCCCTGCATCGCGCCGAGGGACCCCATGCCGCGGTACATCTTGTACTGCTTGCCGTTGACGACGACCGTCTCACCGGGTGCCTCGGAGGTGCCTGCGAGCAGCGAGCCGAGCATCACGGTGGAGGCGCCGGCGGTCAGAGCCTTGGCGATGTCGCCGGAGAACTGCATGCCTCCGTCGGCGATGATCGGCACACCGGCGGCCTTCGCGGGTACGGCGGCCTCCATGATCGCGGTGATCTGCGGTGCACCGACACCGGCGACGACGCGGGTGGTGCAGATGGAACCGGGGCCGATGCCGACCTTGATGGCGTCCGCACCGGCGTCGATCATGGCCTGCGCCGCGGCGCGGGTGGCCAGGTTGCCGCCGATGACGTCGACCTTGTGGCCGAATTCCTTCTTCACCCGGGACACCATCTCCAGCACCCCGCGGTTGTGGGCGTGGGCGGTGTCCACGACCAGTACGTCCACGCCCGCGTCGACGAGGGCCGCGGCGCGGCCCCAGGAATCGTCACCGGTACCGATGCCCGCACCCACGAGCAGACGTCCGGACGAATCCTTGGATGAGTCCGGGTACTTCTCCGTCTTCACGAAGTCCTTCACGGTGATCAGCCCGACCAGACGTCCCTCGTCGTCGACGATGGGGAGCTTCTCCACCTTGTTCGCGCTGAGCAGCTGGAGGGCATCCTCCTTCGCCACGCCCTCCTTCGCCACGACGAGCGGCATCGCCGTCATCACCTCGGCGACCTTCCGGGAGAAGTCCCGCTCGAAGCGCATGTCCCGGTTCGTGCAGATGCCCACGAGCCTGCGGTCCCCGTCGATGACGGGGAGACCGGAGATCCGGTAGCGGGCGCACAGGGCGTCCACCTCGCCGATCGTCATGTCCGGGGTACAGGTGACCGGGTCGGTGACCATACCCGACTCGGAGCGCTTCACCATCTCGACCTGCTGGGCCTGATCCTCCACCGACAGGTTGCGGTGCAGGACACCCATGCCGCCCTGCCGCGCCATCGCGATGGCCATCCTCGCTTCGGTGACCGTGTCCATGGCAGCCGAGATCAACGGGATGTTCAGCCGGATGTTCCGCGTGAGCTGCGAGGAGGTGTTCACCTCGCTGGGGATCACATCGGAGGAGTCCGGGATCAGCAGGACATCGTCGAAGGTGAGGCCAACGAGCGCGACCTTGTTCGGGTCGTCGCCCCCGGTGGAGACGCGGTTGTCAGTCAAGGTGGGTCATCCTTTTCTCGGGTGGTGGGACTGAATCGGCACGGGGTTCCCCTCCCCGGAACGACGCCCGGAACCTGTTCTCACGGACAGCTCCGGAAAACAGGCACGCACCGAGTCGGTTCGGAGAGGTGCCATGACATACAACAGTAGCGCGCAGGGTGGTCACGGGGGTCACCGACCGCAGGTTCGTTTCGCCTGTCTTTGGTTGCCGTTTACGGGCCGCACCCTTAGGGTGGCCTGTGTGAACTTTGATTCTATGATGCCTCCGGACCCCTTCGCGGGCGACCCGAATGATCCCGCATCGTTCCTCGAGGCGGACGAACCGTTGCCGCCACTCAGCGATGAGGACCGGGAACGTGTCCGGGAGGACCTCGAGCTCGTCGGGGAATTCCGGCGCGCACTGGAACCCCGGGGGGTTCTCGGGGTGTTCTTCATGTGCGAGGACTGCGACGAACAGCACTACTACGACTGGGACATCATGGCCGCGAACATGCGCGCCACCCTCGCGGGGGAGCTGTCCCCGGTGCATGAACCGTCCGTCCGCCCCGATCCCTCGGCCTACGTGCCCTGGGACTACTGCCTCGGATTCCTCGACGGGATGGAGGCGCGGTAGCCGGCACCGACACGGCAACCTCGTTTCTCGCTGACCCGGGACACGGGAAAACCCCGGATCCTCCAGACAGGATTCCGGGGTTTCGTCGTCCGCGCGGGGCAGCTCACCGACCGGGGAACGGATCCGTTCCGGTCGTGGGCGTCCCGGTCGGTACGGGGTCCACTACTTCGCCGACGTTGTCGGCCGTCGCTCCGTGACCACCGTCCGGTGACGGTGGTCGGGTGGTGTCGTCGACACCGTCCGGCACCGGCAGCGGATAGGTTGACGGGGGTATCCCGGACGGCGGGGAGGGTATTCCGGGAACGGCGCCCGGGAGGGTGCTGTCCGGCGGCGACGCGGGCCCCTCGACGGAGGCGGTGACGGTGACCGTCGCGGGTTCCGGCGGCGTCTGCTGTTCAGGTGTGACAGTGACCGTCACGGTCTGGGGGACGGCCGTGTGCCTGGTGGGGTCCGCCTTGGCGGCGTTGCGCGTGTTGATCTCCTTCGCCATGACCCTGGCCTGTTCCAGCAGTTCCAGGGCTCCGGCGACATCACCGTTGGCGTTGCGGTTGTCCGCCTCCTCCAGCGTGCTCGCGAGCTCCACGACGGAGGCGTGGTCACCGAACATGGCGGTGTTGACGCCCCAGAGCGCGCTACCGGGTTCCGCGTTGTACACGGCGGTGCCACCGCCGGCGATGACGAGAGTCGCGGCCGCCGCACCGATCAGTCCGTGGACGAAACCGGGGACCGCCCGGCGACGACCGGCGAGACTGACCACCCGCGCGCCGCCACCGGTGGCGGTCTTCTCCGCAGCGGACCCGGTGACGGGAGCGAACCGCGTCGTCACAGGTGACTCATCCACCAGACCCGGCTGATCGAGCGAGGGAGCCGGCGGCATCGGGGCGTCGACCTCCGCCTTGAGGCCGAGCAGCAGCCCGGCAAGTTCATCGTTTCCCCCGGAGGGGTCGACACCGTGGGCGAGGTCGTTCAGGAAGGCGTCGGTGCGGAACAGGTTGTCATCCTGTCCTGCCCCCACGCCCGCGTCCTCGGGTCGGCGGTCACTCATGCCTGGCGCTCCTGCTCATTCAGCTTCTTCCGCAATGCCGCGAGCGCCCTGTGCTGGGCAACTCTGACTGCTCCTGGGGTACTCCCCACGATTCGCGCGGTTTCCTCCGCGGACAGGCCCACGAACACCCGGAGGGTGACGATTTCGCGAGCCTTGTCACTCAATGAATCGAGAAGTGCGCGCACTCTGTTACTACCGTCGTTGACCAGCGCGTAGTCTTCCGGTGTGTCTCCCTCCCGAATGTAATCGGGAACTTCATCGGTGGGATTCGACAGGTCCCTCGACAGTGACCGGTGCGCATCGGCGACCTTGTTGGAGGCGATCCCGTAGACGAACGCCATGAATGGGCGGCCCCGGTCGACGTAGTTGGCGACGGCCGTCGTGACCGCGAGACAGGTCTCCTGGGCGACGTCCTCGGGCGTGGGGTGCCGCCCGCCCCCGATCCGCGCGCGGGCGTACCGCAGCACCATCGGGTGCACGATCTCCATGATCCGCTGGAGCGCGGACCGGTCACCGCCGGCCGCCAACGGCACGAGTGCCGCCAGTTCGCGCTCTGAATCATTCACGCTGTGGACCTCTGCATGTTCCGACTTTCCTGGTCACATTCACCCGGGATCTCCATCTGCGGCATGGTGCCGGAGGGTGGAGCCACGGGCTCACTGCCTCGACAGTCTAGTTGACGCACCCGACGGGTGAGGCCCGACACAGACCACGGTCGGCACAGGGTCCCGCCCCATACCGGTTCAACCGGCCCCGATACGCCACCACCGGCCAGTGATCGGGCCCCTCCGTCACAGGTGTTCCCGATCTCCTGCCCCCCTGCCGCACCCCTACAGGTCACCCCACCGGCCTCTCCCACCGACCATGGGGTCGTCCCCGGGGAAAACACCTGGAGATCCCTTCGGACCGCCGGGTCTCCTATCCGGTGGTGAGTTCGAACTCCGTGCAGAATCTGTCGATGGCGGGCAGCACACCCCTGAGCATCAGATCGAGCTGCTTGTCCAGCTGCGCGTCCGTGAGACCGGCCTTGATGAAAATCCCGCCCTCGGCCTTGATGTGGATTCCGTCGGCGTCACGTTTCTTCAGTGCGGTGATGAGGTGGTTCCCGGCGTTGAATGCCGTCGTCCAACCGAGAACATCATCCTCCCGGTCGACGGGCAGGCGGGGGCGCATCTCGGCGCTGACGACGGCGAAGGCGTCGGATGCGAGGATGAACATGACCGGAATGTCGTTGAAGAAGCAGTAGTACACGGGCAATTCACCCTGCATCTTCGACACCGCGAGGTTCTGCCTGGCCAGGGACTCCTCCAGGCGTTGCGGGGTGACCGGCGTGGGTTCGTCCACGACCTTCTTCGAACCAAACTTGAACCAGGCCATCAGTTGTCTCCCTCTTCCACCGGCTGCACGAGGCCGGGAAATTCTTCGTCGATTCTGTCGGCCGCGCGGAAACTGACCTCGAACGCGACGTCTATGAAGGTGCCGAGCTGCCCATCCGTGAGCCCGGTGTCGGTGTCGACCACATTCTCGAAAACGATGTTGTTGCCGTCGCCCGAAATGACCGTTCTCGGCATAACCATTTCGGTGTTGAGGGCATTGGCGGCTGCGGCCGCGCGACCTTCATCGTCCTTCAGCTTTCCACGCCGATAACCGGCGATCCGGAGCAGGTCCTCTCCGATGGTGAAGAAGAAGAGGATCTCCTCGTAGCCGACGACGATGTCGTTGTCACCGTCCCTGAAGAAGCTGAGCCCTTTTCCGGTGAGATAGTTCTCCACCCGGGCATCGGTGACCCTGGGTAAAGCCATGTGCTGCACTTCCTTTCACTGGTCTGCGCGGGCCTGCGGCCCGCAGGTATCGGACGGGGGAGTCGACCGCGGGGTCAGTTGTCCTCCCCCGGGGTACCGGGTTCGAGATCGAACTCCTGGCAGAAGTTCCCCATGGTACTCAGGGTTCCGACGAGCATCAGCTCGATCTGCTCGTCGAGCTGCCCCTCCGTGAGTCCACCCTCGATGAAGAGCATCCCGTCGGCCGCCGCGTAGATGCCGTCGTCATCGACGTTCTTCACGGTGGTCACGAAGTGGGTTCCGGCGTTGACCGTCTTCGCCCAGCCGAGGACCTCCTCCTCCCGTTCCACAGGTAGTCGTTCAAAGGTCGAGGCACTGAACACCACGGCGAAGGGGAAGGAGGCGTCGACGATGACCGGGAAACCGTTGATGATGCAGTAGAACCGTGGGGCTCCGTCGTCGGCACGGTCGACCGTGAGCTCCTGGCGGGCCAGTGCCGCCTCGATGCGTTCCGGGGTGACCGGCGTGGGGACCTCGGCGGCCGTCTTCGATTTGAACCAGGCCATCAGTTCTCCTCCTCGGGGGACTCTTCTGCTGCGGGTGCGAGGTCTGGAAGATCGGCAGCGAGGCGTTCCCCCGCCATGAAACTCGTCCGGAAGGACATGACGATGAACGCTCCGAGCTGTTCGTCCGTGCGTCCCGAGGTCGTCTTCAGTGCATTCTCGAAGATGACGCTCGGTTGCGCGCCCGCGATGACCGTCTTCGGTGCCACCAGGTCCTGGTTCAGGGCATTGGCTGCGGCGAGTGCCCGGCCGACCGCATCATCGTCCGTCAGCTCCGCGTGCCACCAGCCCGCGACCCGCAGGAGGTCCTCCTGAACGGTGATGAAGAACGTGAAACCGTCGAAACCGACGACGATGTCGTCATCGTCGTCCCTGCCGAAGTTGAGTCCCTCACCGGTGAGGAAACTCTCCACCCGGGCGTGGGTGACCTTGGGTAACGCCATGTTCGGTGCATCCCTTCATGTCTGGGGTCGTCCCCGGCCGCGGCTTTACCGTCCGGAGTGTGCTGGAGAACACGACCCACTGTAGTTTCATGAGACTATTCTCGCTATATGGGGATCGATTCAGTCGTCCCCCACTTCCCGGATCCGCTGTTCGGCGGCACGCCGTACGGGGTTCCCGATGAACCGCTTCCCGGACAGGGACTCGAGCGCCTCACGGGCGGCCTCCACGGAGGCCGCCGGCTCGTCACCGTAGAACCGCGCGTCCGACACCATCATCAGGGCACGTGCCCGGTCCACGGGCTCACCGAGGCGCCCGAATCCGGCCGCCGCCGCGGTGGCGTAGTCCACCGCGGCGAGGAACCGCATCGCGTAGAGGTTCATGTAGGCCTTGTCCACCAGCCAGTCCGCCTCCCGCCACTCCGGGGTCTTCGGTCCCGGATGCTCCGGATCGTTGACCAGTGCGCGCAGCGTGTCCAGGAGATCATCGACCACGGCCATGTCGGCGTCACCGACGTATCCGGGCTGATTCACCGCTGCGGCACAGCACTTGTACAGGGACATCGCATAAGCCTCACGGTACTTGTCCACCTTCTCCCGCAGCTGCTCGTCCGGGCCGTCTCCCGACGCCGGACGGTCGGCCGCCTCCCGCCACATGGAGCGGGACACCTCGATGATCCGGTGCCAGGTCGACACCGCGCGACGGGATTCCCCGGCATGGTCGAACGCGACGGCCGCCTGCTGCAACGCCCCGAGCTCCCGCTCCCGGTCCTTCCGCCGGGCCATGTGCCCGGCGATCCTGAGCATTTCCTCCCCCGCCTCGTCGTGGAACTCGAGCTTGGCGAACACCCGGACCAGCGACTCACGGAGATCCAGCTCGGCCCGCGATCCGGGGTACCCGGAGATCTTCATCAGCGCCGTCTCGAGGACTTCCGCGGCCTCGTGGTACCGGTGCGCGGAGATCAACAGTTCCCCGAGTGTCTGCGCCGCGATGAAGGTCAGACCGGGTAACTCAGCCGCGGCACAGAGATTGAGCATCTGCCGGGCGCAGTCGATGCCCTCATCGAGGTAGCCGGCGTCGCGGGCGCCCCGGGCGAGGAAGAGCAGGGCCGTCAGTCGTACGCCGACGGGTTCAGCAGACCCGGTCCGCATCGCGGTGTCCGCGGCCTGGCAGGCCTCCATGACCTGCCCCGAGCGGAGGGCCGCCGCGGCGTCCTCGATCAACCGGTACGCGGGGTCTCCGGTCGTACCGGGGAGTTCCTCGGTCTCGGCGTCGAGATCTACCCCGAGGAACCACTCCGCGTCGCCGACGGCACGCTGCCACGCGCCTCGAAGCTCGTCGGGTACCCCGGCGGCCTCCGGGCTGGTGCGCAGCCCGGGGTGGTCGAGCAGGAGGTGGACCGCATGGTGCCAGTGGACGGTCTCGATCTCGTCCCCCACCGCGGCATTCGCGGCGAGTGCCTCCGCGAGATCATCACCGCGCCACCAGCCGGTGACGTCGATGGGGACCACCGGTGGCTCATCGTCCCCGTCATCCGGAGTCTCCGTGGTCTGCCCGGTGGATGCCCCGGGGGAGGTGATGACCTGATAGTCGGCCTCGTCGGGGGTGAACATACCGGACACGTCGGCGACGGTGCCCTCCGCCGGTTCGGGCAGCGGGGTGACCGGTGCCGGGTCGATGAGCCGCTGCAGCGACGTGACGTGTACCGCGTGCTCCATGCCCGGACGGGCGTCGAACTGTTCGGCGATCGTCGTGGCGAGGTCCAGGAACCAGGCGCGCGCCTCGGCGAGGGTCGGGTGGGCCAGTGTCTCGATACCGGTCACCCACGGCAGATTCTCGCCGGGCAGAGTGACATCGAGCGTGCGGTCCGTGGCACCGGGGATCCGGTCGAGGAGCACGACCGCGGCGGCCGCGAGATTCAGCAGGTCCCGGTGGTCCTCGGCGCGTTCCCACCAGGGCAGGTGACGGATGAGGATGGCCTCGGCCCGCTCGAGCCGTTCCGGTCTGCCTGCGGCGCCCGACAGTGCGAGGTAGCGGATGTGGTCCGCGTGCTGGGCGAGATCAGCCGGGTCGCGGCGGTAGCGGCGGTATCCGCGGACGTGGGCGGACCACGCCCTGGCGTCCTGCCCCGTCCGCAACCAGGGTTCGAGCATCTCGGTGAGCAGGCCCTCGGGTTGCGACGAACAGCTGTTCTCCATGTCGGGGAGCGCCGCCTCGCCGATCTCCCGGGCGATCTCCCACTCGCCGCGGCTGGCGTGATACTCGACGCGCTGTTCGGGGCTGCAGCCGGCGCAGTCGGCGAGCTCGGAGTCGGGGAGATTCAGCCACTCGGCGTAGGTGTCCTCGACTCCGTCCCCACCGGTGTTCCGGAGGAATCCCAGGCGGCGCATCGCCACGGCACGTCCCGGATCCCCCAGCTCCCGGTAGTAGTCGGTCATCAGATCGAGCAGCGAGCGGTACTGCGCGACAGGTACATCGGGGTTGTTGGCCACCGCGGAGAGCACGTACTTGAGGTTCCAGGCGTGCTTGTGGTGCAGGCCGGGGCCGAACAGGTCGGGACGGCGTGAACGCATCTCCTCGACGTAGGAGAAGGGCGCGATGCAGCGGTAGTTCCGTCCGTCCATGCAGTAGGCCGTGCAGAGCTCCGCGTGGCAGATCAGTGCCTCCTCCAACCGGTCGGTGTCGACGGCGAGCTGGGCGGCCTCCGCCCAGAGTTCACTGCAGGTGCTCCCCCACGGTGTGCTGTCGGCACGGTGCATGAGGAGTCGGAGTTCGTCGTGCTGGTTGTCGGGGTCGGTCATGGGGTGCTCCTGGTCGTCCGGGTGGTGGTTGTTCATGCGTGGCCGCGATCTTCGAGTGACGCGCTGATCAGGGCGGTGAAGAGATTGGAGGACCAGGCTCTCACCTGGGCGTCCATACGGTGTCTGCCGCTGAGCAGGGCCTGGACGTAGAAGCCCCGGATCGCCGACTCCACGACCACCGGGCTACCGCCTCCGGCGGCGGCCCCGGTGAGCTGGTGGATGATGCCGGCGTTGGCATTCAGGATCAGCTGGGGTGCGTGGTCGTCGGCCTTCTCGGGGTGCATGAGATCGACCAGCCCGGCGAACAGACCCTCGTCGCGCCGCTGCCTCTCCTCCAGCGCCCGGCCCGCGGCGTCCGGGTTGGGCAGGAACAGCACCGCCATCGTGGCGGGCAGAAACTTCCGCACGACGATGTTCAGCTTCTGTCCCTCGAGGGCGCGTTCGGCGGCGTCCACGAGGGGGATCAGTGCCGCCTCGGTACCCAGGTCGACCTTCTCGAGGACACCGAGGACGTCCCGGGGGTCGAGTTCGGCGATGTCCGCTTCCGGCCGGTCGAGTCTGATCTGACCGATGAGCTCCTCGTCGTAGGAGAAACCGGCATTCACGATGCACAGACCGTTGGCCTCGGCCACGGGGCTCAGGGCGCGGAACCGGTCGTCGGTCGTCGCGTAGGCGATCCGCCCGTGTTTCCCGAGGATCTCGTCGAGGGTGAGCATCCCCAGCGAGGTTGAGAACGGGACGCTGGAGGCCACCAGCGCGCGGGTCTCCGCGTCGGTCACGGCCAGGGCCTTCAGCCCGGTGAGGTGGAGGGCGAGGAACTCCCGGAACCGGACGGGCTCCCGCTCTGCGAGGTTGTTCATCCAGTCCCGGATCGCGGCACCGATTCCCTGTCGGGTCTCCTCCAGCAGTTCGTCGTCGAACAGGCCCTCGCGGGAGGCCGTCGGTTTGAGGTGCTCCGCGTCAGCGACGACACGGACGAAGTACGCCCACTCCGGCACGACGTCGTAGGCGCGCCCGGACAACAGCATCCGGCGCAGATACACGCGGTGGTGCTGTTCCTGGCCGGGATGCCCCGCGCGCGCCGACACGAACGCGATCCCGCGGAGACCGGCGACGGGAACATCGAGTGGAACCTGGTCGAAGGGGGTGAAGCCGAACTCCTCGTCACACCAGCGGGCCGCAGCTTCCCGGTCCATCTCCCAGGGCGCGACTGTCTCGCTTAGGCACTCCGGTTCGGCTCCCTTCCGGGCGAGGTTCACCGTCACCGGGAGGTGACTGCCGTAGGACAGGATCCGGCGGCGCAGCACCTCGTGTTCGGCGTGCCGCTCCCCCGGCATCACCTCGAGGGTCACGGTGGTGCCCGGACCGGTGAGTTCCGGGGGCAGATCATCGTCGGTGACCACGGTCGCGGACCAGGTTCCGTCGTTGGAGCCACGCCAGCACACCGGTTGTCCGGGGGTCATGGCGGAGCGACTGTGGACGGTGATCCGCGGGGAGACCATGAAGCAGGACAGCAGACCGATACCGAACTGCCCGATGAAGTCGCTGCGGGACATCCCCCACTCGTCACGTTTCGACGACGCCCCGATGGTGGCGAGCAGCCCCTCGGCCTGCTGCGGGGTCAGGCCGATGCCGGTGTCGGTGACGGTGATCCTGGTGCCGTCGGTGACGACCCGGATCTCGGCGGGGCAGCCCGGGTCGATCGCACGGTGCGCGGTGATCGCGTCGACGCCGTTCTGCAGGAGCTCCCGGACGAAGACCTGGGGGCCTGAGTAGAGGTTCCGGCTGAGGATCTCGACGATCCCGCCGAGATCGACCTGGAAGTTGTGGCTCTCAGCGCGTGCGCCGTCGGGCTGGGTCATGGATCGTTCGATGCCTTTCTCGGACGGTCTCTGTGGGCTGCACCAAGAATACGGTTTCCCCGTGGAATACAGCGGACCCGGCCCCACATTTCACCGTGAGTCTCGCGTTCGGTGTGGTGGGGCCGGGTCCGGGCCGGTGTCAGGCGTTCGGCCTAGTGATGGTGGCCGCCTGCCGGGGAATCCTCTTCCTCGGCGGGCTTCTCCACGATCGACGCCTCGGTGGTGAGCACCATGCGGGCGACGGAGGTGGCGTTGACCACCGCGGAGTGGGTGACCTTCACGGGGTCGATGATGCCCGCGTCGATGAGGTTGCCGTACTCGAGGGTGGCGGCGTTGAAGCCTTCACCGTTCGGCAGCTCGGCGGTCTTGGCGACGACCACGGAACCGTCGACGCCTGCGTTCTCGGCGATCCAGAAAGCGGGCTTGACCAGTGCCCGGGACAGGGCGAGGACGCCCACCTTGGCGTCACCCTCGAAGTCCTCGGCGTAGGTCCTGAGCTCGCGGGCGATCTGCACGAGTGCGGAACCGCCACCGGCGATGACACCCTCCTGCGCGGCCGCGCGGGCTGCGTTGATGGCGTCCTCGACGCGGAGCTTGCGCTCGCTGACCTCGGTCTCGGTGGCGGCGCCGACCTTGATGACGGCGATGCCGCCGGACAGCTTGGCCAGGCGCTCCTGGGCCTTCTCCCGGTCCCAGGAGGAATCCGTGGACTCGATCTCGCGGCGGATCTGGCCGCGACGGTTCTCGACCGCCTCCGCGCTGCCCGCGCCGTCGACGATGACGGTCGAGTCCTTGGTGACGGTGATGCGGCGTGCGGAGCCGAGTGCGTCGAGGTCGATCTCGGAGAGGTTGATGCCGACCTCCGGATCGACGATCGTCGCGTCGGTGACGACGGCGAGATCATCCATGAACGCCTTGCGACGGTCACCGAAGTACGGGGACTTCACGGCGACGATCTTCAGCGTCTTGCGGATCGAGTTGACCACCAGCATCTGCAGCGGTTCACCCTCGATGTCCTCGGCGACGATGAGGACCTGCTTGCCGGAATCGACGATCTTCTCCAGCAGGGGAAGGAAGTCGGGCAGGGAGGAGATCTTGTTGCGCACCAGGAGGACCAGCGCGTCTTCGAGGATCGCCTGCTGCGCGTCGATGTCGGTGATGAAGTACGGGGACAGGAACCCCTTCTCGAAGGAGATGCCCTCGGTGATGTCGAGGGTGGTGTCCATCGTCTGGGATTCCTCGACGGTGACGACACCGTCCTTGCCGACCTTCTCCATCGCGCCGGCGACCATCTCGCCGACCTCCGGATCGCGGGAGCTGACGGTGGCGACGTTGGCGATGTCCGATGCGGAGGCGACCTCGTTGGCGCGTTCCAGCAGCAGTTCGACCGTGCGCTCGGAACCGGCGGCGATACCGCGGTTCAGCTCGATGGGATTGGCACCCGCGGCGACGTTGCGCAGGCCCTCGTTGATGAGCGCCTGGGCGAGCAGTGTCGCGGTGGTGGTGCCGTCACCGGCGATGTCGTTCGTCTTCACTGCGACGGACTTCACCAGCTGGACGCCGAGGTTCTCGAAGGGCTCCTCGACGTCGATCTCGCGGGCGATGGTCACACCGTCATTGGTCACGGTCGGGCCACCGAAGGGCTTGTCCAGCACGACGTTGCGGCCGCGCGGGCCGAGGGTGACCTTGACCGCGTCGGCCAGGGTGTCCACGCCGGCCTGGATGCCCTTCCGGGCCTCCTCGTTGAATGCGATCAGTTTAGCCATGGAAAAACCCTCTTACTTGGTCACGACGGCGAGAATGTCACGGGCGGAGAGAATGAGGTACTCCTCGCCCGCGTACTTGATCTCGGTGCCGCCGTACTTGGAGAAGATGACGGTGTCACCCTCGTTGATGTCCAGCGGGATGCGGTCGCCCTTTTCGTCGAAACGGCCCGGGCCGACGGCCACGACGGTGGCCTCCTGCGGCTTCTCCTTGGCGGAGTCCGGGATGACCAGGCCGGATGCGGTGGTGGTCTCAGCTTCGTTGATCTGGACGAGGATCTTGTCCTCGAGGGGCTTGATGTTGACGTTCGCCACGATGAATTCCTCCATGTGCTCGGGAAGTTGAATGTGATTGTGCCGGTTGAGCTTGCCCAGCACAGCCGTCGTCGCGGGTGAACAACTGTGTGTCAAACAACCTACTGGCACTCTACCCTCGCGAGTGCCAGCACTCAACCGTGCGGGGTGCCACCCGACAACGGCCGCGCCGCATCATCCGGTACTCCCCCACGCCTCCACTCCGGTGCTCCCCGACCGGGCGGGCATCGCCCGCAACGCCGCGTCCAACTCTGCCGCGACGTCACCGGAATAGACCCGCACCCACCGTCGGTCCACCCCGGTACGGCCCCGGGAGTCGGTCACCGTCAACGTCAGCAGGTAGGTTCCCGGATTCCGCCACACGTGCTCCACATAATTCCCGCCCGCGGAATCCACGACCGTGCCGTCCCCGAAATCCAGCCGCTGGTGCACGGGTCCGTCGGCGAACACCCTGGACAGCATCCCCGTCACCCCCGCGGGCTGGCCCGCGAACCAGATGCCCGGCGCGTCGAGGACCGCATTCGGCGCCGTCGCATGATCGGAGACCACCGTGAGTACCGCATCCGCAGTACCGGCCGCGGCACGACCGACGGTCTCCCGTCCTACGCGCACCTCCGTGCCGGCCACCGTGATCATGTTCCGCGTGGACGCTCCGTCGGGCTCCGGATCAGCGATGACGTCACCGACGGGCCGCCCGGCGGGATCGGTCAGTGTCGCCGCGACGGCGGCAGCGTCCCGGGTCGATGGGAGCAGCCACCGATTCACCCCGTCACGCACCACCGCCACCCCGACGCGGGAATCCGGATTCGCCCCGGTGACCGCATCCATGATCCGGGGGATCCCACGCGCCAGCTCAGCGAGTACGGCGGGTTCGGCGGTGTCGATGAGCAGAATCTCGTCGACGGGGCGGGTGACCGCCACGCGCTCCCCACCATCCAGCCGCGCCCTTGCCCCGGCGGTCCAGGCGGACAACGTGTCGGCCACCGCGCGGTCCGCCGCGTCCTCGCCGGGGATGCCGGTGAAGTAGCTGAGGTGGGTCTCCACCGACGTCCCCGCCGGATCACAGAAGACGTCGTTCCGGTAGCAGTAGTCGATGCCCTCCTGCCCCGGGGCGTTGAGCGACCGTGCGGTCTCCCAGGGCCACACGGGCGGGACGGCGCGACCGGGCACCGGCGGTGCGCTACCGGTGTTCCGGGGAGGACGGCCGTCACGGAGCGGGTTTCCCAGGTACAGCACCCCCGGCAGATGAGCCGCTTCGGAGAGTGCCCGCTCGGCGCCGTTGAAGACCATGGCCCCCTGCGAGTATCCGACCGGTATGACCACAGGCTGACAGCCGCCCGCCTGCAGGTCGGCCACCCGGCGCACGGCGGACCGTCGCCCCTGTTCGACGGAGCCCACCAGTTCACCGAGGCGCCACGCCTCGACCGCCGGGTACTCCTCCGGACCCAACGCCCGGACCGAGAATCCGTGGAGGTCGGCGCGTTCCAGCAGTCGGGAGATGGCCGTACCCTCCCATCCCGTCGACGGGCCCGCGGCACCGGGGTACTGCCGTCGGCCGCTGAACTGGGATCCGGATCCCCGGGCGGTGAGTACCACCGGCTCCGGACAGAGGGGAACCCTCGGGGAGGTGGCGGTCTGTGCCGCGGCGATCCCGGTACCACCCACCGACGCCGCCCCGGCGACCACCAGTGCGAGCAGTGTGCGAATGGTCCTGCTGCGGGACATGGGCACTCCTGACGGCCGGCTGTCGTTCGTTTCCCCGACAATCCTAACCGGAATGACAGCACCCGTGCTGAAGCTACGCGCCGTCGGCGTCGTTCTCCCGGCGCGCGATGGCGAGCACCGATCCACGCCACAGGGAGTACTCGTCGGGCTCGTCATCCCGGTAGTTGCGCACCGCCTGGATACCACGGTCGACCTTGGCGATGTCCTTCTCGGTGACATCCGCGCCGTCCGCGCCGATGAAGATCACCGGGCCGCAGATGGCGGACGTCGGATCGGTGAGGAAATTCGCGTTGCCCGTGGCGGCCTTGTTCCGGGCCATCGACGCCACCGGGTTCGGCTCGGCACCACTCGCTTTCGCACCCGCCGAGTACAGGGCCGCCAGGGTCTCTCCGTCGTCCTGGAAGGCGACGTGGACGCGGTCGTTCTCCAGGGCGCCGAGGAAGCGCGCGGCCTCCTCGATCTCGAAGGTGAGGGTGTGGCTGGTCAGATCGGGGTAGACCAGGTAACCGATGCTCATGCGGAGGATACTCCAGGGGTTTCGTCGGGACGGGCGGTGTTCAACGAAGCAACGGTATCCCGTCCGGCACACCCGGAACGCGATGTCGGGGCATCTTCCCCGACAATTCACCGGTGCGTACCCGGTTGTTTGCCGGGGTTATACCTGGGGGATCTCGACGTCGAGCCCGGGATCCGTTCCGGCCACCAGATCACTCGGTCCGGCGCCCGCCGCGATCCGGTGGGCGGCGAGTGCGGCGATCATCACCCCGTTGTCCGTGCAGAGTCTGAGTTCCGGGACCCGGAGCTCGACGCCGGCGGCACCGCAGCGTTCCTCCGCCAGTTCCCGCAGCCGGGAGTTCGCGGCCACTCCCCCACCGAGGAGCAGCACCTTCGCTCCGACGTCCCCGCACGCGCGGACCGCCTTCCGGGTGAGGACGTCGACCACGGCCTCCTGGAAGGACGCACACACGTCCGACACGTCGATGACCCGCCCCTCGCGCTCGGCGGCCTCGACGTGGCGGGCCACCGCCGTCTTCAACCCGGAGAAGGAGAAGTCGTGGCGGGAATCATCGCGGCGCATCATGCCCCGCGGGAAGTCCACCGCCCTGGGGTTCCCCCGTTTCGCCAGACGGTCGATGACCGGGCCACCCGGATATCCGAGCCGGAGCAGACGCGCGACCTTGTCGTAGGCCTCACCCGCGGCGTCGTCCAGGGTGGACCCCAGCTCCCGCATAGGCAGCCCTACACCGTCGACCTCGAGCAGCTGCGTGTGACCGCCGGAGACCAGGAGCGCCACCGAGTGCGGCAGGTCCCGGCCGTCGAGCGTCGCCACCGCGACATGCCCGCCGAGGTGGTTGACCGCGTAGAACGGCACCCCCCACGCCGCCGCGAAGGCCTTCGCCGCGCTCGCCCCGACGAGCAGCGCACCGGCGAGCCCGGGGCCGATGGTGCACGCCACGGCATCCGGACGGTCGATACCCGCCTGCCGGAGAGCCTCCCGGGTGACCGGGCCGATCGACTCCAGGTGCGCACGCGACGCGATCTCGGGCACGACACCGCCGAAACGGGCGTGCTGATCCATCGAGGAGGCGACGACGTCCGCGAGGATCTCCAGTTCGGGTGTCACCCCGGGACCGTGGGTGATGCGCACGATGCCGACACCCGTCTCGTCGCAGGAACTCTCGACGCCCATGACGATGGTGCGGCGGATCGTGTCGTCACCGTTCTGTGCCGGTTCCGGGATGGTCGACGTGTTCACGGGTCGTTTCCTCACAGGTTGTCTCCGGTGGCCGTCCGCGCTGATGCGGGATCGCGACGCATGGTGTACGCGTCCGCACCCGACGGCTGATAGTAGTTGCGGCGCACACCCAGACGGACGAAACCGTACCGCTCGTACAGGGTGATGGCCGGTTCATTGTCGCACCGCACCTCCAGGAACACCGGGCCGGAGCGTTCATCGGCGGCGGCGAGCATGGCCTCCAGCAGCTGACGGCCGATACCGCGACGCTGGTGTGCGGGGTCCACGCCGATGGTGTGCACCTCGAACTCGGGGTCATCAGGAGGACCGGCCATGGCGAGGATCGCGTAGCCCACGAGGCCGCCTGTTTCCTCGAACCCGGCACCCGGACCACGGGACTGATCCGCGTCCCCGGTCTCCACCGCCGCGAGGCAGAGGCAGAAAGGGTTTGCCATCTCCGAACGGAACGCCGCGGCACTCCACGGATCATCCCCGGGAAAGAGGATCCGCTCAAGCTCGGCGCACCGCTGCACGTCGACCGGTGCGAGACGCCGGATGACGACGGACCCCATCACAGTTCCACGTCCGGTACTGCCGGACTGATCGGTTTCGGCTTCGGCGGCACCGCGTCCGGGCGCCGCAGGTAGAGCGGGACGATGGGCTCCGGTTCACGGGCCAGATCGGCCGCACGGACGAGCGACACCGGCGACGGCGAGAGGTCCAACGCCGGCACCTCGGCGAGCGTGTCGACCCGGAGCTTCTCCGCCAGACCTTCCGGGACGCTGAGCGAACCGACGACACCGACGAGTTCAGCGACGTCGGCGGGTTTGTTCACCGCCGGCCCCCCGACGCGGACCGGTACCGCACCGGTGTCCGTGCGTTCGTAGCTGGCCCAGTAGACCTCCCGCCGTCGCGCATCGGTCGCGATAAGAATCCGGGATTGTACGGGGTTCTTTTCCGCGAGCCGGATCGCGATGGAATCCAACGAGCACACACCGTGCACCGGGATACCGAGCGCCTCCCCGAAGGCGGTGGCGGTCGCCATCCCCACCCGCAGTCCGGTGAACGGCCCGGGCCCGCATCCGACGACCACCGCGTCGAGATCCACCGGCTTCAGGTCCGCCTCATCGAGACACTCCAGGATCGACGGCGTCAGGCGTTCACCGTGCTGGCGGCAGTCCGGGAGGATGCGCTCGGCGACGGAGCGGACAGTCGGAGTGGTGCTTCCGTCGACCGGCCCATCGGAGGCCGTGACGATACCGGTGACGATGGTCGGTGTGGACGTGTCGATGACGAGGATGTGCACGTGGGACACTGTAGTGGATGGCCGGTGCCGGCCGGAGGTGCCGGGGAAGACTGTTGACCTCAGCATCAGCAGCACCGGATTATGCCGTGAGGAGAAGGACCACAACATGAGTACCGATGACACCCCCACCATCGACCAGTTTCGCCCGGTGGTTCTCAGGTGAGCATGCTCCGAAACCTGGACTGTCGCCGCACGGACAACTCAGGGCACAGGGAGTTCCACCTGGTCGAGATCGATCTCCCCGTCGGGATCCGACCAGCCGTCTGAACTGCTCCAGATGATGGAGAAGGGCATGGGGTTGCCCGGTTGCGTGAACCACGTGAGGATCGGTCCCCTTGCTCCGAAGACGTACTCGGACGGGAGCTGATCAATGTTCGGGGGAGCTCCGGTGCACATTGTCGTCTCCGCTATGACACGTGCCCCATCCTCATTCAGTGCGGCCGCGAAGCGCTGCAACACGGTCGTTTCTTCCCATTCCTCGACACGGGCACCGCCGGCTTCCGTCGCGTAGGTGAAGTCCAGCGCCGGAACGACGACCCTGTCGAACATCTTCCCCTCACCCCGGGAGTACCCGGACACCAGGTGATCGACACGATGCAGCAGACCGAAGGCGTCGATGTTCTCCGTTTCCGCGGGACATTCCGCGAACCAGACGTTCACCGAGGTACCCGAGGGCAGCCGCATGTGCACGCTGACCACCGGGGTCCCGTCCACGTCGACGACGCTGTGCTCCCCGATTGCCACGCCGTAACGCTCCGCATCCCGGTAATCGGTGAAATCCCGGGGTTCAGCGGGTTCAGACAGATCCCATGCCAGCCTCCCCGTGTCGATGGTCGCGGTCACCGACACCGGAAAGCCGTCCGGAGGGCTGAAGGTGATCACCGCGAGCGCGGCGAGATCAGCGGGAATCCCACGGTCCAGTTCCACCGGAAGGTGGACGTGCAGACCTTTTTCAGAGAGTCCCCGGGCGGCGGTACCCAGGGTCACCGGGTCGAATGCGGCCACGCCCCCGATGACCGGGATCAGGAATGAAGGGGTCGGCAGATCATGCACAACACTCACGGTTGCTCCTCAGTGTGTCGTCCGGGCGCCCGGCCACGGGGTTCGCGTCATTCTCCCACGAACCTACGCCTGCTTTCAGGCGTCCTCCCCGTCACGTTCACGGGGCGGGGACCTATCTCCGCAACCGCCAACTGAGGATCCGCGCCTCCGACTCCGGGTCCTCCCGCACCGCGGTCTCCCGGTCGAAGGTGACCTCGAGCCAGGTGTCGGCTAGTTGTTCCACCAGCCCCCCGCCCCATTCGGCGACGATGACGGCGTCGTCGAGTTCGGTGTCCAGGTCGAGTGAGTCGAGAGCCCCGAGGGCACCGACCTCGGCGTCGGGGTCCTCCCCGAACAACCGGTAGGCGTCGACGTGGATGAGGTCGGGACCTCCGGTGAGGGAGCGGTGCACGCGGGCGATGACGAACGTCGGGGACGTGACCCGGCCCTTCACCCTCATCCCCTCCGCCAGGCCCTGGGTGAAGGTCGTCTTGCCCGCGCCGAGCGGACCGTCGAGAATCACCACGTCCCCCGCTTCGAGTGCTGCGCCGAGTTCCGCCGCGAACGCGCGGGTGTCGGCGGCGGTCTCCAGCCGCGTGGTTCCGGAGGTCGGGAACGTGGACTTCATCGGTGTTCTCCCACTGTGTGTTGCCTGACGGACACGGTCACCGCCCCACGTACCCGCGGACCACGCGCCCGTGCGGGCGGCAGATGATCTCGTAGGGGATGGTCTCCAGCGCGTCGGCGACCTCGTAGGTCGTCATCTCGCCCGAGGTACCGGGCCCGAAGATCAACGCCTCATCACCCGGGTTCACCCCACACGGATTCGACCCGAGGTCGATGACTATCTGGTCCATGCACACGACGCCGACCTGCGGGTAGCGGTGACCGTCGATGGTGACCCCGATCTTCCCGGCGAGCGCACGGGCCAGGCCGTCGGCGTAGCCCATGGACACGACGGCGAGCGTGCCCTCGTGCCCGGCGCGCCAGGTGTGCCCGTAGGAGACGCCCTCCCCTGCGGCGACGGGTTTGACGACGGTGACGGTCGCGGCGAGTGTCATCGCGGGCCGGAGAGCGCTGTCCCCGCCGGCGACGGGGTCGAGTCCGTAGAGGGCGAGCCCGGGCCGGACCATGTCGAATCCGAGGTCACCTCCGGTGAGCACGGCGGGTGAGTTCGACAGGTGGTTGACGGTCGGGTTGAGGCCGGCGTCCCTCGCGGCACGGACAGCGTCGCGGAGCCTGGCGGCCTGGGCGTCATTCTCCGGGTTGGCGGGTTCGTCGGCGCACGCCAGATGGGAGAACACACCGGTGACCTCGACGGCGTCGGAGGCGTCGGCCAGCATGCCGAACACCGGGCCCCAGTCGCAGGCCGGCACCCCGGAACGGTGGAGACCGGTGTCGGCTTTGACGGTGACCCGAGCAGTGGTCCCGAGGGATCTCGCGGCGTCGATGACCGCGTGTGCGTGTTCCGGGGAGCTCACCCCGAGGTCGATGTTGTCGCGGATCGCGGCGGCGATGTCCTGCCCCGGTGTCCAGATCCACGACAGCACCGGGGCGGTGATCCCGCCGGCCCTCAGTGCATGGGCCTCGGTGAGGGTCGCGACCCCGAACTGGTCGGCGCCGTTGTCGGCCATCACCGCTGCGACGCGCGGGGCACCGTGGTTGTAGCCGTCCGCCTTGACGACGGCCATCAGCTGCGAGTCACCGGCACGTCGCTTGATCAGCCGGGTGTTGTGCGCGATGGCGGCCAGATCGATGCGGGCGGTGAGCAGTTCCATGGTGGTCCATTGTGCCACGCGGGCGAACCGGGTTCCCGTTGGTGTCTCCCCGTTCGTCGACGCCCGTCCGTCCCCACCGTCGCCTGTCACCGGTCGGGGTTCACGGCCTCGTGGACGACGCCCCGGACGGCCTCTGCGATGTCACCGGATGGGACCGGGCCACCGCAGGCCAGGGCCGCCTCGGCGTGTATCTTCGCCGCGAGCGCCACCATCCCGGGGTCGGCGCGGTGGGCGATGGCGGCACCGGCGATCCCGGTGAGCACGTCCCCGGAGCCGGGCGTGGCGGCCCAGGAGCATCCGGCGTCGACGAGGAGACAGTCATCGGCGGTGGCGATGACGGTGACCCGCCCCTTGAGCAGGACGCAGCAGTTCAGTTTCTCCGCCAGCGCGCGGGTGGCGGCGATCCGGTCGGGTCCCGGGGCGGTGCCGGCGAGGCGTCCGAACTCGCGGTCGTGCGGGGTGAGCACGGTGAATGCGCCCCGACCCCCACGGGCGGTGACGACCTCGGCGAGTTCCGTGCGGGAGGAGACGAGGGTGAGCGCGTCGGCGTCGAGAAGCACCGGCAGGTCGGTGGCGAGGAGATCCGCGAGGATGCCGGCCTCGTCGTCCCCGGTTCCGGTTCCGGGACCGACGGCCCACGCCTGGACCTGACCCGCCTCACCGGTCGTGGCGGTACCGATGACCTCGGGATGGGCGGTGGTCACCGCGTCGTGGCAGCTCCCGGCGAAGCGGACCATCGGGGAGGTGGCGCGCAGGGCCCCGGCGGTGGCGAGGACCGCCGCCCCGGGGTACCTACCGGATCCCGCGTGGATGCCCACCACTCCCCCGGTGTACTTGTCCGAGGTGCGACCGGGCCGCGGCCAGGCGACCAGGTCCGGACGTTCGACGAGTCGGGCGTACGGGGTGTGGCCCTCCAGTTCCCGGTCGATCCCGAGGCCGTGGCAGGTGACGGTTCCGCAGTGTTCCGCGCCGAACACGTGCACGGGTTTCAGCGCACCGAAGGTGACGGTGTGGTTGGCGGAGAGATGGTCGTCGTGGGCGTACCCGGTCATCGGGTCGACACCGCTGGGGATGTCGACGGCGACGACGGTCGGACCGGTGCCCGTGTCTCCGGTGTCGCAGCCGCGGATGATCCGGGACGCGGCCGCACCGTGCCCCCGAAGACCACCGGATGCACCGATTCCGACGATCCCGTCGATGATGAGGTCGGCATCCAGGATATCTCCGACAGGTTGTTCCCCGGGTTCACGCCAGCGGGCGCGGGGCCCGAGGCATGCGGACGCCTCCCCGTGCAGCGTCGAGCCGACGGGCCACACCGTGACACCTGCACCACGACGGGCGAGCTCGGCTGCGGCGAACAGCGCGTCGCCGCCGTTTCCCCCCGAACCGGCGAGGACCAGAACCTTCGCTCCGGCGGCCCCTGCGCGTCGACGGTCGCGCAGGATTCGGTCGCAGTCCACCGCCAGGGAGTGCGCCGCACGGCGCATGAGGCCCCCACCGAGTTTCTCCAGCAGCGGTCGCTCGGCGGCGCGGACGGTGTCCGGGGTGTGGACGGGGATCATGGTTTCATCTCCTGGAAGGTGACGGCGATGAAATCCATGGTAGATGGTGTGGGCACCATCGACAGAGGAGAAAACCGGTCAGCCGCCGGCCGGGCTGAGGCGTATCTCTTTTCCGAGCGCTGCTGCCAGGCGGGAGACAGTATCGAGGGTCGGGTTTGCGCGACCATTCTCGATCCGGCTGATCTCCGCCTGATCCACCCCGCTCACCTCAGCGAGCTCCATCTGCGTGATTTTCCGTTCCTTCCTGGCACAGGAGAGCTCGCCCGCGAAGGCGAGCTGCATGCTGACCTCCGCCTGAAAAACGCTGGTGGCCGCTTCATTTACTGTGCTGTCATCGTCTGACCAGTCTTTCCTGACGCGTGCTGCGAGATCATGGAAGTTCCTACTCACCGCCACACTCCTCACTATGTGCCATAACCCATAAAGTATTCTCCGTGCATGCACGCATCAATCTTCCTTGCGTCTCTCTTTTTCCCTCCACTTCTTGAGTTCCCTCCTCACGGCCCTGATTTCCCTGTTCTGCCGCTTGGGTGAAGGATCACGCTTCTTGTCATACCCTCCGAGCAGGATGCAGAAAACCCGGAGGAGGACTCTTCGGTCCACGCCGCCGCGGAGATCTTCGGGGAGAGATTTTCCGGCCTCAGAGAGAATCGAGTGCAGGGACCTTCTCATCCGAAACTCGTATATCCCACCCTTGAGGGGCTTGCACCATTCACTCCGACACGTGTCTTTACCCAGGACACCGAGCACGTTGACGAGTGCGGCTTCAAGAACAGCCTGCTCATACTCGGGGAGCTTCACGAAGACGCGCTCAAATCTTCCCCCGTGGTGAGGGTCCACCCACCGTTTCCCGAAGAGTCACGCTCACCCATAGAGAGCCGCATACCCACTACATATGTACGTGGGGCCTGGTGAAACACACCTGGAATCGCGATCCTGTGTACGGAGACGACCGGAAACCCAGGGGTTCTCTACCCCATCTGGCGCACCCTAGACCGTCGCCGCTTGCGCGTGACGCGCGCTCCCACGACGGCGAGTGCGCAGGCCGCGGCTACGCCGAGTCCTGCGACCAGCAGAATCGTCTCGCTGCCGCCGGAGGTGCCGCCGGTGAACAAGGGCAGGGGGTGTTCGCCCGCCTGTCCGCCGATGAAGGCCCCCGAAGCGATGCCGATGTTGAAGGCACCGGAGTTGAGGCCGGATCCGGCCTCGGCGTTGTCTCCGGCGGCGCGGAGCACCCACGCCTGGGAGACCACGGAGATCGCACCGCCGAACAGTCCCCAGGCGAGCATGACCAGGCCCGCGGACAGCGGCGAACCGACAAACAGAGCGAACGCGAGCAGTGCGGCGACGACTCCGGCGGGAATGATCACGACGGTGGCGTCGAGGGAACGTTTCATCAGCGGACCCGCGAGGAAGTTCCCGGCGAGCCCGGCGATACCGAAGATGAACAGTTGGGTGCTGATCCCGGTGACGGGTACCTCGCCGAGATCCTGCAGGAGCGGTGAGGCGTAGGTGTAGGCGGTGAAGTGCGCGGTGACGAGAATGAGTGTGTAGGCCACACCGAACTGGACCCCACGCAGTCGGGCGGTCGCCGCGATGTCGCTCAGACTGACCGCCGTGGTGGTCGTGGCCGCGGGGACGAGCAGGATCAGGCCGAGCGCCACGAGGAGGGCGGCACCGGCCACGACGATGAACGCCTCCTCCCAGGAGGTCCGCTCCCCCAGCCAGGTCGCCAGCGGCACCCCGAGGACGATGGCGGCCGCCGCACCGGAGAAAGCCACCGTGAGGGCCTTCGGGGCGTCCTCCTCCGCCGCGACGCGGACGACCGTCGCACCGAGGAGCGCCCAGAACATGCCGAGCGCCACCCCGACGAGGATGCGGGAGGCCAGGAAGAACCCGGCCGTGGGCGAGAGCGCCGAGAGCACGCCCGAGATCGCGTTCGCGGCCAGGGCACCGGCGAGGATGAATCGCCGGTCGGTGCGCCCGACGAGCTTCGGGGCGAAGATCGCGACGATGCCCGCGAGGATTCCGGGGACGGTGACGCCCAGACCGATCGTGCCGTGGGAGGTGCCGAGGTCATCGGCGACGAGGGTCAGGACACCGATGGGCAGTTCCTCCATCGTGGTCATCACGAAGATTCCCAGGCCCAGCATGACGATGCCCGCCCAGGGTGTGCGGTTGGCCGTGTCGGACAACGGTGTCGATTCCTTTCCTCGGTGTGGTCGCGCGAGTACGCCCCGCGACCACGAGGTGGCGCGGGGCGTGTCGTGACGCCGGTGTGCGGAACCGCGGCGTCGACGGCTGACGAAGGGGGAGACTACTCCACGGTGACTGACTTCGCGAGGTTCCGGGGCTTGTCGATGTCATCGTTGCCGCAGTGTCGGGCGATGTCGGCGGCGAGGAACTGGAGCGGCACGGTCGCGAGCAACGGCTGCATGATCGACGAGGACTCGGGGATGCGGATGAGCCAGTTGGCGAACGGCTCGACGGAGGTGTCCCCCTCTTCGGCGATGACGATGGTCTTCGCTCCGCGGGCACGGATCTCCTGGATGTTGGACACGATCTTGGAGTGCAGGACCTTCACGCCGTTCGGGCTGGGCACGACGACGACCACGGGCAGGTCCTCCTCGATGAGCGCGATCGGGCCGTGCTTGAGCTCACCGGCGGGGAACCCCTCCGCGTGGATGTAGGCCAGCTCCTTGAGCTTCAGCGCGCCCTCGAGGGCGACGGGGAATCCGACGCCGCGGCCGAGGAACAGCATGGTGCGGATCGTGCCGAGGGTGTCGGCGATCCGGGAGATGTCACCGGCGCAGTCGAGCAGCTTCTCGATCTTCGCGGGGATGGCCTCGAGGTCCTCCCAGATGTCGGCGATCTCGTCGGGGTATTTCGTGCCGCGCGCCTGTGCGAGCGCGAGGCCCACGATGTAGTTCGCCGCGACCTGGGCGAGGAACGCCTTCGTCGAGGCGACACCGATCTCTGGGCCGGCGTGGGTGTAGAGCACGGCGTCGGCCTCGCGGGGGATCTGCGCGCCGTTGGTGTTGCAGACGGCGAGGACCTTCGCACCCTGCGCCCTGGCGTGGCGCACGGCCTCGAGGGTGTCGGCGGTCTCCCCGGACTGGGAGACCGCGATGACGAGGGTCCGTTTGTCCAGGATCGGGTCGCGGTAGCGGAATTCGCTGGCCACCTCGATCTCGACGGGGATGCGTACCCAGTGCTCGATGGCGTACTTGGCCAGCAACCCGGAGTGGTAGGCCGAACCGCAGGCGACGACGTACACCTTGTCCAGGTTGCGCAGGTCATCGTCGGTGAGGCCGTCCTCGTCGAGGTGGATACGGCCGTCGACGAAGTGCCCGGCGAGGGTGTCACGCACCGCGGCGGGCTGTTCGTGGATCTCCTTGATCATGAAGGAGTCGTATCCGCCCTTCTCCGCGGCGGCGAGATCCCAGTCGATGGTGAACGGGCGACCCTCGGCGGGGCTGCCGTCGAAGTTGAGCAGTTCGTATCCGTCGGCGTCGATCACGACGACGGTGTCCTGCCCGAGCTCCACCGCGTCGCGGGTGAACTCGATGAATGCGGCGACGTCGGAGCCGAGGAAGGTCTCTCCCTCACCGACACCGACGATCAGTGGTGTGGAGCGGCGCGCGGCGATGATCTCGCCGGGGTGGTCGGCGTGGGTGAACAGCAGGGTGAACGCGCCCTCGAGGCGGTTCAGCACGTCCAGCGCGCTGGCGCGGAAGTCCCCGGCGGTCTCTCCGTCGTTGTACGCGCGGGCGAGCAGGTGTGCGGCGACCTCGGAGTCGGTGACCGACTTCATCTCGACTCCGTCACGCTCCAGCTGCTCGCGGAGCGGGGCGAAGTTCTCGATGATCCCGTTGTGGACGATCGCGACCTTCCCGTCGAAGGAGACGTGCGGGTGCGCGTTCTCGTCGGTCGGGCGGCCGTGGGTGGCCCAGCGGGTGTGACCGATGGCGGTGTGACCGACCAGGTGGTCACGCCCGGTCTCCGCGATCTTGTCCACCAGGTTCGCCAACTGTCCGGCGCGTTTGACGTACTGGATACCGCCGTCATCACCGACGACCGCGATACCCGAGGAATCGTATCCGCGGTACTCCATCCGACGCAGCGCTTCCAGGGCGATGTCGAGGCCCTGCTGTTTACCTACATATCCAACGATTCCACACATGCCGACCACTTTAGTGGACGAACGGACCGGATCGATCTCAAGCACCCGGCGCGCCTCACGCCATTCGGGTGCCGTGATCATTCGGCGGTGGATCGGACCACCCGACTGACGCGGGAACCGGAACGAGTGTGGTGATGTACACAGGTGAACTATCCTGGGTGTCGTGGCTCAGAAACTGAAGAAGCAAATGTCCAAGCTGTCCCGGCGTGGCCCGCACCGGGTGATGGTCGGCGATCTCGATGTGGCGGGTCTCCCCGGCAAGATCTACACGCCCGCCGAGGGGGACGGTGTCCCCGGTGTCGTGTTCGGCCATGACTGGTTGACCGGTGTGGACAAGTACCACCGGACTCTCAGGCATCTCGCGAGCTGGGGGATCGCGGTCGCGGCCCCTGCCACGGAATCCGGTGTTCTCCCCGACCACCGGGGGTTCGTCGCGGACATGGAAACCTGTCTCCAGATTCTCGCGGGCGTGAAGCTGGGAGCGGGGAAGGTGACGGTCGCACCCGGGAAGATCGGTGTGGCCGGACACGGCATGGGCGCGGGCTGCGCCATCCTGGCCGCCGCGGACCGCTCCGCCGTGCGGGCGGTCGGAGCTCTCTATCCCGCCGTCACGAGTCCTTCGTGTGTGGCCGCGGCGAAGGCGGTGTCAGCTCCGGGACTGGTCGTCGGTTCCGGACGCCCGTTCCTGATCGACGCCGGAAGTCCGGCTGAGGTCGCCGCGAACTGGGGGTGCGAGGACGTGGTCTACCGCGTGGTGGACAGGGGGACCCAATTCAGTTTCCCGGAACGTATCGGCACGAATCTCGCGATCGGTGTGGGTCTGCCGAGATTCTCCGCCCAGGAGGCGGCCCGCGCACTGCTCACCGGCTTCCTCCTCCATCAGCTGGACCATGACAAGGACTTCGCCGCGTTCTCGGACCCGGAGGCGGATCCGGGGAAGGGCGTGACCGGATACACCACCGAGGAGCTGGCGGACGAAGCTGAGTCCCTGGTCTCCTGATCTTCGCCCGGTGACCGGGAAGGACGACGCCCTTGCCCGGTCGTGGGTTCCCCCGGATCCGACGGGAACAGCCACATCCCGCGGGCCCCGGTTCGACCCGCTCCCGTCAGGCGAAGGGGATGGCGGCACTGGTGGATACGAACATCACGAGATACTTGATCACCTGGAGCACGAACAGGGCGGCCACGACGATCGCGACCCCACGGAACCAGCTTCTGCGGTCCTCCCGCCTCCGGTTCTCCGTCGGCGGAACACCCCACTGCTTCACGACGACATCGTCCACGTGCACCCGGTACAGGGACGCAGCCGTCTCCCGGATCGCCCGCTCATATCTGTCGGCGTCGACATGCGTCCCCGGCACCCTGGCGTTGAGAACCTGCTCCGCCAGGGGAGGCACCCCGTTCACTTTCGCGGCATCGTGCGCGAGCTTGCCGAGCAGTTCGAGGAGCGATCCCGCCCCTTTGACCGGCATTCTGGGGCCGTCCGGGTATTCCCTGTCGGGGATACTGACCGTGTATTCGGAGAGCACGCCGTCGAGGGTCTCGTCCAGCGGCGTCTTCAGTATTCCTCGTGGTTGGGGTTGATCTGCGCGGCACACGGAGTGGCACACATCCGAAAGCACCGGCAACAGGGCCTGTGCCCGGATCGTCGCAACGGAACCCGCGCAGCATGGACCTGCCCCTCCGGGCCGGGTCACACCCGTGTTTCAGTCGGGTGAAAAGGGCCCCGGCCGAACTGAGCCGGCTGTCGCAGCGTTCCGCTGTGGCCAGCTGTGACGTGACCAGGTTCCCACCGATCACAATTGCAGACACCGGGTTGTCCCACGGCGTCCCGGACTCAAGTCCCCGACGGTGTCAGTTCCATCCCCGACGAAGCACGCCTCTGGTCGCAGTCCGTGGTCGAGGGGCGGCAGCGGGTGGATTCTTCTGAGGCGGGTCCGGGACGTGGGGTTCCCCGCTGCTTCGCGCACCGGGGAAGGGATCTCCGATGCGCTGCCTTTCCCGAGCTTTTTTCTCCGCCGCCTCACGCGCCGATCTGTGCACCCGCTCGAGGGCCTTCTCGAACTCGGTGAGACGCTGGATGGAGCGCTGTTCGAATCCCGCGATGAATCGGTCGAACTCGTCACTCACCACTGCCCCACCTTCCGCGCGGTTCCGGGGTTTTCCTCACCGGATGACGGGTAACCGCCGTCATGCTTGGGCTCGGGATTGGTTACCGGCGCAGGCCCGGGAGACGCGTCTTCCCGTGGTACCCCGTCCCCGGGAGCCGGTGTCTCAGTCTCAGGGGGAGGTCCACCGACGGGATCCGTGGATTCGGGCTGCGGGACGGGTTCCGGTCGACCATCGGCCGCGGTATCCGGTTCCGGGGGAGTCGCGGCCACGGTATCCGGTTCCGGTGATTCCGGGACACCGGGAAGGTCGGGAACCCCTGTACCGCAGGAGAACTGGTCCAGGGCATCGTGAGCCAGTTCAGCGAGGAGTCCGGCACCGATCAGTGCGGTTCCGACACCGACCGCTCCGAGAATTCCGGTGCACGGTCGCGGATCGATGCCACTTCCCGCCCACTCCCCACCGGATGCGGAAACATCGGGTGGAACCGGCCCCGGCGATCCGGGGTCACCATCCGGGAGGGGCCGACGGGGATACCAGTGGGCGGCTGCGTCGAACAGGGCTTCCGCCGCCGGGGTCAGGGGCGCCGGCGGGGCGTCCGCGACCGTGGCCTGACCCGTCATGAGGTGGTTGAGCCCCCCGCACATCGTTTCATCCCGGTCCACGCACAGCCCCCAGATCTCGTGGGCGCATTCATCGACGAGCGTGGCGGCGGCACTCACGAGCCGACGGAAGCACTCCCAGTCCCCGTCGCCGTAGGCCTCATCGATCATGCGCGCCTGTCCCCTGATGGCCGACAGTGTCGCCCGGGCGGTCACCCCGGCGGCCTCCCCGGACATCCGGCACAGGGTCGCGTTCGCGGATATCGCCCGGGCAGCCTTGTCCAGTGCCTGATCCTGTCGCGTGCGGTGCTCGAGATACTCCGTTGCGACGGCACCGAGTCTGTCCCCGATCAGCTTTCCGATTCCCTCATCGCCGAGTTCGTCGATAACCTCGGAGACTCGGTCGACCACCGGTTCAGGCCAGGTGGATCCACCGGCAGCTGTGGCCGATTCGAGAACCGCGGTGGGGTTGAAACCCCTGACGGTCCCGGTGGTCTCCGCCAGTTCCTCCGGCGTCACCCGCGGTCCGGTCCACGTACCGCGGGCCGCGGCGCACAGCTCCTCCACGACAGCGCGGTAGTCCTCCACCGCTCCATCGAGCATCCGGACGCCGGTGTCCGCGTCTTCCGCATCCCCCGGGCACGGCAGCGTTCCCTTCATCACGGCAGCCTTCCCAGATCAGCGCTGAACGCCTCATCCTCCGATGTGAGTTCGGTGATCTGTGCCAGCGCCGCGGCCACGGTGGCGCGAACCGCCTCCAACCGGTGAGCCGTCGACGCGTGAAGGCGCATGAGCTGACTGTCCAGTTCGTCGGCGAAATCCCGGAATCCCGTCCCCAGGCCGTCCCCGACGGGTGCCGGGGACATGCCCGAATGTCGCTCCTGCTGTAGCTGGACCTCGTCCAGGAGCCGTCTCAGAGCCGGAACCGCGCCGTCGCTGATACGGAAGGATGCCGTACCGCCCGTTGCCGGGTGGCCGGGGTTGTGACCGTCATCCACGTTTGAACCTCTTCATCAGTGCCACGGGGGCCTCGCCGGGACCGGGAATCACGGTGTCGGATCTTCCCGATAATCGTTTCTGGCCCTTAGACCGGGTCCTGCGCCGAAACGGTTCCCCGTACCGCTCACGCGAACCGTTCATTCTGGTCGCGCATCGGAAACTCACTGGCGACCAGCGCGAACGCGGTGACCGTACGAACCATCGGGGGTACGCCGGGGGTATCAACGGAGAGGTTCCGGTGGTTCGCGATCCGACACTCAGATCTCAGCGACGACGGCGGCCAGTCTCCCGGCCACGCGGCGGGCGGTCTCGGCGTCCGCCGCTTCGACCATGACCCGGTAGAGCTCCTCGGTGCCCGAAGGGCGGAGCAGCACACGCCCGGTGTCGCCGAGTTCTTTCTCCGCCGCCTCGGTGGCCTCGGTCACCCGGGGACTGGACGAGATGACCGACTTGTCCGACACCGGAACGTTGATGAGAACCTGGGGCAGAACCTTCATCGCGGCGGAGAGTTCCTTCAGGGACTTCCCCGTCTCCGCCATCCGGGCCATGAGGGTCAGTCCGGTGAGCGTACCGTCACCGGTCGTTCCGTTGTCGGGCAGGACGATGTGGCCGGACTGCTCACCACCGAGGGAGAAGCCACCTGCATTGAGATCCGCGAGAACATACCGGTCCCCCACCTTCGTCGTACGCAGGGTGATTCCCGCCTCCTCCATGGCGAGTTTGAGTCCGAGGTTGCTCATAACGGTGGCGACGAGGGTGTTCTTGCGCAGCTCCCCGTTCTCCTTCATCGCGATGGCCAGTATCGCCATGATCTGATCCCCGTCGACGACCGTGCCCTCCGCGTCGACCGCGAGGCACCGGTCGGCGTCCCCGTCGTGGGCGAGACCGAGGTCCGCACCGTGTTCGATGACCGCCTGCCGCACCTGATCGATGTGCGTGGATCCGCACCCGTCGTTGATGTTGTACGAGTTCGGTTGATCGTGGATGGCGATGACCTCGGCACCCGCAGCCCCGTAGGCGAGAGGTGTCACCTCGTGGGCCGCGCCGTTCGCGCAGTCTACGACGACCCTGATTCCCGACAGGTCGCGGGTGACGGCCTGGGACAGGTGCTGCAGGTACCTCTCCTGCGCATCGTGCGCCTCCTCGAGGACCCGTCCGATCCCGTGCCCGGTCGGCCCACCCTCCGGCAGTCCGGCCATCGCCGCCTCGATCTCATCCTCGACCTCATCGGCGAGTTTGTGCCCCCCTGCCGCGAAGAACTTGATGCCGTTGTCCGGCATCGGGTTGTGTGAGGCGGAGATCATGACGCCCATGTCCGCTCCGTAGTCGTCGGTGAGGAAGGCGACCGCCGGGGTCGGCAGGACGCCGACACGCAGGACGTCGACTCCCTGGCTCGCCATGCCCGCGGAGAGCGCCGCGGCGAGCATCTCCCCCGAGACCCGGGGATCCCGACCGACGATGGCCATCGGACGGCGTTTGGAGGTGCGGTTCTCCTTGGTCAGGACATGGGCGGCGGCAGCCCCGAGGCGGAGCGCGAGGGGCGCCGTCAGAGCCTTGTTCGCCAGTCCGCGTACACCGTCAGTTCCGAAGAGTCGAGTCATGTGTCCATTATGCCGGTACGCCTCCCCTGGTACGCGCGTCGGGGTAACCCAGTTCATCGAAGGCGCCCTGATGGGGCCCGAACAGCATTCTCACCATGTCTGATGACGCCGGACACCGGATTGGACCCGGTGAATGAATGCCCACCACCCGGAACGGCGAAGGCCGCCGCACCCACGCGAGTGGGGAGCGGCGGCCTTCGGTTCCCACGGTGTGCGCGGGAAAGAGGATCCGGAGTGGATCAGCGCTTCGAGTACTGAGGGGCGCGGCGGGCCTTGTGCAGACCGGCCTTCTTGCGCTCGACGGCACGGGCGTCACGGGTGAGGAAGCCGGCCTTCTTCAGTGCATCCCGGTCAGCCGGGTTGTAGTTGATGAGGGCACGGGCGATCGCCAGGCGGAAGGCGCCGGCCTGGCCGGTGGGGCCGCCACCGCCGAGGTTGGCGTGGATGTCGAACTGTCCCTCGCGGTCGATCAGGGCCAGCGGAGCCTTGATCAGCTGCTGATGCAGCTTGTTCGGGAAGTAGTCCTCGAGGGAGCGACCGTTGCAGAAGAACTGGCCGGATCCGGCGGTCATGCGGACGCGCACGATGGCACGCTTACGGCGACCGACGGTCTGGATGGGGTGATCCAGCTCAGCGGGTGCAACCGGGGCATCCTGCTCGGCTTCGGTCGTCTCGGGGGCGATCGCGTCACCGATGGTGGTGGTGAACTCCTCGGTCGCGGCCTGTGCGGCGGCGATGTCGGAGGCCTCGGCGGCCTGGGGCTCGTTGGTGTTGTTCTCGGTCACTGGGCCACCTGCTTGATCTCGTAGGTCTCGGGCTTCTGGGCAGCGTACGGGTGCTCGGAGCCGGCGAAAACGCGCAGCTTCTTGACGGACGCACGGGTGAGCTTGGTGTGCGGCATCATGCCCTCGATCGCCTCGAAGACGACACGCTCGGGGTGCAGCTCCATGGAGCGCCCCAGGGTCATGGTCTTCAGACCACCCGGGAAACCGGAGTGGCGGTAACGGAACTCACGGTCCCGCTTGTTGGACGAGATGTGGACCTTGTCGGCGTTGATGACGATGACGTAGTCACCGCAGTCGACGTTCGGCGCGTAGAGCGGCTTGCCCTTGCCGCGCAGCAGGTCGGCGACGTGCGTGGCCAGGCGGCCGAGCACCACGTCGGTGGCGTCGACGACATACCACTTGCGGGTGATGTCACCGCTTCTCGGGTGGTAAGTAGACAAAATGACTCCTCTGAAGAGCGTTGTGTCGAAAACTGCCGGCCACGAATCAACGTGCGGATGATCAGATACGGCGGCCGGTGGAGACCCGCACTGATCCGCTGTCCCCCGCAGAACTCTCGCCGCATCCGTTCGGCCTGAGCCGTTTCGGATCGGTGCGACGGGGTCAGCGGGAGACTCCACACACAGAAACGTCAGTCTAGGGGATGAGTGGGAAAACTCCAACCCTACGGCGTGGGAGGCCGCCCGACGACAGCCCCATCTCCCGGGAACGGAAGACGGGGCATGCGTCCGGACGGCCCGTACCCGGGTTGAGCGGCCCATTCTGATGGAGCTTCCGTCATAGCGCTGGGGGACACTGTTGAACGGATGGACGGGACAGCTCAACCCGGTGACCGAACGGAATCGGTGTCGACCGCACCGCAGACGAAGTCCGGGATCAGGTACCCCGGCCCAGGGTTGTTCCCACACCCCACTCATCGAGGGAGGCGGTCAAGGGACGGGAACACCACGGACGGCGACGGGACGGTCCGATACGCCGCGCAGACGACGCGGGATCGGGGATCCGGCGGACGATGTGTGGTTGCACGGGAAGAGCGGCTCGCCGGATCCGGTGGTCAGGGGCTACGGAACGGAACAGGATCTGTGCGGCATCACCCCCTCGGCCGAGCCGCATGCACGGGCGGACATGACGTCAGCTCCAGCTGGCGGCGGCCCGCCGGTTGATGTCACTCATCCGGTCGTTCCCCTCACCCACGGTGCGGGCGATGGTGTCGAGAATGAGGTTGAGTTCAGCTGCGGCGTTGTCCCATTTCTGTTGGGCGGCCTGGTACTCCACGGCCGAATCGCCTTCCCAGGCTTCCGCCATGGGCCGGATCTGACGTTTGATCTCCTCCAGCTGCTGGCTGATGCGGCCTGACGTCGCGCGGATGTCTCCGACGACAGCGGCGATCTCGCCGAACTGGTAGCGGATGGTGGATTCCATGTTGGGTTCCTTTGGTTGATGATCGGGGACGGGACCTCAGAGCTGCAACCCTGCGACGTCGGTCCGGCGGAGAGCGTCGGCGTTCTGTGCCTCGACGTTCTCGAAGGCTCCGGCGTTGCTCCGGAGATTCTCGGAGATGGCACCCAGGGATTCCTGGAGCTTGACCGCGGCGTTGTTCCAGCGGCCCATGAGTTCATCGAACGACACCTGTGCGGCGCCATCCCACGACCCGCGGACCTGCTCGACCACGGAGCGGAGTCGGCCGAGTTCGTTCCGGATGTCGTCGTTGGTGGTGTCTACATTGGCGGCGGCCTGTTTCATGACGGCCGCTTCGGTGCGGAAGATCTGACTCACTTCTGGCCTCTCTCGTTGCCTGAATGTTCGGGACTATGGAGCACGCGTTCCCGGTGAAGGGACAGACGTCTGGCCGGGTGTCTGTCGCGTGCCTCCCGGATTCCGGACTCCGGGGAAAAAGCTCTCCGCCGTCCGGCTTACCGGGGTGCGGGTCTTTCTGCTCTTTCACTAGGGTGAGACCCACCGAACCACCGGCTGGTTCCGTCATTCGACGAGATTCTCCGGATTCTCTTCTTTCCGCAGGACAACGCTGTTCACCGCCATGCGGCAGATCGCCCGTTGGGCGACGGTGGGAGCGATCCGGGTGTGACATCCGACGCTCATCTGGTGATCCTGATCGACCCAGGTGATCCAGTCCACGAACGATCCGTCACCCGGATCCTCGCGGTAGGCCACAGCCTGCACCCCGGGTCTCAGACCCGCGCGATCCGAACGATGAAGGACGGGATCGGTCTCCACACGCATCGAGGTCTCCTCGAGAATCGTCTCCGGGGGAAGACCCAGGGCCGGATCCGAGGCCAGATGTATCCGGAGGTCCGGATCCGGCCCCGTCGCCATGACGCCACCGGTCTTCCCGGGATTCAGGATGTACCCGGCGGGCAGCGCGACGCTGATGCCGCCGGCCTCGAGCACCACACTGCCCGGCTGCGGGTCCGGTGGCTTCGCGGACACCGCGGGCTCCGGGTGGGGTGAGGTCGATCCGGGCGCGGTCGCGGAGGGCACCGTCGGGGTGGGTACGGGAACGGTGCCCGCCCTCTCGGATTCCTCGACCGGACTGATCTCGTCCCGCAGACTCCACCAGGAGACCGCGACGACACCGAGCACGACGGCCACGATCGCCGAATGGAAGAGGGTCGGCCGGAACGGTGCCCGGTGACGGCTCCCGGACCGTGGCCGCCGGATCGTGGGAACACCGTCCGCCGGCACGTCGGTGACGCGGTGTGCACCGCCACGGTCCCCGACGGATGTCTGGAGGACGCCGTCGTCGACCTCCGCGCCGTCAGCGAGCAGGACATCGGTGAGCAGACCCGCCGAATCAGGGTCGGTCGCGATCACCGTGACCCGGGCCCCCTCCCAGGTCCCGCCGAGGAGATCCTTGGCCTCCGCCACGACGGTATCGAGCCACCGGGGACTGTCCTCGGGAACCAGGTCGTTCCGGAAGATCGTCTGTTGTCCTCCTTCGGTGTCGGTCAGTTCGAAGACTGTGGCGGTCGCCAGGATGGTGATGCGCATCAGTGAGTGACCTTTCTGTCGTTTCCGCGGACCCGGGGTCATGGTCGGGCTGTCTGGCAGGTCCCTTGGACAGTTCCACGGGTCATCCAGGTTCCCCGGCCCGGAGGTTGCGGGACGGGACGGATCCCGAAGAGGGAGCCTTCGTCGCGGTCGGCGTCGAGGAGGAGCACAGCGGGCGATTGATCGCGGAGCTCCGAGATGAACGGGTCGTACAGGGCCCGGGATGCGCCCCCCGACTTGCGGGTCAGCACGACGTGCAGTCCGATGTCCCGCGCGTGCGGGATCAGTGCGCGGAGAGGCGTCAGTACGCCGTCGGCGAGGAGATCATGGTCCTCGATGATCAGGAAGATCTCGGGACCCGACCACCAGGACCTGTCCCGGAGCTGCTGTGCGGTGACATCGATCCCCGGGAGGCGCCCGCTGAGGGTGGCCAGTGTGTTCGTCACCGCCGCCACGACCGCATCAGACGTCGCCGCGTACACGGCGACCATCGATTCGTCGAGCGCTCCCAGATGGGTACGCCGCGGATCGAGCACGACCATGCGGGCGGACTCCGGGCCCAGCGCGGTGATCCCGGAGACGATGGTCGATACCAGGGTGGATTTCCCGGATCCACGCGAACCGAGGCACAGCAGGTGCCCGTCCACTTCCGGGTGCCAGTCGAGAGGTTCAAGGCGCGGTCCCCCCACCCCGAAGAGGATGCCTCCGGCCGGGCCCGCGGCATGTTCGCCGGAGCGGAGATCAGCGAGCGGAATGTTGCCGGGGAGCTCCCGCAGCCGGGGAACCGGGACAGACCCGGACTCCTGTGAACGTCGGAGCACATGCGCGAGATCCTGTGCACCGGAGTTCGCAGTGAGCATTGGCTCCCCCTCACCGGTGATGCCGCGTCCCGGGAGCGACGGGAGACTCTCCTGGGCACGCCTGTTGACGAGGGAATCCAGGGGCTCGGTGAGTTTCAGCTCCATCCGGTGGCTGATCAGGTCGCGGATGGCCGGCCGGATGGAGGTCCACCGCTGGGTGGCCACGATGAGATGCACCCGGCTTCCCGGCCCTTCTGCGGCGATCCGCGAGAAACAGTCCCGGAGGTCATCCGAGATCTCGACGACCGACTGCCAGCCGTCGACCACGAGGAAGGTGTGCCGGTGTTCCGCCTCGTCGATAAGGCCGATCACCTCGTCGATGATGCGTCGTGTCTTCTCCGGCTCGCCCCTGCCCGCGCACCCGGCGACGTGCGGCAGCACCCCCAGATCCCCGAGACTACGGCCACCGTAGTCGAGAACGTAGAAACGGACGTCGCCGGAGCCGTGGGTGACGGCGAGGGACAGCATGATGCTGCGCAACGTCGTCGACTTTCCCGTCTGCGGTCCACCACAGACGGCCATGTGCCCACCGGTTCCGGTGAAGTCGACGCTGTACGGGTCCTGGCGCTGCAGGAACGGCCGGTCGATGATCCCCAGCGCACATGTCAGGAAACCCGGCTCTCCCGGGCGCCGGGGGTGGTCCGGGGAACCGGCGATCCGGTGGATCTCCCCCAGCCCGATCGACGCCGGCAACGGGGGCAACCAGATCCGGTGGGCGGCCATCCCCCTCGCCCGCGCGGCCGTGACGGCGGCGGAGACCACCGAATCAAGAATCGTCGGTCCGGTACCCCGCGACTCGGCGGGGCCGGCAGGAGGCCGCACCTCGTCCACGTCCACATCCGACCAGGCGTCGTAGTGCCGTACCTCCGATCCCGTCCCCCGAGCCGGAGGTCCCGTGTGCGACTCCACCTGAGTCGGTGCCGAGACGTAGGCTGCCCGAAACCGTGTCAGCTGCTCCGCTTCCGCCCGTAGGTAGCCCGTACCGGGTTTCGGAGGCAGGAAATACGCGTCCGGAACCCCCAGCACCTGCCGTGATTCAGCCGCCGAGAAGGTCTTCAGTCCGATCCGGTACGACAGGTGTGACTCGAGTCCCCGGAGTCGTCCCTCATCCAGCCGTTGGCTGGCCAGCAGGAGATGCACCTGCAGCGACCGGCCGAGACGTCCGACCGCGGTGAACAGATCCGCGAAATCAGGATGCTGCCCGAGCAGCTCCGAGAACTCGTCGATGACGATGAGCAGGGCCGGGAGGGGTTCCAGGTCGTCCCGCTCCCGTGCCGCGGCATTGTGCTCGGTGACGTTGGCGAAGCCCCCGGCCCGACGCAGCAGTTCCTGTCTCCGGTTCATCTCACCGGAGATCGCGTCGTGCATGCGTTCGACGAGGTGCGCTTCGTCGGAGAGATTCGTGATCACGGCCGACGTGTGCGGCAGCCCCTCCAACCCCAGGAATGTGGCTCCGCCCTTGAAGTCGACGAGCACGAGGTTGAGTTCCTCGGGGGTGTGGGTGGCCACGAGTGCGATGACGAGTGTCCTGAGGAGTTCCGACTTTCCGGATCCAGTCGCCCCGATGCACAGTCCGTGCGGTCCGACTCCTCCGTGGGCGGATTCCCGGATGTCGAGCACCACGGGTTTCCCGGAGTCGTCCACACCGATGGGTACCGCCAACCGGTCTCCCCCGCGCCTGTTCCAGAGTTCGGTGCCGGACAGTTCGGATACGCGACCGAGGCCGAGGAGCGCGAGCAGGTCCGCTCCGGTATCGGGACCGGTGTCGGAACGCGGCCGCCGGTATCCGGTCATGGACCTGGCCAGGGCCGTGATCTCCTCCTGCGTCAGTGTGTCCGCGGTACCGAGTTCTTCCTGCCCCACGCCCGAGACGACGCTGACGGAGCCGTCGACGTACAGGAGGAGGCCGTCGGTGCGGGCGATCTCCCCCAGTTCGGTACCCGGGCGGGAGTCGATGTCGATGACGGTGGTGACGTCTCCACCGATGGCGAGTCCGTCCCTGTACCCCGGTCCCGTGATCAGCACCCGGAACGCGGCGCTTCCCGGGCGCCGGGAATGGGGCAGCCACTTCGTCCAGCCGTGGCCGGGGAGGGTGGAGGTGATGCCCACCGCGTCAGGCCCGTGGTGGAACGCGAGCTGTGCGACGAGCGCCCGGACCAGTCCCTCCGCCCCCGGACCGTGTATCCCGATCACCGGGAAAGCACCCAGGTGCACGGCGAACGGGACATCGCGGACGACGCCGATGGTGTGCATCATCTGCCGCAACGCCACCATGCAGACCGGATCGAGGTCCTCCGGAGCCCCGGTGTCGGAGACGGTGACCGGGGTGCACAGTCGAACCGGCCCCAGTCCGACCCTGATCTCGAGGGCGTCGGGATCGGTCGCACGTCGCTCCCACATCCTCGGAGAACCGGCCCGACCGTGCAGACTCACCGGATCGGGGTGGTGGTGAAACTCGGAGATCCGCTGTTCCGCGGCATTCCGGCGGGCGCGTTCTGTGACGGCGGACAGGTGCCGGAGGTACACCCTCCGTTGTTCGTCGGGGTCATCCGCACCGGTGGGATTGACCATGGCGAACATGCTCACCAGCATCATCAGGGGAAAGATGAGCAACCCGGGGTTCATCCCCCGACCGCCCATCACCATCAGGCCGATCATCGCCGCCAGGACCAGCACCATGACCAGGGGCATGAGCAGGCGTACCAGGGGAATGGGACGGGGCCTGGCGGCAGGGGGAACCGGATCGACGTGCAGCTCGCCGGTCGGGGGCGGTGGTGCGGGTTCACGTTCAGCGGGGCTCAGGGGAACGACGATTCCGTCGTTTCGGGGAGAGGGCACGGCGGTTCCTCGTGCTTTCCGGGGGTCAACTCCGGCGGATCCACTCCCGGAGGCTCTCCACCGTCGCCCGTCACAATTCAGCGCGGTGATGGATGGTGCGTGACGGTGCGACGGTCGATGCCGCGGTGTGGTGTCCGTCGGAAAACGTGCCCGGATCCCCAAATCCGGCTGGACTTACAGGCAATTATAGGCCATCCTAAGTTCGGTTGCACATGTTCTACCCGGCCCGTCGGCAGGGCCCCTCATCACCCGGGATCCGCCGCAGGCCTATCCGACCATGCCGTACGCGACCATCACACAGGGGGAACCAGTGGCCGTCGACCACGCTCTCCGCATCACCGTCCGGATAACACCGGACGCAGTTGATCTCCATCCGGACGCCCCCGGCCTTCCGCCACCGGAGATAGACCTCGTCCTACCCGTGCACGCCAGTATCGCCGAGATCCTCCCGGAGATCCTGGATCTCGCCGGACTGCCCGGACACCCCGGCCCCTGGGTGGCCTCCACCGCAGTGGGGGTTCCTGTGGAGACCGCGATCCCGCTGACCCACACGGCCCTCCGACAGGGTGGGATTCTCGTGCTGTCACCGGGAACCATCCCGGACGCACCGGTTCTCCGGGATGCCGCGGAGATCCTCTCCGACGGGAATCAGCACGACTCCCCCCGCGGTCTCGGAACAGCCGCCGCCCTGACCGGTATGATCGCCTGTGCGGCACTGGCGGTCACGGGCGCTTTTCCCGGAAGCGATCTCCTGCCCGGCCCTCTGCGGCTCGGACTGCTGGGGCTGCTCTGTCTCGTGGTCGCGTCCCGGATCAGCTCCCGGGAGAATGACGCGGCGAGCTCTGCGATCACGGTACTGGTGACCGGGGTCGTGATCTCATCCGTTGCCGCGGTGGTCACGGGGATTCTCGGTGGAACTCCGATCACCGGGGGAAGGCCGGATACCGCCGTGGGAGCCGCTGCCGTCGGTGGGTGTCTCACCGGCGCGGTTGTTCTCTGCCTCTGCGGTTTCTGTTGCCGCGTGAAACCGGAACCCGCCGCGATGTTGGCCACCGGCATCCTTCTCGCGCTGTCGGGGGCCTGCGTTTTCCCCGTGGCCCGCGACTACCCGGGGGTGGCCGCCGCAGTGACGGGCTTCGCACTGATCGGCGTCACCCTTCTGCCGTCCCTCACCATCAGGGCGGCTGGCCTCACTGTTCCGCGGTTGCCCCCGTCCGGTGAGTACACGGGAACCCCGGAGGATCCTGACCCGGATGTCGGCGAACACGCGGCGTACGCCCGGAGCCTGCTTTCCGGGGCACTCGCCGGAACCGCACTACTGGGTGGTTCGGGTGTCCTCGCTGTGGGATGGTCCGGAGGTGGTTTTCCCGCGGCGCTGTGTCTGACCACGACCATCGCCACTGTTCTCCATGCTCTCCGGCACCGGGATCCGCTGGCGGTCTGGGCACTGTGGATCTGGGCGTTGTCCGGTGCCTCAGGGACCGTCCTCGCGGGAATCCGGTCCGATTCGGTGGGTGTCGTGGCCGTCAGCTCGGTCACGGCCGTGGCCGTCCTCACCGCCCCGTGGTGGGGCCGTTGCGTAGCGGAGTTCCGACCGGTGGCGGTCAACTGGATGGAACGGCTGGAGACTCTCGCCGTCGCCGCGGCTCTCCCCCTCGCCGCACACATCCTCGGTGTGTTCGCCCTGATCCGGGGACTCGGATGAGAAGGATCCTGACCGGTTCCGGAATCGCGGTGATGTGCGTCTGCGTCGTAGTGCCGGCGTGCGCGGAGCCTTCTCCCGGTCGACTCCCCGACCCGGACTGCGCGGTCGTCGTTCCGGCCTCCCCCGCTGACGTTCCCGCCCCGGACGATGTCCCGGAATCGCTGGCGGTGGCCCACCGGTTCGCCACCGGAGCCGGCGTCCGGGTCGCTGTCATCGACACGGGCATCACCCCGCATCCGCGTCTACCTCCGGTCATTCCCGGTGGTGACCTCGTTGTCGTCGGGGAACGGCGGGAGGATGAGCCTCCGCTGCCCGACGGAGCGGTGGATGACTGTGACGGGCACGGCACGATCGTCGCGGGCATTCTCGCCGCCAACCCGTCCCCGGACGACGGTGTCGTCGGGGTTGCTCCGGGAGTGGAGCTGATCAGTATCCGGCAGACCAGCAGCCGCCGCGCCGCGGAAACGGTCGGTGCGGGCGGTAGCCTCGCCTCCCTCACAGATGCCATCAACCTCGCACTGGACGGGGGCGCCCGCGTGATCAACATCTCGCTCGTCAGTTGCCTTCCTCCCGGCACCGCAGACCGGATCGACACCCACGAATTCGATGCCGCGCTCGCCCGCGCGGAGGAGCAGGGGACGGTGGTCGTCGCCGCGGCGGGCAACGCGGATGAACGGTGTCCGGAGGACAGCACCGTGCTGCCCGCCCACCGACCCACCGTCGTTTCCGTGTCATCCCTGGACACCGCACACACCATCGCAGGATATTCGGTCGCCGGCCCAGCCCCCCTGTTGTCCGCTCCGGGCCGGGTCCCCCTCGCGCTGTCCCCGGATGGTGTGGGGTTCACCGTCGGGCTGGCGGAGCCGTCGGGTCCCCGGGAATTCGAGGGCACGAGCTTCTCGGCTCCGGTCATCAGCGGGACAGCGGCCCTGTTGATGGAGCTGCATCCGGCCGATTCCGCCGCGGGAATCCGGGCCCGGCTGGCCGGAGCCGTCGACCCGGCCACCGGAGCGGTGGATCCGGCGGAAGCGGTGACTCACCTCCCCTCCGATTACCGGGGCATCCCGCATCCCGTCACGGTCACCGCACCCGTTGAGCCCCCCGACGGGGTCCGGGTCCGGACCGGAGTGACCGTGACGATTCTGCTGTGCGTCGTCGGGCTGATGCTGATCATCCGGCGCACGGCACGCTTCCGGTTGCGGCGGACCGGACGGCACGCGGGTCAGTAGCGTGGCTCGAGTGCCCGCTCCCGGGTCAGCGATTCACCGGCGGGCAGCAGCCGGATGATGGACCAGGGTGCACGAGCGGGGCTTCCGACCCCGATGACGGCGAGTTCTCCGGCGGTGCCGACACTGTGCCTGAGCCCGGTGTCGGCGATGAGATAGTAGCCGTGACCGGTGTCCACGCCGATCCCGTTGACGACGGTCGGTGCGTACCGGGTGGCGGTGGAATCCCCGGACAGGGCGACACCTGCCCCCGGCGCGTAGATCCCCGGACCGGGCGCCGTGTCACCGATGACACCCAGGTGCCCGTCGTCGCCGATCGCACAGATCGCCTCCTGCTCCGGGTCGATCCAGTCGAGTGCCGTCGCAGGGAGCCTGATGTCCTCGGGTGTAGCGTCCGGGCGCGCGGCCGGCCCGTCCTGGGGCACCGCACGTTCCGCGGCGCCGAGATCGAGCAGTATCCCCCGTTGCAGTGGACTCAACCGGAGTATCCCGTCCGCGCGCAGCAACCAGGATTCCCTGCCGCTGCTCAGCAGCACCCCGGAGTTCGGCGGGCGCTCGTACGGGGGTAGTTCGCGGATCGCATTGAGTATCTCGGGTGGAGGCTCCCAGACCGGGGTCTGCGCCGTGATCCCGAGACGTCGACGCAGTACCCTCCCGAACCGGGTGGTCGGATCCGGCAGAGCCACACGGCCCACGGCGGTGACGACGTGATCCACCCCGCCTACCCTCGCGTAGACCCCGGAATCCGCTGGCGGTGGGGCTGGTGGTGGACCGAAGGCGACCGTGACGTCGACGGTGGACTGGCACACGCTCCACACCAGATCGTCCGGGATCGTCTCGGCGACAGCTCCGGGTGCGCCCGGTATTCCGACGGGCACACCGCGGTCCAGTTCGGCGAGCACCGAGTCCGCGGCATTCACGGGCTCCACGTCGGATCCCGCGATCAACCGTGCGGAGACCAGGTTGCCGACGGGATGGAGACGACCGTCTATCCGCGAATAGAGGGCACCCGACTCCGCCCTCACGACAGCGGCGTCCCCCGGGTCGGGTTCGGGGACGAAGAGTGCCAACGCTCCGGATGCGAGCCCGGCGAGCACGCATCCGGCGACACCGAAGAGGATTCCCCGGCGGCGCCTGCCGAGTGGGTCATGGATCATCCGGGTGTCGCCTGTGACGAGACCGTGTTCCAGGCGGCGGACGAGAAACCTGTGACCGCTGACCTGGGCGCGGGTGGTCGGAAGCGGGAAATGGTTCATCAAGGGCTCCAGCGGCGGGGGAGGGACTGGGGCACGTCGAACCCGTGTTCCGCGCCCTTGATCGCGGAATCACGGCTCCGGTCGGGCGTCCCCTGCGCACCGGACCGGTTGACGGAGATCGTGGGATCTCCGTGACCGACTGTCTTCACGTCATGTTATCGCCTCTGCAGCCGGTATGGAACCCCGGGCGCGGAGAGTGCGCACTATTCGGCCGCCTCGGCGGCTTCGCGCCGCTCCTTCTCCAGTTCGGACTCGAAGTGTTCCGCCGGACCCTTCAGGAGCCTGCTCGGCCGATGGTGGTACGGACGCAGGCCGTCACCTGAATTCGCCGGAGCGACTCCGGCTTCCGCACGGGTCGGCAGCGGGGGCAGTGGTTCAGGTGAGTTGCCGGGACGACGCATCCGGTCCAGCTCCGAATCGGTGAACCACTCGTTGACGGCGTAGATCGAGACCTGCCGGTCCTTGTACACGGGCGTGACACCCGGGGTGTTCCAGAGCTCGACCTCCATCTCCGGCACCGGCTCCTGGAAGGCCCAGAAGTTCGGCGGTGAGACATAGATGTAGCGGACATTCAACTCCTGCGCCGCACGGTCGACCTCGTTCTCCATGTTCGGATGCCCGAGGTTTCCGGTACCGAGTTGGTTCGGGTTCCAGAACATGCGGTTCGTCGCGCTGGTCACCGGGACGGTCGGCCACAGATAATGCCGGAACACATTCGGCAGACCGTTGTACGGGTACATCCAGCCGGAGCCGTCCGCCGGATTGCTCATGATCGTGCCGTCGTACGCCAACGGCTGCTTCGCCAGCCAGCGGAACGCCTTCAGGTCGGTCGAATCGACCATCCGGCCGTCCCGCGCCGCCCCGATGGCGAAGTCCGAGACGAACTGCATCTCCTCGTCGGCCTCCTGCACGAGGAGAAGACCACCGATCAGTGCGGCGACGACCGTCAGCGGGACCGAGACCACCGCGAACCTGCGGACCGGCCCCAGGAGAACCGTTCGCACCACGGTGGCGAGGGCCACCGCGGCAGCGGCGGCGGTGAACATCGCCACCGGCATCACCAGACGGTGGGGCGTGTTGTAGTGGAGGGAACCGATCTGGGTGGCCAGGCCGCTCCACCAGGTCTCCCTGAAGGGCAACAGGGAGTTCACCGTGACAACCACGCTGATGAACCAGAACAGCGGAGCCCACAAGTTCCGGCGCCACAGGATCAGGATCACCCCACCCACGGCAGCGGCCCAGAGCAGCGGCTCGTTCACCCCGAAGGCCTCGGTGTGCCGTGTCTGCATCTGGATCGCCACCCACCACGATTCACGCCGCGTCAGATCCTCGGAGGCGACGAAGGACTTGACCTCCTCGCTCTGACCGAGACCGGTGAGGATCTGCGGGAGCAGGATGATCGTCGCGACGAGGCCTGTCGCCGCGAGAACCAGGAAGTCACGGATCCGGGGGCAGATCCGTTCCCCGTGGTTCGTCGGGCGACGGGTGGGACGCCACAACAGGTCCAGGATCCACCACAGCCCGAGAACGAGAACGACGATGGTGGCGGCGGAGGGGTGTGTCTCGATCATGCCGATGAAGACGAGGGCCGCGGCGAATGCACGGACCGGGGCCGCCGGAACCGACATGAATAGCGCCAGAACGATGAAGGCCATCCCGATGGACGCCAGGTAGGGCCATGCCCCGACGTAGTAGCCGATCCAGTACAGGACCGGCATGGGTACCACGATGATCGCGGCGAATCCGGCCGCGATCTGCGCGGTCAATCCCCGGTTCCCGACCATCCGCCACGCCAGCACGGACACCGCCAGGGGAAGAAGCAGCGCTGGAAGCACGATCGAGGTGAGGTTGATCGCCGCGATGGGGGACATTCCGGTCAGTTCCCGAACGATCGCCGCGCCGGCGTGCCAGGCCGTGGGATAGAACAGCACCTCCCGCGACTCGGTGTTCTGGAGCTCGCCCATCCTGGTCGGGGACGCGACGCCGGTCTCCTGGATGAAGCGCACGACACTCGCGTGCCAGTGCACGTCCCACCCCTGGAAAATGTTCTCCAGCCCGTACCTCGTCTCCCGGAGGAGACCGAGACTGCGGGACGTCAGCAGGACGAACGCGACCAGTACGCCGGAGGCGGGAAGAACCCACACGGGGTCGAAGATGGAACCTGCGAGCCAACGTTCCTCGCGACGCCGGGACCGTTCACGGACTTCCTCCGCACTGCGCAGACCCGGTTCGGGAGCGATCTCCCGTGGTGTCCGGGGGGCGGAGACGCTGTCGTCCCCCGTCTCCGGGGGATCGGATTCCTCCTCCACGGAAGCCGGGGCGACGGATCCCGCGTCGGCACAGGGTTCGGTGGTTCCGGATGCCACCCGGTGAGTCGGGTGTGTTCCGCCGCCGGTGTCGTCGGTCTCCGTGTCAGCGGAACCGTCACCGAGCTCTTCATCCGTGTCCCGGGAAGCACTGTGCCCCCGCGCCGTTGTTCCCCCGTCCCCCCGGGCCTTCGAGAAGTTCCTCCGGGTGACCGCCAGCGCAGACAACCGCCAGCAGACCGCGAGGATGAGAATGAAAGCGGTGAACACGGAAACGCTCCGCGTGTCGTAGGCGAAGGGGGTGAGTCCGTAGAACCAGGCGGCGAGCCCGTAGACACCGAAGGTCGCCGGCACGGCCGCCGCCGCCGCCCACGGGGCGCGGACACCGGAGACCCGGCAGATGAGGAATCCCGGGACCGTGAATACCAGTACCGAGATGAGAGCTGCCTGATACAGGTCCATGGGACGTCCTCACCTCCTCGTCATCATTCGTCGACTGCCCCACGCGGCGGCGGACAATTCGTGGCCCGGACAAACGGTCCCCGGAGCCCCTTCCGCACAACGTTCAACCACCAGAGTGTAGCCCGCGGCCCCGGGTACGGTGGGCAGGACGCGCTACGGTGTCACCGGTTGTCCGCAGGTTCGTCCTCGAAGTGGGGGTTGTTCTCCGGACAGCCTTTCCCGCGGGCGCGGTGTTCCTCCCCCTCCAGAACCCGGACACCGCGGGTCTGCTCCGCGCGTTCGGCCAACCCGGTGTCATCGGGATAGTCGACGCCGATCAGGGTCAGGCCTTTCGCGGGCGCGACGGGGACGAGCTGGGACCGTGTCCGTTCGTCGAGCAGCCCCTCGGTGAAACCCCGCTGCCGACGCCCCTCCCCGACCGCGAGACACGCCCCCACCAGCGAGCGGACCATCGACCAGCAGAATGCGTCCGCGGTGACCTCCGCGAGGTAGAGCTCCGGTTCCGCCGGGGTGGAGATGTCGTGCCAGGTGAATGCCTGGAGGTCGCGGACGGTCGTCGCGCCGGCCTTGGCACGGCAGAAAGCGGCGAAGTCGTTGAGCCCGGTCAGGACCTCCGCTGACTCCCGCATCGAATCGAGATCGACGGGCTTCGGCCAGTGCGCGGTGTCCCTGGACCTCGTGGGCAGGGCACCCCGCGGATGGGTGGTGACCCGGTAGGTGTAGTGCCTGCGCAGCGCGGAGAAGCGGGCGTCGAATCCTTCAGCGGCACGAACGCACCGGTGAACCCGTACATCCTCCGGGAGGAGCTTCGCGAGCCTGCGGACGAGCGTCGCCGGATCGTCGCCTATGGAGCGGGTGTTCAAGCTGGCGCGCGGTACGTCCACGTGCGCAACCTGGCCGGTGGCGTGGACACCTGCGTCGGTCCGCCCGGCGACGGTCAGCTTCGCCGGATATCTCAGGATCTTCGACAACGAATCCTCGACGGTCGCCTGCACGGTCCGGAGCTCCGCACCGCCGGAGGGCTTCTGCCGCGCCCAGCCGTGGAAATAGGTGCCGTCGTACGCGAGATCGAGGCGAAGTCGGATCAGGCCCGGGTCATCAGCGGTGGAGTGCAGGTCTTTCACAGCGCACGAGTCTACAGGTACCCGTACCGCACCGGGGTATCCGCATTGGACGGTGCTCCGGGATGAAACACGGAAAACCCACGCTCCGTGGAGCCCCTGTTCCCAGGGGTACGGAGCGTGGGTTTCCGATGGCTTCCGGTCGAAGGTCCGGAGTGGACGGAGGGAGAACTACTTCTCTTCCTCGGCGGCCTTCTCGGGCTCAGCTTCGGCCTCGGCCGGGGTCGGAGCCTCGTCCTTCTCGGCCTCGGCGGCCTCTTCGGCGGCCTGGGCGTCGGTGGCTTCGTCGGCTTCGACCTCGACGAGCTCCTCCTCGGCCTTCTTGGAGGCTGCTGCGCGTGCGGCGCGGGTGGCCTCCGCGGAGACGGTCTCCTCGAGGACGAGCGAGATCTGGCTCATCGGGGCGTTGTCGCCCTTGCGGTTCTCGAGCTTGATGATGCGGGTGTATCCGCCGTCACGGCTCTCGAACTTCGGCGCCAGCTCATTGAAGAGGTAGGCGACGACGTCCTTCTGGTTGACCAGCTTCAGGACGTTGCGGCGGTCTGCGACGGTGCCGCTCTTGGCCTTGGTGATGATCTTCTCCGCGTAGGGACGCAGAAGCTTCGCCTTGGCATCGGTGGTCTTGATAGCGCCGTGCTCGAACAGCTGGGCAGCGAGATTCGCCAGGATCTTCTTCTGGTGCTGCGCCGAACCGCCGAAACGGGCGCCCTTCTTGGGCTTGGGCATTGGGGGTACTCCTCGTGTACGTGTGTGTGAGCGCGGCGGCCGTCATCCGGTGATCCGTGGACCTCCGGGGCCGCCTGGGCGTGCTACCCGGGTTTTACTCGGAATCGTCGCCGTCGATGTCGATGAAGTCACCGGTCTCGGCGTCGTATCCCTCAATGGTGGAGGGGTCGAAGTCCTCGGGGGCGTCCTTCAGGGTCAGACCCAGGTTGGCCAGCTTGATCTTCACCTCGTTGATCGACTTCTGACCGAAGTTACGGATGTCGAGCAGATCGGACTCGGTGCACTCCGCGAGTTCACCGACGGTGTGGATCTCCTGGCGCTTCAGGCAGTTGTAGGAACGAACGGAGAAGTTCAGGTCCTCGATGGCCATGCTGTAGTTGGCGTTGGTCTCGGTCTCCTGGGTGGAGGGGCCGAGATCGATGCCTTCAGCGTTGGTGTTCAGCTCGCGGGCGAGACCGAACAGTTCAACCAGGGTCTTGCCTGCCGACGCGAGAGCGTCGCGGGCGGTGATGGAGTTCTTCGTCTCGACATCGATGACCAGCTTGTCGAAGTCCGTACGCTGTGCGACACGGGTGGCCTCGACCTTGTAGCTCACCTTGAGCACCGGGGAGTAGATCTGGTCCACGGGAATGCGGCCGATCTCGCCGGTGTCACCGGTCAGGGTGGCGGGAACGTAGCCACGTCCCCGCTCCACGACCAGTTCGATGTCGATCTTGCCCTGCTCATTCAGTGTGGCGATGTGGAGGTCCGGATTGTGGACCTCGACGCCTGCCGGCGGCTCGATGTCGGCAGCGGTGACCTCGCCGGGGCCCTCCTTGCGGAGGTACATGACGACGGGATCGACCGAGTCCGAGGACAGCACGAGTCCCTTGATGTTCAGGATGATGTCGCTGACATCCTCCTTGACACCGGAGATCGTGGTGAACTCGTGGAGGACACCCTCAATCTTCACGCTGGTCACCGCGGCGCCCGGAATGGACGACAGCAGGGTGCGGCGAAGAGAGTTGCCGAGGGTGTAACCGAAACCGGGCTCCAGAGGCTCGATGGTGAACCGGGAGCGGGAGGAGTCGATGTACTCCTCGTGGAGCTCCGGACGCTTTGAGATGAGCATTGCTTGAAGATCTCCTTATGTGACGCCCGCTATTTGACGTCAGTAGGCAGACGATATGACGGTGTGGACGAATCCACGCGACAGTTCCCCGCGGGACCGTTCCTCACTCACCATCCGGGGATGGTCGATGCGGGACCGGGCCGCGGGATGAACCGGTTACTTCGAGTAGAACTCGACGATGAGCTGCTCCTGCAGCGGAACGTCGATCTGGGCACGCTCGGGCAGCTGGTGCACGAGGATGCGCAGGGTCTCGGGAACAACCTGGAGCCAGGCCGGGACGACGGAATCGACGAGCCGGTCCTGGGCGTCCTCGAACCATTCCATCTTCCGGGACTTCGGACGGACATCGATGATGTCGTACTGGGAGACCTGGAAGGACGGGACGTTGACCTTCTTGTTGTTCACGGTGAAGTGACCGTGGGAAACCAGCTGGCGTGCCTGGCGGCGGGTCCGTGCGAGGCCAGCGCGGTAAACCACGTTGTCAAGACGGGACTCGAGCAGGATGACCAGGTTGTCGCCGGTCTTGCCGGGGCGACGGTTCGCCTCGGCGTAGTAGCGGCGGAACTGCTTCTCCATGACGCCGTAGGTGAAGCGGGCCTTCTGCTTCTCCTGGAGCTGGAGCAGGTACTCCGACTCCTTGATGCGTGCGCGTCCCGCCTGTCCCGGGGGGTACGGGCGGCGTTCGAAGGCCATGTCTCCGCCGACGAGGTCGACGCGGAGACGGCGGGATTTACGGGTGACTGGGCCGGTATAACGAGCCATAGTTTGTCTGTTTCCTTTCCCTGCTAGACGCGGCGACGCTTCGGCGGACGGCAGCCGTTGTGGGGCTGGGGCGTCACGTCGGTGATCTGGCCAACCTCAAGGCCGGCGGCCGAGAGGGAACGGATAGCGGTTTCGCGGCCCGAGCCCGGGCCCTTGACGTAGACGTCGACCTTCTTCATGCCGTGCTCCATCGCCTTGCGGGCGGCGTTCTCGGCGGCCATCTGTGCGGCGAAGGGGGTGGACTTGCGCGATCCCTTGAAGCCCACGTGGCCGGAGGAGGCCCACGAGATGACGGCACCGTTCGGGTCCGTGATGGACACGATGGTGTTGTTGAAGGTGGACTTGATGTGTGCGGCGCCGTGCGCCACGTTCTTCTTTACGACGCGGCGGCCAGTGCGGCGCGCGCCAGAGCGTGCTTTAGGAGGCATTGGTTACTTCTTCTTTCCGGCGATCGTCTTCTTCGGACCCTTACGCGTACGTGCGTTGGTCTTGGTGCGCTGGCCACGGACAGGGAGTCCACGACGGTGGCGGAGACCCTGGTAGCAGCCGATCTCGATCTTGCGGCGGATGTCCGCCTGAACCTGACGGCGGAGGTCGCCCTCGACCTTCCAGGTTGCTTCGATCACGTCGCGGAGGGCGGCGATCTGCTCATCCGTGAGGTTGTCGGTACGCAGGTCCGGAGAGACGCCGGTCTCTTCCAGCAGCTTCTTGGCTCGGGCGGGCCCGATACCGTAAATGTAGGTCAGAGCGACCTCCATGCGCTTGTTGCGCGGGAGATCCACTCCAGCAAGGCGTGCCATATGGCAGTTTCCTTCCGGTTGGTCCGGTGGTTTTCCCCACACCCGTCCCCGTCTGCTGATGCTTCGTCCGGGCGGATGCCGGAAAGTGGATCAGGGGTACACGGGGCTTCGGCCACCGATGCCGAAGGTGCGTGATGCACGTGCCACGGAGCGGTTTCAGGCCGGTTCTCGCGAACCGGCGCAGAGCGCTGGACACGTGCGGTGAGTGTGGAGGCTGATGGTCTTTACTTGTAGCGGTAGACGATGCGGCCGCGGGTCAGGTCGTAGGGGCTCAGAGCCACGACGACACGGTCCTCCGGCAGAATACGGATGTAGTGCTGGCGCATCTTGCCGCTGATGTGCGCAAGAACCTTGTGTCCGTTGTCGAGTTCGACCCGGAACATCGCATTCGGCAGGGGCTCGACGACGCGGCCCTCAACCTCGATGGCGCCTTCCTTCTTAGCCATATCCTCCACGTTTCTCCGGTGCCGCACCTGGGGCGCGACGTCATCCGGTAGATAGTTGACTGCATTGTCTTTTCCGACAAGCGGTGCGCATGGTGGTGCACACCAACGTCTGACAATACGCGGAGCACAACCGGAGTGCAATCTGAACACTGAAACGGCCCGCCGGGCCACTCCGCTGGAGTGCCCTGACGGACCGGTGTCGACCGGATTCCCCGGCCGGGGATCGTCGCTTCAGTAGACGTAGACCATGTCGCCGATCTGGAGGGTGTCGAAGTACTTCACCGCGTCCGCGTGGTTCAGATGGATGCACCCGTGGGACATGAGGTTCACGCTGCCCTCATGGAAGGCGATCCCGTTGTTGGTGAAGTAGACCGAGTAGGGCATGGGCGCGTTGTTGAATTCCCGGGAGATCTCGTCCCGGACCTTCCGGTTGACGTAGTGCCTGCCCCGCGGGGTCTCGTACCCGGCCGCACCGGAGGAGATCGGTACGGCACCGTGGGTGATCCGGCCGTTTTCCTGCAGCCAGCTCCGCTGATTCCCCAGGTCGATGCAGGCACGGGCCTCGGGAGGACAGCTGCCCCGGTCGAACTCCGGTGCAGGAGCCGGCGCGGGTGCGGGTGCGGGAGGAGGCGGCACCTGACGCGCCGCCTCCTCGGCGTTTCGCTGTGCGATCAGTCCCGGAAAGAAAAGGTCGACGGTGCTGTCCGTCGCCGCCCTGACCCCGTCTCCGATGACCGGGGGTAACCCGTTGCTGCGCCGGTGGACGTCGTTCCTGATGTTCCAGGCGTCATTCGCGAGGTTGCTGGAGCCACTGGGTGCGACGGAGGACCCCGGAACCGGAGCCGCACCGGCGGTCGGCGGCGACAGAAGGAATCCCAGGGTGAGCGCCAGAACGGCGATGACGAGAAGCCTGCGGGGCGTCGTCATCGCCGTCGAGGAACCTGTACGAGCTGAATACATGGGAGTAATCCTAGTCTGCTGTGCGAAGGAGTCGGAAGTCCGGCTGCGTGTCATCCCGGAACGGTCAGTGTCTGGGGGTGAGGATCCGGGGACCGTGGACCGTTGCCGCGACCGTGTGCTCCCAGTGGCTCGCCCGGGATCCGTCGAGGGTGACCACCGTCCAGTCGTCCTCCAGGACCGCCGAGTCCGGGGTTCCCGTCGCGAGCATGGGCTCGATGGCGAGGACACTGCCCTCCCCGATGACGGGGCCACGTCCGGGCCTGCCTTCGTTGGCGAGGAACGGATCCTCGTGCATCTCACGTCCGATGCCGTGGCCACCGTAGCCGTCGACTATGTGGAGGGTGACCCCGAATTTCTCGGCGGCCTGCGCTGTGGCCCGGCCGAGTGCGTGCGAGACGTCGGTGAGCCGATTTCCCGGGATCATGGCCTTCAACCCCTCGGCGAGAACCCACTCGGTGGCGTTGTTGAGCCGCTCCGACTCGTCGTCGAGATCACCGATGCCGAAGGTCCAGGCCGAATCCCCGACCCAGCCGTCGAGGGTCGCCCCACAGTCGATGGAGACGAGGTCGCCGGTTCGCAGAACCGTCTCCGCGTTCGGGATACCGTGGACGATGACGTCGTTGACGGAGGAGCAGATAGAGCCGGGGAAACCGTGGTATCCGAGGAAGGTGGGGATCGCGCCGTTGTCCCGGATCGTGGCCTCCGCCACGGCGTCCAGCTCCAGAGTGCTCACCCCGGGTGCAGCGGCCGCCCTAACGGCCTGCAGAGCCCTGCCGACGATCTCGCCGGCCGCCTGCATGGCGTCGAGTTCTCCCGCGGTGCGGACGGGCATGGTACGGCGGCGTTTTCGGAAAGCCATTGTTCTCTCTACTCCTGGGTTCGGTGCTGGAAACGGGGCCGGGACGGAAACGGTCCGCCCGGAAACGCCGGAGGACCGGCCCACTGGAGCGGGCCGGTCCTCCGGTCTCCCCTGTCGTCGTCCGTGCGGGGCACACGGGGTGGTCCGCTACTTCGCGAGAGCTGCCATCGTACGGGCGTTGATCTCCTCGACGGACCCCTCGGCCTCGATCGGGATGATCACGTCCGCGTAGTGGTCGATCAGGGGTGCCGTCTCATCCCGGTAGACACCGAGACGCGTGCGGATCGTCTCCTCGTTGTCATCCGCTCGTCCCCGGGCGAGCATCCGCTCAACGACGACGTCCTCCGCGACCTTGAACTGCACGACTCCGTCAAGTTCATGGCCCGACTTCTCGAGCATGCCTGCGAGCAGTTCCGCCTGCTCGACGGTCCGGGGAAAACCGTCGAGCAGGAAGCCCTTCCGTGCGTCCTCCTCCGCGAGCCGCGATTCGACCATGCGTGCGGTGACATCCGTCGGGACGAGCTTGCCGGCGTCGATGTAGCTCTTGGCTTCGAGCCCCAGCGGGGTTCCCTCGCCGATGTTGGCGCGGAAGAGATCGCCGGTGGAGATGTGCGGTACGTCGAGCTTCTCGGACAGGATGGCTGCCTGAGTGCCCTTCCCTGCACCGGGGGGACCGAGGAGAACGAGTCTCATTTGAGGAATCCTTCGTAGTTGGACTGCAGCAACTGGCTTTCGATCTGTTTCACCGTGGTCAGTGCGACCGACACGAGAATCAGGATCGCGGTACCACCGAACGGAGTCGAACCCGAAGAGGTACCGACACCCAGGTCGAGCATGAGGTTCGGGAGCACGGCGATGATACCCAGATAGAGGGCACCGACGAAGAGCAGCCGGTTCATGACGTAACCGAGGTATTCAGCGGTGGGGCGCCCGGGACGGATCCCGGGGATGAATCCACCGTACTTCTTCATGTTCTCGGCCTGCTCGTTGGGGTCGTACTGGACCGATACATAGAAGTAGCTGAAGAAGATGATCATGGTGAAGTACAGGACGATGTACTGCCATGACGACGGGGTCTGCAGATACTGGATGACGTTGTTCTGCCACCAGTTGTCGGGGGAGACGTTTCCGCCGGAGTTGATGATCTGGGTGATCAGGACCGGGACGTAGATGATCGACGACGCGAAGATGACCGGGATGACACCACCCTGGTTGACCTTCAGCGGCAGGTACGTCGACGTACCGCCGTACTGCCGGCGCCCGACCATACGCTTGGCGTACTGGACCGGGATGCGACGCTGTCCCTGCTCGATGAAGACGACACCCACGACGAGAATCAGGACCGCGATGAGCACGAGGGCGAACACGAGCCCGCCGGAGCTGGCCAGGATGCCCGCGCCATCGGTCGGGAGGCGGGTGGCGATACCCGCGAAGATGAGCAGCGACATACCGTTGCCGATACCGCGTTCGGTCATCAGCTCGCCGAGCCACATGAGCAGCACGGCACCCGAGGTCATCACGAAGACGAGGAGGATGAGGTCGAAGATGTTTCGCTCGGGGACGAGCACCTCGAAGCCGGAGCCCAGCAGCTGTCCACGATCCGCCAGGGCGACGATGCCCGAGGACTGGAGGAGGGCCAGCGCGACGGTGAGATAACGCGTGTACTGCGTCATCTTCGCCTGCCCGGACTGCCCCTCCTTCTTCAGCTCCTCGAAGTGGGGGATCACCACGGTCAGCAACTGCGTGATGATGGATGCGGTGATGTAGGGCATGATGCCCACCGCGAAGATGCTCAACTGCAGCAGTGCGCCACCGGAGAACAGGTTGATCAGCGAGTACACGCTGGACTGATCCTGGGTGAGATCACGCAATCTACCCGCGATCGCGCCGTAGTTGACGCCCGGGGACGGTATCTGGGCACCGATCCGGTACAGAATGATCATCGCGATGGTGAACAAGATCTTCTTGCGTAGATCAGCGTCCTTGAATGCCGAGACGATGGCGGACACATATCCTCCTGCTGGCTCCCCCGCCGCAGAAAGCCCCGTCAAAGGACTTCGGCCCGCCATCGGGCCCGCGGTTTCATGGAGAAGGTGACGGTAATTGAGATTCTTCTTCAGAGCACCCCATCAAACCCGGCAACCGCTGGCGGGCGGGTCGGTCAGTGGCGCAGAAGTTGTACGACTACGTAACCCTACCAGCTGACAGAGCGGCGTACACATGTAGGGGTTCTTCTAGGTTCCCCTTCGGCGACCCCTCGCCGCGGCACACCATCCGTACGGTGGGACAACGCCCGACCGGACGGATGAGTGGAACCTAAGTCAGACACCCGCCACGGTTCGCGCCAGTGTGATCATCCCGACGATTCCGACCAGGGCACCGAATGCCGCCGACAGTGCCGCCGGCGGTATCCGCTGGGACAGACGTCCGGCGAGCACCCCACCGACCATGGAACCACCGGCGAACATGAGAACCAGGCTCCAGTCGAGTACGAAGGACTTCCCGGCGATCCCGGTCAGTATGGAGACACCCGCCGCGATGATCATCACGAGCAACGATGTTCCGGTCGCCTGGCGCATTCCGAACCCCATGACCACGACGAGGACGGGGACGATCGCGAAACCACCTCCGACCCCGAACAATCCGGTCAGCAGCCCGGTCGCCCCCGCAGCTCCGGCAACGAGGACGAGGGAGCGACCTGTCGTTCCACGGTTTGCTCCCGGCGGGCGGGAGCCTGCATCTGCGGAGCCTCCACCGCGCAGGTCCCTGAACGAGCTGACGATCATGGTCGCGGAGACGGCGAGCAGCAGCGCGGAGAAGGCGAGGAAGAGGGTCTCCGCATCCAGTTGTTCATTGATCAACCGGCCGGGCACCGCGCCGAGGGTGGTCATGGCGCCGAACACGAGCCCGTCCCGCCACCGCACCTGACCGCGCCGTGCTTTGCCGGGAAGAGCGACCGCAGCCGTCAACGCGACGATGACGAGTGAACCGTTCGTCGCCGCATGTTCCGACTGGCCGAGGAGGTAGGTGAGAACGGGCACCGCGATGATCCCTCCACCCGCCCCGAGTGCCCCGACGACGGCACCTACCAGCAGGCCGATCCCCGCAGCACCGAGCATGCTCACGACGCGGCTTCCCTTCCAGGCTCCATGATGGACGTATAGACCCACACCAGCGTAGGGCAGCGTCGCCGGACACGCGCGATCACCCGGGGGAGAGGTCCGAAAGATCGCGGATGAGTGTCCCCGTGGCCCCGGGTGGGTCCGGGGTGTCCGGTCTCTCCCGTGAGTCGTCCCGCCGCCCTGCGGTTCGACGGATGACGGGACGGACAGGGCATACAACGGGAGAACCCCGTACCTCCGGCGACGGAGATACGGGGTTCCTGTGTTCCACGCCCGGGCCTCTACGGTCGGAGTGGAATCCGGCAGGCGGTTGTTACTTGCCTTCGGCGGTCACGGAGCCGCCCGCGGCCTCGATCTTCTCCTTGGCGGAGTTCGAGAACTTGGTGGCGGTGACGTTGACCTTGACGCTGATCTCGCCGTTGCCGAGAACCTTGACGGGCTGCTTGGCGCGGACGAGGCCGGCTGCGACGAGGTCGGCGACGGTGATGTCGCCGCCCTCGGGGAAGGCCTTCTCGAGATCCGAGACGTTGACCACCTGGAAGGTGACCTTCGCCGGGTTCTTGAAGCCCTTCAGCTTCGGCAGACGCATGTGGAGCGGCATCTGGCCGCCCTCGAACGCCGCCGAAACCTGCTTGCGGGCCTTGGTGCCCTTGGTACCGCGACCGGCGGTCTTGCCCTTGGAGGCCTCGCCTCGACCGAGACGGGTCTTGGCCTTGTTGGCGCCCTTGGCGGGGCGCAGATCGTGAAGCTTGATGGGATCGCTCATTTAACTACCTACTCCCCCGCCACTTCTTCGACCTCGACCATGTGGCGCACCACGTTGACCAGTCCGCGCACCTGAGGGGTGTCGGGCCGGACCACAGAGTGGCGGATGCGCTTGAGACCGAGAGTACGCAGCGAGTCCTTCTGGTTCTTCTTGGCACCGACGGTGCCCTTGAGCTGGGTGATCTTGAGGGCCATTGGTTAAGCCTCCTTGCCTGCGCGAGCGCGCAGCATCCGGGCCGGGGCGACCTCTTCGAGGGTCTTGCCGCGGCGGGCCGCGACCTCTTCGGGGCGGACCAGCTGCTTGAGACCGGCGACGGTCGCATGCACGACGTTGATGGCGTTGTCGGAGCCCAGGGACTTGCAGAGAATGTCCTGGACACCGGCGCACTCAAGCACGGGGCGCGCTGCGCCACCGGCGATGACACCGGTACCGGGGGCGGCCGGACGCATCATGACGATGCCTGCGGCGTCCTCGCCCTGAACCGGGTGGGTGATGGTGCCGGCGATCATCGGGACGCGGAAGAAGTTCTTGCGAGCTTCCTCTGCACCCTTCTGGATGGCCGCGGGAACTTCCTTGGCCTTGCCGTAACCGACACCGACCATGCCCTGGCCGTCGCCCACGATCACGAGAGCGGTGAAGCTGAAGCGACGACCACCCTTGACGACCTTGGACACGCGGTTGATGGTGACGACGCGCTCGATGTACTGGTTGCGCTCGTCCTGCTGCTGGTTGCGACGGTCATCGCGGCGTCCTCCGCCGCGACGATCGTTGCGGTTGTTGTTGTCTTTGCTGTTGGTGGTGCTGTCGGCGGAGCGTCCGCCGTCACGCCGTTCACGTCCCGGCATTACGCGATCCTTCCGTTGTTGATCTTGGTGAAAGCGGTCATCAGAACTTCAGACCACCTTCGCGGGCGGCGTCGGCCAGAGAGGCGACACGGCCGTGGTACTTGTAGCCGGCGCGGTCGAACTTGACCGCCTCGATGCCGGCGGCCTTCGCACGCTCGGCGATGAGGGTTCCGACCTTGGCGGCGCGGGCCTTCTTGTCGCCCTCGGAGCCACGGATGTCCGGTTCCATCGTGGACGCGGCGGCCAGGGTGTGGCCGGCCAGGTCGTCGATGATCTGGACGTGCATGTGGCGCGAGGTGCGGTGCACCACGAGACGCGGGGTCTCCGCAGTTCCACGCATGTGCTTGCGCAGGCGCGCATGACGGCGCGTGCGGGCGACACGACGGCGGGTGGAGATGTCCCGACCGATGGGGAGGCGCTTGTTCTGTGCAGTGTTGCTCATTACTTACCCGTCTTTCCGACCTTGCGGCGGATCTGCTCACCGGCGTAGCGGATGCCCTTACCCTTGTAGGGGTCATCCTTGCGCAGGCGGCGGATGTTCGCGGCGATCTGGCCGACCTTCTGCTTGTCAATACCCGTGATGGAGAACTTCGTGTTGCCGTCGACGGCGAAGGTGATACCCTCCGGAGCTTCGATCAGGATCGGGTGGCTGTAGCCGAGAGCGAACTCGAGGTTGCTGCCCTTGGCCTGGACACGGTAACCGACACCGAAGATTTCCATCTTGATGGTGTAGCCCTCGGTGACGCCGACAACCATGTTGTTGACCAGCGAGCGGGACAGGCCGTGCAGGGCGCGGCTCTTGCGGTGATCGTCCGGGCGGGAGACGATGATCTCGTTCTCCCCCTGGGCGACGGTGATCGGAGCCGGGATGGTCTGGGTCAGGGTTCCCTTGGGACCCTTGACCTGGACATCCTGGCCGTCGATGGTGACGGTCACGCCGTTGGGGACGGCGACCGGGTTCTTACCGATACGCGACATTGTTGCTCAATCCTCCCTTACCAGACGTAGGCGAGGACTTCTCCGCCTACACCCTTCTCGGTAGCCTGACGATCGGTCAGCAGACCCTGGGACGTGGAGATGATGGCCACGCCCAGGCCTCCGAGGACCTTCGGCAGGTTGGTGGACTTGGCGTAAACGCGCAGGCCCGGCTTGGACACTCGGCGAACGCCCGCAATGGAGCGCTCGCGGGACGGGCCGTACTTCAGCGTCAGCGAGAGGGTCTTGCCCACCTTCGCATCTTCGACGCTGTAGTCGGCAATGTAGCCTTCCTGCTTCAGAATCTCGGCGATGTTCGCCTTGAGAGTCGAGGACGGCATCGACACGGTGTCGTGGAACGCGTTGTTCGCGTTGCGCACGCGCGACAGCATGTCGGCGATAGGATCAGTCATGGTCATGGCAGACCAGTAGCCTTTCTCGTTGCGGTTCCCCTGATCACGCTAATGACCACCCGGCGTTATCATCTTCTCCCTGGCCACTTGTCGCCACAGGCCACTTAGTAGTGGTGCAGCTCGCTGCCAGCAGTAACCGATGGACGCCATCGGGCGGGGGGCCTACAACAAAGTAGGAGTGGAACGTCTGTACGTTTTCGTGGCGGTGTTGCCACAAGGGACCTGCACGGCGGCCACTGAAAGATGCACGGGGCAACGCGACAGCGGACGGACGCAAGTCCAGCGGATCACGTTACCGCAGCTGGACGTCGATAGGCAACCCGTCGGTGACGTTCCGGTCCGCCCCCCTCAGCCCGGCCCCGCGAGCCGCTATCCGCGGAGGCGCACCTGTCCCTCCGGAGTCACCGTGACTTCCGCCGACATCGCGGCGGCGAGGTTGAGCCGCTGCCAGGAGCCCCCCGGCCCGGTCTCGTCGAGCGGCATACCGGCGGGCCCCGCGGTCAGCCGGAGAATCTCGGCTCTCTGCGGGTAGGAGAGATCCGGAAAAGTCCCGAGCAGCAGATCAGGCGCCGCCTGTGGAACGATCATCGCCGCGGCCGGGTCACCGACCGGGGTGAACCCGTAGTTCATCCGCCGGGTGTACTCCCCCACCGGGTCAGCGGAGTACGCGGGCCCCCGGGACGCGCATTCACCGGGGGGCGCTCCGCACCGCCACTCGAGTTCGGCACGGATCTCGGCGGCGGCCGCACGGAGATTGGCCCGCATCTTCGGATCGTTCCACCGGTCCGCCGCCGCGGCGGTTCCGGTCATCCTGCCACCGATGACGTCGAGCGGGTAGTGGACGCCCATCACCAGGCGGTGCTCACCCGCCTCCGATCCGCGGGCGAGCAGCTGCGGCCCGAACTCGGGGAGCATCACCGCGAGCAGGGTTGTCGTCCACGTCGCCTGGTTCGTGTGACCGGAGGGGAAGGACTTCGAGGTGCTGTAGAAGTTCCGGTCTCCGACGGTGTACCTGGTGATGCGGTCGGGCGCCACCACGAAGGGGCGCGGGTTCGCGAAGATCTCCTTCTCCACGAACGTGGAGCTCGCCGGCCCGCCGGCGCGGGCCAGCCACCCGCCGCCGAGCAGCATCCGGGTCTTCGGGAGGCGGTTCTCGGCGAGGGCGTCGCGGAAGTGTCCGGCCAGGTTCGGACCGAGCGCGTCCGCCAACGGGTCCAGCACACCGTCCAGGTCGGCCCGGGCGTCAGCCTGGGCCCGGCGAACGCGCTCCGGATCCGAGGCGGCGGCGTTGTTGACCGCGATGACCTGTTCGAGGTTGGAGTCCATCACGTCCGGGTTCTCCCGGAGTTGCGTGAATGAGTCGATCACGTCGAGATAGACGCCGTAGGGGTGGGAACTGATGTCGGAGATGTAGCCCACGTAGTCCTGGGGGCCGAAGGGAACGGGGACCGGTGCCCCGTCGTGGTGGACGGGGATCTCCTGCCCGGGAAGCTGCGCGGGGATGGGTGGCAGATCGACCGCCTGTGCCGGTTGTGCACAGAGGGCGGTGAATCCGATGGCTGCCACTGAGGCGGCGGCGCGGCGACGGTGAGACATGCCCGTCAGTCTAGGGGCCACGACCGGCGTCCCGCGGCGATCTCACGGGACGCTCACCGGATCGTCACCGCCCGTTCATACCGGGTGGGGGTGGCGGGGGTATTAGTTTCTCTTGAGCTCGTGTTCGAGCGCGTCGAGTTCCCCGCCACCGGCCATCTGGAGCGCGAGCTCGTCGATGCCGGTGTCGGCACGGTTCACGGCGAGTATCTGGCGTCCGAGCCCGAGCACGACGAACTCGTCACCGACGAGGTACGCGTGGTGCGGGTTGTGGGTGATGAGGATGACGGCGATTCCGCGGTCGCGGGCGTCGGCGACGAACTTGAGCACCATGCCGGACTGCTTGACGCCCAGTGCCGCGGTGGGTTCGTCCAGGATGACCACCCGGGCACCGAAGTAGATCGCCCGGGCGATGGCCACGACCTGTCGTTGACCGCCGGAGAGCTGATTCACCTGGACATCCACGTCGGGGAGATCGATGCCCATCTCCAGCAGCTGCTCGCGGGTGATGCGGCGCATCTCCGCGGCACGCAGGTGCCCGAACGGGCCCGCGGTCAGCTCCTGGCCGAGGAAGAAGTTCCGCCAGACGGGCATCGTCCCGACGACCGCGAGATCCTGGTAGACGGTTGCGATGCCGGCGTCGAGCGCGTCCTTCGGGCCACGGAAGTGCGCGACCCGCCCGTCGATGACAACGTCCCCGGAGGTGGCGGGGTGAAGTCCGGAGAGGATCTTGATGAGCGTGGATTTCCCGGCGCCGTTGTCACCGAGGATGCAGGTGACCTCCCCCGCACGGACGGTGAGGTTGACCCCGGACAACGCGTTGAACGCCCCGTAGGACTTGGCGACCTCGCGCAGTTCGACGATGGGGGTTCCCGGGGCCTCCGGACGGGCGTCCGCGGCCTTGGGGCGGGTGTCGGTGGTGGTGTCCATCTACCTGTTCTCCGTGTAGTTTGCCGTCGTCCTGTTGGCGATGACCGCGAACAGCAGCATCGCCCCGAGGAAGAACTTGAACCAGTCGGGGTTCCATCCCGCGTAGACGATGCCCTGGTTCGTCATGCCGAATATGAGGGCACCGATCGCGGTTCCGACCGCGGTTCCCTTGCCGCCGGTCAGTGCACAACCGCCGATGACGGCGGCGATGATGTAGAGGAACTCGTTGCCCACGCCCTGCCCGGCCTGGATGGAGTCGAAGGCGAAGAGATTGTGCATACCGACGAACCAGGCGGCGAACCCGACGAACATGAAAAGCACGATCTTGACCCGACGGACGGGGACGCCGACGGCCTCGGCCGCGGCCTTGTCTCCACCGACCGCGAACACCCAGTTTCCGAACCGGGTCTTGTAGAGGATGTAGCTCGCGACCGCGACGAACAGCAGCCACCAGAACACGGTCACCTTGACGTTCACCCCGCCGATGCTGACAGAGCTCGCGAAGATCACCTTGGCGGAGCTGAAGCCGTCCATGTTCCCGATCGAGTGGGTGGCGACCTGTCCGGCGATGAGTTTCGTCAGCGCGAGGTTGAGCCCCTGGAGCATGAGGAACACCGAGAGGGTGATCAGGAACGAGGGGATCCCGGTGCGGGTGACGAGGAAGCCGTTGAGTGCGCCGATCGCGAGGGCGGTTCCGAGGGAGAGGAACACACCGACCCAGGAATTCAGGTGCAGGTGATAGTTCAGCATCGCCGCGGCGAGCGCGGCGGAGGTGACCGCGACACCCGAGGAGAGGTCGAATTCGTCGCCGATCATGAGCATGCCGACGGCGAGCGCCATGATGCCCATGGTCGATGACGCGTAGAGCACGGTGGCGAAGGCGTCGGGTGTGCGGAACGGCGGGGCCACGATCATGAAGAGGGTGAAGATGATGACCGCACCGACGAGGCTGGCCAGTTCTGGGCGACGGATGAAGCGGTCGAAGACCGTCCGCTCCCGGAGCCGGTCGTCGGCCGCGCCGTTCGCCGGGGGGCCGGCGTCCGTGCTCGCGGCCGCATCACCGGCGGAGGTGTGCCCACGAGTCATCGAAGACCTTCTGTTGCGGCGTCGGCGATGGAGTCGACGTTCTTGGCGTCGACGAAGGAGGGGCCGGTGAGGACAGGCTTGCCGCCGCCCAGGGTCGATCCGTTGCGGATCGCGAGCCAGATGGCGTCCACGGCGAGGTATCCCTGCACGTAGGGCTGCTGGTCGATGGCCCATTCGATGGTGCCGTCCTTGATCGCCTTGACCAGTTCAGCGTTGGTGTCGAAGGTGGCGATCTTGGCGTCGCTGCCCGCGTCCTTCGCCGCGTCGATGCTGGTGATCGCGACCGGCGCGACCAGCCCCATGATCCAGTCGACGGAGGGATCCTGGGCGAGCTTCGCCTGGACGGTGGAGGCGACCGAGGTCATGTCCATCCCGTTGACGTAGAGGATCTCCATGTCCCCGGAGTCCCCGAGGCCCTTCTTGATGCCGCCGCAGCGGGCTTCCTGGGAGGAGTTGCCCTGTTCGTGGATGACGCAGAGGACCTTCTTCGCGCCGTCGGTGGCGAGTCGCTCGCCGGCGAGTTCACCGGCGATGGACTCGTCCTGCCCGAAGAAGGCGGACAGGTCGTAGTCGGTGTAGTCGTTCATTCCTGCGTTGAGCCCGACGACGGGAATCCCGGCATCGACGGCCTTCTTCGCGGCCGGCCCGATGGCCTCGGCGTTGGGTAGCGTCACGGCGATACCGTCGACGTCGGCGTCGATCGCGGACTGAACGAGGTTCGCCTGGTTCGGCGCCTGGGGGTCCGAGGAGTACCGCAGCTCGATGTTGTCCTTCTTCGCGGCATCCTCCGCACCCTTGCGCACGAGATCCCAGAAGGTGTCACCGGGAGCTCCGTGGCTCACCATCGCGACGACCGCGCGGGGCGTGTCGACGGTCCCACCGCCTGCGGAGTTCGAACCGGACTCCGGGGCTCCGCCCGTGGATGAGCAGGACGCGAGCGCGAGCGCTCCTGCGGTTATGGTTGCGGCGACCGCGGAGACCCGACGTGCGGGCCGGGTGCGGGGGGCGCGGTCACGGGAGAACAGCGTGGACAGGTCTTTGAGTTTCACAATGAGTCATTGAACGCACCCGCGAAACCAAAAACAAGCTGGCTGAACTGCGTATTTACCGATTCAGTGAACATGACCAGCGGGATAACAGCAAAAGAAATTCAGTCGGTGGAGCACCATCGGCCCCGTTCGGGTTCCAACCCGTCACGCTACCGGTCGTGCGCCGATGCGCCCCTGAACTCTCCGGCGACATCACCGGCGGACGCCAAAAGGACCAGCAGCGGCACGACCCCGGGCGCCGGAACGTGGTATCTCCCGTCCCCGTCGCGTTCGATGATTCCGGCGGACTGCAGCGGCTTGAGGTGATGGTAGAGGGGACCCGGCGAGCTGTATCCGAGGAGCTCCTGAAGCTGCTTCGGGGCGGCCGGTCCGGCGATCAGTTCGCGGAGCATGACCAGCCGCACGGGACTGGAGAGGGCGGTGAAGATCTCCGCGATCTTCTCCCCCGGCAGGAGGCGTGCGGCCTCGGCTTCGAGCGTGATCGCCCACCGGAGCTGCTCCGGTGCCGTCAACTCACCGCTGTACCGGACGGTTCCGGTGATCGCCCCCTGTCCGTCGGTGGACGGCGGTTCCGGGGGCCCGGGGTTCTCGAGCCTGCGTACCCGCGACTCAAGGTCGGTGACGCGTTTCCCGAGATCCGCGAGTTCCTGTGCTTCAGTCATTCTCCACACGTTAGCTGGTCGAGTGTCCCGTCGGAGTCGACCGCCCGCAGCATGAGATCCTGCCACGCGAAGGAACGCAGCATGTCCGCGTTCCCCTCTTCGGGCACCTCGTTGGTGATCAGGACGGCGACTGCCGCGGTTCCGTCCTCACGTCGGATCTCCATGGCGTCGGCCAGCACCCCCGGAAGGCTGCCGCCCTTGTGACCGATCGCGGTGTACTCCTCCGGGTCGGTGTGCTCCAGGTGACGGCGTGCGATGTCACCCGCGGGCCCACCACCGCCGGTGGCGAGAGCGGTGTAGACGGCGGCGAGGTCGCCGGCGGTGGCGGTCGCGGTGCCGCGGAGGATGTCCCGCTGCACGGCGTACCCGACCGGCGTGCGGTGCAGGATGTCGGCGGCCCATTCGGCATCCTCCCGGTATCTGCGGGATGCCGCGGTCGGATCACCGGCGACCTCGGGGTCGAGGATCGCGAGCATCGATCCGAGGTAGTCGGGGATGCGGGGGTTGCTCCATCCGGCCCCCTCTGCCGCGGCCGTCAGGGCGCCCGGGCCGAGTTCCTCGGCCAACCAGTCCGCGGCTGCGTTGTCGGACTCGATGATCATCGCGCTGACGAGGTCGTCGAGTGCGACGGTGGCGTCCGGGTCGGAGGTCACGGCAACTCCGGGAGCCATTTCCCGGGCCTGAATTCCCAGCCGCTCGAGTGCGGCGACGTGGGCACCACCGTCGAGGGGCAGATAGAAGGCCTCCCAGTCGGAGACCGCTACCTGTGTGTCGGGCCGGAGGGTGCCGTCGGCGACGGCGTCGGCGTAGGCGAGCAGGTGGATGATCTTCGCCGCGGATGCGACGTCCAGCGGCGTGTCGGCGTTCTTCCGCACGGTGTCGGGGCCGTCGGGTGTCGCGGCATCGGGGATGACGACGAGGGCGGTGTCATCCGGGTGGGCCGCGAGATGGGTGATCCATCCCGGGGTGGTGGTCAGGTCGGCGTCGGTGCCGGTCCGCGGACACTCCGCCACAGACTGGTTCGACCCGGTCTCCGTCGGTGTCGTGGCACAGGAACCCAGGGTCACTGCGCTACAGAGGATGGCTGCGGTGAGAGTTCTGGCGAGACGCTGGTTTGATATACCTCTAGAGGTATATCAACGGATCCCCGCTATCTGGATTCCGGACGCAGGTAGGCCCCGGGACGGATGACCTGCCCCGGGTTGTCGATGTCTGTCCCGTCCGCCAACCGGATCCGGTTGATCTGCACGCCGTGCTCCCGGCCGGTGTGGGCCGCGGGACCCGCGACGACGACGATGTGTTCACCGTCGGTCACCACCCGCCCCGGGGTGCCGCCGAACCGCATGGGGCTGATCTCGACGTCGATCAGGTAGATCAGCTGATCCCCCAGGTAGACCCACGCGTTGAAGAAGGGGTCGCAACTCGCCCGCACGAGGTTGAACACCGCGCGGGCGCCGAGAGAGAAGTCGACGCCACAGTCCGCCGGGCGACGCCGGTGGAAGTAGGTCCACTGTTCGGGATCCTGCGGCGTCGGCACCTTCCCGGCGTCGAGGGCGTCGAGGGAGTCCCGCAGAACCGGTCCGACCAGATCGAGACACCGGTCGGTCAGCGTCAGTGCGTCGTCGGAGTCCGTCACCCGGGTGGCACGCTGGGCGACGATGGGACCGGTGTCGAACCCCTCGGCCATCAGGTGTCCGGTGACCCCGACCTCGGACTCGTCGTTGATCAACGCCCAGTTCGGCGCCCCGAATCCCGCGTATTTGGGCAGCAGGGAATCGTGGATGTTCAGCGTTCCCAGACGCGGAGCGTCGTACACGTCCCGTGCGATCACCGACGTCCAGTTCGTCACCACCATGAGATCCGCGTCCGCCTCACGGATCGCCTCCGCGGCGGCGCCGTCGAGGCGCTTCGTCTCGATGACCGGGATTCCACGCTGCCGGGCGAAAGCGGCGACGTCCTCATCCATTCCGGCGTAGTACGGATCGTCGATCGGCGGCTGGGTGCAGACGAGCACGATCTCATGCCCGCTGTCGGCGAGGGCGGTGATGGAACGGTAGCCGAAGGTGGCGAAACCGGTGAAAATGATGCGCATGCCCGAATCGGACCTCTTTCCGGTGGGTGTAGATAGGGAAGCCTCAACAACGGACATCGTAGCCGAGCGGTTCAGCCTCCCCTCCACCGAGGGGCCTGAGGCGAAACCCGGAAATGCGGAACCGCCCCCTCCGGATGTCCGGAGGGGGCGGTTCGACCGATCGGCCGGAAAGCGCTGTCTAGCGCTCCTGGCCCGGCTTCTTGAAGGGGAAGCCCAGCTCGCGGAGCAGGGCACGGCCTTCATCGTTGTTCGTCGCCGTTGTGACTACGGTGATGTCCATACCACGGGGGCGGTCAACCTTGTCCACGTCGATCTCGTAGAACATGGTCTGTTCCGTGAGGCCGAAGGTGTAGTTGCCGTGGCCGTCGAACTGCTGGTCCGAGAGTCCGCGGAAGTCGCGGATACGGGGCAGGGCGACGGTCAGCAGGCGGTCCAGGAACTCCCACATGCGGTCACCACGGAGGGTGACGCGGGCACCGATGGGCATGCCCTCACGCAGCTTGAAGTTTGCGATGGACTTCTTGGACCGACGGATCTCCGGCTTCTGACCGGTGATCAGGGTGAGGTCCTCGAGCGCGCCGTTGATGAGCTTGGCGTCGCGGGCGGCGTCGCCGACGCCCATGTTCACGACGACCTTGACGACGCCGGGAACCTGCATGACGTTGTCGTAGTTGAACTCTTCAGACAGTGCGGTGCGGATTTCCCCGCGGTAGCGGGTCTTCAGACGAGGGGTGTAGTTCTCGCTCATGTTCAGATGTCCTTCCCGTTGCGTCGGGAGATGCGCACGCGCTTGCCGTTCTCATCGATCCGGTAGCCGACGCGGGTCGGGTTTCCGTCGGAATCGATGACCATGACGTTGGAGACATGGATCGGCGCTTCCTGGGTGACGATGCCACCGGACTCGGCGCCACGCTCGGGCGCGGAGTTCGCGACGTGCTTCTTGATGCGGTTGACTCCCTCGACCAGGACCTTGGAGCGCTTCGGGTAGGCCTCGATGACCTTGCCGCGTGCGCCCTTGTCCGGACCGGAGATGACGAGGACGTTATCGCCCTTGTGGATCTTCATTTAGATTACCTCCGGTGCCAGCGAGACGATCTTCATGAACTTCTTCTCACGGAGTTCACGTGCGACGGGGCCGAAGATACGGGTACCGCGCGGATCGCTGTCGTTCTTGATGATGACGGCTGCGTTCTCGTCGAAACGAATGTAGGAGCCGTCCGGACGACGGGTCTCCTTCTTCGTGCGGACGATGACGGCCTTGACGATTTCGCCGGCCTTCACGTTGCCGCCGGGAGTGGCTTCCTTGACGGTGGCGACGATGACGTCACCGATACCGCCGAAGCGTCGGGTGGAGCCACCGAGAACGCGGATGCACAGGATCTCCCGTGCACCAGTGTTGTCGGCGACCCGCAGACGCGATTCCTGCTGAATCACTATGGGTCTCCTGACCTGGATTTCAATGTGCGCCGGATTTCCGACCCGGACGCACGCGGTCTGATGTACTTGCACGGCCACTGACGCTCCGGGGAGAACCCGGTGAAGGCGACGAACACCGTACATGAGCGGGCACCGGCCGATCGGCCATGGTGGGACCGGCGATACCCGCGGTGTCGAAGGGTCTCGGCCCGCGCTCGGAAACGCACGGCGGGCCGACCCACGTCAGCGACCGAATCATTCAATCACATGCAGCGCAGCGCAGCAACCCGCCCCGGACCCACCCCACCCACGGTCTCGGTGCGTGGGGACGATGACGGGCCCGACGTATCCGGTACCTGGGATTTCTCCCGGGTCCCTTCCCCCTCCTCCGCCCCGGGAGTGAACCGTGTCCGGTGCCCCGGAAGGACCGCCGTTCCCGGCGGACCCGCTTCACGCGATGTGGACGGTTTTCCGCCCCGACTACCGTCGGGTGGCCGTGACCACCCAGGAACCCCAGCCCACGGGCACGGCCCCGTCCACCTTGTAGCCCGCGCGTTCGAGCGTGTTCCGGATGTCCCGGCGCGTCGGCAGCGATGTGCCCGCCACACACAACCGCACCAGGTCGTCGACGTAGTCGTCCGCGTCCCCGCCGCTCTCCTCGACCTGCCGCGTCACCAGCACCAGTTTCGGCACGCCGGTGGCGGCGAGCAGATCGGCGGGTCCGGCCGGGACCGCCAGAGCGAACGGATCGACCAGCACCAGCATATCCACGTCGTCGACGGTTTCCCCCGCCGAGTAGCTGCGGCAGGTCACCTCCCCGGTGAGGTGTTCGTCCGGTACACCGCCGGGGACAAGGCACACCACCGACACATCGGGGCGACGGTCGCTGCACTCCTGCGCGTAGACATCCGCGGCGGCACCGGCGAACCCCACCACCGGACGGCGTGCCCCGTCGGTCACCGCATCCAGAGCCTCCACCACCGCGGGCGCCGTCGATGCCGCCGCTGACGCCTGCCGCTGACGGTCCACCCGGTCCGCCAGCGCGGCTGTGTCGATCTCCCCGGCCCCGTGCGCGGTGTCCAGTTCGACGGCCCCACCGGTGCGCACCGCGTCGTCGAGGTGCAGAAACGCGAGCAGATCCACCAGCCCGGAACCGGCGAGCGTCCGCACCGCGCGGGACTCGGGATCCGCGAGTTCCCGGCCCATCGCCGTGAGCCTGATCCGGGTCACCTCGGGCACCCCGCCCCGGTCCGCCGTCTCAAGCCTCAGAAGGCCACGGGCCTCGAGATACCGGGCGAACCGCAGCACGGCGGATTCAGTTGTTCCGGTTTCCGCGGCCACCGCCGCCGGAGTGTCCTTTCCGTCGTCCACCGCGGTGAACAGACCGATCCGCACCGCGGCGCGCAGTGCCAGACCGCCCGAGACGTCCGCGAGTTCAGCCAGCGCGTGCAGGGGTGCCGCTCCACCACCGTCATCGTCGTTCTGCTCGCGCCAGTACCCGGTCACCTCCCGGTCGGCCGGGTCCACGCCATGGTTCCTGATGACCTGACGCATCCTCCGCAGCTGACCCGCCTCCCCGGCACACCACACGTAGACGCGACCGGCGGGCCACTCCAGCATCTCGAACGCCTCGGCCAGATTTCCCCCCTCGGCGCGGATGACCCACCGCAGGTCCACGTCCGCTGCGGTGGTGAGCTGTTGGACATCGTGTCGTTCGGCCACCTCCACGAGGGCGGTCACCGGAGTGCCGGTGGGTAGGTCCTCGAGGCATCTCCCGATGGCCGGGAGCGCGGTCATGTCCCCCACGAGGACGAGATGGTCGGCGTGGGTGGGCAACGCACCGCACCGTTTCGGACCCGCCACCCACACCCTGGCTCCGGGTGCCGCGGAGACCGCCCAGTTCTCCGCGAGCCCCTTGCCGTGCCGGGCGAAGTCGATGGTGACCTCGCCTGCGTCTGCGTCGTACTTCCGCACGGTGTAGGTCCGGAAGAGCCGGTTGACCTCATCATTCCACTTCAGCCGGCCGTCTCCCCCCGGCGGCGGGTACGGCCGGGATCCGGTCACCGGATCCGGGAAGATGATGCGGACGTCGTCGTCGAAACCGTCGCTGATGAACTCGGGCATCCCGTGCCCGTCACGGGTGTGTGCCCGAAGCCCCGGGCCACCGAGAACGACGCGTCGCATTCCCGGGGTGAGGTCCTCGGAACGGATCACCTCGAGTTCCCGGATGCTGATCGGGTGGATGTCGTGGGTTCGACTGCTCCGCGTCATGTGCAGTGGTGTCCTTCCGGGAATCGGGGTGCGAAGATCAGGGGCACTCAGGCTACCGGGCCGGGTACGGTCCGCGGTCCTGGACTCCCCCGCCCCTGGGGCGGCCTCAGTCGCCGAGATGGCGTTCGATCACGGGCGCCATGGACTCCCACGCCCGGACGGAACTCATCGCCAGGTGAGTGCTGTCGACCGTGTGTGAGCTGACCGGCTCGACGCCGTCCAGATCCTCCCACGCCTTGAGCGGTTCCCAGTTCAGACCGGCCATGTCCGTCGTGTCGCCGGCACGAAGCACGAGAACCGGACCGGTGTACGGCGACCGGGTCGCGGTCATGTGGATCATGAAGCACCGTCCGGAAGCGTCCTTCATCGCGTCGATCTCCTCCTGCGAGAAGTTGGGGGCGTTGGCGGCCCGGATCATCTCTCCGATCAGGGCGTCATCGAAGTGTCCGAGTACGGCCATGATGTCGCCGAACCCACCGTCGCCGGGGAGCTCCGGGATCTCTTCATCCGGCTTGTGGTGCCGGATGAAGGTGTCCAGTGCGGCGGCGAGACCGTCCGGTGTGTCCGGCGCGATCCCGGAGGGGTAGGCGTCGATGACGCCGAGGAAGTCGACCGTCTCGCCGTCCTGCTGGAGCATGCCCGCGATGGTGTGGGCCAGCGCACCGCCGGAAGAGTAACCCAGCAACCGGTACGGCCCCTCCGGCTGCACCTGCCGGAGTAGATCGAGATAGTGGCGGCAGAGCGCGTCGTGATCGAGACCGATCGACAGGGTGGTCTCGGCGTCCGGGAGCTGCACCCCGATGACCCGGTGGTTCCCTTCGAGGAGCCCGGCGAGTGGGGCGTAGCTCCAGGCAAGTCCGACGACGGCGTGGAAACAGAAGATCGGGGCACCGTCACCGCCGGAGAAGTCGACCAGTACGCCCTCCCCGGGGAGCTGGGCGCGGGCCGGAGCTTCCTCCCCCCCGATGGTGGCCGCCGAGGCGATGGCCTCCGGCGTCCGGTGCGTCAGGATCGTGTCGACTCCGACGTCGAGTCCCGCCCGACGGAGACGCCCCAGGAGCTTCATCGCCGACAGGGAGTGCCCGCCGCAGGCGAAGAAGTCGTCACCGGATCCGATGTCGGTTCCGGTGAGTTCGCTCATGTTCCGGGCGATGAGGTCCGTCGCCTCGGCGCGATCCGGTACGGAACTGGGATTGTTGCTCATGATTGTGGGGCTCCTCGGGAAGGTGCTTGGAGTGGGTGCGGGAGAACGGGGAGGCGGGGCCTTCAGGCGCGGTCGTGGTATATCCGGACCAGCGCACGCCGATCGAGTTTCCCGTTGCCGGTGACGGGGAGTTGATCGATCCTGGTGATGGTCGACGGCACCGCGTAGGCCGGAACCCGGTCCCGCAGGTGCGCCGTCAGCGTGTCGAATTCCGGGCATCCCGGTTCCGCGACGATGAACCCGCGCAGCTCCGGGTGCTCCCCGGTCGTGTCGGCGACCGCCGCGGCGGCACGGACGCCGTCGAGGGCCGCGAGTGCGGATTCGACCTCGCCGAGGGTCACGCGGTTGCCGCGGATCTTCACCTGGTCGTCGACACGACCGGCATAGTACATCTGACCCTTGTGCCAGCCGGCGAGATCACCCGTCCGGTACATCCGCCCTCCGTCATCGCCCTCGAAGGGGCTGGGGACGAACGTCCGCGCGGTGAGCTCCTCATCACCGACGTATCCGGCGGCGAGCTGAACCCCCGCGAGGTAGAGTTCGCCGGTCTCGTCGTCACCGACCTCGTTGCCCCCGGCATCGAGGATGTGGACGGTGACATTGTCCTCGGGGAGGCCGAGCAGGCACGTTCCCTCCGGGCAGGGGGGAGTCGAATCCGCGGTGTACTCGACGCACGTGACGTCCATCGCCGCTTCCGTAGGTCCGTACAGTCCGAGTATCCGGCACCCGATCTCGTCGAGGCAACGCTGCGCCAGATCCGTCGGGACCGCCTCTCCTCCGAGGAGCAGGAACCGGAGACCGTTCAGAACCTCGAGGGAGTCGCCGAAGTCCTCGAGGACCTCGGCGACGACCCGCATGTGACTCGGAACCATGGACAGCACCGTGACCCGGTTGTCCCGGATGACGTCCACGAAGCCGTCGACGTCCCCCGGCCACCAGTCCGCCGCGGGTAGCACGACGGCGCCTCCACCGGCCAGTGGGGTGATCATCTCCGCGACACTCACGTCGAACCCCACGGGCGCCTTCTGCATCCACCGGAGGTCCTCGACCGGCCCCAGTGTGCGCACGAACCACTGCATGTGGGCGGCCGCTCCCCGGTGGACGTTCAGGACGCCCTTCGGGGTGCCCGTCGTCCCGGAGGTGTAGATGAGGTAGACGCCGTCATCCGGGGTGACGGGCCGGGTGAGCTCGTCCGGTTCGACCGCGGAGGTGTCCCCTTCCGGTGACAGGGGGACCGGGATCACCGGCAGGTCCGTGGTCGGCAGCTCCACGTCGCCGACGGTGAGCACCAGAACGGGATCGGAGTTGTCGAGTATGAACGCGATGCGCTCCACCGGATTCGAGGGATCGACGGGCGTGTAGACACCACCCGCCCGGATCACGGCCGCCGCGGCGATCGGCAGTGCGGCCGATCGCCGGGCGACGACCGCGACCCGGTCCCCCGTGGAGACTCCCGCCCCGAGGAGGGTTCGGGTGAATGCGTTGACCCTGGAGTCGAACTCACCGTGGGTCAGGGTCGCGTCAGCCGCGATCACCGCGTCGAGGTCCGGGTGCCGCTGCGCGGCGAGCCGGATCATCGCGTCGACGGTCCCGGGTTCGACCGGGATCACCGGGCCACGGTTACGGGAGGGTACCGGTCGGAGCTGGGTGGGTGAGATTGAGTTCATGGATCCGTTCTCGTGTGATGGTCTGATGTGCCTGGCCGGGTCGTCGTCACCGGGGAATCCGGTCACACCCTGTCGCTGGTGGCACGGCTGCCCGCGGAGACGAGTCCGTCGCCGTCACCGGAGATTCCCCCGAGGATGCGGTCCGCGAGGAGTCCGAGACAGCTGAGATTTCCGAAACCCGGCCCCTGGTTGAATCCGGCGAGCGTCGGGAGCACGAGAGTCGGGTTCATTCCGTCGACCGTGAGGTCCCTTCTGATGCTTCCCTCGATACCGGTGACGAACGCCGCAGACCTGACTTCATCGTGCGGATCGAATCCGGCGGCGACGGCGAGCCGGGCCCGCGCACCACCACCGAGGAGACCGAGGAACCAGGACGGGTCGGCGCCACGGGCGTCGATGACGGTGTCGGCGGTGATGGAGCTCCCGGGTTGTTCCACGTGGACGACGGGTCCGACGGCCCCCGCCGTCACGGATGAAACCGACCCCATGACGTGCCTGCACCTTCCGTCGCGCCCGATGAGTTCCAGGGACTGCAGGGAGAGCACCCCCCGGTCCGTCCGGTAGAGCATGGCCCGTCGCGTGGCGGCGTCGAGTGACGTCCAGATCTCGGGGTCGGTGTAGAGCGCGTTCTCCTGGAAGTTCTCTCCCCGGGACAGGAGGCAGGCGGTGGGTGCGACGGTGATGATCTCGGCGACCCGGTGCGTCGTCAGCTCCTCGATGATGCTCGCCGCGGTCTCGCCTCCGCCCACGACACAGACCCGACCCGTGAATCGGGCGTCCGCGGCGATGCGGGCCCAGAAACCGGCGACGCTCAGAACGTTGCTGTGACGGAGGAACCGACGTTCACTCGTTCCGGGCCCGGTGAGCATGAGGGCCTCCGAGGACAGGATCCTCGGCGTCCCGGAGATGGTGTCCTCCACCCGGATGTGCCAGCCACCGGCCGAGATTTCGGCGTTGGTGACCCGGCCCGGTACGGGGGTCAGCCCGATTCGTTCGCTGACCCACCGGAGGTAGGCCGCCCATTCGCTGTGCATCGGCTGTGGTCGGCCCCTGTCGATCCACCCGGCGTACGTCCCCGCGTCAATGAGATGGGACGTCCAGGACAACGCGGACATTCCACGGTCGATCTCGGTGTCGATCCGGTGGTCACCGGTGAGTTCGGTCCGGTACGGGAAGCCGAGGTCCTTCTCCGGGGATGTCCCCAACCGGTGACGGCCGTCGGTCCAGCCGCCTGCGGCCAGCCAGTGTGCGCCGACTCCGTGGGGATCGATCACCGTTATCTCCGGTACATCCAGACCGAGGTGCCGGGCAACGTGGGCTTTGGCCGCCACCGCCAGTGCTTTCGGTCCGGCTCCGACGATGGTGAGGGTGCTCACTGGGATCTTCCGCTCCTGTCATTGTGTGGCGTTACGACACCGGATCTGTAGCTGCGGGACAGCACACCAAATCACCAGCCGGTCCACGGAATCGTTGACTCCCCGTATACCGTAGGGCAGCCTTGGCTTCAGCTCCCACCACCTTAACACTGTCGCGAGCCTCACCTAACCCGTGACACCCTATTTGAGTTGTGTCGGGCTTTGACCGGCGACGCCCCGATCACCGGGATCCGTGGAGCGGGAAACGACGGAGAGGGCCAGCATTTCAGGACCCCGTCAAGTCCCCCACGCGCCGGATCAACGGCTGGAGCTCAGCCGAGATGCGTTCAGCGACGACCACCCCGATGCTCAGGGTCTCCATGATGAACTCATCCAGTTCCATCGCGGTAACCGGCTCCCCGACCGGAAGATCGAAGGTGACCGCAAGAATCCCCACATCGGGGAGGAACGAAACCTCGCCCGGTCCGGGGATCGTGTTGAGGGCGGTCGCCAGCATCTCGCCGGCGAGCGTCTCCGTCCGACCCCGGAGCACCCGCGGGTGGGCTGTCGTCACGGTCAACCGGCTCCCCGGCCCGTCCATCCTGAACCAGTAGGTGAGGTCACCGACGATCACGATCAGTTCGCCGTCGCGTGTTCCGGTACCGAATCCGAGTGCGTGGAGGCGTTCCCGGATGAACCTCATGTCCATTGCCGGCGTGGCTGTTGACATCGTTACCTTTCTCTTGGGTGGGAGGGAGGTGATCACCCCGGCGGAGTGCGCGCCGGAACGAAAAAGGGCCCGGGACGCCTGAAGGCCCCGACCGGGTTCGGTCGGGGCCTTCAGGCTGGCTGGTCCGGCGAGTTTCCCGTGGCGGTCACCCGACCACCGGGAAGGGACACCGGATGAAGCCAGGTCGGACTAGCGCGCCTTCTCGACGATGTCGAGGAGACGGAAGTGCTTTTCCTTGCTCAGCGGGCGGGTCTCGATGATGCGGACGAGGTCGCCGACGCCGGCGGTTCCGTCCTCATCATGGGCCTTCACGCGGCTGTTGGTCCGGATCGTCTTGCCGTACAGCGCGTGCTGACGACGATCCTCGAGCTCGACGACGATGGTCTTCTGCATCTTCGTCGAGACAACGTAGCCGGTGCGGACCTTACGGGCGCCCCTCTCGTTGGTGGATTCCTGGTTGTTCACGTTTGCCTCACTCATGATTAGCCTTCAGCTCCCGGAACGACGGACAGACCCAGTTCACGCTCACGGATGACCGTGTAGATGCGGGCGATGTCACGCTTGACCGTCTTCAGGCGACCGTTGTTGGTCAGCTGGCCGGTGGCCATCTGGAAGCGGAGGTTGAAAAGCTCCTCCTTCGCCTCGTTGAGGCGGGTGACAAGCTCCTCGGCGTTGAGCTCGCGGAGCTCGAATGCGGGGGTACCGGTGGCCATTAGAGCTGGTCCTCCTTCTTGATGATGCGGACCTTGCAGGGCAGCTTCTGGGCTGCACGGCGGAGTGCCTCGAGGGCGACTTCCTCGTTGGCGTAGCTCATCTCGAAGAGAACGCGGCCGGGCTTGACGTTGGCCACCCACTTCTCGACGGGGCCTTTACCGGAACCCATACGCACGCCGAGCGGCTTCTGGGTCAGGGGGCGGTCCGGGAAGATGTTGATCCACACCTTGCCACCACGCTTGACGTGACGGTTGATCGCGATACGTGCGGACTCAATCTGACGGTTGGTGATGTAGCACGGCTCAAGGGCCTGGATGCCGTAGTCACCGAAGGTGACCCGGTTTCCGCCCTTGGACACACCGGTCCGGGTGGGACGATGCTGCCGGCGGTACTTGACGCGCTTGGGGATAAGCATGTGTCTAGCCCTCCTGCTTCTGCTCGGCGCGCTGGCGACGCTGGCCGCCGCGGCGCGGACGCTCGCGACGATCGGCGGCACCACGACCGCGACGGTCCGACGGTGCGTTGAGCTCACTCTCACGCTTGCCGCCGACGACGTCACCCTTGTAGATCCAGACCTTCACGCCGATGCGGCCGAAGGTGGTGTGGGCCTCGTAGGTGCCGTAGTCGATCTCGGCGCGCAGGGTGTGCAGCGGAACGCGACCCTCGTGGTAACGCTCGGTGCGGGACATCTCGGCGCCGCCGAGACGACCCGAGCACACGACCTTGATGCCCTTGACCTGCGGCTGGCGCATCGCGGACTGGATGGCCTTACGCATCGCGCGCCGGAAGGCCACGCGGTTGGTCAGCTGCTCGGCGATGGACTGCGCCACCAGCTGAGCGTTGGCGTCGATGTTCTTGACCTCGAGGATGTTCAGCGCGACCTGCTTGCCCGTGAGCTTCTCCAGCTCGCCGCGGATGCGGTCGGCCTCGGAGCCGCGGCGACCGATCACGATGCCCGGGCGGGCGGTGTGGATGTCGACGCGGACGCGGTCGCGGGTGCGCTCGATGACGACGTCGGCGATGCCGGCGCGGTCGAGGCCCTTGGACAGGAACTCACGGATCTTGATGTCTTCAGCGACGTAGTCGCTGTACTGCTTGTCGGCGTACCAGTGGGACTTCCAGTCGGAAGTGATGCCCAGCCGGAGGCCGTGGGGATGAATTTTCTGGCCCACTACTGAGCACTTCCCTTCTGGCTCTCAACAACCACGGTGATGTGGCTGGTGCGCTTGCGGACGTGGAAGGCACGACCCTGGGCGCGCGGACGGAAACGACGCATCGTCGGTCCCTCGTCGGCGTAGGCCTCGGAGATGACGAGTGAGTCGCGGTCCAGGCCGAAGTTGTTCTCGGCGTTGGCTGCCGCGGAAGCGACGACCTTGGCAACCGGCTCGCTGGCCGCCTGCGGGGCGTACTTCAGGATGGCGAGGGCCTCGGTCACGGACTTGCCGCGGACCAGATCGATGACCCGGCGTGCCTTCATGGGGGTTACGCGGACGTAACGGGCCGTCGCGCTTGCGGACGTGATGGTGTCTTCGCTCATCGCTTATCGACGTCCCTTCTTGTCGTCCTTGATGTGACCCTTGAAGGTCTTGGTCGGGGCGAACTCGCCCAATTTGTGTCCGACCATCGAGTCGTCCACGAACACCGGCACGTGCTTGCGACCGTCATGGACGGCGAAGGTGTGACCGATGAAATCGGGGAGAATGGTGGACCGACGGGACCAGGTCTTGATGACCTGCTTGGTGCCCTTCTCGTTCTGTGCATCAACCTTGGCGAGGAGGTGCTCATCGACGAACGGGCCTTTTTTGAGGCTGCGTGGCATTGTCTGTTACCTCCTAGCGCTTCTTGTTCTTGTTGCTGCGGCGACGACGCATGATCAGCTTGTCGCTCGGACGATTCGGGCGGCGGGTCCGGCCTTCAGGCTGGCCCCACGGGGAAACGGGGTGACGACCACCGGAGGTCTTGCCCTCGCCACCACCGTGCGGGTGGTCGACGGGGTTCATGACGACACCGCGGACGGTCGGGCGCCAGCCCTTCCAGCGCATACGGCCGGCCTTGCCCCAGCGGATGTTGATCTGGTCGGCGTTGCCGACCTCACCGATGGTGGCGCGGCAGCGGATGTCCACGCGGCGGATCTCGGAGGAGGGCATACGCAGGATCGCGTACTTACCTTCCTTGCCGAGAAGCTGGATGGACGTTCCCGCGGAACGGGCCAGCTTGGCACCCCCACCGGGCTTCAGCTCGACGCAGTGCACGGTGGCACCGGCCGGGATGTTGCGCAGCGGCAGGTTGTTGCCGGGCTTGATGTCGGCGTTGGGGCCAGCTTCGACGATGGCACCCTGACGCAGGTTACGGGGGGCGATGATGTAGCGCTTCTCGCCGTCGACGTAGTGCAGCAGCGCGATGTTGGCGGTGCGGTTCGGGTCGTACTCGATGTGAGCGACCTTCGCCTCGATTCCGTCCTTGTCGTGCCGCCGGAAGTCGATCAGGCGGTACTGGCGCTTGTGTCCGCCACCCTTGTGGCGGGTGGTGATGTGGCCGTGAACGTTACGGCCGCCGGTCTTGTGCAGGGGACGCAGCAGTGACTTCTCCGGCGTCGAACGAGTGATTTCCTCGAACATCGACACGGAGCTTGCGCGCCGGCCCGGCGTAGTCGGCTTGTACTTGCGAATAGCCATGGGTTTTCTAAGTCCTTACCTTCGGCGCGCTTACGCGGCCGAACCGCCGAAGATGTCGATGGAATCGCTGCCTTCAGCGAGCGTCACGAAGGCGCGCTTGGTGGCCTTGCGCTGACCGAAACCTGAGCGGGTGCGCTTGCGCTTGCCCTCACGGTTGGCGGTGTTCACGCTGGCGACCTTCACACCGAAGATCTGCTCGACAGCGATCTTGATCTGGGTCTTGTGGGCGTCCGGGGAGACGAAGAACACGTACGTGCCCTGCTCCATAAGTCCGTAGGACTTCTCGGACACCACCGGGGCGATGATGATGTCACGCGGGTTGGCGATCGTGCTCATTAGTTCTCCTCCTCCTTGACCGCGCCGGTGGCACGGTTGATGAAGGTGGTCAGAGCCTCAACGGAGAACACGATGTCATCCGACTTGAGGACGTCGTAGGTGTTCAGCTGGTCCTCGGTGAGGATGTGCACGCCCGGCAGGTTGCGGACGGACTTCCAGGAGGTGACGTCCTCACGGGAGAGGACGACCAGCACGTTGCGGCGTTCGGTCAGACGCTCGATGAAGGCGCGGGCCGACTTGGTGGACGGCGTCTGGCCGGCGACCAGTTCGCTGACCACGTGGATGCGCTCGTGGCGCACGCGATCGGTCAGGGCACCGCGGAGCGCGGCGGCCTTCATCTTCTTGGGGGTGCGCTGGGAGTAGTCGCGCGGCACGGGGCCGTGCGAGATACCGCCGCCGGTGAAGTGCGGAGCGCGGATCGAGCCCTGACGGGCACGACCGGTTCCCTTCTGGCGGAACGGCTTACGACCGCCACCGGACACCTGTGCACGGGTCTTGGTGGAGTGCGTGCCCTGGCGCTTGGCCGCGAGCTGTCCGAGGACGACCTGGTGCATCAGTGCAACTGATGCCTCGCGGTCGAAGATCTCGGCAGGCAGCTCGACCTGACCGGCGGTTGCCCCGTCGGCCTTCTGGACGTCAAGCTTGAGGTTGGTCATGCGTGTGCACCGCCCTTCACTGCGGTCTTAACGGTTACGACGCCGCCACGCACACCCGGGATCGCACCCTTGATGAGCAGGATGTTGGCGTCGGCATCAATCTTCTGAACCTTGAGGTTCTGGGTGGTGACGCGCTCATTACCCATGCGTCCGGCCATCCGGGTGCCCTTGAAGACACGACCGGGTGTGGCGCAGGCGCCGATACCGCCGACGCGGCGGTGGGCCGCCTGGTTACCGTGGGACGCACCCTGACCGGCGAAACCGTGGCGCTTCATCGCGCCGGCGTAGCCCTTGCCCTTGGACGTACCGGTGACGTCGACGAAGGTGGTGCCCTCGAAGATGTCGACGGTGACGTCCTGACCCAGCTCGTAGCCGGAGACATCGTCCATGCGAATCTCCGCCACGTGCCGGCGGGGGGTAACGCCAGCCTTCTTGAAGTGACCGCCGGCAGGCTTGTTCGCCTTGCGCGGGTCAATGTCGCCGTAGGCGATCTGGATGGCGTTGTAGCCATCGGTGTCGATGGTGCGAATCTGGGTGACCACGCACGGCCCAGCTTCGACAACGGTGACCGGGATGACCCGGTTGTCGTCGTCGAAGACCTGGGTCATACCGAGCTTGGTGCCCAGAATGCCCTTGATCTCTGTTTCACTCATTACTTATTCTCCACTGGCTGAAAGACTGTTGTACGCGATCACTGGATGTTGACGTCGACGCTTGCGGGAAGGTCGATGCGCATGAGCGCGTCGACCGTCTTCGGCGTCGGGTCAAGGATGTCGATGAGGCGCTTGTGAGTGCGCATCTCGAAGTGCTCGCGCGAGTCCTTGTACTTGTGGGGAGAACGAATAACGGCGTAAACGTTCTTTTCAGTGGGCAGCGGCACCGGGCCGACGACGCGTGCACCCGTGCGGGTGACGGTCTCGACGATCTTGCGCGCGGACGCGTCGATCGCCTCGTGGTCGTAGGCCTTCAGCCTGATGCGGATCTTTTGTCCCGCCACGTTTGTCCTCTTCCTTCGCTTCCCCACGTCGCGATGATTGGTGGGGGTCGCTGTTGTCATCTCTATAACGTTGTCCGGCCGTGGAACACGGAAACTCGGGCGCAACGCCAGTTGTCCTGACCTGAACCTGTCTGAAAATCTGACCGGGCGAATCTCCGGGTCACATGAACCACAAACAACCACCCAGTTTCCACCGCACAGAGACCGGTTTCGCAGCCGGTCCGGATGGATGTCCGGAAGGGTCTGGCGAACTGGTTACTGTGAGCGTCTGAGGTGTGTCAGGTCGTCGGGATGAGGTCCACTCGACGCCGGGCCCCGGATGGCGGAAATATATTCAGCCGTCCGACCTCCGGCGTGGGCGGGCATCCTGCCTACTGCCGCTGTTTATTTGCCATGTTCCCGTGATGATTCCCGGCCCCCGCCGTGCTGGGAGCCGAGGCTCCCGTCAGTGGCGGAGACACCGAGATTCCGGCGGTTACCCGACCAGGCCGGGCAACCACAGGCACCAGGTGCCATGTTTGCCCCACCAGCGCCATCGTCCGATCCGCGGGTCGCGACTTTTCCAGCCTCGATGTCCACGCACAAGGATATGCCGTGTTGGAGCAACCCAAGCATTGAAACACACCCCTCGCCGAGTGGCAAGCGAACCCCCGAAAAGCGACAAACATGTAACGTATTACACACAGGGCGGCACGACACCCGCACCCTCACCTAGGATCAACCTAGTGCACCGCCGATGAGTGCACCCCCCTACCGCTTGATTACACGAGGAGCATCTCAATGAGCGAAAACAAGTCCGACAGCAAGTCCCCCGCCACCGCTGAAGAGAACAGCGTCGTCGAGCGCAACTCCGCTCTCGAAACCGATCACGGCCGCACCCACATCGATGACGTCGTGGTGGCCAAGATCGCCGGCATGGCAGCACGCGAGGTCTCCGGTGTCCACGCCCTTGGCGGCGGCGCAGCCCGCGCACTGGGCGCCCTCCGCGACATGGCGGGCTCCCGCGTCGATGTCCGGCAGGGTGTCTCCGTCGAGGTCGGCGAAACCCAGGCTGCCGCGGATGTCGCGATCGTCGCCGAGTACGGCGTCGCGATCCACGAGCTTGCTGAAGCCATCCGCCGCAACATCATCAACGCCATCGAGCGGATGACCGGCCTCGAGGTGACCGAAGTCAACGTCACCGTCCACGACGTGCACCTCGAGCTGGACGACGACAACGAGGAGCCCGCGGAGGAAGAGGTCAAGGAAATCGAGCCTGCCGAAGTTTCCGCCGACCACGAGCCCCGCGTCAAGTAGGACCGACTCCGTGCAACCTGATCCCATCCCCCTCGCGCAGGCCGAGACACTCCGGGACGAGATTCTCGCTCTCCCGGGAGTCGCCGGCATGCACGGTGGGCAGTTCGGTGAGGTTGCGATGCTCTACCCCGGCACCCGGGTGCGTGGACTCCATCTGTTCACACCCCGGGGTCGACCGGACGAGACCCGGATGGAAATCCATCTCATCGCAGATCTGTCTCAGCTACCCGACCTCGGCAAACTCGCCGAAGAGATTCGCACCATCGCGGGAAGATACGTCCCCGACACCGTGGACGTGTTCTTCAGCGACGCAAGCTGACCCACTTCCCAACCGTACTGCACACCTGTAACCATCACACTTCGACTCTGAAAGAGTGTCATGAAATCTCTCACTGTGACCGGCCTCATTCTCGGCTTCGCTTTCGCCTTCGCCGTGATCTTCGGTGGACTGGTCGGCTTCCTCTGGGCCCTTCTCTTCGTCACCGTCGGTGGCGTCATCGGAGCCCACTTCGACGGCAAGATCGACCTTCGCGCCATCATCAACGGCTCCGGTAACAGGGGGTAATCTCGTTGACGAAACGTTCTGGAAGATCCCGCGAATCCGAGCGGCACTCCAGCACCGCACCCTCGACCCCGGCGGACGGACGCCGGAACGGTTCCGAGGAGACCACCGGTTCCCCCGGTGCGCGACTCCGCGCGGAAGCTGACCGTCGGGCCGATCAGGCCCTCGCCGAGATCGCCCGTGAGGACGCCAAGGCTGAAGAGGACCGCCGCATCCTCCGGGAGAACGGAATCGCCGTCGAATCCTTCGACTCCGATGGTGGAGACTCCGTCAACTCCGGTCCCCGGTCCGAGAAGTCAGCGGAATCTCCGGATTCACTTTCGTCAGAGACCTCCGTCCGACCCACGTCCGTCGAGTCCGTTTCCGACCGCGGGAACGGAGCCGGAGCAGCGGATCCCACCCCGGAGCCCACGCCCGTTCCAGCCGCCGACGGGCAACCCGATACACCCCCCTCCCCGGACCGTGGGGCCACCGTCACCGAGTCGGATCACGAAGACGGGACCTCGTCCGAGTCTGACGACACACCCGTCGAGGAGAACACCGACGAAACAGCCGGTTCCCGGACCGTATCCGCTCCCGCCGTTTCAGAGGCCGCGGATTCCGACATCACCGACGGATCTGAGCCGGCAGGGGACACGGTGCCGGAACATCTCCGTGCCCCCGTGGAACCTGAGGACCACAACCCGAGCCGCGGTCGGGTGAAGATCTCCGAGAAGACCGTCACGAAGATCGTCCGCCGGGCTGCAGCGAGTGTGCCCGGTACCACGGATCAGGCCGGCGGCCTGGATGTGCTCGGACGCAACTACCCGCGCTTCGACGTCGAGCTCGACAGCAACTCCGATGCCGTGGCGATCGACGCCTACATCGCCGTCAGCTGGCCCTCCCCCGTGACAAGGGTCGCCGAGACCGTGCGTACGACCATCTTCGACTGGGTACGCGACATGACCGACATTCCGGTCGTACGAGTCAACGTAACCGTCGGCCCGATCGTCCCCGGTGCAGACCGCGTGACCGAAGCCGAGCTCAGCGCCTTCGACACGACACCCACCCTCCGGCCCGTAGTCGTGACCGCGACGAACGCGGCTCTCGACGAGATCATCTGTAGCGCCCGCAACTCCGACCTCACTCCGGTGTCGGTCAGATCCGTAAGTGAGCGTCTCCGGCCGGTAGCCATCTCGGGCCCGGACAACGCCGCTCTCCGGGGTATCTCGACCGGGGCCCCCGGAGACCTCCGGCCGATCACGGTGACCGCGTCCGGGGAACTCCGCGACGTATCGGTCACCGGTGACGCAGCCGCACTGGTCCATTCGCCCGAGGTCTCCCCGGAAGCTCCGTTGGGAGACATCACCGTCGCCGATCCCCGGCCGCTCGCGGACATCACCGTCGCAGATCCGCTCCCCCTCGCAGCGATCACCGTGCCGGAGCCTGCGCCGTTGAAGTCCATCGCGGCACGGGAGCTGCCGACGGTCACGGTCTCCGTGCCCGAGGCACCAAGCCCCCGATCCGTGTCGACACCACGGCCACGGCCCCTGCAGAAGGTGGAGTCCCCTGAGCCCACCCGGTTGGCGAGCGTCCGCGCCCCGGACACCCACCGTCTCGCCCAGATCCACGCCGAGACAATCCGCGTGAGCCCCGTCAAGGCACCCCGTCCGACCCGCCTGACACCGGTCAGACAGAACTCGTCCGAGGCACCGCGTAAACCCCGCGTCGACCCCCGCCGCGCTCCAAAACCGCGGAACGGGACCGGTCAGAGGGAGATCACAGTCGCCTCGAGGGAGCTCCGGCCGATCACGGTCAAACCCAGTACCATCATTCCGGTCAGCGTCGACCCTGCCAACGCAAAGGCGGTTTTGAGAGATGAGTGAAGTCCAGACGGTCCGCGGGCGCCGACCCGCCGCCAGTCCCGCGGCGAGGTATCTCGCTGTGCTGTTCGGGCTGCTTTTTCTCGCAGGCGCAGCAGTCGCCGGACGTGATCTCTACATCCGGTACACGGACGTCGACTGGCAGCCGTGGGTCTCCTCCGCCACCACATGGATCGGAGACCTCAGCTACCGGAACTGGATGCTCCCCGCGGGTATCGCTGCCCTCATCATCGGTCTGCTGCTCATCTGGGCGGCCATCCGTCCGCGGACGAAGACGCACCGGGAGATCGACTCCGACATCGCCGTCTGGATGCGCCCGGTCGACATCGCCAGAATGTGCACCGCGAGTGCCCAGCGCGTCCCGGGCGTCATGGGCGCTCACACCGTCGCCCGGAAGCGGTCCATCGATGTGACGGTGATCGGAAACACACAGGACCAGAGACTCCGCGAGGAGTTGCAGCAGTCGCTGCAGCCCCTGGCGAACCTCGTCGCCGGTTCGCCGGCACTGAACGTCAAGGTCCAGAACAAGGAGGCCACCAAGTGAGCCACGGACTAGCTTTTGTCGACCGCCTGCTCGTCTTCATCGTGGGCCTCGCACTGACGTTCCTGGGCTTGTGGTCCATCGGCCTGTTCCTCGACGTCCCCGAGGCACGACGCGTCACCTCCTACGCCGATCAGGGGATGTGGGCCAACGCACCCGATCTCGGCTGGTACGACTGGGCACTCGTCGGAGTACTCGTCGGCGGAATCATCATCGGCCTCTGGCTGGTTATCGCGAACCTCCGGCGCCGGTCGATCTCCGTGGTCAACAGCGCGTCCTCCACGGACATGGGCGACATCAACTTCAACCTCGGCACCCTCGCGGAAGCCGTCGCGGACTCGCTCGAGGACACCCACGGTGTCTCGAAGGTCCGGAAACGTGTTGTCGTCGACCGGGGCCTCACCACCATCGAGTTCACCGTCGACGCCGCCTCCGACTGCAGCGTCCCGGGTATCCGGACCGCAGTCGAACAGGCCGAGCGGGATCTCCGCGACGCCATCGGCCCGAGCGACGCGGCGACGTCCTACCGGATCCACATAGACAGGGTTCCGCAGAACCGCGAACTCTGATTCAGCTGAAGGTCGTCCCACGGACCCACAGGCCCCGTCACGGTCTCCCTTATTTCCGGGAGAAGGCACGGGGCCTTTCCGCTGTCCGGTGTTTCCGGGGCCTCGCGGCGCGCCGCGCACCGGGCTCCGGTCGATGTGGGTCGTGGTTCGTCCGGAGGACCCCGTATCCTCCGTGAAATAGAAGGTCCTACCTGATCTGGGGGAAGGACTCCCCGGTGCGCCGAAGCGCCAGCCGCTTCAGGGAGACCGGGGCTCCGTCCGCGGGTCACGGGAGGACAGTCACCATCGGCCCGTTCGCGTCCACCCACGCCGCGGGTGGGCCCGGGATCTGGCCACCCCTCGGGCCGAGCCATTTCCGTTCTTCCGCTCCCCCGGAACAGATGCGGTGGCGGAAACGCTCCTTCTCACCGCATCCGTCCAGGCACCGGTCGGCCGGAAAGCCGTTTACCGGCCCTTGACCGTCGATCTCAGTACACGCCCGTCCATCGAGTCCTACGAGTCACGTCCGTTCCCGGAAACGCGGAAACCCCGTCCCACGCGGAACGTGGAACGGGGTTTCGGTGCCCCGGCCCCGGGGTGTTTCATCCCGGGAGCCGGTTCAGATCATCGCTGTTACTTGATGATCTTGGTGACACGGCCGGCACCGACGGTACGGCCGCCCTCGCGGATGGCGAAGCGCAGGCCCTCGTCCATGGCGACCGGCTGGATCAGGGTGACGGTCATGTCGACGTTGTCGCCGGGCATGACCATCTCCGTGCCCTCCGGCAGCTTAACGACGCCGGTGACGTCGGTGGTGCGGAAGTAGAACTGCGGACGGTAGTTGTCGAAGAACGGGGTGTGACGGCCGCCCTCATCCTTGGACAGGATGTAGACGGAGCCCTCGAACTCGGTGTGCGGGGTGTAAGCGCCCGGCTTGGCCACGATCTGGCCACGCTCGACGTCCTCGCGCTTGATACCACGGAGCAGCAGGCCGCAGTTGTCGCCGGCCTCGGTGTAATCGAGCAGCTTGCGGAACATCTCGATACCGGTGACCGTGGTGGTCTGGCTCTTCTCGCGGATGCCGAGGATCTCGACCTCCTCGTTGACCTTCAGCTGACCGCGCTCGACACGGCCGGTGACGACGGTGCCGCGACCGGTGATGGTGAAGATGTCCTCGATGGGCATCAGGAAGGGCTTGTCGGTCTCGCGCTCCGGGTCCGGGATGGACTCGTCGCAGGCCTTCATGAGCTCGACGATCTTCTCGGACCACTCGGGGTCGCCCTCGAGAGCCTTCAGAGCGGAGATGTGGACGATCGGGGCGTCCTCATCGAACTCCTGCTCGGCGAGGAGCTCGCGGACCTCCATCTCGACGAGCTCGAGGATCTCCTCGTCGTCGACCATGTCGCACTTGTTGAGCGCGACGAGAATGTAGGGAACGCCGACCTGGCGCGCGAGCAGAACGTGCTCACGGGTCTGGGGCATCGGGCCGTCGGTGGCGGCCACAACGAGGATGGCGCCGTCCATCTGAGCCGCGCCGGTGATCATGTTCTTGATGTAGTCGGCGTGACCGGGGGCGTCGACGTGCGCGTAGTGGCGCTTCTCGGTCTGGTACTCGACGTGGGAGATGTTGATCGTGATACCACGCTCCTTCTCCTCCGGTGCCTTGTCGATGGCGTCGAAGGCGAAGGCCTGGTTCAGATCCGGGTATGCCTCAGCCAGAACCTTGGTGATGGCTGCGGTGGTGGTGGTCTTACCATGGTCGACGTGACCGATGGTACCGATGTTGACGTGCGGCTTCGTACGCTCGAACTTCGCCTTTGCCACTGTATGTCCTCCTGGACTTCGCGGTGGCTACGACTCTCGCAGCCACATAGGTGGTAGTGCCATACTGCCGGCAGCCCCACGTCTTTCGAAAGGGGGCATACGGGTATGACTGGTTCATTTTTTGTGCCAGTTACCTGATACTAGGTGCTCAACCCGCGTTTTTCAAACGGCGGATCAAAGCCGGTACCTCGGGTAACGGCCGGCTCAACCTCCGTGCGGGGAGGTTCAGCGGACCGCTACCCGAAACTGGAAGATTTTCTCGGGGGCGATCAACCGGCACTCATCCGAGTAGCGGCATCGCTTCCCTTGTTCTCCGGGTTCAACCGGTGCCACGCCTCTTCCCGTGCCCGGTGGAATCGGACCCCCGGGAAGAGGTGGGGCGTCCGGGAGGAGTCCCTGTTCGGGTGCTACCCTCCCGGACCGGCGGTCCTCTTAGCTGGAGGTGCCGTTGCGCTCGGCGATGATCTCGGACGCGACGTTCGTGGGAACCTCAGCGTAGGAGTCGAAGATCATCGAGTAGTTGGCGCGGCCCTGCGTCTTGGAACGCAGGTCGCCGACGTAACCGAACATCTGGGACAGCGGGACCTTGGCCTTGACGACCTTGGCACCCGCGCGGTCTTCCATGGCCTGGACCTGGCCACGACGGGAGTTGACGTCGCCGATGACCTCACCCATGTACTCCTCGGGCGTGGTGACCTCGACGGCCATCACGGGCTCGAGCAGGACCGGCTTCGCCTTCGCGACGGCTTCCTTCAGCGCCTGCGAACCGGCGACCTTGAAGGCCATCTCGGAGGAGTCGACCTCGTGGTACTGACCGTCCAGCAGGGTCGCCTTGATGTTGACCAGCGGGAAGCCGGCGAGGTAGCCGTACTGCATCGCATCCCGGATACCGGCGTCGACGGACGGGATGTACTCGCGGGGAACGCGACCGCCGGTGACGGCGTTCTCGAACTTGTAGGTAGCGGACTCGCCCTCCTCCAGCTCCTCGGGATCCGGGGAGTAGGGATCGAGCGCGATGACGACCTTCGCGAACTGGCCCGAACCACCGGTCTGCTTCTTGTGCGTGTACTCGAGCTTCTCGACGGGCTTGCGGATCGTCTCGCGGTAGGCGACCTGCGGGGCACCGACGTTCGCCTCGACCTTGAACTCGCGACGCATGCGGTCGACGAGGACGTCGAGGTGGAGCTCGCCCATACCACCGATGACGGTCTGGCCGGTCTCGTCGTCCAGCTTGACGGTGAAGGTCGGATCCTCTTCAGCCAGCTTCTGGATGGCGGTACCGAGCTTCTCCTGGTCCGCCTTGGACTTCGGCTCGATGGCGACCTGCAGAACCGGGTCCGGGAAGTCCATGGACTCCAGGATGATCTGGTCGTTGAGATCACACAGGGTGTCACCCGTGGTGGTGTCCTTGAGACCGATGAACGCGTAGATGTTGCCCGCGCGTGCCTCGTCGACCGGGTTCTCCTTGTTGGCGTGCATCTGGAACAGCTTGCCGATGCGCTCCTTGTTGCCCTTGGTCGCGTTCATGACCTGGGCACCCGGATCGACGCGACCCGAGTAGACGCGCACGAAGGTCAGCTTGCCGAAGAACGGGTGAGCGGCGATCTTGAAGGCCAGGGCGGAGAAGGGCTCGTCGACACTGGGCTTACGGGACAGCTCCACCGTGTCGTCGCCGACCTTGTGGCCGTGGACCTCGCCGATGTCCAGAGGAGTCGGCAGGTAGTCGATGACGGCGTCGAGCAGGGGCTGGATGCCCTTATTCTTGTAGGCGGAGCCACAGAGAACCGGGAAAACCTCGGAGTTGACCGTCATCTTCCGGATGGCGCCCTTGATCTCGTCGATCGACAGGCCGTCACCACCGAAGTACTTCTCCATGAGCTCTTCGTCGGATTCGGCGACAGCCTCGAGCAGCTTCTCGCGGTATTCCTCGGCGAGCTCCTTGAGGTCCTCGGGGATCTCCTCGTAGGTCGGCTCGGCTCCGATGTCGACCTTGCCGCGCCAGGTGATCGCACGCATGTTCAGCAGGTCGACGACGCCGTCGAAGTCATCCTCTGCACCGATGGGCAGCTGGAGAACCAGCGGCTTGGCGCCGAGGCGCTCGATGATGGTCTTGACGGTGAAGTAGAAGTCCGCACCCAGCTTGTCCATCTTGTTGACGAAGCAGATACGAGGAACCTCGTACTTGGCGGCCTGACGCCACACCTGCTCCGACTGGGGCTCGACGCCCTCCTTGCCGTCGAAGACGGCGACCGCGCCGTCGAGGACACGCAGGGAGCGCTCAACCTCGACGGTGAAGTCGACGTGACCGGGAGTGTCGATGATGTTGATCTGGTTGTTGTTCCAGAAACAGGTGACCGCGGCGGAGGTGATGGTGATGCCGCGCTCCTTCTCCTGCTCCATCCAGTCGGTGGTCGAGGCACCGTCGTGGGTCTCGCCGACCTTCCGGTTGATACCGGTGTAGAAGAGAATTCGCTCGGTAGCGGTGGTCTTGCCGGCATCGATGTGGGCCATGATGCCGATGTTGCGGACCTTATTCAGGTCAGTAAGCACTTCTTGTGCCACAGTGTTCCCCAAACTCGTTGGTTCTTGGTGATTGCCCGGACGTTCGCCCGGACGGTGTTGTCACCGGTGGATATGAATTCTTTGCCGTACCGCGCCACGGCCCGTACCCGGGCCAGCCGCTCGTGGAGAGCTTAGGCGCTCCGGGTGAACCGGAGGTGAACGGCGCCGGATGCCCCGCCACCCGCATGAGATGCGGGCCGGGAACGACCGACCGTCGATTAGCGCGACGACCCCGCCACCGGACCGCGGCGTTCCGGCGACGCCGGATACGCGAGGCATCCGGGACGCCGGGTGTGACACGGTGTGAACGGCGAGGGGGTCATCAGCTGATCTGCTCTTACCAGCGGTAGTGGGCGAAGGCGCGGTTGGCCTCTGCCATCTTGTGGGTGTCCTCGCGACGCTTCACCGAGGCACCGAGACCGTTGGCTGCATCCAGGATCTCGTTGGCAAGACGCTCGGTCATCGTCTTCTCACGGCGCTGGCGCGTGAAGTTCACGAGCCACCGCAGAGCGAGGGTGTTGGCGCGGCCGGGGCGGACCTCGACGGGCACCTGGTAGGTGGCGCCACCTACGCGGCGGGAGCGGACCTCGAGGTCGGGCTTCACGTTGCCGAGAGCCTTCTCGAGGGTGCCGACGGGATCGGTTCCGGTCTTCTCGCGGCAGGTCTCGAGCGCACCGTAGACGATGCGCTGTGCGGTGGACTTCTTGCCGTCCAGGAGCACCTTGTTGACCAGCTGGGTCACGAGCTCGGAGTTGTAGACCGGATCCTTGACTACTTCGCGCTTCGGCGCTGCAGACTTACGCATGTCTTACTTCTCCTTCTTCGCGCCGTAGCGGGAACGGGCCTGCTTGCGGTCCTTGACACCCTGGGTGTCGAGGGAACCACGGACGATCTTGTAACGGACACCGGGAAGGTCCTTCACACGGCCGCCACGCACGAGCACCATGGAGTGCTCCTGCAGGTTGTGGCCCTCACCGGGGATGTAGGCGGAAACCTCGATACCGGAGGTCAGGCGGACACGCGCGACCTTACGGAGCGCCGAGTTCGGCTTCTTCGGGGTGGTGGTGTACACGCGGGTGCACACGCCACGACGCTGGGGTGAACCCTTGAGCGCCGCGGTCTTCACCTTGGTGGTCTTGTCATGGCGGCCCTTACGGACCAACTGCTGAATAGTGGGCATGAACCGTCTTTCTTGTCTGATCGGCTTCCTCGGTTCGATGTCGCCGACCGAGTACTGTACGTTCCTTGCTTGTCGCCTGAAACCGCAAAAACTAATGTAAACGCGCGAAACCCAGTCAGCCGCTCTCGCTGGCCTACCGGGGAAATTCAGGCTCCCACCATGGAGACGTGGGACTGATGGATCAGACTACCCCATCAGTCACAGAAAAACCAACTCCCCGTCCGTCGGTAGGACGGTCGGCCGTCCGCCGACCCGTGGTGGTGGGTTTTCCGCGCCTTCCGCCCGCCCTTGCACCCCGTCCCCGGATGAATCGGTGCGGAACGGGAAAGCCCCCGGTGCCCGTGCTGATGCACGCACACCGGGGGCTCGGCCGGAGCGGTGGTGTCCACCGCTCCCCCACCCGGACTAGCTGTAGTCGTCCAGCGGGACGGAGGCGCCGGTGAACTCACCGTAGCCGTCGTCGCCGTAGATCGAGTCACCGTAGGTCGGGATCGCGTACGCCGCGTTGCGCGCCGCCTCGGTCGGCTTGACAGAGATGTTGCGGTAGCGGGAGATACCGGTTCCGGCCGGGATGAGCTTACCGATGATGACGTTCTCCTTCAGGCCGATGAGCTTGTCGGAGCGCTTGTTGATCGCGGCATCGGTGAGCACCCGGGTGGTCTCCTGGAAGGAGGCCGCCGACAGCCAGGACTCGGTCGCGAGCGAAGCCTTGGTGATGCCCATGATCTCACTGCGCAGGGCCGCAACCTCGCCGCCGGCCGCGCGGACCTCGGCGTTGGCGAGCTTCGCCTCGGCGAGATCCACGAGCGTCCCGGGGAGGAACTCGGTGGAGCCGGACTCGATGACGGTGCCACGACGCAGCATCTGGCGGATGATGATCTCGATGTGCTTGTCGTGGATCGCCACACCCTGGGCACGGTAGACGGCCTGCACCTCGTCGATGAGGTGCTGCTCGACGCCGCGGCGACCGAGAACCTCGAGGACGTCGTGCGGGTCCGCCGGGCCGCGGAGCAGTCGGTCGCCCACGTCGACGTGGTCGCCCTCCTGCAGCGTGCGGTCGATGTGTGAACCGGGAGCGTACTCCATCGGGGCGTTGATCATCGCGAGACCCTGCCGCTTCGACAGCTTCTCGTAGACGACCTCGTCCGATCCGTCGTCCGGCGTGATCGTCAGGGTCCAGAAGTTGCCCTCGTCCTCGAGGTGCACCGTACCGGCGACCGAGGCGATCGGGGCCTTGTTCTTCGGGACACGCGCCTCGAAGAGCTCCTGGACACGGGGCAGACCGCCGGTGATGTCGCCACCGACGCCACCCTGGTGGAACGTACGCATGGTCAGCTGGGTACCGGGCTCACCGATCGACTGTGCCGCGACGATGCCGACGGCCTCTCCGATGTCGACCTGCTTGCCGGAGGCCATCGAACGGCCGTAGCACTTGGCGCAGACCCCGGTGGGGGTCTGACAGGTGAGGACGCTGCGGAGCTTGACCTCCGCGACACCTGCTTCGACGAGAGCATCGATCTCGAGCTCACCCAGATCGGAACCCGCCTCGAGGATGACCTCACCGGACGCGTTCGTCGCGTCCGCGGCGAGCACACGGCCGGTGACCGAGGTCTCGATCAGCTGGTGCCTGCGGTGACCGGTGACGTTGCCCAGAGCGTCGGTGACCTCGACCGCGACCGGGGCCTTGACACCCTGGCGGGTGGCGCAGTCCTCCTCGCGGACGATGACGTCCTGCGCGACGTCCACGAGACGACGGGTCAGATAACCCGAGTCGGCGGTACGCAGCGCGGTGTCGGCCAGGCCCTTACGAGAACCGTGGGAGTTGTTGAAGTACTCCAGGACGGACAGTCCCTCTCGGAAGGAGGTCTTGATCGGGCGGGTGATGTAGTCACCCTTCGAGTTCACGACCATGCCCTTCATGCCCGCGAGCGTCCAGATCTGGCGCATGTTGCCGGCGGCACCGGACTTCACGATCATCGGGATCGGGTTGTCGTCGGGGTACATGTCCTCGACGGCCTTACCCACGGTGTCCGTGGCGTCCTTCCAGAGCTCGACCAGGCGGTCGTAGCGCTCACGCTCGGTGAGTGCACCCTGGACCCAGTACTTGCGCTCGACCTCACGTGCCTCGGCCTCGTAACGGTCGAGGATCTCGGCCTTGTTCGGGAGCACGAGCACGTCGGACATGGTGATGGTGACACCGGACCGGGTGGCCCAGTAGAAACCGGCGTCCTTCATCTTGTCCATGGTCTGCGCGACGGTGATCATCGGGTAGCGCGAGGCGAGGTCGTTGATGACGTCACCGAGCAGGATCTTGTCGGTGCCACCGCCCTTACGGACCATGACGCCCTCGAGATACGGGTAGTTCCACGGCAGCAGGTCGTTGAACATGATCCGGCCGAGTGTGGTGTGCGCCATCCAGACGTCACCGCGCTTCCAGCCGTCGGGGAACTGCTCCGCCTCGATGTCCGCCGGGGGACGCAGGTGCGAGATGCGGACCTTGATCGGGGCCTGCAGGCCGAGCACCCCACGGTCGTACGCCATGATGGCTTCGGCGAAGGAACTGTAGACGCCCCTCTCGGGGCCGTTCTCGGTCGCGGGCTGGTACGCGCCCTGACCACCGAGTTCCTCGGGGTTCTTGTCGAGCGTGAGGAAGTACAGCCCGGTGACCATGTCCAGTCGGGGCATGGCCAGCGGCTTACCCGACGCCGGGGAGAGGATGTTGTTCGAGGCGAGCATCAGGATGCGGGCCTCGGCCTGGGCTTCGGCGGAAAGCGGCAGGTGGACGGCCATCTGGTCACCGTCGAAGTCGGCGTTGAAGGCCTCACACGCGAGCGGGTGCAGCTGGATGGCCTTACCCTCGACGAGCACGGGCTCGAAGGCCTGGATGCCCAGGCGGTGCAGGGTGGGGGCACGGTTCAGCATCACCGGGTGCTCGGAGATGGCCTCCTCGAGCACGTCCCAGACCTCGGGACGCTGGCGCTCGACCATGCGCTTCGCGGACTTGATGTTCTGCGCGTACTCGCGCTCCACGAGGCGCTTCATGACGAAGGGCTTGAACAGCTCCAGCGCCATCAGCTTCGGCAGGCCGCACTCGTGCAGACGGAGCTGCGGACCGACGATGATCACGGAACGACCGGAGTAGTCGACGCGCTTACCGAGCAGGTTCTGACGGAAACGACCCTGCTTGCCCTTGAGGAGATCCGACAGCGACTTCAGCGGGCGGTTGCCCGGGCCGGTGACCGGCCGGCCGCGACGACCGTTGTCGAACAGGGCGTCCACGGACTCCTGCAGCATCCGCTTCTCGTTGTTGACGATGATCTCGGGGGCACCGAGATCGATCATCCGCTTGAGGCGGTTGTTGCGGTTGATCACGCGACGGTAGAGGTCGTTCAGGTCGGAGGTGGCGAACCGGCCACCGTCGAGCTGGACCATCGGGCGCAGCTCCGGCGGGATCACCGGGATGCTGTCCAGGACCATGCCCGCGGGGTCGTTGCCGGAGCGCTGGAACGCTGCGACGACCTTGAGTCGCTTGAGTGCACGGGCCTTCTTCTGGCCCTTGCCCTCGTTGATGATGGTGCGCAGTTCCTCGGCCTCGGCGTCGAGGTCGAAGTTGCGGATGAGCGTCTGGATGGCCTCCGCGCCCATGCCACCGGTGAAGTAGTCCTCGTAGCGGTCGACGAGTTCGGAGTAGATCGTCTCGTCCACGATCATCTGCTTCGGGGCGAGCTTGACGAAGGTGTTCCAGATCTCGTCCAGACGGGCGACCTCCCGCTCTGCGCGCTCGCGGATGTGCTGCATCTCCTTGTCGGCGGCGTTCTGCACCTTGCGGCGCGCGTCGGCCTTGGCGCCGGCGGCCTCGAGCTCGGCGAGGTCCTCCTCGAGCTTCTGTGCCCGGTCCGCGATGTCGGATTCGGCGTCGGCCTCGACGTCCTTCTTCTCCAGGAGCATCTCTGCCTCCAGGGTGGAAAGGTCGTTGTGGCGGGCCTCGTCGTCGACGGAGGTGATGATGTTCGCGGCGAAGTAGATGATGCGCTCGAGGTTCTTGGGCGCGAGATCCAGCAGGTAACCGAGGCGCGACGGAACACCCTTGAAGTACCAGATGTGGGTGACCGGAGCGGCGAGCTCGATGTGTCCCATGCGCTCACGCCGCACCTTGGACTTGGTCACCTCGACGCCGCAGCGCTCACAGATGATGCCCTTGTAGCGGACACGCTTGTACTTGCCGCAGGCGCACTCCCAGTCGCGGGTGGGTCCGAAGATCCGCTCGCAGAACAGGCCGTCCTTCTCGGGCTTGAGGGTTCGGTAGTTGATGGTCTCCGGCTTTTTGACCTCGCCCTTGGACCAGCGGCGAATGTCGTCGGCCGTAGCAAGGCCGATGCGGAGTTCGTCGAAGAAGTTGACGTCGAGCACGTAACTCCCTTTCCCCCCGTCTTTCCGGGGGTGTTGTGTGAAGAAGAAGAATATCGGTGATTAGCTGCCCGTCCCGCGGGCCGCCCGCCCCGGTGGGGACAGGCACGACCCGCGGTCAGACCGTCGTGCGGTGCCGGGTGACCGTCAGGCCACGTCGTCGGTTCGCTCGTCGCGGGACAGGTTGATGCCCAGGGAGGCACCGGCCTGATCGAACTCGTCGTCGTCGGTGGTCCCGAGCTCCATCGGGGTGCCGTCGGCCGAGAGGACCTCGACGTTGAGGCACAGCGACTGGAGCTCCTTGAGCAGGACCTTGAACGACTCCGGGATACCCGGGTCCGGGATGTTCTCGCCCTTGACGATGGCCTCGTAGACCTTGACACGGCCGACGACGTCGTCGGACTTGATGGTCAGGAGCTCCTGCAGGGTGTAGGCGGCGCCGTATGCCTGCATCGCCCACACCTCCATCTCACCGAAGCGCTGTCCACCGAACTGGGCCTTACCACCGAGCGGCTGCTGGGTGATCATGGAGTACGGGCCGGTGGAACGGGCGTGGATCTTCTCGTCGACCAGGTGGTGCAGCTTCAGCATGTACATGTAGCCGACCGACACCGGGTAAGGGAAGGGTTCACCGGAGCGACCGTCGAACAGCTGCGCCTTGCCGTTGCCGTCGACCAGAGTCTGGCCGTCACGGTTCGGGCGGGAGTTCGCGAGCAGGCCCGCGAGCTCCTCGTTGGAGGCACCGTCGAACACCGGCGTGGCGGTGAGGGACTCCGGCGGGACGTCGTAGAGCGACTCGGGCAACGTCTTGATGAGCTCGGCGTTCTTGACGTCCTCCGGGTCGACGTGCCAACCCGCGGCGGCGAGCCAGCCGAGGTGGACCTCGAGAACCTGGCCGATGTTCATACGACGCGGGACACCGTGGGTATTCAGGATGATGTCCACCGGGGTGCCGTCGGGCAGGAAGGGCATGTCCTCGGCGGGGAGGATCTTGCCGACGACGCCCTTGTTGCCGTGGCGACCGGCGAGCTTGTCGCCGTCCTGGATCTTGCGTTTCTGGGCGACGTAGACACGGATCATCTCATTGACGCCGGCCGCGAGGTCGTCATCGTCCTCGCGGGAGAACCGGCGCACACCGATGACCTTGCCGGTCTCACCGTGCGGAACCTTCATGGAGGTGTCGCGGACCTCGCGGGCCTTCTCACCGAAGATGGCACGCAGGAGGCGCTCCTCCGGGGTCAGCTCGGTCTCCCCCTTGGGCGTGACCTTGCCGACGAGGATGTCGCCGTCACGGACGTCGGCGCCGATGCGCACGATACCGCGGTCGTCGAGATCCTTGAGGACCTCCTCGGAGACGTTAGGGATCTCACGGGTGATCTCCTCGGCACCGAGCTTCGTGTCGCGGGCGTCGATCTCGTGTTCCTCGATGTGGATCGAGGTGAGGACGTCCTCCTCCACGAGGCGCTGGTTGAGGATGATCGCGTCCTCGTAGTTGTGGCCCTCCCACGGCATGAATGCGACGAGCAGGTTGCGCCCGAGCGCCATCTCGCCCCGGTGGGTACCGGGGCCGTCCGCCAGGACCTGGCCCTCCTCGACGCGGTCACCCATGTTGACGATGGGCTTCTGGTTGTAGCAGGTGCCCTGGTTGGTCCGCTGGAACTTCCGCAGCATGTAGGTGTCACGGACACCGTCATCACCCATCACGGTGATGAAGTCGGCGGCGATGTTCTCGACGACACCGGCCTTGTTGGAGATGATGAGGTCACCGGCGTCGTAGGCGGCGCGCAGCTCCATGCCGGTGCCGACGTACGGCGATTCGGCACGGACCAGCGGCACGGCCTGCTTCTGCATGTTCGCACCCATCAGGGCACGGTTGGCGTCGTCGTGCTCGAGGAAGGGGATCATCGCCGTGCCGACGGAGACCATCTGGCGGGGCGAGACGTCCATGTAGTCGATGCGCTCGCGGTCGACGACCTCGTTGTCGCCGCCCTTCATGCGTACGACGACCTGTTCCTCGGTGATCAGACCATTCTCGTCGTAGGGCGTGTTCGCCTGCGCGACGACGTGCCGGTCCTCCTCATCCGCGGTGAGGTAGTCGATCTCGTCGGTGAGTCGACCGTCGACGACCTTGCGGTACGGGGTCTCGATGAACCCGAAGGGATTGATCCGGGCGTACGACGACAGGGAACCGATCAGGCCGATGTTCGGGCCCTCAGGGGTCTCGATCGGGCACATCCGGCCGTAGTGCGAGGGGTGCACGTCACGGACCTCGATGCCGGCACGCTCGCGGGAGAGGCCACCGGGGCCGAGCGCGGAGAGGCGACGCTTGTGCGTCAGACCGGACAGTGAGTTGTTCTGGTCCATGAACTGCGACAGCTGCGAGGTTCCGAAGAACTCGCGGATCGCGGCGGAGACCGGACGCACGTTGATCAGCGAGGTCGGGGTGATCGACTCGGCGTCCTGGGTGGTCATGCGCTCACGGACGACGCGCTCCATGCGGGACAGGCCGACGCGGACCTGGTTCTGGATGAGCTCGCCGACGGTGCGCAGGCGACGGTTGCCGAAGTGGTCGATGTCGTCGGTCTCGACCGGGATGGTCGTTCCGGCGGGTGACTTCATCGAGTTCTCGCCGGCGTGCAGCCGGACGAGGTACTCGATGGTGGTCGCGATGTCGTCCTCGGTCAGCGTGAGGTTGCCCTCGTTGTCGCCGCCGAGCCCCAGCTTGCGGTTGACCTTGTAGCGACCGACCTTGGCCAGGTCGTAGCGCTTGGCGTTGAAGAAGGAGTTCTCCAGGAGAGACTGCGCGAGGTCACGCGTGGGCTGCTCACCCGGGCGCTGCTTCCGGTAGATCTCCAGGAGCGCCTCGTCGGTGTTCGAGACACCGTCAGCCTCGAGGGTCGACATCATGATCTCGGAGAAGCCGAAGCGCTCCACGATCTGCTCGGTGGTCCAGCCGAGTGCCTTCAGCAGCACGGTGACGGGCTGACGGCGCTTCCGGTCGATGCGGACACCGACGGTGTCGCGCTTGTCGACGTCGAACTCGAGCCATGCACCACGGGAGGGAATCACCTTCACTGCGTGCAGGGGTCGCTCGGTGGACTTGTCTATGGTCTGGTCGAAGTAGACACCGGGAGAACGGACCAGCTGGCTGACGACGACACGCTCCGTGCCGTTGACGATGAAGGTGCCCTTGTCGGTCATCATCGGGAAATCGCCGATGAAGACGGTCTGGGACTTGATCTCTCCGGTTTCGTTGTTGACGAACTCCGCCGTCACGTAAAGCGGGGCGGAGTAGTTGATGTCCTTGTCCTTGCACTCATCGATAGAGTTCTTGACCTCTTCGAAGCGTGGCGTGGACAGGGACAGGGACATATTTCCGGAGTAGTCCTGGATCGGGGACAGTTCCTCGAGGATGTCCTCCAGTCCACTGGTCACTCGGGCGCCCTCAGGCGCTTCGGCCTGGGTGCGTTCACGCCACTCGGGCGTTCCGACGAGCCATGCGAACGACTCGAGCTGCAGGTCGAGAAGACCGGGCACCTCGATGGGTTCGTTGATCTTCGCGAACGAGTAACGCTGCGGAGCTCCGGGGATTTCGGTCACTGACTTGGTCTGGCGGGAGACTGCCAAGATGCGTCCTTCCAGCACCTCACGCGGTGGGCTCACCCACGACGATGGTGGGCCCGTTCCGCTAGAATTTTTAGCATGTGGTCTGCTGTGGAACCAATCATCTCCGGATAGCACTGAATGACCTTGTCAAACCGGGTTTTTCAACCGGTCTGGCCAAGGTCGGACAGGATAACCGGAAAGAGATTCCAGCGCAACGAGCTAGCCTATACCATTTTCTTCCGGCTGTAAAGTACCAGTTTTCGGCCGACGTCCGTCGGGCCGGGAACTCCGCCAACGTTCCCCATTCGCCCCCCCCCCCCCGGGCCCGGAGAACGGGCACCGGAAGGATGTACTGCCGGCGCCACCCTAACAGATCGTCGGCGATCCGCCACCTGAAACCGCCGAACGGCACAGAATCACGGATACCGCGTCGACTCCCCCGACTCCCCTCCGCGTCGCAGCCGACCACCTGACAGCACCCCGACAAGCCCGACGAGCAGAAGCAGGGCGCCGAGTGTCAGCAGCACGGTGGTGACGGTCCGTTGTCCGGAACCGTCCGGTACCCGTTCGGCCTGGGCGATGAGCCGGTCGACGGATTCCTCCGTCCCCGCCCCGTGGAACCGGAGCACCTGTTCACGGCGTTCACCGTCGCGGGTCCCGTAGTAGGATTCCAGATCCTCCCGGATGTCCACCACCAGTCCCGTCCCGACGTCTACGTACCAGTCCCGGTCGGCCGAATAGAACAGGTATCCGGGCTCGGTGCCCCCGTCCCCGGTCTCGAACGTCGTGGTGTTGAACATGTCCGCGTACCGTGTCGCCAGGTTCGTCGGTTCGATCGTCTGCCGGTAGACGTTGAGCTGCCGCCCGCCGCGTTCGACCGTCTCCCGGTACACCGCGGGTGCGCTCCCCCGCAGGGTCGCGTCGAAGACCTCGTAGGTCGTCTTCGCCGGGTCAGCGGGGAACTTCGCCCAGAGACCGGTCACGGGGACCTGGGTGGGCGGCAGGCCGAGCTGGGACGTCATCGTGGCGGGCCCCACCGCCTCCCCCGTCGTCCGGTCCATGACGAAGCTCCACACGGACGCCTCGACGAGGCGCTCTATGTCGTCCTCGTTGGCCTCGCGCATCATCGTCGATCCGATCCGCACGGTCACCGTCTCCGCGTCAGCGGGATCGAGGAGCTCGACGTGGTGCTGGCGGATCACCGCGGCGGAGACGATCTCCCCCGGGCCCGGATTCAGTGTGGTCTCCGCGTTGCCGTCACGCACCGTCAGTGTGGTGTCCTCCAGCGACAGCGGCAGCCGGCCGTCGTCATGGAAGAAGTGCGGTGCAACCAACCCCCAGGTGATGAGGGCGGCCCCCAGACCGAGGATCAGCACCGAGAAAATACGCGACTTCGCAAGCATGACCCGATGCTACCCCGCGCACAGTCGGGTGATGAAGATCAGTTTTGCTCCGCTATCCGCCGTCGAAACGGTCCCGGAACGGGAAAACGGCCCGCAGTTCCCCGTTCTGCACGGGAATCTGCGGGCCGTTCGCCGGCCACCGTCGGACGGTGGCGGGAAGTCGAACCCGGAGGGACTACTTCAGGGAGACCTTGGCGCCGGCCTCTTCGAGCTTGGTCTTGGCGGCCTCGGCGTCGTCCTTGGACGCAGCCTCGAGGATGGCCTTCGGAGCGGACTCGACGAGCTCCTTGGCTTCCTTCAGCCCCAGGCCGGAGACGATCTCGCGGACGGCCTTGATGACGCCGATCTTCTTGGCACCGGCGTCCTCGAGAACGACGTCGAACTCGTCCTTCTCTTCCTCGGCGGCGGCAGCGGCACCGGGGGCGCCGGCGGCGACGGCGGCGACCGGAGCGGCGGCGGTGACGTCGAAGGTGTCCTCGAAGAGCTTCACGAACTCGGAGAGCTCGATGAGGGTCATTTCCTTGAAGGCCTCGATGAGCTCGTCATTGGTGAACTTAGCCATGGTGGCAGTCCTTTCAGTTGGTGGCCCGGGTGCACCGGGCCGAAAAGTTTGTGCTGTGGTCTAACTCTGTGCGTCTCGCGCCGCGTGGCGGGAGACGACTTATTCTTCGCCCTGCTTCTTTTCCTGGAGCGCAGCGCTGAGGCGTGCGATCTGGGAAGCGGGAGCGTTGAACAGGCCTGCGGCCTTTGCCAAGCTGCCCTGCATGGCGCCCGCCAGTTTCGCGAGAGTGGTCTCGCGGTTGTCCAGCTCGGCGATGGCTTCAACCTGAGCCGCGCTCAGGAATTCGCCGTCCATGTAGCCACCCTTGACCACGAACGCCTTGTTTTCCTTGCCGAAGTCCTTCATCGCCTTGGCTGCGTCAACAGCCTCGCCCTCGATGAAGGCGATTGCGGTGGGACCGGTCAGGATGTCATCAAGACCTTCGACGCCGGCTTCTTTCGCAGCCAGCTTGATCATGGTGTTCTTGGCGACGGAGTAGGTGACATCCGAGCCGAGAGCCCGACGCAGTTCAGTGGTCTGAGCCACGGAGAGACCGCGGTACTCGGTGAGCACGACGGCGTTGGTGGACTCAAAGCGCTGCTTGAGTTCAGCCACTGCGGCGACGTTCTTCGCGTTAGCCATTACTTCGCCTCCTTCCTCATGTGTGTAGGTCGTCTGATCCGCCGGGGCTCTCTCACGTCACCGACCGCGTGAACGGTGGAAACATGAAAAAGCCCCGTGCAAGAGCACGGGGGGCGCACCTCGGGAAGAGGGAGGCTCCAAGTGTCTCCTGCGTGGGCCGTTCCGCGGTGCGGAAACCTTCGATCCCGGGTACCGGGATGACCGACGGTCTTCGGTGAAACTTGAGCTCGTCGCGTGGAAAACGCGCCGTTCAAACTTCGGTGGGTCAGTGTATGCACGCGGACCCGGCGGGTCAAATCACGGGTGGCCGCTTCCCCGTGGGTGCACGCCCCGGGCACTCCCCCGGGGACGGAGGACCGGAGACGCGGAGCGCCCCGCGTTCCATCACGATGGACGGCACGCGGGGCGCTCCGGTCGACCCGGCAGTCAGGTCAACGATGGACTTATCTAGACCTGGGGCTCGTCGAGGTAGTTCTTCACCACGGAGTTGTCCACGGGGATACCGGGACCGTTGGTGGAGGAGATGGTGATCTTCTTCAGGTAGGCACCCTTCGAGGAGGAGGGCTTGAGACGCAGCAGCTCGTCGATGAGAGCGCCGTAGTTCTCCGCCAGCTTCTCGGCGTCGAAGGAGGCCTTGCCCAGCACTGCGTGCAGGTTGGAGGCCTTGTCGACACGGAAGGAGATCTTACCGCCCTTGATCTCGGTGACGGCCTTCGCGACGTCCATGGTCACGGTACCGGTCTTCGGGTTGGGCATGAGGCCACGGGGGCCGAGGACGCGGGCGACGCGACCGACCTTGGCCATCTGGTCCGGGGTGGCGATCGCGGCGTCGAAGTCGGTCCAGCCGCCCTGAATCTTCTCGATCAGTTCGTCGGTTCCGACCATGTCGGCGCCGGCTTCTTCGGCCTGGGTCGCCTTCTCGCCTGCGGCGAAAACGACGACGCGGACGGTCTTACCGGTGCCGTTCGGCAGGGAGACGGTGCCGCGGACGAGCTGGTCGGCCTTGCGGGGGTCGACGCCCAGACGGATGGCGACGTCGACGGTGGCGTCGAAGTTGTCGGAGGAGGTCTCCTTGACCAGGCGCGCGGCCTCGATCGGGGCGTAGATGCGGCCCTCGTCGATCTTCTCGGCCTTGGCGCGGTATGCCTTGGACTGCTTGCTCATTGTGATTCCTTAGTTTTCAGATGGTGAAAAGCGGGTGGGAATTTGTGGTGCGGGCCGAAGCGGGCCCTCCCACGTGCTCCGTGACCCGTGGTGCGGGCACGGAGCTTCAGGGATGTTAACCCTCGACCTCGATACCCATGGAACGGGCGGTGCCCGCGATGATCTTCGCCGCGGCGTCGATGTCGTTGGCGTTGAGGTCTTCCTTCTTGGTCTCCGCGATCTCCCTGACCTGCGCCATGGTGACCTTGCCCACCTTCTGGGTGTGCGGGACGCCGGAGCCCTTCTGCAGGCCGGCGGCCTTCAGCAGCAGCTTGGCTGCCGGCGGGGTCTTCAGCTTGAACTCGAAGGAGCGGTCCTCGAAGACGGTGATCTCGACGGGGACGACGTTGCCGCGCTGCTGCTCGGTGGCGGCGTTGTAGGCCTTGCAGAATTCCATGATGTTGACACCATGGGCACCCAGGGCGGGGCCGACCGGCGGGGCCGGGTTGGCCTGTCCCGCCTGGATCTGCAGCTTGATCAGGCCTGTGACCTTCTTCTTCTTCTTCGGGGGCATCGTAGTACCTCTTCCTTGTTACCGACGGCGGTGGCCGATGTCCGTGTGTGGGCGTGACCGGGACGAACCCGTTCCGAGATCACGCACAACCACCGTCGTCGTCCGGATGCCGGGCCCCACCCGCAGTTCCGACTGCGTTGAAGGCGTAACCCGGCCACCGGGGATTGATGTGTGGGTTCCCGGATCCCCGTGCACGGGTGCACGTCGTTGTCCGGGTCGGCGCGTCCCCTTCTTCAGCTCCTCCACCGTCACCGGCTTCCCGGGGCTGCGATCCGGACACACGCAATTGACCAGACTACCCGACCCGGCGGAGGGACACAAAACCCGCCCGGCGGCCTGACAGCCGTGACGGACGGGTTCTGTGTCGTGGAGATGGACCGACCTAGGTCAGTTTCTCGACCTGGTCGAAGGTGAGATCCACCGGGGTCTCACGGCCGAAGATCGAGACGAGCGCCTTGAGCTTGCCGCCTTCGGCGTCGATCTCGGAGATGGTCGCGGAGACGGAGGCCAGGGCGCCGGTGAGGATGGTGACGGCTTCGCCGACCTGGAAGTCCACCTCGATCTGCTTGCCCGCGGACGGGGAGGGCTGTGCGACCAGCTTCTCGCCGGAGGCGTCGACAGTCCCCTCCTCGCCCTCGACCGGGGTGGTCTCCTGCGGCATCAGGAACTTCGCGACGTCACGGTGCTTGACCGGGGTGGCGTTGCCCTCGTTGCCGACGAAGCTGGTGACCCCCGGGGTGTCGCGGACGACGGACCAGGAGCGGTCGTTGATGTCCATGCGGACGAGAACGTATCCGGGCAGGAGCTTCCGCTTGACCGGCTTCCGCTTGCCGTCCCTGATCTCGATGACCTCCTCGATCGGGACGACGACATCGTAGATCGAGTCCTCGACCTCGAGGGTCTGGGCACGCATGTCCAGGTTGGTCTTCACCTTGTTCTCGTAGCCGGAGTAGCACTGGATGATGTACCACTGGCCCGGGAGTTTCTTGAGCTCACGGAGGAACTTGCGGAGGCGCGCCTTGTACTCGGCGAGTGCCGCCTCCCCCTCGCTCTGCTCCGCAGCGTCCCCGTTGTCGTCGCCGAGCGCCGCCGCGGCCGAGGCCACGTCGGTCGGCGCCGCGGTGGTCCCGGACGCCTCCGCGCCCTCCGCTTCCGTGAGGGCGTCCTCGGCCGTGACATCACCCAGGTCCGGCTCACCGGAGTTTTCCGTCATCTGCAGGTCCGCCTCCTGCACAGGCTGCTCGGGGGTGACGGCCTCGTCGGCGTTCTCGGGGATGGTGTTGTCGTCGCTCATCTGGGTGTACTCCATTGGGTTTTCGGTCGGGTGGGCGGAGGTGCGGGCCGGGCCCGGTGGGTCTTTTCGCCACATTCTACGCCGACCCCCTCATGAAATATCCCGCCGGACCTCGTGGGGTCGGGCGGGATACTGCGTTGAAAGTGTTCGTGCACGGCATTCTAGTTGGCTGTGAGCACCTTCTCAACTCCGAGTCCGGCGAGGAAATCAACCCCGGACACCAGTGCGGTCAGGACGATCAGGAAGATGAGCACGATGATCGTGTAGATGAACATCTGCTTGGCGGTGGGCCAGATGACCTTCCGCATCTCCCGGACGACCTCGGGGAGGAAGTTGCCGACGCGCGACGCGAGGCCGGATCCCTCGTTTCCGTCACCGGAGACGGCGACGGATTCGCGCGCCTTCTTGGCGGCGTAGGAGTCGCTGCTGGTGGTGGCAACCCCCGCAACCTGTCGCTTACCGGCCGGACGCGCCGAACCTGTCGGCTTCGGCTTGTTTTCGTCGGTCACGGTGCGGTGCTCCTCGGATCTGCGTGCGCATAAAGTGTCTTGCAGGGGCGACAGGACTTGAACCTGCAACCTGCGGTTTTGGAGACCGCTGCTCTGCCAGTTGAGCTACGCCCCTTCATGCACTGCGTTCTGCAGTACGCGACTACCCTACCAGACGTACGAGGGCCGGATGTATGCGCCGTCGATCGCCCCCGTGGGCACCCGCAGGAATACCAGAGAAACACCGTCCCGACACCCTTGAGGGGCCCGGACGGTGGATCGATATCCCGGTAGCGATGGCGAGAATTGAACTCGCGACACAACGATTATGAGTCGTTTGCTCTACCACTGAGCTACACCGCCATGTGGTCGTTTCTCCACGACCGCGACCGTAGAAGACCCCGGCGGGAAAAACAACAGAGCCCCCTGACAGAATCGAACTGTCGACCTTTTCCTTACCATGGAAACGCTCTGCCGACTGAGCTAAGGGGGCACAGCCTCTTGGAATCGTACGGCATGCGCCCGCTCCGTTGAAGCCTCACAAAGATTAACCTGTTCCCACCAGGCTGCACAAATCAGCAGTTCAAAGCCATTTTTCCGGGCCCCGGACAACGCCGTCACGGACGGTCGGGAACCGGCGCGTCGGACCCGCGAGGACCCCGGAAACGGGGAAAGCCCGTTCCGGCGGATCTTCGTGGAAGATTCCGACCGGAACGGGCCGTCACGATGTGCCAGGTGATGGATTCGAACCAACGTAGGCATAGCCGACGGATTTACAGTCCGCTCCCTTTGGCCGCTCGGGCAACCTGGCGTGCGCCGCTCACGCGGTGCACTGAACACTCTACTACGCCGTGAGTGGCGCGACGCAAGTCCGCATGTCAGCAGACATTTTCCGGCTCCACACCGGTCAACCGACGCGGCTCACCGTGAATCGGGTGAGGGTGCGGAGTGCGGCGGTGGTCTCGTTCTGCGGCAGTTTCGCGAGTTCGGCCTCGGCGAGTTCCACGTAGTGGTGGACGTCAGCCAACGCCTTCTCCCTTCCCGTCGACCGGTGCAGGAGATCGAGGACCTCGGCCACCTCGTCATCATCGATGACTGGCCCCGTGAGCCGGGTCCGGAGTTCGTCCCCCACGGTGCTCTGCTCCTCCAACGCATAGAGGACGGGCAACGTGAACACGCCCTCCTTGAGGTCCGTCCCGGGGGTTTTCCCCGATTGGGTGGTGTCGGAGTAGATGTCGATGATGTCGTCGACGATCTGGAACACCGTGCCGATGGCGTATCCGAAACGGTGCAGTGCGTCAATCTGCCCGGGGGTCGCGCCACCGTGCAGCCCACCGAGAAATCCCGCGGAAGCGATGAGCACGCCGGTCTTCTCCCGGACGACCGCCCGGTAGTGCTCGATCGGGTCCCCGTCGCCGGGCCCGACCGTTTCCCGCATCTGGCCGGTGACCAGCTCTCCGAAGGTGGCGGCGAAGTGCGCGACGGTGTCGACTCCCAGCTGCGCCATGATCCTGGAGGCCCGGGCCAGCAGGTAGTCTCCGGCGAGGATCGCCATGGAGTTGCTCCACCGGCTGTTCGCGGAGTCCACCCCCCGTCGCTTGTCCGCTTCGTCCATCACGTCATCGTGGTACAGGGTGGCCAGGTGGGTCATCTCCACGACGACCGCCGCCTTGATGACGTCCGCGTTCGCAGGGTTCGCACCGTACCGGGACGCGAGGAGCGCGAACATGGGGCGGAAGCGTTTCCCGCCGGCCGCGGCGAGGTAACGGACCTTGTCGGTGACGAACCCTTCACCGACGGTGAGTTCGGCCGCGAGGAGTTCCTCGACCTCACGCATGCCGGAGGAGATCGCCTCGTTGAGTTGCTCGTCTCCCAGGTTGACGGACGCTCCCCGGGAGAACGTCTTGTCGTGGTCGCCTGGACCGTGCGTCACGGTACGGCCGTTACTCATGCGGTTGCCCTCATTGTCTTCTCGCGGCGGGCTGGACCGGCCGCCGGATTGGAGTGGTGTGCTGGGACTGATTCCGGTTCCCGGATACCGACGTCGTACGACGTCGTCTCCGTGGATGCCGCCGGGGTGATGCCACGTTCCCGCGCGACGGACCCCGCGGGCCCGGAGCGGACCCGGGATCAACCGTAGTCGACGCGGGCGGTCACCGGACACTCCGGGGTGAAAACCCGCCGGGTCCCGGAAGTGCGACAATGGAGCGGTGAGTATCTCCCGGTCCCGGACCGCATCAACCGACGTCCTCGTGGTGGGGGGTGGCCCCGCCGGAGCCTCCGCCGCGATCCACGCGGCGAACCGCGGTTTCGACGTGCTCCTCGTCGACGCCGCCCGTTTCCCACGCGACAAGACCTGCGGTGACGGACTGACCCCACGTGCGATGCACCAGTTGCAGCTTCTGGGGTTCGGGCCGGAGATCGCCGGCGGCTACCGGTCCCGCGGCCTGAAGCTGCACGGTTTCGGCGGTGACGTGACGGCACCGTGGCCCCCGTCCGCGTTCGGTCGCGAGGGATCCGCGATGCGCCGTACCGAGCTCGATGCGCTCCTGTTCGAACGCGCCCGTGCCACCGCGGGCGTGACGGTGTGGGAGGAGTGCCCCGCCGTCGACCTCTCCATCCGCGGCGGCCGGTTGGAGTCGGTGACCCTGACCGCGCCCGACGGGGGACGCAGGGTGCGGTGCGGCACGGCCGTCGTCGCCGACGGGGTCCGCTCCCCCATCGGCAAGAAGCTCGGCCGGACGTGGCACCGGGATGAGGTGTACGGGATCGCCGCCCGCGCCTACTGCACGACGCCCTTCTCCGACGAGGAGTGGATCCACTCCCATCTGGAGCTCCGTGATGGGTCGGGTGTGGCGCAGCCGGGCTACGGGTGGATCTTCCCGCTGGCCGAGGGGCACGTGAACATCGGCTGCGGGGCGCTGTCGACGACGGCACGGCCCGCCAAGGTGAACACGAAGAAGCTGCTCACACACTACGCCGGGCTCCGACGGGAGGAGTGGCGACTCGGGCCGGAGACCGACGTTGCGGGTGCCCTGCTGCCGATGGGAGGCGCGGTGAGTGGGGTGGCCGGTCCGAACTGGATGCTGATCGGGGACGCCGCGGCGTGCGTGAATCCGCTCAACGGCGAGGGGATCGACTACGGACTGGAGACCGCGCGTCTCGCGGCGGAGCTGATCGACCCACGTCGCGACCTGACGGTGGTGTGGCCCCGGGTACTGCGGGAGAACTACGGGGAGGCGTTCCTGCTGGCCCGGACCGCGGCCCGGTTGCTGACCCATCCGCAGCTGCTCCCGATGGTCGGGCCACTCGGTTTCCGGGGACCTCAGGCGGGACCGCTCATGCGCGCCACAGCGCGGTTGATGGGCAACCTCGTCACGGACGGGGACCGGGATGTGGTTGCCCGTGCGTGGCGTGCCGCCGCCGGGGGTTACTACCGGTTGCGGGGTTCCGGCCCGGTCCTCTGGGAGTGAGCCCCTACGCGGGTTTCACCGCCGAGTGCAGGGCGGTGACACCGCCGGTCAGGTTCTGCCAGCCGACCTCGGTCCAGCCGGAGGCGGCGATCTCCCGGGCGAGCTGTTCCTGGTCGGGCCAGGCGCGGATCGACTCCGCCAGATACTCGTAGGCGGAGGGGTCCGACGACACGACCCGGGCCAGGGCGGGCAGTGCGCGCATCAGGTACTCCTTGTACACCTGCGCGAACACGGGGACGACCGGGGTGGAGAACTCGGCGATCGTCAGCCGTCCGCCCGGCCGGGTCACGCGGGCCATCTCCCGGAGCCCGGCACGGGTGTCGGCGAAGTTGCGGAGTCCGAAGCTGATGGTGACCGCGTCGAAGGACCCGTCCGCGAAGGGCAGGGCGAGACCGTCGCCGGCGACCTTGGGCACGGCGCGGTGCGCACCCGCGGTGAGCATCCCGGAGGAGAAGTCGCAGGCCACACACCATGCACCGGAGCGGGCCAGCTCGACGGTGGACACGGCGGTCCCGGCGGCGAGGTCCAGGACGCGTTCACCGGGGCGGAGATTCAGGCGCTGCCGGGTGCGGCGGCGCCAGTGACGGTCGCGTCCGAGGGACAGCACCGTGTTCGTGATGTCGTACTTCGCGCCGACGGCGTCGAACATCCGCGCGACCTCGTCGGGATTCTTTTCCAGGGATGCCTTGACCACGTGTCAAGGCTACGCGACGGCTAGCGCCACCGGGCCCATGCCCCGGGCCGTACCCCGGTGGAACGTTCCGCCCGACGCTGATCCGCGAGAACCGCCGAATAGTGTCCGCGCAGTTCACCGCAGACGCCCTCCCATGTCCGTCCGGAGACCCGGTCGAGCGCCGTGGCGGACATGCCCGCCAGATTGTCCAGGACGCGGTCCACCGCCGCGGGCAGGTCCGCACTGAACGTGGCGACGTCGAGAAGGTCCCCGTTCTCGCCCGGGGTGATGAGGTCCACCGGTCCACCGGCACGCGGCCCGATGGTCGGCACACCGGAGGCCTGCGCCTCCTGGATGGTCTGGCAGAACGTCTCGAACTCGCCGGGATGGACGAACACGTCGAAGCTGGCGTACGCCCTTCCCAGGTCCTCTCCCCCGAGGGCCCCGGTGAATACCGCTCCGGGCAGTGCGTCGCGCAGGGCACCGTACTCGGGTCCGTCGCCGACGATCACGAGCTGCAGATCATCGCGTCCGGACAGGGAGGCCAGCCGACCGACGCCCTTCTCCGCGGCGAGCCGGCCGACGTAGCCGACGATGCGCCGCTCACCGGTCGGATCCCAGGAGCGGCGCAGTCGGTCACACCTGTGGACCGGGTTGAAGCGCCCGGTGTCCACGCCCCGGGCCCACCTGTGGACGTCGGTGATGCCGTGGGATCTCAACGCCTCGATCGCGGGCGTCGCGGGGGCGAGGGTCCGGGCACAGGAGTTGTGGATCAGGCGCGTCCACTCCCACGCGGCGGTCGACAGCGCCGACAGGTGGTACTTCTCGGCGAATCCGACCACGTCCGTCTGGTAGACCGCGACCGCCGGGACCTTGAGCTGCCGGGCGACGAACGCCCCCGCCGCCCCGAGGACGAACGGGCTGGCGAGGTGCACCACATCGGGCCGGAACGAACGTAACGCGTGGTTGACGGCGGGGACGGGGACCCCGACGGGCAGGGAGTTGATGAGCGGGACCATCACGGTGGGCACCCGCACCACCGGGAAACCCGCGTAGGAGACGACCTCCTCCTCGAAGTCCCGCGCACCCGGCGCGATGACGAGAGCGTCATCACCGTGGCGGTTCAGGTGCTCGAGCACCCGGAGCACGGAGTTGGTGACGCCGTTGACGTTGGGGAGGAAGGATTCGGCGACGATGGCTACACGCATGTCCCCGATGATGGACGCTCCGGTGGACGGTGAGGTCACGGGTGGGTGACAGGAGAATGACGATGTCCGTAACTATCGGTGGCGCAGGATCCGCCGGTAGTGATCCACGAGTTTCGAACAGAGGACCGGCCAGGTCCGCCCCTCGACGGCACGCCGGGCGGCGACCGACATGGTGTCCCGCCCCGCCAGGACGCGGTCCACCGCCGCGGGCAGGTCCGCACTGAACGTGGCGACGTCGAGAAGGTCCCCGTTCTCGCCCGGGGTGATGAGGTCCACCGGTCCACCGGCACGCGGCCCGATGGTCGGCACACCGGAGGCCTGCGCCTCCTGGATGGTCTGGCAGAACGTCTCGAACTCGCCGGGATGGACGAACACGTCGAAGCTCGCCATCACGCGGGCCAGCTCCGTCCCGTGGAGTGCCCCGGTGAACACCGCACCGTCCAGTACGCCCTGCAGGAGGCCTCGTTCGGGTCCGTCGCCGACGATCACGAGCTGCAGATCATCGCGTCCGGACAGGGAGGCCAGCCGACCGACGCCCTTCTCCGCGGCGAGCCGGCCGACGTAGCCGACGATGCGCCGCTCACCGGTCGGATCCCAGGAGCGGCGCAGTCGGTCACACCTGTGGACCGGGTTGAAGCGCCCGGTGTCCACGCCCCGGGCCCACCTGTGGACGTTCCGGATCCCGTGGTCGGTGAGCTCGGCGATCGCCGCGGTGGACGGCGCGAGGGTACGGGCACAGGAGTTGTGGATCATCCGGGTGACCCGCCAGGAGGCGGAGATCAGCAGCCGGAGGTGGTAGCGGAGGGCGAAGCCCGCGACATCGGTCTGGTAGACCGCGAGCGCCGGGACCTTCAACCGCCGGGCGGACAACGCACCGGCTGCCCCGAGGACGTACGGGCTGGCGAGGTGGATCACGTCAGGCCGGAAGTCACGCAGTGCCCTGTGTACCAGCGGGACCGGGACCCCGACGGGCAGGGAGTTGATGAGCGGGACCATCACGGTGGGCACCCGCACCACCGGGAAACCCGCGTAGGTGACGATCTCCTCCTCGTAGTCCCGCGCGCCCGGCGCGATGACGATCGCCTCGTGACCGTGCGCGGCCAGGTGCTCGAGGATCCGGAGCACGGAGTTGGTGACGCCGTTGACGTTGGGGAGGAAGGACTCGGCGACGACGGCAACCCGGAGACTCTGCTCAGACACCGGCGGGCCCCTCCCCGCGACGGGCGCGCCGGCGGTCCATCACCGCAATGAGCCACCAGGCGGCCGCGGCCAGGAGGCTCGCGGCGGCGGCGGTTGCGAGAGCCGGGGGGAGGGCCTGGCGGAAGTCCCTGCCGGAGATCTTCACCAGGTCGGGGTTCGAGCGGTCGTAGTCCACCCATACCCCGCTGCCGGTGGCCAGGTCCCCGGGGTAGAGCACACCTTCCTCGGGGGCCCGGAGAAGACCGCTCTCGTCGCGGTACTCGACGGTCGTCCGCCACAAGCCGCCGTCGGTTACCGTCGCGTAGGCTTGCGCCCGGTCGGCGGCGATCGTCCGGTCGTTCAGCCAGGGGCCGACGATCATGGCGAGGGCCATCAGCATGGCGGCCATCCAGAACAGGATCACCAGCTGGTGCTGACGGCGGCGTGCCCGGTCGCGGGGCACACGGGCGAGTGCCGCTCGGAGCGGATTCCGGGTCACCTGCCGACCACCTTGCCCGACAGTGCTTCGTGCAGCTTCCGCCGGGTGGAACGGGTGGTGCGGGCCTCGATGATGAGCGGCGGATGCGGGAGTTCTATCGATTCCTCGAGTTCCCGGATGAGGTCGGCGAGGGTGTCCACCGCGCGGTGTTCCCAGCCGTTGGCGGCGGCCAGGGCGGAGATGTCGACGCCGTGGGGGGTGCCGAACACGCGCTCGAAGTTGTCCCGGAGTCCGGGTGCCCCGGCTTCCAGGGTCTCGAAGATCCCGCCGCCGTCGTCGTTGGCCACGACGACGGTGAGATTGTTCGGGAACGGATCACCGGCACTGATGAACAGGCCGCCGGAGTCGTGGAGGAAGGTCACGTCGCCGAGCAGCGCGACGGTGCGTGGTGCGCGTGGTGCGGTCCGGTCCCGGGCCTGCGTGGCCAGGGCGACACCGACCGCCTGGGAGACGCTGCCGTCGATACCCGCCGCTCCGCGCGGAGCGTGGGTGGCGACGCCGTCGAAGGGGACCCCGACCAACGCGATGTCACGGACGGGATTCGACGCCCCGACGAAGAGGGTGTCACCGACCGCGAGACCGTCGGCGACCGCGGCCGCGACATGGAGGCCGGTGAAGCCCAGGTCTCCGTCCTCGAGAACCTCACGGACCGCCTCGGCCGCCTGTCCACCCGCGACGTCACAGAGTTTCAGCCACTGTTTCGTGGGCTGACCGTCCACACGTACCCGGCTGGCCACCCGGTGCGCGTTCCCGGCCGGATCGGTGTATCCGTCGGAGCGGGTGAGCACAGTGACCTCGATGCCGGGGTCGGACATCAGCGCCAGGACCTCACGGTGCAGGGTGGGGTGCCCGATGACGACGAGCTGTTCCGGACGGGTGCGCAGGACGTGCCCCTCCGCCGACACCTGTTCCCGGGTGAAGAGTCCGGCGGCCGCGGGGTGCACGGGCCGGTCGGGGGCGGGTGCGGTTGGCTCGGCGATGGTGGGGACGCCTGCGAGTTCCTCCACCGGCCAGGCACCGTCTCCGGCGATCACGAGGGTGGGCCGCGTCAGGTCGAGGTGGGCGGTACCCCAGTCGCGGTGGGGCCGGCGTGACGGTGGGTGGCCGACTGGCGGGGCGGCGGGTGCCGGTGGTTCCGGATCGACGAGCGGCGTGTCGAATGCGACGTTGAGGTGGACACGGTCGTGCGCCAGCGCACGACGGGTGACCGCGGCCGCCTGGACCGCGTCGGCACCGGCGTCGATCGTGACGCACTCGGCGAATGCCGCGAAGATGCCACGCTGGTCGATGGTCTGCGAGGCACCGGTGCCGATGAGCCGGGAGGGCCGGTCCGCGGCGAGCACGACGAGCGGGAGATCACTGTGGCGGGCCTCCACCATGGCGGGGAGGCAGTTCGCCACGGCTGTCCCCGAGGTGACGATCACGGCGGCGGGCCGGTGGTCCACCCTCGCCATTCCTAGGGCGAGGAACGCGGCGGAGCGTTCGTCGAGGCGGACGTGGAGCGTGATGTCGGTGCGGGCCGCGACGGCGAGTGCCAGCGGGGCACTCCGGGACCCGGGACAGACGACGACGTTCCGGATCCCGGCGGCGGCGAGCTCCGCGGCGATCGCGGCAGCGGTTGCGGTGGCGGGGACGGTCATGATCTGCAGAGTCTAACCGGGTTCACCCGTCCCGGTTGTCACGCACCGACCTGATGCTTCAGGCACTCCAGGGACTCGCGCAGATGGGTGTGCCAGAAGTCGACGGTGCGGGTATCCGTCGCCAGTCCCGCGAGTCGGTCGGGGTCCGGCTCCACCGGAGCACAGGAGAGATGACCGTCGACGATCGCCCGCCCGGCGGCGGCGGGATCGACGACGTCCTCGATGAAGAACCCCCCGGTCCCCAGTCCCGCCGGAGCGGGTGGGACGTCGATCTCGTCGTCGTCGGTGTGCCCGGGCAGGGCGGCCACCGCGGCGAGTCCGGCGTTCAGTCCGACGGCCGTGTCGAGTGCACTGGCGACGGTGACCGAGACCCCGTGGGCGGCGATCCTGTCCGCGATGTCGAGCAGCCGCCGCACACCACCGAGCGGCGCCACCTTCACCACCGCGACGTCGAGGGCACGGGCCTCGAGCACGGCGAACGGATCACCCGCACGCCGGATCGACTCGTCGGCGGCGACCCGGCAGAAGATCCCGGAGCGGACCAGCCGCCGGCGCAGTTCCGCCAGTTCCGCGGTGGTGGCACAGGGCTGTTCGAAGTAGTCGAGGGGACCGAACGCACGGGCCGCGTCGAGTGCGCGCTCCACGGTGAAGCCCCGGTTCGCGTCGACGCGGACCAGCGCATTCGGAACCTGCTCCCGGACCACGGCGATCCGGGCGACATCGTCGTCGAGGGTCTGTCCGGGTTCGGCGACCTTCACCTTGACCGTGCGGCAGCCCGGGAACCGGGAGAGAACACCGGGTACCTCATCGGGGGTCACGGCGGGGACCGTCGCGTTGATCTCGATACGGTCGCGTTCCGGGGCGGGCGCCCCGAGGTACGCCATCTCGACCGCGCCGGCCAGCCAGGCCGCGGCCTCCCCCGGACCGTAGTCACGGAAGGGCGCGAACTCGCCCCAACCGGCGGGGCCGTCGATGAGCAGCGCCTCCCGGCCGGTGATCCCCCGGAACCGCACCCTCATCGGCAGGGCGACGACGTGCGAACGGCCGATGAGCTCATCGGCGTCGAGGGTCGAGACGAGCTCGATGAGGCGGGGATCCAGGGGGGCGTGGGTGAACGGCATGGTACCCAGAATACGAAACGCTACCGTTGTCCCCATGGACACACCGGACTACAGCACCGACAATCCCTTCGACCCGACGCAGTGGCGTGAGGTCCCGGGCTTCGACTTCACCGACATCACCTATCACCGACACGTCGGTGAGGGACGGGTGGATGGCATCGTGCGCATCGCCTTCGACCGCCCCGAGGTACGCAACGCCTTCCGCCCGCACACCGTCGACGAGCTCTACCGCGCGCTCGACCACGCCCGTCGCACCCCCGATGTGGGTTGCATACTTCTGACCGGAAACGGTCCCAGCGGGAAGGACGGCGGTTGGGCCTTCTGCTCGGGCGGGGACCAGCGCATCCGCGGGCGGTCCGGCTACCGGTACGCCGACGGCGAGACCGCCGACACCGTGGACGCGGAGCGCGAGAAGGTCGAGGGGGGCCGCCTGCACATCCTCGAGGTCCAGCGGCTGATCCGCACGATGCCCAAGGTGGTCATCGCGGTGGTCAACGGGTGGGCCGCCGGCGGCGGACATTCCCTGCACGTCGTCTGCGACCTGACGATCGCCTCCCGCCAGGAGGCGCGGTTCAAGCAGACCGACGCGGATGTGGGGTCCTTCGACGCCGGCTACGGTTCGGCGTATCTGGCGAAGCAGGTGGGACAGAAGTACGCCCGGGAGATCTTCTTCCTCGGGCGGACGTATGACGCCGACCGGATGCAGCAGATGGGGGCGGTGAATGAGGTCGCGGACCACGGGGCACTGGAGGACACCGCCGTGGAGTGGGCCCGGGCGATCAACGGGAAGTCCCCCACCGCCCAGCGGATGCTGAAGTTCGCCTTCAACCTCACCGACGACGGATTGATGGGTCAGCAGGTGTTCGCCGGCGAGGCGACGCGCCTGGCGTACATGACGGATGAGGCGGTGGAGGGCAGGGACAGCTTCCTCGAGAAGCGTACCCCCGACTGGTCCGCGTTCCCGTACTACTATTGATCGGACCCCCGGGTACGGGAGGGACCGGGAACCAACCCGCCGATCGGCAGAATTCACCTAAAGTTCATCTTTCCGTTTCCGGCCCATCGCGGTGACCGGCCCTGGGCCCCACCACCGCTCCCGACACACCCCACCTCACGGTAAACGCAGGTGAAACAATGGGGGAACGTAAACCATCGGGTGAGGAAACTACAGTTTAATACCCCCATTTGTGCAAAATCATCGGACGGGAGCCATCCGGACCTTCCGATCACCTGTTCTTTCCGCCATGACAGGGGCAGATCTGCGGCATACTCCTTTGATGTGACCGAATTGATCATCCTGCTCATCGTGGTTGTCACGGCTCTCGCCTTCGACTTCACCAACGGCTTCCACGACACCGGCAACGCCATGGCCACATCAATCGCCACCGGGGCGCTCCGCCCGAAGGTCGCGGTGACGCTCTCGGCCGTCCTGAATCTGGTCGGTGCGTTTCTGTCGGTGGAGGTCGCCACAACGGTGGCCAAGGGGGTCGTCGACCTCGACCAGTTCAACCTCGCGGACCCGGGGCAGGCGCACCAGCTGCTCCTCGTCGTCTTCGCTGGCCTGATAGGCGGCATCGTCTGGAACCTGATGACCTGGCTGCTCGGCATCCCCTCCTCATCGTCGCACGCCCTCGTCGGTGGTCTCATCGGCGCGGCGGTGGCGTCCCTGGGAATGCAGGGTGTCGCCTGGAACGGCGTGCTCGCGAAGGTCGTCGTCCCCGCTCTCTGCGCTCCCGTCGTCGCCGGTCTGGTCGCCACGGTCGGAACCTCACTGGTGTACCGGTTCACCCGCCCGGTCGCCGAGAACGACAAGAACCGGTATTTCCGCTGGGGACAGATCGGCTCCGCTTCCCTCGTCTCCCTGGCCCACGGCACCAATGACGCGCAGAAGACGATGGGCGTCATCTTCCTCGCGCTCGTAGCGACGGGCGGCCTCGGAGCGGACGCGGGTATCCCCTTCTGGGTCAAGTTCTCCTGCGCCATCGCCATCGCGCTCGGCACCTACATGGGTGGCTGGCGGGTCATCCGCACCCTCGGCAAGGGCCTGGTGGAGATCGATTCCCCACAGGGGATGGCGGCAGAGACCTCCTCCGCCGCCATCATCCTCACCTCCTCCCACTTCGGTATGGCGCTGTCCACCACCCACGTCGCAACCGGATCGATCATGGGGTCCGGGCTCGGACGGAAGGGTGCGGAGGTCCGCTGGAGCGTCGCCGGCCGAATGGCCGTCGCCTGGATGATCACCCTGCCCGCCGCGGCACTCGTCGGCGGACTGACGTGGCTGCTCGCCCACACGGTCGGCACCGCCACGGATGACCTCGTGGGGGTCATCCTCGCCTTCGCCGTCCTGGTCATCCTCGCCGGCCTCATCTTCGTCCGGTCCCGCCGCGCTCCGGTCAACTCCGGCAACGTCAACGCAGACTGGGACGCAACGACCAACCGTGTCGCACCACCGGTGGCGGTCATCCCCGATCACGAGGACCCGTTGAGCCCGGCCGACACCGTCGGCACCCGAATCAGTGACTCCGCCGAGAGGACCGTCCGATGAGCGCCGCCACCCTGATATCCGATCTGCTGCAGGTACTCCTGGCCGGACTCGTCCTCGGCGCCGGACTCCCGGCCCTGTTCGCGGTCGGCATCCGCCTGGCGACCCCCGCAGCGACCAGTACGGCGCAGAGCGTTCCCGTGTGGCGGAAGGGGCTCGCGGGCCTGTGTTTCGCGGTGATCATCGGTGCGATCATCCTCGGCATCATGTGGATCACCAAGGGTGTCTTCCACGACGCCTTCGGACTCGACCCGTTCGGCACCGAGGCCCACTGATCCCACCCCGGACCGCTTCCGGCCCCGGCACGCAGATCTCCTGCGAGCCGGGGCCGGACTTTTTCAGCCCGGCCGGGAAATTCCCGGCTTGCACCCCGGCGGACTGATCGCTAATCTAATCAATCATTGTTATTCACCAACTAATTCTGCACCCCATCATCGTTGATCGTCCACTAACTGATCCGGTGGCGCAGACCACGCGGATCCCTCGCGATCCCCCCCAAGAAAGGAGGCCGGCACAATGTCCCTGCTCCACGTGTCCGCCACGAGTCCACTACGCGGTGCAGTCGGCCGGATTCTCAACTGGCTGCGCCCGGCGCCGGCACCTGTGCCCGCTCCCCTGACCGTCCTCGCCGAACCCGCGAAGATCCGGGAACTGCTCAAAGAGGATGACGACATCTTCGTCTGGTACCTCATCGAAGCCGGCATGACCCCTGCGACCAGGGAGGACGTCGAACTCGCCTGGATCATCCTCCACGGACTGCGCCCCAGCGAGGAAACCGTCTCCCACCTCCGCGACGAGGTCCTCGAGCCGCTCGGGCTCAACGCCGGTTAAGCGACACCGCACCGGGACGTAGACTCTGCTCCCATGAGCACCCGAATCCTGCGTCCGCTGCCCGTCCCCCCGGACGATCCCGCGGCGGTACTCCCCGACCTCGCCGAGGCAATCGCCGGAAACGCCACCTGGCTTCCGGTGCCGGGTGGACCGGGGCGGGCGGACCGGGACCGGGCGGATCTGCTGATCCGCTCCCAACGTTGCGGAGAACCCGTGGACCCGGGGACCTCGGTCGTGGTCGCCACCTCAGGATCGACGGGAACACCCAAGGGCGCTCTCCTGACCCCCGCCAATCTCGTCGCCGCTGCGGACTCCACCCATTCGGCGTTGGCCGGGGAGGGCCACTGGCTTCTGGCGATGCCCGGCCATCACATCGCGGGCCTGCAGGTTCTGGTCCGGGCACTGGTGGCCGGAACCGAACCGGCCTGTCTCGACGTCTCCACCGGTTTCCACGTGGAAGCGTTCGCCGACCTGTCCGCCCGACTGTCCGCCACCGCCGCATCAGAGGGACTTCCCGTCTACACCGCACTGGTCCCGCTGCAGCTCGCCAAGGCCCTGGACACCCTCACCGGCATCGAGGCACTCCGCGGATTCGACGCGATTCTCGTCGGCGGTGGTCACCTCCCCCGGCATATCCGGAGCTCCTGCGACCGCCTCGGAATCCGCGTCGTCGCCACCTACGGATCATCCGAGACCACCGGTGGCTGCGTGTACGACGGACGCCCGGTACCCGGAGCCGGGGTCAGGATCCGTGACGGCCGCATCCACCTCGGCGGGCCGATGATCGCGGCCGGCTACCGGACCGCACCCCCGGACGACGACTCCTTCGCCGAACCCGGCTGGTTCGCGACACACGACCGCGGGGAGATCAACGACGGAGTACTCACCGTCACCGGACGCCTGGACGACATCATCGACTCCGGTGGGCTGAAACTGGACCCCGGCATCATCGAGAACGCGATGCTCGACATCGGAGGAATCGACTCGGCCTGTGTCGTCGGCGTGCCCCACCCACGACTCGGGCAGGCCGTGGTGGCGGCCTACACCGGCTCGATCGAACCGTGGGAGGTCGTCGAGGGCCTGGATGATCTGCCCAGGTGGCAACTGCCGAAGGAGATCCGCCGCCTGGCGACGATGCCTGCCACCGGCCCCGGAAAACCCGACCGTGACGCCGTCAGGAGGCTGTTCGCCGCACGGAAACGGTGAACGCGGGTGCGGGGTGCCGATTGAGCACGCGACACGGCGGTCCGCCAAGATGGTGACATGGCTGATTCAACCACCACCCCGTCACCCCGGCCCGCGGACTGGATCGAGGGAGCTCGTCCCCACACCTGGCCGAACGCATTCGCACCCGTCATCGCGGGCTCGGGAGCGGCCGCCGCAGTCGGCGGATTCGTCGCCTGGAAGGCGGTCTTCGCGGCAGTGGTCGCCCTCGCACTCATCATCGGGGTCAACTACGCCAACGACTACTCGGACGGCATCCGCGGCACCGACGATGATCGCTCGGGCCCGCTCCGGCTGACCGGGTCCGGACTCGCCCGCCCTGAACATGTCCGGGCGGCCGCGTTCGCCGCCTTCGGTGTGGCCGGTGTGTTCGGACTCGTCCTCGCCGCGACGAGCGCGTGGTGGTTGATCCTTCTGGGCGTGGCGTGCATCGCGGGCGCGTGGTTCTACACCGGCGGGAAGAACCCCTACGGGTACCGGGGACTCGGCGAGGTCGCCGTTTTCGTGTTCTTCGGTCTCGTGGCGGTGCTCGGCACCGAATTCACGCAGGCCGGCCGGATCACGTGGACCGGACTGGCCGCCGCGGTCGCGGTGGGCTGCTTCTCCTCCGCGGTGAACCTGGCCAACAACCTCCGGGACATTCCCACCGACGCGGACAGCGGAAAGATCACCCTCGCGGTCCGGCTCGGGGACCCGGGAACCCGCCGCGTGTGGGTCCTTCTCGCCGGGGCTCCCTATCTGCTGAGCCTGGCCATCGCCGCCGCGCACCTTCCGGCACTCGCCGCGGTCATCGCGCTACCGGTGTCGGTCGTGGCCGCCGAGCCGGTGGTTCGGGAACGGACGGGACGGGATCTCATTCCGGTCCTCGGCGCCACCGGGAAGGCCATGCTCCTGTGGTCGACGGTCACGGCGATCTCGCTGGCACTCAGCTGAACACGCTTCTGGACCGTGAAGTCAGCGGGCGGCCAGCTGGCTCTTGACCCACTCCTTGTGCGCCTGCCGCTGCGCATTCCACACAGCCAGATTCCGGGTCACCCTGAGGCGTAATGACCGGAACACGAACATCGAGAGCGGGAACGCGACCAGCAGTGCCAGCAGCGATGAGATGACCAGCGGAACAGGTGCACCGATGAGGATGGCCAGTCCCTGGATGATCACGGTCAGCAGAAGGAACAGGCCCAACCGGGCCAGGCCGTAGAGCACCATGTCCCGTCGGACGCGACCACGTAGTTCCCGGTCGAGTTCCGGGGCATCATTGACGGCATTTTCACTCACATCCACCGACACTACTAAACACCGGTACAGGGACCGTATTGTTGTTGGGGTAAACCCTGTCGGAAGGAATCCCCTGTGGGACGTCTCATACTGCTGCTCCTGATCATCGTCGTCGTCGTTCTGGTGTGGAAGGCCTTCGGCCCCGGGAGTCGCCGGCGCTACCGCACGACACCGGTGCAACCGCAGATCAAGGGCCCGGACGACGACGATGAGTTCCTCTGGAGCATCAAGAAACAGCGTTTCAAGGAACGCCGGGCGGCCGAGCAGGCCGCCCGCGAAGAGGAGGAGCGCATGCGGCGGGCACGGGAAAAGTACACGCAGCGGCCGGAAACGTCGACCGAAGGCGACGGATCCGACGATCCGGACTCCTCCCCGAAGTGACTTTAATCACTTTCCGGACCTGCACCATATCCTCATCACCGGCACCATCGGCCGACCGACGCTGAATCGCCACCAATTCAGGTACCCCGCCGCCCGTGCCACATAGGTCCAGCACACCCCCGGTTTCTGGACGTGCGGGGACCGGGCCCGGAACCCGGAACGGACCGGACCCACCCCGCGACTCCACCGGGCGAGCCCACCTTCGACCCGATCCAGTTCGATCAAAAAGGCGGGGACCAGCGGTTATTAGGCTACCCACAGTTACGCTATATTGGGCAGCATGCCCTTCATGAAACAGCCGACCGACCCCACGAGCGGAGAATCGGGCCACCACAAGGACGCCCCCACCTCCGGAGGTATCGCCGTCGACGAACGCCCGGATTTCACGGGCGACCATGCTGTCCGGGCACTTCCCCCTGAGCTCAGCGAACGCGCCAGCGAGCTGTTCAAGGCACTGGGGGATCCGACTCGACTGAAACTCCTCTATCTCATCGCGGAGAGCGACACCACCGAGATCTGCTCCCACGAGCTGTCCGTCGCCCTCCAGGTCTCCGCGCCGACGATCACTCACCACATGAAGAAACTCGCCGCGGCCAAGCTGGTCAACCGCGAACAACGCGGAAAGTGGGCGTACTACACCGTCAACTCCGACGAGTTCAACCGGGTCCACTCCCTGATCCACGCGCTGTGACAGCCGGCGTCACCCTCCCCCCGGAACGGAGGTCGACGCTTCATCTGCCCCGCTGCAGGGTCTGCAGCAGATAGTCTCCGTAGCCGGACTTCCGCAGTGTCTGCGCCCGCTCCGCGAGCTCGGCGTCGTCCAGATACCCCATCCGCCATGCGACCTCCTCCGGGCACCCGATCTTCAGTCCCTGCCGCTGCTCGATGGTGCGCACGAAATCCCCTGCGGCCATGAGGAGGTCGACCGTCCCGGTGTCGAGCCACGCGGTACCCCGGGGCAGCACCTGAACCTGCAGCCGCCCACGTTCCAGATAGGCGGAGTTGATGTCGGTGATCTCCAGTTCCCCCCGGGCGCTCGGTGTCAACCCCCGGGCGATCTCGACGACATCGTTGTCGTAGAAGTAGAGCCCCGGTACCGCGTAGTGCGACTTCGGTTCCGCAGGTTTCTCCTCGAGCGCCAGCGCGCGGCCGGAGGCATCGAACTCGACCACCCCGTATGCGGAGGGGTCCGCGACCCAGTACGCGAAGATCGCACCACCCTCCGGCTCCGTGAACCGCCTTAGCTGGGTCCCCAGTCCCGCACCGTAGAAGATGTTGTCCCCGAGGATCAGCGCGACCGAATCATCACCGATGTGCTCCGCCCCGAGAATGAACGCCTCCGCCAGACCGTTCGGTGCGGTCTGCGTCGCGAAGCTCAACCGGATGCCGAACTGATCCCCGTCGCCGAGCAGCCGCTCGAACTGGGGCCGGTCGGCGGGGGTCGTGATGATCAGGATGTCCTCGATCCCGGCGAGCATCAGCGTCGACAACGGGTAGTAGATCATCGGCTTGTCGTAGACGGGGACGAGCTGCTTGCTCACACCCAGGGTGATCGGGTGCAGACGCGAACCGGTGCCTCCCGCGAGGATGATGCCCTTCACAGTCCGGCGTCCTCATTCGCCAGTGCCCAGCCGTTCTTCAGATCGGACTCGTGGGCGAGGCAGTCCCCGACGTCGGGGAGCATCCCGGACGCCCGTGCGGACGCCAGGGACGGCGCGGCAGCATCCTTGTCGGACACGATCCGGTCTCCCGGCACCACCGGCCAGTCGATGCCGAGCTCCGGGTCGAAGGGGTCGATGCCGTGCTCGGCGTCCGGGTTGTATCCGGAGGAGGTCAGGTACACGACCGTCGCATCGGTGACCGCGGCGAACCCGTGGGCGAATCCAACCGGGATGTACAGACAGCGCCGGTTCTCGTCGTTCAGTTCCACCGACACGTGCCGACCGAAGGTGTCTGAGCCGGTGCGGATGTCGACCACGACGTCGACGATCCGGCCGTGCACGCACGTCACCCACTTCGCCTGCCCGGGCGGGACATCCGCGAAGTGCAGTCCCCGCACCACTCCTGGCCGGGACACACTCAGGTTCGCCTGCTGCAGGTCGAGTGGATATCCGGTGTGCTCCTCGAATCGGGAGGCCGAGAACCACTCGTGGAAACTCCCGCGTGAATCAGGGAACACGCGGGGATCGTCGACGAGGATCTCTGGCAGGTCGGGATGTGGTGCAGGCATGTCCCCAGTCTATCCGGGCTGTACGCGGCTAGCCGATGACCTCCTCGGTGGCGGCGTAGTTCGCCTCGGCTGAGGACCGGGCCTCCCGCCACCACCCGGGGTTGGCCCGGTACCAGTCGACGGTCTGCTCGAGCCCCGCCCGGAAATCCGTGTAGCGGGGTCGCCATCCGAGGGCCGTCGTCGAGGAGGAGTCGATGGCGTAGCGCCGGTCGTGACCGGGACGGTCGGTGACATGCACGAAGTCGTCCCTTCCACGTCCGAAGATCTCCAGCAGGTCGCCCACCACCTCGCGGTTCGATCGCTCACCGTCTGCACCGATGAGATAGGTCCGTCCGATCTCACCGCGCTCTATGATCGTCCAGACCGCGTCGTTGTGGTCGTCGACGTGGATCCAGTCCCGCACATTGTCACCCGTGCCGTAGAGACGCGGGGTTCCCCCCTCAAGGAGTGCGGTGATCTGCCGCGGGATGAACTTCTCCGGGTGCTGGCGTGGACCGTAGTTGTTGGAGCAGTTGCTGATCGTCGCCCTCAGTCCCGCAGAACGGACGTAGGCCCGCACGAAGTGGTCGCTCGCGGCCTTCGACGCCGAATACGGGCTCGAGGGATTGTAGGGCGTCTCCGGGGTGAACCTGGCTGGATCGTCGAGTGCCAGGTCCCCGAACACCTCGTCGGTGGAGACGTGGTGGAACCGGACCCCGTGCCGTGCCGCGGCCTCCACGAGTGTCACGGTCCCCTCCACGTTGGTGCGGACGAAGGCGAAGGGGTCGCGCAGTGAGTTGTCGTTGTGGCTCTCGGCGGCGAAATGCACCACGAGATCCGCTTCCGCGACAAGCTCGTCGACGAGGTCCGCCGCGCGGATGTCCTCCTTCAACAGCGCGAACCTTGCGGGATCCAGTCCCGTGAGATTCGCGGGATTGGCGGCGTAGGTCATCGCGTCCAGGACGGTGACACTGGTGTCGGGGCGGCTGTCCAGGGTGCGGCGGACGAAGTTCGAGCCGATGAAACCGGCACCACCGGTGACGAGGATTCTCATGTCGCAGATTCTAGTGCCGGTAGCGACCGGTCAGTGCCCCGCGGCGACCAGTGCGGCCATGAGAAGGAGAAGGAGACCGCCGGCCGCCTGGAACCACATCATTCCGCCTTCGGATCCGGTGAGCCAGTCCCGGACCCGGGCGGCGGCCTCCACCCAGCCGGCGTCGATGATCAGGCCGGTGATGATGGGGACCAGACTGAGGATCACCAATCCCGGCAGGGGGTCGACGCCCGCGGGCAGATATCCGGGGATGATCGTGCCGAACATGACGATCACCTTGGGGTTCGATGCGCCGACGAGCAGACCGGAGATGAACGCCGATCTCACGCCACTGTCCTCCGGCCGGATCTCGGGGATCTCGAGTCCTGTCGGCCGCCGGTGCAGATGCCATGCGGCACGCAGATAGACGATCCCCAGAGCGATCAGCACCACCACCCCCACCCAGCGGAGGACGGTGAGGAAGCTCGAGGTTCTCGCCGCAATCGTCCCGACCGCGGTGAGGATGAGAACTCCGGTGAACGCGATTCCGAGGGTGTTCCCCACCACCCCGGCCATCGCCGGGCGGCGCCCCACCGCGAGTGCCTGTCCGACGAGGAACACGATGCTCGGCCCGGGAACGGCGATGAGTACGGCGGACACCACGGTCAGCGCGAGGACGGCGGACAGCACAGAGCGTTTACCCCTGATCCAGAGAGTTGTCGGATTACCCGGGACACCCTACGGCACGGATGGCGTCACCGTTCGTCCGGGCCATCGCGGAATCACTCTGCCCCCGCCGGGACACGACCCCGGACTTCCCGCCGCTGAACCGGATGCTTCCCGGGAAACGGGCCCACCGGTGGCGTTCGCCGTCGACCACGCGGAACAGTGCGCCCGACTTTGCGTTGACCGTCAGCCCGCCACTCAGCGGAACCACGACGCGGAACAGAATCAGCGCGTCTCCGAGTTCCGTTCCAGCTGAGTGGTCTCCTCCTGCGCTGATGAGTTGGGCGCGGATCACACGGTGGGACCGGTGGGCGAAACGACCACCGGCGAGTCAGTGCTGACCTCGACGACCTCATTGTCCCGACCGTCGGCGACGGTGTCCGTTTCGTCGGTACCGGCCGGCGGATCGGTGCGGTACACGACCGAAGTGCATGTGGGGCCCCGGAAGGCCGGTGAAAACACGGATGAGGAACAGAATCGCCCGGCGCGAAGGCGACGCCGCCCGGAGCACGGATGACCAGAACCGGTTATTTGGGGGGACACGCACCGGCACCGTCACGCCCGGATCTCGGTCGATCACGGCATCCGAACCGCAGGGACCGGATGGTGGGGTACAGAGGTCCCCGGAGAGGCCCCGGCGATATCCGGACCACCTGTTGCGGGATGTTCGACGATCCTGCCGTCACTGTCCGTCCCACCGGGTCCGGAGAGATTCTCCGCCGGAGCCCATACCCCACAGAAAAACCCTCCCGCCACGGGGAGGGTTCACCGGGTCCGATCAGAGGGTCAGTTGGCCAGTCCCGCGTAGGAGTGCAGGCCGGCGGTCACCAGGTTGATGAAGAAGAGGTTGAAGACCATCGCCGCGAGTCCCGCGATGTTGATCCAGGGGGCTGCCTTGCGCCAGCTCGGCGTCGAACGGGCGTGGAGGTACGCGGCGTACAGGATCCAGGTGACGAAGGACATCGTCTCCTTGGGGTCCCAGCCCCAGAAGCGTCCCCAGGCCGATTCCGCCCAGAGGGCACCGAGGATGACCCCGAGACCGAAGACCGGGACCGCCCAGGCCGCCGCACGGTAGGCGATCCGGTCGAGCGTGTCGGCACCCGGAAGCGGACGGAGGATCTCACCGATCTTTCCGTGTTCCTCCCCCTTGGGCTGGGCCTGCCTGAACAGGTAGAGCATCGACGCGACGCCGGAGAGCATGCAGATCCCGGCACCGAAGGACACGATCGACACGTGGATCGGCAGCCAGAACGACCGGAGTGCGGGAACCACCGGCGCGGAGGCGACATGCAGCTTCGTACCGCCGTAGAACATGAGGATGAGCACGGGAACCAGCAGCCAGGGCCACATGGCCCTCAGGTCCTTCCGCTGGATCACCAGTGCCGCGATCGCCATGGTGAGGAAGGTGACGAGCGAGATGTACTCGTAGAGGTTGCCCCAGGGGAACCGGGCCGCGGAAAGGCCCCTCAACACGATCGACGCCCCCTGGAGGATGAGCCCGAGCCACAGCATGGACTGGACCATTCCGCCGAGCTTGTCGACGCCACGTGCCGATCCTGTAGTCCCCACAGGTGGCTGCGGGGTGTCCCCGGCGACCGTCCCGGTTCCCGAGACACCGACGAGTTCACGCTCACGGACTGCGGTGGTCTCCGTTGCGACCTCACTCGAACGGCGGATGTAGTAGACGAGCGCGATGATGAGACCGATGACGTAGATAACGAAAGCGGTCCGGTAAGACAGATCGGAGAAATACGCCAGGTTGCTGTTGACGGGCATCAGATCCAACTCTCGGTGTCACATGTTTCCGGCCGCGGCACGATTAAGCCGTGGTTGTTCAAAAGTCCAGCTTACGCTACCTCGATGAGGCGATTCCACCCCGAACTCACTCGTCGTCGTCCTCGTCGTCGTCCGGGAGACCGAGGAGTCTGCGGTGGAATCGTCCGTGTTCCTCGCCCCATCCGGCGCTGTCGGTGCGGGACAGCCCGGCGGTCTCGACGACCGTTCCCCCGTTCCCGTCGGTGCGGACGCGCACCCAGACGCGACGCCGTTTCACGGCGAGCGAGAGCACCAGTCCCCCGAGCATCGCGATGGCGCTGACGAGGACCCACCGCTGGGTCGGGTCGTGACTGATCTGGAGGTTGACGAACTCATTCGCGCCGTCGAACGTCACACGCGTCCCGTCATCCAGTGTCACTGATTCCCCGCGCAGCAGATTCACGCGCTCGATCTTCTGCATCGCACCACTGTGGATCTGTCCGGAGTCCAGGCTGAAGATGCTCTGTCCCCTGCCTGCGTCGAGGCCCGTGTCGCCGCGGTAGATGTCGATCGCCAGTGCGGGATCGCGCATGACGGGGAACGCGGAGCTCAGGAGTTCCCCGTTCTCACCGGTGAACTGGGCGGTGGGGGCGAACAGTCCCTGGATTCCGAGCTGGTTCTGACGCCGCTCGAACAGATCCGGGTACATTCCCGCCGGGGGGTCGAAGCGCATCGCGCCGGACGAGAGGAAGTAGGTCAGATCATCGGGCCGGAACTGCACCATCTGGGTGCGCGACTCCCCGTTCGGCCAGGTCACCGTGATCCGCGGAGCGAACCCGTGGCCCTGGAGGTAGATCCTGTCGCCCTCGATCCGGAGCGGATGATTCACCCGCAGGGTGTAGGGCTCCCACTCCGAGGGGTCGGTGAAGATGCCGTCGCCCTTCGCCCACCTGATGTTCGAGGTGAACATCTCGGCCTGGCCGTTGGGCAGGTAGTCCGCGGTGAAATCCTCGACCTCCACGCAGAACGGGGAGAGGTCGGTGCCGTCCACCAGCGTGCCCCACCTGTAGGAGTCGTAGTTGGCGAAGGCGGTGTTGCAGAACTGGGAGTTGTCCGCTCCCGCCACGACGATGACCTGTCCCTCGTAATACACCAACCTGCCGAATCCGATGGTGAAGAGGATTCCGACCAGACCCAGGTGGAACACGAGGTTGCCGAATTCGCGTGCGTATCCGCGCTCAGCGGACAGGGATCTCGCTCCCGCACGGTCCTCCTCCGCGGAGTATTCCGCCACGCGCCATCCCCTGAGCAGGCCACGGGCCTCGGTGAATATCTCGTCGGGTGTCTGTTCCACCGTCCCCGATCCGTGGTGCGGGAGCCGGGACAGGTTGCGGGGCGTCCGCACCGGGCGGCTGCGCATGGAGCGGTAGTGCTCGATCGAACGCGGGAGAATGCACCCGATCAGGGAGATGAACAACAGGACGTAGATCGCGGTGTACCAGCTGGAACTGAACACGTCGAACAGTTCGAGCCGGTCGTAGATTTCCGCGACTCTTCCGTTGGCCTCTATGTAGTCCGTGACCGTCTGTTCGTTGAGCTGCCGCTGCGGAAGCAGGGCGCCGGGGATCGCGCCGAACGCGAGGAGGAACAGCAGCGCCAGGGCGGTGCGCATGCTGGTGAGCCAGCGCCATGCCTTCAACGGATAACTGGAGAGGGTGGTCAGCATCGTCGGGGTCTTCGTCCTCCAGCGGGAAACGGGTGCCGGGGTGACTGGGCCCCGGATGGGTCATCGACGTGTCAATCTACCAGTCGTGGCACCCGCGGCCTGATTCGTGGATCTGAGGATACGTACCGCCCGGGGTGGATGCCGCTCACCGGAGAAGCGTCGGTCGTGGAGGGACGCCGGTGAACCGTCTAGATCAGTGTTCCGCCGTATTCGACGGTCCACTGCCGGACCCAGTTGATGAAGTGCGCCCACTGGCCGCTGATGAGGGCGAGCCCCACGAGGATCAGGGTCACTCCGCCGATGATCTGGATGGTTCGGGAGTGTCTCCGCAGCCAACCGACCCCCCGCATGGCGGAGGCTGACCCCAGGGCCACGATGATGAATGGGAGTCCGAGTCCGAGGCAGTAGGCGACGATGAGTGCGACGCCGCGCGCGGCGGTCATTCCTTCCGTTCCCACGGAGACGGAGATGATCGCGGCGAGGGTCGGCCCCAGGCACGGGGTCCATCCGAGCGCGAAGACACCACCGAGAAGGGGCGCGCCGACCCAGGTGGACCACTGGCGGGGGTGCATCCTCCGCTCGGTCTGGAGGGGCCGGATGAATCCCAGGAACGCGACGCCCATGATGACGGTGACGACTCCGCCGATGCGTTGGAGCAGTTCGGCGTTGAGGGTCAGGGCGCTGATGGCACCGAAGACGGTGGCGGTGGCGAGGACGAAGATGACGGTGAAACCGAGGACGAACAGCAGTGCGGCTCCCGCGACGCGCCACCGTCCGCGTCCGGCGACGCGGGGGCCGCCATCGGACGAATACTCCATCTCCCCGCCGACGACACCGGCGAGGTAGGACATGTATCCGGGAACGAGAGGGACGACGCAGGGGCTGGCGAAGGACACCAGTCCAGCGAGTGCCGCCGCGAGCATGCCGAGCAGCAGCGGACCGGACACCGCCGCATCAGCCACGCGGGAACCGAACCCGGCATCCGCGAGCGGGATGAGCCCGTCGGTCACGGTGCTTCCTCCAAAAGCGGCCCGGTGACGGCGAGGATGTCATCTGCGGTGATCTCCCGGAGGAACACTGCCGCGGGCCGGTGCTTCCTGTCGAGGACGATCGTCGTGGGGATCACGGAGGCGGGGATACCGCCGAGGGCAGCCGCCGTCTTGAACGGCGGATCGTAGATGGAGGGGTACGTCAGTCCGTTGTCCGCCATGAAGTCGCGGGAGATCTCCGGGGAGTAGTCCCGGACGTTGATGCCCAGGACCGTGCCCCCGTGTTCCTCGAGCGCCTCCTGGACGACCTGGAGGTCGTCCGATTCCGTGCGGCAGGGGCCGCACCACTGGCCCCAGGCATTCAGGACGACGACCTGGCCGGCGTAGTCGGACAGGTCGATGGTCTCACCGGGATTCTTCAGCGACTCCCCGGAGAACGGGGTGACCGGGCGGCGTTCCTCCTCGGGGTAGGTGATCTCGAGGGCACCGCCGGGCGAGGCGAACTGGAACGTCTCCACCGTCGCGGCGGGGGTGTCCGCGTCGCCGTCGGTGGAGCAGCCGGCGATCAGGATCGCCGTGGCCGCCAGGACAGCGGTGAGTGTGCGGCTGGGGCGGGAGGGCATCGTCAGATCTCCTGCGCCGGTTCCGTGTAGTAGATGTCGCTGATCTCGCTGTCCTGGAACACCAGGGAGGTCACGGACGCGAGGTTGCACTGACGGGACAGGTGCGCCAGCGGCAGTTCCTGGACGGTGCGCTGCACGCAGACGACGGGCAGCTGGTGGCTGACGAGGATGGCCTCGTGCCCCTCGGCGTCGTGACGGGCCCGCTCAACCGCGGCCATCATCCGTTCTGCGATCTCGGTGTAGGGCTCGCCCCAGCTCGGTTCCCACGGGCGGGTCAGCAGCGGCCAGCGGGAGGGGTTCCACAGCTGGGACCGCCATCCCTTGGTCCGCAGTCCCTCGAACCGGTTCCCGGCCTCGAGCAGGTTCTCGTCGGTGTCGATGTCGCAGCCGGTGATCCGGGCGAAGGGCTCCGCGGTCTCCTGAGCCCGTTGCAGGGGCGAGGCGCGGAGAACCGTGACGTCGTGACCTGTGAAGCTGGCCGCGGTGCAGGCGGCCTGGCTGCGCCCCCTGGCGGAGAGCCGGTATCCGGGGATCCTTCCGTAGAGGATGCGTTCGGGGTTGAAGACCTCTCCGTGCCGGACGAGGTGGACGATCGTGGTGCTCATGGGGCGCTTTCGGTCGTGGTGTGGGGCTTGGGCTGGGTCAGGCGGTGGCCGCGGCGGCGGCCTTCGCCGCGGGAACGAGGGCGGCCTCGATGCGTGCGAAGTCGTCGTCGGTGAGCGCGGACGAGACGAACCAGGTCTCGAACACGGACGGGGAGACGAACACCCCGTTGTCCAGCAGTGCGTGGAAGAAAGGCGGGAAGCGGAAGGTGTCGGCGGCCTGCATGTCCGCGAAGTTCCGGCCCTCGCCGTCGGCGAAGCGGACGGAGAGCATGTTGGACGCGCGCTGGATGTGGTGGGCCACACCCTCACGGGTCAGGGCCTCGGACACGAGGGCGTCGAGCCGGTCTGCGTTGGCGTTCACGGTGTCGTAGACCTCCGGTGTTGCGAGGCGCAGTGACGCCATGCCCGCGGCCACGGCTACGGGGTTCCCGGAGAGGGTTCCCGCCTGATAGACGGGCCCGCCGGGAGCGAGGCGCTCCATGATGTCGCGGCGGCCACCGAATGCCGCCGCCGGCAGCCCACCGGAGATGACCTTGCCGAAGGTCGTGAGGTCTCCGGCCACCCCGTCGACGCCGTACCAGCCGGAGTAGGAGGTGCGGAAGCCGGTCATGACCTCATCGATGATCAGGAGGGCGCCGTCTTCGTGGGCGATCTCCTTCAGCGCGGCGTTGAAGCCGGGGGCCGGGGCGACGGTGCCCATGTTTCCGGCTGCCGCCTCGGTGATGATGCAGGCGATCTCACCGGCGTTCCCGGCGAAGGCGGCACGCACGGCGCCCAGGTCGTTGTAGGGCACGACGATCGTGTCCTGCGCTGTCGCCCCGGTGACCCCGGGCGAGTCCGGGAGGGAGTACGTGGCGACGCCGGAGCCGGCGGAGACCAGCAGCGAGTCGACGTGCCCGTGGTAGCAGCCGGCGAACTTCAGCACCTTCGGCCGTCCGGTGTATCCGCGGGCCAGTCGGACGGCCGACATGGTGGCCTCGGTGCCGGAGTTGACCAGGCGTACCTCGTCGACGCTGGTGCGCTCGACGACGAGCTCGGCGAGTTCGACCTCGGTGGTGGTGGGGGCGCCGTAGCTCAACCCACGGGTGGCGGCGTCCTGCACGGCGGCGACGATCTCGGGGTGGGCGTTGCCCATGAGCATCGGGCCCCAGGAGCAGAACAGGTCGACGTAGTCGTTGCCGTCGACGTCGGTGAGGTGGCTGCCCTCGGCGGAGGCGATGAAGCGGCTCTGCCCGCCGACGGAACCGAAGGCCCGGACGGGCGAGTTCACCCCGCCCGGGGTGAGTGCACGGGCGCGCTCGAACCAGCGCGCTGAGCCGTCGGTGTTCTGGGACGTCGGAAAGCGTGGAGTCATGGGGCCATTGTAGGCGGTGCCGACGCGGGCTCCACCTTGCGCGGTCGGGACCGCCGGAACCGGACCGTTCGCCTCCGGAGAGCCCGGGCCCTGTCGTGCGGGGAGCGCAGAGCAGCTCCTTGATTCTCCACCCGTCACGGTGACGATGTGTGCGGGCCCAGGGGCTAGTTGCCTTCCGCGAGCCTGCGCGCCGCCGCACGTGCACCGGCGATGACCGCCGGCACACCCACGCCGTCGACCCAGGCGCCGGCGACGTCGACGGCCGGGATCTCACCGAGAGCCGCTCTCACGGCGGCGACGGTGTCGAGGTGGGTGTCGGAGTACCGGGGAAGCCCGCCCCACCAGTAGTGGGTGTAGATCTCGGAGAGCCCGGCGGCGCGTCCGTCGAACCCGGTGATTTTCTGCAGGTCGTCGAGGGCGTGATCGACGAGTTCGTCCTCCCCGATCTTCAGCATGGAGTCGTCGCCGAAGGTACCGAAGGAGGCCCGCACGAAGGCCCCTCCCCGTTCGCCGATGTGCGGCCACTTCTTCGAGGAGAAGGTGAACGCCTTGGCGTGCATGTCGGGTTCATCGGCGGCGATGAGGATCCCGGAGTGGTCGGGCAGACCGTCACCGGAGTCGAAGCGCATGCCGACGACGACGGAGGAGGACAGTTTCACGGCCCGCGCTGCGGTCGCGGCATCGGGGGCGACGTCGCGCAGGAGGACTGCTGCGGTGGGGGCCGGGACGGTGCCCAGTACCCGGTCGTAGGCGGTGTCGCCGGCCCCGGTGATCCGGTACCGCCCGTCCTCGGGCACGATCCCGGAGACGAAGGTGTCGAGGTGGATGTCCGCTCCGGACTGTTCGGCGAGCTCCTCGTAGAGCTCGGCGTATCCACCGCGGAAAGCGCCGAACACGGGGGTCTTCTCCGGGGTGAGCTTCTCCTTCGGGGTCAGGGTCTTGCGTGCCTGCTTCCTCTCGTCGAGATTCTTCAGCGCACGGCTCAGGGTGACTCTCTCCCCGGCCCCGGCGAGGGCGTCGAGCTCCGCGGCGAGCTGTGGCACGGTGGCTCGCAGCCCGAGTTCATCTGCGGGGCAGGAGTAGACGCCGCCGAGGAGCGCGGAGACGACGTGGTCGACGACGTCGTCGCCGAAGCGCTCGCGCACCAACCCACCGACGCTCGTGTCCGCGCCGACGGTCCAGTCGATGCCGGGTGCGTCGCCCTCGGCGTCGATCCGGGCGCGGGTGTCCTCCCCGACGAGGTCCCCCAGGGACGCCGAGGCGGAGGGGATGCCCATGACGGTGTCGTGCGGCAGGGGGTGCAGCCGCCCACCGGAGTAGATCATCGAGGTGTGCGGCCCGGGGTGCACGATGCTCTCGGCGAGGCCGAGTTCGGTGAAGAACTCCGTCGCGTCGGCGCGGAACGCGAGGTAAGCCTCGGCGCCCATGTCGGTCGGCCCCGCGTCGAACGCGACGGTGTGCAGTTTGCCGCCGATGCGGTCGGTGGCCTCGAAGACGTCGATGTGCGCGTCCGGATCCAGGGTGTGGATCTCGCGGGCGGCGGTGAGGCCGGCGAGACCGGCTCCGATGATGGCGTACGAGGTGCTCACGGGTTAGACAGTGCTCCTGTGGGAAGGGGGCTCGTTGGTGTTCGGGTGTTTCCCGCCCAAGCCTAGTACCCCGGCGCGCCCCGGGACCCGCGGGTCGTGGCGCGTGGAGCAGGCATCCGTTCTACCCCGCGTGGATCGCGGCGACGGCCGCGGTGATCGCGTCGGGATCGGTGTCCGGGAGCACTCCGTGACCGAGGTTGAAGATGTGCCCGGTGGCGTCTCCGGCGGCGATCGCGGCGGTGGCTTCCGCGCGGATGCGGGTGATCTCCTGCTCAACGACCTTCTCTCCGGCGAACAGGAGGGCGGGGTCGAGGTTGCCCTGCAGGACCTTCGGGCCAGCGGTGGCGCGGATGCGGCGGGCCGCCTCGTCGAGGGGCACGCGCCAGTCGACGCCCATGACCTCGCTGTCGGCCTCCGCCATGGAACCCAGCAGTTCGCCGGTGGTCACACCGAAGTGGATGCGCGGGATCTCCCCGGCGATGCTCGCCAGGATCTCGGTCGAGTAGGGCAGGACGTGGTCCCGGTAGTCGCGTTCGGTGAGGAACCCCGCCCAGGAGTCGAACAGCTGCATGGCGTCGATGCCCGCCGTGACCTGGGTGCGGAGGAAGGCGGTGACCGTGGGCACGATGCGGCGCATGAGCGCGTGCCAGGTATCGGGATCGGCGTGCATCATCGCTTTGGTGACCTGGTGGTTCTTGCTGGGCCCACCTTCGACGAGATAGCTCGCGAGGGTGAAGGGCGCACCGACGAAGCCGATGAGCGCCTGGGTGTCGGTCAGTTCATCCAGGATGAGGTCGATGCCGGCGGCGACGGGTTCTACCTCGTGGTCCAGAACAGGGAGCGCGTCGACGTCCGCGCGGCTGCGGATCGGGTGCTCCACCACCGGGCCACGGCCCGGGACTATCTCCACGTCGACGCCGGCGGCCTTGAGCGGGACGACGATGTCGGAGAACAGGATCGCCGCATCGACGTCGTGCCTTCGGACGGGCTGCATGGTGATCTCGGCGAGCAGGTCCGGCATGAAGCAGGAGTCCAGCATCGCGATGCCCTCACGGACCTTCCGGTACTCCGGCAGCGAGCGTCCCGCCTGGCGCATGAACCACACCGGCGGGCGGGAGGGGGTCCGGCCGGCGGCGGCGTCGAGGAGAGGGGCGTTGTCGAGCGTGCGGCGGGCCGCCGGTGAGGGTGCTGTCATGCGTCCCATCCTGCCTGACCCTCTCACCCGAAGGCCAGACGGACGGCCCGGTGGTCGGGTGAGAGAGAGGAACTCGTATGAATACGCTCACACTCCACCCGCGAAACACCCCCCTTCATGCCACCGGGGGTTTAAATGGTGAAGTCACGTTCATTTCCCCGGCAGAAGATCGTAGAGGACCCACCCATGAGCGACCATCATCCAGCGACACTGACCGACGCCGAGATCTTCGCGGCGCACGAGGGCGGCAAGATCGGGACGATGTCCCGTCGGCCACTGGACACCGTGCACGACCTGTCCATCGCCTACACACCCGGTGTGGCCCGGGTGTGTGAGGCCATCCGGGAGGATCCCGCGCTCTCCCACGACTACACGTGGGCCGGCCGCAACGTCGCGGTGATCTCCGACGGCAGTGCAGTTCTGGGACTGGGCGACATCGGAGCCAGGGCGGCGCTGCCCGTCATGGAGGGCAAGGCCCAGCTGTTCGGCCGGTTCGCCGGGCTCAACGCGGTGCCCGTCGTGCTGGACACCACGGACGTGGACGAGCTGTTCGCCACGATCGTGGCCCTTGCGCCGTCGTTCGGTGCGATCAACCTCGAGGACATCTCGGCACCCCGATGCTTCGAGCTGGAGCGTCGCCTGATCGAGGCCCTCGACATCCCGGTGATGCACGATGACCAGCACGGGACGGCCATCGTGATCACCGCCGCGCTGCGCAACGCGTGCACGCTCCTGGACCGGAAACTCAGGGACCTGAAGGTGGTCATCTCCGGTGCCGGCGCCGCGGGTGTCGCGTGCGCGAAGATGCTCATCCACGCGGGTATCCGGGACATCGTGATGCTGGATTCGAGGGGGATCATCCACCCGGACCGCACTCCCCTGAACTCCGTGAAGCAGGAGCTAGCGCACATCACCAACCCCCGCCGTGTCTCGGGCGGCGTGGCCGAGGCACTCGCCGGCGCGGACACCTTCATCGGGTTGTCCCGCGGGCACGTCGGTGAGGACGCACTCAAACTCATGGCCCCGGATCCCATCCTGTTCTCCCTGGCCAACCCCGATCCGGAGATCACCCCGGAGCTCGCGTACACCTATGGGGCGGTCGTCGCCACCGGACGCAGCGACCTGCCCAACCAGATCAACAACGTGCTCGCCTTCCCCGGCATCTTCCAGGGGGCGCTCGCCGCCCGGGCCACGGGGATCACCCCGGCGATGAAACTCGCGGCGTCGAGGGCCATCGCGGACATCGCGGCGGAGCGTCTCGACGCGGAGTACATCGTCCCCTCGCCGCTCGACGCGCGGGTCGCCCCCGCCGTGAGCACAGCGGTGCAGGCCGCGGCGCTCGCTGAGGGCTGATCCCGGGCGCGGGTGGGCGGCGGCGATGCGCCGTCAGAACTTCCTGACCCGCTGCGAGCGGTACTCGATGATGAGAGAGGAGGCGACCATGAGGACGGTCGCCGCCATCGGGTGCAGGACACCCGCGGCCGCGGCGGCCATCGCCACCCCGTTGTAGGTCCAGGCGAGAATGATGTTGCGGTCCGCGAGAGCCGACACCCGGCGGGACAGGACGATCATCTCGGGCACGGTCTCGACGTCCTCCCGCAGCAGCACGACGTCGGCCTCGTCGTGGTCGAGGTCGTCTGCGGAGCCCATGAGTACACCGATGTCGGCGACCCGGAGGCAGCCGAGGACCGAGGTGTCGCCGACCATCGCGACGGTCTCGCCGCGGGCGTGCACGCTGCGCACCGCGATGTCCTTCTTGCCCGGTGCGATACCGGCCAGCACCTTCGAGATTCCGAGGTTGTCGGCGAACCGACGCGCGACGGGATAGGTGTCCCGGGTCAGCATCATCGTCTCCAGTCCGAGGTTCTCCAGTTCCGCGACGGCGTCGATCGCATCGTCCTTGACCTTGTCGTAGAGCGTGATGACGCCCCGTGCCCTGCCTTTCCAGCTGACCACCAGCGGGGTGCCGCCGGCGACGGATGCGGTCGCGAGGCGACCGTCGAGTTCCGAGAGGTCCCGCGGGCGCCACAGCGTGGCTTCAACGGTCCGGAGCTCGAGGTTTCCGTCGGAGTCGGGCATCGGGATCTCGACCTGTCCGGAGAAGTTCCCGCCGTCGGTGATCCGGACGTGGTTGACCTCGATCCAGTGCGGGACCTCCTCGCCGCCGGCCCCCGAGTCGCGGGCCTCACGGGCGGCACGGACGAGTGCCTTGGACACCGGGTGGTCACTCTCCATCGCGAGCGCGCCCGCGACGCGGAGAACGAGTTCGGGATTCTCCCCCAGCTCGGTGGTGATGGTCTCGAGCGCCATCTCACCCTTCGCGAGGGTGCCCACCCGGTTGAAGATGACCGTGGTGACCTCGTCTAGCTGGCGCATGGTCTCAGCGTTGCGCATGAGTACGCCGCGCCGGGCGGAGGTCTCGATGCCCAGTCGCATGGCGATCGGGGTGGACAGTGCCAGTGCGACAGGTCCGACGCAGGCGAGCATGGCGAGACCGGTGGCGAACGCGGCGTTGAGGTTGCCGCTGATCAGCCACCAGAGGAAGAAGTCGAGGGTCGCGAGGCTGAGCGCCCACGGGACGAGCAGCGACGCGGAGCGGGTGGCCAGCTGCGCGGAACGGTTCTGGTACTGCGAGGCCTCGGCGATCCACCGGTGCATGCTCGCCAGGCGGGTGCGTGAACCGGTGCGCTGCACACGGATCTTCAGCGGCCCTCCGAGGTTCATGCCGCCGGCGTAGACGTCGCTGTTTACCTTGACGTCGAGTGTCTCCCGGCCACCACCGATCAGCCCGGGCACGATGGTCGAAGCACCACCGATGACCCGACCGTCGGACGGGATGACCTGGCCGGTGGGGACGATGATGTCGTCGCCGACGCGGACCTCCTGCAGAGGGATGGTCTTCTTCACCGGTTTGCCGCTGCGCGCGTTCTTCCTGACCACGGTCACCGCGGAGACCGAGGACTCGATGTTCTGTCCCTCCTCGTCGAGCAGGGAGTTCCTGCCGGACCGGGTGGCCAGCCGTCCCGCCAGGAGCAGAACGGTCGATCCGCAGGCGACGTCGAGGAAGAGTTCCCCGGAGGAGAAGATCGAGTGGTTGACGGCGAGCCATTCGGGGGATGACGTCCATCCCACGTCACCGGCCTTCGTGAAGGTCAGCATCATGATCGACCACAGGTAGGCGGAGATGATCGCCACCGAGCTGGCGGCGTCCAGAGCCGACATACCCCGGCGCAGTCCGGCGACCATCGCCCGGTGGAACGGCCACGCTCCCCAGAGGACCACGGGGGTCGCGAGGGCGAGGCACACCCACTGCCAGTAGTCGAACTGCAGGTCGCGGAAATAGTTCATCACCAGGACGGGAATGGTCAGTGCGAGGCTGACGAGAAACCGGAGCGGCGTGAGCAGGGCCCGGGCGGTGAAGAGCACGTCGGTGGGCTCCGCCTCCCGCGGGAGGGTCCGGACGTCCGACCGCAGGCGCCCCTTGTCCCGGGATTCCTGATCCACCTCACGGGGGGTCCGCGGGCCGGGACGGCGGCCGAGTCCCCGGATGGCCAACCCCGACCGGGAGTGCCGGTGCTGGGCGAGACGTTTCCGGCGGTTCGCTATCTCCAGGCGTTCCGCACGCCGGCGAAGCGATGACCGGGTGAGATACGCCTTGACCCCCACCTCCGAGAGCCTGCGGATCAGTTCCTCCGGATTGACGTCGTCCGGCACCGTCACCCACGCGGTCGACGTCGGGTAGATCACGCTCGCGCGGACACCCTCGATGTCGTTGAGGGCACGCTGGATCTCGGTGACGTGCACCGCGGACTTCACGCCGTCGAGTTCGAGGGCGAAGGAGGTCCATCCGCCGCCGGACCGGCGGGCGAGGCGCAGCTGGAGTGACTCATCCCCGTTGCGGGGCCCGAGACCCGCCATGCGGGCGGCCTCCTTCGCCTCGGCGATCGCCGAGGCGACCTGACGCTCCGATTCCTTCAGCTCCTCCGGGGTACTGTCCTGGACGAAGACCTCGGGAATCGGATTGTCGGTGGTCGTGGGGTCATCCTTTTTCGGCGTCACGGTTTTTCCTGGAGTCGGTCGGAAGGTGGACACACCCGGTACGCCGGGTGGAACGGTCCTCGGTGTTCGAATCTACCCGGATCAGGGCACGGATCACGGGGTTTTCCCGGCTACCGTCCCGGAACCCCCGGGGATCCCCCGTCACCGCCGTCCCCCTCCCGCCAATCGACGGCGTCGGGACGACGGCTGAAGATCAGTCCGAGGACACCGGCGACGGCGGCGAGGATCTGCAGGCTCCCGTCGATGAGGTACAGCGCCGTCGGCGCGGCGGTTCCCGTGGGGCTCGTGGTGAACACGACGACCGCACGGACCGCGAAGTAGACACTGAAGAACACCAGCAGGGTCCGCAACCACTTCCGGCCACTGTTGCGTGCGTACCCGTAGACGGCGAACGCGAGGAGAACCATGATCCCGATTCCCAGTACTCCGGCCATGATGATCGCGGCGGTGATCACATCGTCGACGGGAACCCCACGGGTGCCGCCGAAGTCCGCGTTGGATTTGACCGCGGATGGATCGATGAGGCTGATCACCACATTGAATATCTGGTGGATGATCTCGAGGACCACCATCGCCCACCACAGCTGGACCGCGAGTCGGGCGGATTCCGGGATGGTGGGGGCCGGTTTCGCCTGGGGCCGCCCGGGCTGCTGCGTCATACGGGTGTCCTGTCGTCGGGGATGGTGTGCCGGGTCGATCAACGGATCCCGGGCGCCGTCGGCGACCACCGACGATCGGCGGTGCCCCGGGGATCCTGCGGAAGGACCGCTCCCCACGGTAGTTGCCGGTGCGCAGGGGACCGACGTCGGGGGACGGTATCAGCCCGGCTAGGCCCACCGGTCCTGCAGCCTGCGGGCGGCGTCCACCGCGAAATAGGTCAGGATCTGGTCCGCGCCCGCGCGCTTGATGGACGTCAACGACTCCATCATTACGGCGTCGGCGTCGACCCAGCCGTTCGCTCCCGCGGCCTTGATCATCGCGTACTCGCCGGACACCTGATACGCGGCGACCGGAACGGGTGAGGTGTCGGCCACCGCCCTCAGGACGTCGAGGTACGGCAGCGCCGGCTTGACCATGACGAAATCGGCACCCTCCTCGACGTCGAGTTCGACCTCGAGGAGGGATTCCCGGAAGTTGGCGGGGTCCTGCTGATAGGCGCGCCGGTCACCGTCGAGGGAGGACCCGACCGCCTCCCGGAAGGGACCGAAGAAGGCGGAGGCGTACTTCGCGGAGTAGGCCATGATCGCGACATCGCCGTGGCCCGCGTCGTCGAGGGCCTCCCTGATCGCCGCGACCTGGCCGTCCATCATGCCCGAGGGACTGACGATGTGGGCGCCGGCCTCCGCCTGGGAGACCGCCATCCTCCGGTACAGCTCCACGGTCGCGTCGTTGTCGACGATCGTCTTCCCCGAGCGGTCCTCGGTGAGGACACCGCAGTGCCCGTGATCGGTGAATTCGTCGAGGCAGGTGTCGGCCATGACGAGTATCTCGTCACCGAAGCGCTCGCGGACAGCGGCGATGCCACGGTTCAGGATGCCGTCGGCACGCCAGGCGACGGAACCGGTGGCGTCCTTGTCCCCGGGGCGGGGAACACCGAACAGGTCGATGCACCGGATCCCCGCGTCGCGCGCATCCTCCACCGCGGCGAGGAGCGAGCCGGTGGTGTGCTGCACGACGCCGGGCATGGAGGCGATGGGGTTGGGTTCGTCGATGCCGTCGGCGATGAACATCGGGAGAATGAAGTCCGCGGGGCGGAGCGTGCTCTCGGCGACCAGCTCACGCATCGCCGGGCTCGTGCGCAGACGGCGCGGGCGACGGACCGGACGGGAAGAAACAGTCACGGGAAACAGACCTCTCGAAAGGGTTGCGGGTGTCGGAAAGGGACTCACCTACTGTCCTACTCCCCCACGTGCGGGCCGTGCACGGCCCGCACGTGGGGGAGGGATCAGGAGTTCGTCCGCCGCGAGCGACGCTTCTTGCGCGGGGGCGGCAGCTGCCCGGCGGCCCGCAGGGCAGCCACGTGGGCGGCGAGTGCATCGACGAGCTCGGCGACCCCGGCGACCTCCGGCTGGACATCGACCCTGAGCCCCATCTCCGCGGCGGTGGCCGCGGCCATCGGGCCGATGCAGGCGATGATCGTCCGCTGGTGGGGCTTGCCCGCGATG